>NZ_JAELXS010000002.1 GCF_016427505.1 Sphingomonas mollis | reverse complement strand
GCGGGTGTAGCTCAGTTGGTTAGAGCGCCGGCCTGTCACGCCGGAGGTCGCGGGTTCAAGTCCCGTCACTCGCGCCATCCCCTGACACGGGATGGAGCAAATCATGGCAAGCCGACGTCCATCACGGGCCGCGACAGCGCGGTTCCCAAGGGTCTGCGGGTGTAGCTCAGTTGGTTAGAGCGCCGGCCTGTCACGCCGGAGGTCGCGGGTTCAAGTCCCGTCACTCGCGCCATCCCTCAACGGATGGCGCTTACCCCTTCCCTGAATCATCAGCGCCAGCGCCCCGTCTCCATCCATGACAGCAACGGCCGCATCGGCGTGATCCACACGATGCCCGTCACCAGATAGAACACCGCCTGCACCGCCCAGTGCCAGCCGCCTACCATGCCCGACATGCTGGCGATCATCACCGCCCAGATCGTGATGAGCGCGAGGATGGCGAGAACGCCCGCGGGTTTGCGCCAACTGGGGGTCATGGGACGATCCATTCCTGTTCGGTGAGGATCGCGTGGAGCGGAATGTCCCACGGATCGGGTATGAGTAAGGGCAATTCCTGCACCGCATGGGCGATACCCACACGCCACGCCGCCGGATAGGCGGCAAACGCACGGTCGTAATGGCCCGCCCCCTGGCCCAGCCGGTTGCCCCGTCGGTCGAACCCGACCAGCGGCGTCAGGATGATGTCGGGCGCCAGTTCCGCCGCATCGACACCCGGCTGGCGCAACCCGAACGGCCCCTCGACCAGCGTACCGCCAGCAGCGAGGAAACGGATCGGCGTCGGCCGGTCCACCACATGCGGCAGGGCGAGGCGACAGCCGGCATCGGCGGCGGCGCGGGCGAGGGGGGTGGGATCGACCTCGCCACCCATCGCGACATACGACGCCACGATCAGGCCGGGCGATAGCCGCACGGCAAAGGCAGCCGGCACGACCATGGACACCGGCGCCGCGGCGTCGCGAATGGCCCGCAACCGGGCGCGGAGGGCGCGCTTGTCCATCATGAAGGGCGGGTGGCGGGACCGCCGTGGCCGTGTGCCGGGTTATCCACTGACGCACGGTACGTCAGGTGGGGACCATATACGTCGGACCAGGGTCCGGGCAGGGACAGCCCCCTTTGGATGATGAATAGCCTCAGGGATAATAAAGGCTCGTACCGGGCAGAACCCGCCAAGACCCATCTAGGACGTCGGAGGCGCTTGCTCAAGGGCATCCGCCAATCCTTCCAGCCGATCGGCGATCCGCTGCAACGCCGACTCGCTGACGGCGGCGCCTTCGGGCGGGCGCTTCTCCACCTCGTCCAGCGCATCGGCCAGCATCAGCGCCACGAACAGCATCGCGCGTTCGGGTTGCCCGCCCGACGCACGGTCGGCGGCGGCCCAGCGGTCGTCGAGCATCCTGCCGAGCATCTGGACGCGCGCTTCCTCACCCGCGCGGCAGGCGACGGCATGGGGACGACCGCCGATCTGGATCGTGACGTTGGGCATCAGCGCGTGCTGCCCCGCGCGATCACGTCGTCGAGCGCGGCGACCGCTTCGGCCATGCGGGCTTTCAGCGCGGCGTGGCGGCGGGCAAGGGCATCGCCGCTTTCCGAGCGCGCGGCGATCGACGCCTCGATACGCGCGATCGCCCGGTCGATGCGCTCCACCGCCGGTGCGACCTGTGGGGGTGTGTCGGTCATGCGGGCGGATTAGGCGGAAGGGACCGTCACGGCAACGCCTGTGATCGGCGATCTGCGCCGGCCCGGCTTTGGCCTGCGACGTTCCAGATATTGGACCGCCGCTGTTGACAGGAACGCCGCCGCCCCCGCAAAGGCCGCTGCGTCTCGGCCCCGGCATCCGCGGCCGCCCATGATGGAGTGCCACACATGACGGTCAAGGTAGCGATCAACGGTTTCGGGCGTATCGGCCGCCTCGTCGCGCGCGCGATCCTGGAACGCGGTGACAGCGGGCTCGACCTCGTCGCGATCAACGATCTGGCCGATGCCAAGTCGAACGCATGGCTGTTCAGCCGCGACAGCGTCCACGGTAAATATCCGGGCGAGGTATCGGCCGAGGGCAACGATCTGGTCGTCGACGGCAAGCGCATCCGCGTCACCGCCGAGCGCGATCCCGCCAACCTGCCGCACAAGGAACTGGGCGTCGATCTGGTACTGGAATGCACCGGCTTCTTCACCGACAATGTATCATGCCAGAAGCATATCGATGCGGGCGCGAAGAAGGTGCTGATCTCGGCACCCGGCAAGAATGTCGACCTGACCGTGGTGTTCGGCGTGAACCATGACAAGCTGACCGCCGATCACACGATCGTGTCGAACGCGTCGTGCACCACCAATTGCCTGGCGCCCGTCGCCAAGGTGCTGAACGATTCGATCGGGATCGAACGCGGGCTGATGACCACCGTCCATGCCTATACCAACGACCAGAAGATCCTCGACCAGATCCACCCCGACCTGCGCCGGGCGCGCGCGGCGGCGATGTCGATGATCCCGACCACCACCGGCGCGGCGCGCGCGGTGGGCGAGGTGCTGCCCGAACTGAAGGGCCGGCTGGACGGATCGGCAATCCGCGTGCCGGTGCCGGATGGCAGCCTGATCGACCTGACCTTCACGCCGAAGCGCGACACGACGCGCGACGAGGTGAACGCTATCCTGAAGGCGGCGGCCGAGAGCGGCCCGCTGGTCGGCGTGCTGGTCTATACCGACGAACCGTTGGTCTCGATCGATATCCAGCACACGCCGCAATCCTCGACCATCGACAGCCTGGAGACCGCGGTGCTCGACGGCAAGCTGGTCCGCGTCGTCAGTTGGTACGACAATGAATGGGGCTTCTCGAACCGCATGGTCGATACCGCGAAGGTCATGGCCTCGTTCCTGTAAGCGGCTGACATGGCAGGCGTGATCGCCGGCATCGCCCGTCACGGGCGCGCCAAGGGCCCGATGGAGACGATCGACCGGGCGGAGGTGTCGCTGGACGGCGGCATCGCCGGCGATCATCGCGGTGTGCGCAAGCCCGGCGGCTATGGCCGGCGTCAGGTGACGCTGATCGAACGGATCGACTGGGACGCGGCGATGGCCGAGGTGGCGCGCGACCTTCCCTGGTGGGAACGTCGCGCCAACCTGCTGGTCGAGGGGTTCGATCTGCCGCAGGTGCCGGGCACGCGGCTGCGCATCGGCGCGGACGTGATGCTGGAGGTGACGCGCGATACCGAACCGTGCCACCGGATGGAGGCATTGGCGCCCGGCCTCTTCGCGGCGCTGTCACCCGACTGGCGCGGCGGCGCCTGCTCACGCGTTCTGGCCGGCGGGACGATCGTCGTCGGCGATATCATCAGGATCGAGACATCATGAGCAAGCCATTCAAGACGCTGGACGATATGGGCGACGTGCAGGGCAAGCGCGTGCTGGTGCGCGAGGATCTTAACGTCCCGATGGCCGATGGCGCCGTCACCGACGATACCCGGTTGCGCGCGACCGTGCCGACCGTGCTGGAACTCGCCGATCGCGGCGCGATCGTGCTGGTGCTGGCGCATTTCGGACGGCCCAAGGGCGTACCGAGCGCCGACATGTCGCTCGCCCGGATCACCAAGGCGTATGAGGGCGTGCTGGGCCGCCCGGTGCGCTATATCGATTGGGAGGGCGATGCCGCCGCCGTCGCCACGCTGCAGCCGGGGGATATCGCCGTGCTGGAGAACACCCGCTTCTTCGGCGGCGAGGAAAAGAACGATCCGGCGGTGATCGACCGCTTCGCCGCGCTGGGCGATCTGTACGTCAACGACGCCTTCTCCGCCGCGCACCGCGCCCATGCCTCGACGGAAGGGCTGGCGCACAGGCTGCCGGCCTTTGCCGGGCGGGCGATGGAGGCGGAACTCGATGCGCTGGAAAAGGCGCTGGGCAAGCCCGAACACCCCGTCGCGGCGGTCGTCGGCGGTGCCAAGGTGTCCAGCAAGCTCGACGTGCTGAAGCACCTGGTGACCAGGGTCGATCACCTCATCATCGGCGGCGGCATGGCCAACACCTTCCTCGCCGCGCGCGGCGTCGATGTGGGCAAGAGTCTCTGCGAGCACGACCTCGCCAGCACCGCCGAGGAAATCCTCGACGCGGCGGATCGCGCCAACTGCACCGTGCATCTGCCGTACGATGTCGTCGTCGCGAAGGAGTTCAAACCGAACCCCGCGACCCGCACCGTCAACGTGCACGAGGTCGCGGCGGACGAGATGATCCTCGACGTCGGCCCGGCCGCGGTCGAATCGCTGGGCGATGTGCTGAAGAACTGCCGCACATTGGTGTGGAACGGCCCGCTCGGCGCGTTCGAAACGCCGCCGTTCGACATGGCGACCGTCGCCCTGGCCCGCACCGCCGCCGCGCTGACCGGCGACGGCAGCCTCGTTTCGGTGGCCGGCGGCGGCGATACCGTCGCGGCGCTCAACCAGGCGGGCGTGGCGGGTTCGTTCACCTTCGTCTCCACCGCCGGCGGCGCGTTCCTGGAATGGATGGAGGGCAAGGACCTGCCCGGCGTCGCCGCCCTGATGCGGTGATTTGCAAAACGCCGCCGGTTCGTTTGGGCCGGCGGCGTTTCTGTGTCTGCCGTGGATCGCTACTTGGCCGATGTGTGAAATGGTTCGCGCGGAGGCGCGGAGACGCGGAGAAGAAGAACGAGAATCGCAGCGCTGCGCGCGATTTTGATGTGATGGCCTCGACCAAACCGTCGTTAAAGACCGACCGATATCCGTCGTTGCGAGCGTAGCGAAGCAATCCAGCGCCGCACGCGGGACTCTGGGTTGCTTCGCTACGCTCGCAATGACGACCAAGGCTTTATATCTAAAGCTCCTTCGATAATCACCACGACCGCCGGATAGCGATCCCGCGCCCCGATCGCGACCTTAATCACTCCGCGTCTCCGCGCCTCCGCGCGAACATCCCTTCTTTCCTTCCGAATCTGCTAACCGTGTAGGGATGTCCTACACGCCCCCGCGCCCGTATTCCGGGGCCATGACCGATACCCACAAATCACCGCCCCAAAGCCTCATATCCCGCCCCTTCGCGCACGCGTGCACGATCGCGCACGCGTGGAGGGTGTGACTTTCGGGACTTTCCACGCGATCGATATTCTGGATGCGGGGTTGAACATGCGGAACGGCGAGCGTATGTTTAACATGTTAAACGGAGGTGCGATTGCTTGGCGTCAGGCTCGATAGCGAACTGGAAGCGCGGCTCGCGGCGGTGGCCCGCACGCAGGGTCGCAGCAAAAGCGATCTCGCGCGCGAAGCGGTCCGCCGGTACGTAGACCTCTACGACGAGGCCTATCGTCGCGAGGCCCGCCGCCAGTCGCTGCGCGCGTCGAAACGCGACGTGGCGGATGATTATGCCTTTTGGGAAACGATCGAGGCGAAGGATGCGGCATGGAAATAGTCCATGGCGCGATCGTCATGATCGCCGGACCCGGCATTGACCAACCGGACGCATCGCCCGGCCGTGCCGCCGTCGTGGTGCAGGCGGACCTGTTCAACGCCGCGCATAGCACGGTGACGCTGTGTCCGCTCACCAACGTCGTCGGCGGCGAGGCATTGTTCCGGGTCGCGATCTCGCCGCAGGAGCATACCGGCCTGACGGTGGAGTGCGAGGTGCAGGTCGATCGCATCACCTCGGTCCGGCGCGAGCGGATCACCGGCGTGATCGGCCACGCCTCCGCGACGCGCATGGAGCAGGTCGATCAGGCGCTCCGGCGCTGGCTGGCCCTCTGACCCCCTATTCGAATTTCGGCAGGAGACGATGATGACCCCGATCGTGAAGTCCATTCTCGACAAGTACGAAGGCACCAGCCCGGCGGTGAAGGCCAACCTTGCCCGCATCCTGATGCACGGCAAGCTGGGCGGCACGGGCAAGCTGGTGATCCTGCCGGTAGATCAGGGGTTCGAACATGGCCCGGCGCGGTCGTTCGCGATCAATCCGCCGGCCTATGACCCGCACTATCACTACCAGATGGCGATCGATGCCGGCCTCAGCGCCTATGCCGCACCGCTCGGCGCGCTGGAGGCAGGGTCGGAGACCTTCGCCGGCCAGATTCCCACGATCCTGAAACTGAACAGCTCGAACAGCTGGGCGACCTCGATCACCCAGGCCCAGACCGGCAGCGTCGAGGATGCGTTGCGGCTGGGTTGTGCCGCCATCGGCTTCACCATCTATCCGGGGTCGGACGGCATCTTCCAGTCGATCGAACAGATCCGCGCCCTGCGCGAGGAAGCGGCGGCGGCGGGGCTGGCGACGGTGATCTGGAGCTATCCGCGCGGCGGCGACCTGTCGAAGGATGGCGAGCTGGCGCTGGATGTCGGCGCCTATGCCGCCCACATGGCCGCGCTGCTGGGCGCGCACATCATCAAGGTGAAGCTGCCGAGCGACCATATCGAACAGAAGGAAGCGCAGAAGAGCTATGAGGGGACCGACTGGTCGAATCAGGCGGACCGCGTGAAACATGTCGTGCAGTCCAGCTTCGCCGGCCGGCGGATCGTGGTGTTCTCCGGCGGCGCGGCCAAGGGCACGGATGCGGTGTATCAGGATGCCCGCGACATCCTCGCCGGCGGCGGCAACGGATCGATCATCGGTCGCAACACCTTCCAGCGCAGCCGCGAGGATGCCCTGGCGATGCTCGCCAAGCTGGTCGCGATCTATAAGGGCGAGGAGTGACGGGGCGGGGAGTGACGGCTTCCGCCACGGCAAGGGTGTGGCTACAGGGGGCGCATGACTGACGACCCTCTCGGCCCGCTCGATCCCGATTTCGCGGCCTCCTTCCGCCGCCACGACCGGCGACCGCCCTGCCAGCTCTATCTGGTGTCGCCGCTCGATGTCGGCGGCGCCTTTCCCGATCGGCTGGCGCGGGCGCTCGACGCCGGGCCGGTGGCGGCGTTCCAGTTCCGGGTGAAAGACATCGACCAGCATGAGGCGGCACGGCTCGCCGAACCGCTGCTGCGCATCTGCAACGATCGCGACGTGGCGTTCATCGTCAACGACTCGATCGGGCTGGCCAAGCGGCTGGGCGCGGACGGCGTGCATCTGGGGCAGGACGACGGCGACCCGCGCGAGGCGCGCGACGCGCTCGGGCCGACGGCGCAGATCGGCGTGACTTGTCACGACAGCCGTCATCTGGCGATGGAGGCGGGTGAGGCGGGCGCCGATTACGTGGCGTTCGGTAGTTTCTATCCGACGACGACCAAGGAGGTGAAGCACCATCCCGACCCGGTGATCCTCAGCTGGTGGGCGACGGTGTTCGAGATTCCGGGTGTGGCGATCGGCGGCATCACGCCGCAGAATGCGCTGCCACTGGTGCAGGCAGGGGCCGACTTCATCGCGGCATCCGGCTCGGTGTGGGGCGGTGACGAGGCGGCGGCGGTGCGGGCTTTTGCGACGATGCTGAAACGCGATTGAGGGGCGGAGCCAAAGCGAGGGCGCGTACGTTTGATCCGATAGCGTAACAGTTCTGATCGGAGTGCCCATGCGTCTTCTTTCCCTGATCCTCGCCGCCAGCGTCGTGGTGCCGGTCGCCGCATCGGCCCAGACCCCGGCGAGCCGGACGGCGCGGCTCGACCGCGACCTGTTGAAGATGCAGGTGGTGCTCGACCGGCTCGGCTTTTCGCCGGGGGTGCTGGACGGCCGGCCCGGCATGTCGCTGACCGCCGCGATCAAGGGGTTTCAGGAAAGCCGCGGCCTGCCGCTGACCGGCAAGCCGGACGCGGTGACGATGCAGGCGCTGCGCCCCTATTGGGGTACGGAAGCGACGAAGACCCTGACGCTCAACGCCCGCGTGCTAGCCGGCCCGTATCTGAACCCGATCCCTAAGGGCGAGGACGAACAGGCGAAGCTACCGGGCCTCTATTATCGCAGCCCGATGGAAAAGCTGGCGGAGATGTTCCACACCACGCCCGCCGTCTTGATGGAACTGAACAGCCCGCAGACGATGCTGCGGCCGGGCAGTGAAGTCGTGTTCCCCAACGTCCTGCCCTCCAGCCGGGCCTATGACCCCGAACGCACCGACGAATGGCGGGCGACGCTGAGCAGCCTGAACGTCGACGCGGTACAGCCCGAGGCGGCGAAGGTCGTGGTCGACAAATCCGACAAGGTGCTGCGCGTCTATGACAAGGCGGACAAGCTGGTCGCGCAGTTCCAGGTGACGACCGGATCGAAGCACGATCCGCTGCCGATCGGCAACTGGACGATCAAGGGCGCCGACTATAACCCGAAGTTTCACTTCAACCCGGATCTGTTCTGGGATGCCAGCAAAGACGATACCAAGGCGATGCTGCCGCCGGGACCGAATGGCCCGGTCGGCGTGGTGTGGCTCGATCTGTCGAAGGATCATTACGGCATCCACGGCACGCCGGAGCCGGCGCTGATCGGCCGGACGGAGAGCCATGGCTGCGTGCGGCTGGCGAACTGGAACGCGGCCCGGCTGTCGGTGATGGTGAAGCCCGGTACGCCGGTGGTCTTCCAGGAATAAGGCGATGACGAAGCTGGGCTGGACCATCCTGACCGTCATTCTGGTTGCGGTGAGCCTGTTCCTGTCCGTGCTGTCGTTCTCGTCCGCGCCCGAAGGAGGTTTTCGCGATCGGGTGAGACAGGCTTTGCCCTCGTTCGGTCGCGCCTCGCCGGGCGTGCTGGTGATGCCGGTGGCCGGGGTGGCCCGCGATGCGGTGACCGACAGTTGGGGCGATGCACGCGGTGGCGGAACGCGGGGGCATCGTGGAACCGACATCATGGCGCCCCGTGGTACGCCGGTGGTGGCGGCGGCGGACGGAAGGGTCGAAAAGCTGTTCCAGAGCGATCTGGGCGGTACCACGATCTATATCCGATCCGCCGACGGTCACTGGATCCATTACTATGCGCATCTGGCCGGCTATGCTCCCGGTCTGCACGAGGGACAGGTGGTGAAAGCGGGCGAACAGATCGCCTATGTCGGTGACACCGGCGATGCGGGGCCGGGCAATTATCACCTTCATTTTGGCGTCCAGCGGATGCACGGCGGCGAGGGATGGTGGCAGGGGGAGGACGTGAATCCATACCCCCTGCTTGCCGGAACGGCCGCGCGCCGCTAAGTCGCCCGCTCGCTCTTTCCAGCAGGTACAGTCATGAAGATCAGCGGCGTGGACATCCGTCCCGGCAACATCATCGAGTATGAAGGCGGCATCTGGCGCGCGGTGAAGATCCAGCACACGCAGCCGGGCAAGGGTGGCGCGTACATGCAGGTCGAGATGAAGAACCTGATCGACGGCCGCAAGAACAACGTCCGCTTCCGTTCCGCCGAGACGGTGGAACGCGTGCGCCTCAACACCAAGGATTTCCAGTTCCTGTTCAAGGACGGCGAAGCGCTGACCTTCATGGACAAGGACAATTACGAGCAGATCACGCTGGATGCGGGCATCCTGGGCGACGCCGCGGCGTTCCTGCAGGATGGCATGGACGTGGTGCTGGAACTGTACGACGAACGGCCGATCTCGGTCGAACTGCCCTCTACCATCGAGGCGACCATCGTCGAGGCCGACGCCGTGGTGAAGGGGCAGACCGCCTCGTCGAGCTACAAGCCCGCGATCCTCGACAACGGCGTCCGCATCATGGTGCCGCCGCATATCGGTGCGGGCACACGGATCGTCGTCGATGTGTATGAGCAGACTTATGTCCGGCGTGCGGATTGAGACGGATAGCGTAGCTATCCGCACTATCCGCCGCCCGGCCAGCGAGCGCAGCTCGACTGACGACGCGGGCTTTGCCCGCGGCGCCTGACGGCACTCCCCACCCCCATCCCCTCCCGCAAGCGGGAGGGGGGAGAATTCGAATGCCATCCCATTCCGGCCTCTTCACCATCATCGAGCGCGCCGCCCGCAAGGCGGCGCCGCGCCTGCGCCGTGACTTCAACGAGGTCCAGCAGTTGCAGGTCAGCCGCAAGGGACCGGCCGATTTCGTCAGCCAGGCCGACCAGCGCGCCGAGCAGACGATCTATGAGGAACTGTCGCGGGCGCGGCCCGACTGGGGTTTTCTGATGGAGGAGCGCGATGAGGTGGCGGGCGATCCCGACAAGCCGCGCTTCATCGTCGATCCGCTGGATGGCACGTCGAACTTCCTCCATGGCATCCCGCATTTCTGCATCTCGATCGCGGTCGAGGAGCCGATGCCGAACGGCAAGCGCGAGATCACGACCGCGCTCGTCTATCAGCCGCTGACCGATGAGAGCTTCTGGGCCGAGAAGGGCCGGGGTGCCTGGAACACCGATCAGCGGTTGCGGGTGTCGTCGCGGCGCGATCTGTCGGAAGCGCTGATCGCCACCGGCATCCCTTTCATGGGTCATGGCGACTTCGCGCAGTGGAGCCGCATCTTCGGCGCGGTAGCACCGCAGGTAGCGGGCATCCGCCGGCTGGGGGCGGCGGCACTCGATCTGGCGTGGGTGGCGGCGGGCCGATTCGACGGCTTCTGGGAATCGGACCTGCAGCCATGGGATGTGGCGGCCGGAATGCTGTTGGTGAAGGAAGCCGGCGGTTTCGTCAGCGATTATCGTGGCGGCGACCGGCCGCTGGAGCGCAACGAGTTCCTCGCCGCGAACGACGCCCTGCATTCGAAACTCCACAAGCTGGTCGCCGGCTCGCTGCGTTAGAGCGATGGGAGGGCAGCTTTGCTGTCCTGATCACAACTCAGGATAACATCGCCCTAATTGCGAGTTATTCTCACGCTTTCGATGCCTTGCCCGGTCATCCCGACCGGCCTAAAGCCGTCTGCATCCGTTCGCACTTGCGAGAAACCCATTGGTCGACCTGTCGCAATATCTGCCGATCCTACTGTTCCTGGGCGTCGCGATCCTGCTTTCAAGCGCGTTCGTGTTCCTGCCGATGGCCGTCGGGCGGCTCACGGGCTCTCACAAGCCCAACGAGCAGAAGCTCGCTGAATATGAATGCGGGTTCCCGGCGTTCGAGGACCCGCGCAGCCAGTATGACGTGCGCTTCTATCTGGTCGCGATCCTGTTCATCATCTTCGATCTGGAAGCGGCCTTCATCTATCCTTGGGCCGTTAGCGTGTTCAGCATCGGCTGGACGGCATGGATTTCGATGATGATCTTTATCGGCGAGCTGGCCCTCGGCCTCGTCTATGCGTGGAAGAAGGGAGCGTTGGATTGGGAGTAATCGATATGCACTCCGGTCCGGTCGAATTGCCGGTCGCGGCGGGCGCCAGCAGTCTGGTCGCTCCCGATCGGGGATTCTTCGATAGCCTGAACGGCGAGCTGACGGACAAGGGTTTCCTGGTCACGTCGACCGAGGAACTGTTTCAGTGGGCTCGTACGGGCAGCCTGTGGTGGATGACGTTCGGCCTCGCGTGCTGCGCGGTCGAGATGATCCACGTCAACATGCCGCGATACGATCTGGAACGCTTCGGTGCGGCGCCGCGTGCATCGCCGCGTCAGTCCGACGTGATGATCGTCGCCGGTACGCTTTGCAACAAGATGGCCCCGGCACTCCGCCGCGTCTACGACCAGATGTCGGAGCCGAAATACGTGATCTCGATGGGTAGCTGCGCCAATGGCGGTGGCTATTACCACTACAGTTATTCGGTGGTGCGCGGGTGTGATCGCATCGTGCCGGTTGACATCTATGTGCCCGGCTGCCCGCCGACCGCCGAGGCGTTGCTGTACGGCATCATGCAGTTGCAGCGGAAGATCCGCCGCAGTGGGAGCATCGAACGGTGAGGGCGCCTGCTCCGGCCTATGCTGCCGATCTGAACGATGCGACGATCGACATGGCGCGTGATGTGATCGGCGCGTCGCTGGTCGATGCGCGGGCGCGGGTCGGCGAGGTGCAACTGTACGTCCACCGCGATGGACTGGTCGAGGCGATGCGCGCGTTGCGCGATACGCCGGGGCTGGAATACCAGCAGTTGATGGAGATCGCCGGCGTCGATTATCCGCAGCGGCCCGAGCGGTTCGATGTCGTCTACAATCTGTTGTCGTTGACCCGAAACCACCGGTTGCAGGTGCATGTCGCGACCGATGAGGAACACGCGATCCCCTCCGTCACCGGTCTGTGGCCGGTCGCCGGGTGGTTGGAGCGCGAGGTTTATGATCTCTACGGTGTGCTGTTCTCCGGCAACCAGGACCTTCGTCGTATCCTGACCGATTACGGCTTCCGCGGCCATCCGCTGCGCAAGGACTTCCCGATGACGGGCTATACCGAACTGCGCTATTCCGAGGAGGAAAAGCGCGTGGTGTATCAGCCGGTGTCGCTGGCACAGGATTTCCGGACGTTCGACTTTCTCAGCCCATGGGAGGGCGCCGGTTACACGTTGCCGGGGGATGAGAAGGCCGTGCTGCCACAGGCCAAGGGGGCGCAGACGCCGTTGTCGGCCGACACGATCGTCAAGGCGGACGCGGTGCAGAGCCAGTCGCAGACGCCCAAGGCATCGAGCGAACCCTATGCCAAGACCACGGCGGAAAGCACCGCCGATACAGGTAATGGTGCGGCCAATCCCGATGCGAAGCCCGAGCCGGCCAATCCCGATGTCGTTCCCTCGAAGGGAGGGCAGAATCAGTGAGTGACGCTCCCGCCATGGCGCCCGTGACGACGACCATAGATCCGCACGTCGACCAGATGCTGGGCCAGACCACGCCGTCCGATCCGACGACTGGCGATGTGACGATCCAGAACTACACGATCAACTTCGGTCCCCAGCATCCGGCGGCGCACGGCGTGTTGCGGCTTGTCATGGAGCTTGACGGCGAGATCGTCGAGCGAATCGATCCGCATATCGGCCTGCTCCACCGCGGCACCGAAAAGCTGATCGAATACAAGACGTACATGCAGGCTCTGCCGTATTTCGACCGGCTCGATTACTGCTCGCCACTGTGCATGGAGCACAGCTTCGTGCTGGCGATCGAGAAGCTGCTCGATCTGGAGGTGCCGGAGCGTGCGCAGTATCTGCGCGTGTTCTTCGCCGAACTGACGCGCATCTCCAACCACATGCTCAATCTCGGCAGCCATGTGATGGACGTCGGCGCGATGACGCCGAACCTGTGGTTGTTCGAAATCCGCGAAGACTGCATGAACTTTTTCGAGCGCATGTCGGGCGCGCGGATGCACCACAATTACCTGCGGCCGGGTGGCGTCCATCAGGATGTGCCGCTGAAGCTGCTGACGGATATCGGCGACTGGCTCGACACGCGTTTGCCGCGTCTGTTCGAGGACGCGATCAGCCTCGTTGCCGACAACCGCATCTTCAAGCAGCGCAACGTCGATATCGCGACGGTCAGCCGTGAGGATGCGATCGCCTGGGGCTTTTCGGGGCCTATGATCCGTGGATCGGGTATCCCGTGGGATCTGCGCAAGTCGCAGCCCTACGACGTCTATGCCAAGATGGAATTCGACATTCCCGTCGGCACACGTGGTGATTGCTATGATCGGTTCATGGTGCGCGTGGAAGAGGTTCGCCAGTCGGCGCGGATCATGAAGCAGTGCCTGCGCGACATGCCTGAGGGGCCGATCGCCAGCGACGATCGCAAGGTGGTACCGCCCAAGCGTGCCGAGATGAAGCGGTCGATGGAAGCGCTGATCCATCACTTCAAGCTGTATACTGAGGGATTCCACGTCCCGGCCGGCGAAGTATATGTCGCGACCGAAAGCCCCAAGGGTGAGTTCGGCGTGTTCCTGGTCGCCGACGGCACGAACAAACCGTATCGCTGCAAGATCCGGCCGACCGCCTTCTCACATCTGCAGGCGATGGACTTCATGAGCCGCGGCCACATGCTGGCGGATACGACCGCCATCCTGGGCGCGATGGATATCGTTTTTGGTGAGTGTGATCGCTGATGGCTGACGCCGTTCATATCCCCGACGAGGCCCAGACCCGCGCGCGCTGGGGCGCATTTGCGTGGAACGAGGAAAACCAGCGCAAGGCGAACGAGATTCTCGGTCGCTACCCTAAGGGTCGTGAGCAGTCGGCATCCATCCCGTTCCTGGATCTGGCGCAGCGTCAGGTCGGCGCGGAAACACAGACGCAGGGCTGGTTGCCGGTGCCGGTGATCGAATTCGTCGCCCGCGCCATCGGCGTGCCGTACATGCGCGTGTACGAAGTCGCGACTTTCTACACGATGTTCAATCTGGCGCCGGTCGGGCGCTATCACGTGCAGGTATGTGGCACGACGCCGTGCATGCTGGCGGGCAGCGACGATGTGCTGGCGGCGTGCAAGAACCGCGGCTTGGTGAAGGGCGGCACGACGCCCGACGGGCTGTTCACGCTAACCGAAGTCGAATGTCTGGGCACCTGCGCCAATGCGCCGATGGTCCAGATCAATGACGACAATTACGAAGACCTCGATTACGACCGTACCGTCGCGGTGCTGGAGGCGCTGGCCAATGGCGAGCATCCGGAACCGGGCTCGACGATCGGCCGGCGCGCGAGCTGCCCCGAGGGCGGCCCGACGTCGCTGCGCGAGATGGTCGATGCGAACCACGATTACCGGGGGGAGTGGGCGTAATGCTCGCCGATAAGGATCGCATCTTCACCAACGTCTATGGTTTCCAGTCCTGGAAGCTGGACGCGGCGCGTGCGCGCGGTGACTGGGACAATACGAAGGCGTTGCTGGAACTCGGCAACGACAAGATCATCGACGTCGTCAAGGCGTCGGGTCTGCGCGGCCGTGGCGGGGCGGGCTTTCCGACCGGCACGAAATGGTCGTTCATGCCCAAGGAACCGAAGGCGGAACGGCCGAACTTCCTGGTCATCAACGCCGACGAGTCCGAGCCCGGAAGTTGCAAGGATCGCGAGATCATCCGCCACGATCCGCATAAGCTGATCGAGGGTGCGCTGGTCGCGGGCTTCGCGATGCGCGCGCGGGCGGCCTATATCTACATCCGCGGCGAGTATATCCGTGAGGCCGAAACGCTGTTCGCGGCCGTGGCCGAAGCGTACGACGCTGGGCTGATCGGCAAGAACGCCTGCGGTTCGGGCTATGACTTCGACGTGTTCGTCCATCGCGGCGCGGGCGCGTATATCTGTGGCGAAGAGACCGCGATGCTCGAGTCGCTGGAAGGCAAGAAAGGCCAGCCGCGACTGAAGCCGCCATTCCCGGCCGGTGCCGGGCTGTATGGTTGCCCAACGACGGTCAACAACGTGGAATCGATCGCGGTCACCCCGACGATTCTGCGGCGCGGGGCCGAGTGGTTTTCCAGCTTCGGCGCGGAGAATAATCGCGGCACCAAGCTGTTCCAGATCAGCGGCCATGTAAACAAACCGTGCGTGGTCGAAGAGGCGATGTCGATCTCGTTCCGCGAATTGATCGAGACGCATTGCGGCGGCATTCGCGGCGGCTGGGATAATCTGCTGGCGGTGATCCCCGGTGGATCGTCGGTGCCGCTGGTGCCGGCCGCGCAGATCATGGACTGCGCGATGGATTTCGATGGGCTGAAGGCAGTCGGATCGGGTCTCGGCACGGCGGCGATCATCGTCATGGACAAATCGACCGACATCGTCCGCGCGATCAGCCGCATCAGCTATTTCTACAAGCATGAGAGCTGCGGCCAGTGCACGCCGTGCCGTGAGGGCACCGGCTGGATGTGGCGCGTGATGGAGCGGCTGCGCACCGGCGCCGCCGACCTGTCCGAGATCGATATGCTGCAGCAGGTGACCAAGCAGGTCGAGGGTCACTCGATCTGCGCACTGGGCGATGCCGCGGCGTGGCCCATCCAGGGGCTTATCAAACATTTCCGGCCCGAACTGGAGCGCCGGATCAACGAGCACAGCAACGTTAGGGGCGGCGATCTGTCCCCCATGCAGGAAGCTGCCGAATAATGCCCAAGCTGAAAGTAGACGGGATCGAGGTCGAGGTGCCGGCCGGCGCCACGGTCCTTCAGGCATGCGAAGCGGCGGGGAAGGAAATCCCGCGTTTCTGCTATCACGAACGCCTGTCGATCGCCGGCAATTGCCGCATGTGCCTGGTCGAGGTGAAGCCCGGGCCGCCCAAGCCGCAGGCATCCTGCGCCCTGCCGGCGGCGGACAATCAGGAAGTCTTCACGACTTCGCCGATGGTCAAGCATGCCCGTGAGGGCATCATGGAATTCCTGCTCATCAACCATCCGCTCGACTGCCC
Organism: Sphingomonas mollis; assembly: GCF_016427505.1. GTDB lineage: Bacteria > Pseudomonadota > Alphaproteobacteria > Sphingomonadales > Sphingomonadaceae > Sphingomonas > Sphingomonas mollis. The sequence continues at coordinate 477,631 of NZ_JAELXS010000002.1, read as the reverse complement.
GATCTGCGATCAGGGCGGCGAGTGCGATCTGCAGGATCAGTCGGTAGCCTATGGCCGCGGCGCGTCGCGGTACGACGAGAACAAGCGTGCGGTGACCGAGAAATATATGGGTCCGATCGTGAAGACGATCATGACCCGCTGCATCCAGTGCACGCGCTGCATCCGCTTTGCGGAAGAAGTCGCGGGCGTGGAGGAGATCGGCGCGATCTATCGCGGCGAGAACATGCAAATCACCAGCTATCTCGAAGAGGCGGTGACGAGCGAACTGAGCGGCAACGTGGTTGATCTATGCCCGGTCGGGGCGTTGACGTCGAAACCCTACGCGTACGAAGCGCGGCCGTGGGAATTGCGCCGGACGCTGACGATCGACGTGATGGATGCGGTCGGCACCAACATCCGGCTCGACAGCCGTGGTCGGCAGGTGCTGCGCTGCGTGCCGCGGATCAACGAGGACGTGAACGAGGAATGGGCGTCGGACAAGACGCGCCATGCCGTCGATGGTCTGGTACGCCAGCGGCTCGACCGGCCGTTCGTCCGGCGTGACGGCAAGCTGGTCGCGGCGACGTGGGACGAGGCGTTTGCGGCGATTGCGGCGGTCGATCACGGTGGCAGTGTTGCAGCGGTCGCGGGCGATCTGGTTGATTGCGAGACGATGTATGCGGCCAAGGCACTCGTCCGCGCGCTCGGTTCCGATCTGCTTGAAGGCCGGCAGACGGGCATGGATTACGACACGTCGTCCATGGCGGCAGTGAATTTCAACACGACGATCGCCGGCACCGAAGATGCCGACGCGATCTTGCTGGTCGGCACCAATCTGCGTTGGGAAGCGCCGCTGGTGAACACGCGTGTTCGCAAGGCGATCAAGAAGGGCGCCAAGGTCTTCGCGGTCGGGCCGGAGACGGACCTGACGTACAAGCTGGAATGGCTGGGCGCTGACCTGTCGGTGCTGGGCGATTTGCCGGAAGCGGTGGTCAAGACCTTTGCCGACGCGAAGAAGCCGATGGTCATCGTCGGCGGCGCCGCGCTGAAGGGTGCGCATGGCGCGGCCCTGAAGCTGGTCGAAACGCTGGGGCTGGTGAAGGACGCCGCTTCGACGGGCTCAGGACAAGGCTGGAACGGCTTCAACGTCGTTCACATGGCCGCGTCCCGGATGGGCGGATTGATGCTGGGCTATGCACAGAAGGGCGGCATCGCCGACCTGACGCAGGCAAAGCTGACGTTCTTCCTGGGGGCGGACGAAGTTGATTTCAGCCGCTTCGGCGGGTTCAAGGTCTATGTCGGTCATCATGGCGACAAGGGCGCGGCGCACGCCGACGTCGTGTTGCCGGGTGTCAGCTATGCCGAGAAATCGGGCACCTGGGTCAATCTGGAAGGGCGCGTCCAGCGCGGTGAGCGGGCGGTGTTCGCGCCTGGCGACGCGCGCGACGACTGGAGCATTTTCCGGGCGTTGTCAGATACGATGGGCGTTACCTTGCCGTTCGATAGCTTCGCGGGCGTTCGCGAGGCCATGTGCGCAGAAGTGCCGGCGCTGCGCGAGCAGGGACTGGTGACGTTCGACTGGGCGATGCCGGCCATCGACGGCAAGGCGTCGGGCGTGCTGGAGGGTTATCCGATCAAGGATTTCTATCTGACCAACGCAATCTGCCGGGCGAGTCCGACGATGCAGCGCTGCTCGGCCGAGCTGATCCATGGCGAGACGTTCGCGGAGGCCGCGGAGTGACAAGTTTCTTCAACACGACGGTCGGCCTTCCCTATGGCTGGGCATGGTTCATCGCGACCATCGTCGGCATATTGGCGATCGCCCTGCCGCTGATGCTGGCGGTGGCGATGATCATCTATGCCGACCGCAAGATCTGGGCGGCGATGGCGTTGCGCCGTGGCCCCAATGTCATTGGTCCCTTTGGATTACTTCAATCGTTCGCGGACGGCCTGAAGGTTTTCCTTCAGGAAACGATCATTCCATCCGCTGCGAACAAGGGACTGTTCCTGATCGCGCCGATTATCACCTTCACGGTCGCGTTGATCGTGTGGGCGGTGGTGCCGTTCCAGGCGGGCGTGGTGCTGGCCGACATCAATGTCGGATTGCTGTACGTGCTCGCGGCGTCGTCGCTGGGCGTCTACGGGATCATCCTCGCAGGCTGGGCATCAAACTCCAAATATCCGTTCTACTCGGCCCTTCGCGCGGCTGCGCAGATGGTCAGCTATGAAGTCGCGATCGGGTTCATCCTGATCTCGGTCGTGTTGTGGTCGGGTACGTTCAATCTCAGCGGCATCGTGATGGCCCAGAAGGGCGTGCTGAACACGCCGATCAACGGCTTCTTCCTCAATCCGCTGCTGTTCCCGATGGCGATCATGTTCCTGATCTCGTCTCTGGCCGAAACGCAGCGTGCGCCGTTCGATCTGACCGAGGCGGAATCTGAACTGGTCGCCGGATATCAGACCGAATATTCGTCGATGAGCTTTGCGCTCTACTGGTTGGGCGAATACGCCAACGTCATCCTGATGTGCGTGCTGAACGCGACGCTGTTCTGGGGCGGCTGGTTGCCGCCGCTCGACTGGGCGCCGCTCTATGCCGTGCCGGGGATCATCTGGCTGTTCGCCAAGATGATGTTCTTCTTTTTCGTGTTCAGCTGGATCAAGGCGACCGTGCCACGGTACCGCTATGATCAGTTGATGCGACTGGGTTGGAAGATTTTTCTGCCCGTGTCGCTATTCTGGGTTTTCCTCGTGTCGGGCGTCCTGATGTGGATGCGCGTAGGATTCGGGTCATGAGCGTCGCGCAGATCATCAAGTCGTTTACGCTGTGGGAGTTCGTGAAGGCGCACGCGCTGACGCTGCGATACTTCTTCAAGGCGAAGGCGACGATCAATTATCCGTACGAGCGCAATCCGGTCAGCCCGCGCTTTCGGGGCGAGCACGCCCTGCGCCGCTATCCGAACGGCGAGGAACGCTGCATCGCATGTAAGTTGTGCGAAGCGGTTTGCCCGGCGCAGGCGATCACGATCGAGGCGGAACCGCGTGACGACGGCAGCCGTCGCACGACCCGGTACGACATCGACATGACCAAATGCATCTATTGCGGCCTGTGTCAGGAAGCGTGCCCGGTGGATGCCATCGTCGAGGGGCCGAATTACGAGTATTCGACCGAGACGCGGGAAGAATTGATCTACGACAAGTCTAAGCTGCTCGATAATGGCGATCGTTGGGAGCGTACGCTCGCAGCGAACCTTGCCGCCGACGCGCCGTACCGTTAATGCGCGCCCTCGTTCGTTCCAGCGGTAGGCAAGGGGGCCTCACCGAGTGATTCAGGCAATCGCCTTTTATCTGTTCGCCTTCGTGGTGATCCTGTCGGGTGCGTTGACGATCGCGTCGCGCAATCCGGTGCATTCGGTCATGTGGCTGATCCTGGCGTTCTTCAACGCGGCGGGCCTGATGGTGCTCGTCGGCGCGGAGTTCATCGCGATGCTGCTGGTCATCGTCTACGTCGGGGCGGTCGCCGTGCTGTTCCTGTTCGTGGTGATGATGCTCGACATCGATTTTGCCGAACTACGGGCGGGTGTCGCGCGATATGCGGGCATCGGTCTGGCCGTCGCCGTTGCGCTCGCGGCCGAGGTGATGATCGCGGTGGGTGCGTGGAGTGCCGGCAAGATTGATCTGACGCGCCGGGTGGCGCCGGTCGATCCGGCGATGCCGAACATCCAGGCGATCGGCACGCTGCTATACACGCGATATGTGTTCATCTTCGAGGCGGCGGGCTTCGTTCTGCTCGTCGCGATGATTGGAGCGATCGTGCTGACCCATCGTGAACGGTCGGGTTCGCGTTTCCAGAACGTTGCGCGCCAGAATGCGCGTCGGCCACAGGATGCGACGCGCAACGTCCAGCCGCCCGTGGGGCAGGGGGTCCAGCTGTGATTGGGATGGTCCATTATCTGGTCGTCTCGGCGATCCTGTTCACCATGGGGGTGCTGGGCATCTTCGTGAACCGCAAGAACCTGATCGTCATCCTGATGGCGATCGAGTTGATCCTGCTGGCGGTGAACATCAACTTCGTCGCCTTCTCGTCCTACCTCGGCGATCTCGTCGGGCAGGTGTTCGCGATGTTCGTGCTGACCGTTGCCGCTGGCGAGGCAGCGATCGGACTTGCCATTCTCGTGATCTATTTCCGTGGCCGCGGCACCATCGCGGTCGACGACGTCAACCGGATGAAGGGGTAAACGGTTGATCCTTCTGATCGTCTTCCTGCCGCTACTTGCTGCGGCGATCGCGGGGCTGGGCAACAAGTCGCTTGGCTTCCTGCCGACGAAGCTACTGACTACGGGCGCGCTGTTCGTGTCGTGCGCGCTGTCATGGCCGATCTTCATCGGCTTCCTGTCGGGGTCTTCGGCCGCCAGCGTGACGCCGGTTCTGACATGGATCGTGTCGGGCAACATGAGCGTCGACTGGGCGCTGCGTGTCGATGCGCTGACGGCGGTGATGCTGGTCGTCATCACCAGCGTCTCCGCGCTCGTCCATCTCTATAGCTGGGGCTATATGAGCGAGGACCCGGATCAGCCGCGGTTCTTCGCCTATCTGTCCCTGTTCACCTTCGCGATGCTGATGCTGGTGACGGCGGACAGCCTGGTGCAGATGTTCTTCGGCTGGGAAGGCGTCGGTCTGGCGTCTTACCTGCTGATCGGTTTTTGGTTCCGCAAACCGACCGCCAATGCCGCGGCGATTAAGGCGTTCGTGGTCAACCGCGTTGGTGATCTCGGCTTCATGCTGGGCATCTTCGGCACGTTCCTCGTGTTCGGCACGGTGTCGATCCCGGATATCCTGGCGGCAGCGCCGGGCATGGCGGGATCGACGATCGGTTTTCTCGGCCATCGGCTGGATACGATGACTATCCTGTGCCTGCTTCTGTTCGTCGGTGCGATGGGCAAGTCTGCACAGTTGGGGCTGCACACGTGGTTGCCGGATGCGATGGAGGGGCCGACCCCGGTGTCGGCGCTGATCCATGCCGCGACCATGGTTACCGCCGGCGTGTTCATGGTGTGCCGCCTGTCGCCGATGTTTGAGGTGGCGCCTGTCGCTCTCGACGTCGTGCGCTTCGTCGGCGCCGCGACGTGCCTGTTCGCGGCGACGTGCGGGCTGGTGCAGACGGATATCAAGCGAGTGATCGCCTATTCGACCTGCTCGCAGCTTGGTTACATGTTCTTCGCGGCGGGCGTCGGCGCCTATGGCGCGGCCATGTTCCATCTGTTCACCCACGCCTTCTTCAAGGCGCTGTTGTTCCTGGGCGCCGGCTCGGTGATCCATGCGATGCACCATGAGCAGGACATGCGCTATTATGGCGGCCTGCGGAAAGAGATTCCGGTGACGTTCTGGGCGATGATGATGGGTACGCTGGCGATCACCGGCGTCGGTCTTCCCGCCGTATTCGGCAATCCGCTTGGTATCGGTTTCGCTGGTTTCCATTCGAAGGATGCGATCATCGAAGCGGGCTGGGCGGCGGGGCAGCCGGGCGTATGGTTCGTCGGCGTTCTCGTCGCGGCGATCACCAGCTTCTACTCATGGCGCCTGATGTTCCTGACCTTCTGGGGCAAGCCGCGCTGGGCTGCGTCCGAACACATCCAGCATGCGCTGCACGACGCGCATGGTCACGGCGATCATGGCGAGACGCACAACCCGCACCCGATCAACGAGGACTCTGGCGAGGCTCCGCATGTCCATGGTCCGGCCGCGCATGACCTGCCGACGGGTACGGGCGGCTATCATCCGCATGAGAGCCCAGCGCCGATCCTGATCCCGCTGGTCATCCTGTCGATCGGCGCGATCGCGGCCGGCTTCGTTTTCCACGGCTATTTCATCGAACCCGAATCCGGGGAGCGCTTCTGGCGTGGTGCTATCGCGTTCCGCGAGCATCTGATGCATTCGATGCATGAGGTGCCGGTGACGATTAAATTGTCGGCGACGATCGCGATGCTGTTGGGGCTGCTCTCTGCTTGGTACGCCTATATCCGCAATACCGAATTCCCGGTCGCCATGGCGGCGCAATTCCGGGTGTTGTACGGGTTCCTGCTGCACAAATGGTATTTCGACGAACTCTACCATCTCATCTTCGTGCGTCCCGCCTTCGCGATCGGCCGTTTGCTGTGGCATCGCGGTGACGAGCAGACGATCGATCGGTTCGGACCCAATGGCTCGGCCTGGCTGGTCCAATGGGGTGCGCGCGGCGCGGCCAAGCTTCAATCGGGGTATCTCTATTCCTATGCCTTCGTCATGTTGATCGGGCTGACCGCCGCGGTCACCTGGGCCATTGCGGGTTGATCGGCTGATGGACGGCTTTCCTATTCTTTCCGTCATGCTCGCGATCCCGGCCATCGCCGCGGTCGCCTGCCTGTTCCTGTCCGCCAATGCCGCTCGCTGGACGGCGCTGATCGCGACGTTCATCGATCTGGCGCTGGGCATTGTGCTCTGGACCCAGTTCGATATCGGTGGACCGCAATGGCAGTTCGTCGAGCAGGGCGTCCGGCTCGGCTTTTTCGGGTGGGATCTGGGCATTGACGGTTTCGCGTTGCTGCTCATCATGCTCAGCGTTTTCCTGATGCCGATCTGTATCGGTGCCAGCTGGCGTTCGGTCACCAACCGCGTTCCGGAGTATATGGCGGCGTTCCTGCTGACCGAGGTGCTGATGATCGGCACCTTCGCGGCGCAGGACCTGTTCCTGTTCTACCTGTTCTTCGAAGCCGGCCTGATCCCGATGTATCTCATCATCGGCATCTGGGGCGGCGCGAACCGGATTTACGCCTCGTACAAGTTCTTCCTGTATACACTGCTCGGATCGCTCCTGATGCTGGTCGCGATGCTGTACATGGCGGGGACGGCGGGGACGTCGAGCATCCCGGCGTTGCAGGCTTATGATTTCCCGGCCGATGTGCAGACATGGTTGTGGCTGGCGTTCTTCGCGTCCTTCGCGGTGAAGATGCCGATGTGGCCGGTCCACACCTGGTTGCCCGATGCGCACGTGCAGGCGCCGACGGCGGGATCGGTCATTCTGGCGGGCGTCCTGTTGAAGCTGGGCGGTTACGGTTTCCTGCGCTTCAGCTTGCCGATGTTCCCGGAAGCCTCCGGTCAATTGACATGGTTGATCTTCGCCTTGTCGGCGGTCGCGGTGATCTACACCTCGCTCGTCGCGCTGGTGCAGGCTGATATGAAGAAGCTGATCGCCTATTCCTCGGTCGCGCACATGGCGATCGTGACGATCGGACTGTTCGCCTTCAACCGTCAGGGTATCGAGGGCGCGATGGTCATGATGCTGAGCCACGGCCTGGTATCGGGTGCGTTGTTCCTGTGCGTCGGCGTGATCTATGATCGGCTGCATACCCGCGAGATCGCCCGCTATGGCGGCCTCAGCATCAACATGCCGCGCTATGCGATCCTGTTCCTGTTCTTCACGATGGCATCGATCGGCTTGCCCGGCACCAGCGGCTTCGTCGCAGAGTTCCTGGCCTTGATGGGTGCGTATCAGATCTCGACGTGGACAGCGCTGTTGTGCACGACCGGGATCATCCTGGGGGCGGCGTATATGCTCTATCTGTACCGGCGTATCGCCTATGGCGAGATCACGTCGGACGAGGTCCGGGGCATGTCCGATCTATCGACCCGCGAGTTGTGGTTGCTGGCGCCGATCGCCGCAGTTGTGTTGTGGATGGGTGTATACCCTGAAAGCTTCATGGCCCCGATGCGGAAGGACGTCGCGGTTTTGTTGCAACGGATCGACCGGGCAACGCCAGTGAGTGATTCACGACCGACCGCGGGCAATCCGGCTGCCGCCGCGGCGCAGGCTCCAGAGCATCACGAGACGCCCGGGGAGGCGCACTAATGGATTACGCCGCCAATCTGGCGATGACGCTGCCTGAAGTCGTATTGGGACTGGGGGCGGTCGCCTTGATGCTGGTGTCGGCCTGGGGTGGTCCCGGATCGACCCGCGTGGTGTCATGGGCCGCCGTTGCCGTGCTGTTCGGCGCTGCGATCGCATTGACCGGCCCCGCCGGATCGGGCGGGGTCGCATTCGATGGACTGTACCGGGCGGACGCCTTCTCCACTTTTGCCAAGATACTGATCTATATCGCGACCGCCGTTGCCGTGTTGATGGCGCCGGGATTCTTCCAGCGGACGTCGGGTGACGATCTGCGGCCGGAATACCCGGTGCTGCTGCTGTTGTCGGCGGCAGGCATGGGAATGATGGTGTCGGCGGCAGATCTGCTGACGCTGTATGTCGGTCTCGAACTGCAGAGCCTGTCGGCCTATGTGCTGGCCAGCTTCATGCGGCGCGACGCGCGATCGGCGGAAGCGGGCCTGAAATATTTTGTGCTGGGCGCGCTGGCCAGCGGCATCCTGCTTTACGGAATCAGTCTGGTTTACGGCTTCTCCGGCACGACGCAGTTCGATGGGATCGCCGATGTCTATGGCGCGGGCCGGTCGATGGGGCTGTTGTTCGGGCTGGTGTTCATCTTCGCCGGTATCGCGTTCAAGATGTCGGCGGTTCCGTTCCACATGTGGACGCCCGATGTGTACGAGGGCGCGCCGACGCCGGTGACGGCATTCTTCGCGTCGGCACCCAAGGTCGCGGCGATCGGTCTCGGTATCCGGGTGGCGATCGAGGCGATGGGGCCGGCGCTGGATCAGTGGCGCCAGATCGTGATCTTCGCAGCGCTGGCATCTATCCTGCTCGGTGCGGTTGCCGCGATCGGCCAGAGCAACATCAAGCGTCTGCTCGCTTATTCGTCGATCAACAATGTCGGGTTTGCGCTGATCGGTCTTGCGGCCGGTACGCCGGAGGGTGTGGCCGGTGTGCTCACCTATCTGGCGATCTATGTCGCGATGACGCTGGGCAGCTTTCTGGTCGTGCTGCAGATGCGCGATGCCGATGGTCAACCGGTGGAGAGCATCGTCAGCCTGTCCGGCATGTCGCGGACGCGTCCGGCGCTGGCGGCGGCGATGGCGATGTTCATGTTCTCGCTGGCCGGCATCCCGCCGCTCTTTGGTTTCTACGCCAAGTTCGCGGTGTTCGATGCGGCGGTGAAGGCGGGGCTGTTTCCGCTGGCGGCGGTCGGCATCGCGGCATCGACGATCGGTGCCTATTATTATCTGCGGGTGGTGAAGACGATGTACTTCGACGAGCCGGCACCCGCCTTCGTCAAAGGTGATGAAGGTCCGTTGCAGGGTGGTCTGATCGCCGTCGCGGCGGTCATCGTGTCGCCGCTCGGTTATCTGACGATCCCGCTGCTGGGAGCGTGGAGCATCGCGGCGGCACGCGCGCTGTTCTGATCGTATGATGGCGGGGCAAGCGGTGATCCGCACCGTCGCCTCGACGGGATCGACCAATGCGGACATGGCTGTGTTGGCGCGGAGCGGGACAGCGGATGGCTCTTGGTTGCGTGCGGATGCCCAGACCGCAGGTCGCGGCCGGCAGGGACGGGAATGGACGTCGTCCGCCGGCAATTTCTACGCGAGCAATCTGGTCCGGCTGCGACCGGCCGATCCTCCGGCCGCCACTTTGGCGCTCGTTGCGGCAGTGGCGCTGGACGAGGCGGTGGTCACGTTCCTCGGGAACGGCGGCGGCTGGCGGCTGAAATGGCCGAACGACCTGCTGTTGGGCGGTGCCAAGCTCAGTGGCATTCTGTTGGAACGGGCAGATGACGCCGTGGTAATCGGCATCGGTGTCAATCTGATGCATCATCCCGATTTTGCGGATCGACCGACAACAAGTCTGGCTGCGCACGGTGTTGCGGTCACACCTGCCGATTTTCTGGATGTGCTGGCCGAGGCGATGGCCCGGTGGATCGGGCGCTGGCGCGGCAAAGGGCTGGCCGTGGTGCGGGCAAGCTGGCTGGAACGGGCGCATCCGCCCGGCACTGCGCTGACTGCTCGATTACCCGATGGCACCGCGATCGACGGGCTGTTCGACGGACTGGACGCTGGCGGTGCGTTGATCCTGCGCTTGGCGGGTGGCGAGCGGCGTGTCATCCACGCAGCCGACGTCTTCCTGATCTGAGGTTCCCATGCTGCTCGCGATCGATGCCGGTAATACCAACATCGTCTTCGCCCTGGTGGCGGGGCGGGACATCAAGGCACGCTGGCGGATCGCAACCGACCCGCGCCGTACGGCGGACGAATATGCCGTCTGGCTGAGCCAGTTGCTGGCGCTGGAAGGTTATGCCCGCAGCGACGTCGACGCGGTGATCGTCGCCACGGTGGTGCCGCGCGCGCTGCACAATCTCCAAGTGCTGAGCCAGAAATACTTCGGCACCGAGGCGCTGATCGCCGGTCAGGCGCCGGTCGAATGGGGCATCGCCATCGATGTCGACGAACCCGCATCGCTTGGCGCGGATCGCGCGGTCAATACGATCGCGGCACATGCGCTCCATGCGGGCGACCTGATCGTGATCGACTTCGGCACCGCCGCAACGTTCGACGTCAGCGACTATACCGGCGCGTATAAGGGCGGGATCATCGCGCCGGGGATAAACCTGTCGCTCGATGCCCTCGTCACCGCCGCCGCCAAGCTGCCACGCATCGCCATCGAGGCACCGTCATCTGCCAGCGTGATCGGCCGCAACACCGTCGACCAGATGCATATCGGTATCTATTGGGGCTATATCGCGATGATCGAAGGACTGGTCTCGCGCATGAAGGCGGAGGTCGGGCGGCCGGTAAAGGTCATCGCCACCGGCGGCCTCGCCACTTTATTCGAGCGTCATACCAAGGTGTTCGACGCGATCGAGCCCGATCTGACCATCCAGGGGCTGGCGATGATGTGGGAAAAGGCCCATATACGCTGAACCACGCCCGCGCCGGGCGACCATCCGGTGCTTCCCTTATCTGAAAGTTTTGAATGACTCCGAAGAACGAACTCCTTTTCTGCGCCCTTGGCGGCTCGGGCGAGATCGGTATGAACGTCAACCTGTACGGTTGCCGTGGCAAATGGTTGATGGTGGACTGCGGGATCACTTTTGCCGACCCCGCCTATCCCGGCATCGACGTGATCCTCCCCGACCTGCAATTCATCGAAGACCGCATCGACGATCTCGTCGGCATCGTCCTGACGCATGGTCATGAGGATCATATCGGCGCGTTGCCGTATCTTGCCGAGGATCTCGGCGTGCCGCTGTATGCCACGCCGTTCACCGCAGGCCTGATCCGCGGCAAGCTGGACGAGGAAGGCATCGCCGACCGCGTGAAGCTGAAGCTGGTGAAATACGGCGAGCGGGTCGACATCAAACCGTTCGGCGTCACCTTCGTCCCCATGTCGCATTCGATCCCAGAGGCATCGGCGCTGGTGATCGATACGCCCGAAGGCAAGGTTTTCCATTCGGGCGACTGGAAGCTCGATGCGACGCCGGTACTCGGTAATCCGGCCAGCCCCGAGGAACTGACGGCGATCGGCGACAAGGGCATCGATGTCCTCGTTTGTGATTCGACGAACATCTTCAACAAGGACGCGTCCGGCTCGGAAGCCAGTGTGCGCGTCGGATTGGCGGAGACGGTCGGTCGGGCCAAGGGACGGGTGCTCGTCACGTCGTTCGCATCCAACGCGGCCCGGTTGCATACGCTGGGGCAGGTCGCACGCGAAACCGGGCGGCGCTTATGCGTCGCCGGCCGCTCGCTCGATCGTATCCTGAAGGTGGCGAAGGCCACCGGCTATCTCCAGGATTTCCCCGAGACGATCGACCCCGAAGCGGCGATGCGGTTGCCGCGCAACAAGGTGCTGATCGTCGCGACCGGTGGTCAGGGCGAAGCACGCGCCGCACTGTCGCGAGTGGCGGAGGGGTCGCACCCGATCTCGCTCGATGCGGGCGATGCGGTGATCTTCTCGTCCAAGCAGATACCCGGTAACGAGGTGGCGATCGGTCGTATCCAGAATCTGCTCGCCGCGCGTGGCGTCGAGATGATCACCGAGCGTCAGGCGCATGTTCACGTGTCGGGGCATCCCGGCCGACCGGAACTCGCCAAGATGTACGAATGGCTGCGGCCCGAAGTGCTGGTCCCCGTTCATGGCGAAGTGCGTCATATGATGGAACATGCCCGTTATGGCCTGTCCAAGGGCGTGCCGAAGACGATCGTGCAGAGCAACGGCGATATCGTCCGGTTGCTGCCGGGTGGTCCCAAGAAGCTGGGCAACGCGCCGATCGGTCGACTGGTGCTCGACGGCGATGTGATCCTGCCGGCGGATGGTTCGACCATCAACGAGCGTCGCAAACTGGCATTGAACGGTCAGATTTCAGTCGCGCTTGCGATCGGTCGTGATGGCCGTGCGGTCGGTCGCCCACAGGTCCGTTTGCAGGGCGTGCCGGTTGAGGACGAGCGTCAGGCATTCGTCGACGACGCGATCGATGCCGCGGCACAGGCGGTACGGGGCGGCAAGCGCGGTATCGATCGCACGCGTGAGGATGTGCGCCTCGCCGTGCGCAAGGTCGCGACGCGCTGGACCGGTAAGAAGCCCATCGTCGACGTCCTGCTGATCGAGGCCTGAGGCTCGTGCGCTGGACCTCGGCGCTGGCGATCTACGTCCTGTTCTGGTCGTTTTCGGTTTTTCTCGTGCTGCCGTTCGGGGTCCGGACGACGCACGAGGCCGGGGGCGAGCATATTCCCGGTACCGCCGAAAGCGCCCCGCACGAATTTCGCGCGGGGCGGATCGCGTGGCGGGTGACGATCGTGGCGACGATATTGTTCGTGCTGTTCCAGCTGAATTATCACTATGGCTGGGTGACGCCGCGCGATGTCGATCTGTTCGGCCGGATGGACATGGAAACGCGGTAGGAGGCCGGGCGCTCAGGGCTGGAGCTTGTTTCGCAGCTTCTCCAGCGCCGAGGAAAGCTTTTGCCCGGTCTTGTTTAGCTCGGTGAGCAGAGGCTGGGTTTCTCGTTCGTCGATGACCCTTCGGCGACGTTCGGCCCTGCCATTCTGAAAGACGATCATGTCGAGGACGAGCAGCCATCGATCATGTCGGTCGAATGCGATCCTGCCGACCCCGTGACACAGGAATGGCCGCAGGTCTTCATGGAGCCGGAACGCAGCCGATAGTATCTCACGAACAACGGTGCCTTCTTCAGCGAACGGCCCGTCGGCGGCCAACGCTTCGCTCAAAATCTGAAACCGCTGTCCGGTCAGATGCTGGAGGCGGATCGCTTTCCCCCGATCTTCGACGGCACTCAGTGTCATCAACGTTTCGCTGACCGCCTGTTCGGTCTGTGCGAAGCGATGAACGGCGTTACCCCGCCATTGATTGGCCGCCCGCTGCGCTTCGTTCCAGATCGTGTCGGCGGCTGCGGTGATCGGGCTTATAGCGTTCATCCCCCTACGCTATCGATCACTCCTTACCGGAGAGTTGAGCCTCCTACCGCAGCCGATCGATCGCCTGCGCCAGCGCGACGTAGAGTTTGCCCATGTCGGACGACAACAGGGTAACGCCGAGCGGCGAACCCTCGCGCTGGGCTAGAATGGCGCGCAGCATCGTTTCGAAATCATGGATATACCGGTTCACCTGATCGCGGAACCCGGCATCGCTGTCGTAGAAATGCGAGATGCGGGCGGCGTCACTGGCTTCCAGCAAGCGGACGGCACGGCGGGTGAAGACACCGCGATCGCCCTTCAGATACGCACCCCAGGCGCTGTCCGACACATCGGGCGAGAACGCCTTCACGATATCGATCGATGCCGAATTCAGCGCATCGATCAACAACGCCACGCGACGGGCGATCGAATCGCCATCGGCGGTTTCACGGTCGCTTTGCGCCTTCTCGATACGGGCTTCGAGCAGCGCGCTCTGTTCCCCGATCGTATCGATATGGCCGGCAAGCCGCTCCGTCGCGCGGGTGGCGGCATCGACCGCGACCTGCGTCGCGTCACCGATCGCCTCGACCTGCCGTTCCACCGTATCCGTCGTCGCCCGGCGCATCGCCTCGGCGGTCGCGCGCTCCAGCGTAGCGGCCGCTTCCGGGATGATTCCGGCCAGCGTCTCGCGGGCGCGATCGGCGGCGACCTGCGCGGTCTCACGCACGCGCAACAGCGCCTCGACCAGACGGGGCGCGGCTTCATCGGCCAGCCGGTGCGTGCGGCCGATCGTGTCATCGATCGCCTCGCCCAACTCGCCCGCCTTGGCACGGCCTGCGGCCAGCGTTTCGAGCAGCGTGCCGGACAGTTGATCGAGCGTGCGACGTTGATCGGCGATAACGCCGGCGACCGCTTCGATCGCGTCATGCGTGCTTTCCGCCGCAGTCACGAGCGCCAGCAATTCCGGCTTGGCATGTGCGATGAGGCGCCGGCTGTCATCGACGCGCGCATCCAGCCGGCCGAGTGCGTCGGGCAACGTTTCATCGATCTCGCGTGCCGCGGCATCGAGCGCGACGAGCAATGCTTCGGTGGTGCCGATCGTGCGCGCGGCCATCATGTCGCCGCTCCGCAACGCCTCGGTCATCGCATCGGCGGAACCGCCCAGCGCGCTGATCGAGGCCGCGAGAACCTGCGTCCGCTCCGTTCCGGATACGTGCAGCGTATCGAGCTGGCGTTCGACATGCCTCAAGCCATCCGCCAATTCACCGACCATCTCCTGACCTGCAACGCGCTGCTTGCCCAGTCGACCGGCAATCCGATCGATCGCGATGTCGACCTCGTCGAGCCGGATCGTCAGCGCCTCGACGCTGTCACGGCCCGCCGCATCCAGCGCGGTCTGATGCGTACCCAGCCTGGCCAGCATCGTCTCGCCTTGCCGTACCAGTTCCAGCCGCGCCGCTTCGGTCGCCTGTTCGGTGCGGCCAATTATCGCATCGACGACGGCGGTCAATTCGCCGGCCACCTGTTCGAGGCGGCCACCGGCCATCGATCCGGTCGCATCCAGATGCTGGATCTGCTGGTCGAGGCGTCGCGTTGCTGTCTCGATCAACGCATCAAGCGCGGCAGCGGCGGTGGCGGTCGCCTGTTCCAGCCGCGCACCGGCCTGTTCGCCGACCGCGTCCATGCGGGCGATATGGGTTGCGAGCCGGTCGGCGGCCCCGGCCGCGTGCTCATCCGAATCACGCGCACGCGTGCCGAGAGCCACCAGTTGCGCTTCAAGCGCAGCGGCCTGTGCCGCAGCGGTCAGGCCCGCCTGATCGAGCCGACGCCCGACCTCTTCGCTCTCCGCCCGCGCCCGCGGCATCGAGGCGATCAACTCGCCGACGGTCGCGCGTGCGCGCTCGGCAGTGTCGGCCAGGCTGGTCGCCTGTGCTTCGGCCTGGTGTACTTCCTGCGCCATCGCCCGACCGATCGTCTCGAAACGAGCAGCCGCAGCAGCGCCGGCGTCGAGCTGGACCGTCAACTGTTCGCGCTGGGATGCCAGAACCCGCGACAGCGAGGCGACGCGGCGTTCCAGCGCGGCGGCTTCTGCGCGCATGGCCTGTGCCGAGGCGCCGAACCGGCGTGCTTCCGCACGGCTGGTTCGCCGGACAAGCAGCCAGATGATGCCGATCAGCGTCGGTGCGATGCACAGTGCCGTCAGAAATTGCGCCAGATCGACCGGCGACAGCGACGAAAGCGACCCTCGCGCCAGCCATAACAGCCCGCCGATCCAGACGATCGCGACGCTCGCTGCAATGGCGGGACCCACCCATCGCCACCGACCGTCGTCGATCGGATGAGCGTCGACCAGGTCGAGAACGTCGTCCTCCTCCCAGTTTTCTGGGGCTCGTGGCCACAGATCATCATGTGCGTCGATGCGCGCGCCCATCGCTTGGCCCCCGTTCATCGGATGCGTTGTACCAGCTTTCCTCCACACGCAAAGCCCAAGCCTCTCAACCTCCCCTTAAGTATCGCCACCATACAGCAGCCGCCATGGCCTATGACCCCGGAGCGATCGATGCGACCCTGGCAGCAGCGGTGGGTGACGAACCCGCGCTGATCCTGGAACTGAGGCTGGCGTTCGTCACCAGTGCGGAAGGTGCGCTGTCGGCGATGGAAACGGCGGGTGAGGATGTCGACGCATGGCGATCCGCCGCCGCCCGACTGCGCAGCCTGGCCGCCAGCTTCGGCGCGGTGCGGCTGATGGCGGCGGCGGCGGACGCGATCGACGGCCGGCCGGGCGACCTGCCGACGCTGGCTAAGTTGCGACGGGCCGTCGTTCGGTTGTGACGGTCTTGCCCGAACGGGCTTGCATCGTCGCGTACCTTGCCTAACAGCCTGTGCGAATGCTCGCGGGGCTTCTTTTTGCCGATCATGAGGCGCTCGATCGCCCCGGCCAGTTGACGGCGACCTTGCCGTTCGGTGGCGTGTGCCTGATCGAATATCAGGCGCGGCTGCTGATCGCAGCCGGCGCGGCGCAACTGATCGTGTCGGTCGGGCGGCTGACGCCGGAGCTTCTGGGCGCACTGGGGCGGATCGGACGGCGCGGGATCACCGTCGATGCCGTGCGCACCGCTGCGGAAGCGACCGAAAAGCTACACCCGCTGTCGCATGTCGTTATGCTGGCCGATGGGCTGGTGACGATGCAGGAAGTCGTGGATCATTTCGCCGCCGCACCGCAGGATACGTTGCTGGTCATGCCGGACGATGAGGCACCCCCGGCCTATGAACGGCTGGGTGGCGGCATGGCGTGGGCCGGCGTGGCACGACTGGAGGCGAAGCGGATCGCCGAGGTTGCCAGCCTGCCGCGCGATTATGATCTGCAATCCACCACCCTGCGCCTCGCCGAACAGGCGCGGGCGATGCACGTGCCGATGGCGGCGGGGTCGTTTCGCGATGGTCACGGCATCGAACATGCGAGTGCCGCTCTGGCGCAACGCGGACGGGCGGTGCTGGCGGCGACGGTGGCCGACCGGCGCAACTGGTTCAACGGCTGGATACTCGCGCCGATCGCACGACTGTCGGCGCCGTTGTTGATGGAGCGGGCGATACCTGGTGCGGCGGTCGGCGGTGTTGCCGGCGCGATCGCCATGGCCGGGATCGGGGCGATCCTGTTCGGCGCAACGACCGGCGGGCTGGTCGCAACGCTGGCCGGATGTCTGGGACTGGGCGTCGGCCGGGTGCTGGCGATGCTGCGTGATGAGCAGCGATCCGCGCGAACGCAACAGGTCGCGATGGCGGCACTGCCAGCGGCGGCCGTGCTGGTGCTGGGGCTCGTCATGGGTAATGGCGATGCGGCGAGACCGGTCGCGCCGATCGTGGCGGTGATGCTCCTGTTTCTCGGCGGTTTGGCCGAGCGGGCGATCGCCCGGCCGCGACGTCGTCCCGGATGGGGATCGCCGCCAGCATATCTTTTGGTGATTACCGTCGCGGCTTTGCTAGGATGGCCGTTAGCGGGCCTAGGGCTGGCGACACTCTATGCGGCGGTCACGCTGGCGGCCGTGGTCGAAACCTTGCGGCCGGACGTCTAGGGTGATGTTAACCATCGAAAGGATAAGCCACAGGGTGATGGCGCCCGGATCTGACGACGAAGCGGCGGGGGGCTGGGCTCCCTATGGGCTGGCGGCACGGGTCGCGGCGGCCGAATCGCGCGTGCAGGCCGAACTGGATGCTGCCGTGGCCGATGCGGGCCTTTCCGACGGCTATCGACTGGACGAGCGGACCCGCCTCGCACTGGGTGAAAGTCTGCGAAGCATGGTCGCAACCGTGGAAGCCGCGATCCGGCGTCACGCAACGCGATTGCTGGCCGATCGCGCCGCGCCCGGCGGCACGGCGCTCCGATCGTCGGAGGAAGCGGTCGCAAGGTTGATGCGGGCGGGCTTGCTCCGGGAGCGGGCGTTGCTCGCCGATGTGATCGCCCGCGTTCGTGAGGATCTGATCGCCGAAACCCTGCCGGTGGCGGTCACCGGCCCTGACGAACCAAGCCTGTTGGTACGCCTGTCGGCGGCGCCGGATGCACTCGTGGCACGTGCGGCGATTGCCTTGCTCGCGGCCGACAGTCGACGGCGGGATGCGCGGGATTGTGGCGAGATGCAGGTCGACGACCTGTCGAGCGACCTGCATCGACGCCTGGTATGGCATGTTGCGGCGGCCTTGCGCGGCGACGGTGCCGATCCGGTCGTCGATCGTGCCCTGTCGGAAGCGGCCGCTCGCTGCTTGTCCGCTCATGACGATCATGAGCGGGGTGACAGCGTGGCGCTGCGTCTGGCCGCCGCGATCGATCCGCGACCAGCCGAAATTTCGAGCCTGTTGGTCGAGGCGATCGGTGATCGCCGGCTGGGGTTCTTCATCGCGCTGCTGGCGCAAACCTTGGCGTTGTCGATCGAACAGGTTCGGACGTTGACGATCGATCCCGTCGGCGATCGCCTGTGGCTGGCCTTGCGCGCGCTCGGGCTGGACCGAACGGCGATTGCGCGGATCGGACTGGCGCTGGCGGATGCGGATTCCCGCCGCGACGTCGAGGCTTTCGCGCAACAGATCGATATGATCGCGCGCATACCGGTCGATCATGCGATGACGGCATTGGCACCACTGGCATTGCCAACCGAATATCGCGCGGCGATACGAATGGTCGATCGTTGGACCATTCGATGAACGCACCCGAAACTACTATCGGCGCGATGATCGCGCATGCCGTGATCGATTCCGACGGCATCTTGCTGTCCGCCGACCCGGCGCTGGACGCCCTGAATTTGCGGGCAGGCGGTATGCCGGGCCTGCCATGCGCCGTGCCGCAACTGGCCAGTGCTGCTGCCCTGGCGCAGCGGCTGGGTGTACCCGTCTGCCGCCGGATGACGGTCGCCGATGACGAAACCGATGTCGAACTCTGGGTACGTGCGCAGCCGGAAGGCGACCGGGTCCGTTTGGCGGCCAGCGGCTGGACCGAGGCACCTGCATGGCGTCCGGCTGCGGGTCCCGCACCGCATGTCCATGAGGGCGGGCTGTGCTGGGAAACCGACGCTTCGCTCCGCGTGACATACCTGTCCGTGGTCGCCAGCCGGGCGATGGGACTGGACCCGGCGTCGGTTCTGGGGCGGCCATTGACGGTGTTGTTCGGCTTTGGCGAAGGCGCGGATGGTGCCATGCCAATTCTCGACGCGCTGGCACGACGGCGGCCGTTCAACAATCAGCCGGCAACGCTTCGTCCCACCTCGCGCCCGGTGACGCTGTCGGCGGTGATCCGGCCGGATCCGATGGGCTCGTTCGCCGGCCTGACCGGCACGGCCCGTGCGGTCGTGGCGGATGATGATGACGACGATGTGCTGAGAGCGGCGTTCACCGCGGGGCTCGATACGGCGTTGCGATCCTCGTTGACCCGGATCGTCGCCGACGCCGATGCGATCGAGTTGCAGCGCGATGGACCGATCAGCGCGGACTATGCGGATTACGCCGCCGACATCGGCAGCGCCGGTCGGCATCTGATGAGCCTGATCGACGACCTGATCGATCTGCAGGCGATCGAACGTCCCGATTTCACGACGGCGATCGAACCGATCGATCTGGCCGATATCGCCGGGCGGACCGCCAACCTCTTATCGGTGCGCGCCGAACATGCCGGCGTCGTTATCGACCGGCCGCCGGCCGAAGCCGTGGTGCCGGCGATGGGCGACGCCCGTCGCGTATTGCAGATCATGGTCAATCTGGTCGGCAACGCGCTGCGCTACAGCCCCGCTGGCGAGCGGGTGGTGATCGAGACGTCGATGGGCAGCCAGATCGCCCGGATTACCGTAACGGATCGGGGCAAGGGCATCGCGCCCGTGGATCAGGAGCGGATTTTCGACAAGTTCGAACGGATCGATCCGACCGAGGCGGGTGGTAACGGACTGGGCCTGTTTATCGCCCGTCGTCTGGCGCGCGCGATGGGTGGCGACCTGACGGTGGCGAGCGCCGCGGGGGAGGGTGCCCGCTTCACCCTGACGCTACCGACGCGGCAGGCGTCGCGCGATCAATAACATCAACAACCCGGCGACCGCGACGCCCGCGCCGTAATCCGCCCATTGCCGCTGATCGAGCATGAAGCTCGACCGCGGCCAATGAATATAGCCCAGCCCCTGGCCGATCCACAAAATCCCCGTTGCCGCAAAGGCGACGCCAAGGATGATGATGATCGGCCGGAGCACGTTCATAGGTCTCAGCGCTCCGTCAGGGGAACGTAGGAACGCTGCGTCGGGCCGTTGTACAGCTGGCGCGGACGGCCGATCTTCTGGTCGGGATCGGTAATCATCTCGTTCCACTGCGCAACCCAGCCGACGGTGCGAGCGAGCGCGAATAGCACGGTGAACATCGACGTCGGGAAACCGATCGCCGACAGGATCACGCCCGAATAGAAATCGACGTTCGGGAACAGCTTCTTCTCGACGAAGTACGGATCGTTCAGCGCGATCTCTTCCAGCTGCAACGCCACGTCGAACAGTGGGTCGGTGACCTTCAGTTCGGCGAACACCTCGCGCACGGTCTTCTGCATCACCGTCGCGCGGGGATCGTAGTTCTTGTACACGCGGTGGCCGAAGCCCATCAGGCGGAACGGATCGTTCTTGTCCTTGGCGCGGGCGATATATTCCGGGATGCGATCGGGCGTACCGATCTCGCGCAGCATATTGAGTGCCGCTTCATTGGCACCGCCATGCGCCGGACCCCAGAGGCAGGCGATACCCGCCGCGATGCACGCGAACGGATTGGCGCCCGACGAACCGGCAAGACGCACGGTCGAGGTCGATGCGTTCTGTTCGTGATCGGCATGGAGGATGAAGATCCGGTCCATCGCCCGTTCGATCACCGGGTTCACCTCGTACGGCTCGGCCGGCACGCCGAACGTCATGCGCAGGAAATTGCCGGTATAGGACAGGGAGTTGTCCGGATACAGGAACGGCTGGCCGACGCTGTACTTGTACGCCATCGCTGCGATCGTCGGCATCTTGGCGATCAGGCGATGCGATGCGATCACGCGCTGTGCCGGATCGTGGATGTCCGTCGAATCGTGATAGAAGGCCGACAGCGCGCCGACGACACCGCACAGGATCGCCATAGGATGCGCGTCGCGGCGGAACCCGCGGAAGAACGTCGCCAGCTGCTCATGCACCATCGTGTGGCGCGTGATCGTGCGATCGAACGTGCCCAGCTGATCCGCATCGGGCAGTTCGCCGTTCAGCAGCAGATAGGCGACCTCCATGAAGCTGGACTGTTCGGCCAGTTCGCCAATCGGATAGCCGCGATGGAGCAGGATACCCTGGTCGCCATCGATATAGGTCAGCTTCGACTGGCACGACGCGGTCGAGGTGAAGCCGGGGTCGTAGGTGAAGGCATCGGTCTGGGCATAGAGCTTGCGGATATCGATCACATCCGGGCCGATCGTGCCCGACATGACCGGATATTCGAGTTCCTTGCCGGTCAGGGAGAGCTTTGCGGCGTCGGTCATTCCACGCATCCTTTGTATTGAGCGTTCACGTGTCAGGCAGCCATGCGGTCGGCAATCCGACCAAGGCTTTCGCTGCGCCCTAGAAGGGCGAGTACGTCGAAGATGCCGGGCGACGTCTTGCGCCCGGTCAATGCGGCACGCAGCGGCTGCGCGGCCTGGCCGAGCTTCACGCCCCGCTCTTCGGCCACGCCGCGTACCGCGGCTTCGAGCGCTTCCGTATCCCAGTCATCGACCGCGTCAAGCGCCGCATGGAGCGAAGCGAGAATCGCGGGCGCATCGCCGGCCAGCAATGGCGCCGCCGCCTCGTCGATCGGCAGCGGTCGCTGCGCGAACAGGAACGCGGTGCCATCGGCCAGTTCGTTGAGATTCGCAGCCCGCGGCTTCAATGCCGGCATCGCCGCGGTGAGCAGCGCGACATCGACATCGCCACCCAGCCTGTCGGCGACGAGCGCGGCGAGCCGGGCATCGTCCGCCTCGCGGATATAATGACCGTTTAGATGTTCGAGCTTCTTCAGGTCGAACCGCGACGGGCTCTTCCCGACGGCGCCGAGATCGAACCATTCCACCGCCTCGTCACGGCTGATGATCTCGGCATCGCCATGACCCCAGCCAAGCCGGAGGAGATAATTGTCCAGCGCCTCGGGCAGGATGCCCAGTTCGTTGCGATACGCTTCGATCCCGACCGCGCCGTGGCGCTTCGACAGCTTGGCGCCGTCCGATCCGTGGATCAGCGGGATATGTGCATAGACCGGCTCGGGCCAGCCATTGGCGCGATAAATCGGCAACTGGCGAAAGGCGTTGTTCAGATGGTCGTCGCCGCGGATGACATGGGTCACGCCCATGTCGTGATCGTCCACGACCACCGCCAGCATATAGGTCGGCGTGCCATCGGACCGCAGCAGGACGAGGTCGTCCAGTTCGGCATTCTGGACGGTAACCGATCCCTGTACCTGATCGTCGATCGTCGTCGCGCCATCCTGCGGCGCACGCAGACGGACGACGAACGAAGCGTTCTCCGGGCCGTCGCTGCGGTCGCGCCAGGGGGAACGGATGCGCAGCGGTTGCTTGGCGGCCTGTGCCGCCTCGCGCTGGGCAGCGATCTCGTCCTGCGTCATGTAGCAGCGATAGGCGTGACCGCTGGCAACCATCTGGTGTGCGACTTCGGCATGGCGATCGGCGCGGGCGAACTGGAAGACGGCGTCGTCGTCCCAGTGGAGGCCCAGCCAGCGCATGCCGGCCAGGATCGCGTCGATCGCCGGCTGGGTCGAGCGGGCGCGATCGGTATCCTCGATCCTAAGCAGGAACTTGCCGCCATGATGACGGGCGAACAGCCAGTTGAACAGCGCGGTCCGCGCGCCGCCCAGATGCAGAAAGCCGGTCGGCGATGGCGCAAAGCGCGTGACGACCGCTAAAGATGGGGTGGGCGCCGTCGCGGCGCCCCGTTCGGTTATTGCGCCCAAGCGCGCATGCTCCCAGACTGGATGATGAATGGCCAGTTCAGCCGCCGACGCCCCTAGCATGCACCTCCCGTGGCGACAAATGTCGGCGGGGTCGATCGCGGCTGCGCTCGAACGACGGCTGGAGATCGAGCGCGATCAACTCGGCCTGTGGTTGCCGGTGGCGCTGGGCGGCGGGGTCGTGCTGTGGTTCGCATTGCCGCGTCCGGCACTGTGGGCGGCGGCGATGCTGGCGTTGGTGGCAGGCGGATTGGCCCTGATCGCGCTGGGCCGGGGCGGGCGGCTGGTGCGATCGCTGGCGGTCGGGGCGCTGGCGATGGCATTGGGGATGGCGCTGATCTGGTGGCGGGCCGAGCGGGTCGCGGCGCCGGTGCTGGCACGCCCGGCGATGGTGGCAATGACGGCGCGGGTCGAGCGGGTCGAGCCGCTAGTGGCGCGCGGGTTGGTGCGGCTGACGCTGGCGCCCAATGTCTCCTCGCTGCCACCACGTATAAGGGTCAATCTGACGGAGGCGGATGCACCGGCGGGGTTGAGTGCGGGGGCGACGATCCGGCTGCGAGCTCGTTTGATGCCACCACCGGAAGCAGCGGTGCCGGGTGCCTACGACTATGCGCGGGTGGCATGGTTCACCGCTATCGGGGCGACAGGCCGCGGGTTCGCGCCGGTGAAGGTGCTTGTTGCCGGCCGGGGTGAGGCCGGCTTGCGGCGGGCGTTGACGGGTCACGTGACGAGCAGCGTGGCGGGTAGTGCCGGCGGTGTCGCGGCGGCGCTGGTGACGGGGGATACCGGCTCGATCTCGGAAAACGATGCGGAGGCGATGCGGGCGGCGGGGCTGGCGCACCTGTTGTCGGTCAGCGGGTTGCACATCACCGCCGTCGTCGGGGCGACGATGATCGTCATGCTGCGGTTGCTGGCGCTGATCCCCGGACTGGCGCTGCGCGTCCGCCTGCCGCTGGTGGCGGCGGGGGCGGGGGCACTGGCGGCGGTGGGATATACGCTGCTGACGGGCGCGGAAGTGCCGACGGTCCGGTCGTGCGTCGCGGCGTTGATGGTGCTGGTCGGGCTGGCGATGGGGCGTGAAGCGATGACGCTGCGACTGGTGGCGGCGGGGGCGCTGATCGTGCTGCTGTTCTGGCCGGAGTCCTTGGCGGGGCCGAGTTTCCAGCTGTCGTTCGCAGCGATCACCGCGATCGTGGCGCTGCACGATCATCCGCGGCTGCGGACGTTCGGTCTGGTGCGGGACGAGGGGCCAGGGCGGCGGCTGTTTCGCGGCATGGCTCTGTTGCTGCTGACCGGCGTGGTGGTGGAGGTCGCGTTGATGCCGATCGCTGCCTATCACTTCCACAAGGCGGGATTGTACGGCGCGCTGGCCAATATCGTCGCGATCCCGTGGACGACGTTTGTGGTGATGCCGCTGGAAGCTCTGGCGCTGGCGCTCGATGCGGCGGGACGGGGCGCGCCGGTCTGGTGGCTGGTGGCGCAGGCGATCGGGCTGTTGCTGTGGCTGGCGCGGCTGGTGGCGGCCAGTCCGGGGGCGGTGTCGGCGTGGCCGGCGATGCCCGATGCTGCGTTCGCGCTGATGGTCGGTGGCGGGCTGTGGCTGGCGCTGTGGCGGACCGGCTGGCGGCGTTGGGGGCTGGTGCCGCTTGTCGTAGGGGCGGCTTGGGCGATCATGACGCCGGCGCCGGACCTGCTGGTGACGGGCGACGGTCGACATGCGGCGATCAGGACGCCGGCGGGGGTGATGCTGCTCCGCGACCGGACGGGCGATTACATGCGTGGCATGCTGGCGGAGACGGGCGGTTCGACTGTCGAGCCCGGACTGATGTCGGAAGCGGCGGGGGTGCGGTGCAGCGCCGATCTGTGCGTGGCGACGGTTGCGGGGCAATGGCGGGTGCTGATGATGCGGAGTGCGTATCTGGTGCCGGTCGGCGAGCTGGTCGCGGCGTGCCGGATGGCGGATGTGGTGGTCAGCGAGCGGCGGTTGCCGCGGGGGTGCCGGCCACGGTGGTTGCGGCTGGACCGGCCCACGCTGGCAACCACCGGCGGCGTGGCAGTGAGTTTCGCACGGGGGCAGGTGGTGACGGTGAAGCGGGCGGGGGACCGGCATCCCTGGCGCAGGCCGCCCCGCGTGATGCCGGTTCGGGCGGAAAGTCGCTAAAGTCACACCCTCTACGTGCGCGCGATCGTGCGCGCGCCCGCGTGAGGCTTAAGCCGCGAGCCTCAGTCGTAGCGGCGCAGGATGCCGGACAGCTTGCCCTGGATACGCACCTGTTGCGGGGCGTAACGTTGCGGATCATAGGCGCGGTTGGCGGGGTCGAGGCGGACCATCGCGCCTTCCCGACGGAAATACTTCAGCGTCGCCTCCGAATCCTCGATCAGCGCGACGACGATCTCGCCGTCATGGGCGACCTCGGTCCGGCGGACCAGCGCATAGTCGCCGTCGAGGATGCCAGCCTCGACCATCGAGTCTCCCGCCACCTCCAGCGCGTAATGATCGCCCGGCCCGAGCAGCGCGGCGGGGACGGCGAGCATGCTCGATCCCTCGAACGCCTCGATCGGCATACCGGCGGCGATGCGGCCGTGCAGCGGGATCTCGATCACGTCGTTGGCGGGCGGCGGCACCGGAGCCGTGGACTTCGCCGCGCGACCCGCGGGCTTCTTTTCGACCCGTTCCGGCATGCGCAGGATTTCCAGCGCGCGGGCACGGTTGGGCAGGCGACGGATGAAGGCGCGTTCTTCCAGTGCCGAGATCAGGCGGTGGACGCCGGATTTCGATTTCAGGTCGAGCGCGTCCTTCATTTCCTCGAACGAGGGTGACACGCCCGTCTCGTTCAGGCGGTCGTTGATGAAGCACACCAGTTCGTGCTGCTTGCGCGTGAGCATCTCGGCCTCCGTCGGGAACAGATAAGGAACCGATAAGGAACATTAGCCCTTGCGTCAAGCGATCACGAGGATTTCCGCCGATTCGCCAGCCTGCGCAGCGGGAGCGTGCGCGGGCCGGATGATGAGGCAGGTCGACCGCGCCAGCGTCAGCAGCATCGAGCTGTCCTGGATCGTCGAGGCGAAGGCGCGGCCGTCGCGTATTTCGGCACGCAGATAGTCTGTGCGGCCCTGATTGGCGGGTAACGGTTCGCCGAGCAGCGCACTGGTGACGAGCGGCAACGGATCGCCCGCGCCGCCCAGATGCGCGACCACCGGCAGCACGAACAGCGTAGCGGTGACGAACGCGGACACAGGATTGCCGGGCAGGCCCAGCACGATGGCATCGCCCAGCCGGCCAGCCATCATCGGCTTGCCGGGGCGGAGCGCAATCCGCCAGAAATCGATGACGCCGCCCGCCGCCTCGATCGCGGGGCGTACCAGATCGTGGTCACCGACCGAGGCACCGCCGGTGGTGACGAGCAGGTCCGCCTCCACCCCCGCAAAGGTATCGCGCAGGGTATCGAGCCGGTCGGGCAGGATGCCGAGATCGATCACGTCGACGGGCAGGTGCGCCAGCATCGCCGCCAGCATCGCGCCGTTCGATTCGGGCAGCGACAGGCCGGTCGGATCGCTGCCCGGCGGCACCAGTTCGTCGCCCGTCGCGGCGATGGCGACGCGCAGGCGGCGGCGGACGGGCAGGTCGCCGTGCCCGCCCGTCGCCGCCACGGCGATACGCGCGGGCGTCAGCCGCTCGCCAACGCGGACGAGCGGCTGGCCTTCGCTGAAATCGAGTCCGCGGCGGCGGACGTTGCGGCCATGATGGCCGGGGCCTTCGCCGGTCAGGATCAGCCGCTCGCCGTCGCGCGCCGCCTCTTCCTGGATCAGGACGGTGTCGGTGCCGGCGGGCATGGCCGCGCCGGTGAAGATGCGCGCGGCCTCGCCGGCGGCGACGGTGCCGTTGAAGGGATTGCCGGCCGCGCTTTCGCCGACGACGCGCCAGGGGCCGGGCAGGTCGGCATGACGGATCGCATAGCCGTCCATCGCCGACAGGTCGGCCGCCGGCTGGGTGCGGCGGGCGAGGATATCCTGCGCGGCCCAGCGTCCGGCGGCGGCGCGCAGCGGCGCGCGTTCCGGCGCGACGGGCGGCACCATCACGAACAGGCGTGCCTGCGCCTCGGCGACGGGCAGCAGGGCGACGCCCAATGCGGTGGGATCAGCGGCCATCTGGGGCGGTCCAATCACCGGATTTGCCGCCGCTCTTGGCGAGCAGGCGGACGCCGTCGATTACCATCGCCTTGTCGACCGCCTTCACCATGTCGTAAATGGTCAGCAGCGCGACCGTGGCGGCGGTGAGCGCCTCCATCTCGACGCCGGTCTGGCCGGTGGTGGCGCAGGTGGCGGTGACGGCGACACCATCATCCAGCAGCGTTAGGTCGATCGCGACGCGCGACAGCGGCAGCGGATGGCAGAGCGGGATCAGGTCGGCGGTGCGCTTGGCCGCCATGATGCCGGCGATCCGCGCGACGGCGAGCACGTCGCCCTTGTTGGCGGTCGCATCACGAACCAGCGCGAGGGCGACGGGGGCCATGGTGATGCGGCCGGTGGCGATCGCCTGACGCGCGGTGGCGGGCTTCGCGCCGACATCCACCATGCGCGCGGCGCCGGTATCGTCGAGATGGGTGAGACGGGTCATGATGTCCTGATCGGAAGAGGCGGTGAATCGTTCTAACGCACGTCATGGCATGGATGAACCATGCGTTGTCTCGCGGCGTTCACGCGGCATGAAAGATTATGACGAGCAACTCGCCACGCTCCAACTGGCCCTGTTGAAGACGCAGCAGGCGATGATCGCGTCTGGCGAGCGGGCGGTGATCGTGCTGGAGGGGCGCGATGCGGCGGGCAAGGACGGCACCATCAAGCGCATCACCGAACATCTGACGCCGCGATCGACGCGCGTCGTGTCGCTCCCCAAGCCATCGGACCACGAACGGGGGCAATGGTATTTCCAGCGCTATGTCGCGCATCTGCCGGGGGCGGGGGAACTCGTGATCTTCAACCGGTCCTGGTACAATCGCGCCGGGGTGGAAGTGGTCATGGGCTTTTCCACCAAGGCCGAGCAGGCGGAATTCCTGCGCGATGCGCCCGATCTGGAGCGGATGCTGGTCGAAAGCGGGATCAGGATCATCAAGATCTGGCTCGACATCGACCGGGGCGAGCAGAAGAAGCGGCTGGAGGCGCGGCACGACGATCCGCTGAAGGTGCTGAAGATATCCGATATGGATGCCGTGGCGCAGGACCGGTGGAAGGATTATTCCAACGCGCGCGACCTGATGCTGGCGCGGACGCATTCGCCGATCGCACCATGGCATTGCGTGCGGGCCGACCACAAGAAACCCGCCCGGCTGGCGGTGATGCGTCACATCGTCCGCGAGATCGCGCCGCCGTCCGTGGCGAAGCATGTCGGCGATCCCGATCCGTCCATCCTATTCCCGTTCGATCAGCAGGCGACGGTCGATGGTCGTCTGGCGAAATAGGTCGGGTCAGTCGATCACTTCGCCGGCAAAGGCCATCAACAAGGCGGCGTCCTCGTTCGAGAAGGCGTGACGTGGTTCCGCGTCGGTGACGCACAGCGCGCCGAGGGCGTAACCATCCCGATCTCGAAATACCGCGCCGGCGTAGAAGCGGATCAGACCGTCGTATACGAAAGGACTGCCTGCCAACCGCTCATCCGTCGAAGCGTCGAGCACGACGAAGGGCGTGTCGGGTAAACTGACGACATAGCTGCTGATCGACGTCGAACGCCGGTAATCACCGAGCATTCCGCCCGATGCCGCGATCACGTGCTGCCAATCCGCCGAGATCACATTGACGCCGGCCCATTGCGCATGGAGCGCGATCCGCATGCGCTTTGCCAGTGCCATCAATCGTGGATCGCGATGCGCGTCGATCAGACCCGACGCCTCGACGGCAAGGATACGGCGATGATCGTCGGGTGGAATCGGTGCTGGTGTGAAAAGGGAAATACCCATGCCATTGTCTAGCCAGCGATAATGCCGGCGTCATGGCTGCAAACGGCTTGTCGAAACGGCCGGACAGTCCCGTTTCAGGACGGTTTAGCGCTCTGTCTGGCCGATCAGCATGCGGGTGGCCGCTTCGACGTCCTGTTGGCGCATCAGGGCTTCGCCGATCAGGAAGCAATGGACGCCGTGATCGGCCATCGCATCGAGATCGCTTCGCGTCGTCAGGCCGCTTTCGGCGACGAACGTGCAATCGGCGGGGGCGAGCGTCTTCAACCGATAGGACCGCGCGACATCGACCGAGAAGTCGCGCAGGTCGCGGTTGTTGCAACCGATCAGCCGTGACCGAAGTTTCAGCGCGCGGTCGAGTTCGACCTCGTCATGCACCTCGACCAGTACGTCCATGCCGTGGTCGATCGCAGCGACCTCGATCTTGGCGAGCGTCGCGTCGTCGAGCGCGGCGACGATCAACAGGATCGCGTCGGCGCCCAGCGCCCGCGATTCGGCGGCCTGCCATGGGTCGACCATGAAGTCCTTGCGGATCACCGGGATCGAGACGGCGGCGCGCGCCTGCACCAGATAATCGTCGGCGCCCTGGAAGAACCGCTCGTCGGTCAGGACCGACAGGCAGGCGGCGCCACCCGCCTGATAGGCGCGGGCATGGGCGGGGGGATCGAAATCGGCGCGGATCAGGCCCTTGGACGGGCTGGCCTTCTTGATTTCGGCGATCAGCGCGTGGCCGGGTTTCGCGTCGAGCGCGGCGCGGAAACCACGCGGGGGGCTGGCGACGGCGATACGTGCGGCGAGCGCGGCGTCGGTAGTGGCGGCCTTGCGGGCGGCGACCTCGGTGCGCTTATGCGCGACGATCGTGTCGAGTATGGTCATGAATAGGCGATCCAGCGGTCGAGCAGCGTATTGGCAGCGCCGCTGTCGATGGCCTCGGCCGCCAGCGCGGCGGCATCGGGCAGGGTGGCGGCGCGCGACGCCAGCATCAGCGCGGCGGCGGCATTGAGGAGAACGGCCTCGCGATAGGCACCTGCCTCTCCGGTCAGCAGCCGGCGGAGGGCAACCGCGTTGTGCGCCGGATCGCCGCCCCGGATCGCATCGATCGGATGGCGGGTCAGGCCGGCATCCTCGGGCATGACGCGGGTCGGCAGGCTGGCGCTGCCGACATTGGTGACCAGGCTGGGGCCGGCGCCGGACAGCTCGTCCAGCCCCTCCTCGCCCGACACGACCAGGGCCGCCTCGGTGCCGAGCTGTTCCAGCGCCTCGGCATAGACGGGGGCGTAATCGGGGCGGGCGATACCGATCAACTGGCGGGTGACGCGGGCGGGATTGGCGAGCGGGCCCATCAGGTTGAAGATCGTGCGACGGCCGATGCGGCGGCGGATTGGCGTGATCCGGGCCATCGCGGGATGATGGTTGGCCGCGAACAGGAAGCAGATGCCGAGATCGGCGAGGCTCGCCTCCGCCATCGCCCCGGCGCGGGCCATGTCGAGGCCCAGCGCCTCCAGCGTGTCGGCGGCGCCCGCCTTGGACGAGGCGGCGCGGTTGCCGTGCTTGGCGACGGGCACGCCGCACGCCGCGACGACGAGGCTGACGGCGGTCGAGACGTTCAGCGTGTGATGGCCGTCGCCGCCGGTGCCGCAGACGTCGATCGCGCCGGCGGGGGCGTCGATCGGGATCAGCCGGTTGCGCAGGGCGCGGGCGGCCTCGGCGATCTCGATCGAGGTTTCGCCGCGTTCGGTCAGGCCGATCAGGAAGGCGGCGATGGCGTCGTCGCCGGCGCGGCCGTCGAGGATGTCGGCAAAGGCGGCGGCGGCGGTTTCGCGCGACAGTGGTGACGCGGTGTCGGGCAGAAGCGCGATGGTGGTCACGCCAGTTCCTTCACCGTCATGCCGGCCGCGCGCATGAAATTGGCGAGCATGGCGTGGCCGTGTTCGGTGGCGATGCTTTCGGGATGGAACTGGACACCGTGGATCGGCAGCGTGGCGTGGCGGAAACCCATGACGGTGCCATCCTCCGCGCGGGCGTTGACCAGCAGCGTGTCCGGAATGTCGTTGACGATCAGCGAGTGATATCGGGTCGCGATGAAGGGCGAGGGCAGGTCGGCGAACAGGCCGGTGCCGTCGTGCAGGACGGGCGAGGTCTTCCCGTGCATCAGGCCGCCGCGTTCCACCTTGCCGCCGAAATGCTGGCCGATCGCCTGATGGCCCAGACACACACCGAGCAGCGGTCGCCCCGCCGCCGCGCACGCCTCGACCAGATCGAGGCTGACGCCGGCTTCGGTCGGGGTGCAGGGGCCGGGGGAGATCAGGAACGCCTCCGCCCCCGACGACAGCGCCTGCCCCGCGGAAATGGCGTCGTTGCGCACCACCTCCACCACCGCCCCCAGTTGCTGGAGATAGTGGACGAGGTTCCACGTAAAGCTGTCGTAATTGTCGACGACGAGGATCATCGCCTGCCCATAGCCGCCTGAAACATTCCCGCAACCCGGACGCGTGAAATGGCGGTCGACCAGTGGAGCCTGATGGGGCTTTGCACGTTGGTGGAGCTTAAGGAGCCCGTTGCCATGATCCGTCTCGCCCTTGTCGTCACCTTGCTCGCCTCACCGGCACTGGCCGTGGCGCAGACCGCCGTGCCGGCCGCCGAAAGCTCGACCCCGCCGCAGCGCATCCGCAGCGTGCAACTGACCGCCGGTCAGCAATGCCCCAAGGGTGCGGGCGACGAGATCGTCGTGTGTTCGCCGGCGGAAGACCCTTATCGCATCCCCAAAAGCCTGCGCGACAGCGGGCCGATCCCGATGCAGAACCAGAGCTGGGTCAACCGCGTCGCCGATATCGACCAGACCAACCGCGTGGCGGGCGGTATCCCCAATACCTGCTCGCCGGTCGGCAATGGCGGGCAGACCGGTTGTTCGGTGCTGGCGGCGAAGCAGTGGGCGGCGGAGAAGCGGGCGCAGCGTCAGGCGGACTCGTCGATTCCCTGATTCGGAAGCCGGGTTATTGCCCGAAGCCGGCCGCGCCGGCTCGGGCGACCGCTTCGCGTGCGGCGGCGAGGATGGCGCCGGCCTTGGCCTCACATTCGCGCTGTTCGTATTCAGCTTGCGAATCGGCGACGATGCCCGCGCCGGCCTGAACATGGATCATGCCGTTCTTCACGACCGCCGTGCGCAGGACGATGCACGAATCGAGCGATCCGTCCGGCGAGAAATAGCCGACGCCGCCGGCATAGGCGCCGCGCCGTTCGGGTTCGAGTTCGGCGATGATCTGGCAGGCGCGGACCTTGGGCGCGCCGCTGACGGTGCCGGCGGGGAAGCCGGCGAACATCGCGTCCAGCGCGTCCTTGTCGGGTGACAGCCGGGCGGTGACGTTCGAGACGATGTGCATGACGTGGCTGTACATCTCGACCGTGTAGCTGTCGGTCACGCGGACGCTGCCCGGCGCGGCCGCTCGCCCGGCATCGTTGCGACCGAGGTCGAGCAGCATCAGATGCTCGGCACGCTCCTTGGGATCGGCGAGCAGGCTCGTGCGGTTCGCCTCGTCCTCGCTGGCGGTCTTGCCGCGCGGGCGGGTGCCGGCGATCGGGCGGACGGTAATCTCGCCATCGCGGACGCGGACGAGGATTTCGGGGCTGGACCCGATCAGCGCGAAGCCCGGCAGATCGAGGTGATAGAGGAACGGCGACGGATTGATCCGGCGCAGCGAGCGATACAGTTCGAACGGCGGCAGCGTGAACGGCGCGGTGAAACGCTGGGCCAGCACGACCTGAAAGATGTCGCCCGCCGCGATATATTCCTTCGCGGCGGCGACCATCTCGCCGTAGCGGGCGGGGGCCATCGCCGGTGTATAGGCCGGCTCGTCCAGCACCGCGCGGATGGGCGCCGGCAAGGCGGCGTCGGCCAGACGCGCCGCGACCGCATCCAGCCGCTCCTCCGCCTGCGTCACGATCGCGGCGGGATCGCGTGACGGATCGGGCCAGGCGGGCGCGACCAGATACAGTGCGTCGGCGAGGCGATCGAACACCAGCAACACGGTCGGCCGCACGAACATCATGTCGGGCAGGCCCAGCGGATCGGCGGCGGGCTGTTCCAGCCGTTCGACCAATCCCACCGTCTCGTACCCGAAATAGCCGACGAGACAGGCGAGCGCGCGGGGCAGTTCGGGCGGCACATCGGCGCGGCAATCGGCAACGAGCGCGCGGAGGGCATCGAGCGTCGGCTGGCCGCACGGTTCGAACGCATCGCGATCGGTCGTCCAGCGGCGGTTGATCGCGGCGTCGTTACCGTGCGCCCGGAACACGAGATCGGGAGCGAGGCCGAGCAGGCTGTGACGCCCGCGGATCGCGCCACCCTCGACCGATTCGAGCAGGAAGTCGCCGCGACCCGGCTCCATCAGCCGCAGCGCCGCCGCGACCGGCGTTTCCGTGTCGGCGACCTGCCGCCGCCAGATCAGCGCCGGCTTGCCGGCGGCGAGGGCGGCCCGAGAGTCGGTGCTGGGGGCGGTCATCGCGCGCGGATCAGTTATCGGAACCACCCTGACCGGCGAGTTCGGCGCGCAGGCGCTTCAGCGCCGTCGCATCGGTCTTCACGCCGACCTGATTGCGAGCGGCGCGGGCGAATTGCTGGACATATTCGCTGCCGATCATCTGACCCAGCTGCCCGCGCGTCGCGGCGAGGATGGCGGGGTTCTTCGATGCGTCGCCGCGCTGAATGCCGGTCAGCCGCACGACGATCCAGCCGGTGCCCTGCGGTGCCTCGACCATCTTCGTCGTGCCCTGCACCATGCCGAACATCAGCGCGAGCGCCGGATCGGGACCGCCGGCCTGTTGGCGGGCGAGGTCGGTGCGCGCGCCGGCGATCGGGCGGGGCGCCGGCAGCGACGTGCCGGCCTCGCGCACCGCCTGTGCCAGCGGCGTGTTGCGATTGGCCTTGGCGAGGATGCCGGCGGCGATGCGCCGGGCGGCCTGACGGGTGCGATCGGCGACGAACGCGGCGGCGACCTCGTCGCGGACCTGGGCCAGCGGGCGCGGGGCGGCGGGTGTGATCTGGCCGACGGCGACGACGGCGAAGCTGCCATCCGCACCGGTCTGGACCAGTTGGGGCGCATCGCCATCCTCAGCGGTGAAGGCGGCCTGCACGATCGGGATCAGGGCCGGATCGGGTTTCGCCAGCGGATCGTTCGGATCGGTGGCGCTGGCGGTCAACGCCGGTGTGGTGACGGGCTTGATCTTCGCATCGGCCACCGCCTCGTCGAAGGTCGAGCCACCGGTCAGCGCGGTGTCCAGCGTGTCATGAAGCTGCGCCAGCGCATCGGCGGATTTGCGGACGCCGATTTCCTTCGCCAGTTCGTCCTGCACCTGCGCCAGCGTGCGCCCCGGCACCTGCTGGACCGATTCGATCCGCGCGACGGTGAAGCCCAGCGATCCGCGCACCGGCCCGACGACCGACGAGGCCGGCGCGGCGAACACCGCATCGGCGACGGCGGTGCCGGTCTGGGTGGCATAGGCGGCCTTTTCGACTGCGGTCTGCGTCGATGCTTCCAGCCCGGCGGCGCGGGCGGCGGCGGCGAGCGGCGTGCCGGCCTTCACCTTGGCGGCGATCGCCTCTGCGCCGGCGCGGTCGGCGACGATGACCTGCGCGATGGTGCGCTTTTCGGTCGGCTGATATTTCGCTCGGTTCTGCTGATAGGCCTGCGCGATTTCGGCTGGCGTCGCGACGGCGCTGGCGCGGACCTGATCGGGGGTGACGAGGGCGTAGCGGATCGTGCGGCGTTCCGGCACGCGATACCGCTGAAGGTTGCGGGCGTAGAAGGTCTGAAGCTCGGCCGGCGTCGGGGCGGCACCGGACGCCGCCGCCTGCATCGGCACGAACGCAACCTCGCCCGCACGGCGTTCCAGCATCAGCGAGGCATAGGGGGCGACGATCTGGGCCGGCACCTGCGTCGCGCCCTGCGTCGGCGCGACCAGTTGCTGCACGACGATGTCGCGGGCGATGTCGCGGCGGATGCCGGCGTCGGTCAGCTTTCGTTCGATCAGGATGCGGCGATAGATGTTTTCGTCAAACTTGCCGGTCGGTCCCTGCAGGCCGGGGATGCTGGCGATCTGGCCATCGACCGCGCGCTTCGACACGATCATGCCCTGCTGGCGGCCGAAGTCGGCGAGCGCGTAGCTTGAAATCATCCGGTCGAGCGAGGCATCGAGCTGGCCGGCGGCGAGATAGCCGGCGATGTCCGCCTGCGGATTGCGCTGGCGGGCGGCGGCGACCTCGTCATTGGCACGCTGGCGCAGGTCGGCCATCGTGATTTCCTGCTTGCCGACGGTGGCGACGTCGTTGCCGCCCAGACCGCCGGTCGAGCCGCCGGCGAGGTTTGAGATATCCCCCGCCGCAAAGGCGAGGGCGATGACGCCCAGCACGATGAAGGTGACGACATAGCCGACCTTCGAATGGATGATGCGGCGGAAAAAGCTGAGCATGAAGGACCGTTCGCGAGATTTCTTGGACGCCGCCTTAGGGCGCGGGCGAGCGGGCTTCAAGCGCGACCGGCTTGTCGCTAGGGTCGGGTCACATCATGGGAGTATGGGAATGCGGCGCAAGCTGGTGTCGGGCAACTGGAAGATGAACGGGTCGCTCGCGACGCTGGCGGAACTGGACGGGATCGCGGCGGCGGCGGCGGCGGCCCCGAATATCGACGTGTCGATCGCGGTGCCGTTTACGCTGATCCACCCGGCGGCGCTGCGCGTGCCGGGCCTCGCGATCGGTGCGGAGGATGTGCATGACGAGGATGCGGGCGCGCATACCGGCTGCGTTTCGGCGGGCATGGTCAGGGAGGCGGGCGCGGTCTTCACGATCGCCGGCCATTCCGAACGCCGGGCGGATCAGGGCGAGAACAGCCATGACGCCTGGGCCAAGGCGGCGGCGGCGCGGCGGAACGGCCTGTCGGTGATCCTGTGCTGCGGCGAGACCGAGGCGGAGCGCAATGCCGGGCGGGCCGAGCGGATCGTGCAGGCGCAGATCGAGAAATCGGTGCCGGAGAATGCGACGGCCGACTGGCTGACGCTCGCGTACGAACCGCGCTGGGCGATCGGTACGGGCCGCACCCCGACGCTGGACGAGATCGCCGCGATCCACGCGATCGCGCGCGAAAAGCTCAGGATGATGATCGGCGACTGCGCGGCGGATGTCCGCATCCTGTATGGCGGTTCGGTGGTGGGCGAGAATGCGGCGGCGATCCTGTCGACCGAGAATGTCGACGGCGCGCTGGTCGGCGGCGCGAGCCTGACCGCGGCGAAGTTCGTGCCGGTGATCGAGGCGGCGGCGCGGCTTTGATCCGGGGCGCTGGCGGATCGAACCGCCAGCGGCTACGTTTGCCCGAGATATTCTTTCCGGGAGTGAAGAATGACGGTGAACAAGATGATGGCGGCGGCCGGTGTGGCCGCCGCCCTGATGGTCGCGGCCTGTTCGGGTGGCGCGACGGACGAGGGGGCGGCCGAAAATCATTCGGTGTCGCTGCGCAACCTGACCGAAAGCGAAGTGGCGACGGAGGCTGGCGAGCGCGAGTTCCGCCTGAAGGGTACGCTGATCCCGACCCCGTCGGACACACGGTCGAAGCATTTCCTGTTGCGGGAGCGGCGGGCGATCGGCGGCAACACGATCGCGATGCTGCGCGAGGAGCGCGGCAACAGGATCGCCTATGCGCGGACCGAGGTGGATTGCGCCAAACGGCTGTTCCACGTGCTCGCGGTTGGCCCGTCGCGGGTCAGCGTCGAGGTCGGCAATTCCGCCGAGGGGCCGCTGCGGCCGATCGCCGGCCTGCCGCTGCGCGAGGAGCTGGCGACCTATATCTGCCAGCGATCGGGCACGCCGCTCGCGCCTGCGTAATTCAAGCACATCCGTTCGTGCCGAGTAGAGACCGAGTAGCTCCGCAGGGGCGTATCGAGGGTTTGTATCGAGGCACCGCTTCGCGCGACAACCTGTCCCTCGATATGGGTCCCTTCGACTGCCTGCTAAGGCAGGCGCTCAGGACAGGCTTCGACTTCGCTCAGCCCCTACTCGGGACGAACGGAGGAGATCAGATCAACCAGCATAGCGGCGCTTGAGCACGGCGAAAGACGTGCGCAGGGCATAGGCGTCTCCGCCCTTCGGCCGGCCCGGCTTCGCGGTCGGCCGCCAGGCGAAGACGTCCATGTGCGCCCAGGCGATATCCTTCGGCACGAACCGGCGCAGGAACAGCGCGGCGGTGATCGCGCCGGCAAAGCCGCCATCGGGGGCGTTGACCATGTCGGCGATGTCGGATTTCAACATCTCGTCATACGCGTCCCACAGCGGCAATCGCCACAGCGGGTCGGCGGCGGCGGTGCCGGCGGCGAGCAGGTCGGTGGCGAGGGCGTCGTCGTCGGTGAACAGCGGCGGCAGATCGGGACCGAGTGCCACGCGTGCCGCGCCGGTCAGCGTGGCGTAATCGAGGATCAGTTCGGGCTTTTCCTCGGCCGCGCGGGTCAGGGCGTCGGCCAGGATCAGGCGACCCTCCGCATCGGTGTTGGTGTTCTCGACCGTCAGCCCCTTGCGGCTGCGCAGCACGTCGCCGGGGCGGAAGGCATCGCCCGCAATGGCGTTCTCCACCGCCGGGATCAGCAGATGGAGCCGGATCGGCAATCGCGCCGCCATCACCAGATCGGCCAGCGCCAGCGCATGTGCCGCGCCGCCCATGTCCTTCTTCATCAACCGCATGCCGGACGACGGCTTGATGTCGAGGCCGCCGGTATCGAAGCACACGCCCTTGCCGACCAGCGCGACGCGCGGTGCGCCGGGGGTGCCCCAGGTGAGTTCGATCAGCCGCGGCGCCCGGTCGCGCGATGCCGCCCGGCCGACCGCATGGATCAGCGGATAACCCTGTTCCAGCTCGTCGCCGCGCCGCACCGTAACGGTCGCGCCGTGACGGCGGGCCAGCGCCTCGGCGGAGGCCTCCAGCTCGGCGGGGCCGAGATCGCCAGCCCCGGTGTTGACGAGATCGCGGACCCATGCCGTCGCCTCGGCCAGTCGCAGCGTTTCCGCCAGCGATGCGGCATCGCGGGTCAGCAGGATGCGGGGATCGGTGCGGTCGGGCTTGCGATATCGATCGAAACTGTACTGGCCGAGCAGCCAGCCTAGTTCGCCGCCCTCATGCCCGTCGACCCGGTACGTGCCGCCGGGCAGTTGCTCGGCCAGCTTCGCCAGGGCCCATGGCGTGTCGTTGTCGATCGCGGCGACGACGTGCCAGCCGTCGCCTTCGTCGGGTACGATCGCATGGCTGCCCGCCTTGCCCCTGAACCGCTGC
Organism: Sphingomonas mollis; assembly: GCF_016427505.1. GTDB lineage: Bacteria > Pseudomonadota > Alphaproteobacteria > Sphingomonadales > Sphingomonadaceae > Sphingomonas > Sphingomonas mollis. The sequence goes on along the minus strand of NZ_JAELXS010000002.1, from coordinate 439,587 downwards.
GCCGCCAGCGTCGCGCGGACGCGGGACGACTGGGTGGCGAGCCAGGTGTCGTGCGCGGCCGGGGCGATCACCTCGATCGGATGGGCGGACTGGCCCCGGTCGGGCAGGAGCAGGGTGTCGAAGCGGTTCATTGGGCGGGACTCACGAGAAATTGTTCGAAACGATGCCGGCCGTCCGGCTCCGCGAAGGTCGAGAGGGAGAGCGTGCGCCCGCCGATCGTCACGCGATAGGCGCGGCCGACGAAACCACCGCGCAGCCGGCCGCCACCCTCCGCAACGAACGCGCCGGGCTCGCCGAGCGAACCGAGGCTGCGCGCGTAGTCGGCGAGCGCGACGGGCGTGAAATAGTAGTTGGCGTTGTCGGTCAGCAGTGTCCGATCCAGTCGGTTCGCGCGTAATTGATCGAACACGATGCGCGCACGGGTCAGGGCGGCGGCGTCTTCGGTGGCATCGGCGGATGCGGGTGGTGGCGGCAGGACGATGTCGGCGATGCCGGCGGCGATTCGGCTCTGCGCATCGGCGAACCAGGCGTTGGTCAGCACGACGACCGCGGCCTTGTCATCGGGATAGACGATGTTCTGCGACAGGAAGCCCACCGCCTCGCCGCCATGCTCGATCACGCGACGGCCGCCGCGGTCGCGGGCGATGACGCCCAGACCGTAGGAGGTCGAGCGACCATCGGTGAGCGTCACCGGCGTTTCCTGAGCGACCCAGTCGTCGGCGGGCAGCAGCGTGCGGTTCAGCCGGGCGATATCCCATCGGGCGAGATCCTCCGCCGACATCGACAGTTCGCCGGCGGCGTAGAGCCAGCCCGACGCCGCCGGGGTTTCCACGCGGACGGGGCCGAGCGCGAACCGCTTGTAGCCTTGCGGGAACCCGGCGCCGACCGCCTTGTCCTGATCGACCGCGCGGATGCCGAGCGGGCGGAAGACACGGGCCTGCAGGAATTCGAGCAGCGGCATCCCCGCGACTTTCTCGACGATCAGGCCGGCGACGACATAGCCGGTGTTCGAATATTGCCACTGCGTACCGGGTGCGAAATCGAGCGGCTTGCGCGCCCAGCGGTCGAGGATCTGCTGCGGCGTCACCGGGCTAGCCATCGCCCGGAAGCTGTAATCCTGCGGCCAGTAATCCTGCAGGCCGGCGGTGTGGCTGAGCAACTGGCGGATCGTGATGCGATCGCCATCGGTGATGCCGGGGACGTAGTGGCCGATCGGGTCGTCGAGGCGCAGTTTGCCATCGTCCTCCAGCAGCAACAGCGCCGCCGCCGTGAACTGTTTCGAAATCGATGCGATCTGATAGGGCTGGTGGGGGTCGGCGACGGTGCGGCCCTCCGCCTGTTTTCCGTAAGCCCTGGCCAGCACGACGCGGCCGCCGCGCACGACCGCGATCGACGCCGATGGCACGCCGGTATCGGCCAGCGCGGCGGAGACCACCTTATCGATCCGCGCGGTTTCGGTCGCGGTCAGGACCTGGGCAAGCAGGGGAGCGGGGGTCGCCAGCGCGATGACGGCGAACAGGGGACGCAGGAACATGGCGGCGATCCAAGCAGATGCCCGGTGCCGGTGCAACCGGCGGAACCATCGCGGCACCGTCAGTGTTCGTTACGCACCCGTAAGCGGATCGGCAGGCCGGCCTACGGGCATCGCAATCTGCCCCAAGGAGCGTATCAGATGCTTTGGACCATCGCCGTCATCCTGCTGATCCTCTGGCTGCTCGGCTTCACCTTCCACATCGCGGGCGGATTGATCCACATCCTGCTGGTCGTGGCGCTGATCGTCGGGTTGATCCAGCTCTTCACCGGCCGCCGCGTGGTGTAGCGACCGGTCAGGCGCCGACGGGCACGCCGTACAGGTCGTGCTCGTCCGCGTCCTCGATCGCGACCGGCACGATATCGCCGACCGTGACGTGCCCGGCATCGCGCAGGAACACCTCGCCGTCGATCTCCGGCGCGTCGGCATAGGAACGGCCCGTTGCGCCGCCCTCGTCATCGACTGCATCGATGATGACGTCGAACGTCCGGCCGATCTTGGCGGCGAGCTTGGCGGCGCTGATCGCGGCGGTCTTAGCCATGATCCGCTGATATCGCTCTTCCTTCAACTCCTCCGGCACATGGTCGGGCAGCAGGTTCGCGGCGGCACCCTCGACGGGTTCGAAGCGGAACGCACCGACGCGGTCGAGTTGCGCCTCGTCCAGCCAGTCGAGCAGATACTGGAAATCCGCCTCCGTCTCACCGGGAAAGCCGACGACGAAGGTCGACCGGATGGCGATATCGGGACAGATGTCGCGCCACGCATGGATACGGCTGAGCACCTTGGCGTCGTTGCCGGGGCGCTTCATCCGCTTCAGCACCGATGGCGCCGCATGCTGGAACGGGATGTCGAGATAGGGGAGCACCAGTCCCTCGGCCATCAGCGGGATGACGTTGTCGACGTGCGGATACGGATAGACGTAATGCAGCCGCACCCATGGTGCGATCCGGCCGAGTTCGCGGGCCAGATCGGTCATGTGCGCTCTGACTTCTCCGCCACTCTTCAGCGGCCAGGAGGCATGGCGCAGGTCGAGCCCGTAAGCCGACGTATCCTGGCTGATGACCAGCAGTTCCTTCGTCCCCGCCGCGACCAGCTTCTCCGCTTCACGCAGGATCGCATCGGGGCGACGGCTGACGAGATCGCCCCGCAAGCTGGGGATGATGCAGAACGAGCAGCGGTGGTTGCAGCCCTCCGAAATCTTCAGATAGCTGTAATGGCGCGGGGTCAGTTTCAACCCGGCATCCGGAATCAGGTCGATATAAGGCGATAGGCTGGCGGGCGCGGCGGCGTGGACGGCCTCGACCACCTGTTCATATTGATGCGCGCCGGTAACGGCCAGCACCTGCGGGAAGCGGGCGCGGATCGTTTCCGCCTCCTTGCCCATGCAGCCGGTGACGATGACGCGGCCGTTTTCGGCAATCGCCTCGCCGATGGCTTCGAGACTTTCTTCCTTTGCCGAATCGAGAAAACCGCACGTGTTGACCAGCACGACGTCGGCGCCGGCATAGTCGGGCGACATCTGGTAACCGTCGGCGCGCAGTTGCGTCAGGATGCGTTCGCTGTCGACGAGGTTCTTCGGACAGCCAAGCGACACCATGCCGACGCGCGGCGGGGAGGGGAGTTTCGTTGCCATGGGATGCCTGCCACATAATGCGGGACGAGCCGATTTGCCAGCACCGTCCTTTTATGCTCGGAACGGAGGCATGCTTGCCATCGGCCTCATGTCTGGAACATCGCTCGACGGCATCGATGCCGCGCTCATCGACACCGACGGCGAAGGGGCGGTGCGCCCGGTCGCGTTCTGGGGCGAACCCTATACCGACGATGCCCGCGCGCAACTGGCCGAGGCGACGCGGATCGCGCTGACCTATGACCGGCCGCGCGTCAGCCCGCCGCTGGTCGAGGCGTCCGATCTCATCACGCGCACGCATGCGATGGTGGTGCACAAGCTGCTTCGTCATGCCGGCGTGGCGGCGGAGGAGGTCGGCGTCATCGGTTTCCATGGCCAGACCGTCGCGCATCGACCCGATCGCGGCTGGACGTGGCAGATCGGCGACGGCGCGGCGCTGGCGGCGGCGTGCGCGATCACGACGGTCGCCGATTTCCGGTCGGCGGATGTCGCGGCGGGCGGGCAGGGCGCGCCGTTGCTGCCGATCTATCACGCGGCACTGGTCGGTGCGCTGGAGAAGCCGGTCGCAGTGCTGAACCTCGGCGGCGTCGGCAATGTCACGTTCGTCGGCGAAGATGGCGAACTGGTCGCCTTCGACACCGGACCGGCCAATGGCCTGATCGACGACTGGATCGGCGAATATAGCGGCGCGCGGTACGATGCCGACGGCGCGCTGGCGGCAAGCGGGCGGGTGGACGAGGCGGTGCTGACCGCGATGCTCGATCATCCCTATTTCGATGCGCCTGCCCCCAAATCGCTCGATCGCAGCGATTTCACGATCCAGCCCGCGCGTGGTCTGTCGCCAGCCGACGGCGCGGCGACGCTGACCGCGTTTACAGCCGAGACGGTGGCGCTGGCGCTGCATCATCTGCCCGCGCGACCCCGGCGCCTGTTCGTGGTCGGCGGCGGGCGGCGCAACCCGACGATGCTGAGGATGATCGCGGATCGTTGTGGATTGTCAGCCGAGCCGGCCGACCCGCTGGGGTGGAACGGGGATGGCGTGGAGGCGGAAGGATTCGCCTATATGGCGGTCAGAACGCTGAAGAATCTGCCGATCAGCTTCCCCGGCACCACCGGCGTCGGCGCTGCCATGGCGGGCGGTGTCGTCCACCGCATTTGAGGGGCGCCCAGTCGCGATCGGCCGCGTTTACCATCGACTAACGAGTCGATGCGTATAACATGGATCAAACGACGCTTCGGGAGGGCTGAATCGTGGAATCCGACTATCGCTATTATGCCCGCCGCGTGGTGATCGAACGAGCCGCCGCCGAACGCGCACTGACCGCCGAGGCCCGTGAGCGACGCCTACGCCTCGTCGAGAGCTATACGCGCAAGCTGGAAGCGCTGGCGGGCTGAACCCGCCGGCTGCTTCAACGACCCCCTTCAGCGACCCGGCGTGATCGTGAACGGCTGGTCGGGCCGATCGGCATCCGCTGATTTATTACTACCCAGATCTGTACGGCCGACCAGCGGCGCGGGGCAACCGTTCATCGTCCGATGCAGCGCCTTGATCTCCGTCGCGTTGGGCATCGAGGCGAGCGGGCCTGAATGCATTTTGGCGGCGATGGGGGCGGTACACCGGGCCGGTGTGGCCTTCGGCGTGACGACCGGTTTTTCGGCGGCGAGGGCAGGCGCAAGGGGTAGCATGATGGCGGCGGCGGCGATCAGGCGCATCGATCTTCTCCCATAGACTCCGCCATCATATCAAAAGTCCGGTCGGTCGCCATCAGCGTTTGCGACCGAGTTCGCGCATCGCCGCATCCAGACCCGCCAGGGTCAGCGGGTACATCCGGTCCGCCATCAGCGACCGGATCATGCCGACCGACGCGGTGTAATTCCATTGTTCGCGCGGCAGCGGGTTGAGCCACGCTGCGGCCGGATAGGTGGTGGTCAGGCGTTGCAGCCATACCGTGCCCGATTCGTCGTTCAGATGTTCGACCGACCCGTGCGGGTGACTGATCTCGTACGGGCTCATCGACGCATCGCCGACGAAGACCAGTTTATAGTCATGGCCGTATTTATGCAGGACGTCCCAGGTCGGCGTCCGCTCGGCGAAGCGGCGGCGATTGTCCTTCCATACGCCCTCGTACGGGCAATTATGGAAGTAGAAGAATTCGAGATTTTTGAACTCCGCCGTCGCCGCAGAGAACAACTCCTCGCACAGCGTGACGAACGGGTCCATCGATCCGCCGACATCGAGGAACAGCAACAGCTTCACGGCATTGCGCCGCTCCGGCCGCATCTGCACGTCCAGCCATCCCTGCCGGGCGGTGCCGGCGATCGTGCCGTCGATGTCGAGTTCGTCCGCCGCTCCTTCGCGGGCGAAACGGCGCAGACGGCGGAGCGCCACCTTGATGTTGCGCGTGCCCAGTTCGCGGGTGGTGTCGAGATTGCGGAACTCGCGCCGGTCCCACACCTTGATCGCGCGGCCTTCTTTCGATTCGCCGCCGATCCGCACGCCTTCGGGGTTGTAGCCGCCATTGCCGAACGGGCTGGTGCCGCCGGTGCCGATCCACTTGCTGCCGCCCTGATGCCGGCCTTGCTGCTCCGCCAGCCGCTGGCGCAGCGTGTCCATGATCTCGTCCCACGACCCCAGCGATTGCAGCTTCGCGCGTTCCTCCGCGCTCAGATAGCGTTCGGCGATGGCTTCCAGCCAGTCGGCGGGGATATCCGCATTGCCCGGGTCAGCCGGCGTGATGACCCCGCGAAACACCTGTGCGAAGACCTGATCGAACCGGTCGAGCAGCCCCTCGTCCTTCACATAGGTGGCGCGGGCGAGATAATAGAATTCCTCGGCGCTGCGATCGATGACCTCGCCGTCCAGCGCCTCCAGCAGGACCAGATGCTCCTTTGGCCCGGCGGGAATGCCTGCCGCGCGCAGGGCGTCGAGGAAATTCAGGAACATCGATGCCGGTCAGCGCATGCCCGCATCGGGAACATAGGCATCGATCAACGCCGCGACGTCGTCCGGGTGACGGCCGGTCAGTTCCGCCGCCGACCGGCCGGTGGCATAGACGAAGCCCTTCACCGGATAGATGCCGCCGCCCAGCCCGTCATTGTCGCGGTACCAGACCTTCACGTCGGACCAGTCGTTGGCGGGCGACACGTCGTATAGAGTCACGTCCTGTTCGGCATGGCCGCGCTCGCCATTCTGCCGCGACCAGTTGGCGTGGGTGAGCATCACCACCCGCTTCTCGACGACGCGGCTGACGACGGCGACATGACCCATCGGCAGGCGGCTGGTCTTGGCGAACACGATGACCGCACCGACGCGCGGAACATGGCCACGGGGGTAGCGGCCGTCCGCCTGTTCCCACCAGGTCCAGGCATCGCCGTAGATCTGGATGCCCGACGCGGCGCGCGCGAACGGCACGCACTGGCCGACATAATCGAGCAGCGACGCCGCCTGCACGCCGCCCGTCGTCGCAAGGGCGACCAGAGCGGCAGCGACTCGGAGCGGGCGGAACATCGGCGATACTATATCCCAGGCGGCCCGGATCGAAAGGCGTCCGATCTCATGCATATTCGTGCGAGATATCCTGCTTCACTCCGGACAGCGCCACGACCCGGTCGCCGTTGCAGACCGGCATGGCCGAAAGCCGCATCCACCGCATCGCGCCACCGACCGGTTGCAACTCGACATCGAGCGTGAAGCCGCGCCGATGCCGGATCGCATGCGCCCGCAACCGTTCCATCGCCGCACGCGAGCCCTCACGGTACAGCGTCAGCGACGCCGGCCGGCAGGCAACGACGCCGCGGGGGAAGCCCATGACGTCGTACACCGCCGGCGACCATTCCAGCACATCGTGGCGGAGGTCGTAGGTCCACATCCCGATCCCGCGATCGGCGAACCATTGCTGCTCCCGCGGATCGGCGGATGCGGCAGGTGTCGCTTTCCAGGTATGGACCCAGCCGAGATCGAACCGCTGCCCGGCCTCGATCAGCGGCCAGCTGTGATGGAGCGCCAGCGGCTCGGTCGCTTTCATGTGGTCGGTGTCCGGCGGTGCATGGGGAAGCGTAACCCCGCGCACCTTAACAATCGATGCCCGACATGATCGCCGTCGTTCATCGCCGGGAAACCTTTCAGCCCTCGCCGCATTATTCCGGGCAAGACCAGCCATTCGTCATCCGGTGGATCATGAAGCAGATTCTTCCCGTCTTTCTCGCCCTCATCCCGCTGGCCGCCGTCATCGGCGCGTGCGTGACATGCCCATGATGGCGGACTGACATTCCCCTGAAATCGGCGACCAAAAGAAAAGGCCGCCCGGATCGCTCCGGACGGCCTTTTCTATCGGTCGATGGCGTGGGGCGATCAGCCCTGCGCAGGCTCGTCCTGGACTTCGGCCGTCGCGCCGGGTTCGGCGTTCGGGTCGTAATCCTCGGTGAAGCCGGCTTCGTCGCGCTCGAACATCGATGCCATGACATCGACGCCCTGCGACTGCATCTCGGCTTCCTCGGGCGAACGGGCGACGTTGACCTTGACGGACACCGACACCTCGGGGTGCAGTGCGACCTTCACGGTGTACACGCCGATCGACTTGATCGGCTTGTCCAGCACGATCGCCGACTTCGCCACCTTGTGGCCATCGGCCTCCAGCGCTTCGATCAGATCGCGGACCGCGACCGAACCGTATAGCTGGCCGGTGTTCGATGCCTGACGGATCAGCGTGACCGATGCGTCCTTGAAGCTCTGCGCCTCGGTCTCGGCTTCGCCGCGACGGTTGGCATTGTCGCTTTCGATGCGCGCGCGGTTGGCCTCGAAGACCTTCCGGTTGGCTTCGTTGGCGCGCAGTGCCTTCTTGTTCGGCAGCAGGAAGTTACGGGCGAAACCGTCCTTTACCTTCACCACGTCGCCGATGGCGCCGAGCTTCTCGACGCGCTCAAGCAGAATGACGTCCATGTGTCCGTTCCTTACTTAACGACGTAGGGCAGCAGGCCCAGGTGACGGGCGCGCTTGATGGCCTGGGCCAGTTCGCGCTGCTTCTTCGCGCTTACCGAAGTGATGCGCGACGGCACGATCTTGCCACGCTCGGACACGAAGCCCTGCAGCAACCGGACGTCCTTGTAATCGATCCGGGGGGCATCCTTGGCCGAAAACGGGCAGGACTTACGACGGCGGAAAAACGGGCGAGCCATTATGCGGCCTCCTCTTGTGCGTCACGACGGGGTGCGCGCTCGGGACGATCGCCACGCGGGCCACCATCACGGTCGCCGCGCGAGCCACGGTCGCCGCCTTCGCGGTCGCCACGACGCTCACGATCGCGCTCCTGCTTGCGCATCATCGCGGACGGACCTTCCTCCAGCTCGTCGACCTTGACGGTCATGAAGCGGATGACGTCTTCGTTGATCTGGGTCTGGCGTTCCAGCTCGGCGACGACACCGGCGGGGGCGTCGATTTCGAGCATCACGTAATGCGCCTTGCGGTTCTTGGCGATGCGATATGCCAGGCTGCGCAGGCCCCAGGTCTCGGTCTTGACGACCTTGCCCTGATTGTCGGTGACGATCTTGGTAGCGGCTTCCGCCAGTGCGTCCACCTGCGCTTGTGCCAGATCCTGGCGCGCAAGGAACACGTGCTCGTATAGAGCCATGTCTTACCTTCTATGTTGGCCGATCGCTGACGCCGCCCCATGCGGTCGCCCCTCCGGCTGTCTTCGTACGTCAACGGGGCGGCCAGACACATGCCTGCCACCCCGAGCCGCGCCTCATACGCGCTTCCACCCGAAAGGCAAGGCGGCCGGCGTGATCGGGGCGCGATCAGGTTGCCTGTTGCGACGGCCGTCCGTAAGGGCGCGGCCTCAATTGATCCTAAGGAGAGGCCGATGCGTGCGTTCATCTTTCCCGGCCAGGGCAGCCAGGCGGTCGGCATGGGCAAGGCGCTGGCCGATGCCAGCCCCGCCGCGCGCGAGGTGTTCGGCGAGGTCGACGAGGCGCTGGGCCAGCACCTGTTCCGGCTGATGGCCGAGGGGCCGGCGGACGATTTGTTGCTGACCGAGAATGCGCAGCCGGCGATCATGGCGAACGCCATCGCGACGCTGCGCGTGCTGGAGCGGGAAGGCGGCATCCGGCTGGCCGACAAGGCTGATTATGTCGCCGGCCATTCGCTCGGCGAATATACCGCGCTGTGTGCGGCGCAGTCGTTCGATCTGCGCACCACCGCGCGCCTGCTGAAACTGCGCGGCCGCGCGATGCAGGCGGCGGTGCCGGTTGGCGAGGGGGCGATGGCGGCGCTGCTGGGCGCCGATCTCGACAAGGCGCAGACGATCGCCGGCGCGGCGGTCGACGCGATTGCGGCGGAGGGCGGGGGCGAGCTGGTCTGCACCGTCGCCAACGACAATGATCCGTCGCAGGTCGTGATCTCCGGCCACCGGGTCGCCGTCGAGCGGGCGGTGGCGCTGGCCAAGGAGCTGGGCGCCAAGCGGGCGGTTCTGTTGCCGGTGTCGGCGCCGTTCCACTGCCCGTTGATGGCGGATGCGGCGACGGCGATGGACGATGCGCTGGTCGATGTGACGCTGAACGCGCCGCTGGTGCCGCTCTATTGCAACGTCGACGCCGTCGCGATCGCCGACCCCGGCACCATCCGCGCCGCGCTCGTCGCGCAGGTGACGGGCATGGTCCGCTGGCGCGAATCGGTGCTGGCGATGGCGGCGGCGGGCGTGACCGAGTTCGTGGAGTTCGGTGGCAAGGTGCTGAGTCCCATGGTCAAGCGCATCGCGCCCGATGTGGAGGCGATCAGCGTCACGTCCATGGACGACATCGAGGCGCTGCTGAAACGACTGTAGAAAACAGGATGTTTCGCGCAGAGGCGCAGAGAACGCGGAGGAAGAGAAGGTCTTGAAGGATATCGATGCAATCAGTGGCGACCTGCTTGATGTTGCCCTGCGATTGCATCGCGATCTGGGTTCTGGCCTGTTGGAAAGTGTTTATGAAGCGGTTCTCGCAGCCCGTCTGGGTCGGATGGGCTATGGAGTCGAGCGGCAGAAGCCTGTGGACATCGAGTTCGAGGGATTGCGGATTCAAGGCGCTTTTCGGATCGATCTGCTTATCGATGGTCGACTTGTCGTGGAGATCAAATCGATCGAACGGCTTTTGCCCGTCCACGCCAAGCAACTTCTGACATATCTTCGCCTGACCCGGCAGCCCGTCGGGCTGTTAATAAACTTCGGTGGCGAAACACTGAAAGAAGGCGTGCGACGCTTGGTCAATAACCACCGCCCCTCAGCGTCCTCCGCGCCTCTGCGCGAACAAAATCAGACAGGAGACTAAACCGATGTTCGATCTTTCAGGCATGACCGCCCTCGTCACCGGTGCGTCCGGCGGTATCGGTTCCGCGATCGCGCGGGGGTTGGCGGCGCAGGGGGCGCGGCTGGCGGTGTCGGGGTCCAATGAGGCCAGGCTGGAGGAATTCCGGGCCTCGCTGGGCGGCGCGGACCATGTCGCGTTGCCCTGCAACCTGTCCGATCCCGCTGCCGTCGATGCGCTGGTGCCGCAGGCGGTGGCCGCGCTCGGGCGGCTCGATATCCTCGTCAACAATGCCGGCGTCACCCGCGACAATCTGGCGATGCGGATGAAGGACGAGGAGTGGGACACGGTCATCCGCGTCAATCTGGAGGCGGCGTTCCGGCTGATGCGGGCCGCGGCCAAGCCGATGATAAAGGCGCGGTTCGGGCGGATGATCTCGATCACCTCGGTCGTCGGGCAGACCGGCAATCCGGGGCAGGCGAACTATGCCGCGTCGAAGGCGGGTCTGGTCGGCCTGTCGAAGGCGATGGGACAGGAACTCGCCAGCCGCGGCATCACCGTCAATTGCGTCGCCCCCGGCTTCATCCGTTCGGCAATGACAGACGTGCTGCCCGAGGCGCAGAAAACCGCGCTCACGGGCCGTATCCCGGCAGGCGATCTGGGCACGGGCGAGGACATCGCCGCCGCCGTCGTCTACCTCGCCAGCCGCGAGGCCGGGTACGTCACCGGTCAGACGCTGCACGTGAATGGCGGCATGGCGATGGTTTGATGCGCCGGACGGGGCACTTGCCACGGCACCAGCCCCGTTCTAGGTGCGTTCAGGAAATACCAATCTCTGCAGAACGAAGAGGGACTACCATGAGCGAGACCGCCGACCGCGTGAAGAAGATCGTCGTCGAGCATCTCGGCGTAGAGGCCGAAAAGGTGACCGAGGAAGCGAGCTTCATCGATGACCTTGGTGCGGACAGCCTCGATATCGTCGAACTCGTAATGGCGTTCGAAGAGGAATTCGGCGTCGAGATCCCTGACGATGCCGCCGAGAAGATCACGACCGTCAAGGACGCGATCACCTATATCGACGAGCACAAGGCCTAAGGATCGGGCCTGAGGCATTCGTCCTCACGGTACTGGTCGTAAGGTACTGATTGCCCCACCCTTCGGGGTACGGGTTCCGAACGGCTCCCCGTCCCGCTGAGAGGGCGGGGGGCCGTTTTGTTATGATGGAATGGAGAGTGGGTATGCGGCGTGTCGTCGTGACCGGTTTGGGTCTCGTGACGCCGCTCGGCGCTGATGTCGAGACGGCCTGGGCGAACATTCTGGCGGGGAAGTCGGGAGCGGGGCCGATCACCCGTTTCGACGCGTCCGATCAGGTGTGTCGCATCGCCTGCGAGGTGAAGCCCGCTACCCATGAATATGGCTTCGATCCGGGCAAGCGCGTGGACCACAAGGTGCAGCGTCAGGTCGATCCCTTCATCATCTATGGCATCGATGCCGCCGGACAGGCGTTGGAAGATGCCGGGCTGACCGACATGACGGTCGAGGAAAGCTGGCGCGCCGGTTGTTCGATCGGATCGGGTATCGGCGGCCTGCCGGGGATCGAGAGCGAATCGATCGTGCTGCATACGAAGGGGCCGCGCCGCGTGTCGCCGCACTTCGTGCATGGCCGCCTCATCAACCTGATTTCGGGTCAGGTTTCGATCAAATACGGCCTGCGCGGACCGAACCATGCGGTCGTCACCGCCTGCTCGACGGGCGCGCACGCGATCGGCGATGCCGCGCGGATGATCGCGATGGACGATGCCGATGTGATGCTGGCGGGTGGCGCGGAGGGCACGGTATGCCCGCTGGGCATCGCCGGCTTCGCACAGGCACGCGCGCTGTCGACCGGTTTCAACGACACCCCGGAAAAGGCGTCGCGTCCTTATGACAAGGATCGCGACGGCTTCGTGATGGGCGAAGGCGCCGGCATCGTCGTGCTGGAAGAATATGAGCATGCCAAGGCACGCGGCGCGAAGATCTATGCCGAGGTGATCGGGTACGGCCTGTCGGGCGACGCCTATCATGTCACCGCGCCGCATCCGGAGGGCGATGGCGCGTTCCGGTCGATGCAGATGGCGTTGAAGAAGGCGGGGCTTGAGCCGTCCGATATCGATTACATCAACGCGCATGGCACCTCGACACCGATGGGCGACGAGCTGGAACTGGGCGCGGTGCGGCGGTTGTTCGGCGATGCGATGCAGACCGTGTCGATGTCGTCGACCAAGTCGGCGATCGGCCATTTGCTGGGCGGCGCGGGGGCGGTCGAATCGATCTTCTGCATCCTCGCGCTGCGCGACCAGATCGTGCCGCCGACGCTGAATCTCGACAATCCGAGCGATAGCTGCGTCGGCGTCGATCTCGTCCCCCATGTCGCCAAGAAGCGTCAGGTGCGCGCGGTGTTGAACAATTCGTTCGGTTTCGGCGGCACCAACGCGTCGCTGGTGATGCGGTCGATCTGACCGGCCGATGCGCAAATTAGGCTGTCTTGTCCTCCTGATCGCGCTGGTGGCGATCGGCGCGTTGGTCGCGACCAACATGTGGGCAGGAACCGGCCCCGCCGCCAGGCCGGTGTCGGTGGTGGTGCCGGAAGGTGCCAGCCTCGGCCGGGCGGCGACCGAACTGGAACAGGCGGGCGCGATCCGCTCCGCCTCGCGGTTCCGCCTGCTGGCCCGCGTGTTCGGCGGCGGGGGATCGATCAAGGCGGGCGAATACGAGATTCCCGCCGGCGCGAGCCAGAAGGACGTGCTGGCGCTGCTCGAAGAGGGCAAGGTCCGGCAGCGACTGGTCGCGGTGCCGGAAGGGTATCCATCGGTGTCGGTCCATGATGCGGTGATGCGCGCCGATGGTCTGACCGGCACGGTGGCGGTGCCGCGCGAGGGATCGATCCTGCCCGACAGCTATGCCTATCAGCGCGGCGATACGCGTGCGCAACTGGTGGCGCGGATGCAAAAGGCGATGAGCGATTATCTCGCCGCTGCCTGGGCGAAGCGGAAGCCGAACATCGCCGTCTCGACGCCCGAACAGGCGATCGTGCTGGCATCGATCGTCGAGAAGGAAACCGGCAAGCCCGCCGAACGGCGCACCGTCGCGGCGGTGTATGGCAATCGCTTGCGGATGGGCATGCCGTTGCAGGCGGACCCGACGGTGATCTATCCGATCACGAAGGGGCGACCGCTCGGCCGCCGCATCCTGCGGTCGGAACTGCACGCGAAGAACGGCTACAATACCTATGCCAGCCCCGGCCTGCCGGTCGGGCCGATCGCCAATCCGGGGCGGGCGTCGATCGATGCGGTGCTGAACCCGGCGGATAGTCAGGCGCTGTATTTCGTGGCGGATGGCACCGGCGGCCATGTGTTCGCGAATACGCTGCCCGAACACAACGCCAATGTGGCGAAGTGGTACGCGATCCGGCGGTCGCGCGGCGAGATGTAACCTGTCCGGATCGGGCCGCTACCTTTCCACTGCCTGACCGGCGTGGTCTGATCCCGTTCAGTGATCGGGGTCCATATCCATGGTCATGCCGGCCCATCGGCCGGCACGATGCACAGGAGTTGGATCGATGAAGCATATCATTCTGGCCGCCATGAGCGCCGCCATGCTGATCCCCGTTGCCGCCAGCGCGCAGAGTTATGGCGAGGTTCGCCGCGATCAGCGTGAATTGCGCGAGGATCGACGCGACCTGAACCGCGCGATCCGGCGTGGCGATCGCGGCGATATCCGCGATGCGCGACAGGAGTTGCGTGAGGATCGCCGCGAAATGCGCGAGGACTGGCGGGATTATCGCCGCAGCCATGCCGACGTCTATCGCCGGCCGATCTATCGCGGCCCGGCGGGCTATCGCTATCGCCCGGTGAATGTCGGCTATCGGTTCGCGCCGGGTTATTATGGCCGCGATTACTGGGTCAACGACTATCGTCGTTATCGACTGGCCACGCCCCGTTATGGCTATCAGCGCTGGGTCCGATACGGCAATGACGTCGTGCTGGTGGACACCCGGTCGGGCCAAGTCGTGCAGGTCTATAACCGCTTCTTCTACTGAAGCGGTGTCCGGTCCGGGAGCGATCCCGGACCGGTTCGTCGATCAACCGCGCAGCGCCGCCGCGGCGCGTGCCTTTGCCTCGACCTCGGCCATCGTGCCGCCCGTCACCCAGCTGCCGCCGACGCATTCGACCGGCTCGACCGCCAGCCAGTCGGGTGCGCTCGCTTCGGTGATGCCGCCGGTGGGGCAGAAGCGGCACTGGTAGAATGGCGCGGCCAGCGCCTTCAGCGCCTTGATCCCGCCGCTGGTCTCCGCCGGGAAGAACTTGAAGTTAGTCAGGCCCATGTCCAGCCCGCGCATGATGTCGCCTGCCGTCGCGACGCCCGGCAGGAACGGCACGCCGGAACGCACGATCACCTCGCCCAGACCCTGCGACAGGCCCGGCGAGACGATGAATTCGGCACCGGCGGCCATGACCTGTTCGAACTGCTCGGTCGACACCACCGTGCCGGCGCCGACGATCGCGCCCGGCACCTTCTTCATCTCCGCCATCGCATCGAGCGCGGCGGGGGTGCGCATCGTCACCTCCAGCACGCGCAGGCCGCCGGCGACCAGCGCCTCGGCCAGCGGGCGGGCGGTGGCGGCGTCGTCGATCACCAGCACGGGGATGACGGCGCTGGTGCGCATGATGGTGAGTATATCGGTCATGAGGCGGTCCTTTGATGTTCCTGGGCGAAGGCGGCGGCGGCGCCGAACAGGCCCGGCTGGGGATGGGTGATGAGTTTGACGGGGATCTTCGACATCATCGACTGAAAGCGGCCCTTGGCCACGAAGCGCTGATCGAAGCCCGATCGCAGCAGCTTGTCCTTGATCCGCAAGCCAAGGCCGCCGGCAATCACGACCGCCTTCGCGCCATGCGCCAGCGCGAGATCGCCCGCCACCGATCCGAGCGCGAGGCAGAACCGGTCGAGCGCGGCGAGCGCGATCGAATCGGTGCCGTCCAGCGCCTCCGCCCAGATCGTCTTGTCGTCGCGGCTGGGGACGGCGCGCCCCTCCATCTCGGCAAGCGTTTCATAGATCGCGATGATGCCGGGGCCGGCGACTACGCGCTCGGCGGAAACGCGCGTGAACGTCTTGCGCAGGCGGCGGACGAACGTATCCTCGATCCCGTCGAGCGGTGCATAGTCCATGTGCCCGCCCTCGGTAGACAGGACGTGGTATTCGCCGTCGTGCTTGAACACCTGTGCCACGCCCAGACCCGTGCCGGGGCCGCAGACGGTGGTGACGCCCTCGGTCGGCAGGCCGGCTTCCTCCGGCCCGCACAGATGCTCGAAATCGGCCGACGGCAACTGCGCGACGGCATGGCCGACCGCGCCGAAATCGTTGATGATCGTATAGGTCTCGGCGTTCAGCCTTTCCGGGATCAGCGACGGGCGGATGACCCAGGGATTGTTGGTCAGCCGGATGACGTCGCCCGTAATCGGCGAGGCGACCGAGATCGCTGCCGCGCGGGGCAGCGGGCCGTCATGCGCGGCCTCGAACGCCTGCCACGCGGTCTGCAGCGAGGCGTGCTCGGCGGTCTTCTGGGTCATGACCGGCCCCAGCGACACGACGCGGCGGTTCTCCACCTCCGCGATCGCGAAGCGGGCATGGGTTCCCCCGATATCGACGGCGACGACCTGCATCTTTACTCCCTCTCCCCTTCAGGGGAGAGGGCAGGGGAGAGGGGGAATCCACCCACTTCGCCGCACTGCCCCTCTCCCCGGCCCTCTCCCCTGGCAGGGTCCCACGAAAGTAATACTTTCGTGGGCGCCCGTCGGGGAGAGGGAGTTTTTATAGACCCGCGCCGGCCAACACCGCCGACGCGCCTTTTTCCGCCTCGTCCGCCAAGCTGCGGAACATGCCGAACAGTTCACGGCCCATGCCGGTGGCGGCGGGCGGCGCGACGGCCAGCGGGCGGGCGGCCCATTCGGCGGCATCGACCAGCGCATCGACCGTCCCGGCTACTGCATCGACGCGGATCCGGTCGCCGTCACGGATTTTGCCGATCGCGCCGTCCAGCAACGCCTCGGGCGAGCAATGGATCGCGCACGGCACCTTGCCGCTGGCACCAGACATCCGGCCGTCCGTGACCAGCGCGACCTTGAACCCGCGGTTCTGGAGCACGCCCAGCGGCGGCGTCAGCTTGTGCAGTTCGGGCATGCCGTTGGCGCGGGGACCCTGAAAACGGACGACGACGACGACGTCCTGTTCCAGCTCGCCCGCCTTGAACGCTTCCAGCACGTCGAGCTGGTCGTTGAATACCCGCGCGGGCGCCTCGACGACCCAGCGTTCCTTGTCCACCGCCGACACCTTGATGCAGGCGCGGCCGATATTGCCCTGAAGGATGCGCATGCCGCCATCCGCCGAAAAGGGCGCGGCGGGCGAGCGCAGGATCGTCTCGTCACCGCTGACGCCGGGATCGGCCCAGGCGAGCGTCTCGCCATCCATCATCGGCTTCTCGCCGAACGACGCCATGCCGCCGGGCGACACGGTCATCAGGTCGGCATGCAGATGACCGCTGCCAATCAATTCACGGATGACATAGGGCATGCCGCCCGCCGCCTCGAACGCGTTCACATCGGCCGATCCATTGGGATAGACGCGCGCGATCAGCGGCACCGCCGCCGACAATCGGTCGAAATCTTCCCAGTCGATGATGACGCCCGCCGCCCGCGCGATGGCGGGGACGTGGAGCAGGTGATTGGTCGATCCGCCCGTCGCGAGCAGGCCGACCGCTGCGTTGACGATCGCCTTTTCATCGACGCACCAGCCTAGCGGGCGGTAATCGTCGCCGCGTGCGCCGATCTCGGTCAGCCGGTGGACGGCGGCGCGGGTCAGTTCCTGGCGCAATTTCGTGCCCGGATTGACGAAGGCGGAGCCGGGCATGTGGAGGCCCATCACCTCCATCATCATCTGGTTGGTATTGGCGGTGCCGAAGAAAGTGCACGTGCCCTTGCCGTGATAGGCCTGGATTTCCGCGTCCAGCAGTTCCTCGCGGCTGGCATCGCCAACCGCATAGCGTTCGCGCACCGCCGCCTTCGCCTTGTTGGGCAGGCCGGTGGGCATCGGCCCGCCGGGGATCAGGATCGTCGGCAGATGCCCGAAACGCAGCGCGCCCATCAACAGACCCGGCACGATCTTGTCGCAGATGCCGAGCAGCGCCGCCCCCTCGAACGTACCATGGCTCAGCGCCACCGCCGTCGACAGCGCGATGGTGTCGCGGCTGAACAGCGACAATTCCATGCCGGGATAGCCCTGCGTCACGCCGTCGCACATCGCCGGCACGCCGCCCGCGACCTGCGCGGTCGCGCCGGCCTCGCGTGCCCAGACCTTCATCTGTTCGGGGTAGCGATAATAGACCGCATGCGCCGACAGCATGTCGTTGTACGACGTCACGATGCCGATGTTCATGCCGCGGTCGGCCTTCATCGCCTCGCGATCCTCGTCCGTGCCGGCATAGGCATGGGCGAGGTTCGCGCAGCCGAGGTTCGGACGACGGATGCCGTTCTCCCGCTCGCGGTCGATCAGGTCGAGATAGGCGCGCCGGGTGGACCGCGATCGCTCGACGATCCGGTCGGTAACGGCGGCAACCGCGGCATTCAGCATTATTCGCTCCAGTGGATATCGACGGGCAGTTCGACGTCGGCGAGGACGCGGCCGATGGGGTAGGGGGAGGACGGGCCCTCCGAGATCGCCTGTTCCAGCACCTTGCGCTTGTCGGCGCCGGTGACGACGATCATCAGCGCGCGGGCCGATGCGATCGATGCGCGCGACAGGGTGACACGGGCGACGGGCGCCTCGGGTGGCAGCGGATCGGGCATGACGCCCAGTGCGCGGCGTTCCCTGGGGCCATTCAGCGCCTCGTCCAGATCGGGACCGGGAAAGATCGACGCGGTATGGCCATCGCCACCCATGCCGAGAAGGCAGAAATCCAGCGGCCAGTGCAGGTCCTGCATCAGTGCGTCGGCAGAGCCGCCGGCCGCCTTGTAATCCGGCGTCGCTTCCGGAACGATCGGCATCACCCGCGCGCCCTTGGGCAGGAAGATCTTGGCCAGCGCGGTGACGTTCGACAGGGGATCGCCCAGCTTCACCACCCGTTCGTCCGTGGGGATGATCGTGACCTTCTTCCAGTCCAGCTTGGCCTTGGCCAGATGCTCATAGGCGGGGAAGGGCGTCTTGCCGCCAGCCAGTGCGATCACGGCCGATCCACGCGCGTCCAGCGCGCTTTCGATCACGAACTGGATATCGCCGGCGACGGCTTTGGCCAGTTCGGCCGCATCGTCATAATCCCACCATTCGATCTCGGTCATGCATTCTCTCCAGCGGGGACGGTACGTCATCCCGCAACATTCGGTAAGCCCGGCATCCGGGCGGCATACGTATTAGGTGGCGGCGTAGCGGACACGCCTATAGCAGGTCGCCCCGCCGTCAGTCATCCTGCCACGTCACACCATCGCGCTCGGTCAGCGCGACGGCGGCGTTCGGTCCCCAGCTGCCGGAGGGGTAGCTTTTCGGCTTCTGGTCGTTGGCGACCCAGCCCGCGCGGATCGCGTCGATCCACTTCCACTGCGCCTCCACCTCGTCACGACGGACGAACAGCGTCTGGTCGCCCTCGATCAGGTCGAGCAGCAGGCGTTCGTACGCGATGCGGCGGCGGCTCTTGGCGAATTCGGCGTCGAGGCTGAGGTTCAGCGGCACCTCGCGCAGGCGGACGCCGTCGCGGTCGAGGCCCGGTTCCTTCGCCATCACCAGCAGCTGGACATATTCTTCCGGCTGCAAACGGATGATGAGCATGTTGGGCTGGAGCAGCCCGCCGCGCCCCGCGAACATCGAATGCGGCACCGCCTTGAACTGGATCGCGATTTCCGATCGCCGTGCTGCCATGCGCTTGCCGGTGCGCAGGTAGAAGGGCACGCCCTGCCAGCGCCAGTTGTCGACATGCGCCTTGATCGCCACGAACGTCTCGGTGGTGGAAGGCTTGCCGAGTTCCTCGGTATAGCTCTTGACGAACTGGCCGCCGACCGCGCCGTCGCTGTACTGGCCGGTGACCGTGTTGTGCGGCACCTCTTCGGGCTTCATCATCCGCAGGGAACGGAAGACCTTGGACTTTTCGTCACGGACATCGGCGCCGTCGAAATGCGCCGGCGGCTCCATCGCGATCAAGGCCAGCAATTGCAGGATATGGTTCTGCACCATGTCGCGCAGCGCGCCGGCGGTCTCGTAATAGCCCGCGCGTTCCTCCAGACCGACCTTTTCGGCGATCGTGATCTGGACGTTGTCGATGCCTTGCGCATTCCACACCGGTTCGAAGAACGAGTTGCCGAAACGCAGCGCGAGGATGTTCTGGACGGTTTCCTTGCCCAGATAATGGTCGATGCGGAACGTGCGCTCTTCCGGAAACGCCTTGGCGACCGCGTCGTTGATCTCGCGGCTGCTCTCCAGATCGTACCCGAGCGGCTTTTCCAGCCCGACCCGCACGGTGTTGCCGGCGAGGCCGACCGATTGCAGCCCCTCGATCGCCGATTCGAACAGCGACGGCGCGGTCGATAAATAGATGGCAAGACCGCCGGAAATGTCGCCGATCTTGTCGGCCAGCGGCTGGAAGCTCGCCGGATCGGACAGGTCGGTCGGCTGGTAGAACAGCCGGTCGAGGAACGCGCCGACTGCGCTTTCGTCCTTGCGATCCTCGGGCAGGAACTCGTCGAGCGCCTTCTTCGCGAAATCGCGATACGTCTCGTCGCTGTAATCGTGACGAGCGGCACCGGTGATCGTCAGCCCGGCCGGCAACAGGCCATCGGTATGAAGGCCATAGAGCGAGGGCAGCAACATGCGCTGCGCCAGATCGCCGGTCGCGCCGAACAGCAGCAGCTTGGCTACGGGGTCGCGGGGCATCGCTTGTCCTTTATTTTACAGGGAAAGCCCGGCGACGGGGTCGAGACCCGCCATCAGGTTGAGATTCTGCACCGCCGCGCCGCCGGCACCCTTGCCGAGATTGTCCAGCGTCGCGATCAGTCGCGCCTGACCCGTGGCGGCATTGCCGTGGATACGCAACGTCATCGCGTCGGTGCCGGCATGTTCCTCGATCGCGACCGTCGCCGCATCGTCATAGGCGACGGTCACCAGCGGCTGGCCGGTATAGGCCGCGGCCAGTACGTCGCGCACCGCCGCCAGCGTCGGCGCGCCGGGCAGCGCGTGCAGGTGCAACGGCACCTCCACCACCATGCCGCGATAGGTATCGACCACGGCGGGGGCGAAGATCGGTGCGTGGGTCAGGCCGGCATGGACCGTCATCTCGGGCGCATGCTTGTGCGCCAGCCCCAGCGCATAGGCGCGGAAGGCGGGGGCGCCGCCCGCCTGATATTCCGCGACCATCGCCTTGCCGCCGCCCGAATAGCCCGACACCGCGTTGACCATGACCGGCCAGTCCGCCGGCAACAGTCCGCCGCGTACCAGCGGCCGGACGAGCGCCAGAAAGCCCGTGGGATAGCAACCGGGATTGGATACCCGCGCCGCCCCGGCGATGCGGTCCGCACCG
This sequence comes from Sphingomonas mollis, assembly GCF_016427505.1. Classification (GTDB taxonomy): domain Bacteria; phylum Pseudomonadota; class Alphaproteobacteria; order Sphingomonadales; family Sphingomonadaceae; genus Sphingomonas; species Sphingomonas mollis. Next base: position 418,553 of record NZ_JAELXS010000002.1, on the reverse strand, counting down.
TCCGGCTCCAGTTCGGCAAAGCCATAGGTCCAGCCATCGGCGACCCGGTGGGCGGATGAGGCGTCGATCACCCGCGTCCGGTCGTTGCGGATCAGCGTCACCGCCTCGCGCGCGGCATCGTCGGGCAGACAGAGGATGACGAAATCGGCGTCGTTGAGTGCCTCGGCTCGCGCGGCGGCGTCCTTGCGGCGGGCGTCGTCGATCGTGATGAGATCGATACCGGCCCGTCCGGTTAGCCGCTCACGGATTTCAAGGCCGGTGGTGCCGGCGGCGCCGTCGACAAAGACCCGCGCGGTCATGCCGCCACATCCTCGATCGATGGCTTGCCCAGCGCGGCGGCGGGAAGATACCCGACCAGGCCATTGCCCGGCGCGATGCCCCAGGCCGCTTCGCCGATCAGGTCGAGCACCTCGAACGCATCGCCCTTGTTCAACATGACGATCACGCTCGAATCTTGCGCCCGCGCCTCACGAAGTTCCGAATCGATCGTCAGCACGCGCGGCATCGGGGCGGCATAATGCGGTGCGAAGACGAGTTCGGCGAGACGGACATCGGCCAGATCGGCGCGCACCGCGTTCGTGGCCGGGTCGAGCGTCGCCGAACGACCCGTCAGCGCGAACGCCTTACGCGACGGCGCGCTGGATGGCGTGGGGAGCGCCGTCGCCGATGAAATGCCCGAACTCTTCAAGAAAAACTGCCCCTTCGGAAGTGCGCGCGACGAAGATGTTGCGCTTGTCGCTATCATCGCGTTGCCGGCGCAGATAGCCGAGCGCGCCCAGTCTGTTCAAGGCGCGCGTAACGACGGGCTTCGATACGTTCAAGGCGCCGGCCAGTCCGCGTACCGTATGCGGCCCCGGTTTCAGATAGACGAGCAGCAGCAACGCCATCTGGCGATTGGTCAGATCCGGTTCGCCCGAGCGGACATAGTCCACCAGCGCGGTCATCCAGGTCGATAGGGCATGGGGATCGTATATGGCCACGGCGCTGTGTTTCCGAATTGTCGCCCGATGGGTCGGGCTTCGTTTCGATGTCATAACGCCTGAGGCACGGCTGGTTTCCCGCAGCGCAGCGGCTTTTGGCCGCGATCGGTTGATCGCGCCGGGCGGCTGGCCTATGTGCGCTGCCGTCATCGCCCCTTCAATGTCCGGAACGCCCCCGATCCATGTTCGCCTTCCTGCTCATCGTTCACGCCATCATCGCCGCCGCCCTCGTGACGGTGATCCTGATGCAGCGCTCGGAAGGCGGCGGCCTTGGCATGGGCGGCAGCCCGTCGGGACTGATGTCGGCGCGCGGTGCCGCCAATTTCCTCAGCCGCGCCACATCGGTGCTGGCCAGCGTGTTCGTGATCTTCTCGATCGTGATGGCGGTCTATGCCGCCACGCGGAAGGTCGAATCGATCGACACGTCGCTCGCGCGGCCGGTGTCGACGCAGCCTGGCGTGCCGCAGGGCGTTCCCGCGCCGCAGGATAATGCCGTGCCGAACACGCCGGCCGACGGCACCGTCACCACCGGCGCCGGCAAGCCGGTGCAGGTCGGCCCCGGCAGCCCGGCCGACAATTCGTCGGTCCCGCTCGCCAACTAAAACTCCATTCACCGCAATCGCGGCGCCTGCGAGCTTCGCGGGCGCTTGTCGCGCGTGTCCCATCCAAGCTAGGCGATTCCTCCCATGGCACGGTACATCTTCATCACCGGCGGCGTGGTCTCGTCGCTCGGCAAGGGGCTCATGGCGGCCTCCCTCGCGGCGCTGTTGCAGGCGCGCGGCTACAAGGTCCGGATTCGCAAGTTCGATCCGTATCTGAACGTCGATCCCGGCACGATGAGCCCGTATCAGCACGGCGAGGTCTATGTGACCGACGACGGCGCGGAAACCGACCTCGACCTCGGCCATTACGAACGCTTCACCGGCGTCGCGGCGCACCAGTCCGACAACGTCACGTCGGGCCGGATCTATCATCAGGTCATCACCCGCGAACGGCGCGGCGATTATCTGGGCGCGACGGTGCAGGTCATTCCCCACGTCACCGACGCCATCAAGGCGTTCGCGCGCGCCGACACGATCGACGAGGACGGCAACGACCTCGATTTCGTGCTGTGCGAAATCGGCGGCACCGTCGGCGATATCGAGTCGCTGCCCTTCATCGAGGCAATCCGCCAGCTGAAGAACGAACTGGGTCGCGGCCAGTCGATCTCGATCCACGTCACGCTGGTCCCCTATATCGCCGCCGCCGGCGAACTGAAGACCAAGCCGACCCAGCATTCGGTGCGCGAGATCGCCGCCCTGGGCGTCGCGCCCGACGTGCTGGTCTGCCGCTGCGAGCATCCGCTGCCGCCGTCGGAGCGGTCCAAGATCGCCTCGTTCTGCAACGTGCCCGCCGCCGCCGTCATCCCGGCGCTCGATGCCAGGAGCATCTACGCCGTGCCGCTGCAATATCACGCCGAGGGGCTGGACGAGGAAGTGCTGCGCGCGTTCGGGATCGAACCCGGCGCCGCGCCCGACCTGTCGCGCTGGTCGGACATCGTCGATCGCCTGACCAATCCGGAGGGCGAGGTGACGGTCGGCGTCGTCGGCAAATATGTCGGGCTGCAGGACGCCTACAAGTCGTTGAACGAAGCGCTGGTCCATGGCGGCATCGCCAACCGCGTGAAGGTGAACGTCCGCTGGATCGACGCCGAACTGTTCGAGGGCGACGATCAGGCGGAGATCGCCGCGCACCTGGAACCCTGCCACGCGATCCTCGTCCCCGGCGCGTTCGGGGAGCGTGGCGCGGAGGGCAAGATCGCCTCCGTCCGCTTCGCGCGCGAGCGGCAGGTGCCGTATTTCGGCATCTGCTTCGGCATGCAGATGGCCTGTATCGAGGGCGCCCGCGATCTCGCGGGTATCGCCGGTGCATCCTCCACCGAATTCGGGCCCACCGAAGAACCGGTCGTCGGCCTCATCACCGAATGGATGGGTCGTGACGGGCTGGAGAAGCGCGAGGAGCAGGGCGACATGGGCGGCACGATGCGCTTGGGCGCCTATGCCGCGAAGCTGACTGGCAATTCGGTCGTTGCCTCGATCTATGGCACCACCGATATTTCGGAGCGGCATCGCCACCGGTACGAGGTGAACACGCATTACAAGGCGGCGCTGGAAGCAGGCGGGCTGGTGTTCAGCGGCATGTCGCCCGACGGCACGCTGCCGGAGATCGTCGAGCGGCCCGACCATCCGTGGTTCGTCGGCGTCCAGTTCCACCCGGAGCTGAAGTCCAAACCGTTCGATCCGCACCCCCTGTTCGCCAGCTTCATCGAAGCCGCCGTCAAACAGAGCCGTCTGGTCTGAGAATGCCTTCTCCCACGGGAGAGGAAGGAAGATCGATGAATGGCCATCGTTGCGAGCGCAGCGAAGCAATCCAGGGCAGCGCGCGGAACGCCGGGTTGCTTCGCTAAGCTCGCGATGACGACACGTCGGAATTATCGAATCGGTATTATGACCCCGCGAGAGTGGACGCGGCAACCACAGGGTAAGCTGCCGCCTTCACCCCCGAAGCTGCACTTCACCCGCCCCAAACGGAAGCTTGTTTCAAACTCCACCCGAATGATGGAGTTTACGGGCAACAAAGGGGATTTTGATGACGTCGACGCTTGCCTTGCTTCTGGCTCTACAGGCCGCCACGCCCGCGCCCGCGCAGGTTCCGGCGGATCAGGCGGTGCCCGCCACCACGCCGGCGCCGGCCCCCGAAGACGATGCCGCAACCGGCCGTACCGGTCCGGCTGTGGCGAACACCGGCGGCGATATCGTCGTCACCGCCCGGCGGCGGGCCGAATCGATCCAGCAGGTGCCGATCGCGATCTCGGTCATCGGCGGCACCGCACTGGCGGAGACAGGCACCTATAATGTCAGTCGCCTGACCCAGCTTCAGCCCACGCTGCAATTCTATTCGACCAATCCGCGCAATTCGGCCGCCAATATCCGCGGCCTCGGCGCGCCTTTCGGCCTGACCAACGACGGGATCGAACAGGGCGTCGGCATCTATGTCGATCAGGTCTATTACAGCCGTATCGCCTCGGCGACGTTCGACTTCACCGATACCGAGCGGATCGAAGTCCTGCGTGGTCCGCAGGGTACGCTGTACGGCAAGAACACGACGGCGGGTGCGATCAACGTCATCACCCGCAAACCCAGCTTCACGCCGGAGGCACGGGTCGAACTGACCGCCGGCAATCTCGATTTCTTCCAGGGCAAGGCATCCGTGTCCGGCCCACTGGTCGACGACAAGGTCGCGATCCGGCTGTCGACGTCGGTCACCACGCGGCGCGGCACGATCTACAATGTCCGGCAGGACGAATATCAGAACAGCCAGGACAATCTCGGTCTGCGTGCCCAAATTCTGTGGAAGGCCGCGCCCAATCTCGATCTGACGCTGTACGGCGATTACAACCGCCAGAACCCCAATTGCTGCGTCCAGTATTATGCGCGGACCGGCGCGACGCAGCGGCCGCTGAACCGCCAATACGCCGCGCTTGCCGCCGCGCAGGGCTATGTCGTGCCGTCGACCAACGCGTTCGACCGCGTCACCGATGTCGACACCGATCTTCGCGCGAAGCAGGAACTGGGCGGCCTGTCGCTGGTCGCCAACTGGGATCTGGGGGCGGCCACGCTGACCTCGGTATCCGCCTATCGATTCTGGCACTGGAATCCGTCGAACGACCGCGATTTCATCGGCTTGGGCGTAACCACCGTGTCGGCGAACCCGTCGCAGCAGAGCCAGGTGACGCAGGAATTGCGCCTCGCGTCGAACGGCAGCAACGCGCTCGATTACGTGGTCGGTGCGTTCTATTTCTATCAGGAGATCGATACGCAGGGGTTGCAGGTTCAGGGACCGGCGGCCAGCCGTTTCCTGCTCAATCCCGGCGCCAGCGTGCGGCCCGGTGCCTCCGGTTGCGCCACGGCAACGACGACCGCCTGTATTCCCGCCACGCTCAACAACCTGACGTCGCGCAACACGATCGGCTTCACCAACACGTCGGCGGCAGTATTCGGCAAGCTGACCTGGCATGCCAGCGACCAGCTCTCGATCTCCCCCGGTCTACGCGTGAATTACGACAAGAAGGACGGGTCGTATGTTTCGCTGGTCACCAACGGCACCAACACCGCGCTGACCAACGACCAGCGCGGCGTGCTGGCGCCGCAGTCCTATGATCCCAGCTTCGATAACTGGAACGTGTCGGGCGACCTGACCGTCGCCTACAACATCAGCCCGGACGTCCACTATTACGCCACCTATGCCCGCAGCTATAAGTCCGGCGGCATCAACCTGTCGGGCCTGCCGCTCGATGCCCAGAACAACCCGATCCTGTCGGTTGCAACGGTTCGGCCCGAAAAGGTCAACCATTTCGAACTCGGCCTGAAGACGCAGTTCGCCGATCGCCGCGCGACGGTGAACATCGCGGGCTTCTGGACCGAGATCGAGGATTATCAGGCCACGGTCACCAACAATCAGGTGGGCGTGCTGCGCGGCTATCTGGCCAATGCCGGCAAGGTCCGGACGCGCGGGATCGAGGTCGATTCGGCCTTCCGCCCGACCAGCCGGATCAACCTGTACGCCAATGGCGCCTTCACCGATGCCAGCTATGTCCGCTTCGTCGATGCGCCGTGTCCGCCGGAACTGACGGGCGGCACCACGGTCGGCGCGGGTCAGACGCCGGCGGCCGCCGGCACGCCGGGCCTCAGCCCCGCGAACTGCAACATCTCAGGCCAATGGTTGCCGGGCGTATCGCGCTGGGCGTTCTCCTATGGCGCCGAATACGACCTGCCGGCGCGGGTCGCGGGCGTCGATGGTCAATTCTATCTGGGGTATGACGGCAGCTACCGTTCGAAATTCTCGTCCAACCCGTCGCGGTCGCTCTACACCGACATCAACGGCTATGCGCTCAGCAACTTCCGCCTGGGCTTCAAGGCCGAGAAGAGCTGGAATGCTTTCCTGTGGCTGCGCAATGCCTTCGACCAGAACTATTACGATGTGCTCGCCACCCAATCGGGTAGTACAGGACTGGTCGTCGGCCAGCCGGGCGATCCCAGAACCTATGGATTGACGGTATCGGCCAGTTTCTGATGCCGATGGTCATCCGGCGTTAAGTCTGGCGATGGCAGAAAGTCGGGGTGCCGACGGGGAGTCGCAGTCTGGAAGCTCCCGACTTTCCGCCGGCATCGACCGGGTGACAGATGTCATGGAGTGATCGTCGGCGGCGTCAAGTTGTTGGCTCATCGCCGGAACGGCAAACGCCCGGGCCGTTGCCAGCCCGGGCGCCTGCGTGACGATCGCTCGTCAGCCCCCGATTTCCCGCTCTCGCTCCAGCCTCTTATAGGGCGGGCGGAAGAGCATCCCCGAACCAAGGCCTTTGCCTGTGTTTCAGCGAGGTTGTTGCTAGATCGTGTCTGGCGACTTGTCACTGTCCTTGCGGCTCCGGCGACACGATTGGCGGGCGGCTGTGGATTCCCTGCAACAGCGGGATCATGTTGCGTCCGTCCGCGCCGTTACGTAGAGCCTGAGGCGACATGATCCTCTCTCGATACGAACGGATGATCGCCCGCCGCTATCTGCTGCCGGGCAAGGGGGAGGGATTCATCTTCCTCGTCGCATCCATCAGCCTCATCGCGGTGATGCTGGGCGTCGCCGCGCTCGTCATCGTGATGAGCGTCATGAACGGCTTCCGCGCGGAGCTGTTCGACAAGATCGTCGGGTTGAATGGCCATGCGGTCGTGCAGGGAGTCGGCGGTCGACTGCCGAACTGGCGCGAGGTCGTGCAGGCCGCGCGCACCACGCCCGGCGTGACATCGGCCGTGCCGTTGATCGAACAGCCGTTGATGGCCAGTTATAACGGCCGGGTCGAAGGCGTGCTGGTCCGCGGCATGCGGATCGGCGACATCCGCTCGAACGCGACGCTGGGCGACAAGGTGCTGATGGGCTCGCTCGCCGGCATCACGCCGGGCAGCGACAGCGTGGCGATCGGCAGCCGGCTGGCCGAGGCGCTGGGCGCGCAGGTGGGCAGCGAAATCTCGCTCATCAGTCCGCAGGGTCAGGCATCGCCGTTCGGCACCGTGCCGCGCATCGTCAGCTACCGCGTCGGCGCGATCTTCGAGATCGGCATCTATGATTACGACAAGGCGTATGTCGTCATGCCGATCGAGGATGCGCAGACGCTGCTCCTGATGGGCGATGTCGCCGGCATGGTCGAGGTGAAGACGGTGGATGCCGACCGCGTCGGCGATATCCTGAAGCCGCTGGGCGACCGGATCGGCAACATGGCGGTCATCAGCGACTGGCGCACGATGAACGCGCAACTGTTCGAGGCGCTGGCGGTCGAGCGGGTGGCGATGTTCACCGTGCTGTCGATCATCATCCTGGTCGCGGTGTTCAACATCCTGTCGTCGCTCATCATGCTGGTCCGCGCCAAGACGCGCGACATCGCCATCCTGCGCACGATGGGCGCCACCCGCGGCGGCTTGATGCGTATCTTCATGGTGGTCGGCACAACGATCGGCGCGCTCGGCACGGTCGCGGGCCTCGCGCTCGGCTTCGTGTTCCTGTTCTATCGGCAGGCGGTGGTGAACTTCGTCCAGCTCGTCACCGGCCAGAACCTGTGGGACCCGTCGATCCGCTATCTGACCGAACTGCCGTCGAAGACCGATCCGGTCGAGATCGTCGTAATCGCCGCCATGGCGCTGGGGTTCAGCTTCCTCGCCACGCTGTACCCGGCGTGGAAGGCGGCGAGCACCGATCCGGTACAGGTGTTGCGTTATGAATGACCCCGCAGGCGCAGCCGAGGACGGCCGGCGCGGCTTCGCCGCGTCCGACGACGCCATCCTCCAGACCACCGGCCTCGCGCGCAGCTTCGTGCAGGGCGGCGAGACGATCCACGTCCTGCGGGGCGTCGATCTCGTCGTCCGTCCTGGAGAGATCGTCGCGCTGCTGGGGCCATCCGGCTCGGGCAAGTCGACGCTGCTCCAGGCGGTCGGCCTGCTGGAGGGCGGGTTCGAGGGATCGATCCGCATCGCCGGATCGGAAGCGGCGAAGCTCGACGCGCATGGCCGCACGATCGTCCGCCGCGACCAGCTCGGCTTCGTCTATCAGTTCCATCACCTGCTGCCCGATTTCAACGCGACCGAGAACGTCGTGCTGCCGCAACTTGTCCACGGCGCCACCCGCGCCGCGGCGGACGACCGGGCCGCCGACCTCCTCACCGCGCTCGGCCTCGGCCATCGCCTGACGCACCGGCCCAGCCAGCTGTCGGGCGGCGAGCAGCAACGCGTCGCCGTCGCCCGCGCGCTCGCCAACCGCCCGGCGCTGGTGCTGGCGGACGAGCCGACCGGCAATCTCGACGAACATACCGCCGACCGGGTGCTGGGCGAGTTTCTCCGCCTCGTCCGCGGCGAAGGCTCTGCGGCGCTGGTCGCGACTCATAACGAACGATTGGCCAGGCGCATGGACCGCGTCGTCCGCCTGCACGAAGGCGTGCTGACGTGAGCCTGTGGCGCGAGACGCCGACGCTGGCCGGTCGCCACGTCACGCTCCGCCCGTTCGATCCCGCCGATGTCGCGGCCCTGACCGACGTGGCGCGGACGGACGATCTGTGGGACCTGTTCTACGCCAACGTATCGCAGCTGAAGACGCCAGACCGTTGGATGGCCGCCGCGCTCGCCGAACAGGATCACGGCCGCGCGCGTCTGTTCACCGTCCTCGATGCGGAGGGTGCGGTGGCGGGCGCCACCCGCTTCATGCGGATGAGCGAGGCGCATCGCCGTCTGGAAATCGGCGGCACCTTTTATGCCACCCGCGTCCAGCGCACGGGCGTGAATACCGAAGCGAAGCGGCTGCTGCTGACCCACGCGTTCGACGTGCTGGGGTGCCAGTGCGTGCAGATCCGCACTGACGCGCTCAACAAGCGCAGCCAGACCGCGATCGAACGACTCGGCGCGAAGCAGGACGGCATCCTGCGCGGGCATCAGGTGATGGCGAACGGTCGCCTGCGCGATACAATCGTCTATTCGATTATCGACCGCGAATGGCCGGCGGTGCGACAGAATCTCGACTATCTGCTGGGAAGGTACGACCGATGACCGTCACCGACTTCACCGTGCGCGATGCGAAGGGCGGTGCGGTCGCGCTGGCGGCATATGCCGGACAGGTGCTGCTGATCGTCAACACCGCGTCTAAATGCGGGTTCACCCTGCAATATGAGGGGCTGGAGGCGTTGCATCGCCGCTACGCCGATCGCGGCCTGACCGTGCTGGCCTTTCCCTGCAACCAGTTCGGCGCGCAGGAACCCGGCGATGCGGCGGAGATCGCGAATTTCTGCACCACCAGTTATGACGTGACCTTCCCGGTCATGGCCAAGGTCGACGTCAATGGCGCCGATGCCGACCCGCTGTTCGACCATTTGAAGGCAGAAGCGCCCGGTCTGCTGGGGTCGAAGGCGATCAAGTGGAACTTCACCAAGTTCCTCGTCGATCGTCAGGGCAAGGCGGTTCATCGTTATGCCCCGACGACCAAACCGGACGAACTGACCGTCGATATCGAGAAATTGCTGTAGACGCCCGGCGTCAGACGGAGAACGCCGGTTCTCCCTTCTTGTGCGCCAGCGCCGACGTGATCGAGGCGATGCCGCCGAACAGGAAACTGATCCCCAGAATATACCCCGGCAGCGTCAGCGCCGAAAGGGGCAGGGTGACAAGTACGAACGCCGCCAGGATCAGGTTGATGATACCCAGCGCGATCATCATCCCCTTGCCGCGCCGCATCCGGCTGCCCCACACGATCTCCATCGCGCCGCGCACCGCCAGCCACACCGTAACGAGCAGCGTCAGCGACAGCGCGCCCGTCGCCGGCTCGAACGCCATGATGCAGCCGATGACGAGCGATACGAGCCCGAATCCGATCGCATAGCCGCGCCCGTCATGTCCGCGCCCGAAAATACCCGCCGCGATCGATACCGCGCCGGCGGCGATGAAGAACGCGCCGATCACCAGCGTCGCCGCCATCGTCGCCGCGAACGGCCAGGCGAAGGCAGCCAGCCCCAGCAGGGCCGACAGCACGCCATATCCCAGCATCCATCCCCACCCTGCGCCCACCACGGGCGGCATACCGGTGCCAGTGCCGGGGCCGGGGCCGGTGAAGTCGTGTCGTCGCGTGTCGGTCATGTCGTGCTCCTGTCGTCCGCCCGGCAAACGGCCTGTCGCAACACCGGTTCCGGTGCTGGCGAAATCGCGCCAGGAGGACTAGGTTGCGGTGATGCATTCAGGGTTCGTGCCACTTCGTATATTTTCATCCTTCACGATGCTCGACGGCGCGATCGAGCCCAAGGCGATCGCGGCCGAGGCACGCAAACAGGGCTTTCCCGCCGCCGCGCTGACCGACCGCAACGGCCTGTATGCGGCGATGGCCTATTCCGATGCCGCCAAGAAGGGCGGGGTGCAGCCGATCATCGGCACGATGCTGGGCGTCTGCCGGCCCGACATGCCGGAGGGCGTGGCCGCCCCGCTCGACTGGATCGCGCTCTATGCGCAGGACATGACCGGGTACGACAATCTGTGCGCGTTGGTGTCGGCGGCGCATCTCGATCGCCCGATCGAACTGGCCGCGCATGTCTCGATGGCGACGCTCGCTCGCCACACCACCGGCCTGATCGCGCTGACCGCGGGTGGTGAGGGGGCGCTGGCCCGTCTGTTCGCCGAGGGGCAGCCCGATCGCGCCTTCGCCTATTGCGACCGGTTGCAGGCGATGTTCGGCGACCGCCTCTATATCGAACTGGCACGCCGCAACGACGCGACCGAACAGGCGGCCGAGGCCGACCTGATCGACCTCGCCTATGCCCGCAACCTGCCTTTGGTCGCGACCAATCCCTGCTGCTTCGCCGAATCCGCGTTCGGCGACGCGCACGACGCGATGCTGTGCATCGCCAACTCCACCTATGTCGAAACCGAGGAACGCCCACGCAGTTGCCCCGATGCGTGGCTGAAGCCCGCCGACACGATGAAGGCGCTGTTCGACGATCTGCCGGAGGCGATCGAAAATACGCTGGTGGTCGCGCAGCGTTGCGCGGTGATGGCGCCCTATCGCAAGCCGATTCTCCCGACGCTGGCCGGCGATCTGGCGGGCGAGGCGCAGATGCTGCGCGACGATGCCAGCGCCGGGCTGGAAGCGCGGCTCGACCGCATCGCCGAACTGCGTGTGGCCAAGGGCGAGCCGGAGGGCGAACCCGGCTGGCGCGACGTGTACCGCGAACGGCTGACGTTCGAGGTCGACGTGATCGTCCAGATGGGCTTTCCCGGTTACTTCCTGATCGTCGCCGATTTCATCAAATGGGCGAAGGACCATGATATCCCGGTGGGTCCGGGCCGTGGTTCGGGCGCCGGCTCGGTCGTCGCCTGGGCGCTGACGATCACCGATCTCGATCCGCTGTCGCTGGGCCTGCTGTTCGAGCGGTTCCTGAACCCGGAACGCGTGTCGATGCCCGATTTCGACATCGATTTCTGCGAAACCCGCCGCGGCGAGGTGATCCGCTACGTGCAGGAGAAATATGGCCGCGATCAGGTGGCGCAGATCATCACCTTCGGAAAGCTGAAGGCACGCGCCGTCTTGAAGGACACCGGCCGCGTGCTCCAGATGAGCTATGGCCAGGTCGATCGTCTCGCCAAGCTGGTGCCCAATCACCCGACCGATCCGTGGGACCTGAAGCGCGCGCTGAACGGCGTGCCTGAGCTGGCCAAGGAATATTCCAACGACAATCAGGTCCGCCGCCTGTGGGATCTGGCAACCAAGCTGGAGGGGTTGCCGCGCCATTCGTCCACCCACGCCGCCGGCGTGGTGATCGGCGATCGGCCGCTGGCGCAACTGGTGCCGCTGTACCGCGATCCGCGATCCGACATGCCCGTCACCCAGTTCGACATGAAATATGTCGAGGGCGCAGGGCTGGTGAAGTTCGACTTTCTGGGTCTCAAGACGCTGTCGGTGCTGCAAAAGGCGGTGCAGTTGCTGGCGAAGCGCGGTGTCACCATCGCGCTCGACGCGCTCGAATGGGACGATCCCAAGGTCTATGAACTGCTTCAGGGCGGCAACACGGTCGGCGTGTTCCAGCTGGAATCCGAAGGGATGCGCCGCACGCTGTCCGCCGTCCGCCCGACCAATTTCGGCGATATCATCGCGCTCGTCTCGCTCTACCGCCCCGGCCCGATGGATAACATCCCGTCGTTCGGCCGCCGCAAGCAGGGCACCGAGCCGATCGTCTACCCGCACAAGCTGCTCGAACCGATCCTGTCCGAAACCTATGGCATCTTCGTCTATCAGGAACAGGTGATGCAGGCCGCGCAGGTGCTGGCCGGCTTCTCGCTCGGCGGCGCCGACCTGCTGCGCCGCGCGATGGGCAAGAAGGTGAAGGCGGAGATGGACGCCCAGCGCGCCGGCTTTGTCGAGGGATGCCTGACCGTCAACGGCATCAATAAGGCCGAGGCGAACGCGCTGTTCGACCTGATCGACAAGTTCGCCGGCTATGGCTTCAACAAGTCGCACGCCGCCGCCTATGCCCTGCTCGCCTATCAGACCGCGTGGCTCAAGGCGCATCACCCGCACGAATTCTTCGCCGCGTCGATGTGTTACGACATGGCGCAGACCGACAAGCTGGCGATCTTCGTCGACGATGCCCGCCGCGCCGGCGTCGCCATGTTGCCGCCCTGCGTGAACGGCAGCCAGGCCGATTTCGATGTCGAAACGCATCAGGTGGAAGGCGTCGATGGCCTCGCCGTCCGCTATGCGCTTGGCGCTTTGAAATCGGTCGGTGAAGGCGCGATGGAGAAGCTGATCGTCGAGCGGGCCAACGGCCCGTTCGCCTCGCTCGACGACATCGCCACCCGCGTCGATCCGCGCCTGCTCAACAAGCGCCAGCTGGAAACGCTGGCGGCGGCGGGGGCGTTCGACGGCATGGACGCCAATCGCGCCGGCATCCACGCCGTCGCCGAGACGATGCTTGCCATCGCCGCCCGCACGCATGAACAGAAGACCAGCGGGCAGGGCGGCCTGTTCGGTGATGCCAGCCACGCCGGCGACACGATCAAGCTGCCGCAATCGGCCCGCTGGACGCTGTCGCAGCGGATGGAGCAGGAAAAGGAGGCGTTCGGCTTCTATTTCTCCGCCCACCCGGTCGATCGTCACGCGCATCTCGCCCGCATCCACGGCGCGCGCAGCTTCGGCAGCCTGTCTGAGCTGACCATTCCTGACGACGGCAGCCGCGCCGGCGCGACGATGGCGGTGCTGGTCGAGGAGGCGCGCTGGCGCACCTCCGCGCGGGGCAAGCGGTACATGATGGCGCAGCTGTCCGATCCGTCGGGCCAGTTCGTCGCCACCTGTTTCGACGACAGCGTCGCCGCCGATCTGGAAGAGGCCGCGCGCATCGGCGGTTGCGGGATCATCACCGTCGAACTCGACCGCCGCCCCGGCGAGGAAGCGCCGCGCGTGTCGGTCAAGCGCATCCAGCCGTTCGAATCGCTCGCCTCGATGGCGCGCTTCGTCCTGGAGGTCGAGGTTGCCGACGCCACCGCGTTCGCCCCGCTCGCCCATCTGCTCGCCGATCATCGCGGTGCGCGCGGCGAGGTGCGCGTCCGACTGACGGCGGGGGAGGGCGAGGCGACGGTGCTGCTCGGTCGCGACTTCCTGCTCGATGCCGAGCTTGCGAGCCACGTCGAGTCGTTGCACGGTGTCACCGCCGCCACGCTGAAGACCTCTGAAACGAGGCTGGCGCTGGTCGGCTAGCCCGGAGTCTCGATCGTCGGGTCTCCGGTCCGGGAGAGCGATCGTGACGGGAACCATGCAGGATTTCGAGCTGCGCGTGCCGCGGCTCATCGACCACGCCGCGCGCGAACATCCGCGCCGCGAGATCGTCAGCCGCTGGGCCGACGGCCGTGAAACCCGCAGCGACTGGGCGGGCCTCGCCGCCGATGCCCGCCGCCTGTCGCAGGCGCTGGTCGCGATGGGGTGCCGCCCCGGCGACCGCATCGCCACGCTGGCGATGAACCACGCGCATCATCTGGCCGCCTGGTACGGCGCGATCGGGATGGGTGGCATCATCCACACGGTGAACCCGCGGCTGTTCGACGACCAGCTCGCTTTCATCGTCGCCGACGCCGATGACCGCGTGCTGCTCTATGACCGCGCCTTCCAGCCGATCGTCGATCGAATGCGCCCGCAATGGCCGTCGATCGAGCACTACATCGTCATGGACGGTGACGGCGCGGACGGCTTTCGCGCGATCGTCGAGGCGCAGGACGGCGCGTTCGACTGGGTCGAGGGCGATGAGCGCGACCCGTGCATGCTTTGCTATACCAGCGGCACGACCGGCAATCCGCGCGGCGTCCTGTATAGCCATCGATCCTCGGTCCTCCACGCGATGGCGGAGATCCAGCCGGCGGTGTTCGCGCTCGAAACCCGCTCCGTCGTGATGCCGATCGTGCCGATGTTCCATGCGGTCGGCTGGGGCCTGCCGTTCGCCATGCCGATGGTAGGGACGAAGACGGTGTTCTCCGCCGTCAACGAACCCGCCATCCTGTGCGACCTGATGACGCGCGAACGGGTGACGCATTCCGCCGGCGTGCCGACCGTCTGGTTCGGGATGTTCGCGCATCTGGACGCCGGCGGGCAGGTGCCGGCCGATCTGGAACTGGTCACCATCGGCGGCTCGGCCGCGCCGCGGGCGATGGTCGAGCGGATCATGGGCATGGGCATCCGCGTCAACCATGCCTGGGGCATGACCGAAACCTCGCCGATCGGCACGATAGGCGCACGCTCGCCCGACTGGGACAGTCTGAGCTTCGACCAGCAGGTCGATCAGGTGGCGATGCAGGGCCGGGTGCCCTTCGGCGTCGAACTGCGCATCGTCGATCCCGACGGGCGCGACTGCCCACGCGACGGCACCAGCGCCGGGCGGTTGTTGTGCCGCGGGCCGTGGGTGGTGAAGCGCTATTTCAACGCCGGCGCCGATGCGATCGATGCGGAGGGCTGGTTCGACACCGGCGACGTCGCCGTCCTCCATCCCGACGGTACGATGCAGATCACCGACCGGGTGAAGGACGTCATCAAGTCCGGCGGCGAATGGATCAGTTCGGTCGAACTGGAGAACGCCGCAATCGGATGCCCCGGCGTCGCCGAGGCCGCCGCGATCGGCATCCCGCATCCCCGCTGGGACGAGCGCCCGCTGCTGCTGATCGTCCGCAAACCGGGGAGCGACGTTACCGCCGACGCCATCGCCGCGCATCTGGCCAAGCATGTCGCGCGCTGGTGGCTCCCCGACGAGATCGTCTTCGTCGACGACCTGCCCCACACCGCGACCGGCAAGCTGCTGAAGACCGCACTGCGGGAGCGGTTCCGCGATTATCAACTGGCGGCGGCATGACCTCTCCGATCATCCCGTCCGGCTTCGCCGCCGTCACGCCCTATGTCTTCGTCACCGGCGCACCGGCCTATATCGAGTTTCTGATTCGCGCCTTCGATGCGGTCGAGGTCGGTCGCAGCGTCGATCCGGCGGGGCGCATCGCCAATGCCCAGCTACGCCTGAGCGGATCAATGCTGATGCTGAGTGAGGCATCGGCGGCGTTTCCCCCGGCGCGCTCCGCCTTCTACCTGTATGTCGACGATGCCGATCGCGCGCTGGTCCATGCCGTGGATGCCGGCGCCACTGCGATCATGGCCGTTGCCGATATGGATTATGGCGACCGGCAGGGCGGCGTTCGTGACCCTGCCGGCAACATCTGGTGGCTATCGCAGCGCTTGAGCGACCGGGCCTATCACTGAGCCGCCGGCTTTTCCGGTTCGGCATGGTTGCCATAACCGCCGCCGGAGCCTTCGCCCGCCGATCCGGCATCCGATCCGTCCGTATCGGGCTTGGTGACCTCGTTCTCGCGGTCGGCGGCTTCGTCCTGCTTGCGGTTGGTCATGATTTGCTCCTGTCCATCTTGCTCGCCCCGAAACGCTTCGCGACCCATCCAGGGTCCGTCAGAACAACTCGCCCTGCGGCCCCGCCGGTGGTCGGAACAGATCGTTGCGCAGCGTCAGCCGCGTCTGGTTCAGCCCATGCCGCCGGCACGCGATGTGAAACCGGGTGCGCAGCAGGTCCGCCCACGGCCCGCTGCCCTGCATCCGCGTAAAGAAGCCGGGGTCGTTGTCGCGCCCTTTCCGCAGGCTCTGGATCGTCGCCATCACCTTGGCCGCGCGATCGGGGAAATGCTCGTCGAGCCATGCGCGGAACAGGGGTGCGACCTCATGGGGCAGGCGCACCGGGATGAAGAACGCATGCCGCGCGCCGGCGGCGGCGGCCTGTTCGACCAGATGTTCGATCTCGTGGTCGGTGATCGCCGGGATGACCGGCGCGATCGAGACATAGGTCGGGATGCCCGCCTCGCTTAGCCGCCTGACCGCGGCCAGCCGCCGCGTCGGCGTCGGCGCGCGCGGCTCGACCGTGGCGGCGATCCGGGGATCGAGCGAGGTGATCGACATGCACACCGTCGCCAGCCCCTTCGCCGCCATCGGCGCCAGCAGATCGATGTCGCGCACCACACGGTCTGATTTCGTCGTGATCGTCAGCGGATGGTTGGTGTCCGCCAGCACCCCCAGCACCGCCCGCGTCACGCCCCATTCGCGCTCGATCGGCTGATAGGGATCGGTGTTGGTCCCCAGCGCCATCGGCCGCACGACATAACCGGGCTTCGCCAGTTCGACGCGCAGCAGCGCGGCGGCATCGGGCTTCACGAACAGCCGGCTCTCGAAATCAAGCCCCGGCGACAAGTCGTGAAACGCATGGCTCGGCCGCGCGAAGCAATAGATGCAGCCATGCTCGCAGCCGCGATACGGGTTGATCGAGCGATCGAACGGCACGTCGGGAGAGGTGTTGCGGCTGATGATCGTCTTCGGCCGCTCGATGGTGACGGTCGTGCGCAGGCGTGGCGGCGCGCCGTCGATCGCCTCCCGCTCGTCCAGCCAGTCACCGTCCACCGCCACCTGCGGCAGGTTGAACCGCCGGCTCTCCGCATTCAGCGTCGCGCCGCGGACGGGGCGGGGAGTCGGTTTCGGCATAACCGACCGGTAGCATTTTCAACGGAACAAATAAAGAACATAGCGGAAAGTCGCTAAAGTCACACCCACCTACGCGCGCGGGCGCGGGCGCGGGAGCGGGCGCGGGCGCGTTCATGCGTTCATGCGTTCATGCGTGCGCGCGTGTAGGATGTCGGTCGTCGGCCATCCTGCCAAAGCTACCACCCCGGCGGAGGCCGGGGTCCAGTTGGGCGAACCCCGGTAAGAGCTTAGGACCGCCTTCCCAACTGGACCCCGGCCTCCGCCGGGGTGGTATGTGGGTTTCACAGCGGTATGGCCGTACTCGACTGATTGTCGTCGATGCCTCCGCCGGGATGGTATTTGGCTTTTACAGCGGCGTTCGCCGGGAGACGGAAGCTATCGCTCGGTCAGTCGCGGCATCAGTTCGACGAAGTTGCAGGGGCGGTGGCGGCTGTCGAGCTGATCCTTCAGGATGCCGTCCCACCCGTCCTTCACCGCGCCGGTCGATCCCGGCAGCGCGAACAGATAGGTGCCGCCCGCCACCGCCGCGCAGGCGCGCGACTGGACGGTGGAGGTGCCGATCTTGGCATAGGACAGCCAGCGGAACAGTTCGCCAAAACCGGGGATCATCTTTTCGGCGACCCGCTCGATCGCCTCGGGCGTCACGTCGCGGCCGGTCACGCCGGTGCCGCCGGTGGTGATGACGACATCGACCATCGGATCGGCGATCCACGCGCGCAGCCGTTCGACGATCGTGTCCGCGTCGTCGCGTTCGATCCGGCGGTCGGCCAGCACATGCCCCGCCTCTTCCAGCCGCGCGACCAGCGTGTCGCCCGACCGGTCGTCGGCGAGGCCGCGCGTGTCCGACACGGTCAGCACCGCGATCCGCACCGGCAGGAATGGCCGGCTTTCATCGATGGGCATCAATCGATCGTCGCGCCCGAACCGATGGAGGCGGCCATCGCGCCGACGATCGCCTGTGGCTGCATCGCCATTGCCTTGCCGGCCTGACGCAGCAGATCGCCGTCGATCATCGCACCGGCCGCCGCCGCCATCGCGCCGGGCAACGCCTTCACGATCGACGCCACGCTGGATGCAGACGGCATGCCACCGACAGGCGCGGCCTTGGCCGTCGCGATCGGCGGGTTGGACGGCGCGACCGCCGCCAGCACTGGCGAGCCGATCGTCGCCTGCAGCGGCGCCATCACCGGCGGCAGCGGCCGGCGCACCGTCGCGGCGGCGGTCATCACTGGCGCCATCACCGATGCCCGGACCACCGGCGCGCGCATGACCGTCGGCAGGCGCGGCGTCACCGTCCGTGCGGCCAGCATCGTCGCGGGCGAGCTATCCATGCGCACCGCGACCGCACCGGGCAGGCCCGGAAAGCGCGGCCACATGCCCTGCGCCAGCGCGTTGCGGCTGGACGAGGCGGTCTTGCCCGTCTGCGCCTCGTACATCCAGTAATTGCGCAGCACCGTGGTGACGTACCCGCGCGTCTCCCAATAGGGGATGCTTTCGATATACAGCAGCGGATCGCCGCCATCATGGACGATCGCGTTCCACTCGCCGACCGGCTTCGGCCCGGCATTATACGCGGCGATCACCTTGGGCAGCAGACCGCCGGTCAGCCCCATGTCGCGCAGCCGCTCCAGATGGCGCTGGCCGATATCCATGTTGGTCGACGGTTTCGACAGCGCCGCTTTGTCGATGCTGGTGCCGCGTTCGCGCGCGAAGTCGGTCGCGGCGGCGGGCATGATCTGCATCAGGCCATAGGCGCCGGCGGGGCTAGTCACCTTCGGACGGAAGCGCGACTCCTCCAGTGCATGGGCATAAACCAGCGCCTTTTCGACCCGCCAGCCGCTGTCCGGCGTCCAGTTCGGCGCGGGATAACGCGCCTCGGCCGTCATCGTCACGCCGGCGGGGGTGTTGTGGGCCAGCCAGATCGTCGTCGCGGGCAGGTCGAGCGTCTCGGCGAGGCGAACGAGGCTGCCGAATTCGGCCGGGTTGCCGATCTTCGCCTGCTGGCGAACCACCTCGTCGGCCAGATCATTCTCGCCGACCTCGACCAGCGCCGCCGCGACCCGGACGTTCGGCCGCTTGTCGAGCGCTGCCCAGTCCGATGCGGCCAGCTTGCCGCCCGCCTTCGTCGCGTCGCGCATGCCCAGCGCCTGTTTCGCCAACTGGCCGTAGAAGCTCTCGCCGAACTGCGCCGCCGCCTTCAACCGGCCCTGGATCCGATCGGGACGGGCGCAGACCATGTCGGCGCGCGATGCCCAGTACAGCGCCGCCGCGCGCAGATCGACATCGCCCGCGCGGGCCGCCACGCCCTCGAACCCGTCCTCCGCCGCTGCGCAATCGCGTTGCCGCCATGCCGCCAGCGATGCCATCCACCGGCCCTGCACCGCCCAGTCGCCGGCGCCGTTCGCGGCCATGCCGGCGATCTCGCGCACCTTGGCGTCATCGCCGCGCAGAAAGTACATCCACGCGACCTTGGCCTGCCACTCGGTCGTCGCCTCGATGCTGAGACCCGATGTGGTCATCAACAGCGCCTCGGCCGACACGCCATCGTCGGTCTTCACGAACGGCTGCATCTTCGCTGCGAGGTCGGCGGCGATCAGGTCGCTGCCGGTCGCCTTGGCGCGCACCCGGCGGGGCGCGCCGTCCTGCCAGATCAGGCGCTGCGCGACCGGCAGCGGCGGCAGGTCGGTCGCCCCGCGCCGCATCGCCAAGGCCCGCAGCGCCTCGGCCTGCGGCAGCTCGGGGGCCTGATTGAGCAGATCGACGATCGGCGTCAGCTCGACCTTCGGCGATCCCTTGGCGGTATAGAGTTCGGCGCGGGCCAGCGCATGGAGTGGCCCCGGCCGCATCGCCTCCAGCCCGATCTGCGCGTCCTGCCACCGGCTTTCGCGGATCGCGGCGAAGACGGCGCGATACGCGTCACGCTGCGCGGGATCGAGTTGGGCGGGAATGCGGTCGGGCGTCACCGCCGCCGATCGTATATCGCCGGCTGCTGGTGCCTCGGCCGCCAGGGCCGGCAGGGGGAGGGCGGTCATCACCGCCGCGATCGCCAGTTTCCGCATCATGCTTCCAGATCTTTCACCAGCAATTGCAGGTCGCGCCAGCTTTCCGCCTTCAGTGCCGGCCGTTCGATCAACAGGCGCGGATGCAGGCTGGCGATGACACCGGTTGTGCCACGTTTATGGTTGAAGGGCTGTAAACTGCCCCGCGCCGCCTGTCGGTCCATCGACAACACGGCACGGCTCGTCGCATCGCCCAACAGCAGCAGACGTTTAGGGGCGACCAGTTCGATGTGATGGCGCGCGACTTCGCCCAGCCGCGCCTCGATCTCGCGCGACATCCGGCCCGACGAGGGCCGCCGCGCGCAGACGGCCGCGACATGCACCGTCTCCCGCGACAGGCCGATCGCCGCCAGCATCCGGTCGAACAAGCGCCCGGTGACGCCCGACAGCAGGGCGCCGGCATCGCCGTCTTCCCGGTCGGGACAGTCGACAAGCACCATGACCGTAGCGTCCGCCGGCCCGATCGCGGCCAGCGACACGCCGCTCCATCCGGCCTCGGGCGCGTCAGGACCGAGGCGCCAGGTGGCGAACGCAGCGATCGTATCGGGCAGGACATCCGCCGCCGGCGCGGCCACGACGACGGAATTGGGGACAGGCGCGGAGGGTGGCGGCACCGCCAGCCAGTCGCGGACCTGATCGTCCACCAGCACGTCGACACCCGCATCGCGCCACCATTCCAGCGCGCTCTGCCAGTCGGCGGCGGTTGCCCCCATGGCGTCGATGTTGCTGTAGGCCCCCATCGGCACCGTCATGCTGCATGGTTGACGCGGCGGTCAACTTGTCGGATCGCCTTTCCGGACAAGATGTTGCCGCGCCGCGCCCGATGGTGGGCGGAAGCGGCCTGCCGGAGAGAGTGACGAGGATGAGCGAACGCGAGTCGATGCCCTATGACGTCGTGATCGTCGGCGCCGGCCCCGCCGGGCTGTCGGCGGCGATCCGGCTGAAGCAACGCGCGGCCGAGACGGGCGGCGAGCTGTCGGTCTGCGTCCTCGAAAAGGGGTCGGAGGTCGGCGCACATATCCTGTCGGGCGCGGTCATCGATCCGCGCAGCCTCGACGAACTGATCCCCGACTGGCGCGAGCGTGACTGCCCGATGGCGGCGGTGCCCGTCACCGAAAACCACCACTGGGTGCTGAGCGCGACGAAAAAGCGCGTCCTGCCCGAATTCCTGACGCCGCCGTTCATGCACAACAAGGGCACCTATACCGGCAGCCTCGGCAATCTGTGCCGCTGGCTGGCGGGGCAGGCGGAGGAACTGGGTGTGGAGATCTTCCCCGGCTTCGCCGCTGCGGAAATTCTCTTCGACGAACAGGGTCGGGTGAAGGGCGTCGCCACCGGCGACATGGGCGTGGCGCGCGACGGCACACACAAGGGCGATTACACCCCCGGCCTTGAACTCCACGCGAAATACACCTTCTTCGCCGAGGGCGTGCGCGGCCACCTGTCGAAGGAGGTCATCCGCACCTTCGACCTGGCGAAGGACGCGCAGCCGCAGGTCTATGGTCTCGGCATCAAGGAGTTGTGGGACATCGATCCCGCGCTCCATTCGCCCGGCCGCGTGATCCATACGCAGGGCTGGCCGCTGGGCGACGACGCCAATGGCGGGAGCTGGCTGTATCATCAGGCGAACGGTCAGGTCTCGCTCGGCTTCGTGACGTGGCTGAACTACACCAACCCGTATCTGTCGCCCTTCCACGAGATGCAGAAGTGGAAGACCCATCCCGAGATCGCCGCGATCCTGAAGGGCGGCAAGCGAGTCAGCTATGGCGCGCGCGCGATCAATGACGGCGGCCTGCAATCCATCCCGAAGCTGGTCTTTCCCGGCGGTGCGCTGATCGGCTGTTCGGCCGGTTTCCTGAACGTGCCCCGCCTGAAGGGCACGCACGGCGCGATGAAATCGGGGATGATGGCCGCAGAGGCCGCGTTCGACGCGGTGCAGGCCGGGCGCGAGCATGACGAGCTGACCGCCTATCCGCAGGCGTTCGAGGCGTCATGGCTGCACAAGGAGCTGTCGGTCGTCCGCAACGTGGTGCCGCTGGTCAAGAAATTCGGCGACCTGATCGGCTCCGGCCTGTCGGGCATCACCATGTGGGCGGAGCATTTTGGCCTGAAGATGCCCTTCACCATGAAGCATCATCCCGACCATGAAAGCCTGTGGCGAAAGGATCTCGTCAAGCCGCCGGTCTATCCCAAGGCGGACGGCGTGTTGACCTTCGATCGCCTGTCGTCGGTGTTCCTGTCGAACACCAATCACGAGGAGGATCAGCCCGTCCACCTGACGCTGCGCGATCCGGACGTTCCGATCGACTACGACCTGCCGATGTACGACGAGCCGGCGCAGCGTTACTGCCCCGCTGGCGTGTACGAGGTCGTGGGGCAGGACACGGGCGATCCGAAATTCGTCATCAACGCCCAGAACTGCGTCCACTGCAAGACGTGCGACATCAAGGACCCGACCCAGAACATCAACTGGGTCGTACCGGAAGGCGGCGGTGGCCCGAACTATCCGAACATGTAGCGCGATCGCGCCGGTGTTGACGCTGGCGGTGCTGCTGCTTGCGACACCGGCTGCGGCCGACACCGGCGATCTGTCCGCCTATCTGCGCGCCCGCGTCGCCGAGGATTCGGGGCAGGGGACGGAGGCGGTCGCCGCCTATACCCGCGCGCTGGCGGATGCGCCCGCCAACCCGGTGGTGGCGATCCGTGCCTATCGCGAAGGGCTGGCGGCGGGCGATGCCGCGCTCGTCCGCCATGCCGCCACCGCGCTGGCCGCTGCCGGGGTCGCACCTGACGATGCCGCCCTGTGGCCGCTCGTCGATGCCGCCCGCGCCAACGATCCCGCCGCCGTCGAGCGCGCCCTGCCGGCGCTCGACAATGGCCGTCTGCGCATCCTGTTGCCGGCGCTCCGCGCCTGGATCGCCGCCGCGCGCGGGCAGGATGGGCTGGCGATCGAGGCACCGAAGGACGATGCCGTCGCCCGCCGTCTGGTCAACGAGACCCGCGCGCTGTTGCTGATCGGCGCCGGCCGTCTGCCAGAAGGAATCGCCGCCACCCAGGCACTTGGCGGCACCATACCATCGGGCGCGCAACTGGCCGCGGCGGAGTTACTGATCGGCGGCGGGCATGACGAGGCGGCGGCGACGTTGCTCGGCCGCCGCCCCGGCCAGCTTGCCGCCGCCCGCGCCGACGCCACCGCCCGGCCGACGCTGGCGTTCGGTGTCTCGCGCCTGTTACTGCGGCTGGCCGACGATCTCGGCGGCGATCGACCGAGCAGCCTTGGCCTCTCCTTCGCGCGGGCGGCGCTGGATGCCGATCCCGGCTATGCCCGCGCCCGCCTGATCCTCGCCGAGCAACTGGCGCTCGCCGACGATCCCGATCGCGCGCTGGCGCAACTGGCGCTGGTGCCGGCCGATGGTCCGCTTGGCGCCACCGCTGCCGGCCGTCGCATCAACCTGCTCGATGCGCAGGATCGGGCCGCCGATGCGCTCGCCGCCGCGCGTATCCGTGCCGAAGCGGGCGATGCGGTGGCGGTGGACCGGGCGCGCTATGCCGACCTGCTGGTCGCCGCCGATCGTCCCGCCGACGCAATACCTTTCTACGCCGCGCTGACGAAGGACGCCGATGCATCCAAGAACTGGGCCACCTGGCTCCGTTATGGCGCCGCGCTCGATCAGGCCGGGCAGTGGAAGGACGCCCGCCGCGTGCTGCGCCGCGCGGTCGATCTGGGGCCGCAGGAGCCGTCCGCGCTGAACTATCTCGGCTATGCGATGATCGAGCATGGCGAGGATCTGCCCGACGCCACCCGGATGCTGGAACGCGCGCACGCGCTGGCGGCGGACGATGCGTCGATCGCGGACTCGCTCGGCTGGGCCTATCACCGCATCGGTCAGACGCCGCGCGGCCTGCCGCTGCTCGAACGCGCCGCCGCCGACGCGCCCGCCAATGCCGAGATCGCCGAGCATCTGGGCGACGCCTATTGGTCGCTCGGCCGCCGGTACGAGGCGCGCTATGCCTGGGCCGCTGCCGCCGTCACCGCCGAACCGCCCGCCACCGCGCGCCTCGCCACCAAACAGGAAAGCGGCCTTTGATCGTCGAACCCGCCCCCGCCAAGATCAACCTGGCCCTCCACGTCCGCCACCGTCGCCCAGACGGCTATCACGAGCTCGAAACCCTGTTCGCCTTCGCCACCGAAGGCGATGAAATCACGTTGGAAACTGCGGACGCTGATGCCTTCGACATCACCGGCCCCTTTGCCGCCGCCCTGACTCCCTCTTCCATCCAGGAGAGAGAAGAAGCCACAAACGACAACCTCGTAACCCGAGCAAGGAATGCCTTCCGCGAACTCTTCGGTATCACCGATAAATACCGAATAACGCTGACAAAGAACCTTCCCATTGCCTCTGGCATCGGCGGTGGATCGGCCGACGCAGCCGCCACCCTCCGCGCGTTGGCCCGTCTGTCGAACATCCCCCTGACCGACCAGCGCCTGACCGACATCGCCGCGTCGCTCGGCGCCGATATCCCCGCCTGCCTGACCGGCCGCACCGCGCTCGGCACGGGCAGGGGCGACGATCTGGCCGACCTCACCGGCCTCGCCGGCACGCCGCTGCTGCTGGTGAACCCGGGCGTCGCCGTCTCGACGGCTGCCGTCTTCGCCGGCTGGGACGGGGTTGATCGCGGCGCGTTGCCGGATGGCGACCTCCTCACCAGAGCCCGCGCCGGTCGCAACGATCTCGAACCGCCAGCTTCCCGTCTCGCGCCCGTCATCGCCTCCGTGCGCGCGCAACTGGACGCCGCATCCGGCGCCATCCTGTCGCGCATGTCCGGGTCCGGGGCAACCTGTTTCGCGCTGTTCGACACCGCCACCGCCCGCGATGCCGCCGCGGCCGACGCCGATGCGCAGGGCTGGTGGAGGCTGGCAACCACGCTTGCCTGAGCAAAAATTCCGTTCCCTACTTGTTCTGGAAGAACAGACCGCGTACATGGCTGTCTGACGCGTTGCCCTGGCCGCGCGCATGCTCTAGCGATGGGAGCCCCCGATGGCCGCCAATCTGAAAGTGATCGACTCCGTGGCAGTAGCAGCAACCGACCGGCAAAAGGCGCTCGACGCCGCGCTGGCCCAGATCGACCGTGCATTCGGCAAGGGGTCGGCGATGAAGCTCGGCGCCAAGGAGACGATGCAGGTCGAAGTGATCTCCACCGGCTCGCTCGGCCTCGACATCGCGCTCGGCGTCGGCGGCCTGCCGCGCGGCCGCGTGATCGAGGTGTACGGCCCCGAATCGTCGGGCAAGACGACGCTCGCCCTGCATGTCATCGCCGAGGCGCAGAAGGGTGGCGGCACCGCCGCCTTCGTCGATGCCGAACACGCGCTCGACCCCGTCTATGCCAAGAAGCTGGGCGTCAACATCGACGAACTGATCGTGTCGCAGCCCGATACGGGCGAGCAGGCGCTGGAGATCGTCGACACGCTGGTGCGCTCCAACGCGATCGACGTGCTGGTGGTCGATTCGGTCGCCGCGCTGGTACCGCGTGCCGAAATCGAGGGCGAGATGGGCGACAGCCATGTCGGCCTGCAGGCCCGCCTGATGTCGCAGAGCCTTCGCAAGCTGACCGGTTCGATCAGCCGTTCGCGCTGCATGGTGATCTTCATCAATCAGCTGCGCATGAAGATCGGCGTGATGTACGGCAACCCGGAGACGACGACGGGCGGCAATGCGCTGAAATTCTACGCCTCGGTCCGCCTCGACATCCGCCGCACCGGCGCGATCAAGGCCGGCGAGGAAATCACCGGCAACGCGACCCGCGTGAAGGTGGTGAAGAACAAGGTCGCGCCGCCGTTCAAGCAGGTCGAATTCGACATCATGTACGGCGAGGGCATCTCCAAGATCGGCGAGATCCTCGATCTGGGCGTGAAAGCGGGTCTGGTCGAAAAGTCGGGCAGCTGGTTCTCCTACGACTCGGTCCGCATCGGTCAGGGTCGCGAGAATGCGAAGATCTATCTCCGCGATAACCCGGAAATGGCCGCCCGCCTCGAAAAGGCGATCCGCCAGCGCACCGAAAAGGTCGCCGAGGAAATGATGGCCGGCCCCAGCGAGGAAGACGACGTCTGAGATGCGCGCGAGGCCGGGCGAGAAGCCCGGCCCCGCGATCTGGCGGTGTCTTCGAATGGGCAGGGTGGCCTCTTGGTCTGTTCGATCCGCTGGTCAAAACACTTGTCCGTGCTCCTGCGAAGGCAGGAGCCCAGAGCCACAGGTATACGCCTTTTTTCTATTAGGTCTGGATTCCGGTGTTCGGGGGAAAACAGGACAGGCGCCGGCGCTAGAATATTCGGTAAACCCGCTTTTGCTTGGGCTAGGGGCAGGGCAGGATAGATCATCCGACCAATGGGGATGACACGACGATGATCCCAACCCGTTCGATTGCCGACGCACCTCTATCCCGCCAACTTCCCGCATGACCACCACCACCGACTGGCAAACCCGCGTCGGTGAGGTCTGGGCAGCCGAATGGTGCCGCACCGATCGCAGCTTCGCTGACCTCGCGCCCCGTCTCGATGCCGCCATCCTCGCCGCCGCCCCCGCCGGACCCGGTGTCGCGCTCGACATCGGTTGCGGAGCGGGCGCGACCACCGCGGCGCTCGCCGCCGCCCGCCCCGATCTCGCCATCACTGGCATCGACCTCTCCGCCGCGCTGATCGATATCGCCGGTGAACGTGTCCCGTCCGCCAGCTTCCGGGTCGCCGATGCCGCCGTCGATCCCCTCGACATCATGCCCGACCTGTTCCTCTCGCGACACGGCGTCATGTTCTTCGCCGATCCCGTGGCCGCCTTCGCCCGCCTGCGCGAACAGGCCGCCCCCGGGGCCGCGCTGGTCTTTTCCTGCTTCCGCGATCGCCGCTACAATCCATGGGCCGGCGATCTCGTCGCCATCGTCACGGGCGAGCGACCGGCTGCGACAGACGGCTACACCCCCGGTCCCTTCGGGTTCGCCGACCCGGCACTGGTCGAACGCCTCCTGACCGACGCCGGCTGGACGACGATCGGCGCGGAGGTGGCCGACTTCGCCTATCGCCCCGGCGAGGGCGACGACCCCGTCGCCGACGCGGCGGCGTTCTTCGCGCGGATCGGCCCGATCGCTTCCGCCCTTGCCGCGATGCCCGAGCCCGACCGGTCCCGCGCCCATGCCCGCCTGCTCGACGCCCTGTCGATCCATTCCGACGGTTCGCGCGTTCAGTTCCCCGCCTCGGCGTGGCTGTGGCGTGCGCAGGCAGGGAAACGATCATGATTACCGTCCACCACCTCGAAAATTCGCGGTCCCAGCGCATTCTCTGGATGCTGGAGGAACTGGGCCTCCCCTATCAGGTCCGCCGCTACGAGCGGAACAAGGAGACGATGCTCGCCCCGCCGGAACTGGCGCAGGTGCATCCGCTCGGCAAATCGCCGGTGATCGAGGATGGCGACGCGCAGGGCCGCGTGGTCGCCGAAACCGGCGCGATCGTCGAATATCTGGTCGAGAAGGCGGATGGTCGGCTCGGCGCCCCGGCGCACCGCGATGCGGCGCTGCGCTATCGGTTCTGGCTGCACTTCGCCGAAGGATCGATGATGCCGCCACTGCTTTTGAAGCTCGTGCTGTCGCGCATCCCCGTCGTCGGCGCGCAGGTCGCCAAACGCGTCCAGCCGATGATCGACCGCAACCTCGACTATGTCGAATCCGAACTGGCGCAACGTCCGTGGTTTGCCGGCGACGAAATGACCGCCGCCGATATCATGATGAGCTTCCCGCTGGAGGCGGCGCGCAGCCGGGGCGGTCTGGACGAGAGCCGCCCCGCGACGATGGCATGGCTGGAACGCATCCACGCCCGCCCCGCCTATCAGGCTGCGCTGAAGGCCGGCGGCCCCTACGCATACACCTGACGGAGTGGCCACCCCGGCCTGACACCGGGGTGGCGCGACCTTAGCGGCCGATGTCGCCGAACCGCTCGTCCGCCACCGCCGGCCCGTCGCCGCTTGGCGCGGGCGCCGGTACGATGACCGGCGATTCGATCGGGTCCAGTTGCCCCTCCCACTTCGCCACCACCGTCGCCGCGATCGCATTGCCGACGACGTTGGTCGCCGACCGGCCCATGTCGAGGAAGTGATCGACGCCCAGGATCAGCAGCAATCCCGCCTCCGGAATGTTGAACATCGACAGCGTACCGGCGATCACCACCAGCGATGCGCGCGGTACGCCGGCGATCCCCTTCGACGTCACCATCAGCACCAGCAACATCGTGATCTGCTGCCCCAGGCTGAGGTCGATGCCATATGCCTGCGCGATGAACAGCGACGCGAACGTCATGTACATCATTGATCCGTCGAGATTGAACGAATAGCCCAGCGGCAGCACGAAGCTGGCGATGCGCGGCGGCACGCCGAACCGGTCGAGCGCCTCCAGCGTCCGCGGCAACGCCGCCTCCGACGACGCGGTCGAGAAGGCCAGCACCAGCGGATCGCGGATATAGCGGAACAGTTCGACCGCGCGTGGCCCGATTACCACCCGCGCGGCGAGGAACAGCACCAGCCACAGCGTCGCCAGCCCCAGATAGAAGCTGCCCATGAAATAGGCGAGGTCGCCCAGCACCCCAGCGCCGCGCTCCGCCAGCGTCGCCGCCACCGCCGCGAACACCGCAATCGGTGCCACGTTCATGACGTAGCCGGTGATCCGCAGCATCACCTGCACCAGCGCCTCGGTCGCGCGGACCAGTGGCTGGGCTGGCGCGCCGACGGCGGTGATCGCCACGCCGATGAAGATCGAGAAGATCACGATCTGGAGAATCTCGTTCTCCGCCATCGCTGCGATCATCGATGCCGGCACGATATGACTGGCGAAATTGGCGAAATTGAACGCACCATGCTCGACGCCGCTCGCCGTGGTCGCCGCCGGCACCACCAGCGCCAGGCCGACGCCTGGTTGCAGCAGCGTGACGAGGATCAGCCCCAGCGTCAGCGAGACGAGGCTGGCGCCGACGAACCACAACAGGCTGCGCAACCCGATCCGTCCGAGCGCGCCGGTGTCGCCCATATGCGCGATGCCGACGACCAGCGTGGAGAAGACCAGCGGCGCGATGATCATCTTGATAAGCCGCAGGAACAGCGTGGTGACGATCGAGAAATAGCCGGCGATCTCGGTCAGCCGCGCCGCCGCGGCGGGCGTGCCGTCATCGATATAGCCGTTGATCGACAGGCCGACGCCGGCGCCGATCACCAGGCCGAGCAGGATATAGAAGGTCAGCCTTTTGGCCATTAACGAACTCCCGGAAACTGCGGGCCAGCGAAGGGGATTGTGGCCGCCGGGTCAAGCGCCCTATCGTCCGGCCATGATCCAGCCGACCCGCCGCACCCTGTTGACCGCCGCCGCCGCGGTGCCGCTCCTGCCGCTGGGCGGCATCCTGCGCGCGGCGGAACCAGACCTGTCGGCGCTGTCCGACATTACCACGGGCGCCAGGGCGATCGACGCCGCCGAGCGCGCCGGCCGCCTGTCGCGCGCGCAAGCCCTGATGAAGGCGAACGGCATCGGCGCGGTGGTGATCGAGCCGGGATCGTCGATGATCTATTTCACCGGCGTCCGCTGGAGTCGCAGCGAGCGGCCGACGCTCGCCGTCCTGCCGGTCGAGGGCCAGCCGCTGATCGTCACGCCGTTCTTCGAGGAACCCTCGGTCCGCCAGACGCTCGCCGTCCCCGCCGAGGTGCGGGTGTGGCAGGAGGATCAGAACGCGATGACGATCGCCGCTGACTGGCTGCGCGAACGCGGGCTGGCCCGGTCACCGGTCGGGATCGAGGAGACGCTGCGCTATTTCATCGCCGCGGGATTGCGCGGCTCGCTGCCCGATGCCGCGCAGGTTTCCGCCAATCCCGTCGTCCGCGGTTGCCGGATGCGCAAGACGCCGGCCGAGATCGCGCTGATGCAGACCGCCACCGACGTTACGATCGCGGCCTATCGCTGGACGCACCCACGTGTGGAACGCGGCATGACCGGGGCGGAGATCGGCGCGCTGATGAACGCCGCCACGCGCAGGCTGGGCGGCGATCCCGAATTCGCGCTCGCCCTGATCGGCCCCGCCGCCGCCCTGCCGCATGGCAGCCGAGAGGTGATCCGGGTGGCGGACGGGCAGGTGGTGCTGATGGATTGCGGCTGCACGGTGCAGGGATATCAGTCCGACGTGTCGCGCACCTGGGTCCATGGATCGGCCGACAAGGAACAGCGCACCATCTGGGATACCGTTGCGAAGGGCCAGCAGATCGCCTTTGCCGCCGCCAAAATCGGTGCGCCCGCCGGATCGATCGACGATACCGTGCGCGCTTATTACACCAAACTCGGATACGGCCCCGGCTACAGGCTGCCCGGCCTGTCGCACCGCACCGGCCATGGCATCGGTATGGACGGGCATGAACCGGTCAATCTGGTCCATGGCGAAACCACGCCGCTGGCCGCCGGCATGTGCTTTTCCGACGAACCCGGGCTTTACCTGCCCGGCAAGTTCGGCGTCCGGCTGGAGGATTGTTTCCACATGACCGCCGCCGGCCCCCGCTGGTTCAGCGAGCCGCCGCGGTCGATCGACGCGCCGGTCTGATCCGCGCCGCCCATGAAGGGGGCGCCGACCGCATGGCCGGGCGCCCCGCCATTACCGGACGGTTCAGGCGTAGGCGACGATCGCCTTGCGCCGACGATACCGCGTCGCGCCGCCGACCATTGCGAAACCGGCGAGCATCATGGCCCAGCTTGCAGGCTCGGGAATGGCGGACACCGTGCTGATCGTCAGCGAGATCGGCGAGCCAGTGACGAAATCGGTCAGGTCGAAACTGCCGGTCAGAAATTCCGGTTGGGCTTCGGTCCCGATATACAGTTGGGGACCGTCGAAGCCGAGGAGGGTGCCGTTGTCGGTTCCGTCGCCGATTAGCAGGCCACCGCCCAACGCCGTGGTGAAGAAGCTGATCGACTGCGAAGAAAGCGTGATCGGGCCATATTGAAAGATGCCCGTCACGTTCGCGATAGCAAAGCCCTGGTCGGGAGATACATTGACCGCATCGATCAGGGGATTGGAATCGAGCTGGAACGACGCGAACTCGACGAACGTGGGATCGATCGGCGACAGCGTGTCCGTTCCCGAAATGGTGAACTGCAACAGCGCCGCATCGGCCGGCGTGGTGACGACAAGCGTCATGATGGCACAGGCTAGAATGGCAAGCCGCATAAATCCCCCTTTTGACATCCGTACGGTTGATCGGCTCTATTCAGATGCGCCGTCATGCTAACCGTTATGGCGTTAACCTCAATCGTTCATCACGCCGCGACCTGTTTCGGTATGGGACGGCGCGCAGTCCTGCTTGAGTGCGGCGTGGCGCTCGCCTAAGCCCGCGCGCATGATCTCGACCAACGACATCCGCCGCGGCTTCCTCGACTATTTCGCGCGTCACGGGCACCAGCCGGTCGCCTCCGCGCCGCTCGTGCCGCAGAACGATCCGACGCTGATGTTCGTGAATGCGGGCATGGTGCCGTTCAAGAACGTGTTCACCGGTCTGGAATCGCGGCCCTACAGCACCGCGACGTCCAGTCAGAAATGCGTGCGCGCCGGCGGCAAGCACAACGATCTCGACAATGTCGGTTATACCGCGCGGCATCATACGTTCTTCGAAATGCTCGGCAATTTCTCGTTCGGCGATTATTTCAAGGAACAGGCGATCACCCATGCCTGGACCCTGCTGACGAAGGAATGGGGTATCCCCGCCGACCGGCTGACCGCGACAGTCTATCACACAGATGACGAGGCGTTCGACCTGTGGAAGAAGATCGCCGGCCTGCCGGAACATCGCATCATCCGCATCCCCACCAAGGATAATTTCTGGGTGATGGGCGAAAACGGCCCGTGCGGACCCTGTTCGGAAATCTTCTACGATCACGGCGACCATATCTTGGGTGGCCCGCCGGGCAGCCCGGACGAGGACGGCGACCGTTTCGTCGAGATCTGGAATCTGGTGTTTATGCAATATGAGCAGGAAGCCAACGAGATCGTCGGCAACCTGCCCAAGCCGTCGATCGATACCGGCATGGGGCTGGAGCGGATCGCCGCCGTCCTGCAGGGCGTCACCGACAATTACGATACCGACACGTTCAAGGCGTTGATCGCCGCCTCCACCGCGCTGACGCATACGGTGGCGGAGGGCGAGCAGAAGGCGTCGCACCGCGTCATCGCCGACCATCTTCGTACCGCGGGCTTCCTTGTTGCGGACGGAGTACTGCCAAGCAATGAAGGACGCGGTTACGTGCTGCGCCGAATCATGCGCCGTGCAATGCGCCACGCGCATATCCTCGGCGCGAAAGAGCCGTTGATGCACCGGCTAGTACCCGCTCTCGTTACCGAGATGGGTGCTGCATATCCGGAACTTTTCCGTGCTCAATCGCTAATTGAGGCGACGTTACAGCAGGAGGAAACACAATTTCGTAAGACGCTGGATCGCGGGCTCAAACTGCTCGATGAGGCAACTGCGGGGATGTATCGCAAATCCATGCTTCCGGGCGATATCGCGTTCAAGCTATACGACACATACGGTTTCCCGCTGGATCTGACAGAAGATGCCCTTCGGGAAAAGGACATGGAAGTCGATCGCGCCGGTTTCGACATCGCGATGGCCGAACAGAAGCGCGCCGCCCGCGCCGCCTGGAAGGGTTCCGGCGCCAAGGCGTCGGATGACCTGTGGTTCGACATCGCCGAACAGTCCGGCTCGACCGAATTTACCGGCTATGCCGCTGATACGGGCGAGGCGGAGGTCGTCGCGCTGATCCGGGACGGCGTGCGCGTCGATCATGCCACCGCCGGCGACACCGTCGCGATCGTCGTCAACCAGACGCCCTTCTATGGCGAAAGCGGCGGTCAGGTCGGCGATCACGGCACCATCGCCAGCGACGCGGGCCTGCGCGCCATCGTCACCGATACCTCCAAGCAGCTCGGCCGCATCTTCGTCCATCACGCGCAGGTCGAGGCGGGCGAGATCAAGGTCGGCGATCCGGTGAAGCTGGCCATCGACGTCCAGCGCCGCGCCGCGATCCGCGCCAACCACTCCGCCACGCATCTGCTGCATGAGGCGCTGCGCCAGCGGCTCGGCACGCATGTCGCGCAAAAGGGTTCGTTGGTCGCGCCCGAACGCCTGCGCTTCGACTTCTCGCAGCCCGTCGCCGTCACCGCCGCCGATCTGGCGGAGGTCGAGGCGCGGGTGAACGAGCAGGTGCGCGGCAACGGCGCCGTCACCACCCGCGTGATGACGCCCGACGATGCCATCGCCGAGGGCGCGATGGCGCTGTTCGGCGAGAAATATGGTGACGAGGTCCGTGTCGTCTCGATGGGCGAGGACGCTGAGGGCATTTATTCGATCGAGCTGTGCGGCGGCACCCATGTCCGCGCGCTGGGCGATATCGGCTTGTTCAAGGTCGTCGGCGAAGGCGCCGTCTCCTCCGGCATCCGCCGTGTCGAGGCGCTGACCGGCGAGGCGGCCCGTGCATGGCTGAACGCCCGTGATGAGAAACTGCGTGAGGCAGCGGCCACGCTGCGATCCACTCCGGACGAGGTCCCCGCCCGCGTCGCGGCCTTGCTCGACGACCGCCGCCGGCTTGAACGCGAACTCGCCGACGCCAAGAAGGCATTGGCCATGGGTGGCGGCGGACAGGGCGGTGCGCCCGCTGGCCCTGAGGACGTGGGCGGCGTCGCCTTCATCGGTCAGGTGCTCGACGGCTTCGACGCCAAGGGCCTGCGCGGCGTGGTGGACGAGGCGAAGCAGCGGCTCGGCTCCGGCATCGCCGCGATCGTCGCGGTCAACGAGGGTCGCGCCTCGGTCGCGGTCGGCATCACCGCCGATCTCGTCGCCAGCCACAATGCCGTCGATCTGCTGCGCAAGGCGGTGGCGGCGCTCGGCGGGCAGGGCGGCGGTGGCCGGCCGGACATGGCGCAGGGCGGCGGGCCTGACGGTGACAAGGCGGCCGACGCGCTGGCCGCGATCCGCGCGGCGCTGGCGGGTTGATCGCGCCCGTCGCCTCCTCTGCGGGATGGTCAAGCCATCGGCATCATGCTTAACATCGCCTCTAATCAACGGGATGAGGGCGAGTGATGCGGGTAATGGCGTGGTCGGTGCTTCCCGCAATGGCGATCGCGACGCTACCCATCCCAGCATCGGCTCAGACCGCGCGTGACCTGCTGACGCAGGCGGCGTTTCAGGATCGCAGCCAGCCCGCTGCGCTCGCCCGCGTCGATCGCGCCCGCGCCACCGCGCTGGCCACGGCGCAGCGCCTGCCTGACGATCAGGACGCGGCGGTGCTCGCCGCCGTCGCGCTCGCCTATCGCGCCAAGCTGACCGGCAATCGCGGCGAGGCCATCGCCGCACGCAAGCAGATGGAAACGGTCGTCGCGCGCTTCCCCCGCAATGCGGAGGCACTGGTGGGGCTGGGCGCGTGGCATCTGGGCGTGATCGCCAAGGTCGGCCGGATCATGGCCCGCGCAGGGGCGGGTGCGCAAAAGGGCGTCGGCCTGGAATCGCTGGATCGCGGCGTGGCGCTCGGCGGCAACCGCGCGATGTTCGCCGGGTTGGCCGGTCTGCTCCGTATCCAGGCCGATCCCGCCGACCCAAAAGGGCGCAGCCTGCTGGAGACGGCGGTGGCCGCGCCGACGCCCACGATCCTCGACCGTATCGAACAAAAAGCCGCCAACGCGGTGCTCACCTCGCTGCGTCAGGGTGACGGCAAGGCCGCCCGCGCGCTCGCCAATCGCCTGTTGCCGTTCGGCTGGTACGACGAGCAGGGTTAGGCGCGGCTCAGGTCTGTAGTTCGCCTTTGCGCCGCACCCGCCTGATCCGCGGTTCGCGATCCAGTGCCGCTTCCCGCCGGATCAACTGACGCAGCTCGTCGCGTTTTTCGTGGATCGAGGCGATCACCGGCCCCATCGCGACGCCCAGATCGACCAGCACGGCTTCCGACAATTGCAGCGAGCTTTCCAGCGTCTCCGGCACCGCATCGGTCACGCCGGCGCGATAGAGTTCGGCGGCATGGCGGGCATCGCGGGCGCGGGCGATGATCGGCAGGTCGGGCGCCAGCGACCGCATCCGCCGCGCCAGCCGTACCGTCAGCACCGGATCGTCCATCGTCAGGATCAGCGCCCGTGCCGACATCAGGTTCAGCCGGTCCGCCAGTTCCGTCCGCGCGATATCGCCGAACAGCACAGGATAACCGGAAGACCGCGCCTCCGCGACGACATCGATATCCGCTTCGATCGCCAGATAGGGCTGATTATGCGTCCGCAGCATGTCCGCCACCATCCGGCCCACCCGGCCGAACCCGATGAGCACCGTCCCCGGCGTTTCGCCCGGATCGATCACCGGTAGTGGTTCGATCGTCCGCGCCTCGATCCGCTTCGACACCTGCCGCCCCGCCTGCGCCAGCAAAGGCGTGATCGTCATGCCGAGCGCCGTCACCGTCTGCCAGAATGCCGCGGTGGTCGGCAGGATCAACTGCGCCTGCGCCGCCGTCGCCAGCACGATCAGCGTCGTCTCCGACGGGCTGCCCATCAGCAATCCCGTCTCCGCCGCGATCGCCGGCCGGGCATGGGTGACGCGCAGCAGCAGATAGGTGACGACGGTCTTCACCACGACCACGCCGACCACCGCCGTCAGCAGCGATCCCCAGTTCGCGACGATCGACCGCAGGTCCAGGCTCATGCCGACGGTAATCAGGAACACGCCCAGCGCCAGCCCCTTGAACGGCGCGGTCATCACCTCGACCTCGGAATGATATTCGGTCTCGGCGATCAGCAACCCGGCCAGCAGCGCGCCGACGATCGGCGACAGCCCGGCGGCGGTGGTCGCGACCGAGGCGACGATGACGACGAGGAGAGAAGCGGCCAGGAACAGTTCCGGGCTCTTCGTCCGCGCCGCCTGTGCGAACAGGCGCGGCAGCACCAGCCGCCCGCCGACATACAGCGCCACCACCGTCAGCCCGCCGCGCAGTGCCACGCCGGCCAGCCCGGCCCAGCCATCGTCGCTCGCGGTCGGCGCCATCGCGCCCAGCGCGAAGATGATCGGGACCAGCGCCAGATCCTCGAACAACAGCATCGCGAACGCGCCGCGCCCGACTGCGCTCGTCGTCCCCACCAGCGGCAGCACCAGCGCGGTGGACGACAGGGCAAGGGCGAGGCCGAGTCCCGCCGCGCCCGCCCAGCCCTGGCCGATGATATGCAGTGCGACCGCGATCAGCGCCGCCGATCCCAGCAATTCCGCCGCGCCGGTGCCGAACACCAGCCGCCGCATCCCCCATAACCGCTTGAACGACAGTTCCAGCCCGATCGAGAACAGCAGCAGGACGATGCCGAATTCGGCGAACGGCTCGATCGAATGCGGGTCGGAAATCGTGACGTAATACAACCACGGAAACTGCCCGCTCAGCGATCCCAGTCCCGCCGGCCCGACCAGAAACCCGACCAGGATGAAGCCGATGACCGGGCTGATGCGGAAGCGGGCGAAGGCCGGGATCACCAGCCCCGCCGCACCCAATATCACCAGCGCGTCGCTGAAACCTGCATTGTCGAGCCCGATCGCCATGCCCGCGACCTTAGCGGCGCGGCGTCCGGCTTGTCAGCCATGTTCGCCAGACGCCGCGCAAAGGTGAGCTTCAGGCGAAGGCGATGCGGGCCTTGCGACGGCGCAGCGCATAGCCGGTGAGGCCGAAGCCGAGCGTCATCAGCGCCCAGGTGGCGGGTTCGGGCACCAGCGGCACTTGCTGGACCGACAGGATACCATAGCCGTCGGCGCTGGCCGTCGTGCCGGTCGTTGCGCGGACATCGACGATGCCGCCGATGAAATCGAACGAGCCCGACCGCCACGCATTGGTGTATCGGACCGAGCCGCAATTGCCTTGGAAGCCAGCGGTCACGAACTGGCTGTTGGCGTTGACGCAGGCCGATCCGCTGATCTGACCCCAATTATAGCCGCTGCTGTAAAGAAGATTGGGGGCACTGGTTTCCACGAACGAAATCGCATCGGACCCCGCCGTGATTGACGTCGCGCCAGCGATGTAATTGTGCGTGATCGCGGACCCATAGCTCGAATCCGTCAGCGACCACGCGCCGCTGTTATCGACCGGCACAACGACCGAGAAGATATAGCTGACATATTCCATCGACGTGCGCGGTTCCCGCGCGCCGATGTCTTGCGTCGTGTAGTATCGCTGCCCGAGCGTGGCGACATCGTAGCGAATGAAGCCTGCTGCATCGGCCGACGCCGGAACCCCCGCCAGCATCACCATCGCGCCCAGCGCAGCCCTCACATATGTTGCCACGTTAATCTCCCGTTCAGCATTTTTGCCGTCGCCGCGCGTTGCCCGCGCCATCGTGATCGGTCAATCTCGTTTTGGTTAACGTGCGACGATCCGACGCCTGCTCCACTTCCAGCAGAAAAAAAAGGGGGCGGCACGCTCTCGCATGCCGCCCCCATTGTCGATCGATGATAAAGAGTTACTGGCCGTCGTTCATCGCGGTTTCGAGGTTCACGCGGACCTGCTCGAAGAACTGCTCGGTCGTCATCCACGGCTGCTCCGGCCCGATCAGGATCGCAAGATCCTTGGTCATGTGGCCGTTCTCCACCGTCTGGATGCAGACGCGCTCCAGCGTCTCGGCGAACTTCGTGACGTCCGGCGTATCGTCGAACTTGCCGCGATACTTCAGGCCGCCGGTCCAGGCGAAGATCGACGCGATCGGGTTGGTCGACGTCGCCTTGCCCTGCTGGTGCTGGCGGTAATGGCGCGTGACGGTGCCGTGCGCGGCTTCCGCCTCGATCGTCTTGCCGTCCGGAGTCATCAGCACCGACGTCATCAGGCCCAGCGAGCCGAAACCCTGCGCGACCTGATCCGACTGCACGTCGCCGTCATAGTTCTTGCACGCCCACACGAACTCGCCGTTCCACTTCAGCGCGCTGGCGACCATGTCGTCGATCAGGCGATGCTCGTACACGATGCCGGCGGCGGCGAACTTGTCCTTGAACTCCGCGTCGAAGATCTCGGCGAACAGGTCCTTGAAACGGCCGTCATAGGCCTTCAGGATCGTGTTCTTGGTGCTGAGATACAGCGGCCAGCCACGACCCAGCGAGTAATTCATGCTGGCGCGCGCGAAATCGCGGATCGACTGGTCGAGGTTGTACATGCCCATGGCGACGCCCGCCTCGGGGAAGTCGAACACTTCATATTCCAGTACCTGACCGTCGGTGCCCTGCCACTTCATGGTCAGCTGGCCGGGGCCGGGGACGAGGAAATCGGTCGCCTTGTACTGGTCGCCGAACGCGTGGCGGCCGACGACGATCGGGTGCGTCCAGCCGGGGATCAGGCGGGGGACATTCTTGATGACGATCGGTTCGCGGAAGATCACGCCGCCCAGGATGTTGCGGATCGTGCCGTTGGGCGACTTCCACATCTTCTTCAGGCCGAATTCCTCGACGCGCTGCTCGTCGGGGGTGATCGTCGCGCACTTCACCGCGACGCCGTATTTCTGCGTGGCGTGGGCGCTGTCGATCGTCACCTGATCGCTGGTCGCGTCGCGGTTCTCGACGCTCAGGTCGTAATAATCCAGCTCGATGTCGAGATACGGCTTGATGAGGCGTTCGCGAATCCATTCCCAGATGATCCGCGTCATCTCGTCGCCATCGATCTCCACGATGGGCGTCTTCACCTTGATCTTGGCCATGCTTTCCGGTCCTTCGAAGGGGGGATGGGGTTGCAGGGGCGTCTAGGATGCGTGTCCGCGGCTGGCAACCATGGCCGCACGCCGATTTGGACTCGCGCCGACCGGCGGTGGTGCTACACCATGGTTAACAGTCGGATGAAACCGGCGTGAAACAGGAGCAGGATCGCGATGAACGCACGCTTTGCCATGGTGACCTTTGCCGGAGCGGCCCTGTCGCTGGCGACCCCGGTCGCGGCACAGACCTACAGCAACCTGTTCGTCTTCGGCGACAGCCTGGTCGATGCCGGCAACGCGCAGGCGGGACGGGCCGCAAGCGGCGGCGCGGACCCCGCGCCCGCAGCGGCCGGCTATTATCAGGGCCGCTTTTCGAACGGCTATAACTTCGCCGACTATCTATCGATCGCAATGGGTAAGGGGGCGACGGTCGCTTCCGCCTATGGCGGCCTGGACTTCTCCGTCGGCGGCGCCAAGTCGGCGGAGGTCGCGGGCGATGCCAGCCCCAGCTTCGCCGAACAGATCGACATGTTCGGTATGTCCGGCAAGACGTTCGACAGCAATTCGCTCGTCCTGCTGACCTTCGGCGGCAACGACGTGCGCGACGAACTGGCCAAGCTGGGGACGATTGCCGGTTACACGCCAACTCTGACGCCCGCCGTGTCCGCCTTCAACGCTGGCCTCCAGTCGCTCTATGCGGCCGGTGCGCGCAACTTCGTCGTGACGGGGCTGCCGGATATCGGCCAGATTCCCGCCGTGACCGATTTCGGATCGGCGGGGCTGTCGGCGGCCGGCACCTCGCTGTCGTTCGGGCTGAACAATATC
The DNA here is from genome assembly GCF_016427505.1 of Sphingomonas mollis. Lineage (GTDB taxonomy): Bacteria > Pseudomonadota > Alphaproteobacteria > Sphingomonadales > Sphingomonadaceae > Sphingomonas > Sphingomonas mollis. Next base: position 378,837 of record NZ_JAELXS010000002.1, on the reverse strand, counting down.
TTCAAACAGGTGATCGGCGGGTTCGATGCCACGCCCGGCGTCAATGCGACCTTCTTCGATCTGTTCGCGGCGCAACAGGCCATTTACGCCGACCCGACCGCGTTCGGCCTGCCGGCGACGCTCGATACGAAGACCGCCTGTCTGCGGACGACGGCGGCGCCAGCCTGCAACGGCTATGTCTATTTCGACACGATCCACCCGACGACGCAGCTGCACGCGGCGATCGCCAGCGGCATCGTCAGCCAGCTCGGCATCGCCGCCGTGCCGGAACCCGCGACATGGACGATGTTGTTGACCGGCTTCGCGCTCACCGCCGGCGCGCTCCGTTATCGTCGGCGCAGGACGGTCCTTGCCCTCGCCGCCTGATCCCGTCACCCCGCCGCCGGTCGTTCCACCGGCGGCGGCGATCGGGGCGGGGGATCGGCCGTCCGGGGCGATGCAAGATTGTCACACGCCGCCCGGCCCGATAGATGCCGTCGTCATGAACTCACTCGACAAGCCACCGATCGCCACGACGACGGTGAAGTGGCGCTTCCCCACCGTCCATCCCGAGGGGCGGAAATACGTCGCCATATCCGCCGGCATCACCTTGTTGCTGACGATCATCTCGAACGTCCTGTTCTGGCCGATGGTCGGGCTGACGATCTGGGTCGCGGCTTTCTTCCGCGATCCGATCCGTACCACGCCGCAGGGCGACGGCCTGATCGTCGCCCCCGCCGACGGCCTCGTCACCATGATCCAGCGCGTCGCCATCCCGCGCGAACTGGTGGGCGAGCTGGGCGAGGCGCCGCTGACCCGCGTGTCGATCTTCATGTCGGTGTTCGACGTCCACATCAACCGCACGCCGATCGCCGGCACGATCCGCCAGGTTGTCTATATCTCCGGCAAATTCCTGAACGCCGATCTCGACAAGGCATCGGACGAGAACGAGCGGCAGCACATCGTCGTCGAGGGTCGCGACGGCCGTCGCATCGGCTTCACCCAGATCGCCGGCCTCGTCGCGCGGCGCATCGTCGGTTTCGTCAAGCCCGGCGACATGGTCGCGACCGGCCAGCGGATCGGCCTGATCCGCTTCGGCAGCCGCGTCGATGTCTATCTGCCCGACGACGTCATCCCGCAGGTGACGCTCGGCCAGCGGTCGGTCGCCGGCGAGACGATTATCGGTCGCGTCGGCGGCCTGCCCGTCAGCGGCATTGCCCAATAATGAGTACGCCGATGCCCCCCAGGATGCCGGGCGACCCCGAACCCGCCGCACCGACATCGGCTGTCTCGCCGCGCCGCTTCGCACGACCGCCCCGTGGTCTGCCGTTGCGCGCGGTCGCCCCCAACGCCGTCACCGCGCTGGCGCTGTGTTCCGGCCTGTCGGGTGTCCGTTTCGCCATCGCCGGCGAGTGGGAACGGGCGGTGGCAATGATCATGGTCGCCGGCGTGCTGGACGGCATCGATGGCCGCATCGCACGGATGTTGCGCGGCGAGAGCCGGTTCGGGGCGGAACTGGATTCGTTGTCCGACGCGATCTCCTTCGGCGTCGCGCCGGCGCTGATCCTCTATCTCTGGTCGCTCGCGGCACTGCCCCGGTTCGGCTGGATGGCGGCGCTGGTGCTCGCAGTGTTCTGCGCACTCCGGCTGGCGCGCTTCAATGCCAAGATCGATGAAACCGATCAGCCGCATAAATCGGCAGGTTTCCTGACCGGTGTGCCGGCTCCCGCCGGGGCGGGACTAGCCCTGTTGCCATTGATCGCATGGCTGTGGACGGACCAACCCATTCTGGAGTCACCCTATCTCGTCGCACCCTGGGTGATCTTCGTCGCGGTTCTGATGGTGTCAAGCGTCGCCACCTTCACCTGGGGCTCTCTACGCTTGCGTCGCAGCATCCGGTTCGAGGCGCTGGCCGGTGTCGTTCTACTGGGTGCCGCGCTTGTGACGATGCCGTGGCAGACGATCAGCGTCATCTCGACGCTCTATCTGCTGACGATCCCGTTCAGCATCGCCAGCTATGCGAAGGTCAAGCGACTTCGCGCAACCGCCGAACCGAAGCGGGAACCGGTGTCGACGCCCACCGCCTGACCGCGATGTGGCGTTCTGCCCGCGCCAGCTGCTCCAGCGGTGCGAAGGCCCGATCGGTCTGGCCGGCGGCCAGGCGCAGGATGCGCTGCCACTGGGGGCCGACTGCGGCGGCGATGATGGCGACCGATACCGCCAGCGCGCCTGCGAAAACCATAATGCTCATCACTGCCACCATGTTCGCCTCCCTTGTCTGTTCCGGGCCTGCACGCTGTCTGTCTGCGTGCCTCAACATTCGATTCCGAAAACCGGTTCCGCCGCATCCTTCGGTAAAGACGGGATATTCTTGCGTATCGGTAACCGGGGTTAATCGATCGTCGATTCGTACTGCCGTTGAACCCCTTATGTTCCTATCATGTTCCGCCTGTCAAGCGATCGGGAACGGTTGCAAGAACGGATCGCTTCAGCTAAGGGCCGCGCCTCAACTCCGCATGGGAAGCATCATACACCGGTGCGCAGGTCCTTTCAGGCCACGCGTCATCCGCTTCCCAGAGGCATAACCGGAAGGAATATTCTTATGGCGGCACCTGTCGTCTCGATGCAGCAGCTTATCGAAACCGGCGCGCACTTCGGCCACCAGACCCACCGCTGGAACCCGAAGATGAAGCCCTACATCTTCGGCGACCGCAACGGCGTCCACATCCTCGACCTGTCGCAGACCGTGCCGCTGTTCGCGCGCGCGCTTGAATTCGTGTCGTCGTCGGTCGCCGGTGGCGGCAAGGTCCTGTTCGTCGGCACCAAGCGCCAGGCGCAGGAGCCGATCGCGGACGCGGCGCGCAAGTCGGGCCAGCATTTCGTCAACCACCGCTGGCTGGGCGGCATGCTCACCAACTGGAAGACGATCAGCAACTCGATCAAGCGCATGAAGACGCTGGAAGAGCAGCTGTCGGGCGACACGCACGGCCTGACCAAGAAGGAAGTGCTGCAGCTGACCCGTGAAAAGGACAAGCTGGAACTGTCGCTGGGCGGCATCCGTGACATGGGCGGCGTCCCCGACGTCATGTTCGTCATCGACGCGAACAAGGAAGAGCTGGCGATCAAGGAAGCCAACACGCTCGGCATCCCGGTCGTCGCGATCCTCGATTCGAACGTGTCGCCGGACGGCATCGCCTTCCCGGTTCCCGCGAACGATGACGCCGCCCGTGCCATCCGCCTGTATTGCGAGGCGATCGCGATCGCCGCGACGCGCGGCGGCCAGGAGCAGCAGCGCCGCACCGGTGCCGACATGGGCGCCATGGCCGAGCCGGTTGCCGAAGAGACGCTGACCGTCGAGACGCCGGCCGCCGAGCCGGAAGACGCCGCGACCGCCACGGTCGAGGGTGCGGGCGCCGAGACCGAGCGCCAGATCGACGCGTAACCGTCACCGGTTCGTCATGCGGGCGGGGCAGGGCGGATACGCCTCGCCTCGCCCGCAACCACATTCTGAACAGAAGGATTAGGACTATGGCCGACATCACGGCAGCGATGGTCAAGGATCTGCGCGAGAAGAGCGGCGCAGGCATGATGGATTGCAAGAAGGCGCTGAACGAGACCGCCGGCGACATGGATGCCGCCATGGACTGGCTGCGCACCAAGGGCCTCGCCGCCGCCGCCAAGAAGTCCAGCCGCACCGCGGCCGAGGGTCTGGTCGGCGTCGCCGTTTCCGGCACGAAGGGTGCCGCGGTCGAGGTGAACTCCGAAACCGATTTCGTCGCCAAGAACGACCAGTTCCAGCAGTTCGTCCGCGAGGTCACCCAGATCGCGCTGGCGACCGGTGGCGATGTCGACGCGCTGAAGGGCGAGGCGATGCCGTCGGGCAAGACCGTCGAGGAAGTGCTGACCAACAACGTCGCGACGATCGGTGAGAACCAGTCGCTGCGCCGCTCGAAGACGCTGGAAGTCACCAGCGGCGCGGTCGTGCCGTACATCCACAACGCGGCCGCCCCCGGCCTCGGCAAGATCGGCGTGCTCGTCGCGCTCGAATCGGATGCTTCGGACGAGGTGCTGCAGACGCTCGGCAAGCAGCTGGCGATGCACATCGCCGCCGCGTTCCCGAAGGCGTTGAACGAAGCCGACCTCGACGAAGCCGAAATCGAGCGCGAGCGCGCGATCGCGACCGAAAAGGCCGCCGAATCGGGCAAGCCCGCCGACATCATCGCCAAGATGGTCGAAGGCGGCATCGCCAAGTACCGCAAGGAACACGCACTGGTCAGCCAGCTGTTCGTCATGGACGGCAAGACCAAGATCAGTGACGTGGTGGCCAAGGCGGGCAAGGATGCCGGCACCACCATCGTGCTGAAGGACTATGTCCGCTTCCAGCTGGGCGAGGGCATCGAAAAGGAAGCCTCCGACTTCGCCGCCGAAGTCGCGGCCGTATCCGGCGTGCCCCAGGCAGCCGCATAACCCGAAAAACCCTCCCCGCTTGCGGGGAGGGGACCAGCCCGAGGTTGGTGGAGGGGGTTCACCACGGGCGGCAACGCCGGTGGTGAACCCCCTTCTTTGCGTATGTGAGCACCGGGCACCGGGCACCGGGTCCGCTGACCGGCGCGCCTTCCCCGCTCACCCCATCACGTCATCCCAGCGAAAGCTGGGATCTCCCAATGAGGCTCGATCGCTCTGCCCGCGGCGGAGAGATGCCAGCGTTCGCTGGCATGACGGATCGGGAGGCGTCGCGCTGACGAGGTCGTATTTACAAATCGTTTCACGACGATCCGCGCCGAAAGAAGATTTGGGTCGCGCGGACGCGCGGAGGACGCTGAGGGGTTACTTCAGGTTACGCCCGCGCCTCATTCCTCATGCCGGAGTGATGACAGCGGAAGGTCGCGGCATGCGGTTCACCTCCGCGTCCTCTGCGCCTCCGCGCGAACATCGTCTCTCTCTCTCTCTCTCTCTCTACCGCCTCCCCAAGCCAAACTCCCGCCACACACGGTTGCCCCGCGCACCCGCCCCGCCTAAGGTCCGCGCCGCTTCCCCCAACACATAGAGACGCATGACCGAACCCCGCTTCAAACGTATTTTGCTGAAACTGTCGGGCGAAGTCCTGATGGGTGAGAATGGCCTCGCCATCGATCCGGATGTCACCGCCCGCGTCGCCGGCGAGATCGCCGGTGTCCGCGCGCAGGGGTATGAACTGTGCGTCGTCGTCGGTGGTGGCAACATCTTCCGTGGCCTGTCCGCCGCCGCCAAGGGCATCGAGCGCGCGACCGCCGATTACATGGGCATGCTCGCCACCGTCATGAATGCGCTGGCCGTCCAGAATGCGCTCGAACAGATCGGTGTCGATACCCGCGTCCAGTCGGCGATCCCAATGTCGTCGGTGTGCGAACCCTTCATCCGCCGTCGCGCCGAACGCCATCTCGAAAAGGGCCGCGTCGTGATCTTCGCCGCTGGCGTCGGCTCGCCCTTCTTCACCACCGATAGCGGCGCCGCGTTGCGCGCCGCCGAAATGAAGTGCGATGCGCTGTTCAAGGGCACCTCGGTCGACGGCGTCTATGATGCCGACCCGAAAAAGGTGCCGACCGCGACGCGTTATGAAACCGTCAGCTATTCGCGGGTCCTGTCCGATGACCTGAAGGTCATGGACGCCTCCGCCATCGCGCTGTGCCGTGACAACAATATCCCGATCGTCGTCTTCAACATCCGCGAGCACGGCAATTTCGCCGCCGTCCTCGCCGGCGAAGGCATTTCCACGATCGTCCAGAGTGTCGAGGCTGAAGCGTCTCAGGTATCTTCCGATCCAGTGGCCAAACCTAAAAAATCTGGCGGGATCAAAGTCGGTCGTAAGATAAAAATCGACAGAAAGATTACAGCGTTCGGCAATCTGCCCAGAGCATCGACGCCTAAGAAATCGAAAAAGGAAACGAATTGATGCCCGCCTATGACAAGGCCGATATCCAGCGCCGCATGACCGGCGCGGTCGACGCACTAAAGCATGATCTCGGCGGCCTGCGCACCGGTCGCGCCTCCACGACACTGCTCGATCCCGTCAACGTCGAGGTCTATGGCAGCCACATGCCGCTGACCCAGGTTGCGACCGTCTCGGCACCCGAACCCCGGATGTTGACCGTGCAGGTGTGGGACAAGACGAACGTCAGTTCGGTGGAAAAGGCGATCCGGTCGGCCGGGCTAGGCCTGAACCCGATCAACGACGGCCAGACCTTGCGCCTGCCGATCCCCGACCTGACCGAGGAGCGCCGCAAGGAACTCGCCAAGCTCGCCAGCCAGTACGCCGAAAAGGCCCGCATCGCCGCGCGCAACGTGCGCCGCGACGGCATGGACAGCCTGAAGACCGACGAGAAGAAGAACGTCTTCGGCGAGGACGAGCGCAAGCGCCACGAAACCGAGTTGCAGAAGGTCACCGACAAGACCATCGCCGACATCGACGCCGCGTCGTCGTCGAAGGAAAAGGAAATCCTGGGCAAGTGAGCATCCGGGTGCAGTTCTGCTCCCCTCCCGCTCGCGGGAGGGGCTGGGGGTGGGCCTGTCAACAAGGGCCCGCGTCTGTCATTCAAGCCCACCCCCGAACCCTCCCGAAAGCGGGAGGGGAGAAGTGAGCACCGCACCCATCCTCGCCACCGACGCGCCCACCATCCCCCGCCACGTCGCTATCATCATGGACGGCAACGGCCGCTGGGCACGCCAGCGTCACCTCCCGCGCCTCGCCGGTCACAAGGCGGGGGTCGAGGCGGTTCGCCGCGTTACCCGCGCCGCGCGCGCGATGGGAATCGAGGCGCTGACGCTCTATGCCTTCTCGTCGGAGAACTGGCGCCGCCCCGCCGAGGAAGTCAGCGACCTGATGGGTCTGCTGCGCCTGTTCATCCGCTCCGACCTCGCCGAACTGGCGCGCGAGAATGTGCGGCTGCGGATCATCGGCGACTACCGCGCCTTCTCGCCCGATCTGATCGCGCTGATCGAGGATGCTGTCGCGCGCACCGCCGGCAACAGCGGGCCGTTGCTGGCGATCGCGCTCAATTACGGTGCGCAGGCCGAACTGGCCGCCGCCGCCCGCCGGCTTGCCGCGCGGCTGCCCGCCGACCAGATCGACGAGGCCGCGATCGAGGCGGAACTCGACACCGCCGGCCTGCCGCCGCTCGACCTCGTCATCCGCACGTCGGGCGAACAGCGCCTGTCGAACTTCCTGTTGTGGCAGGCGGCTTATGCCGAACTGTTGTTCGTCGACACGCTCTGGCCCGATTTCGGCGCCGATGCGCTGGCCGACGCGGTCGCTGCCTTCGGCCAGCGCCAGCGTCGCTACGGAGGCCTGTGACCGAAACGCCCGTCCCGTTGCCTGACACGATGCCCGACACCCCGGACGCCAAGCTCAGGACCCCGTCGAACCTCCGCCTGCGGATGATCGCCAGCGTCGTGATGATCGCGGTCGCGCTGGTCGCGCTGGTGGCGGGGGATTTCCTGTTCTGGCTGCTCGCGGTCGTCGCGGCGCTGTTCATGATGGCGGAATGGGCGGACCTGCACGGCGCGGACGCAAAGACGAAGCGGATGGCGCAATTCGCCCTCTCCGTGCCGCTGGCGATCATGGCGCCGATCGCGGCGGGGCCGCATTTCTTCGTCCTCGGTCTGCTCGGCGCGGCGTTTTTCTTCATCGCCATCGTGCATCGCAACGCGGGTCTCGCTTTCGGGGCGGCCTATGTCGGCCTGCCGGTATTCGCGCTGCTGCTGATCCGGCAACAGCCCGATGGCCTCGTCCTGACGCTCTGGGCGCTGGCGCTCGTCTGGGCGACCGATATCGGCGCGTTCTTCACCGGCCGCTCGCTGGGCGGGCCAAAGCTCGCGCCGCGGATCAGCCCCGCCAAGACGTGGTCGGGCCTGATCGGCGGCGTCGTGCTCGCCACGATCTTCGCTTTTGCGCTGCACGTCGGCTCCGGCCTGCCCTTCCGCCTTGTCATCGCGACGCCGTTCCTCGCCGTGCTGGCGCAGGGCGGCGACCTGTACGAAAGCGCGCTGAAGCGTCGCGCCGGGATGAAGGACAGCGGCAACGTCCTGCCCGGTCATGGCGGCGTCCTCGACCGGCTCGACGGCATCGTCCCCGTCGCGCCCGTCGCCGCGTTGCTCGTGGTCCTGCCGCAACTGTTCGGATAAGGCAGGCTCTGTGAGAACCGTCACCATCCTCGGCGCCACCGGCTCGGTCGGCACCTCGACGCTCGACCTGATCGAGCGCGAGCCGGACAAGTTCCGCGTCCGCGCGCTCACCGCCAATTGCGACGTCGCGAAACTAGCCGCCGCCGCCCGCCGCACCGGTGCCGAACTGGCGGTGGTGGCCGACGAGGCCTGCCTCCCCGATCTCCGCGCCGCGCTCGCCGGCACCGCCACGCACGTGGCCGGTGGCCGCGCCGCGATCATCGATGCCGCGCGCTCCGGTGCCGACTGGACGATGGGCGCGATCGTCGGTTGCGCCGGCCTCGAACCCGTCATGGCCGCGGTCGGGCAGGGGGGCACCGTCGTCCTTGCCAACAAGGAGCCGCTGGTGTCCGCCGGCGAGGTCATCCTCGCCGCCGCCGCCGCCTCCGGTGCGACGCTGCTGCCCGCCGACAGCGAGCACAATGCGATCTTCCAGTGCTTCGCCCCCGATCAGGCGCGCGCCGTCCGCCGCATCATCCTGACATGCAGCGGCGGCCCGTTCCGCGATTGGTCGCTGGCCGACATGGCGGGTGTCACCCCCGAACAGGCGGTTGCCCATCCCAACTGGTCGATGGGCGCCAAGATATCGGTCGATTCGGCGACGATGATGAATAAGGGCCTCGAACTGATCGAGGCCGCCCGCCTGTTCCCGGTCCACCCCGACCGGATCGAGATCGTCATCCACCCGCAGTCCGTCATCCACAGCGCGGTCGATTATGTCGACGGTTCGATGCTCGCCCAGCTTGGTCCGTCGGACATGCGCGTGCCGATCGCGCATTGCCTGGCGTGGCCACATCGCATGGCGACGCCGATGGCTCCGCTCGACCTGATCGCGCTCGGCCGCCTCGATTTCGCCGCGCCCGATCCCGTCCGCTTCCCCGCCCTGCGTCTAGCCCGCGAAGCACTGGCGGCCGGCGGCGCGCGTCCGGCGATCCTGAACGCCGCCAACGAGATCGCCGTCGCCGCCTTCCTCGCGCGGCGCATCGGCTTCCTCGAAATTGCCGCAATCGTGGAACATACGCTGGAACGCTACGATCCGCCCGCGCCGGAAACGCTCGACGCGGTCATCGCCGTCGACGCCGAGGCGCGGATATTGGCGGGCGAGCGCGTAGAGGATCGCGTAGCTTGATCGACAATCCCGGCTTCCTGCTCACCATCCTCGCCTTCATGGCGGTGATCGGTCCGCTCGTGTTCGTGCACGAGATGGGCCATTACCTCGCCGGCCGCTGGTTCGGCATCGGCGCCGATGCGTTCTCGATCGGCTTTGGTCGCGAGATCGCCGGCTATACCGACAAGCGCGGCACCCGCTGGAAACTCGGCTGGCTGCCGCTGGGCGGGTACGTCCGCTTCGCCGGCGACATGAACCCCGCCAGCCAGCCGACCGCCGAATGGCTGGCACTGCCCGCCGCCGAGCGCGAGCGGACGTTTCAGGCCAAGCCCGTTTGGCAGCGCGCGATCGTTGTCGCCGCCGGCCCGGTCGTCAATTTCGTCGTCGCGATCGTCATCCTCGCCGGCTTCGCCCACTTCTATGGCACCCGCTATGCGCCGCCAGTCGTCGGCGCGATCGTCGCGACCAGCCCGGCCGCCAAGGCCGATCTGCAACCCGGTGACCGCCTGATCGCGCTTGGTGGCCGGTCGATGGAGAGCTTCGCCGACATCGCCCAATATGCGATGATGCGTCCGGGGGAGACGATCCGCATCGATGTCGAGCGCGCCGGCCGGCCGCTGTCGACCACGCTGACCATCGGCACGCTGGAACAGCGCGATCGCTTCGGCAACGAATATCGGATCGGCCGCGTCGGCATCGGCAGCCCGCCGATCGAATATCGCCCCGTTTCGCTGTGGCGCGCGCCCGTCGAGGGTACGATCCAGGTCTTCTCGATCGTGCGCGGGTCGCTCGACGCGATCGGCCAGATCATCACCGGCCGCCGCTCGGTCGACGAACTGGGCGGGCCGCTGCGCATCGCCAAGGTGTCGGGCGAACAGATGTCGCTCGGCTGGCCGGCGTTCATCGGGCTGGTCGCGCTGGTGTCCATCAATCTGGGGTTCATCAACCTGCTGCCAGTGCCGATGCTCGATGGTGGCCATCTGTTCTTCTACGCGATCGAGGCGGTGCGGCGGCGCCCGGTCGATCAGCGCGTGCAGGAATGGGCGTTTCGCGGCGGCCTCGCCGCGCTGTTGGCCCTGATGCTCTTCGTGACGCTCAACGATCTCGGTCAGTTCGGGCTCTGGCGCAATCTCGCCGGCTTGATCGGTTGAACAGTCTGGGGCAGGGCGAACGCCGCAGGGGTCGTGTATCTTGTTTTCCGTGGGTGGGTCGTACGTGAAGAATGATGGTCAAAAGGTCGCGGCGATCGGCGTGACGTTGCTGGCGAGCACGATGCTCGCAGGCGTCCCGGTGATGGCGCAGACCGCCCCGGCGCCCGCCGCGCAGGCGGCGCCAGTGCGTCCCGCGCCCACCGTGCCGCGTCCGGCGACCACCGCAGCGCCGGCCGCCGCAACGCCGACTGCCGCAGGGCAGGCAACGACCGCGCCCGTCACCGCCGGCACGATTCGCTCGCTTCGGGTGGAGGGGTCGCAGCGCATCGAACCGGAAACGGTCCTGTCCTATACAAAGTTGCGTGTCGGCATTCCGTACACCACCGCGACGCTCGATCAGGCGCTGGTCGATCTTCAGGCGTCGGAGCTGTTCGCCGACTATTCGATCTCCGGCGTCGAGAGCGGCGACATCGTCCTGCGCATCCGCGAGAACCCGATCATCAACCGGGTGATTCTGGAGGGTAACAAGGCGATCAAGAGCGACAAGATCCAGAAGGAACTGAAGCTCGCCCCCCGCCAGATCTTCACCCGCACCGCCGTCCGCGCCGATGTCGGCCGCATCGTCGAGCTGTATCGCCGTCAGGGCCGGTTCGCCGCCGTCGTCGATCCCAAGATGGTCAGCCTCGACCAGAACCGCGTCGATATCGTGTTCGAGATCGCGGAAGGATCGAAGTCGAAGGTCCGCCAGATCAACATCATCGGCAACGAAAAATTCTCGGCCGATGCGCTGCGCGGCGAAATGGCGACCAAGCAGTCGCGCTGGTTCCGCGTCCTGTCGTCGAACACCAGCTACGATCAGGATCGCCTCAACTACGACCAGCAGAAGCTGCGCCAGTTCTACCTGACGCAGGGCTATGCAGATTTTCGTGTGACCAGCGCGGTGGCGGAACTCACCCCCGACAAGCGGGACTTCATCATCACCTATGTGGTCGAGGAGGGCCCGCGCTACAAATTCGGCGACGTCACCGTCGACAGCGAAATCCGCGATTTCGACAACACCCGCCTCGCCGCCTCGCTCGCCCCGAAAAAGGGCGACTGGTACAATGCGAAGCTGGTCGAGGACTCGGTCGATAGCCTGTCGCAGACCGCCGGTCTGTTCGGCTATGCCTTCACCAACGTCGATCCGGAATTCCAGCGCGATCGCGAAACGCTCACGATGGGGATCAATTTCCACATCGCGCAGGCGCAGCGCACTTATGTCGAGCGTATCGACATCAACGGCAACACGCAGACGCAGGACAAGGTCGTCCGTCGCGAGATGCGTCTCGCCGAGGGTGACGCGTTCAACGATTTCCAGATCAAGCGGTCGCAGGATCGCATCAACTCGCTGGGCTTCTTCCAGGACAAGTTCGAGATCAAGCGCAGCCCCGGCAGCGCCCCCGACCGCATCCTGCTGGAAGCGCCCGTCGAGGAAAAATCGACCGGCGAGTTGCAGTTGTCGGCCGGCTATTCGTCGCTCGAACGATTCATCGTGCAGGCCAACATCACCCAGCGCAATTTCCGCGGCAAGGGGCAGGAGCTGCGCGCCGGCGTCAACTATTCCAGCTATCAGAAGTCGGTCGAGCTGGGCTTCACCGAGCCGTATCTGTTCGACAAGAACATCGCGGTCGGCGTCGACCTGTTCCGCCGCGATTTCAACCAGTTCAACTTCACCACCAATGGCGATCGCAATCAGCTGTACAATCAGGTGTCGACCGGGTTCCAGATCCGCTCGGGCGTGCCGCTGACCGAATACTGGTCGCTGTCGGGTCGCTACGGCCTGTCCTATGACGAGGTCGGGCTGGACAGCAGCCTGCTCATCAACGGCCAGTGCAGCGACGCCACCGTCGGTCGTTATCTCTGCGAACAGCTGGGCAATCGGTGGACCTCGTCGATCGGTTACTCGCTGATCTACAACAGCCTCAACAGCGGCCTGCGTCCCACCGCCGGCACGCGCTTCTCGTTCAGCCAGGATTTCGCCGGTCTGGGCGGCGACGTGAAGTATATCCGCAGCCGGTTCGAGGTCGCGAAGTATAAGGGGCTCGGCAGCGGCTTCGTCCTCTCGTTCCTGGGTGAGGGCGGCTATATCAAGTCGCTCGAAAAGAGCCGGGGCGAGGGGATCGACAAGGTCCGGATCATCGACCGCTTCTATCTGGGCGAACCGAACTTCCGCGGCTTCAACATCCGCGGCGTCGGTCCGCGTATCCAGCGGACGCCGCTGATTACTGATCCGGTCACCGGGGTTCAGTCGATGGTCACCGATCGCAATCAGATCATCGACGATCCCTTGGGCGGCAAGGCCTATTATTTGGGCCGCATCGAACTCGAAATTCCGCTCGGCTCCGGTGCGCGCGAACTCGGGCTGCGGCCGTCCATTTATGCGCAGGCGGGCAGCCTGTTCAGCCTGACGCGGCCACGAGCGACGACGGAATTTACGCAGCTTCGTGATGCCAATGGCGTCTTGCGGATCAATCCTGATGGGTCGCCGACCCTGATCGGCGCGCCGGTTACGACGATCGTCAACAACCAGACATTGGCGCTTTATACGGTCCCGACCACTGAAGCGGCCAATGCCGGACAGCAGACGACATGCGCTAGGGGTTATTCGGCAACGCTCGGCGGCACCTGCTCGGGCACCTCCAATAACGACGCCGTGACCACGCAACCCTTCGTCGAAAATTTCCTCGGCAATTCGGCGCGGCCGCGCATCACCGTCGGCGTCGGCGTCAACTGGAATTCGCCGTTCGGCCCTCTGCGTATCGATCTCGCCCGCGCGCTGATCAAGCAGAAGGGCGACGACGACAAACTCATCACCTTCAACGTAGGAACCCAGTTCTGATGACCTTCAAGACGCTCCTCCTCGCCGCCGCGCTCGTCGCACCGGCCATCGCCACCACCGCCTCGGCCCAGGTCGGCGGCATTGCCGTCGCCAATCCAGAGGGTGCGGTCGGCAATTCGAAGGCATGGGCCGCTGCCCGTGGCCAGATCGAGACGACCTACAAGGCGCAGCTCGACCAGGCGAACACCCGCCGCGAAGCCGTGCAGCGTGAGCTTCAGCCGCTCGTGACCGCATTCAACACCGCCCGTGCAGCGCCGAACGCCAATCAGGCCGCGTTGCAGACGCAGGCACAGGCTATCCAGACCCGTGAGCAGGCGGCACAGGCCGAACTCACCCGCCTGACCGCCCCGGCCCAGCGCGCGCAGGCCTACGCGATCGAGCAGATATCGAACCGCCTGCCCGAAGCCGTTCAGGCCGTCGTCCGCACCCGTAACGTCAGCCTGCTGCTGCGTCCGGATGCGGCGCTGTTCGCCAACCCCACCGCCGACGTGACCGCCGCGATCACGACCGAGCTGGACCGTCTGGTGCCGACCGTCGGCATCACGCCGCCCGCCAACTGGCAACCCGGTCAGCAGCAGCAGGGCGCGGCACCCGCGGCTGGTGCCGCGCCGGCCGCCGCCACGCCGGCCGCGCGTCCGGCCCAGCCCGGCGGCCGCTGAGCGCAGCCGGTGACCGATACCGTCGCCGCTGCACCGGAAACCGTCCTTGGCCCGTTCGATATCGGACGGGTCATGGCGGCTCTTCCGCATCGTTATCCCCTGCTCCTCGTCGATCGTGTCGAGGAACTGGTGATCGACAAGCGGATCGCCGCCATCAAGGCGGTGACGATGAACGAACAGTTCTTCCAGGGGCATTTCCCCGGCCGCCCGATCATGCCCGGCGTGTTGATCGTCGAGGCGCTGGCGCAGGCGGCCGGCATCCTCGCGGTCGAAAGCCTCGGCCTCGCCGGCTCGGGCAAGCTGGTCTACTTCATGGCGATCGACGGGGCGAAGTTCAGGAAGCCGGTCGAACCCGGCGTCCTGCTCCGCCTGGAAGCCACGTTCGTGCAAAAGCGGTCCAGCGTCTGCAAGTTCGCAGGCGTTGCGAAGATCGACGGCCAAGTCGTTGCGGAAGCTAACTTTACCGCGATGATCGCCGATCCGCCATCTGCGTGAAGATAGCGAATTTTGACTTATGCCGGCGGTGCCGCTAAGCGCCCCGCCTTGTCCTTCGGCTGGTCGGAACCAGCCATATCAGGAGCTACCCCATGAAGACCGATACGCATCCCGACTATCACACGATCCGCGTTCAGATGACGGACGGCACCGTCTTCGAAACCCGGTCGACCTGGGGTAAGGAAGGCGATCTGATGACGCTCGACATCGATCCGCTCGCGCATCCGGCCTGGACCGGCGGTCGCGGCACGATGCTCGACACCGGCGGCCAGGTCGCCCGCTTCAACAAGCGCTTCGGCGGCGGTCTCTCGCTCCGCAAGTAACCGGCTCTGCCGTGACGAACAGGCCGGTCCGCGAAAGCGGGCCGGCCTTTTCATGTCCGCCTCAATCGGGATCGCGCGGGTACGTCACGATGCCATCCGGCATTCGCACCCACCGATGCCGCCGTACAGCATAGACCTCGACGGTCGGTGCCGGGAAATCAGGATCGCCGAACGCGCCGACGGCGACGGACACCGTCCCCGTCTCGCCATCCTCGGTATCGAACAGGTTGGTGCCGCAGACCGGGCAGAACCGGAACGTGAAAGCCGCCCCCTGATCCCCGACGCGCACGAACTCCCTCGCCTCGCCGGACACCCGATAGGGGCCGGCAAACCGGGCCAGCGCCGCGAAGACGCTGCCCGTCCGTCGCTGGCAGGCAAGGCAATGGCACACGCCGACGCCCAGCGGCTCGCCGGACACCGTGATCCGCAATTGCCCGCACGAACACGAGGCGACCCGATCCACCATCGGCAATTCCCTTCGACAGGGATGGCGGAGAGAGTGGGATTCGAACCCACGGTAGGCGTTAACCTACGGCGGTTTTCAAGACCGCTGCCTTAAACCACTCGGCCATCTCTCCGGTATCCTCCCGATAGCGTCCGCGCTGGCCCGTGCAAGCCCGGCGACGATCGGGGGTTGCCGTAACGGCCTCGCGCCGCGACAAGCGGAGGCATGTGGGCTATCCAGTCGGCGCGTATCGCCGCCCTCGCCATCGTTGCCGTCGCCGCGCCAGTCGCGGCGCAGGACGATCCCTTCCAGTCCTATCTGGTCGGTGTCCGCACCCGCGCCATCGCCCAGGGCGTCGCGCCGGCGACGATCGATCGCGAGTTTGCCGGCCTGACGCTTAACACCCGCGTCGTCGAACTCGATCGCGGCCAGCCGGGCAACGTGCTCAGCACCAGCTTCTCGCCGTTCGCGCCGTACCGCGCCGACCATGTCGATGCCGCGCGCATCGACCGTGGTCGTTCCGTCTATCAGGCCCAGCGATCGCGCCTGTCCGCCATCGAACGCGAGACGGGCGTGCCCGAGTCGATCATGGTCGCGATCTGGGGGCATGAGACGAACTACGGTTCCTACACCGGCAATTTCGATCTCGTCCGCTCCCTCGCCAGCCTTGCCTTCGAAGGACGCCGTCGACCGCTGTTCGAGGGCGAATTGATCGCCGCGCTGAAGATGATCGACCGTGGCACGCCGCGTTCGCAATTGAAGGGCAGTTGGGCCGGCGCGACCGGCAATCCGCAGTTCCTGCCCTCGATCTACCTCCGTCTCGCGCGCGACGGTGACGGCGATGGTCGCGCCGATATCTGGAACAGCCAGCCCGATACCCTTGCCTCGATCGCCAATTACTTCACCGACGCGGGCTGGCGACCCGGCCAGCCATGGGGCTTCGCGGTCAACGTGCCGGGTGGGTATAATCGGACGCTGGCCAGCAATACGCTCGCCAGCCCCCGTTGCCCGCGCGTGTTCCAACGGCATAGCGGCTGGCGGTCGATGGCCGAATGGCGCGCGCTGGGCATGGTGCCGCAGGGACGTGCCTGGCCGGCCGACGATGTGCAGGCGACGTTGATCGAACCGGACGGCGAGGGTGCGACCGCATATCTGCTGACCGGAAATTACCGAGTCATCCTCGATTACAACTGTTCGAACTTCTACGCGCTGTCGGTCGGTCTGCTGGCGGACGCCGTCGAGCGTTAGGCGTCGGCACCAGCCCGGGCGACTGACCGTGCGCCCGTCGCCGGCAGGGGGTCGTTGCGATGGAGCGCGCTGAACAGCAGGCGTGCCTCTTCGCCCATCAGGTTCTGCATGACCGTCCAGAAGCCGGTGACCGCCGTGCCGCCCGAGGCGGCATAGGCATCGGCCATATTGCTCCGCAGCAGGGTGAAGAGTTCGCGTTCCAGCGCTTCGCCGGCCGGCGTCAGCGCGATCAGCCGTTGCCGCCGGTCGCGCACGCCCGGCCGCTGCGTCAGCAAGCCCTTCTCGGTCAATTCCCGCGCGACGCGGGCCAGCGACTGCTTGGCGATCGCCAGGATCGTCAGCAATTCGCCGACCGTCATGTCGGGCTTGCGTGCGACGAAATACAGTACGCGATGATGTGCGCGGCCCAGACCGACGCGTGCCAGTTCGTCATCGGCCCGGCGAAGATGGCGGCTATGGGCGAAGAACATCAAATCCATGCCGCCCCGGATTGCCGTCTCGCGAAGAAACAGTTCGGCGGGTGGTACGATAGTGGCGGTCACGTGACGTTCCTTGCGATCCCGGTTGGATAAGGGGGCAGGGCCGTCCGCATTCGCCGCCCGACGATGTCGCGCGTCCCGCTGGACCGGTTCATCCCGAACGTCGGCATGACCGTGCTTCAAAACAGATATGTCGTATAAACGTGGATCAAAGTTCATCGACTGCGCCCCATCACCAACCTAATGGTCAGTAAGGCATGTATAGTATCGACATTTGGGACGTATCAATATCCGATTTGCCAATAACCGTATCTAATCGGGGCAATCATACCGTCGTATATTGTCGTTATGCCTAAGTTTACTTGCCCCTGTTCTTTTAGGTGCGCATCAACGTTTGCGGCGGCAGGCATCCGAACAATAGACGACCTGATCCCAATCACGCGCCCATTTCTTGCGCCAGGTGAAGGGACGGTTGCACGCCGGACAGATTTTGGTCGGCAGGTGCTGCTTGTCGACGCCGTTGGGCATCAGCGTGGCTGTGCGTCGAGAAAGCGTTCGACGTCGCCGAGATCGACGGTCCGATCCAGGAAGGTCCGGCCGATGCCGCGCGCCAGCAGGAACGGCAGGGTGCCGGCTGCCATCTTCTTGTCGTGACGCATATGGTCGACCAGCCGCGCGCCGCTTGCCCGGATACCCGAGGCGGCAAGCCCGTCGGGCAGGCCGACCGTCCGGAAATGCGCCGCCACCCGGTCCGCATCCGCCATGTCGCAAAGACCGGTCACGGCGGAGTATCGATAGGCGAGGGCGATCCCCGCCGCCACGCCCTCGCCGTGGATCAGGCTGCCATCGAAACCCGCTTCCGCTTCCAAAGCATGGCCGAAGGTGTGGCCGAGATTGAGCAGCGCCCGCAGCCCGGTCGTCTCATGCTCGTCCGCCGCCACGATCCGCGCCTTCGCCGCCACCGAATGCGCGATCGCATATTCGCGGGCGGCGGCATCGCCCGCCAGCAGCGCGGCACCGTTCGCCTCGCACCACTCGAAGAACGCCGGATCGTCGATCAGGCCATATTTGACGACCTCGGCATAACCCGCCCGCAGCTCGCGCGCGGGCAGCGTGTCGAGAACCTCGGGATCGATCAGCACCAGACCAGGCTGATAAAAGGCACCGATCAGGTTTTTGCCTGCGGCGGTATTGATCGCGGTCTTGCCGCCCACCGACGAATCGACCTGCGCCAGCAACGTGGTGGGGATCTGCACGAAGCCGCAACCACGCTTCAGGATGGCGCAGGCGAAACCGACGAGATCGCCGATCACGCCGCCGCCCAGCGCCACGACATGGTCGCCGCGCTCGACCCCCAGTGCCAGCAGCCAGTCGCAGACCCGTGCCAGACTGGACCAGCTCTTGGTCGCCTCGCCCGGCGGCAGCACCAGCGCCTCGCTCGCGACGCCCGCCTCGCCGAGCGCGGCTTGCAAGGTGGCGAGATGCCGGCCGACATTCCCGTCCGTCACGATCGCCATCGTCCGCCCGCGCGCCAGCGGCGCCAGATGCGCGGCGGCACGGCCCAGCAGGCCGGCGGCGATCAGAACGGGATAGCTGCGATCGCCTAGTTCGACCCGGATGCTCCGTTCCGTCACGCGCTCCGCCACGTTCTCAGCCGCTTCCATCATCATCGTCCGATTGCCTTCAAGATCGCCGCCACGGTGGTTTCATGCGGGCCGCGCTGGCTCGACACATGGATATGAGCCTGCGCGTAGAACGGATCGCGTGCGACCGCGAGGTCGGCGAGCACGCGTCGCGGATCGCGTCCGCGCAGCAGCGGGCGGGTATCGCGGCGGCGGACGCGCTCGGCCAGCACATCGGGATGCGCGTTCAGCCAGATCGCGGTCGATTGATCGAGGATCAGCGCCCGCGTCGTCTCGTCGATGAAGGCGCCGCCCCCGGTGGCGATCACCTTGGGCGCGCCGTCCATCAGCCGGCCGATCACGCGGCGTTCGCCATCGCGGAAATAGGGTTCGCCGAATCGTTCGAATATCTCGGCCACGGTCATGCCGGCGGCCGATTCGATTTCGTGATCGGCATCGACGAACGGCACCGCCAGCCGGATCGCCAGACGGCGACCGACGGTGGATTTGCCGACGCCCATCAATCCGACGAGCACGATCGGCCGGCCGGTCCAGGGGGAGTGGCTTTGCATCATCGCTGCCCGCGCTATACAGCCGCGACGCGTCCGCGCAAAAGCCGGGTGTATCGTCCGCGTTCGTTTCCAAGGTTTGCCCATGTCCCGCCTGGTCGTCTCCGTCGTCGTCATCCTGATCGTGGTGGTCGGCGGGTTGTTCCTGTTGTCCGGCCGCACCGCCGAACGGCCGGTCACGCAGGTCGAAAAGCAGGTTTCGCTTGCGAACCTCCAATAGGGCGCTGCTCGCCGTCGCGCTGACGGCGATGGCCGTCGGCGTCGCGGCGCAGGACCGGCCCGAATCGATCCTGCCCCCCGGCTTCGGCGATCCCGCGCCGGCACCGCGTCCGGCCGCCCGCCCGACGCCGGGCGCGACGGGCACGCCCGCCCGCCCGGTCGCGACGGCCACAGGAGCGGTGCTGCCCCGCGATCCCGCCGGTGCCGTCGTCCAGCCGCTGCCCGGTGACACGCCGACGCCGGTGCCGACCCCCACCGCGTCGCCGACGCCGGTCGATGCGAAGACGCTGGCCGCGTATGAAATGCCCGCCTTCGCCCGCCGATCGACGGCGCTGGTTGGGGTGAGCGGCGAGGTGGCGCCCGATGCCTTCGGCAACGCCGATGGCCGGTATCTCGAAATCCTGATGCGCCGCACCGCCGCACCCCTGCCGTCGCGCTGGCTGTCGATCGCCCTGCGCCGCACGCTCGCTGCACGATTGCAGACTCCGAAGGGCGTCGATGGCGCGGATTATGCGGCCGAACGCGCCTGGCTGCTGCTGCGCATGGGCGAATCGGTGGCGGCTCGCTCGGTGGTCGAGGGTGTCGATAACGCCGATTACACGCCCAAACTCTATCAGGTGGCGATGAACGCGATGCTCGCGACCGGCGATCCGGCGGGTCTGTGTCCGCTCGCCGATGCCGGTTTGGCCACGACGCGCGAAGCGGGCTGGGCGCTGGCCCAGCCGATCTGCGCCTCGCTGGCCGGGAACGCCACCGCCGCGCGCGCCCAGTTCGCCGCGGTCCGCCGTCGCCGGCCCGGCGCCGACATCGACCTGCGTCTCGCACAAAAAGTGATGGGCGCGGGCGGCGAGGGGCGTCAGGCAGTCACAATCGAATGGGACGGCGTCGATCGGCTGACCGTCTGGCGGCTGGGACTGGCGATGGCCACCGGCGCCACCATTCCCGACACACTGTATGACGGTGTCGGTGCGCAGGCGACCTATTGGCGCGCACTGTCGCCCTCCATCGCGCTGGGTGACCGGATCGCGCCGGCGGAGGCCGCCGCCGCGCAGGGCGTGCTGTCGACCGCCGCGCTGGTCGATCTCTATGGTGCGGTCGCCGCTGACGAGGATGCGACCTCCGCCGTCAGCGCCACCGCCGACGATCTCCGCACCGCCTATGCCGCCACCGATCCCGCCGCGCGGCTGGCGGCGCTTCGCCAGCTATGGGGTAAGGACACGCCCTATGCGCGGCTGGTGCTGACCGCGCGCGCGGCAGCGCGTCAGCCGGTAGCCGCCGGCAATGCCGATGCGGACCGGATCGTCGCCGCGATGCTGGCCGCCGGTCTCGACCGCACCGCCGCCCGTTGGGCAGGGGCGGTGCCGGCCGGTGGCGACGCCTGGGCGATGCTCGCCCTCGCCGACCCGGATGCCCGTCGCCGCTTCGGCCTGTCGGACGTGCAGGGCTATGACGCCAGCGGCCATGGCGAGGAGAAGCGCCGGCTGTTCTTCGCCGGCCTCGCCGGTCTCGGTCGCATGGGCGCCGACGAAATCGAACGGACCGCGCAGGAACTCGACGTCCGCATCGGCACCGCCAACAGCTGGACCCGCGCGATCGATCGCGCCGCGGCCGATGGCCAGCCCGGCACCGTCCTGTTGCTCGCCGCGATCGGGATGCAGACGTCAAACTGGCGCGGCGTTCCCCCGGCGGCGCTCTATCGCATCGTCGCGGCGCTGCGCAGCGTCGGCCTCGACGGCGAAGCGCGGATGATCGCGGCGGAGGCCATCGCGCGGGCATGACCGGCGCGTCCGACCGCGTTCTGATCGAGCGGTTTCTGGAAATGCTCGCGGCCGAAACCGGTGCCGCCGTGAATACGCTCGCCGCCTATCGCAGCGACTTGTCGCTATCGTCCAAGGCGCTGGGCGGCCGGCTGTCGGTCGCCAATGCCGATCTGATCGGCAAACTGTCCGCCGGCTGGTCGTCGCTGTCCCGCGCCACCGTCGCGCGCAAGGCGGCGGCGCTGCGTCGCTTCTACGCCTTCCTCCATGACGAGGGCCACCGCCCCGATGATCCCGGCGCCGCCCTGCCCAGACCCGGTACCGCTCGACCATTGCCAAAGGCGCTCAGCCATGGCGATGTCGATCGCCTGTTCGCCGTCCTCGCCGATCGCACCGGCGCGGAGCGTCCCTTACGTGGCGATCTGCGCCTCTCCACCCTGATCGAGCTGCTATACGGATCGGGCCTGCGCGCGACCGAGCTGGTGTCGCTGCCCCGCAACGCCATAGCGCCCGACCGACCCTATCTGATCGTCCGGGGCAAAGGCGGCAAGGAACGGCTGGTGCCGCTGTCCGATCGCGCCCGCGCCGCCGTGGCGACGTGGCGAACGCATGTGCCGGTTGACAGCCCATGGCTCTTCCCTTCGGGCAAGAAACATCTGACCCGCATCCGTCTGTACCAGCTGGTGAAGGCTATCGCGGCGGAGGCCGGCATTCCGCCCGATCGCGTCAGTCCACACGTGTTGCGCCACGCCTTCGCCACGCATCTGCTGGCGGGCGGGGCCGATTTGCGCGCGCTTCAGACGATGCTGGGCCATGCCGATATCGCCACGACCGAAATCTATACGCATGTCGATGCCAGCCGCCTCGTCGAGCTGGTCACGACCCGCCATCCGCTGACCGATCCGGCCCCCGCAAAACGCCCTCACGTTGACGGCGGCGGCGGCGGGTCCTAACCGCCGCCGATGCCAAGTTTCCTCGACTTCGAGAAGCCGATCGCCGAGCTGCAGAGCCGGATCGACGAACTGCGTGAGACCGCCGCCGGTGGTGACGTCGACATCAGCGCCGACGTCCAGCGCCTGCAGGCCAAGTCCGACAAGCTGCTGCGCGACACCTTCGCCAAGCTGACCCCGTGGCAAAAGACGCAGGTCGCCCGTCATCCGGAACGCCCGCATTTCAAGGACTATGTCGCCGGTCTGTTCGACGAATGGCTGCCGCTCGCCGGCGACCGCGCCTTTGCGGACGATCAGGCGATCATCGGCGGCTTCGCCACCTTTCGCGGCCGCAAGATCATGGCGATCGGCCATGAAAAGGGTGAGGATACCGCCAGCCGCCTCCGCCACAATTTCGGCATGGGCAAGCCCGAGGGGTATCGCAAGGCGATCCGTCTGGTCGAACTGGCCGACCGATTCGGCCTGCCGGTGGTGACGCTGGTCGATACGTCCGGCGCCTTTCCCGGCATCCAGGCCGAGGAACGCGGTCAGGCGGAGGCGATCGCGCGTTCGACCGAGGCGTGTCTGGCCGCCGGCGTACCGGTGATCGCCGCGATCGTGGGCGAGGGCGGCTCGGGCGGCGCGGTCGCGCTGGCGGCCGGCAACCGGGTGCTGATGTTCGAACACGCGGTCTATTCGGTCATCAGCCCAGAGGGTTGCGCCTCGATTCTCTGGCGCACCGCCGACCGGGCACCCGATGCGGCCGAGGCGATGCGCGTCACAGCCCAAGATCTGAAGTCGCTCGGTATCATCGATTCGATCGTGACCGAGCCGCTCGGCGGCGCCCATCGCGCACCCGGCACCGCCATCGCCGCGCTCGGTGACGAGATCGAGCGGTCGCTCGGTGATCTGTCGTCGCTGTCCGGCCCGGAACTGCGCGCCGAACGCCGGGCGAAGTTCCTGAAGATGGGTCGGCTCTGATCCACTCAACGAAATGGGGCGGCGGACCATCGGTCCACCGCCCCATTGTTCGTAAACGCCGGTAAGGCGATTACTTCATGTTGCCGGCGACCATGTTGAAGGTCGAATTAAGCTTCGTGCCCAGGCTGGACATGGCGCCGATGGCGGCAACGGCGATCAGCGCGGCGATCAGGCCGTACTCGATGGCGGTCGCGCCCTTCTTGTTCTTGAACATGTTGCGAATCGTCTGCATTCCGGTCTCCATCGTTCGAAGCTTCAGTCACCCGGCCGAGCCGGTATTCCGGGTCAGCACCCCGTTGATAAAGGAAAGGCGGTTGACGAATACTTAAGCCGCCGCCCTTTTTATTGTAGTTACCGTGCGTTAACTACCTTGGTGCTGACATTGCCCCACATGCCGATGGTGACGCCGGCGACGTTGTTCAGCGCACCAAGCATTGCCAGCACGATCACCGCCACGATCAACCCATATTCGACGGCCGTCGCACCGCGGCGACTGTCGATCAGGCGGAACGCAAGGCGGCGAAGTGCGTGAAAGCAGGGCATGGCCCGACGATGTAGGTCGGGATGCTTAAAAAAAACCGAAGATCGACACCGATCTGGCCACCGGCCGTATCACGTGCGGACGGCACGGCATCTGGAGGCCCGACCGGGAATCGAACCCGGGTGCGAGGATTTGCAGTCCTCTACGTCACCACTCCGCCATCGGGCCTCGATGCGGGAGGGCGCAAATGAGGGGTTTTGCCGCCGCGGTCAACCACCAGATCGTTGCCGGGCGATGAACGTCGTCGTCGAGCGTCGTTCAGCGGCCGGCCGCTATGCCGTTCCTTGCGGGTTCCATCACCTTGCTCGCATCACCTTCACGGCCCGGCGGCATCGTCCGTCGGGCCGCTTCTTGTCCGGCGGCCATCATTCCCGCTTGGCGCATCCCGGCGGGCGCGGTACGTAGTCAACCTTCAACAAGTGTATTGCACGACTATAACGCTCGTGCCAGAAGGTCGGGGATGACGACAACCAGCACCGATGCCGCGAACACCGCGGTCCTGCGCCACGCCATGGTGGCCAGCCAGTTGCGGACGAACGCGGTCAGCGACGCCCGCGTCGTGACCGCGATGGCGACCGTGCCGCGCGAGGATTTCATTCCCGGCACCGAGGCCGCGCTCGTCTATCGCGACGCCGCGCTATCGCTGGGGGGCGGGCGGTTCCAGAACCCGCCGCTGGCGACCGCGCGGTTGCTGACGGAGGCCGAGATCGTTTCGCAGGATCGCGTGCTGCTGATCGGCGCGGCGACGGGCTATACCGCGGCCCTGATCGCCCGGCTGGGCGCGAAGGTGACGGCGGTGGAAAGCGACCCGGCCCTGGCGGTGATCGCCCGCACCGCGCTGGCCGGTCTGCCCGACGTCGAGGTGGTCGAAGGGCCGCTGGCACAGGGTCATGCCGCCGACGCACCCTATGACGTGCTGGTGATCGACGGCGCGGTCGAGGATCTGCCGCTGGCGTTGACCGAGCAGTTGCGGGTCGATGGCCGGATCGCGACCGGGCTGGTCGAACGCGGCGTGACGCGTCTGGCCGCCGGTCGCCGCACTGCCGGGGGGCAGGGCGTGCAGGCGTTCGTCGACGGCGAATGCGTGATCCTGCCGGGTTTCGCCCGGCCTGCCGCTTTTCGGTTCTGATCGACATGGGGGGGGGGATGTCGATCCGGGCGGTGGCGTTGGTCGGCGCTGCCCTGTTCATCACGATGCCGGCGGCGGCGGAGACGCTGCGCGAGGCCCTGCTGAAGGCCTATGCCAGCAATCCTACGATCACCGCGCAGCGCGCCAACCAGCGCGCTGTCGATGAAAACGTGCCGATCGCCCGCGCCAACGGGCTGCCCTCGCTGAACGCGACCGGGCAGGTGATCGACAACGTCGTTCAAGCGAACAACAACTTCCTGAACCCCGGTCGTCAGGCGACCGCCAATACGCAATTCACCGTGCCGCTGTTTCAGGGCGGGGCCGTCCGCAACGCGGTCTCTGCAGCGGAAACACGCGTGGCGGCGGGCGTCGCCAACCTTCGCAGCACAGAGGCGAACCTCTTCACCAACGTCGTCGCCGCGTACATGAACGTGATCCGAGACGAGGCGATCGTCGGCCTGAACACGCAGAACGTTCGCGTGCTGGACGTCAACCTTCAGGCCAGCCGCGACCGGTTTCAGGTCGGCGACCTGACTCGAACCGACGTCGCGCAGTCCGAGGCCCGACTCGCCTTGGCCCGCGCGCAGTTGCAATCGGCACAGGCGCAGCTGATCTCCAGCCGGGAGAATTACATCAACCTCGTCGGCGATGCACCGGTCGGGCTGGAACTGCCGCCGATGCTGCCCAATCTTCCCGCCACGCCTGATGCGGCGGTGACGGAGGCATTGAGCAAGAACCCGCAATTGCTGGCCGCGCGCAAGACGCGCGATGCGACGCGCTTCGATGTCGGCGTCGCGCGCGCCGGCCGGTTGCCGCGCGTGAACGCCATCGCCAGCGGCAACTATTTCAATTATCTGGGGTCGCTGCCCGCCCAGTCGACGATTCCCGGTTCCGGCACCAGCGCCACCGCCGGCCTGCAATTGACCGTGCCGCTGTTCCAGGGCGGTCGCCCCGGCGCCCAGGTGCGTCAGGCGCAGGCCCTGCAGTCGCAGGCGATCGAGAACGTCACCGCCACCGAACGCGGCATCATCTCGCAGGCGCGATCGGCCTATGCCTTCTGGCAGTCGTCGCAACAGGTGATCGCCTCGTCCGAAACCGCGGTGAACGCGAACAAGCTGTCGCTGGAGGGCGTGCGCGCCGAAAACAGCGTCGGCACGCGCACGATCATCGATATCCTGAACGCGGAACAGGAACTGCTCAACAGTCAGGTCACGCTCGTCACCGCGCGCCGCGACGCCTATGTCGCGGGCTTTGCGCTGCTGGCGGCGATGGGCGATGCCGAGGCGCGCGATCTGGGGCTGGACGGCGGTTCGCTGTACGATCCGACGATCAACTATCGCCGCGTCCGCCACAGCATCAACGACTGGGCCAGCGACAGCGAGCCGCAGCCGGTCGCATCCACGACCACCACGACGCCTGCCCA
Source organism: Sphingomonas mollis (assembly GCF_016427505.1). Taxonomy (GTDB): domain Bacteria; phylum Pseudomonadota; class Alphaproteobacteria; order Sphingomonadales; family Sphingomonadaceae; genus Sphingomonas; species Sphingomonas mollis. The sequence goes on along the minus strand of NZ_JAELXS010000002.1, from coordinate 352,703 downwards.
AAATGCCACAGTCACGCGGCCACTCGATCCGTTGCTCGATACGAATGTTGACAGAAGCCCTGCCTTGACCACAGGAACGGCGTCACCGAACCGCCAATAACTGGGCGGTCGCAAGGGACTAGCGGGAAATGGGGGATATGAGCGCCGAGCCGTCGATGGAGGAAATCCTGTCTTCCATCAAACGGATCATCGCCGAAGAGGGTGACGGACCGACACGGGGTCGCCGCGCAGCGCGCACGCCACCGCCGCCGGCCATTGACGAGGATGACGACGACGACACCGAGGTGCTGGAACTCAGCGATCCGATGCCATCGACGCCGTTTTTCGAGCCCGCGCCCGATCCCGTGATCGACGAGCCGGCACCGCGTCCGGAAGCCATCGCGCCGCGCGCCGCCGCCCCGGTGGCACCCGTCGCGCCGCCGGTGGCTACCCAGCCGGTCGCCCCGTCGCCCGTCGATACGATCCTGTCGTCCCGTGCGGCCGAGGCGAGCCGTAGCTCGCTCGACAGCCTGACCCGCATGATCGTCCGCTCGGACACGTCCGGCACTGGTAATGACGGCACGCTGGAAGGGCTGGTGCGCGAGATGCTGCGCCCGATGCTGCGCGACTGGCTCGATTCGCAGTTGCCCGGCATGGTCGAAAAGATGGTCGCGGCCGAGATCGCCCGGATCACCGGCCAGTCACGCTGATCCGCCATTTGGCATCGATCTCGAATGTGATGACGTCGCTTTAACCCGTCATTGCGAGCGGAGCGAGGCAACCCAGGGCGTAACGTGCTGCTCTGGGTTGCTTCGCTCGGCTCGCAATGACGGACGGGCCTGTATTACGTCATCGCGCTTCAAGCGCGGAAGGACGCGCCGTTCAGGCCCTGTCGGCTCCCGGATACGTAAGCAAAGCTAACGAAAATCTCTCTGGGCCGTTGACGCCTGCGCGCGCTGATATAGCGTCGCGACCATGAAGCATCTGTTCCTCGCCGGCGTCGCGCTTGCCACCCCCGCTACCCCCGCCATAGCCCGCCAGCTCACCATTCAGGACGTGACGATGCTGTCCCGCATCGGTGCGCCGACCGCGTCTAAGGATGGCCGCTGGCTGGTCTGGGCGCAGCGTGAAACCGACCTCGCCAACGATCGCGGCCGTTACGACCTGTGGCGGCTCGACCTGAGCAGGCGTGGCGCCGCACCGGAGAAGCTGGCGGCGGAAGCCGACGTCAATGAAAACGACCCCCAGATCGTCGGCGACACCGTGTATTTCACCTCCGACAAGGGCAGCGGCGACGGCGCCGTCTGGGCGATCCCGATCACCGGCGGTGCCGCGCGCCAGGTGACGCGCTTCGCCGGCGGCTTCGGTGGTTTCAAGGTATCGCCCGACGCCACGAAGCTCGTCATCTGGGCCGACCGCAAGCCCGGTGCGCCCAGCCTTGCCCCGCCCATGGAAAAGAAGGCCGCCGATGCCGGCTCCGGCCGCACCTATGACCGGCTGTTCGTACGCCATTGGGACACATGGGCGGACGGCACCCGCTCGCAACTGTTCGTCCTGCCACTCACCCCCGCCGGCGCGACCGGTGACGGCGTCGCGATCGAAAACGGCCTGATCGGCGACACCCCCTCCAAACCGTTCGGCGGCGCCGAAGAGGTAACGTGGAGTCCCGACGGCAGGACGATCTTCTTCGCGCTGCGTCAGGCCGGCGAGATCGAGGCGACGTCGACCAACCTCGATATATGGTCCGCCTCTACCGACGGTCAGGCCGCGCCGACCAATCTCACCGCCTCGAACAAGGCGACCGACACGCTGCCGACGCTGTCACCTGACGGCCGCAGCCTCGCCTATGTCGCGATGAAGCGTCCCGGCTTCGAGGCCGACCGGCAGGTTCTGATGATCCGCGACCTCGCGTCGGGCAGTGTCCGCGCGCTGACCGAGGGATGGGACCGCTCGGTTTCGTCCATCACCTGGGCGCTCGACGGCCGTTCGCTCCTCGTCACCGCCGACGATGTGCAGGAAACCCCGCTGTTCCGCGTCGATGCGACCAGCGGCAAGGTCACGCGCCTGACGAAGGAAGGCCATGTCTCCTCCGTCGTCGCGACGCCGAAGGGCGCGGTGATCGCCATGAACAGCCTCGTCGCACCCGACGATTTCTACAGCATCGCCGGCGCCGGCCAGCCGCAGCGCCTGACCAGCGTCAACGCCGCGAAGCTGGCCGGCATCGACATGCCGACCGTCTCCCGCTTCTCGTTCACCGGCGCCAACAACGACACCGTCCATGGCTATGCGGTGAAGCCCTATGGCAGCACCGGCAAGGTGCCCGTCGCCTTCATGGTCCATGGCGGGCCGCAGGGGTCGAGCAACAACAGCTGGTCCTATCGCTGGAACCCGGCCGTGTTCGCGGGCGCCGGCTATGGCCTCGTCGCCGTCGATTTCCACGGCTCCACCGGATACGGACAGGGCTTCACCGACGCGATCAGCAACAACTGGGGCGGCTGGCCGCTGGAGGACCTGCAAAAGGGCCTCGCCGCCGCCACCGCCAAATACACCTGGCTCGATGGCGACAAGGCGTGTGCGCTGGGCGCGTCATACGGCGGCTATATGATGAACTGGATCGAGGGCCAGTGGCCCGATCGCTTCAAATGCATCGTCCAGCACGACGGCGTCTTCGACGCGCGCGCCATGGCGTACGAGACCGAAGAGCTATGGTTCGACGAATGGGAACATGGCGGCAAGACCTATTACGAAGACCCCGCCGCGTTCGAAAAGTGGAACCCGGTCAATTTCGTCGATCGCTGGAAGACGCCGATGCTGGTCATCACCGGCGAAAAGGACTTCCGCATTCCCTACACGCAGGGGCTGGCCAGCTTCACGGCGCTCCAGCGCCGCGGCGTCCCGTCGCGCCTGCTCGTCTTCCCGAACGAGAATCACTGGGTGCTGAAGCCGAAGAACAGCCGTCAATGGTATGGCGAAGTGCTCGGCTGGATGGACAAGTGGACGAAGGCACAATGACGTCTCCCCAGCTTTCGCCTGGGAGATGGAGTGGCTAAGAGCGCGGCATGACCGAGCTTCCGAAAACCTTCGATCCCGCCGCCATCGAGCAACACTGGTACGCGCATTGGGAGGCGAACGGCCTGTTCCGCCCCGACCGGCCGGGCGCGGAGCCATGGACGATCGTCAACCCGCCGCCCAACGTCACCGGCAGCCTGCACATCGGCCACGCACTCGACAACACGTTGCAGGATATCCTGACCCGCCACGCCCGGCTGAAGGGCAAGGATGCGATGTGGGTCGTCGGCACCGATCACGCCGGCATCGCCACGCAGATGGTGGTGGAGCGCAATCTGGCGAAGGACGGCGTCAAGCGGACCGATCTCGGCCGCGACGCCTTCATTGACAAGGTCTGGGCGTGGAAGGCGGAATCGGGCGGCCAGATCACCGGCCAGCTCCGCCGCCTCGGCTGTTCGATGGACTGGGCGAACGAGCGCTTCACCATGGACGAGGGCTTCTCCGCCGCCGTCCTGAAGGTGTTCGTCGAGCTTCACAGACAGGGCCTGCTCTATCGCGACAAGCGGCTGGTGAACTGGGACGCGGGCCTCGGCACCGCGATCAGCGATCTGGAAGTCGAGACGCGCGAGATTCAGGGCAAGTTCTGGCACCTGACCTATCCGCTCGCCGATGGCAGCGGCACCATTTCGGTCGCGACTACGCGTCCCGAGACAATGCTCGCAGACATGGCCGTCGCGGTGAACCCCGCCGACGCGCGCTACACCGCGCTGATCGGTCAGATGGTCAAGCTGCCGATCACCGGTCGCCTGATCCCCATCGTCGCCGACGAACATGCCGACCCGGAACTGGGCAGCGGCGCGGTGAAGATCACCCCCGGCCATGATTTCAACGACTTCGAGGTCGGACGTCGCGCCGGGATCGAGGCGCGCGACATGCTCAACATGCTCGATGCCAGGGCGCGCATCGTCGATTGCGGCGGCGTTCCCGCCGAGTTGGTCGGCCTCGATCGGTTCGCCGCGCGCACCCGCATCGTCGAGATGCTGGAGGAAGCCGGCGCGCTGGAGCGCGTCGAGGACCGCGTTATCCAGACGCCTTATGGCGACCGCTCCGGCGTGGTCATCGAACCGTGGCTGACCGACCAATGGTATGTCGACGCCAAGACGCTGGCCCAGCCGGCAATCGAGGCCGTCCGCTCCGGTGCGATCCATCTGGTACCGAAGACATGGGAGAAGACCTTCTTCAACTGGATGGAGAACATCCAGCCCTGGTGCGTGTCGCGGCAATTGTGGTGGGGGCATCAGATTCCGGCATGGTTCGCGGACGATGGCCGGATTTTCGTCGCCGAAACCGAGGAAGAGGCACAGGCGCAGGCGGGCGAGGGCGTCTTGCTCACCCGCGATCCCGATGTCCTCGACACATGGTTCTCGTCCGCCCTCTGGCCCTTCGCCACGCTCGGCTGGCCCGAGAATAACGATGCGAGGCTCGGCGGCCGCTACCCCAACGACGTCCTGATTTCCGGCTTCGACATTCTGTTCTTCTGGAACGCCCGCATGATGATGCAGGGCATCCATTTCATGGGAGATGTGCCCTTCAAGACGCTGTATCTCCACGGTCTCGTCCGCGCTGCCGATGGCGCGAAGATGTCGAAGTCGAAGGGCAATACGGTCGATCCGCTGGGACTGATCGACAAATACGGTGCCGATGCGCTGCGCTTCTTCATGGCGGCGATGGAAAGCCAGGGCCGCGACATCAAGATGGATGAGAAGCGGGTCGAGGGGTATCGCAACTTCGCGACGAAGCTTTGGAATGCCGCACGCTTCTGCCAGTTCAACGGCATCGGCGGATCGACCACGCTGGAACCGCCCGTCGCCACCCATGCGGTGAACAAGTGGATCGTCGCCGAATGCGTCGCGACGATACAGGCGGTCGACCTCGCGCTCGCCGAATACCGCTTCGATGCCGCCGCCAACGCGATCTACCAGTTCGTCTGGAGCCGGTTTTGCGACTGGTATGTCGAGCTTATCAAGCCCGTGTCGAACGGCGAGCACCGCGGCACGATCGATGACGAGACGAAGGCCGTCGCCGGCTGGACGCTCGACCAGATACTCGTCCTGCTGCACCCGTTCATGCCGTTCATCACCGAGGAACTGTGGCATGGTCTGGCAACCCGCGATCACGACCTGATCGTTGGGCAATGGCCGATGCCGGACGCCCGCGCGCTCGATCCGGCGGCGAGCAAGGAGATCGACTGGCTGATCCGCCTCGTCTCCGAAATCCGCGCCGCCCGCACCGAACTAAACGTACCGCCGGGCGCCCGCCTGCCGCTCCATGTCCGCGATTCCGGCGACCTGACCACCGACCGGCTGGTCCGCCAACAAGCGGTCATCGCCCGTCTCGCCCGCGTCGACCTGACCGTCGGCGAATCGACCGGCGGCGCGGCACAGGTCGTCGTGGACGAGGCGACGTTCGTCCTGCCGCTCGAAGGCGTGATCGACCTCGACGCCGAACGCGCCCGCCTGACCAAGGCGATCGCGGCGGCGGAAAAGGAGCGCGACGCGCTCGGCGGCCGCCTGTCGAACGCCAGCTTCGTCGAACGCGCCAAGCCCGAAGCCGTCGAAAAGGCCCGCGCCGACCACGCCGACAAGATGGCGGAGGCCGCTCGCCTGCACGCGGCGCTGGGGCGATTGGGGTAATCCGCCAGACGATCATTACCCGTGCCCCGGCGAAGGCCGGGGCCCAGTTGGGAAAGCCGTTGTAGGTCGTTACAATCATTCGCCCAACTGGACCCCGGCCTCCGCCGGGGAACAGTGAGCGGTGTCCAAACTCTAAAACCGCACCGAACATCTGTCCTGCGGCCCCCCGATCAGGCATAGCCACACCCGATCGGGCCTCTCCCGAACCACATCAAGGCAGGAGCGGCCGTGGCGAAGCCCCAACGCGATCTCACCACCGGCCCGATCGGCAAGACGCTGATCGCCTTTGCGCTGCCGACCCTGGGATCGAACATCCTCCAGTCGCTGAACGGATCGATCAACGCGATCTGGGTCGGCCGTTTCCTGGGCGAGGATGCGCTGGCCGCAACCTCGAACGCCAATATCATCATGTTCCTGATGTTCGGCGCGGTGTTCGGCTTCGGCATGGCGGCAACGATCCTGGTCGGCCAGAGCTGGGGCCGCCGCGATGTCGAGGGCGCGCGCCGCGCCTTCGGCTCCGCGATCGGCCTCGTGCTGGTGGTGTCGTGCATCGTCGCGGTGCTCGGCTATACTTTCTCGCACGACATCCTCGTCCTGCTCGCCACGCCGGGGCCGGCCCTGCCGCTGGCGGAGGATTATCTCCGCGTCATCTTCCTCGGCCTGCCCGCGTCGATGATGATCGTCCTCATCATGATGGGCCTGCGCGGCACCGGCGATGCCATGACGCCTCTGTGGTTCATGGTGCTGGGCGTCATCCTTGACGCCGGTCTCAATCCGCTGCTCATCATCGGCATCGGCCCGTTCCCGCGGCTGGGCATCGCCGGATCGGCGCTGGCGACGCTGATCTCGGGCAGCGTCTCGGTCATCGCGCTGGCCGCCTATATCAACTGGCGCGACCTGCCGATCCGGCTGAAGGGCGCCGAACTCACCTTCGTCCGCCCCGATCCGGCACTGGTCCGCCTGATCGTGGGCAAGGGGCTGCCGATCGGCGCGCAGATGCTCGTCATTTCCGTCGCCTCGCTGGCGATGATCGGCCTCGTCAATCGGGAGGGCGTGGCGACCAGCGCGGCGTATGGCGTGACGCTGCAACTCTGGGCCTATGTCCAGATGCCCGCGCTCGCGGTGGGCGCCGCGGTCAGTGCGATGGCCGCGCAGAATATCGGCGCGAACCGGTGGGACCGGGTGGCGCAGATCACCCGTGCCGGCCTGCTCTATAATCTCGGCCTGACCGGCGTGATGATCGGTGCGGTGATCTGGTTCGACCGGACGACGCTCGGCCTGTTCCTCAGCGCCGATAGCCCCGCGATCCCGATCGCCCAGCGGATCAGCCTGATCGCGACGTGGAGCTTCCTGCTGTTCGGCGCGACGATGGTCCTGTTCGGCACCGTCCGCGCCAACGGTGCGGTATGGGGGCCGCTGCTGATCCTGTTCACCGCCATGTTCCCCGTCCGCCTCGGCCTCGCGCTGGCGCTCCGCAAGACGCTCGGTGCGGACGCCCTGTGGTGGAGCTTCCCCGCCGGCTCCGCCGCGACGCTGCTGGGCGCTACGTTCTATTATCTTTACGGTCCGTGGCGGAGAACGGCCCTGCTTGTTCCCCGGCACGGGGAGGATGGCCAGCCGCAGGCTGCTAGTGAAGTGCCGCAAAAGGCGTGAAGTATATTATTAGAATATTCAGTCAGGACACTGATAAAAAGAGCGTTTTATAGAAAAGCTCTTCGACGGAAAACCCTTCTTGGTGCGAACCAGCGCGAACTTCTATTCGCAATAAGCCCCGTCACGCCACGACCGGCGCCATCACCTCGATCACCCCCGCCGCGATCCGGGCGGTGATCGGCGTCTTGGCCAGCACCTCGCCATCGATCGAGATCGGCAGCGGCGGCTGCGTCTCGATCGTCAGTTTGGTCCCGGAAAAGCTGATCGTATCCTGATGCCGCTCCTTCATCCCGAAGAAGCTCGCCGCCCAGTTATACGCCAGCCTGCGCTTGTAATGCCCGCGCACCGCCTGAACCACGATCTCGCCCGAATCGACCGACGCCTCGTCCACCAGCCAGGTGCCGCCATGATAGGGGCCATTGGAGATGCGCACCTCCACGACCCGCATCTTGCGCTTCTTCGTCCCGTCATCGACGATCAGCGTGAACGGCCTGAACCGCGCGAACTGATATGTGGCCCAGCCCAGATAGCCGACCATGCCCAGCACCTTCTTCAATCCGTGCGGCACCGTCTCGGCGATCTGCGGGCTGATCCCCATCGCCGCGCAATTGGCGAAATAGTCGCCATCGATCATCCCCAGATCGATCCGCCGCGGCTGTCCCGTCCGCAGCACCTCGACCGCGCCATCGACGGTCAGCGGGATACCCAGCGTCCGGGCGAAGCTGTTCGCCGTCCCCAGTGGCAGCACGCCCAGGATCACGTCATGCCCGACCAGCAGGTCGACCAGCCCGCTGATCGTCCCGTCGCCGCCGCCCAGAATGACCAGATCCGGCCCGGCCGCCAGCACGTCGCGCACGGCGTTCTCCAGATCCTTCGGATTTTCGACCGCGCGCGCATCGACGTCGTACGGCAGGCCCTTCATCGCGGCGCACGCCTGCTTGAACAGCTTCTGTCCTTTGCGAGACTTTGCATTCACCACCATCGCGGCGGACTTGATCTCGCGCATTCGATACACTCCCGGAACTATCGCGCTAACGCTTGCGGGGGGCGGCGCGATCCCGCAAGGACTTAAGTCATGTCCTCCTATCCCGCGATCCGCCCCCGGCGCAGCCGCGCCACCGCCTGGAGCCGCCGTCTCCATGCCGAGAACGTGCTGACCCCCGCCGACCTGATCTGGCCATTGTTCGTGACCGGGAGGCAGGGGGTGGAGGAACCGATCGCCAGCCTGCCCGGCGTCTCGCGCTGGTCGCTCGACGGCATCGTCGCGCGGGGTCGAGAGGCCCGTGATCTCGGCATCCCCTGCATCGCGCTGTTCCCCAACACCCCCGCCCATCTCCGTTCCGAAGACGGCGCCGAGGCGCTGAACGCCGACAACCTGATGTGCCGCGCCATCCGCGCGTTGAAGGATGCGGTGCCGGAGGTCGGCGTGCTGACCGACGTCGCGCTCGATCCCTATACCACGCATGGTCATGACGGACTGGTCGATGCCGCCGGCTATGTCGTCAACGATGCCACCGCCGATCTACTGGTCCGGCAGGCGCTGGTGCAGGCGGAGGCGGGCGCCGACATCGTTGCGCCGTCCGACATGATGGACGGCCGCATCGGCATGATCCGCGATGCGCTGGAAGATGGCGGCCACGCCAACGTCCAGATCATGAGCTACGCCGCCAAATACGCCTCCGCCTTTTACGGCCCGTTCCGCGATGCGGTCGGCAGCCGTGGCCTGCTGAAGAGCGACAAGAAGACGTACCAGATGGACCCCGCCAACGCGGAAGAGGCGCTGCGCGAGGTCGCGCTCGATCTGGCCGAGGGCGCCGACAGTGTCATGGTGAAGCCGGGTCTGCCCTATCTCGATATCGTCGCGATGGTGAAACAGCGGTTCGAGGTGCCGGTCTTCGCCTATCAGGTGTCGGGCGAATACGCGATGATCGAGGCTGCGGTGGCGGTCGGTGCAGGAGATCGCGATGCGCTGGTGCTGGAGACGCTCATGGCGTTCAAGCGCGCCGGTTGCTCGGGCGTCCTGACCTATCACGCCGCCCATGCCGCCCGGTTGCTCGGCGCGTGATCGATACCGAGCGGCTGACGCTGCGCCCTTGGCAGACGGACGATCTCGACCCACTCGCCGACCTGTGCGCCGACCCGGAGGTGATGCGTCACCTCGACGGGGTCCGCAGCCGCGCCTCCGTCGCCGACTGGATGGCGACGCAGAACGATATTCAGGCCGAACGCGGCCATTGCTTCTGGGCGATGGAACGCCGCGACGACCGCCGGCTGCTCGGTTTTTGCGGCCTGCGGCTGGGCGGTGCGAAGGGTGAGCTGGAAATCGGCTGGCGACTCCGTCGCTCCGTCTGGGGTCGCGGCTATGCGCGTGAAGCCGCTGAGGCGAGTCTGGCCTGGGGCTGGGCGAACACCCGCTGCGACCGGATAGAGGGCTGGACGGTGCGCGCCAATACCGCGTCATGGGGCCTGATGATCCGGCTCGGCATGGTCCGCCGCCCCGATCTCGATTTCGACCATCCCGATTTCCCCGAGGGCCATCCGCTTCACCGCATCATCACCCACGCAGTGGAACGACACGCGCATGGCTGAAGCCGGCCCGGCACGGGCGGGATGGTGGATCGGGCGTGCGCCGTTCGTCGTGACGATCCTGACCGGCTCGTTCCTCCTGTTCCTCGTCCAGCCGATGGTCGCCCGCATGGCGCTGCCCCGGCTCGGCGGCGCACCGGCGGTGTGGAACTCGGCGATGCTGGTCTATCAGGCGTTGCTGCTCGGCGGCTATGCCTATGCCCATGCGATCGGACGGCTGCGGCCGCGGCATCAGGGGCTGGTGCATCTCGGCGTGCTGCTGATGGCGGCGCTATGGCTGCCGATCGGGCTGATGAATGCGCAACTGCCGGCGGGCGCTCAGCCGGCGCTATGGGTGCCGTGGCTGCTGGTCGGGTCGATCGGGCCGTTATTCTTCGCGGTCTCGGCACAGGCGCCGCTGGTGCAACGCTGGTTCAGCGTCGCGAGCGGCGGGCAGGACCCGTACGCGCTTTACGCCGCCTCGAACCTCGGCAGTTTTGCCGGTCTCATCGCCTATCCGCTGATTGTCGAGCCGGCCTTGCCCGTCCATGCGCAGAGTCTGTTGTGGAGCGGCGGCTATGTGTTGCTGGCCGTTCTGGTGCTGGTGTGCATCACGATGCTGCCCCGCCGCGAACCGCTCGTCACGGTCGCATCGCGGGCAAGCATCGCGCCGGATCGCCGGCAGGTGGCGCACTGGATCGTGCTGGCGCTGGTGCCGTCCGGCCTGATGCTGGCGACGTCTACCTATATCACGACCGACATCGTCGCGATGCCGCTGTTATGGGTGCTGCCGCTGGGTCTGTACCTGCTGAGCTTCACCGTCGCCTTCGCCGAGCGTCGCGACGTGGCCGACTTCATCACCCGCGTCGCGCCGATCACCATCCTGTTGTTCGGCGGCATCATCATGGGCGGGTATCAGCAACGCCCCGTGGTCAACCTGATGATCGCGCTGATGTTGCTGTTCGTGGCCTCGGTCGCGCTGCATACGCTGATGTACCGGCGGCGACCGGCACCCGACCGGTTGACAGGCTTCTATCTTGCCATGTCGACCGGCGGCGCGCTGGGCGGTGTCTTCGCCGGGCTGATCGCGCCGGTGGTGTTCGACTGGACCTATGAATTTCCGCTGCTGATCCTGGCGGCGGGCATGCTGGTACCGCAGATCTATTTGCTCGCCAGTCTCCGCAACCTGTGGTTGGGGCCGCATCGCCGCTATGCGCTGGCCGCGGTGATCGCCGCGCTGGCGTTGCTCTTCGCGATCGCATTCGCCACGCCCGATGGCCTGTCGGGCAATAGCGCGCAGGGGCTGCTCTTCCTCGTCATTGCCGCCGCCGGACTGGCGGCGATCGGTACGAAGCCCGCCTATCTGGCCGTGCTGGCCAGCGCCCTGATCCTGTTCGGTGGCTATCGATCGCTGGCGCTGTCGATCGAGCCGGGTGCGCGGGTCCGCAGCTATTTCGGCGTGTACACCGTGCGCGACGGCACCGGTCTTCGCGAGCTGGACCACGGCACCACCGTCCATGGCATCCAGTTGCGCGGCAGCGTGGAGCGGGAGCGGACGCCGACGACCTATTACGCGCCCGGCTCCGGCGTCGGGCAGGCGATGCTGGCGCTGCCCCGGCTATATGGCCCGCACGCCCGCGTCGGCGTGGTCGGTCTGGGGACGGGAACGCTGTCCTGCTACGCCCGCGCCGGACAGGACTGGCGCTTCTACGAGATCGATCCGGCGGTGATCCATATCGCGCGCGACACCGGTCAGTTCACCTACCTCTCTCGTTGTCTGCCGAACCCGGTCATCCGGCTGGGTGACGCGCGGATCAGCTTGGAGAACGAGCCGTCGAACAGCCTCGACCTGCTGGCGCTCGACGCGTTTTCATCCGACGCGGTGCCGATGCATCTGATGACGCGGGAGGCGTTCGTCACCTACGCTCGCGTGCTGGGTCCGCGTGGGCTGCTGCTGGTCCATATCTCGAACCGCTTCCTCGATCTGGAACCCGTCGTCGCCGCCGTGGCGCGCGAGGACGGCTGGCACGCGGCGCAGTTCCATCATCGGCCATCCGCGTTGCAGGCGGATGCGTCCACCTCGGTCTGGATCGCCCTGTCGCGCGATCCGGCACTGCTGGCGGCGTTCACCGCCGGCGACCCGGACTGGACGGCGCTGCGGACCCGGCCCGGTCTGGCGGCATGGACCGACGATTATTCCAGCTTCCTGCCGCTGCTAAAGGATTTCTAGGCGGCCGGCAGCGACGCCTGAATACGGCCGATCACGCCATCCTGCCGCGTCGCCTCCGCCGTGGCGGCCTGTTGCATCGCATCCACGCCGGGATATTCAGGCGCCAGCGTCGCCGCCCGGTCGCTCGCCAACTGGCTGGCGTCGCTCGCCAGCGTCGATGCCTGCGCGCGCCATTCGTCGAGCGCCGCGAGCGCGGTCTGCGCGGTCAGCCATGGATCGCTGCCCACCGGCCGCCCCCGCGCGGCGGCGGCGGCCCGCTCGGCCCGCGCGGCATCGGCATCGAATCCCGAAACGATCGCGCGCAGCTTCGCCGTCATGCCGGCGAGCGTCGCATCGAGCGCCGGATCGGACTTGGCCACGGTTGGCGGTGGTGGCGTCGGCTCGGCGAACCCGACCTTCTCCGTCGGCCGGATGGCGAGCGACGGATAGGTGCCACGGTCTCCGGCGCAGCCCGACAGCGCCAGAACAACGATCAATGCGACTTTTTTCATGTTTCGGCCCTACGATCCTCACTTTTCCGGCGCAACGCTCTTGCGCGGTCGCCGAACACTGCTAAGAGCGCACCTCCACCGGGCGCCCGTAGCTCAGCTGGATAGAGCATCAGACTACGAATCTGAGGGTCGGACGTTCGAATCGTTCCGGGCGCACCACCATCCCATTGGGATGGAATGGAAAAATTCAGGCCGGTGTGGCGACACACCGGCCTGATTTCGTTTCTGCCCGTCCCCGTTGACGGCTTTCCGGCCAGCGTCGCTCTACTGATAGACACGCGCCGATCGACCGGCTCAGGCGACACCGTCGCCCAAGCCGGCGCCGGTCACGCAGCGCGACCCAGCGCGATATAGCGTTGCAGATGCTCGTCCTGATCGCCCAGTTGCCCGTCGATCATCGTGATCCGCTTGGCATAATGGGACAGCGGCAGCTCCCACGTCATGCCGATGCCGCCGTGCAACTGGATCGCCTCTTCGGCCACCAGTTGGCCGGTCGCACCGATCGTGTATTTCGCCGCGGACAGCGCGCGATCGGCGGTCTCGCCGCCAAAGGCATCGGCCGCATTGATGACGGCGGAGCGCGCCTGTTCGATCTCCAGCAGAACCGTCGCGATCCGGTGTTGCAGCGCCTGGAACTTGCCGATCGGCACCCCGAACTGCTTGCGGGTCTGGAGGTAATCGATCGTCGCCGACTTCGCGATTTCCATCGCGCCCAGCGCCTCGGCCGACAAGGCGAGCAGCCCGGCCGCCTCCGCCGCGGCGATCGCCGCCGTGCCGTCATCGGCCACCCGTGCCGATACCTCGACCCGGACGTCCTTCAACGACACCTCCGCCGACCGGCCGCCATCGACATTCGCATAGCCGTGCAGTTGCACGCCGGCTGCGTCGGCCGGGACCAGGAACAGGGAAGGTCCCGCATCGGTCTGCGCCGACACCAGCAACCGGTCGGCCGCCTCCGCCTGCACGACCACCGCCTTCGCACCATTCAACACCCAGCTATCGCCGTCGGCCGTCGCGCGCGTCGCGAGCGGATCGCCGGTGGCGCGGTCCTGCGGTTCGGCATGGGCAAAGGCGACGATCGTCGTGCCGGCGATGATTTCCTCCAGCTCGGCCGTGCGCCCGGATACTGCCAGCGCCCGCCCGGCCATCAGCGTGCCGAGGAACGGTTCGACCGCCAGCGCCCGGCCGATCTCCTCGAACACCACCATGATGTCGAAGCCGCCACCGCCGAAGCCGCCGACATCCTCGCCGAACAGCGCGCCGATCACGCCCAGTTCGGCCAGCCCCCGCCACACATCGGGGCTATAGCCGGTCTCGCCATACGCCGCCTTGTTGCGCGCCTCGATCGGCGCCCGCTCCGCCAGAAAACGACGCAGCGTGTCGGCGAGCATCTGCCGGTCTTCGGAATGCTGGAAATCCATCAGAGCCCCACGATCATTTTGGAAATGATGTTCTTCTGCACCTCGTTCGACCCGCCGAAGATCGAGAGCTTGCGATAGTTGAAATAGGTCGGCGCGGCGGACCCCGCGTCCTCCGGCCCCACCGGTTCGCCGTTATAGCCATCCTCCAGCGCCTCCGGAATAAAGGGCTGGGCATAGGGGCCATAGGCGCGACGGGTGAGGGCGGTGATCGCCTGGCGGATTTCGGTGCCCTTGATCTTCAACATCGAGCTTTCCGCGCCCGGTGCGCCTCCGTTCGCCGCCGCCGCGATGACGCGCATGTTGGTCGTCGCCATATTGGCGAGGTCGATCTCGATCCGGGCCAGCCGGGCCGCGAACAATGGATCGTCCGCCAGCGGTCGGCCACCGCGCGTCAACAGACCGGCGATCGATTTCAGCCGGTCGAACGCTGCGATCGACGATCCGACGCCGGCGATATTCGTACGCTCATAGGTCAGGAGGTATTTGGCATAGGTCCAGCCCTTGTTCTCCTCGCCGACCAGATTGGCCACCGGCACGCGCACGTCGGTGAAGAACACCTCGTTCACCTCCGGATCGCCATCCAGCAGCACGATCGGCCGCACCTCGATGCCGGGGCTCTTCATGTCGATCAGCAGGAACGAGATGCCCTCCTGCGCCTTCGCGGTCGGATCGGTGCGGACGAGGCAGAAGATCCAGTCGGCATATTGGCCCAGCGTCGTCCACGTCTTCTGCCCGTTGACGACATAATGGTCGCCATCGCGCACCGCGCTGGTCTTCAGGCTGGCGAGGTCCGATCCCGCGCCGGGTTCGGAATATCCCTGACACCACCAGTCGGTGCCGTCGAGAATACGCGGCAGGATGCGCTGGCACTGCTCGTCCGATCCGTATTTGATGAGCACCGGCCCCAGCATGTTGACCCCGAACGGCACGATGCGCGGCGCATTCGCACGGGCGCTTTCGTCCTCGAAGATCGATCGCTGCACCACCGTCCAGCCGGGGCCGCCATGGCGTTCGGGCCAATGGCTCGCCAGCCAGCCCTTGGCGTGGAGGATGCCGTGCCATTCCTCCATGTCCGCCTTGGTCATCGCCAGTCCATGTTTCACCTTCCGCGACAGATGCGCGGGCAGCTTGTCGGCGAGGAAAGCGCGTACCTCATCACGGAAAGCCTCTTCCTCAGGCGTAAAGCGCAGGTCCATCACTCTCTCCGATATGTTCTGTCGCAAGAGATAACATCCACGAGATCGACCGCAAGCCCGACATCGAAAAAGCATACCCGATCTTCGATAACGATCTTTTCATTGACCGATTGCGAAACGCATCGGAGGCGGGCAGGATGTCCGCACCGGACCCCGGCGCCACGATCGTGGCGCCCCCGGTCCGGGAGATCGCATTGAACGATATGCAGGCAAGCGCCGGCGCCGATCGGCGTGGCGAAACGGCGGAGGCGCCGGGCAGCGCCATCGTGCTGGGCGCGACCGGGCGCGTCGGCAGCGCCTTTGCAACACGCCTGCGCCGGGACGGTTTTCTCGTGCTGACCGACCCGGTCGATCCCGCGATGATCGCCCGGACGGCGTCACCGACCTATCTGTTCGATTGCGCTTATGGCGATGGCGAGGCGGAGTCGCATGTCGAACGTGTGACGGGGCATCTGCGCCACTGGCGTCGTTACGTCGGGGTATTCCTGCCGTCGTCGGCGTGGATCGACGGCGATCACAGCTATGGCCGGTCGAAACGGGTGATCGAGGCGCTGGCCGATTTCTACAATGGGATCGGCGCGCATGTCGTGACCGACCGGATCGGCTATTTTCCGGGCGACGGCGTCATGGCCGACCCGACCGATCCGATGATCGACCTGCTGGTGGACGGCGAGACGCTCTATCGCCGGGTGATGGCGCGGATGCTGGAACGCATGCCCATCTAACTCAGCCGCGCGCCTCGGCGATCGTGGCCAGCACCTGCGTCGCCAGTTCCGGCCGACAGATCAGCAGATCGGGCAGCAACGGGTCCGCACAGTTATAGACCAGCGGACTGCCGTCGATCCGCGACGCATGCAGCCCGGCGGCAAGCGCCACGGCGGCGGGGGCGCAATTGTCCCATTCATACTGGCCGCCCTCGTGCAGATAGATATCGGCGCGGCCATCGACGACCGCCATCGCCTTCGCCCCGGCCGATCCCATGCCGATCATTTCGGCATCCAGCGCGACGCCGACGTCATGGGCGATATCGGGGCAACGCGATCGGCTGACGACGACGCGCAGGCGATCCTGCAACGGCGCCAGCGCGGCATGGGCATGGTCGGTGCACCACACCCGGTCCAGTTCGGGCACGGCCACCGCCCCCACTGATGGCCGGCCGTCGACCGCCAGGCCGATATGCACCGCCCAGTCGGCCAGTCCGCCGGCATATTCCTTCGTGCCGTCCAGCGGATCGACGATCCATACCCGCCGCGCACCGCAACGGCGACGATCGTCGATGCTCTCTTCGGACAGTACGAAATCGTCCGGGCGTTCGGCGGCGAGGCGCGCGAGGATCAGCCGGTTCGCCTCCGCATCGCCACGATCGCCCAGCGCCTTGCCGGCCTCGCGTCCTTCGGCCCGGATCGCCTTCAGCAATATCCCCGCCTCGCGGGCGATCACGGCGGCCAGTGCGGTGTCGGTCAAAGGTCGGGGCTCCAGATGCCGATCACATGCTCCACGATCCGCTCGGCTGCCGTTTCCGGCGTCTCGCGCGTCGTGTCGATGCGGATATCCGGCCGGGCAGGCGCTTCGTACGGGCTGGAGATGCCGGTGAAATCGGCGATCTGGCCGGCTCGCGCCTTGGCATACAGCCCCTTCACGTCACGCGCCTCCGCCACGGCCAGCGGGGTATCGACAAAGATTTCGACGAATTCCCCGACCGGCAACATGCCGCGCACCATGTCACGTTCGGCGCGGAAGGGCGAGATGAAGGCGGTGAGGACGATCAGCCCCGCATCCGCCATCAACCGCGCCACCTCTCCCACCCGCCGGACATTTTCGATCCGCCCGGCCTCGGAGAAATCGAGATCGCGGTTCAAACCGTGGCGGATATTATCGCCGTCGAGCAGGAAGCTGTGGCGGCCGAGTGCGTGCAGTTTCCGTTCGACCAGATTGGCGATCGTCGACTTGCCCGATCCGGACAGGCCGGTGAACCACAGCACGCGCGGGCTCTGTCCCTTCTGGGACGCATGCGCCTCGCGCGTCACGTCGATCGACTGCCAGTGGACATCGCCCGAGCGGCGCAGCGCCTGATCGATCATCCCCGCTGCGACGGTCGCGTTGGTCGCGCGGTCGATCAGGATGAAGCCACCCAGATCGACGCCATCGGCATAGGGTTCGAACACGATCTGGCGGTCGCAATAGACCTCGGCCACGCCGATATCGTTCAGTTCCAGCGTGGTGGCCGACAATTCGGCCTGCGTATTCACGTCGATCACGTAGCGGGGCGGCTGGACGGTCGCGTTGACCATCTGCGTGCCGAGTTTCAGCCAGTAACCGCGACCCTGCACCATTGGCTGGTCGGCCAGCCAGACGATCGTCGCGACGAACTGGTCGGCGATCGCCGGGGGGCTGTCGGCGGCGGCGATCACGTCGCCGCGCGAGCAATCGACCTCGTCCGCCAGCGTCACCGTCACCGCCTCGCCGGCCACCGCCCGGGTGCGCTCGCCGTCCGCACCGATGATCCGCGCCACCTGCGTGGTGCGGCCCGACGGGACGATGCGGACCCGCTCGCCGACGCTGACCGATCCGGCCGCGATCATGCCGGCGAACCCGCGAAAGTCCAGATCGGGCCGGTTGACCCATTGCACCGGCAGGCGGAACGGCCGCGTCGCCGCGCGATCGGTATCGACCGGCACGACCTCCAGATGCTGGAGCAGCGTCGGCCCCGCATACCAGGGCATGGCATCGGCGCGTTCGGTCACGTTCGCGCCGGTCAGGCCTGACAGCGGAATGGCGGTGAAGCGGTCGATGCCGATCGAGGCGGCAAAGGCGCGATATTCCTCGACGATGCTGTCGAACACGGACTGGTCGTAGCCGACCAGATCCATCTTGTTCACCGCCAGCACGATCTCACGGATACCGACGAGGTTCGCCAGATAGCTGTGCCGCCGCGTCTGGGTCAGCACGCCCTTGCGCGCATCGATCAGGATGACGGCGCAGTCGGCGGTCGAGGCGCCCGTCACCATGTTGCGGGTATATTGTTCGTGGCCGGGCGTGTCGGCGACGATGAATTTGCGTCGCTCGGTCGCGAAGAAGCGATAGGCGACGTCGATCGTGATGCCCTGCTCGCGCTCGGCTGTCAGGCCGTCGACCAGCAACGCGAAATCGATATTCGTCCCTTGCGTGCCGACCCGCGCCGAATCCGCCTCCAGCGCCGCCAGCTGATCCTCGAAGATCGCGCGCGAATCGTACAGCAGGCGGCCGATCAGCGTCGACTTGCCGTCGTCCACCGACCCGCAGGTGATGAAGCGCAGCATCGTCTTGGCGGCGTGGCCCGCCAGATAGGCGTCGATATCCTCGGCGACGAGCGCATCGGGGCGATAGGCCGTCATGTCAGAAATATCCCTCGCGCTTCTTCTTTTCCATGCTGCCCGACTGATCGTGATCGATCGCCCGGCCCTGCCGCTCCGACGTGGTCGTCAACAGCATCTCCTGGATGATCGCGGACAGCGTATCCGCCTCGCTCTCGACCGCGCCGGTCAGCGGGTAACAGCCGAGCGTCCGGAAACGGATCGACCGCTCCACCGGCACCTCGCCGGGATGCAGCCGGAACCGGTCGTCATCGACCATCAGCAACATGCCGTCGCGCTCCACGGTCGGGCGCGGCGCGGCGAAATAAAGGGGGACGATCTCGATCCCCTCGGCCAGGATGTACTGCCAGATATCCAGCTCGGTCCAGTTCGACAGCGGAAACACGCGCAGCGATTCGCCGCGGTTCAGGCGGGTATTGTACAACCGCCACAATTCCGGCCGCTGCGCCTTGGGGTCCCAGCCATGGCTGGCGGAGCGGAACGAGAAGATGCGCTCCTTCGCCCGGCTCTTCTCCTCGTCACGTCTCGCGCCACCGAAGGCGGCGTCGTACCCGCCCAGCGTCAGCGCCTGTTTCAGCCCCTCCGTCTTCCACATGTCGGTGTGGCGGCCGCCATGATCGAACGGGTTGATCGCCTGCGCCTCCGCCTCCGGGTTGCGATGGACGATCAGTTCCATGCCGGCCTCGGCGGCGGCCCGGTCGCGCAGGTCGTACATCGCGCGGAATTTCCACGTCGTGTCGACATGCAGCAGCGGGAAGGGCGGCTTGCCCGGCGCGAACGCCTTCTTCGCCAGATGCAGCATCACCGCCGAATCCTTGCCGACCGAATACAGCATCACCGGTCGCTCGGTCTCGGCGACGACCTCGCGCAGGATATGGATGCTCTCGGCTTCGAGGCGTTGCAGATGGGTGAGCGTGCTCATGTCCTGTGCAGATAGGCGAGACCGCGCCGGAAAGGAGCCAAGTTATCCTGTTGACCGGGAAAGCGCGTCAGCCAGCATATTCGCGCTCCAGCGAGTCGAGGATGCGGCCGCCGGCCATGAACACCGCGATCGGGCAGCACGCGAACAACAGCCAGCCACCCGTACCGGGATATTGCTGAAGATACTGCACCCCCCGATGCGTCGCGCCGAGCGCGAGGCCATAGATGACGAGGAACGCCTCGAATTTGGTCTTGATGACGAACAGGCGGGCAAGGCGGGTCAGCATGGTCGTAGTTAGGCAAGACCGGGGCCAATCCCGGAAATCCGCCATATCCGGGTTAAGCGATATGGTTATCTGTCAGTTAACCCGACAGTTTAGGGCGTCGTTCCCTCTCCCGGCGGGAGAGGGAGGGAGCGGCAAAGCCGCGGAAGGGTGAGGGTGGAAAGGGTCTAGGCGTCGATCAACTCACCCAGATCAAGCAGGCCCAGCAACCGACGACGCGCGCCTTCGATGACGGCGATCAGCGCAGGATCGCCGATCGCATCGGCCGCGATCGCCTCCGGCCACGCCTCCGCCACCAGCGCGGCGATCCGGTCCAGCTTGCTGTCATCGACCAGAAAGCGCGGGTCGATCGTGGCCGGATCGGCGACGACCCGCAGCCGCAGGCACGCAGGGCCACCACCATTGGCCATCGATTCGCGGACATCGACCACATGCAGCCGGCGGATCGGGCCGTTGCCGGCCACATGCCGCTCCAGCCATCGCCACACCGCGGCGTTCGCGCGCGCCTCGTCGGGCAGGACCAGCGTCGCGCCATCCCCGGTCGAGACGAGCTGCGCGTTGAACAGGTACGACGTGATCGCATCCTGCAGGCTGACGGCGGCGGCCGGCACCTCGACGATCTCGATCGCGGGAAGCAGGCGGCGGAGGTCGGCATACACCTGCGCCGGATCGGCGAACGCCTGTTCATGCGCGAACAGCACGCGTTCGTTGGCGACCGCGACGACATCGTTGTGGAACGCACCGGCGGCGATCGCGGCGGCGGACTGCTCCACGAACAGCGTGCGCGCCGGGTCCAACCCATGCGCGCGCGCCACCGCCTCGCTCGCCTCGCGCGACTGCCGCGCGGGGAAGGGGCCGCCCGCTTCGCCATAGACGAATATCTCGACGCCGGCGGCACCGTGATGATCGGTCAGCCGCATGTGGTTGGCGGCGCCCTCGTCCCCGAACGGCGCGGGCACCGGCGGGTGGACGGCAAACGCGGGGTCGGCGAACGCCATGCGCAGCATCGCCAGCGTCGCCGGCCATTCATGGCTGCGATGCGCCATCGTCACCAGATTGGCGACCGTCAGGTGGCAGCGACCGTCGCCTGTGTCCGGGGCGGGCGAGACGGTGGCGGCGTTGGCCGCCCACATCGCCGACGCGGACAATGCCTGCGCCTTCAGATGGATCGGCGCGCGATCGTAATCGGTGGCGAGGGCGGCAAGCCAGCGGTGGTCGGGGCGGGGGTGCGGCGGCAGGATACCCTGCACCAGCCCCAGCGACAGGTTGGCGCGCATCTTGGCGATCCCCTGCAACGCGGCGGCGCGGGGGTGCGCGACCTTGCCGGCGTTGCGCGTCGCCGCCAGATTGCCGGGGCTGAGGCCGGCATAATTATGGCTGGGGCCGATGATGCCGTCGAAATTGATCTCGACCAGTCCCGTCATCGGCAGCCCTACCATCGCCCGACCCGCATCACGCTGTCCCCTGCCTCGACCCCCAGCGCGGCGGCGCAGTCGGGCGACAGGAGGACGCCGTCCGCCACCTCGCGTACCCGACCGAACGCGCAGCGGAATGCGGCCAGCCGACCGCTGGCAACCAATTCGTCGTCGCCGCCGCCGTCGTTCATGCCGTCGATCGCCACCACGCGCGCCTCGGCCGCGCCGCGCACCGAAGTCACCTGATCGGTGCGCGCGGTCATCGTCGGGCCGCCATCGAAGATGTCGAGATAACCCTCGTACCGGAACCCCTCATGCTCCAGCATCCGCATCGCCGCCCGCCCGGATGGGTGCGGCAGGCCGATCGCAGCGCGGGCGCCGTCGGACAGCATGGCGGTATAGATCGGGTGCTTGGGCATCAGGTCGGCGATGAACTGATGCCCGTTGATCGCATTGAACTGGTCGGCATCCTGAAAATTCATCCCGAAGAAGCGCCCGGCCAGCCCGTCCCAGAACGGCGATCCCCCCGCCTCGTCGATCACCCCGCGCAACTCCGCCAGAATGCGATCGGCGAAACGCGGCCGGTGCGCGGCAATGAACAGGTATCGCGACCGCGCGAGCAGCAGCCCGAGCCCGCCCGCGCGCTCGCCGGGATGAAGGAACAGCCCGCCGACTTCGCTCGACCCTTCCAGATCGGTGGTCAGCGTCAGCATCTCGGCGCGAAACGTCCGCCCCAGTTCGCGGCTGTGCTGCGTCAGCGTGCCGAGGCGATAGCTGTAGAACGGATGCTGCTCGCCGACCTGCGTGAACAACTGGCACGTACCGCGCACCTCGCCGGTCCTCGTATTCTCGAGCACCAGCACGAACAGTTCGTCGATCACCGGCCCCTCGGTGCGGGCGAAGGCGGTATGGCTGCGATCCAGCTTGGCCTTCAGCGACCGGCGATCGGGCGGCAGGTTGGTGAAGCCGCCGCCCGTCAGCTTCGCCATCTCGTACAGATGCTGAAGATCGGCATCGGTGGCGGCGCGGATGCGGAACGTCATGCCAGCCCCCCTTTTGCCAGTCGCAGGATGGTGACCGCCGACAAGGCCGCCCGTTCGACCAGACTGTCGACCAGCAGGAATTCGTCGCTCGAATGGATCGCGCCGCCGCGAACGCCCATCGTATCGACCACCGGCACGCCGGCGGCGGCGACGTTGTTGCCGTCGCACACGCCGCCGGTATCGCGCCGGCCGATCGTCAGCCCCAGATCGGCACCGGCGCGACCGACCAGCGCGAACAGGCGTTCGGCGCCGGCATCGATCGGCTTGGGCGGTCGATTGAAGCTGCCATGCAGGTCGATGCCGACGTCATGCTCGCCGGCGATCGTCGCCACCGTCTCGTCCAGTATCGCCCGACCCTGTGCGATCGCCTCGGCATCGCGCGGCCGGAAATTCACGCGCAGGACGGCGAGATCGGGCACCATGTTATTGGGGCCGCCGCCATCGATCCGCGCCGGGTTGACTCCCAGCATCGGCGCCCGCGCCGCAGCGAGCCGCACCGCGAGGTCGGACGCGGCGACGACCGCGTTGCGGCCATCTTCCGGGTTGCGGCCGGCATGGGCGCTGCGCCCGCGTACCACGATCGAGAAATTGCCGGTGCCGCCCCGCGCGCCGGCCAGCGTGCCGTCCGCCAGCGCGGGTTCGTAGCCCAGCGCCGCCAGCTTGCCCGCCGCCAGCTCGGCGATCAGCGCCGACGACGACAGCGATCCGGTTTCCTCGTCTGCATTGATGAGGATGTCATACCCGATCCCCGCCGCGCCGCCGTCCGCCTCCACCGCCGTCAGTGCGGCCAGCATCACCGCCAGACCGCCTTTCATGTCGGTGACGCCGGGGCCGACCAGCGCGCCGTCCGGCCGCCAGGTCAGGTGCTGGAACGGGTGATCGACGCCGTACACCGTGTCCATATGGCCGACGAACAGCAATCGCGTCGCCACATCCGGTCGCACCGTCACCACCAGATGCCGGCCGTGATCCAGCATGATTCGGCGCCCGTCGCCGCCGATGCTGTCGACCGGCACCGGATCGACCAGCCGGATGTCGCCGGGCAGGGCGGCGGCGGCATCGGCCAGCCGGGTCGCCATCGTCGCCAGCCCGGCGAGGTTGCGCGTGCCGCTGTTGATCGCGCCCCATGCCTCGACCTGCGCCAGCATCGCCGCGCCGTCGATCCGTTCGGTGACGGACCGCTCAAGGGCGCTGAGGGCCGCCACGGTCAGAACGAATAGACCAGCGAGGCGCGGCTGATGGTGTCCGTCGTCTCCCGCCCGACCGGCGGCATGCTTTCATATTGCACGTTGTACGACAGTTGCGCCGACAGCGGCCCGAGCAGCTTGGCGTTGATCGCGGTCATGCTGCTGACCGTCGAATTGAACCGCTGGACATAGGCGGATGCCTGTTCCCTCAGCGTCAGGCCGCCCAGTATCTGCCAGCGGAAATCGAGCGATCCACGCCCGGCGATGCTCGACTGGATGGTGTCGTCCGTGAAGGCGGTGTGCCGATATGCCGGCCCCAGTTCCAGATCGAGCTGCGTCCGTGGTCCCTTGACCAGGCTGTAACCGGCACCACTCGATATCGACAGACGGTCGTTATAGCCCAGGAACCGGTCGCTCTCATACTGGACCGCGCCATAGACATAGGCGCGGTCGTCGAACTTGTAGTTGGGCTCGTACGAGATCAGGTAATGCTCGCGCGTCGTGACGTTCAGGCTTTCCTGGTAATCCGCCTGTGCCCGGAACTTGTGCCGCCATTGCAGCCCCTCACGCTCCGCCGCCAGCACCGCGCTGCCACCCGCAGTATCCGAATTGCCCGTCGTGACGAACCCGCCCACCTCCGCGCGACCCTTCCACAGGTTCAGGAAACTCGCCTGACGGATCACCTGTTCGCGCGCGGCGGCGCGGTCGGCGCGCCATTTCTCCGCGATGGCCAGCACCGCGTCGCCGCTCAACGGATCGGCCGACCGCGCATAGCGGACGATGGTGGAGACATCGCCGTCGTTCCCCGATTCCAGCGCGGCATCCAGCATCGCGCGGATCGATTCGGGGATCATCGCCCCCGCATCGGTCGGGCCGGACGGCGGCGCGGGCGGCGTGGCCGCACCGGGCGCGGCGGCTTGCAGGATCAGGATAAGCGGCAACACGGATGCCACCCTAAAGCCCGCGACCGATGCTGCAACCGCTCAACGACCGTCCGATGCGGCGAGTTGAGGCCGGAACGCCGCCAGCACCGACTCGTACAGCGCGCGCTTGAACGGCACGATCAGGCGCGGCAGGTCGTCGGGATCGATCCAGCGCCAGGCCCGGAATTCGCGGTGGCTGGTGTCGATATCGACATCCGCATCCTCGCCCAGAAAGCGGAACAGGAACCAGCGCTGCGTCTGCCCGCGCCATTTGCCCTTCCACGCCTTGCCGATCAATTCGGGCGGCAGGTCGTAGGTGAAGTCGCCGGGCGCCTCCGCGATCAGTTCCACCTTGTCTGGTGCGACGCCGGTCTCCTCGCCCAGTTCGCGGATCGCGGCGGTCAGCGCATCCTCGCCCGGATCGATCCCGCCCTGCGGCATCTGCCACGCCTCGATCGTCGTATCCATCCGCTGCCCCACGAAGACGCGGCCGTCGCGGTTCAGCAGCATGACACCCGCACAGGGGCGATAGGGAAGGTCGCTCATCCTGCCGCCTGCGCCATCACGCGCGCCGCTTCGCATTCCGTCACGACGGCCTTCAGCGCGATCAGGAAGCCGGCGATTTCGCCCGCTGCCGAGGGGATCGCCTTGCGCAGGGTGGCGAAGCCGTGGATCGTCCCCACCGCCTCCCGGTACACCACCGGCACCCCCGCCTCGATCAGCCGCGCGGCATAGGCCCGTCCCTGATCGCGCAGGGGATCGAGCGAAGCCGCCACGACGATCGCCGGCGGCAGGTTGCTCAGGTCGACCGTCATCGGCGATCCGCGCGGATGCGTGACGTCGGCGGCATAGGCATCCCCGAACCACAGCATCGCCGCCTTGGTCAGGACGAACCCGTCCGCGAACTCCTCGAACGAGGGATAACGTCCGGCCGGGTCGGTGACCGGATAGAGCGGCGCCTGCACGATCACCGGCACCGCTGCCGGCTCGTCGCGCAACGCCATCGCCGTGTTGATCGTCAGCATCCCGCCCGCGCTGTCGCCGCACAGCACCAGCGCCGTCGCGGCGACGCCCAGCTCTGCGGGGTTAGACGCCACCCACCGCGCCGCCGCCTCCGCGTCGTCGGGCGCCGCCGGCCAGCGATGTTCGGGCGACAGCCGGTAATCGACCGATACGACCGGCAACCCCAGCACCCGCGCCATCTCCGCGCACAGGCTGGCATGCGTATCAATATCGCCGAACACGAAACCGCCGCCATGATAGAACACCATTACCGGCCCCGGCACCCGCGTCGCCTGCGCATCGAACAGCCGCGCCGGGATCGTCCCACCATCCGGGCGGGGGATTGCCAGATCGCGGATCACGGCAAGCTCACCGACCGGCGGATCGGTCAGATCCTTGGTCGCCGCGAACATCTGGCGG
Source organism: Sphingomonas mollis (assembly GCF_016427505.1). Taxonomy (GTDB): domain Bacteria; phylum Pseudomonadota; class Alphaproteobacteria; order Sphingomonadales; family Sphingomonadaceae; genus Sphingomonas; species Sphingomonas mollis. The sequence goes on along the minus strand of NZ_JAELXS010000002.1, from coordinate 326,918 downwards.
GCGACGACCGGCTCGACCTCGTGCGTGCGCGGGCCGGGCAGGGCGTTCAGGTAATCGAGGAAGCGGCGTACGTCTGGACGGACATAATGTTGGGTCATGCAGGCTCCCGGTGGCGGATCGTGGTGGCCGGTCGTGGTTCGCGACCCTAACTAGGCGGCGTGATCCATGTCGTCCATCATCCCGCCTATGTCACCGAAGCGCCCGGCCGATCGACCTATCGCTGGGGCAAGAACGGCGCGATCCGCGACCTGCTGATCGCCGAGAGCGAACGCATCGCGTGGCACGAGGCGGCACCGATGCCGACCCCTTGGCTGGAGGCGACGCACGACCCCGATTACGTCGCCGAGGTGCTGGCGGCCCGCGTGCCGCCGGTGAAGGAACGCCGCATCGGCTTTCCCGTGACGCCCACGGTCGCCACCCGCGCGGCGATGGTGCCGGGCGGCACCTGGGCGGCGGCGCTGCTGGCGATGGAGCATGGCTTCGCCGCCAACACCGCCGGCGGCAGCCATCATGCCCTGCACGATACGGGTGCGGGATATTGCGTGTTCAACGATCTGGCGGTCGCGGCGATCCGGCTGGTCGAGGAGGGGACGGTCGACCGGCTCCTGATCGTCGATGTCGATGTTCATCAGGGCGACGGCACCGCCGCGCTGACCGCCGGACGGCCGGAGATCGCGACCTATTCGATCCACGCCGAAAAGAACTTCCCGGCCCGCAAGGCGCAATCGACGCTCGACGTGCCGCTGGCCGACGGCATGGGCGACGACGCGTATCTGGCAACACTCGAATCGACGCTGGTGCCGCTGATCGACGAGATGCAGCCGCAACTGATCCTCTATCAGGCGGGGGTCGATCCGTTCGAGGACGATCGGCTCGGCCGGCTGGGCCTGACGCTGGACGGACTGGCACGGCGCGAAAGGTTGATGGCGCGCCTCGCGATCGGGCGGGGCCTGCCGCTCGCCAGCACGGTGGGCGGCGGGTATGGCGACGACGTGATGGCCATCGCGCGGCGGCACGTCGATGCGATCCTCATTCTCGGCGAAGCCTTCGCCGCGCGGTAACGGTGGAGCATTCGCCCCGGCCTTGCGTTGGGCCGGCCATGACCGATCCCGTTATCCTCTGGTTCCGCCAGGACCTGCGCCTCCACGACCAGCCCGCCCTGATCGCGGCGGCGCATGAGGGGCCGGTGATCCCGGTCTATATCCTCGACGACGAAACGCCGGGCGACTGGCGGATCGGCGGGGCACAGCGCTGGTGGCTGCATCACAGCCTGACCTCGCTCGCCGCCGATCTGAAGGACAAGGGCAGCCGCCTGATCCTGCGCCGCGGCCGCGCTGCCGAGGAACTCGCCAAGCTGGTCGAACAGACCGGCGCCACACGCGTGCATGCCCTGCGCCACTACGAACCATGGTGGCGGGAGGCGGAGGCGGCGCTCGGCGATCGTCTGTGCCTGCATGACGGCAATCATCTGGCGCATATCGAGGATATCCGCACCGGATCGGGCACGCCGTTCCGTATCTATTCGTCTTTCTGGAAGGCGCTGCAATCGTTCCTGCCGCCCGAAGAGCCGATGCCCGCACCGCGCAAGATCGACGCACCGGCTCATTGGCCGGCAAGCGACGATCTGAACAAATGGCGATTGCTGCCGACCAAGCCAGACTGGTCCGGCGGCTTCGACGAGGACTGGACGCCCGGCGAGTCCGTCGCGTTGGAGCGAGCGAAGGAGGTGGGCGAGAAGATGGCGGCCTATGACACCGCCCGCAACATGCCCGCCGAGGAAGGGACGACGCGCCTCTCGCCGCACCTGCATTTCGGCGAGGTATCGGCGCGGACCATCTGGCACCAGACCGACGGACACCGTGACGCCGTCACCTTCCGTCAGGAGATCGCGTGGCGGGACTTCACGCACGGCGTCATCATGGCGCTGCCCGATTATGGCGACCGCAACGGTCGGGAAAAATATGATCGCCTGCCGTGGCGCAACGACCAGCAGGCCAGGGCGGATCTGAAGGCATGGCAGGAGGGTCGGACCGGCTATCCGATCGTCGACGCCGGGATGCGCCAATTGTGGCAGAGCGGATGGATGCACAACCGGGTACGGATGATTACCGCCAGCTTCCTCGTCAAACATCTCCTGATCGACTGGCGGGAGGGCGAACGCTGGTTCTGGGACTGTCTGGTCGATGCCGATTACGGCAACAATTCGGTCAACTGGCAATGGGTCGCCGGCACCGGCGTGGATGCCAACATGTTCGGCCGGATCATGGCGCCGCTCAGCCAGTCGGAGAAATTCGACGCCGGCGACTATATCCGCCGCTGGGTGCCCGAACTGGCCAAGGTCGGCAACGCCGCGATCCACGACCCCGACGATGCCGGATGCCGCCCGCGCGATTATCCCGCCAAGATCATCGGCCACCGCGAGGCGCGCGAACGGGCATTGGCGGCGGCAAGGAAGCTGTAGGACACCGAGCGCCTGACCCGACCTGTTCGCGCTGAGCGCAGTCGAAGCACTTGGTGCAGAGGTGGCCTTCGACTTCGCTCAGGCCAAACGGTTAAGGGATGGGTCCGACTTCACACAATTTGCTCTGGGCTTTCCTGAACGCGTTCGGCGGTGCATGGGGCCGCGCATGGAAGCAGGGGCCATTCACCGTCGTCGCGGCACGTTCGTCCAGCGCACCGTCGCGCGGCCGTTTCACCGGTTGCTCGACCGCATCGATCGCGGGCTGGCGACGGGCGCGATCGAGGCGACCTTGCCCGATGGCAGCGCGCGGCTGATCGGCGGGCGGGCCGACGGGCCGGTCGCCACCGTCGCGGTGCATCGCTGGCGCGCGCTGTGGCGACTGGCGACCGGCGGTTCGGTCGGCTGGTACGAGGGGTGGGAAGCCGGCGACTGGTCCAGCCCCGATCCGGTGCCGCTGTTCGACCTGTTCATGCGCAACCGCGTGCCGCTCGGCGATTCGGCACGAGCCGGGATCGGCGTCCGGCTGGCGGCCAAGGCGTGGCACCGGCTGCGTCGCAACGACCGGCCGGGCGCACGGCGCAACATCGCCGCGCATTACGATCTGGGCAATGACTTCTACCGCGAATGGCTCGACGACAGCCTGACCTATTCCAGCGCGCTGTTCGCCGCGCCGGGTCAGTCGCTGGAGGATGCACAGGCGGCCAAGCTGCAGGCGGTGCTCGACCGTACCGGGACGGCGGCGGGCGACACGATCCTTGAGATCGGCTGCGGCTGGGGATCGTTCGCGGCGGTCGCGGCGGAGGCGGGCCGGCGGCTCCATGCGCTGACGCTGTCGGCTGAACAGCAACGCGTGGTCGAGGCGCGGGGACTGCCCGGTGTCACCGTATCCCTAACCGATTACCGCGACGTCGAGGGCAAGTTCGATGCGATCGCCAGTATCGAGATGGTCGAGGCCGTCGGGCAGGAATACTGGCCCATCTATCTCGACACGATCGCCCGCGCGCTCAAGCCGGGTGGCCGAGCAGCGATCCAGTACATCGCCATCGCCGACGACGTATTCCCCGCCTATGCCGCCAGTGTGGATTTCATCCAGCGCCATGTCTTTCCGGGCGGGATGCTGTTGTCCGAACCCCGCTTCCGCGCACTGGCCGCGGCGCGCGGGCTGGCGTGGGAGGACCGACAGGGTTTCGGTCCGGACTATGCCGAAACGTTACGCCTGTGGCGCGTCCGCTTCGACGCCGCCGACCGGGCCGGGCGACTGCCGGCCCGACTGGACGCGCGCTTTCGGCGGCTGTGGCGCTATTACCTGATGTATTGCGAAGGCGGCTTCCGCGGCGGCGGCATCGACGTCGCGCAGGTAACGCTGGTCAGGACCTGACGTAGGCGGACACTTCGATTTCCAAACAACTCGGTTCCCCGGCGAAGGCCGGGGAACCAAGTGATTAACGCTCTCAAAGGCCCGCTCGACCGCGGAGCAGCAATTTGCCCAGCGCGCACCTTGTTCCAGTTCTCACTAACAAAGACCGGTGTATGTTCGTCATTGCGAGCATAGCGAAGCAATCCAGAGCAGCGCGCGTGACGCTGGGTTGCGTCGCTACGCTCGCAACGACGAAGCGCCGGGTTTACTCCGCTTCGGCGATAAACGTGTGTCCTACAGCGGTACGTTCCGGTATCCGCTTCTCATCACCGTTCTTTCAACCGTTCATCGATCGATTAGCCTCCGCCTCGCGCGGGCGTGCGCGCATACGCACGCAGGCGCCCGTGAGGGTGTGACTTTCGGGACTTTCGGCGGACGCTGCAGGCCGGTATCGACCGGCGCTATTCCACTCGCTCGCGGTGGCCGGCGGGGAAACCGTCGATTGCCAGTGCGACGATGCGGTCCGCGACCACCGATGGTTCCTTGACCGACTGCGGGTCCTCACCCGGATAGGCCCGCGCCCGCATTTTGGTCCGGGTCGCGCCGGGATCGAGGATGGCGGTACGGATGCGGCCGATCTGCTCGACCTCGTCGCCATAGGCGCCCAGCAACGTCTCGAACGCCGCCTTCGACGCGCCATATGCACCCCAATAGGCCCTGGGGGTACGCCCGACGCTGGAGGTAACACCGATCACCTTGCCCGCGTCCGCGCGCCGCAGCAGAGGGTCGAACGCCGCGATCAGCGCCGCCTGCGCGCTGACGTTCAAGGTCAGGACCTGCGCGAATTCCTTGGGATCGATCGCCGGCACCGCAGACAGGCTACCGAGCATCCCCGCGTTCAGTACCATCAGGTCCAATGCTTGCCAGCGTTCGCCGATCGCCGTCGCCAGCCGCGCGATCGAATCGGTTTCGGTCAGGTCGAGCGGCGCGATCGTCGCCGATCCGCCGCCTGCGAAGATCGCTTCCTCGATCTCCTCCAGTCCCTTGGCAGTGCGGGCGGTGATGACGACATGCGCGCCTTTCGCCGCCAGCGCCAGCGCGGTCGCCGCACCGATGCCGCGGCTGGCGCCGGTGACGAGGGCGAGCCGGTCGGCGAGGGGCTTTTCGGTCATCGATCCCGTTCCGGTTCAGTTGACGCGTTCGGCGAGCAGCGCGAACTGGTCGACCTGCGCGCTGTCGTCCTGATCGGTCAGCGTCGTCGGGTAATCGCCGGTGAAGCACGCATCGCAATAGCTCGGCCGAACCTCGCGTTTCGCTTCGCCCAGCGCCTTGTACAGGCCGTCGATCGACACGAACGCCAGACTGTCGGCATGGATGAAATCGGTCATGCCGCCGACGTCCAGCTTGTGCGCCAGCAGCTTCGTCCGCTCCGGCGTATCGACGCCATAGAAGCAGGAATGGCGGGTGGGGGGCGACGCGATGCGCAGATGCACCTCGGCGGCCCCGGCATCGCGCATCATCTGCACGATCTTAAGGCTGGTGGTGCCGCGGACGATCGAATCATCGACCAGGATCACCCGCTTGCCCTCGATCAGCGCGCGGTTGGCGTTGTGCTTCAGCTTGACGCCCAGATGGCGGACATTGTCGCTCGGCTGGATGAAGGTGCGGCCGACATAGTGCGACCGGATGATGCCCAGTTCGAACGGGATGCCCGACGCCTGCGCATAACCGATCGCCGCCGGCACGCCCGAATCGGGCACCGGGATCACCAGATCAGCCTCGACCGGCGATTCGGCAGCCAGCTGTGCGCCGATCTCCTTGCGGACCGAATAGACCGAGTGATCGTCGACGATCGAATCGGGCCGCGAGAAATACACCCATTCGAAGATGCACGGCCGTGCCGCCACCGGCGCGAACGGCTTCACCGAACGGATCTCGCCGTTCTGGACGATCACCATCTCGCCCGGTTCGACGATCCGTTCGAACGTCGCGCCGCACACGTCGAGCGCCACGGTTTCGGACGCGAAGATGATGGCGTCATCCAGACGACCCATCACCAGCGGCCGGATACCGAGTGGATCGCGGCAGGCGATCATGCCCTCCGGCGTCATGACGACCAGCGAATAGGCACCCTCGATCTGCTTCAACGCGTCGATGAACCGGTCGAGCAGCGTGCGATAACTCGATGTAGCGACCAGATGGATGATCGTCTCGGTATCGCTGGTCGACTGGAAGATCGATCCACGCCGGACCAGTTCGTGGCGCAGTTTCAGCGCATTCGAGATATTGCCGTTATGCGCGATCGCGAAACCGCCGGTCGACAGTTCGGCATAGAGCGGCTGCACGTTGCGCAGCGCGGTCTCGCCGCTGGTCGAATAGCGGACATGGCCGGCGGCGACGGTGCCGGGCAGCGATCGGATCACATCGTCGCGGTCGAAATTGCCGGCGACATGGCCCATCGCCCGGTGAGTATGGAAATGCTGGCCGTCGAACGAGGTGATGCCGGCGGCCTCCTGACCCCGGTGCTGCAGCGCATGGAGGCCAAGTGCGACGAGGGCGGCGGCGCTGGCGCTGCCGGTGACGCCGAACACGCCGCATTCTTCACGCAGCTTGTCCCCGTCGTCGGAGGAAACATCATAGGGATTGGTGGTCAGCATGGGAGCGGGGCTCTCTTGGTGTCGCCGGCCCTATAGGACCGGCGACATGGATTGTCGCCTGTTTGTCACGATATTTCGGGAGCATTCCGTCGCATCGGCCGTTTTTGGGCGCGAAAGGAACCCGGCCATGGCACGCGATCACGGACCGTCGATCAAGGACGATGCGCTGTACGAGGAACTGCGAAAGCAGGGGAACTCGGCCGAGAAGGCGGCACGGATCGCCAATGCGAAGGCGAAGGGAACGCTGGCCCACAACGGTGTCATGCTCGAAGACCGGACCAAGAGCGATCTGCTGGCAGAAGCGCGCAAGATCGGGATCGAGGGCCGTTCCGGCATGGACAAGGCGGCGTTGGTGAAGGCGATCCGGGATCACGGTTGACGGTCGCGGTTGCAGGGTCGCCGCCTTTCGGTAGGACGAACAGATGACCGATCGCGACACCACGCTCCGCCTGGACCCCCGTTACGACCCAGCGGGCCTGATTACCGCCGTTGTCACCGATCGCTCCGGCGCGCTCTTGATGGTGGCGCATATGAATGCGGAAGCATTGGCAGCGACGCAGCGCTCCGGCGAGGCGACCTTCTGGTCACGCAGCCGCGGACGATTGTGGAAGAAGGGCGAGACGTCCGGGCACGTTCTGACCGTCGTCGAGATGCGGATCGATTGCGATCAGGATGCGCTGTGGCTGATCTGCGATCCCGCCGGACCCGCCTGCCACACCGGCGCACCGAGTTGCTTCTATCGCCGCGTGGAGGGCGATTCGCTGGTCCGGGTGGCGTGACGCGTGCGTTGTGGCTGGCGTTGCTGCTGACGGCATGCGGCAACGGATCGCGTGACCCGTCTGGGGAAGCCAACTCGCCGGGCGCCAGACTGGAAGCGGCGGCGGAGGCGGCCGGACTGGTGCCGGATGCCGCACGGACCAGCATCGCGGGATCATGGGCGCGCGACACCGACCGGATGTGCATCGTCGACACGCCGGGCAGCAGCCAGCGAATCGGTGTCCTGATCGATTACGGCGACGGTCAGGGGTGCAGCGCTTCGGGCCGACTGGATCGACGGGGTAGCCGCCTAAAGATCGCTTTCGGCAATTGCCGGTTCGCCGCGAAATTCGACGGCGAGCGAATCGGGTTCCCTGCCACGCTGCCGGCGGCCTGTGATGCCCTGTGCACGGGCCGCGCTTCACTGGCGGCAATGGAGGTGGATCGGCTGAGCGATTCGTCCGCGGAGGCGGCAACGCTCAGAGGGCGGCAGGGCAGGCTTCTGTGCGGATATTGACGTTGACGTAAGCGTAATGTAAAAAGTCGTTTATGACCGATGCTGCAACCTATGCCTCGATCACCCCGCGTGGGGATCGGGACGATTTCTCGATCACCGATCTTTGCGGCGAGTTCGGCGTGACCGCCCGGGCGCTGCGCTTCTATGAAGACGAGGGACTGATCGCGCCGGAGCGTCGCGGGACCACGCGCGTCTATTCGCAGCGGGACCGTGCCCGGCTGGCATGGATTCTGCGGGGCAAGCGGGTCGGATTTTCGCTCGGTGAGATTCGCGAGATGATCGACCTGTACGATCTGGGCGATGGTCGCCGCGTCCAGCGACAGGTGTCGATCGAACGCTGTCGCGCCCGCATCGCGACGTTGGAAGCCCAGAAGCGCGACATCGACGCAGCGATCGTCGAACTCAACGAATTCGTGGACCTGGTGGAAAGCCGGGCCGCAGAAGAGCAAGGATAAGAGGATGCCCCAATACACGCCCCCCGTCCGCGACACCCGCTTCGTGCTGGAACACGTCGTCGGCCTGAACGCCCATGCCAATGTCCGTGGCTTCGCCGCCGCCACGCCCGATACCGTCGATGCGGTGCTGGAAGAGGGCGGCCGCTTCGTGGCCGAGGTACTGTTCCCGCTCAATCAGGTCGGCGACCAGCACGGCTGCACCCGGCATGACGACGGATCGGTGACGACTCCGCCGGGCTTCAAGGAGGCATATCGCCAGTTCGTCGAATCGGGCTGGGGCACGCTGTCCGCGCCGGAGGCGTTCGGCGGGCAGGAGATGCCGCATGTCGTCTCGACCGCGTTTCAGGAATATATGATCTCCGCCAACATGGCCTTCGCGATGTACCCGGGGCTGGCACACGGGGCGATCGCCGCGCTGGTGGTGAAGGGATCGCCGGAACAGCAGGCGAAGTACCTGCCCAAGATGGTGTCGGGCGAATGGGGCGGCACCATGAACCTGACCGAGCCGCAATGCGGCACCGATCTGGGCCTGATCCGCACCCGCGCCGAACCGAACGGTGATGGATCGTACAGCATCACCGGCACCAAGATCTTCATCTCGGCAGGCGAGCACGACCTGACCGACAACATCATCCATCTGGTGCTGGCAAAGACGCCGGGTGCGCCGGAAAGCTCGAAGGGCATTTCGCTGTTCGTGGTGCCCAAGGTGATGGTGGGCGACGACGGCACGCTCGGCACGCGCAACGCGGTGTCGTGCGGATCGATCGAACACAAGATGGGCATCCACGGCAATTCGACCTGCGTCATGAACTATGACGGCGCGACCGGCTGGCTGGTCGGCGAGGAGATGAAGGGCCTCGCCGCGATGTTCATCATGATGAACGCGGCCCGGCTCGGCGTCGGTTTGCAGGGGCTGGGCGTGGCGGAGACGGCATACCAGAACGCGGTCCACTATGCCCGCGATCGCCGTCAGGGTCGCGCGCTGACCGGCCCGGCCGAGCCGAACGAGAAGGCGGATACGCTGTTCGTTCACCCCGACGTCCGCCGGATGCTGATGGAGGGCAAGGCGTGGACCGAGGGACTGCGGGCGCTGTGCCTGTGGGGAGCGTTGCAGGTCGATCTGGAGCACAAGGCCGAAACCGAGGAAGATCGCCAGATGGCGGCCGACCTGATCGGCTTGCTGACCCCGGTCATCAAGGGCGTCGGCACCGACAAGGGCTATGAGATCGCGACGACCGCGCAGCAGGTGTACGGCGGCCATGGCTACATCCAGGAATGGGGGATGGAGCAGTATGTCCGCGATGCCCGGATCGCGCAGATCTATGAAGGTACCAACGGCGTGCAGGCGATGGACCTCGTCGGGCGCAAACTGGCGCAGAATGGCGGCCGCGCGGTGCAGGCGTTCTTTCGCATCGTCGCCGAGGAAACGGCAGCGGCAAAGGGTGATGCGGCGACAGCCGATCTGGCCGGACGGCTGGAAAAATCGCTGGGCGAGCTTCAGGCGGCGACGATGTGGTTCATGGCCAACGGCATGAAGAACCCGGACAATGTCGGCGCCGGTGCGGTCAGCTACATGCACCTGATGGGGCTGGTGGCTACCGGGCTGATGTGGCTGCGGATGGCGACGGCGGCGAGCCGCTTGAAAGCCGATGGCGACGCGCGGTTCGGGCCGGCGTTCCTGGATGCAAAGCTGGTGACGGCACGGTTCTTCGCCGAGCGTGTATTGCCCGAGGCCGGCGCCCTGCGGCGGAAGATCGAGGGCGGTGCCGAGGCAGTGATGGCTTTGCCGCCGGAGATGTTTCTGGCGGCCTGATTCGCGATCAGGGAGCGGTCGCCGGTGCCGCTCCCGGTTCAGTTGGCCGGGGCGATGCGCGGCGCACACCGTCCAGCAGAAGCGGCCCCCGCGTCGGCGAAGGCTGCGGCGTTTTCAGGGCGGTGGGTGCGGGCGTGGCGACCGGCGTTGGCTGGCGACGCATGCAGCCACCGGGGCGGGTATGCGGGAACAGCGTGCAGTTCCACAATGTCCGTTCCAGACTGGCGGGCCTGTCGCGCAGATAGCTGAACGCCATCGACGCGATCTGTTGCGGGTCCAGCGCGGCGGTCTTTGGCACCGCCTTGGCATCGGTCCAGCCGAGATAGCGGCAACGGTCGCGGCTCCCGCACGCCTTTTCCGCCAGCTGCGGATACGCGTCGGGCGAAACATTGGCGGGCAGGGCGGCGAGGAAGCTGTCGGGCTCGCCGCTCGTCGTCGGCGGGGCGACGAGGCCAGCGGTCAACGCCTGCGCCAGAGCGGCGGCATCGGTGGACACCGCTTCGGCGGTCGCCACGGCACCACCCAGACGATGCGCGTCGGAAAAGGCCGCGAGCTTCTGGATGATCGGTTCGACCGGATCGACGTGGCGGTTGAACGCCGGCGGGGTGCCCCACCAGCCGGACCAGCGGAAGAACAGATGGCTCTTCACGGCGGCGATCTTGTCGAGGCTGGACTGCCAGTACGGCACGACCCAGTCGGTGTGATAATGCGTGGCATAACCGACCGGGCGATAGACCGCGCCGGTCAGTGCGGCGGTCGCGATCGTCCGGGCGCGGGTCCACATCGCGGCCGGCGGTGCCCAGCGGGTCAGCGCGCCATCGCAGGTGAAGGTGAACTGGCAACCGGTCTTGCGCTCTTGCCCTTCGAACACGACGCCGCATACCGTCTTGGGAAAGGCGGGGTGGCGAAGCCGATTGAGCACGACCTGCGCCACCGCGCGCTGGCCATCGGGATCGTTGCCCGCTTCATAGATAACGGCCGCGGCGAGGCAGTCGGTCGCGCGCGCTAGGTCCTCCGATGCGTCTTGCAGAACGAAGCGGCGGGCGGCGGGATTGGCGTCGCGTGAAAACGGGACGCTCGCATTGAACGCGCGAGCGTCGTCCAGGGACAGATCGACCAGCTCGACCGGTTCGACCGGCGGCACCACGGTGGCCGGGACGACGCGTTGCGGGGGCCGGTGCAGGCGGGCGCTGCGCGGCAATTGCGGCGCGATCGGCGGCGCGTACCGGACGACGAGCGCCGGCACCGCCACCGACAGCGCGGCGATCAGGATGGTCGAAGCCCGAACCGCAAGGGTGGGCGAGGGAAAAGCTGTCACTGTTCGGGCAGGAAGTCCGGCACCGACAGATAACGCTCGCCCGTGTCGTAGTTGAACCCCAGAACGCGAGCATTGTCAGGTAGATCGGGCAGCTTCTGCAGAATCGCCGCGAGCGTCGCGCCTGACGAGATGCCGACCAGCATTCCCTCTTCGCGGGCGGCGCGACGGGCCATGTCCTTGGCGACCGCGGCATCGACCTCGATCACCCCGTCCAGTGCCGCGGTGTGGAGGTTCTTCGGCACGAAACCGGCACCGATGCCCTGGATCGGGTGTGGCCCCGGCTGGCCGCCGGAGATGACCGGCGAAGCGGTGGGTTCGACCGCATAGACCTTCAGCGCCGGCCATTCTTTCTTCAGCGCTTCGGCGACGCCGGTGATATGGCCACCGGTGCCCACGCCGGTGATGATGACGTCGATCGGCGTTGCGCGGAAGTCGTTCAGGATTTCCTGTGCGGTGGTGCGGACATGGACGTCGATGTTGGCAGGATTTTCAAACTGCTGGGGCATCCATGCACCCGGTGTCTGGCCGACCAGCTCGATCGCGCGTTCGATCGCGCCCTTCATGCCCTTTTCGCGCGGCGTCAGGTCGAAACTGGCGCCATAGGCCAGCATCAGGCGACGGCGTTCCAGCGACATCGATTCGGGCATGACGAGGACCAGCTTGTACCCCTTCACCGCCGCGACGAGGGCGAGGCCGATCCCGGTGTTGCCGCTGGTCGGCTCGATGATCGTGCCACCGGGCTTCAGGTCGCCCGATGCCTCTGCCGCCTCGATCATCGCCAGCGCGATGCGGTCCTTGATCGAGCCACCGGGGTTCGACCGTTCGGATTTGATCCACACTTCGGAACCCGGAAACAACCGCTGCACGCGGATATGCGGGGTGTTGCCGATCGTGTCGAGGATGGTGTTCGCCTTCATGTCAGGCTCTCCGTCTTCTGGTGGTGAGGTTGTTCTGCCGCGACCAACGTCGCTGGCGGATCGAAGGTCCGCGCACGGCGGATCGAGGGGAAGAGGAAGGTCCACAGGATCGTGACGATGATCGCGCCGCCACCGCCGACCATCACCGCGCCGACCGGGCCGAGCGCGGCGGCGAGGAAGCCCGATTCGGCCTCTCCCAACTCATTCGACGCAGAAATGGTCAGCTGCGACACCGCGCCGACCCGGCCGCGCATCTCGTCGGGGGTGTATAGCTGGATCAGCGACTGGCGGATGTAGACCGAGAACATATCCGCGCCGCCCGCCACCGCCAGCGCGCTGAGACTGAGCGTCATCGACGTCGACAGGCCGAAGATCAACGTCGCGGTGCCATAGATCAGGACGGCGACCAGCATCCGCGGGCCGACATTGTTCTTCAGCGGCCGGATGGAAAAGACGATCGCGACGATCGCCGCGCCGACCGCGGGGGCGGCGGCCAGTTCGGCGAGACCGGTCGGCCCGACCTTCAATATGTCGGCCGCATAGATCGGCAACAACGCGCTGGTACCCGCCAGGAACACCGCGAACAGATCGAGCGTGATCGTCCCCAGCACCAGCTTGTTCTGCCAGACATAGGCACCGCCGTCGATGATCGCGCGCAGTGGCCGGGCGCGGCCGACCTGATTGGTGCGCGGCACGGGGCCGATCAGGAACAGGCATATCAGCGCCAGCGAAAAGAGACCGGTGCTGAGGAAATACGGCGCCGCCTGACCCAGATGCCCATAGGCATAGCCGCCGATCGCGGGCCCAATGATCGTGCCCACCTGCCACGAGATCGACGACAGCGCGATCGCGGTCGGCAACACCTCCCGCGGCACCAGATTGGGCGCCAGCGCGGAAAAGGCGGGACCGGCAAAGGCACGCGCGACGCCGAGCAAGACCGCGACGCCGAACAGCACCGGCAGCGTCATATCGCCGCGATGCGTCACCACCGCGAGCACGATCGCGCAGATCAATTGCAGCGTTACCGTGATCCGCGTGATCCATCGCCGGTCGAATCGATCGGCGACCAGCCCGGTGACGGGTGTGGTCAGGAACAGCGGCACGAACTGCAGAAAGCCGATCAGCCCCAATTGCGCGGCGGCGGCGGCGGGCGACATCGTCTGGCGGGCGATCGTGTAGGTCTGCCAGCCGACGACGATGATGAGCGCGTTCTGCGCCAGCGTCATCGCGAAGCGTGCCGCCCAATAGGCGCGGAAATTGGCGATGCGAAAAGGGTGCGGGGGGCGATCCATCTGCCTCCGCCTTACCCGCCCGTTCGGCGGCAGGGCAACCTTTGCACCGGACAGGCAATTGCAGTCCGCGGCAAAGCAAGACTATAGGCACCTCATCATTCCCTAACGGAAACAAGGTTTACCCTGTGGCCAAAGCTATCCGCGCGATCTCCGAACCGCCCTTGCCGAACCGGGAACGACCCGGCGAGCCGCAACCTTTCGAGGCGTCGAAGGACCAGCTGCTCGAATTCTACAAGGATATGCTGCTGATCCGCCGCTTCGAGGAAAAGGCGGGGCAGCTATATGGCCTCGGCCTGATCGGCGGTTTCTGCCATCTGTATATCGGCCAGGAAGCGGTTGCCGTCGGCCTGCAATCGGCGCTGACCAAGAATGATTCGGTCATCACCGGATATCGCGACCACGGTCATATGCTGCTCTGCCGCATTCCTCCCAAGGACGTGATGGCAGAGCTGACCGGCCGCGCCGCCGGCATTTCCAAGGGCAAGGGCGGCTCGATGCACATGTTCTCCGTGGAACATAAGTTCTACGGCGGCCATGGCATCGTCGGTGCGCAGGTGTCGCTCGGCGCCGGCCTCGCCTTCAGCCACAAGTACAACAACGACGGTGGTGTCTGCCTCGCCTATTTCGGCGACGGTGCGGCGAACCAGGGTCAGGTGTACGAAGCGTTCAACATGGCCGAGCTTTGGAAGCTCCCGATCATCTTCGTGATCGAGAACAACCAGTATGCGATGGGCACCGCGGTCAACCGCGCCTCGTCGGAAGACCAGCTCTATCGCCGCGGCGAAAGCTTCCGCATTCCCGGCATCCAGGTCGATGGCATGGACGTGCTGGCGTGCCGCGGTGCGGCCGAGACGGCGCTGGACTGGGTGCGCGCAGGCAAGGGTCCGGTCATCCTCGAGATGAAGACGTACCGTTATCGCGGCCACTCCATGTCCGATCCGGCGAAGTACCGGACGCGTGAGGAAGTGCAGGGCGTCCGCGACAAGTCGGACCCGATCGAGCATGTGAAGCGGCTGCTCGACGAGCAGGGCGTGACCGAGGACGAACTGAAGAAGATCGAGCAGGAGATCAGAAAAGTCGTGAACGAATCCGCTGATTTCGCCGAGAGCACGCCCGAACCCGAGGCGGCCGAACTCTACACGGACGTGCTGGTGGAGCGTTACTGATGCCGATCGAAATCAAGATGCCCGCGCTGTCCCCGACGATGGAAGAGGGCACGCTCGCCAAATGGCTAGTCAAGGAAGGCGATACCGTCTCCTCCGGCGACATCATGGCCGAGATCGAAACCGACAAGGCGACGATGGAGTTCGAGGCGGTCGACGAAGGCGTCATCGCCAAGATTCTGATCGCCGAGGGCACCGATAACGTGAAGGTCGGTACCGTCATCGCCGTACTCGCCGCAGAAGGCGAGAGCGCCGAGGATGCCGCCGGTGGCGCCGCCACGGCCGCGCCGCAGGAAAAGCCGACCGACGACAAGGCACCGCCCGCGCCGGAAAGCGCGAAGGCGGCCGAGCAGGAAAGCGGCACGCAGCAACTGGTCGCCCATGCCGAGAAGGCCGGGGCAGTCGATCCGGAAGTCCCCGCCGGCACTGAGATGGTGAAGACCACGGTCCGCGAAGCACTGCGCGACGCGATGGCCGAGGAAATGCGTGAGGACGAACGCATCTTCGTGATGGGTGAGGAGGTCGCGCAGTATCAGGGCGCGTACAAGGTGACGCAGGGCCTGCTCGCCGAATTCGGCGACAAGCGCGTCATCGACACGCCGATCACCGAATATGGCTTTGCCGGTATTGGGACGGGCGCGGCGATGGGCGGCCTGCGTCCGATCGTCGAATTCATGACCTTCAACTTCGCGTTGCAGGCGATCGACCACATCATCAACTCGGCCGCCAAGACCAACTACATGTCGGGCGGCCAGATGCGCTGCCCGATCGTATTCCGCGGTCCCAACGGCGCCGCCAGCCGCGTCGGCGCGCAGCACTCGCACAACTTCGCCGCGTGGTACGCCTCGGTCCCCGGCCTGATCGTGATCGCGCCCTATGACGCGGCGGATGCCAAGGGCTTGCTGAAGGCGGCGATCCGTACCACCGACCCGGTCGTGTTCCTCGAAAACGAGCTGATGTACGGTCGCAGCTTCGACGTACCCAAGCTCGACGACTGGGTCTTGCCGATCGGCAAGGCGCGGATCATGCGCGAGGGCAAGGACGTGACGATCGTGTCCTATTCGATCGGCGTCGGCCTGGCGCTGGAAGCTGCCGAGAAGCTGTCGGGCGAGGGTATCGACGCGGAGGTCATCGACCTGCGCACGCTGCGCCCGCTCGATCGGCAGTCGGTGCTGAAGAGCCTGGCCAAGACCAACCGCCTCGTCGTCGTCGAGGAAGGTTTTCCGACCTGCTCGATCGCGTCGGAAATCATGGCGCTGTGTATGGAGCAGGGCTTCGACGACCTCGATGCGCCGGTCATGCGCGTGACCAACGAAGACGTACCGATGCCGTATGCAGCGAACCTGGAAAAGCTGGCGCTGGTTGATGTCGCACGGGTCATCAGCGCAGTGAAGAAGGTCTGCTACAAGTAAGACCTGCTCCTTGGCTGCGATATCGAGAAGACCCCCATTCCAATGGAGTAGGGGTCTTTCTTTATTGAATGATTGAGGGCGTTTGGCTCGCCTGACGGAAAAGCGTTTGCATTGCCGAATGAATAGTGGCTGCATCGGATGCCTCAAAGAACCATCCTGAAGATGCGCATTTTTCAAGATTGGGCCGGATAGTCCCGGCAATCGGCTGAACGAGCTTGATATATTCGTCGCGAAGCGCTGTGCTTGATGGTTTGGTCGGATCGGCCTTTGTGGGCAGATAGGTGGTATAGACGATACCTACCGTGATGCCTTTCGCCTTATAGGCATCGCACGTGGCCGGATCGATCGCTGCTGTACAGTGGCCATAGGTGCATGACCCCTCGGTATCGGTCACGCCGTCCGTGACCATGAAGAAGAATTTTCTGGCTTTCGCTTGCGTAGTGCCATCGTCGAATGTCGCACTGGTCGCCTTCAAATACGGCAGCACGAATGAGGTGGAAGTCGGCAGGTCTGTATCGCCAAAGCCCACAGCGCCATCATTCGTACCGAGCGTGAGTGCGCTGACTTTACTCCGGACATCGGCCAGCCGAGTCGTCAGCTTCATGTACTCATCTATGCCAGTATTATAGCGACCGTCGTTCTTTCCAATGCGATAAAGGGCAAACTGATAATTCCGGCTGGTGCCCTGATTGGCCGTTGCCGTGTCGATCATGTCGATCGTCGCATCGCGCAGGATATTCACGCGCAATTTGATCCCGTTGTTGATCGCAACCTGCTCGTTGGAAATTGTGTCAAGTTTGCCATCGTGCCACGAGCGTTCGTGGCATCCAAATTGGCAACTTCGTCCGTTCACCTCCCCGGTCTTTTGCCACAATTTCAACGCATCTGCATCCGTCGCGGCGAGGCCCATCGACTGGGACGTATCGAGCGCCAGATGAATATCGATATACGGAGCCAGCGTCGTCTTGGCCGTGCTGGCACCGCCGATGCCCAGTGAGGCGACGCCGAGGACGCCCGAGAAGTTGTTGCTCGATCGCGCGGTGTAGGTGGTGACCGCCGTTCGGCTGAGCGGCAAAGCCGTCGGCACCGTGACCGTGCCTGTCACCGGGCAGGTCACCGTGACCGGCGATCCGGTCGGCAGCGTATCGGTGATCGCGATGCTCAGGTTCGACGATTGCGTGGCATCCAGCGTCAGTCCGATGATGTTGGACGACTGGCTGGTGAAGGTCGCGCGCGCACTGGTGCAGGCGTCGAGGATCGACTTCTTCATCATCGGCGCGGTGACAGCGGCAAGCGAAGCAGCATCCGCCACCGCATTTATCCGCGTCTGCAATCGCATCGCGCCGGCATAATCGATGCCCATGCCTGTCGCGAAGGTGATCGGAATGACCGAAAAGGCAAATATCATCAGCACATTGCCGCGCCGATCCGTCAGCAGGTCAGAGCATTTGTCGGTCTGACGTAACCGGCACAGGCGGCGCAACCGGAGAGGAAATTTCAGCATGCAGAGCAATCCACCGATGTCGATTTACGGGGCACCATGAACAGGGTCTGATTGAACGAGAACGGGTACGCAAAACGTCCACCCATCGGACTGTACGTAAAATTTACTTCGCTATAGACATAGTATGTATTTGCGATCTTCATTGCCGCCGGGAGTGAGGAGAACGTCGATCCTTTGGATAGTTCGGTTGTATTCTTCGCTTCGCTCCAGACGACTTTCGCATTTTTGCTTGAATCGACAGCAATTATACTGACGCGGCTGTTGCCGTCATCAATGTCGAACGGTGCCATGATTTGAGCGGTCGCGTTGAGAATGGTCCCAACTTCCGCTGGCGTGATGGTATCATATTGCGACACGAGATCGCTCAACGCGCGTGCAACGATCGTAACACGACGCTTGCAGGCGGAGGCCTGAGCCAGCTGAAATCCGCCGAGAAACAGGGTGAGGAGGACAGGAAGCAGGATCGCGAACTCGACCAGCGCCATGCCGCGTCGATCCCGCATCAGGCGCAGGATGTCCGTCATACCGTGTATGGCTCCGATTTGAAGACCATCGTGCCGATCAGCAACCGCTTTCCCGATCCCGCATTGGAGAAATCGAGGTTGAGTGGTCCGAGTTGTACGTTCCAGACGTACATCACCCGCAGGATCATGATGCTGCCAGCGCCGCCGGTATCATATTGCCAGCTGTTGTTGATGGCTCCGGACGAATTGAATGACAGGTCCGGCATATCAGCGTCGATATCGGCGAACGTCGATGCCTTGCGCATGTCGATGATGAGCTTCGAACAGTCGAGGAACGGCGGGAGCTTCGTGCAGGCATAGGCCTTGAACTGTGCCGCCGTCATCCCGGCCTTGCTGGCCTCACCGGTCATCACATATCTGGCGGCTCCCTCGGCGGAGGTTTGCAGGCCCTGTTGAGCGAAGAAGATCAGAACCGTTTGCGCACATGCCAGCAACAGCGCGAAGAAGGCGCTGGAGCAGATGGCGAATTCGATGATGATCGCACCTCGCGTATCGTCCGCCAGATGCGTCCATGATCGACGTAGTCGATTCGTCAATATCCATCCGGAACGTGCCATACGTCCGTCATTACGCCGCATACGGTAAACGTATCGTATATCCGGCGGCGAACCTTCTGCGCTATTGCGATCGGATGAACGGACATGCAGCGAGTGTGGCGGCATCGCCGGAACGGACTTTGGCGTTTGGTTATGCGCCGCTGGCGGCACGGCGCGGTTTGGTGGCGCTGTTCGATCTTGATGATAAACTGGCGGCGATCGTTCGCGCAGCGCGGGAACCACTGGTCGGACAGATGCGGCTGACCTGGTGGCACGAGGCATTGAGTACGTTGGATCGTTCGGCGCCTCCGGCCGAACCGGTGCTGACGGCGGTGGCGTCGGACATTCTACGTTGCGGCGTGAATGGCAGGCAGTTGGCCGGTATGATCGACGGCTGGGAAATTCTGCTCGGCGACGAAGCACTGACGGATGACGATCTTGCTACCTATGCCGGCGAACGCGGCGGGCGGTTGTTTGCCGTGGCGGCACAGGTTTGTGGTGCTGCGGCCAGCGATCCGGCGGCGTCGGCGGGCGAAGGCTGGGCCTTGATGGACCTGGCCACCCATGTCCGCGATCCGGCCCTGGCGAAGCGTGCGCGCGATCTTGCAGACGAGCGGCTCGCGTCAGCGACCAGCGTGCGGTGGAGTCGGCGTGGACGGGGGTTGGGGGCGCTGGCGCTGATCGCCCGCAGCGGCGGCAATCCCGATCCGGGATTGCTGGTGCGACTGATTTTTCATCGGATGACAGGGCGATAGGCTTCCCGCTACCGCTTCCCGTCGATATCATATGTTAGATAATGCGGGAGCGATGACGATGTGGCGATATGTGGCGGGCGGCGGTGCGGGACTGGCGGCGGTGGCGGCCGGGGTGATCCTGTGGGCGAGCCGCGATACGCCGTCCGCCGCAGCGCTGCCCGCCCGGCCGATCGCTGCTCTGGAGGAGGGGCAGGCGTCGTTGCCCGATACCGTTCCCGAGGCATCGGCCAGAACGCGTGAGGAGAAGCGGTTCGGCCGATACGACAAGGATCGCAACGGGCAGATCACCCGCGAGGAATATTTCGTTTCGCGGCGCAAGGCCTATGCGAAGCTGGATACCGATGGCGACGGGCGGCTGTCGTTCGACGAATGGGCGGCCAAGACCAACGGCAAGTTCGCCACCGCCGACGCCGACAAGTCGGGCACCATGTCGGCGGCGGAGTTCGCGACCACGGCCGTCAAGCGCAAGCCGGCTCGGGCGGTGAAGTGTCCGCCGGCTGCGGCGACGGCGGAAGAGGGCTGAGCCACGCGGCCAGCGCCGCACGGCCGCGATCGGTGTACATCCGCTTGCGATCCGCCTTCTTCGTGCGACCCTCGATCGGCGGGAACAGGCCGAAATTGACGTTCATCGGCTGATAGGTCTCGGCCTCCGCCCCGCCGGTGATATGGCCGAGCAGGGCGCCCAGCGCGGTTTCAGGCGGTGGTGGCGACAGCGTCTCGCCGCGCAGCTCGGCAGCGGCGAAGCGGCCCGCGATCAGCCCGATCGCGGCGCTTTCGATATAGCCTTCGCAGCCGGTGATCTGGCCGGCGAAGCGCAGGTTCGTCCGGTTCTTCAGCCGCAGCGTCGCGTCGAGCAGTTCGGGCGAGCGGATGAAGGTGTTGCGGTGCAGCCCGCCCAGCCGCGCGAATTCGGCATTCTGCAGGCCGGGGATGGTGCGAAACAGGCGAACCTGATCGGCGTGCTTCAGCTTGGTCTGGAAACCGACGATGTTCCACAGCGTGGCCTGCGCATTGTCCTGTCGCAACTGCACCACGGCATAGGGCCAGCGGCCGGTCTTGGGATTGTCGAGACCGACCGGCTTCATCGGGCCGTAGCGCAGCGTATCGATGCCGCGTTCGGCCATCACCTCGATCGGCATACAGCCCTCGAAATAGGGCGTGTCCTTTTCCCATTCCTTGAACGGCGTCTTCTCGCCCTCGATCAGGCCGGTGTGGAAGGCGAGGTACTGCTCCTTGTCCATCGGGCAGTTGATGTAATCCTTGTCTCCCTTGTCCCAGCGCGAGGCGAACCAGGCGGTGTCGAGGTCGATCGAATCGCGGTGGACGATGGGAGCAAGCGCATCGAAGAACGCGAGCGCCTCCGCACCCGTCGCGGCACCGATCGCCTCGGCCAGCGAGGCGGCGGTCAGCGGGCCGGTGGCGAGGATGGCGGGGCCATCGGGCAGGGCATCGACCCGCTCGCGGACAAGCGTGACGTTGGGATGATCGGCGAGCGCCTGGGTGACGCCGTTCGAATAACCGTCGCGATCGACTGCCAGTGCGGACCCGGCGGGCACGCGGTGCTTGTCCGCCTCGCGCAGGATCAGCGAGCCGAGCGTCCGCATCTCCTGATGCAGCAGGCCGACCGCGTTGGCCTCCGCATCGTCCGACCGGAAACTGTTGGAGCAGACGAGTTCGGCCAGGCCATCGGTCTGGTGCGCGGGCGTCTTCTCGCCCGAGCCGCGCATTTCGGAGAGGCGGACCTTGAAGCCGGCTTCGGCGAGTTGCCAGGCGGCTTCGGAGCCGGCGAGGCCGCCGCCGACGATGTGAATGTCGTGGGTCATGCGACGTCGATAGCGCCGTGTGCTTGGCAAGTCAGGCCCGCATCGCCAGCTAGGGACGCATGATTATCTACACGATCGGGTATGAGGCGACGACGATGGCCGATTTCCTCGCCACCTTGCGGGCGGCAGGCGTGGTGCGCGTCATCGATGTGCGGGCGTTGCCGCTGTCGCGGCGGCCGGGGTTCTCCAAATCGTCGCTGGCGGCGTCGCTGTGCGCGGTGGGGATCGATTACGTCCATCTGAAAGCGCTCGGCACGCCCAAGCGCGGGCGCGATGCGGCGAAGAAGGGCGATGTCGTCACCTTGCGCGCGGTGTATGACGAACAGCTCGAACTGCCCGAAGCGCAGGCGCAGGCGGCGCAGATGCTCGACCTCGCCGGCGAGAGGCCGTCGGCGCTGCTGTGTTTCGAGCGCGATCCCTGCCATTGTCACCGCACGCTGTTGCTGGAGGCGGTGGGGCAGGGGCATGAGGTGCGCGATCTGTACACCTGATCGGCGCCGCCGACGGACCCGGAAAGTCCCGAAAGTCACACCCTCTACCTCTACGCGCGCGCGATCGCGCGCGTGGGTGGCGACATTGACGTTAGGGACTTGCGTTCGATCAACATCGGCCACCCTCACCCTTCCCACCCGGCTGCGCCGGGCGGGCCCCTTCCCTCTCACATCGGGAGAAGGAGAGACGGCGAGGGGTGAGGATGCGGTCATGCAGCGGGTATAATCGAGTCCCGCCCTGTAGGACATGCCGCCCCCAAAACCGGTTATCCCGCGACGGGCAGCTTTACCTTGCCGGTGTCGTCGCGTTCCAGCGGGCCGTAGGCGATCACCGTTTCCAGCGGGAGTAGGCCATATATATGCGGGAAGAACTGGCCGCCGCGCGACTCCTCCCATTTCAGCGAGGTGTCGAACGACCCGAGATCGACCGCGGCGACGTGGAGGTCGGACTGGCCGGCGAAATGCTTGTCGACCGTCTCCGTCAACTGGTCGGCGGTGGACAGGTGGATATACCCATCGGCCACGTCCACCGGCGCACCCGCGAAGCTGCCGTCACGCTCCAGTGCCGCCATCTGGTCGGCGGTCAGCACCTTGTAGGCGGTCTGGGGCCGGCCCGTCGTTGGCGTCGTCATTCGTCGCCATCCTCTTCGACGGTTTCGGCCATCGTGTCCGGGCCGGTGCCGTCATCGAGCATCAGCTGGTCGCCGGTATCGATCGCCGGCACATCGGCCAGTTCGTCGGCGACGATCGCCTCGGCGGCGTTCTCCGGTTCTTCCTCCTCGTCGATCCGTGCGGCGGAGACGACGTGTTCGCCCTTGGCGACGCTGAACAGCGTCACGCCCTGCGTGTTGCGGCCGGTGACGCGGGTGTCGCCGACCGACAGGCGGATCAGTTTCGCCTGATCGGTGACGAGCATCAGTTGCTCACCCGAATGTGCGGGGAAGCTCGCCACGACCGGGCCGTTGCGGTCGGAGGTGACGATGTTGGTGATGCCCTGGCCACCGCGATTGGTGCGGCGATATTCGTACGCCGACGTCCGCTTGCCATAACCGTTCGCCGTGACGGTGAGAATGAACTCCTCCGCCGCCTCGAATTCGGCCATGCGGTCGGCCTCCAGCGTAACCTCGCGGTCGCCTTCCTTCCACGGTGCAGCTTTCAGATAGGCCTCGCGTTCGGCCGGCGTGGCATCGAAGCCGCGCAGCACGGACAGCGAGATCACCTCGTCGCCCTCCGCCAGTCGCGCACCGCGCACGCCGGTCGAATCGCGGCTCTGGAACTCACGCACGTCGGTGGCGGCAAACCGGATCGCGCGGCCCGCCTTCGTCGCCAGCAGCACGTCGTCCTCCTCGGTCAGCAGGGATACGCCGATCAGGCGATCCTCCGATCCTTCCTCGAACTTCATCGCGATCTTGCCCGACGTGCGGATGTTCGCGAACGAGTCCATCGAGTTGCGGCGCACCGACCCCTTGGCGGTGGCGAACATGACGTGCAGGTCGCCCCAGCGCAGCTCGTCCTCCGGCAGCGGCAGGACGGTGGAGATCGTCTCCCCCGGCCCCAGCGGCAGCAGGTTTATCATCGGCCGTCCACGCGTCGCCGGCCCGCCCTCGGGCAGGCGCCACACCTTCAGGCGGTACACCTTGCCGGCGGTCGAGAAGAACAGCACCGGCGTGTGCGTCGAGGTGACGAACAGGCTGGTGATCGCATCCTCGTCCTTCGTGGCCATGCCGGCGCGGCCCTTGCCGCCGCGACGCTGGGCGCGGAAGGTGTCGAGCGGCGTACGCTTGATATAGCCTTCCATCGTGACCGTGACGACCATGTCCTCACGCTCGATCAGGTCCTCGTCGTCGATGCCATCGGCGGCGGCGGCGATCTGGGTACGGCGCGGCGTCGCGAACTGGTCGCGGATCGCCTGCAACTCGCCGCGCATCACGCGGTACAGTTTTGCCCGGTCGGCGAGCGTTTCGAGCAGGTCGGCGATCGTATCGGCCAGCGTCTTCAGCTCGTCGCCGATCTCGTCCCGGCCCAGCGCGGTCAGGCGATGGAGGCGCAGGTCGAGGATGGCGCGAACCTGCGCATCGGACAGGCGATACACGTCGCCGGTCGCTTCCTGTTCGACCGCCTCGACCAGCGCCAGATAGGGCGCGATTTCGGCGATCGGCCATTCGCGGGCGAGCAACGCCATGCGCGCGGCGGTCGGGCTGGACGATCCGCGGATGATGCGGACCATCTCGTCGAGATTGGTGACGGCGATCACCAACCCGAGCAACAGATGCGCCCGCTCGCGCGCCTTGTTCAGCTCGAACTTCGACCGGCGGGTGATGACCTGTTCGCGGAAATCGATGAAGGCGCTGATGATGTCGCGCAGGTTCAGGAGTTCCGGGCGACCGCCACGGATCGCCAGCATGTTGGCGGGGAACGACCCCTGCGCCGGCGTGTGCCGCCACAACTGGTTCAGCACCACCTCCGGCGTCGCATCGCGCTTCAGCTCGATGACGATGCGAACGCCCTCGCGGTTCGATTCGTCGCGGATGTCGCTGACGCCCTCGATCCGCTTGTCCTTGGCGGCCTCGGCGATCTTTTCGACCAGCGCGTTCTTGCCCTGCTGGAACGGAATCTCGGTCAGCACGATCGACTGGCGGTCGCCGCGATAGGTCTCGATCTTGTGGTTCGAGCGGACGATGATCGATCCGCGCCCGGTGGAATAGGCGGAGCGCGCGCCGGCGCGGCCGAGGATGATCGCGCCGGTCGGGAAATCGGGTCCCGGCACGATCTCGGTCAGTTCCTCCGACGTGATCGCGCCATTGTCGAGATAGGCGAAACAGGCGTCGATGACTTCGCCGAGATTATGCGGCGGGATGTTCGTCGCCATGCCGACCGCGATGCCGCCGGCACCGTTGACGAGCAGGTTGGGATATTGCGCCGGCAATACCGACGGTTCGCGTTCCGACCCGTCATAGTTCGGGACGAAATCGACGGTGTCCTTGTCGAGCCCGTCGAGCAGCGAATTGGCGACCTTGGCCAGACGCGCCTCGGTATAGCGCATCGCGGCGGGCGGATCGGGGTCCATCGAGCCGAAATTGCCCTGACCGTCGATCAGCGGGACGCGCATCGACCAGTCCTGCGCCATGCGGGCGAGGGCGTCGTAGATCGCGCTGTCGCCGTGCGGATGGTATTTACCCATCACGTCACCGACGATGCGCGCCGATTTGCGGTACGGGCGGCCGGCGACGAAGCCGCTTTCGAACGCGGAATACAGGATACGGCGATGGACGGGCTTCAGGCCGTCGCGCACGTCGGGCAACGCGCGCGAGACGATCACGCTCATCGCATAGTCGAGATAGCTCGACTTCATTTCATCGACGATGGAGATCGTCGAAATATCAGAGGGTTCGGCGAGCAGCGTCTCGTCGGCCAAGGTGTTCTTCCGGATCGTTACAGGGGCGTGACGCCCGTCTAGTCGTTCCGGCCGCCTATGTCACGCGCGCGTACAGGACTCGTACGCGCGCGTGGGGCGATCATTTGCACGCCTGCTTCGACGCGTTGCCGGGCAGCGAGCAGTTATAGGTCACGGTCTTGCCGTTGGCGAGCCTGGCGGTGACCATGCGGGCCTTGCCGGCGGGGGCGGTGGTCGTGGTGCGGGTGGTGCTGGTCATGTGGACGGCGGTGGTGCGGTGCGCGGCGGTGGCGGCGGTCTTCGGCGCGGGCTTCGCCTGGGGCGATACGGCCAAGGCGGCGGTGGCCGAAAAGAGCGAGGCGCCGGCGAGCACGGCGAAGGGGAGCGACCTGTTCATGATAGCGATCCTCATCCAGATGTGGCCGCCGCCGGAAAAGGGAGGGGGAAACTGGCGGCGGTGAGGACCTTATGCGCCGCCCCTGTTGATCGTGCGGTGGCCGCCGCATGAACTTTCGGACACGAAGTTATGGTGTGATCTCGGTGCCGTCCCATGCGAACAGGCGGCCGCTGTCGGGGGCTTTCAGGCCGTCGATCACGTCGAGCAGTTGCACGGCGGCGCGGTCCGCGGCGAACAGTTGATCCGCACGAACGTTCGCCTGAAAGGGTTTCGATAGCGCGGTATCGACGGTGCCGGGGTGCAGGCCGACGACGATCGTGCGGTCGTTGCGGCGACGCTCCTCGATCGCCAGCGACCGGATCAGCTGGTTTAGCCCGGCCTTGGCGGCGCGATAGCCGTACCAGCCGCCCAGCTTGTTGTCGCCGATGCTGCCGACGCGGGCGGACAGCACGGCAAAGACGCCGCGACCGGTCTTCGGCATACGTGGCAGGAAATGCTTGGCGACGAGGGCGGGGCCGATGGCATTCACCGCATATTGCCGCGCCAGCCAGACGGGATCGAGCGCGGCCATCGTCTTTTCGGGGCCGGCGTCGCCCTCGTGCAGCAGGCCGGTGGCGAGGAAGATCAGGTCGGGCGGCGTCGTCAGCGTCGCGGCGGCGGCGGCGATGCTGGTCTCGTCCACCAGGTCGAGATGGTCGCGGCCGGTGAAGGAGCGGGCGAGACCGCGCACCGGCACATCCTCTTCGGCCAACGCCGCGACCAGCGCCGCGCCGATGCCGCCCGATGCGCCGATGACGATCGCCGATTTGATGGCGCTCATCGCGCGAACCGCCACTGGTCGTCGGTGCTGTCGCCGGCGACGAAGCGATAGCCGTCGGTATCGAATGCCTTCATGTCGTCGACCTTCTCCACCCGGTGTTCGACCAGCCACCGCGCCATCATCCCGCGCGCCTTCTTGGCGTGGAAGCTGATGAAACGGTCGCCGTCGCGGAAATCGACGGCGATCACGCGGGTTTCCTTCGGCAGCCGGCCATCGACGGCGGCCCAATATTCCTGGCTGGCGAGGTTCAGGACCGTGCCCGATCCCTCCGCCGCCAGATCGTCCGCCAGCGCATCGGCGATGCGGCCCTGCCACCAGTCGGTCAGCCGGTCGCGCCGCGGCGCCCAGCGGGTGCCCATCTCCAGCCGGTAAGGCCGCATCGCATCGAGCGGGCGGAGCAGGCCATACAGGCCCGACAGCATCCTAAGATGCTCCTGCGCATAGTCGATCGCCGGCTCCTCAAGCGTCGCCGCGTCGAGGCCGGTATAGACGTCGCCGGCGAAGGCGAAGAGCGCCGGACGCCGGGGAGCGTCGGCGAAGTCGCGGAACCGGTGTGCATTCAGCGTCGCCAGCGCCGGCGATATCTTCATCAGCGCGCCGAGTTTCTTCGGCCCCAGATTGGCGGCGGCGCGGGCGAGCGTGTCGGCTTCGGCCGCGAAGCGGGGCGTGGTTGCCTCCAGCGGGGGCAGGGGACTTTCATAGTCCAGCGTCTTGGCGGGGGAGATGACGGCGATCATGGTCGCCGCCGGATAGACGCGGCGGCCCCACCATACAATTCGCCATGCGGATCTTGCCGTTCAAATTCGGTTCAGCGCACGGTTGCGATGGAACCAACAGGGTCCGGCTCGCTTGATGGCGGGTGGCCGCGCGGCTAAGCGTTCGCATCGACGCGTCGACGCTCAACAGGAGAGTTCCACGACCATGAAGACGTTTTCCAAGCTTACGATGGCGCTGGCGCTGTCCACCGGTGCCGCCGGCGTCGTGCTGGCCCCGCCCGCGATCGCCCAGAAGAAGTCGAAGGAAGATACCGGGCCGAAGATGAGCCCGGACGCGCTGAAGGCGGCACAGACGGCGCAGACCGCGCTCGCCGCCAAGGATGTCGCGACCGCCGAGCCTGCCGTTGTGCAGCTCGAAACGGTGGCGAAGACCGACGACGACAAGTATTTCGCCGCCGCGCTCCGGTATAATCTGGAGCAGATCAAGATTCAGAACGCACGCGCCGCGAACCCCAATGCGCCAGTCGACGAGACCGGTCTGGCCAAGCCCATGGAAGCGCTGCTCGCCAGTGCGAAGACGCCGGCCGCCGAGAAGGGCAAGCTGGCCTATCAGCGCGGCCTGCTCGCCTATAACGGCAAGCAGTTCCCGACCGCGATCCAGTTCTTCACGCAGGCGCGCGAACTGGGGTACACCGATTCGAACCTGGGCCTGCAGATCGCCCAGGCCAAGGTCGGCGGCGGCGACGTGCCGGGCGGCCTGGCCGACCTGCAGACGACCGTGCAGCAGATGAACACGAGCGGCCAGAAGGCGCCCGAGGACGTCTATCGGTATGGCATCGCCCGGTCGAATGCGGCCAAGCTGCCGCAGACGATGACGTGGCTGCAGGATTACGTCACCGCCTATCCGACGGCCAAGAACTGGCGCGACGTCGTCGTCACCTATGGCCTGTCGAGCAATTCGATCGCGAAGCTGGACGACAACCAGAAGATCGACCTGTTCCGCCTGCTTCGGTCGACGAAGGCGCTGGCCGACCAGAACGACTATCTGGAATATGCCGATGACGTGCAGCGCCGCGGCCTGCCGGCCGAAGCCGCCGCGGTCATCAAGGAAGGTCAGGCAGCGGGCAAGATCCCGGCCGGCAACACGCTGGCCAAGAGCCTGCTGACCGAAGCGACGCGCGCGGCCGCGGCCGAAGGGTCGCTGGCGCCGCTCAAGACGCGCGCCAATGCCGCCGCCAACGGCAAGCTCGCCGCCGGCACGGCGGACGCCTATCTGGGTCAGGACAATTTCACCGAGGCAGCGGCGCTGTACCGGGTCGCCCTGCAAAAGGGTGGGGTCGATGCGGACGAGGTCAACACGCATCTCGGCATCGCGCTCGCCAAGTCGGGCGACAAGGCCGGTGCCAAGGCGGCATTCGATGCGGTGAAGACCGCACCGCGATCGGGCATCGCTTCGCTGTGGACGGCGTATCTGAATGCACCCACGGCCTGATCCGTCTGCCATCGGATGAAACGACGAAGGGGGGTGGCAGCGATGCCGCCCCCCTTCTCGTATTGAACGGATTATTCGGGCGGGACATCATTCGGGAGGGACGGGGATACCCGAGATCGATTTGGCGGTGCGGATCGTCAGCGACGTCTTGACGCTGGCGACGTTGGGTGCCGGCGTCAGGTGCGTCGTCAGGATTTCCTGAAAGCTCTTCAGATCGGATGCGACGATCTTCAGGATGAAGTCGATCTCACCATTCAGCATATGGCATTCGCGCACTTCGGGAATGGCGGCGACGTGATTTTCGAAGGCCGACAGGTCGTGTTCGGCCTGACTGCGCAACGACACCATCGCGAACACCGTGATCGGATAGCCGAGCCGCGCCGCATCCAGATCGGCGTGATAGCCCCGGATCGCCCCGGCCTCCTCCAGCGCGCGCACGCGGCGCAGGCAGGGAGGCGCGGTCAGGCCGACCCGTTCGGCGAGATCGACGTTGGTCATGCGGCCATCGGCTTGCAGCAGAGACAGGATCTGGCGGTCGATTCGATCGATCGGCATTCTTTGCATTCCCCTTGATGGCATGACCGATCGGCGATGCCCTCGCTCAAATAATATAATTGCTCTCTACCGCAATTGTCCCACAACGCGACATCGACAAATCAATCGTATCGCGGTCTATTCGGGTTAATTAAGGACCTGTTTCACCACACGCGCTACGGTGAAGCGAGGGAGTTGCCTGTTTTGCGTTTCGACGACAGCCTGACCACGGTGCTATCGGCCGACCAGGGACCCGGATTGGGTGCCCAGTCGGCGTGGCGTCAGTTGGTCGACCTGATGGGCCGTGGTCGGATCGAGGCGACGGACGAGAACATGGCGCGGCTGGCATCGCTGCGCGAGGTCGTGCCGCTGCCGGTTCGCGTCGCCAGCGCACGGGCTCTGGCTTTCGCCCGGCCACCGGCGGTGCTCGTCGGGTTCTTCGCCGCCGACGAACTGGCCATCGCGGCGCCGGTGTTACGGATGGTCGCCCTGCCGGTCGATGACTGGCTGGGTCTTATCAGCGGCCTGTCACCGGCCGGTCGTTCGATCCTGCGACAGCGGCGCGATCTGCATGACGAGGTGAAGCGCGGGTTGGAAAGTCTGGGGTCGGTGGATTTCGTCCTGTCCGATGAGACGGTCGAGGCGATCGAGATGGCCGAACCGATCGACGAGGACATCAACGGGGACATCGACAGGGACATCGAACCCATCGACACCGGGGTCGTGGAGGAAGCGGCCGTCATCCCGATCGTCGATGAACCCGACGATCTTGCCGACATTCTTGACCTGGCGGAACCGACCAGCGAGGCGGCGCCTGTTTCGGCCGTCGATCTGACGCCGTCTCCGACGATGCCCTGGTCGGCGACGCCGTTCACCGCGCTGGGCGATATCACGCGCGGCCTGCCGTTGGTTGCCGATGCACTGCGCCGGTTCGACGTGCCGCCCATCGCCCCGCCGCCACGGTTCGAGATCGCCGATCTGGTCGCCCGGATCGAGGCGTTCAATCGCGGGCGTGACGAGCGTCCGGCATCGATGGCGCCGGAGCCGATCGAGGACGGGTTCCGCTTCGAAACCGATGCCACGGGCGTGATCCGCTGGGTCGAGGGCGTGGCGCGGGGGGCGCTGGTCGGCGTGTCGCTGGCGATGCCGGGCGGATCGGCGCTGATACCGGGGGCGCAGGCGCCGTTACAGGGGCTGGCGCGGCTCGATGCCGGCGCCGCCGCCGCGTTTCGCCAGCGTGCCCGCTTCGTCGATCTGCGGCTGGAGGTCGGTGGTCTGTCGGACGCGGCGGGATCGTGGCGGATCGCGGGTACGCCCCGGTTCGAGGCGGCGAGTGGTCGCTTCACCGGTTATTACGGCACCGGCCGTCGGCCGCTGCGCCATGAAAGCGCCGCGCCGGCCACCGCCGCGCAGGTCACGATGTCGGATGGCCTGCGCCAGCTGGTCCATGAACTGCGCACGCCCGCCAATGCGGTCGCCGGGTTCGCCGAATTGATCGAAACCGAATTGCTGGGGCCGGTGCCGGCCTCCTATCGCCTTCGCGCAGGTGCGATCCGCCATCAGGCGGTGGACCTGCTCGCCGCGATCGACGATCTCGATACCGCTGCCCGGATCGAGGGCGGTGCGCTCGACCTGCGGCCGGCGGAGGTGATGCTGGGCGAACTGGTCGCGCGGACGATGCAGGATATGGAACCGCTCGCCCGCCAGCGGGGTGCGACGCTGATGCTGTCGGGCGAGGACACGGTCGCCGCGACCGACGACCGCGCGGCCGAGCGCCTGTTCGCGCGGTTGCTGGCGGCGCTGGTCTCCGCCGCCCAGCCGGGGGAGCGGATCGGCGTGGCGGTCCATCCCGTCGGCGATCAGGCGGTGGTGACGGTCGATCGGCCGCGCGCGCTGGCCGATCTGCCTGGTGACGCGCTGTTCAGCCTGGATGGCGGGATCGGCAGCGGCGGCGATGGCGCGCCATTGCTGGGCGCAGGCTTCACGCTGCGGCTGGTGCGCAATCTGGCGACCGAACTGGGCGGGGTGCTGGCGATCGATGCCGACCGCCTGACGCTGCGCCTGCCGGCCGCGTTCGTACCGGCAGCGGAGCACGCCGCCGGTATCTGAACGCGTCGATCAGACGGCGACGTCGCCGCGCCGCAACAGGCTGGCCCGGCGGCTGAACGCGAAATACAGGATCAGCCCCAACGCGTTCCAGATGGCGAAGCGGACCAAAGTCGCGACCGGCAGGCTGTACAGCAGGTACAGGCACCCCAGGATCGCCCCCGTGCCGACGACATAGGGCGCCGGGCAACGGAACAGGCGGGCGGCATCGGGGGCGGTGCGACGCAGCACCATCAGGCAGGCACCGACCGCGATGAAGGCGATCAGCGTGCCGGCATTGGCCAGTTCGGCAATCTCGTCCAGCCGGAAGAAGCCGGCGACCGCGGCGATCGAGATGCCGGTCAGGATCGTGATCCGGGTCGGCGCACCGCTGCGCTTGCTGACCGTCGCCAGCCGCTGCGGCAACAGGCCGTCGCGCGCCATGACGAAGAAGATACGGCTCTGCCCGTACATCATGACGAGGATGACGGAGGGGAGGGCGATCACCGCCGCCAGCGCGATGACATGCGCGGCGAACGGCTGGTTCAGCGAACGCAGGACCAGCGCCAGCGGCTCGGGCGAGTCGGCCAGCGTGCGGAACGGCAGCGCGCCGATCGCGGCGACGGCGACCGCCATGTAGATAGCGGTGCACAGCACCATCGATCCAACGATGCCGATCGTCAGGTCACGGCCGGGGTTCTTGGCTTCCTCGGCCGAGGTCGCGACCGCATCGAAGCCGTAAAAGGCGAAGAAGACGATCGCGGCGGCGGCCATCACGCCGCGCTTGGTGCCCTCCACCTCGGTGCTGCCGAAGCCGTAGGGCATGAAGGGGTGGAGGTTGGCGGAATCGAATGCCGGTGCGGCGAAGGCCACGAACACCGTCAGTGCGACCAGTTTGATGATGACGAGGATGATGTTCAGCGTGGCGCTTTCGCGCGTGCCGGCCACCAGCATGCCCATCACCGCCAGCGCCACGAGCACGGCGGGCAGATTGATGATGCCGCCCGCGTGCGGCCCGACCAGCAGGGCCGGTGGCAGGTGGATGCCGATCGCCTCGATCCAGCCGACCAGATAGCCGGACCAGCCGACCGCGACGGTCGAACAGGCGAGCGAATATTCGAGGATCAGGCTCCACCCGACGACCCAGGCGATGGTCTCGCCCAGCGCGGTGTAGCTGAAGGTATAGGCGCTGCCCGCCGCCGGGATCATCGTTGCCAGTTCGGCATAGGCGAGCGCGGCGCAGGCGCAGACCGCACCGGCGATCGCGAAGGCGAGGATGACTGCCGGTCCGGCGCGTTCGGCGCCGACGCCGGTCAGCGTATAGATGCCGGTGCCGACGATCGCGCCGACGCCCAGCGCGATCAGATGCGGCCAGCTGAGCGTCTTGGCGAGCGCCTGCCCCGATGGCGCGTGCGCGCCCAGTGGCTTGCGCGGTCCGATGATCGACATGGTATTACCCCCTCTAACCCTGATTGCCGGTGCTGCCGGGGTTTCCCCGGTCAGTCTATCCGGTGGCGAATTGTGCGCGCAGATCGCTGAGCGTGCCGGCGATATGGGCGTGAAGCAATGTTTCGACCTGACCGGCATCGCGGGCCAGCCACGCATCGATCATGCCGCGATGTTCCAGATGGGCGCGCGCGTCCCGTCCCGCGGGGGCGAGGTGCGCCACCACATAGCGTTCGGCAAGGATCGCCAGCCGCTCGACCAGCTGCGTGGTCAGCAACCGGCCGCCGGGGCGGACCAGCGCGGTGTGGAATTCGCGGTTGCGGACGGCGACTTCGGCAAGATTGGTGTGCGCCGCCTCGTCCAGCGCCTGAAACGCCTGCCATGCCTCGGCTCGGGCGCGTTCGTCCGCCTGCACGGCGCCGACGGCAGCGGCCGAAGGCTCGATCGCCAGACGCAGGGCGTAGATTTCGTCGGCCTGATCGGCGGACATGCGCCGCACCGTATAGCCGCGATTGGCCTGGCTGATGAGCAGGCCCTCCTGCTCCAGCCGGGCCAGCGCCTCGCGCAGCGGAATCTTGCTGACGCCCAGTTCGGCGGCAAGCGCATCCTGCCGGATCGGCATCTCGGCGGGCAGCGATCCCGTCACCACGCGCTCGCGCACGATTTCGAATACCTGATCGGACAGGGTACGCACGACGATGCTCAACAGCGGCTTCCTTGGCAGGCCGGCGCGAGGAGCGCCGTCATTTGACCTCGAAACCTTCCCAGAACCTATCGGTACGATCAATCCATATCGTGTTGAAACCGGTGGCGATCGCCGATCCCTCGATCGAGGGGATGATCGCCGGCGTCTCGCCGATCGTCGTCGCCGCCTCGACTCGGCCGATGAAGCGGCTGCCGATATAGCTTTCGTGGACGAACCGGTCGCCGGGTTTCAGCGCGCCGCGATCCGCCAGATGCGCCAGCCGCGCCGAGGTGCCGGTGCCGCAGGGCGACCGGTCGATCGCCGCGTCGC
The DNA here is from genome assembly GCF_016427505.1 of Sphingomonas mollis. Lineage (GTDB taxonomy): Bacteria > Pseudomonadota > Alphaproteobacteria > Sphingomonadales > Sphingomonadaceae > Sphingomonas > Sphingomonas mollis. Next base: position 293,268 of record NZ_JAELXS010000002.1, on the reverse strand, counting down.
CATAGAAGACCGCGTTGCGCCCATCCGCGCCGTTCGATGCCGGCGCATCGGCCCACAACACATGGCTGACGCCGCGGATCGTGGGGTCGACCGGGTGGACCGGCTCCACCGCCGCACTGACCGCCGCCCGCACCCGCCGGCCCATCTCGACCAGCCACGATGCGCCCACCGCGTCGAGGCCGGGATAGCCCGCCTGCGGCTCCACGATGGCGTAGTAATTGCCGCCATAGGCCACATCGACCGTCAGCGGCCCGATCCCCTCCACCGTCACCGTTACGCCGCGCGCGGCGACATAGGCGGGAACGTTGGTGATGCGCACCGCGGTGACGCGGTCGCCCTCCGTTTCATAGGCGATGTCGATCACGCCGGCCGGCACCTCGACCCGGAGGCGGCCGGGCGTCGCGGGCTGGATCAACCCGTGTTCCAGCCCGAACGTCACCATGCCGATCGTGCCATGGCCGCACATCGGCAGGCAGCCAGAGGTCTCGATGAACAGGATGCCGATGTCGGTATCGGCGCGCGTCGGCGGGTACAGGAACCCGCCCGACATCATCGCATGACCGCGCGGTTCGAAGCATAGCCCCGTCCTGATCCAGTCGAAACGGGCCAGGAAATCCTGACGCCGTTCCGACATGGAGGCTCCCCGCAACAGCGGTGCGCCGCCAGCGACCAGCCGGACGGGATTGCCGGCGGTGTGGCCGTCGATGCAGAAGAAGGTGTGGCGCATGACGGTCAGTCTATCACGCCACCTCTTCGACGACAGGCGTGGCGGGCGTCAGCGTCGGGCGGGTCGCGGCGGCCTGTTCGACCATGGCGATCACTTCGGCGCGGCGGGCACCCTCCAGCGGGTAACGCGGCGGCAGCACGCGCTCGGACCCGCGACCCATGACCTGCTCGGCGAGCTTGATCGACTGGACGAGATCATGCTCGGCATCAAGGTGCAGGAGCGGCATGAACCAGCGATAGATCTCCATCGCCTTGGCGTGATCGCCGCGCGCGAAGGCGCGGACCAGTTCGACCGATTCCCGCGGGAACGCGTTGGTCAGGCCCGATACCCAGCCCTGTGCGCCGAGATACAGGCCCTCCAGCGCGACGTCGTCCAGACCGGCGAACAGCACGTACCGGTCGCCGAACGCATTGCGCAGGTCGGTGAAGCGGCGCGTGTCGGGTGCCGATTCCTTGATCGCGACGATGTTGGCGACATCGACCAGCGTCTCCAGCACCTCGTTGGTGATCGACGTGCGATACGCGGGCGGATTGTTGTAGAGCATGATCGGCAGTGCCGTCTTCTCGGCGACGCCGCGGAAGTGGAGAGCCAGTTCGTGCGGCTTGGGCACATAGACCATCGGCGGCAACAGCATCAGGCCGTCCGCCCCGGCCTTTTCGGCGGCCTGCGCATAGTCGGCCGCGCGGCGGGTGTCGTATTCGGACACGCCGGTGATGACCGGCACGCGGCCATCGACCGCCTCGACGATCGCGGTCAGCACGGTAACCTTTTCCTCGGATGTGAGCGAGTTGTTCTCACCCACGGTGCCAAGCGCGATGACACCGGTCACACCGTCGTTCACCAGATCGTCGACCACGCGCTGCGTATCCGTGATATCGAGCGAGTAATCGGCGCGGACCTGTGTCGTCACCGCCGGAAAAACACCTTGCCAGCCAATCGTCATGTTCGCCGTCCCTGTCTTGTCAATGAATACCGTATACGATACTCGTCTCCGCAGTGCAACAAGATCGCTGACATATGCTGAAAATTCTGGTCATCGGCGGCGGGGTCGTCGGCCGTTCCATCGCCTGGCACCTGCAACGCAGGGGCGTTCAGGTTGTGATAGTCGATCCCGCATGTGCCGAACGTGCCGCATCCTGGGGCAACGCCGGACATATCGCAACCGAACAAGTGGCGCCGCTCGCCTCACGCGCGATGGTGCGGTCGTTGCCGCGCCGGCTGTTCGTGCGGGGCGGGCCGCTCGACCTGCCGCCACGGATGATCGCGACCTGGCTGCCGTTCGCGTTGCGGCTGCTGCGATCGACGCAGCCGCGCCGGTTTGCGGCGGGGGAAGCGGCGCTGGGATCGCTGCTGGCCGAGGCGATGCCGGCATGGCGGCGGCTCGCGGCGGGGCTGGGCGCGCCGGATCTGCTGCGCGAGCAGGGTCATCTCGTCGCTTGGGAAGATGCAAGCAGTGCCGCGAGGGGCCGTGCAGCTTGGCAGGCGGCGAACACCGGCACGGCGCGGGTCGGTGAAATCGACGCCAACGATCGCGCAATATTGTCCGTACTGTCGCCCAACGTCGTCGATGCGATCCGGTTCAGCGGCAGCGGCCAGGTTGCCGATCTCGACGCGCTGGCGGCGGCGTTCGATCATGCCCTGATCGCGGCGGGCGTGCGGATCGAACGCGGCACCGCCACGATCGAGCGGCGCGGGGCGGGGGTCCATGTGCCGGGTTTCGACGCCGACCGGATCATCGTCGCGGCCGGCATCGGGTCGCGCGACCTGATGGCGGCGGCGGGCGACGCCGTGCCGCTGATCGCCGAGCGCGGCTATCACATCCGGGCGGCGGCCGATCGCTGGCCCGCCGACCTGCCGCCGGTGGTGTTCGAGGACCGGTCGATCATCGTCACGCGCTATGCCGACAGCGTGCAGGTGGCCGGGTTCGTCGAGTTCGGCCGCGCCGATGCGCCGCCCGACCTGCGCAAATGGGAACGGCTGGAACGGCATGTCGCCGCGCTGGGCCTGCCGATCACCGGGCCGTTCCGGCGCTGGATCGGCGCGCGCCCGACCTTGCCCGATTACCTGCCGGCGATCGGCCGGTCGCGTCGGGCGGACAATCTCTATTACGCGTTCGGGCATCAGCATCTGGGCTTGACGCTGGCGCCCGTCACGGGGGAATTGATGGCGGCGATGGTGCTGGGCGAGGCACCGGCGATCGACTGCACGCCGTTCGATATCGCACGATTTTAGGACAGGAGCGACCATGACGATCGGTACTTCGGACGCCGCCACCGAACTCGCGGCGATCCGCCCGCCCGCAACCCGTGCGCCGGCCATCGTGGCCTCCGAATATGCAGCGCGGCTGGATCGGGCGCGGACGCTGACGGCGGGGATCGGGGCCGATGCGCTGCTGGTCCATACCGGCGCCAGCCTGCGCTATTTCACCGGTGTTCCCTGGGGTGCGAGCGAGCGGATGGTCGCGCTCCTCCTGCCTGTTCATGGCGAGCCGATCGTCATCTGTCCGCGGTTCGAACGCGGAACGCTGGAAGCCGATCTCGCCATCACCGGCGACCTGCGGCTGTGGGAGGAGAACGAAGACCCGATCGCGCTCGTCGTCGATGCCGCGACGGGAATGGGCCGGATCGCGATCGATCCGCTGCTGCCGTTCGGCTGGGGCGAGAAACTGCGCGCGGCGGGGCTGTCGGTGATCGACGGGGCGGCGGCGATCGACGGGTGCCGGACGATCAAGTCGCCCGCCGAGCTGGCGTTGCTGGCGGAGGCCAAGGTGATGACGCTGGAGGTGCAGCAACGCGCCGCGCGCATCCTGCGGCCGGGGATCGCGGCGGGCGAGGTCGTCCGCTTCATCGATGCCGCGCATCATGCGATCGGCGGGGGCGGATCGTTCTTCTGCATCGTTCAGTTCGGTCGCGCGACCGCGTTCCCCCATGGCCTGCCCGGCGAGCAATATCTGGGCGACAACGAACTGGTGCTGATCGACACCGGTTGCCACGTCGGTGGCTATCATTCCGACATCACCCGCACCTATGCCTTCGGCCATGTGGATCAGGAAATCCGCGACATCTGGCAATTGGAACACGACGCACAGGCCGCCGCCTTCGCCGCCGCCGCGCCCGGCGTGACGTGCGAGGCGGTCGATGCCGCCGCGCGATCGGTACTGGAGGCAGGTGGCCTCGGCCCCGATTACCGGTTGCCCGGCCTGCCGCATCGCACCGGCCATGGCATCGGCCTGTCGATCCACGAACCCGCCTATCTGGTGCGGGGCGACCGGACGCCGCTGGCGCCCGGCATGTGTTTCTCCAACGAGCCGATGATCGTCGTGCCCGACCGCTTCGGCATCCGGCTGGAGGATCATTTCCACGTCACCGATACGGGCGCGGCATGGTTCACCGAACCGCAGCCATCGATCGACCGCCCGTTCGATACGGCCGCTTTGGCGTAATCCGCCTATTGTCCGGTCCGGCGCAACTCGGCTAGCACATTCCGGTGGAACAGATTGAGAACCCGAATGCCGTCGCGAACGTCCCGCCGGCGAGCGATGGTGCGCCGTCCGCGATCGGCTTCGATGAACGATTCGATCCGGCCGATCCGTTCGTCGCGGGCTTCCGCGAGGCCGTGCTGCCGATGGCGATCAGCGATCCCCGCCTGCCCGACAATCCGATCGTCCATATCAACGACGCGTTCGAACAACTGACCGGCTATCGACGCGACGAGGTGGTCGGCCGCAATTGTCGGTTCCTGCAGGGGCCATTGACCGCGGCGGCGGATGTCGATCGGCTGCGGACGGCGATCGCCCGGCGTGAGCGGATCGTGATCGATCTGCTCAATCATCGCAAGGACGGGACACCCTTCTGGAACCGCCTGCATATCGCACCGGTGTTCGATGCGGATGGCGAGCTGTGCTATTTCGTCGCCTCGCAACACGACGTCACCCTGGAGCGTCGGCAACAGGTCGATCTGGCCGACAGCGCGTCCCGGCTGGAATTCGCGTTGAAGGCGGGGCGACTGGGGGCGTGGACGCTCGATCCCGCCACCGGGCGTCTCGACGCATCGACGGGCTGCAAGGCGGTGTTCGGCCGCGCCGCGCATGAACCGTTCGATTATGACGACCTCCGCGCCGCCATCCATCCCGAGGATCGCGACCGGGTGCTGGCCGCGATCGACCGGACGATCGCGACCGGCGCCGATTACGACATCGAATATCGCCTCGTCACCCCTGCGGGCGAGGTGCGATGGGCGGCGATCCGCGGCGAGTTGCTGACCCGTCGGGATGGCAGTCCGCTGTCGATGAGCGGCTTTTCGACGGACATCACCGAACGCCGGCGCATGGAGGAGCACCGCGAACTGCTGGCGGGCGAGTTGACCCACCGCGTCAAAAACACGCTCGCTACCGTCGGCGCGATCGTCAACCAGACGCTGCGCGATGCCGGATCGATGGAGGCGGCGCGCGACACGATCGCCGGCCGTATCGCCTCGCTCGCCGTGGCGCACGACCTGTTGCTGCGCGAGGAGGTGGAGGGTGCGGCGATCGGCGACATCGTCGCCGGCGTCATGGCGCCGTTCGATGATACGAAGGGCCGGCGACTGACGATGGACGGCCCGGACGTGAAGCTGGAACCGCGCGTCGCGCTCGCCTTTTCGATGGCGCTGCACGAACTGGCGACCAATGCCTCCAAATACGGCGCGCTGTCGGTGGCGGACGGCCATGTGACGATCGCCTGGCATATCGACGCAGGCGTGACCGGCCGGCGACTTGCGTTCCGCTGGCAAGAGAGTGGCGGCCCGCCGGTTGTCACGCCGACCCGCACCGGTTTCGGGTCGCGGATGATCGAACGGGTGCTCGCCCAGCACATCCGGGGCAAGGCGCGGGTCGATTACCGGCCGGACGGCGTGGTGTTCGACATCGACGCGCCGCTGTAATCCGACGGACAAGGTGTGGTGCAGTGTCGAAAGCCGCGCTGTTGCCATTCGAGTAACCGGTGTCATAATCAGGGCGGACGGGCGACATTGGTCAGCAATGAGTCGAGGCGAGAGGATTATTATGCGCATCTCCACCCATTTGTTGCTGCTGGCCGGCATATTGACCGCACCGGTATCGGCGCAGACGACGGGACCCGCCGCCGTATCCGCCTTTCCGGGGGCGCAAGGGTGGGCCGCCGCGACTCCGGGCGGGCGGGGTGGCCAGATCGTGCGGGTGACGACGCTGGCCCCCGATGGCCCCGGATCGTTCAGGGCGGCGCTGGAGACGAAGGGGCCGCGCATCGTCGTGTTCGAGGTGGGCGGGGTGATCGACCTGCGCCGCACGACGATCACGATCACCGAACCGTTCCTGACGATCGCCGGCCAGACCGCGCCGTCACCGGGGATCACGATCATCCGGGGCGGCATCGACATCCGGGCGCACGACGTGATCGTCCGCCATATCCGCGTCCGCCCCGGCGTCGATGGCCAGCCCAAAAGATCGGGATGGGAGGTCGACGCGATGAATACCGTCGCCGCGCACAATGTGATCGTCGATCACTGTACGATGAGCTGGGCGCTCGACGAGAACCTGTCCGCCTCCGGTCCCCGGTTCGAAGGCGCGACGCCCGACGAATGGCGGCGCAACACCAGCCACGACATCACCTTCAGCTATAATCTGCTCGCCGAGGGACTGGCCGACGCCAGCCATCCCAAGGGCGAGCATAGCAAGGGATCGCTGATCCACGACAACGCCACCGACATCCTGATCTGGCGCAACGTCTATGCCCATAATGTCGAGCGCAGCCCGTTGTTGAAGGGCGGCGTGCAGGCGGCGGTGGTCAACAACCTGATCTACGATCCCGGCAAGCGTGGCATCCATTACAACCTGATGGCGCTGGAATGGGCGGGCCAGCCCTATCAGACCGGCAAGCTGGCCGCGGTCGGCAACGTCATGCGGGGTGGGCCGTCGACCGACGACGGGCTGCCGTTCCTGATGCTGGGGGGGGATGGCGACCTCAGCTATCATGGCCGCGACAACATCGCGGTCGACAGGCATGGCAAGCCGCTGCCGATGTTCGGCCGCTATGGCGAAACGGAAGCGCGGCTGATCGAGACGAAGACGCCGCCGGTCTGGCCGGCCGGCCTGCCGGTGCTGGGCGCGCGGCAGGTGGAAACGCATGTCCTCGCCAATGCCGGCGCGCGGCCATGGGACCGCGATGCCGACGATATCCGCGTGCTGTTCTTCGTGGCGGAGGGACGGGGCAAGATCATCGACGACGAGCGCGAGGTGAGCGAATATCCGCACCCGGTGCCGACCGCCGCGCCGTTCGTGGAGGCGGACTGGAACCTCGCCACGATGGAGCCGCGGTCAGGCCGCTATCCGGGGCAGAAGGGGCCGATCCAGGAAGCGCTCAGCGAACGCGATCGCGCGATGCGTCGCTGATCGGCGCCATCTTAGAGTCGGTTTCGACCAGCTTTACCCAGCCGTTCGTGCTGAGCGCAGTCGAAGCATCTTGTGGAGGGCTGCCCTTCGACTTCGCTCAGGGCGAACGGGAGTGGAGCAAACCTGATCGCTTTCGACTCTAGCCACCCGGCGCGGCGACCGACGCGCGGCGGATCAGGGTGGATACGAACAGCGCGCCGTCATCGTCCTTGTCCGCCGACCCGATCAGCTTCAGTGCGGCGGCGCGTGCCATCGGCGCGATCGGCCAGCGGATCGTCGTCAGGGGAGGCCAGAGGTGCGAGGCGATCGAGGTGTCGTCGAACCCCAGGATCGACAGATCGGCCGGCACGTCCAACCCGCGCTGGCGGGCGGCGTGGAGCGCCCCCGCCGCCATCTCGTCGTTCGAGGCGAAGATCGCGGTGGGCAGTGGCGACAGGTCGAGCAGCCGCTCGCCCGCCCGCATCCCGGATTCGAAGGTGTAGTCGCCCTGTGCGATCCAGTTCCTTGAGACGTCGATCCCGGCGGCCGCCATCGCTTCCTCATATCCCGATCGCCGTTCATGCGCCGACCGGAAACCGTGCGGCCCCGCGATCAGGCCGATGCGCCGGTGGCCCATGCCGATCAATTGCGCCAACGCGCCACGCACGGCTTCGCGGTCGTTGGACGCGACCATATGGTCAGGCCCGTCGAACGCCGCCGATCCCATCCGCACATACCGGCAGCCGATCGAGGCACATAATAGGGCCAGTTCGTCATTCTCCGAAATCGGCGGCAACAGCATCACGCCATATGGTCGCTGGCGTTCCAGAAACAGGCGGATGTCATCGTGCATCTCCGGCGCACCGCGATCAACCGGATGGACGATCAGTTCGAATTCCGTATCGCGCAGCACCTCCAGCAGGCCCTGTTGGACGCGCAACACCATCTGCGCGTTGGGGTTGTCGTGGATCAGACCGATCAGGAAGTTGCGCCGCAGCGCCAGTGCGCGAGCCTGCGGATTGGGGACATAGCCCATGTCCGCGATCACTTCCTCCACCCGCCGCCGCGTGTCGTCGTTGAGCAGTGGCGAGCGGTTTATGACGCGACTGACGGTCTTCTTCGACACTCCCGCCAGCCGGGCCACATCGTTGATCGTGGGCTGCACGCTCTTTTCCATACCGGACGATACAGGGGATCGTTCTCGTCGCCAATCGTCCGGCGAAAACACCCTTGTCGATGACACCGGTTTCCCATATCGATTGCAGGATGAAGCAGATCGGTGGAGCGGGCATGGATAACGAGGACCGGATCGCGCAGGCCTTCGTTGCGGCGCGACGCGGCGCGTACGGCGTTTCCGAGTATCCGGGCGCCCGACCCGAAACGCTGGATCGCGCCTATGCCATTCAGGACAGGGCGATCGCGATCGATGGCCGATCCATCGCCGGCTGGAAGGTCGGGCGTATCCCGGCGCCACTCGATGGCGTTCTCGGGACCAATCGACTGGCCGGCCCGATCTTTGCGGATCAGGTGTACAGTGCGGCTGATACCGCCACGCTGCCCGTGATCGCCGATGGCTTCGCCGCCGGCGAAGCGGAGTTCTGCGTTCGCATCGGTCGTGCACCGCCGTCGGGTCGTATCCGCCTGACGCTCGACGAGGCGCTGGAGCTGGTCGATGCCGTCCATATCGGGGTCGAGATCGCCAGTTCGCCCTATGCCCATATCAATCGGGACGGGCCGCTGGTCACGATCAGCGATTACGGCAATAATTTCGGATTGCTGATCGGTGATCCGGTGCCGGATTGGCAGAGCTTGGACTTTCTCGACTGGCCGGTAGTGTCGCGGATCGACGGCGTCGTGGTGGGACAGGCGAGCGCCCGGGCGATGCTGGATGGCCCGATTGGCGCGGTCGCGTTTCTGGTCGATTGCCTGTCGGCGCGCGGGCTGTCATTGGCGCCCGGACAATGGGTATCGTCGGGGGCGGTGACCGGGGTGCATGTCGTGCGACCGGGTCAGCGGTTCGAGGCCGATTTCGGCGAAATGCGGGTGAGCTGCGCGATCGACGCGGCCATGCCGGCACAGGCAATGGGAGTGGAAGCGGGACATGGAACCGGGCCGGGCTGAAACGATAGGGAGCGCGGTCGAGCGTTCGGGGCGCTACCGCTGGAGCATCGTCGCGCTGTTGTTCATGGCGACGGTCATCAACTATGTCGATCGTCAGATGATCGGCGTGCTGAAGCCGACCCTGTCCGCCGATCTCGGCTGGACCGAGACGGATTACGCCAACGTCATCTTCTTCTTCCAGATGGCCTATGCGATCGGGTATCTGGGGTTCGGGCGGCTGGTCGACGTGATCGGCGCGCGGATGGGGTACGCGGTGGCGTTCGTCATCTGGCAACTGGCGCATATCGCGCATGGCGGCGCCTATAGCGTCACGCAGTTCGCGATGGCCCGGTTCGGTCTGGGCATCGGCGAGGCGGGCAATTTCCCCGCCGGCATCAAGGCGGTGACCGAATGGTTTCCTGCGAAGGAACGCGCCTTCGCGATCGGCGTGTTCAACGCCGGCGCCAATATTGGCGCGATCATCACCCCGCTGGCGATCCCCGTCCTGACGATCACCTATGGCTGGCGGATGGCGTTCGTCGTGACGGGCGTGGTCAGCTTCGTGTGGCTGATCGCATGGCTGGCGATCTATCGCCGTCCGCGCGAGCACAAAAAGGTCACCGGCGCCGAACTGGCGTGGATCGAACAGGACCCGGCCGATACCGGCACCGCGATCGGCTGGCGGCGGATCGCCACCCGGCGCGAAACCTGGGCCTATGCGCTCGGCAAGTTTTTCATCGACCCGATCTGGTGGTTCTTCCTGTTCTGGCTGCCCGGCTATCTCGGCGACCGGTACGACCTCGACCTGCTCAGCTTCGGGCCGCCGCTGGTCGCGATCTATCTGTTGTCCGATCTGGGCAGCGTGGCGGGTGGATGGATGTCGTCACGGCTGATCGCGCGCGGCCGCACCGTCAATTTCGCACGGAAATCGACGATGCTGGTCTGCGCCTTCGCGGTCACGCCGGTGCTGTTCGCGCAGTCGATCGACAATCTGTGGGTGGCGGTGCTGGTCATCGGCATCGCGACGGCGGCGCATCAGGCGTTCTCGGCCAATCTCTATACGTTGCCGTCCGATCTGTTTCCGCGCGCGGCGGTGGGGTCGGTGATCGGCATCGGCGGCACGGTCGGCGCGATCGGCGGTATGATGATGGCGAAATATGCCGGCTTCGTCCTCGACGGCATCGGCAGCTATGCGCCGCTGTTCTACGTCGCCGGCTCCGCCTACTTCCTGGCGCTGGGTGCGGTACATATCCTGTCGCCCAGACTGGAACGCGTCGCGACGGTTTGAGATAGAGGGGGCGCCTCGCTTGAGCGCCCCCTCGATCGGTGGCCGATGGTGGATCGAGGAGAGCAACGGTGCGCACGATCGATGCCCATCAACATTTCTGGCGATACGATCCGGTCGCCCTCGGCTGGATCGATCCCGCCACCGCCCTTGCGCAGGATCGCCTGCCGCCGGACGTACGGGTCGCGATGGACCGCGCCGGCATCGACGGATCGATCGCCGTGCAGGCATCCCAAACCGAAGCCGAAACGCTCTGGTTGCTGGCGCTGACCGAGCGTTATCCCTGGATCGCCGGGGTAGTGGGCTGGGCGGACCTGTGCGCGCCGGACATCGCCGATCGGATCGCCACGCTGCGCCACCCCCGGCTGGTGGGGTTGCGGCATGTCGTTCAGGACGAGCCAGACGATCGCTTCATGCTCCGCGACGATTTTACGAACGGCGTGCGGGCGGCGACCGCGGCGGGGCTGGCCTATGATATTCTGGTCTATCCGCGACAGGCCGGCCACGTCCCCGCCTTCCTCGACCGGGTCGGCGATGGCCGCTTCATCCTCGACCACGGCGGCAAGCCGCCCATCGCGGCGGGGGGTTGGCAGCCATGGGCCGATGCCATCGCCCGGACCGCGCGCTACCCCGGCGTCTGGTGCAAGTTGTCGGGGCTGGTGACGGAGGCCGATCATGCGGCGTGGCGACCGGACGATCTGGCCCGCTATGTCGATCATCTGCTCGACTGTTTCGGACCCGATCGCCTGATCTTCGGATCCGACTGGCCGGTCTGCATGCTTGCCGCCGATTACGCCCGTGTCCACGCGGTTGCGATGGAACACATCACGGCGCGCTGCCCCGATCACGTCGACGCCATCTTCGGCGGCAATGCGAAGGCGGCCTATCGACTGCCCGATCAGTGATCCATCGTGATCGGCCTGCGCGGCTGACACAGGGCGAACACCAGCACGACCAGAAAGGCCATCGCCGGCACCAGCATCGCCATGTTGATCCCGGCGATATCCGACAAATGCCCCATCACCGCCGTCACCGCCGCGCCGCCGATGATCGCCATCACGATCAGCGACGCGCCCGCCCGGCGCAGCGGCCCCAGCCCGTCGATGCCGAGCGCGAAGATCGTCGGAAACTGGATCGACATGAAGAAGCTGGCGCCGACCAGCAACAGCAATCCCGTCATCCCGCCGATAAGCCCGGCCGCGACCGCCAGCAACAGGCTGATCCCTGCGAATGCCGCCAGCAAGCGCGACGGCGCGATCCGGCCCATCAGGAAGGCACCGGCGAAGCGGCCGATGCCGAACAGCAACAGGCTGGCGAACAGATAATCGGCGGCGGTCCGCTCGATCATGCCCGGCACGTTGGCCTGCGCATAGCGGATGGTGTAACTCCACAGTCCCACCTGCGCGCCGACATAGAAGAACTGCGCGACGGCGGCGAACAACAGCCGGGGATGGCGAAAGACCTCGACGAAGCGCGGCGTGACGGTGACCTCTGCCGCCTCCTCCGTCTCGCGATGATCGGGAAAGCGGACCATCGCGGCGATCAGGGCGAAGGCCAGCACGACCAGACCGATGACCAGATACGGCGTCTGCACCGCCTGGATCTCGGTACGATAGAACGCCTCGCGCGCGGCTGGCGTCATTGCGGCGATCTGCGCGTCGTTCTGGACGATGTCGGACAGGATGAAATATTTGCCGATCAGCACGCCGGCCAGCGTGCCGACCGGATTGGCCGCCTGCGCAAAGGTCAGCCGCCGCGCCGCGCCCGCCTGATCGCCCAGTTCGGTCATCAGCGGATTGGCGGACGTCTCCAGAAACGCGAGGCCGGAGGCGATGACGAACAGCGCCGCGAGGAAATACCGGTACTCGCCATAATGCGCCGCCGGATAGAAGAGCAGGGCACCCGCCGCGTATAGCAACAGGCCGATGACGATCGCCGTCTTGTACCCCCGCGCCCGCACCACCAGCGCCGCCGGGATCGCAAGGCAGAAATAGCCGAGATAGAATGCCTGCTGGACGAAGCTCGTCTCGAAATCCGACAGGGTGAACGCCTTCTTGAACTGGGCGATCAGGATATCGTTCAGGTTGTTCGCCATTCCCCACAGGAAGAACAGCGAGACGGTCAATATGATCGCCGGGACGTAGCGTGCTCTTTGGCTGGTCATGCGCCTCTCCTGGCGGTTGTTCTATCGTTGTTAGGGGATCGCGCGATCCAGATGGACGTAACCGCCGTCGACAAACAGCCATTGTCCCGTCGTATGGGCGGCGCGGTCGGACAGCAGGAACACGACGGTATCGGCGATCTCTGCCGGCGTCGTCATACGGTGACCAAGGGGAATGCGCGCCTCGATCGCCGCGCGCTTGTCGGCGGGGTCGTCGAACGTCGCCAGCCATTCGGCATAAAGCGGCGTATCCACCTCCGCCGGCACGACCGCGTTGACCCGGATGCCATCGGGCGCCAGCGCCACCGCCCATTCGCGGGTCAGCGCCAGTTGCGCGCCCTTGGCGGCGGCATAGGCGCTGGTGTTGCCCTGGCCCGTCAGCGCGGTCTTCGACGAGATGTTGACGATCGCGCCGCGTGTCGCGCGGAGATGAGGCAGGGCGTGGTGCGCCATCGCAAAGTAATGAACGAGATTATTATCGAGCGACGCCCGGAAATCCGCTGGCGACCGGTCCAGCCCGACCGAATCATTGGCGCCCGCGTTGTTCACCAGCCCGTCGATCCGCTCGAACCGGTCGATCACTTCGGCCACTGCGGTGGCACAGGCCGCGTCGTCGCTCAGTTCGGCCTGCACGAACAGCGCCTCGCCCAGCGGCGTTGCCGACGGCGAGCGCGATACGATGACCGGCTTTGCCTGTTCCGCCACCAGCGCCGCCACGATGCCTGCGCCGATGCCGGACCCGCCGCCGGTCACGATCACGACCTTGCCGGCGAGGTCCAGGTTCATGACACGTGCCGGTAATGAACGAGCGCCGCGGGCTTCATCTCGATCGAATAGCCCGGCCGGGTCGGCGGCATGTACGCGGCCCCCCGGATCACGCACGGATCGACGAAGTGCTCGTGCAGGTGGTCGACATATTCCGTCACGCGGCCCTCCGTCGTCCCGGAGAAACACAGGTAGTCGATCATCGACAGATGCTGGACATATTCGCACAGGCCGACGCCGCCGGCATGCGGGCAGACCGGCAGTCCGAACTTCGCCGCCAGCAGCATCACCGCCAGCGCCTCGTTGACGCCACCGATGCGGCACGCGTCCAGCTGGACGATATCGATCGCGCCGGCCGCCATGAACTGTTTGAACAGGATGCGGTTCTGGCACATCTCGCCCGTCGCGACCTTCACCGGCGCGATGGCCGCCCGGATCGCGGCGTGGCCCAGCACGTCGTCGGGGCTGGTCGGCTCCTCGATGAACCACGGATCGGCAAAGGCCAGCGCGCGGACCCAGTCGATCGCCTCGCCGACCTCCCACACCTGATTGGCGTCGATCATCAGCCGCCGATCCGGCCCCAGCACGTCGCGCGCGATCCGCACCCGGCGGATATCGTCGGCCAGATCGCGACCAACCTTCAGCTTCACATGCGTGAATCCGGCATCGACCGCTTCCTGAGTCAGCCGGCGCAGCTTCGCATCGTCATAGCCCAGCCAGCCGGACGAGGTGGTGTAGCAGGGATAGCCCTCCGCCATCAGCGTGGCGATCCGCTCCGCCTTGCCCGCCGCCCGTTCGGTCAGCAGCGCCAGCGCCTCGTCGGGCGTGATCGCATCGGTCAGATAGCGGAAATCGATCGCGTCCACGATCTGCTCGGGGCTCATGTCGGCGACCAGTTGCCAGACCGGCTTGCCCACCGCCTTCGCCCACAGATCCCAGATCGCGTTGACGACCGCGCCGGTCGCCAGGTGCATCGCCCCCTTGTCCGGCCCGATCCAGCGAAGCTGGCTGTCGCCGGTCAGATGCCGCCACATCCGGCCCGGATTCTCGGCGATCCAGTCCAGTTCCAGCCCGACGATCAGATGGCGCATCGCCTCGATCGCGGCGACGCAGATGTCGTTGCCCCGGCCGATTGTGAAGGTCAGGCCATGGCCTTCCAGCCCCGGCGTATCGGTATCGAGGATGACATAGGCGGCCGAATAATCGGGATCGGGGTTCATCGCGTCCGACCCGTCGAGCGCGAGGCTGGTGGGGAAGCGCAGGTCGATGGTGCGCAGGCCGATGATGCGGGTCATGCGATCTGCTCCTGAAGCGGCGACGTCATCGTCAATTCACCCAGCCGCCGTCGATCACATGCACCGCGCCGGTGGTGAAGCTGGCATCGTCGCTGGCCAGATAGGCGACCAGCGCCGCGATTTCCTCAGGCCGGCCCAGCCGGCCCATCGGCTGGCGGGCGATGAAGGCGGCCTCGGCATCGGCCACCTCGATCCCTTGCGCCCCTGCCTGCGCGACGACGCGCGCGCGCAGCGACGGCGTCTCGATCGTGCCGGGGCAGACCGCGTTGCAGCGGATGCCGCGCGCAACGAAATCGGCGGCGACCGCCTTGGTCAGTCCGATCACCGCCGCCTTGCTCGCGCCATAGGCATAGCGGTTGGGGATGCCCTTGATGCTGGAGGCGATGCTGCTCATGTTGACGATCGAGCCGCCGCCCTTGGTCAGCATGCCCGGCAGGAACGCGCGGATGGCGTGGTGCATCGCGTGGACGTTCAGGTCGAAACTCAGCGTCCAGTCGTCGTCGGTGCATTGCAGGATATCGCCGGCGCCGACGAATCCGCCGATATTGGCCAGCGCGTCGATTGGGCCGACCGTGGCGGGCAGGGCGGCGATGGCGGCGGGGTCGGTCAGGTCGGCGACGATGCGCTTCACCCCGTCGATCGCTTCCAGCGCATCGCCGTCGCGGTCCAGCGCCCACACCGTGGCGCCCTCATCGCGAATCCGTTCCGCCGTCGCGCGGCCGATTCCCTGTGCGGCGGCCGTGACCAACACGACCTTGCCCTCAAAACGCATGTCCATCTCCGCCTTCGAATTTGTCGATCAAATTTGGTTTCAGGTATCATATTGGGCTTATAGGTCGCATCATGTCCAGCCACTTGATCGACCAAGGGCCGCAGGATGACAATGCGCAAAGGAGAGGTTCGACCAATGACCCGACGGATGGTGTTCGCACTCGACCTGATCGATGATGCTGCCCTGATCGCCGCCTATGAAGCGCGCCATGCGCCGGCGGCGGTATGGCCCGATGTGATCCGCGACATTCGCCTGCGGGGATATCTCGACATGGAAATCTGGCGCGTCGACGACCGGCTGGTCATGATCGCCGAGGTGGCTGATGACTTTCCCCGGCCGCGCGATCCGGCACTGGCACAGATCGTCGCCGACTGGGAAGCCGAGATGGATGCGTTCCAGCGCCCCCTGCATCCGGACGGTGACAAATGGTCGGCCATGCACCGCATCTTCGCGCTGGCGGATCAACCGGCGATCGGCCCGTTGTGATGAAGGGCAACTACTGGTCGAAGATCGTCGTTGCGAGCGTAGCGAAGCAATCCAGGGCAGCGCGCGTGGCACTGGATTGCTTCGCTACGCTCGCAACGACGACGCGGTGGGATTGGAATCTCGCATAAGTCCTTGAAACAGTTTTGCGCGATCCGCTTCACCCGCTAGCGATCGATCGACAGGATCGGGGGAGCAGTCATTGGCCAGCGTCGACATCATCGGGCTCTCCAAGCGCTTCGGCGATACGACGGTTCTCCATCCGACCGACTTGCGGATCGAGGATGGCGAGTTTTTGGTGCTTGTCGGACCATCGGGTTGCGGCAAATCGACGCTGCTTCGCCTGATCGCCGGGCTTGAGGAGCCGAGCGAGGGCCGGGTGGTGATCGATGGCCGCGACGTGACGAACGCAGCGCCATCGGACCGGGGGCTGGCGATGGTCTTCCAGTCCTACGCACTCTATCCGCACCTGACCGTCGCGGCCAATATCGCCTTTCCGCTGAAGGTCGCCGGCATTGCCAGACGCGAGATCGACGATCGGGTTCGTGAAGTTGCCGCGATGCTCGACCTGTCGGACCTGCTCGATCGCCGCCCGCGCGCGCTTTCGGGCGGCCAGCGCCAGCGCGTGTCGATCGCGCGGGCGGTGGTGCGGCGGCCCCGTGTCCTGCTGCTCGACGAGCCGCTGTCGAACCTCGATGCGAACCTGCGCGCGCGAATGCGGCACGAATTCGCGCGCCTTCACCAGCAACTGGGTGCGACGATGATCTACGTCACGCACGACCAGCTTGAGGCAATGACGCTGGCGAACCGCATCGTCGTGATGGGGGCGGGGCGGGTCGAACAGGTCGGCGCACCGCTCGACGTGTATCGCCGACCGGCGAGCGTAGCGGTCGCTGCCGCGATCGGGTCGCCCGGCATGAACCTGCTTCCCGCGACGATCATCGCCGGCGACGATCGTGGTGCGACGGTACGGCTGACGGGGGGCGAGGAGGTGCCGACCGGGGCGGCCATACCACGGGACGCGATCGGCGCATCGGCGACACTGGGTATCCGGCCCGAACATCTCCATCTCGATGCCGACGGGCCGTTCGAGGGAGCGGTGGAGCTGTTCGAACGGCTCGGCCCCCTGTCGTTCGCGCATCTCGGCGTGCGGGGGGCGGTGGATACGATCGTGGCACAATTGCCGGGGGATCGATCGGTGACGCTGGGCGAGCGTCTGCGCTTCGGCGCGTCGCCGGCGGATGCCCATCTGTTCGGCCCCGACGGCCGCGTCTATCCCTTGACGCTGCCGCCCAGCAGCCCGGTCAGATAATATCGCTGAAGCGCGAGGAACAGCAGCAGCACCGGCATCGTCGTGACGACCGCCGCGGCCATCATCAATTCACCATCGGCCGCATGTTCCCGCGCGATCGCCGCGACCGCGACGGGCAGCGTATAAAGATGCTGGTCGGCCAGCACGATCAGCGGCCACAGGAAGTCGTTCCACGACCCCAGGAACATGAACAGCGCCAGCGTCACGACGATCGGGGTCAGCAGCGGCAGTACGATCGATACGAAGATGCGAGCCTCGCCGGCGCCATCGATCCGGGCCGCGTCGATCATCTCGTCCGGGATCGCCAGCGTCGCCTGCCGGACGAACAGGATCGCGAAGATGCCGGCCAGACCGGGCAGGATCACGCCGGCATAGCTGTTGACCAGCCCCAGTTCCTTGAAGATCAGGAACAGCGGCAGCATCGCCACCTGACCGGGCACCACCAGCGATGCGATCAGCCATTGCAGCAACCGTTCCCGCCCGCGAAAGCGCAACTTTGCGTAGGCATAGCCCGCCGGCACCGTCAGCAACAGGCCAAGGATGGTCGAAATCGCCGCGATGCCCAGACTGTTCAGCAGCGCCGGAACGATGCGGTAATCCCACCACGCGCCCTCGATCTGCCGACGAAACAACAGCTCGTAATAATTCTCCCACGACCAGCGCGACGGCCAGAGCGGCGTCGGCAGCGTGCTCGATTCCCCGCGCGGCATGAACGACACGACCACCATGTACGCCAGCGGCGCGACGGTCAGCGCGGTCAGCACCAGCGCCGCCGCATTGGCGACGATCGCGCGCGGCGACATCCTCACAGCCATTCGTACCGTCGCCCGATTCGCGTCTGCACGATGGTCAGCGCCAGGATCATCAGGAACAGAATGAACGCCACCGCGCTTGCCTGACCCAGGTTCCACCATTTGAAGCCTTCGTCGAACATGAAATACAGCACCGTCGTCGTGCTTTGCGCGGGGCCGCCCAGCGTCATGACATAGGGTTCGGCGAAGATCTGGAGGAAGCCGGCGACGCTCATCACCGCCGCCAGCAGCAAGGTCGGCCCGATCGCCGGCAGCGTCACGTGGCGGAAACGTCCCCACAGGCCGGCACCGTCCAGCCGCGCCGCCTCCATCAGGTCCTGCGGCACCGCCGACAGCGCGGCGGTGAAGACGATCATGTTGTATCCGAATATCTTCCACGTCACGAAGATCAGGATCGCCGGGATCGATGTGGCGGGGTTGCCCAGCCAGTCGATGGGCGTCACGCCGACCGCGTTCAGCGCGCGGTTTATCAGCCCGAACCGCTCGTTGAACAGGAACCGCCAGACGACCGCCGTCGCCACCACGCTGGTGACATAGGGCGCGAACAGCAGCACGCGCCACAACGGCTTCCAGTGCACCGTGACGTCGTTCAGCAACAGCGCGACGGCGAGCGATGTGCCGATCGCCATCGGCACGCCCAGCACCGCGAACAGCGCGGTGTTGCCCAGTGCCCGCCAGAACAGCGGCGTCGACAACAGGTCGGCGAAATTGCCCAGCCCGACGAAGCGCAGATTGGACCAGTCGGCCAATGCGTAGATCGAATAATCGGTGACCGACAACGCCATCGCCAGCGCGGTCGGCACGATGAAGACGAGGACGATGATCGCCAGCACCGGCGCGGAGAACAGCCAGGCGGTACGCTCCTGCCGGGTCATGCGAGCTTCCCCGCCTCGACCAGCGCGCGCCGTTTGGCGAGCAGCCGGTCGACCCGCGTATCAAGCGCGGCAAGCGCCTGATCGATCGTCTGCAATCCGCGCACCACGCGCTCGGCCGCCAACTGGATCTCGATCTGGATGCGTTCCCATTCGATCACGGGAGGAGAGAAGGCGGGCTCGCGCATCTGCTCCGCGAAGGGGGCGAGGACCGGGGCCGCCAGTTGTGGCGACGACCACGCGCTGGCCCGCGCCGGCAGGTTGCCGATCAAGCGCTGATACCGCAACTCGCTGCTCGCCGAACTCAGGTGGCGGACCAGCGCCCATGCTTCCGCCGGTCGTGATGTGGTGGTGGACACGCACAGACTGGTGCTGAGGCCGGACAGTCGTCCCGGACCATGCGGCCCGGCGATCCGCGCCGTCGACCAGCGATCGACGGGCAGCTCGTTCGCGCGCCGTTTGAAGTCGAGCAGGGTTGGCGGTCCGCTCGGCCAGATCGCGAAGAACCCTTGCGCGAAGGCGGCGACCGGGTCCTGCACCTCGGTCGACAGGGCACGCGGCGCGAACCCGTCGGCAAACAGCGACGCGTAATAGGCGAACGTCATCCGCGCCTCGGTCGTCTGGAAATTGCCACGCGTATCGCGGTCGCGCAGCAATACCGCCCCCGCCTGCGACAGCATGTTGATGAGTGCGGTGGGCCAGTTGAGCAGCATCATGAACACGAAATCATCCGGCCGCCGCCGCTTGATCGCCCGCGCCATGGTGCGCCATCCGTCCCAGTCCCCCGGCGGCGTCTCGTATCCCGCCTGTCGCAGGATATCGCGTCGATAGAATTGCACCTGCGGCGCCACCGACCATGGCACCGCGTAATCGCGGCCCTTGATCCGGGTCGCCGCCAGCACGCCCGGAAACATGTCGGCGACCAGCGCGGGGGTGGGGACGGGGGCGATCGCGCCGATCGTGGCGAATTCCTGTATCCAGCCGTTGAACAGCATCAGCACGTCCGGCATCGCGCCACCCGCCTGCGCGGTCAGCAGCTTCTCGTGCGATGCCGTCGTCGGCAATGACTGCACTTCGACCGGAATACCTGTTGCGGCCGTGAAGGGCGGCATCAGCAGCGGCGAATAATCGCCCTCGTAACTCATCGCCCAGAAACGAAGCGGTTGATCCCTGGCTGCGCCCGCACAGGCCGACAGGGCAATTGCGGGCAGCAATCCCAACGCCGATCGTCGCGTCCAATCCAGCGTCTGTCCCTCCATGGATGGATCGTGCCGCATCCGCCCGGACCGCGCCACCCGGCAAAGAAATAACTGTTCAAAAGTTAAGCTATGTAAATTGCCATGCGCCCGACGCCGGTGGCGATCGTTGTTCTCCCCACGGGTATCGGCGTATGCCCGGTGCAATGACGGCCGATGTAACAGCATCGGCGACAAGGGGAGAGAAACATGTTGCCCATCCTGAGGCGCCGCCATCTTTGGTCCGGCGTGGCACTATTTGTCGCGTCCGCATCCCATGCACAGACGACACCGCCCGTGACCGATCCGGCATCGGCCGCCACGCCGGCGAATACTTCGGCACCGACCGACGATGCCACCGACATCGTCATCACCGGATCGCGGATCGTCCGCCCCGATTACGAAGCGCCCAATCCGATCGTCTCGTTCGGTGCGGCCGATATCCAGCGATCGGGCAGCACCAACGTCACCAGCTTCCTGCAACGCGTGCCGGCGCTGACCAATTCGCTCGACAGCACGCGCACCGCCGGCCGCAACCAGTCGGACGGCAGCTTCGGTCAGGTCGGGCTGAACCTGCTCGACCTGCGCGGGCTGGGGCCGAACCGCACGCTGGTGCTGGTCAACGGCCGCCGCCACGTCGCCGGCCAGCCGGACACCGCCGCAGTCGACATCAATGCGATCCCGACCGACCTGATCGAACGCGTCGACGTGCTGACCGGCGCGGCCTCGGCCGTCTATGGTGCCGATGGCGTATCCGGCGTGGTCAATTT
Source organism: Sphingomonas mollis (assembly GCF_016427505.1). Taxonomy (GTDB): domain Bacteria; phylum Pseudomonadota; class Alphaproteobacteria; order Sphingomonadales; family Sphingomonadaceae; genus Sphingomonas; species Sphingomonas mollis. Next base: position 272,294 of record NZ_JAELXS010000002.1, on the reverse strand, counting down.
CGTTCTGCGCCGTGATTTCGACGGGGTGGCCGCCCGCAGCCAGTTCGGCATTTCCGACCGTGGCGACGCCGCCAACCGTTTCGCCTCGCTCGTCGCCGGCCGCAACTTCGCCGACGGGCGCGCCAATGTGACGCTGGCGTACGAGTATAACGCCGACCAGCCGCTCGCGAACGACGACCGCTCCTATCTCTCGCTTGGCCAGCGGCAGTATTTCGTGAACCTCGACGGCTACGATCCGGCGCGGCCGGGCAGTTACAAGATCGGGCCGGTGCGCGACCTGCGTTACCCCTATGGTTCGAATCAGGGCTATGTCGTGATCGGCGATCAGGTATTTCGCGGCGATGGCGCGATCTATACGCCCGGTCGTTTCCTGCAGAACGACGGCTATTCGATCGGTGGCGACGATACGCCGGTGGCGGGATATGTCGGCGACATCTTCCCGCGCACCCGCCGCCATGCCGTCAACGCGCTGACTCATTTCGACGCATCGGACGCGTTCAAGATCAGTCTGGAGGGCAAGTTCGTCCAGTCCACGGTGACGAGCTTCAGTGGTTTCGGCGGCAATTATCCGGCGACGATCGCGCTCGATAATCCGTTTATCCCCGCCAGCATCCTGACGGCGGCGCGCAACGCCGGCCTGACCTCGGTCGATATCAGCCGCAACAATTTCGACATCCCACGTCGCGGCGAGGAGGACCGGCGGCGCACGTATCGGGGCGTCGTCGATGTCACCGGGCGGTTGTCGGATCACCTGAGCTACGATGCGTCCTACACCTATGGCCAGACGGACGTCCGCGCGACCAAGCTGAACGACCGTCTCAACGACCGCTTCCTCGCCGCGCTGGATGCGGTGCGCGATCCGACGACGGGGCAGGTGGTATGCCGTTCGGCCGCGGCGCGTACCGCAGGATGCGTGCCGGTCAACACGTTCGGCGGGAGGACGGTTGACCCCGCCTCGTTCGATTACTTCCTCAGCAATCCGGTCAGCGACGCCCGCCTGACCCAGCATGTCGCCAACGCATCGTTGACCGGCGACTTCGGCCAGTTCTTCACGCTGCCCGGCGGCCCGGTCGCGTTTGCGGTCGGTGGCGAATATCGCCGCGAGTCCAGCCGCTTCCGCCCCGCCCAGGCGCTGACCGACAATCTGTTCTATCAATATGACGAGTACATCATCCCCACGCCGTCGAACGGCCATTTCGATGTCTGGGAGGCGTTCGGCGAGGTCAACGTGCCGATCCTGAAGGACCTGCCCTTCGCCAACCTGCTGTCGGTCGGCGCGGCCGGACGCTATTCCGATTACTCCACCGTCGGTTCGACGCGCAGCTATCAATTCAACGGCATCTATGCCCCGATCCGCGAGATCAGTTTCCGCGGGTCCTATGGCCGCTCCGTCCGGGCGCCCAATATCGGCGAGATATTCCGGCCGCAGACCGGCACCAGCAACTTCTTCTCCGACCCCTGCTATATCGGCAACCGCAGCCTCGGCACGTCGTTCCGCGGTGCCAATTGTCAGGCGCTCATCACCGCCGCCGGCGGCAATCCGGCCACCTTCACCGCCCAGAACAATCCGGACGCCACGATCTTCATTCCCGGCACGCAACAGGGCAATCCCGATCTGCGGGCAGAGGTCGCCCGCACCTGGACCGCCGGTGTGGTCGTTCGACCCATGTCCGGCTTTTCGATCGGTCTCGACTGGTACGATATCCGCCTGCGCGATGCGATCAACACGCCCGATGCCAATGCGATCGCCGCGCTGTGCGTCGATCAGCCGACGCTCGACAATCCCTATTGCGCCTCGATCAGTCGTCGCACCGGCTCCGGCTTCATCAATGGCTATGTCGTGCAGCCGCAGAACGTCGCCGCGTTCCGCACGGCGGGCGCCGAACTGAACATCGCGTGGCGGTTCACGACGGCGCGTGCCGGCACGTTCGATCTGCGTTTCGTCGGTGGCTATCTCGACAGGCTGGAACAGATCGCGACGCCGGGCGCGGTGGTGGAGAACAATGTCGACCAGATATTCCGGCCGAAATACAACTTCACCGTATCGCCGACCTGGACCACGGGGCCGCTGACGCTCAGCTACAATCTGCGCTGGCAGGACGGCGTGCGCCGGTTCAGCCGCATCGACACCGCCGCGAACCCCAGCCTCGTCGATCCCCGCTATTTCCGGTACAAGCAGCTATGGCAGCACGATGTGCAGGCCCAGATCGAGGTAAACGATCGCTTCGCCTTTTACGGCGGCGTCAACAATCTGGCCGATCAGAAGCCGGATATCGGGTTCGAGACCAACGTCCCGATCTCACCCGTCGGTCGCTTCATTTATCTCGGTGCCAAACTGCGATACGGGGAGCGTTGATCGGCCGGCGTCCGGTTTGCGCGGGATCGGCGATATGGCATGGGGGCGATCTTTCGTCCCCATGCCCTCGTTTTACGGAGTGACTGACATACCACGCAAACCAAATTACGATTTCGAGCGCCGCGAGCGCGAGAAGACCAAGGCCGCCGAATCCGCGAAGAAGGCGCAGGCCAAGGCGGAAAAGAAGATGGCTGCGCAAGAAGCGCCGGATGCGAATGCAACTGACGACGGTGCGGCGAGCGGATAACAGCACCGGATGTAGCAAGGCGCTGCGGCAATCCGGTTATGGCTGCGGGGTGGCATCCTTCGGCGCTGTCGCCCCGTCCGCCTGGGCGCCGTTCATGCTCGCCACTTCGGCGGCGGTCTTGAAATCCACCACTTCGACCTGAAACACCAGATCGGAGTTGGCGGGGATCGGCCCTGAGTTGCGCGTGCCATACCCCATTGCCGCGGGAATGCAGAGCCGCGCGATGCCGGACCTCGCCATCATCTGCAGCCCTTGCGAAAATCCGGGGATCACGCCGTTGACGGGCAGGGGCGACCGCATACCCTGATCGAACACCGCGCCGGTCGCCGCCAGATACCCGACGTAATTCACCAGCACGACGTCGCTCTGGCCGGGCATGGCGCCCGTGCCGGGACGAAGCATCGTATATCCCAGCCCGGACGGGGTCTTCGCCGAACATAGCCGCTGCCCCGATGGCACCACGGGGTTCAGCGGCAAGGCGATAATGGCATTGTTCGCCTTCGCCGGCGCGGAGGCAACGGCACGCGGCTTTTGCTTGCGGGCCGTTGCACCGCTTGCCGGCAACGGTGCGGCCAGCAGGGGCAGCATCACGGCAAGGACGGCACGGTGCGAAGCATTCGAAAAGGAGATCATGTGCGCAGCTATATGCAAGGCCGTGGCGACGCGCCACTCCTCCAGCCGGGTCACGAGAAACAGATTTCAGATTGTTGGAAACCGGATTCGCTTGGACTTCCGGTCGGCTGCGCATAGCCTTCACTGATGAGAATATGCGTCAGTTATGGATTTGCCGTTTGCGATGCGGCTGATGTCTTGGCGTCTGACGCTTGAACCCCGTCATGTCCGATCGCCTCAAGGTCCTGCTGCAACATCTGTTGCCGAAGCAGCGCCTGACGACCTTCGCGGGCATGATCGCCGGCGCGCAATCCGGATGGGCGACGCCGCGCCTGATCCGCTGGTTCGTCCGCCAGTACGGCGTCGACATGAGCGAAGCCGCCGACCCCGATATCGCCAGCTACAGGAGCTTCAACGAGTTCTTCACCCGCCCGCTGAAGGCCGGGGCGCGTCCGCTTGCCGATGCGGATTTCATCTGCCCGGTGGACGGCGCGATCAGTCAATTCGGCGCGATCGACGATGGCCATATCATTCAGGCGAAGGGCCATCGCTTTACGGCCACGGCGCTGATCGGCGGCGACGCCATGCTCGCGGCCGGGTTCGCCCATGGCAGCTTTGCCAACCTCTATCTGTCGCCGAAGGATTATCACCGGCTGCACATGCCGTGCGACGGCAAACTGTCGCGGATGATCTATGTGCCGGGCGCGCTGTTCTCGGTAAACCCGGTGACGGCGCGCGGCGTGCCGAACCTGTTCGCGCGCAACGAGCGTGTCGTGTGCGTGTTCGAATCCCCGGTCCACGGCACCTTCGTCATGGTGCTGGTCGGCGCGACCATCGTCGGCAGCATCGCCACCGTCTGGCACGGCGTGGTCAACCCGACACGCACGGGCAGGGTGGCCGAATGGACCTATGCCGATCAGGACATCGTGTTGGCGAAGGGCGAGGAGATGGGTCGCTTTCTGCTGGGCTCCACCATCGTGATGCTGTTCAGGCAGGATGCCATCGAGTTCGACGACGGCTGGTCGCCCGACCGCCCCGTGCGGCTGGGTGAAGCGATGGGCAACAGTCCGGGCCGAGCCTGCGTCAGGACCGATCAGACATCGATGCTGTCATAGACGACGACACGCTCCCAAAGCCCGCTACAGGTTTCCACGAACCGCTTGTGGATGGGATGGTCCTGATAGCGGCGCTGGTCCTCGACCGTATCGAACACCATCAGTTCGGAAACACCATAACTGCCGTCCACCACCGACCGGTTCTCCGTGTTCGCCGGGACGCCGATCCGCAACTCGCGGATTTCCGGGATGCCGCGCAGCGTTTCCAGTCCGGCGATGAGCTTGTCCACGTCAGCCTGACGGCCGGGCGTCTTCATCCAGAAGAAGACATGGTGGACCATCTGCTTGCGACCACCGCGACCCGCCGCCTTTGCCCGGCCGGCGATAATGGCGGAGCCCAGCGCAGCGACAGTCGCGATCCAGCCTCGACGATTCAGAACCATTCCGTACCTTCCCTTTGACGGGCAACCCTCCGGGAATGTCGGGCCGCTACCTTCGCTCACTATCGATCGTGACACGCGGCAGGTGGTCTTTCCAGCCGGATGTGACCCTGCGGCTCCGGTTCGTAGGCAAGGGCACGAGGAGACCGAACACGTCCCGCCGCGTTCACTACTGCTCAAGGAGCATTTCATGAAACAGGCCGACCGGACAATCGCGATCGAACGCACGGCCGAAATGGCCGCGATCTTCATGATCGGCGACGGCATTCTCGGCATTCTCCAACCCGAACGGCATGTGGCGCTCTGGCGGTCGAACCTCGCCGCCGCCGACATGCTGGTACGACCATTCGGCGGCAAGCCCGGCCGTCGGCGAATGTACGGCGTGCTGCAACTCGTGGCAGGCATCGCCCTGGCCTCGCGATTGCGCGTTGGACCGGACTGATCCGCCGGCATAAGCATGGGCCCGGGCGTCGGTCGCGATAACCATCAGGGGAAGCAGCATCATGATCGAGATGGTCATCGAACAGCGTCGACGGAGCCTGGGTGGCGGGGTCGAGGTCGGGCGCGTCTTGCCCTTTGCCAGGCGACGGATGGTCGGACCGTTCATCTTCTTCGATCACATGGGCCCGCTGGATCTGGCATCCGGCGTGGATCGCAGCGTCGATGTGCGGCCGCATCCCCATATCGGCCTGTCCACGGTGACCTACCTGTTCGCCGGCGAGATGATGCACCGCGACAGTGTCGGTTCGGTTCAGGCCGTTCGACCGCAGGAGGTGAACTGGATGACCGCCGGCCGCGGCATCACGCACAGCGAACGGTTCGAGCGGGCACGGGCCGTCGGCGATCATCTTCACGGCATCCAGGCGTGGGTGGCGCTGCCCACGGGCGACGAAGAGACGGCACCGTCCTTCACCCATCACGAGGGCGACGACCTGCCGCAATGGCACGATCGCGGCGTCGTCGGGCAGCTGATCGCCGGCACTGCATTCGGCCTGACGGCGGCGGCGCGAACCCACTCGCCCCTGTTCTACGCGCACCTCGAAATGGCCGAAGGAAGCTCTGCCGAAATCCCCGCCGGTCATGCCGAACGAGCAGTCTATGTCGCCCGGGGAGAAGTCGAGTGCGGTGGCCGGCGGCACGCGGCGGGCCGCATGATCGTCGTCGATCGAACGGCATCGTCGATCCGCGCGCTGCGGCTCTCGACGGTCATGGTACTGGGCGGCGATCCCGTGGGAGAGCGATTGCTGTACTGGAATTTCGTATCCTCGTCACAGGAACGCCTCGTGCAAGCTGCCGCCGATTGGCGGGAAGGGCGGATGAAGTTGCCCGATGCCGACGATCAGGAATTCATTCCCCTGCCGGACGGCCTGGTCCCGTCAGCGCCGGCGATGTCCTGATGCGATATCGCGGACATCACACCCGTAATATCAATCCCCTTCGATCGAGCATCCAGGCGAACAGCCAGCACAGGGCGGTATAGGCAACCGCGCACATCAGCGACCCGGCCGGTCCCGGTGCGATCTGTTGGAACATGGCGATGCCGACCCATTCATAGACATGCATGTCCGGGCCGACCGGGATGAGCGCCAACGTCATGACGAACAGCTCGGAAAACAGATAGATGGCAAGCGGATTGCGACCGGGAATGGTGAAGATCCGCGTTCCCCTTCGCCAGCCGCGCCGCTCGACCATTTCGACCAGCGCCGCCAGCGCGATCAGCGCAAGCCCGATCGTCAGCAGCACATAGGAGCCGGTCCACAGTTTCTTGGCGATCGGCATCCACCGCGCCCATAATGCGGACAGAGCGACCAATCCGGCGCCGGCCAGCGCCAGTCCCGCCACGGTCCGCCGCGTCTTGCCGCGCAATCGCACGAACCGCCCGGCGAGATAGCCGCCCAGCACGTTGACGATCGCGGGCATGGTGCCGAGCAGACCCTCCGGATCGAACCCATGGTCCCGGCGGTACAGGTGACGGGGGCCGATCAGCCACAGGTCCAGCCGGGTGCCGGCATTGCCCATCTTGTCATAGGCAAGGCCGGGTCCGCTCAGTCCGGTCAGCACCAGCCAGTATCCGATCAGCAGCGCCGCCGACAACAGCACCAGCCCGCGCACGTCCAGCCAGCGGATCGCGATCGCCGCGGCGACATAGCAGAGCGCGATCCGTTGCAGCACGCCGGGGATGCGGGTGTCCGCCAGCGGCTTGATCGCCCAGCCTCCGTCGGGCGCTGCGGCGACGAAGGGATACCAGTACATCAGGAAACCGAGCAGGAACATCAATGCGCCGCGCCGTGCCACCTGCCGCAGGAACGGCCCGGCGGGCGCATCGCGCCGCAGCGAGAAGCTCATCGCCGTCCCCACCGCGAACAGGAACGACGGAAAGACCAGATCCGCCAGCGTGAACCCGAACCACGGCGCATGCTTCAACTGACGATAGGATTCCGCCCCCGGCCCGGCGGTGTTGACCACGATCATCAGCAGGATCGTCAGCCCCCGAAATACGTCGAGCGACAGGAAGCGTTCGCGCGGGGCCAGCGGGGCGGGGAGGGGGGCGGTATCGCTTACCGTGCGGTTCATTGGGCCGCCATCGCAGCGAGCTGCCGGGCCTGCGCGACCGGATCGATCGGCGCCGGCGCGGCGGATACGTCGCGACGCGCGACCCATGCGGTTTCCCAGCGGCGAATCTGCGCTACCGTCGCCGCTTCATCGAAGGGCTGTCCGGCCAATGCCGCGGTCCGCATCGCACGAAGAAACATCGTCCACCGCGGCAGATAATATCCGGCATATAGTCCGGCCCAGGCCTTCGACGCGTAATCCGACAGATGCCCCTGTCCACCCCAGATCGTCACCTGCGCGCGGGCATTGCCTTCATAGGCGTCCCGCTCGGCAGGAGTGTCGCCATAGGCACGGGCATCGCCGATCCAGCTCGCCAGGCTTTCCTGTTGCCCGCCGACCAGCCGGTCGGTCGCCATGGCCAGCGCCGTCATGGCGGCGGTCGCCTGGTCCCCCGCCATAACGTCGCCCGCCGCATAGGCGGTCACGGCCGCCTGCAATTGCCGGTCGGCCTTCATCGTCGCCAGATGACGCACCAGATCGGTCAGGTCGCGGCGGAACAGCGGCTCCCGGTCGAACCCGTCCGATGCCGCTAACAGCCGGTCGATGCCGCGTGCCAGCCGCGCGGGATCGCCCGGTGGCCCGGCAAACGTCGTGATCCGCGCGGTCGGCCGTTTGAACAGCAGATAGGCGCCGGCCTCCTGCTCCCACCAGCGCGGCGTCCAGTATTTCGTCGAATAGGCGCCGGCGACGATATCGGCCCATGCCGTCAGCAGCGCCGGCGTGGTCCGGCCATACCGGGCACGCAGATATCGCGCGATCCACGCCCCGGTCGATTCCGCGCCCGCCCCCCAGGCAAGGTCATAGGCATAGGCATAGACGACGGCATTGCTGTGCAGACCTTCGGGAAACATCCCGAATCCGGCCAATCGCCCCTTTCCGGCATTGGCCTGCACCGCCGCCATGTCGCTGCGATAAAAGTCCAGGTCGCCGTACACCGGATTGCTGCCGCCGTAATTATGGACATAGCCATAGACCCAGTTCTTCCCCTCGAACGCGCGGGTATCGCGCCACACGCCGGGATAGCGATCGTTGCCGATGTCGAGCAGCAGCATCCGGTCGTCGGGGACCTTGCTCAGGAAGGCGGCGATCGCGGGCGGCGACCAGAACGTCTTGTCCGCACCGAACAGCCAGCCCTGCATCACCCACGTCGCACCCGGCGCGGCATCGGCGATCGATCGGTACAGCCGTTCGCCATAGGCGGCGAGGCGACGGTCGCGGACCACAGGTGGAATCGCGGCGACCTTCACGGCGGCCGTGTTCGCCGTCGCGTCGCCATAGCTGGCATCGCGTGCGTCGCTGCCGTCTTCCGCGATCGGCGGCACCATCTCGTTGAAGGCATCGGCGAGGTAGTAACCGCCGACGCCATAGGTCCTGGTGTAGAGCGCGATGAACCGCGCCGCGAGGCGCGCGAACAGAGGGTCGGCGGGGTCCAGCCAATAGGTCGGCGGAAACCCCTCCCACTGGCGCATCCGATAGATGCGCGCCTCCGGATGCCGATCGGCGAATGCCTTGGGCACATAGCCGGCAAAGGCGGGCAGCACCGGTTTCATCCCCAGCGCCTTCATCCGGGCGAGGATACGCAATTGCAGGCGATGCTTCTTCTCGATCCAGCCGGCGGCCAGCGGCGCGCGATAGCCCTCGATATTGCCCATCCGTTCCCATGGCAGGAACGCGGGGCCGGAAAAGTGACCGGCGATCGCCGCATCGTCCAGCCCCGCCTCGCGCCACAGCGCACGCCAGACATATTCCTGTCCTTCCAGCGCCAGCGGCATGTCGACACCGTTGGCCGCCATCCAGTCGATTTCGCGCTCCCATCGCGCCCAGGTCCAGAACGGCGTCGTGTAACCATAGGTGCAGGTATTCAGATAGGCACGGTGCCGGAACGGCGATGCGGTGCGGCCGATCACCGTATCGGGCAGCCGCGTCGGCACGGCCACGCGATCGCCCTCCCAACTGACCGATGCCAGTCCGGCACGGTTGAGATAGGCATAGGCACCGCGCACCAGCGCCACCGGGGACGATCCCTCGATCCGGGCCCGCCCGCCCGTCGCGTGCACCGCGTACCATGACTCCGGCCGGGCGATCAGGCGCAGGTCGAACAAGGCGGCACGGGGGCCGATCAGACGGGTGATCGCCGCCGCCGCGGCGGCCGTGCCGGGCTGTTCCGGAGCGGGGATCGATGATCGCACCGGTCCGGGGGCGGCAAGGGCGGGGACGATCGCCGAGGCCATTCCTGCCGCTATAACAATCGATCGCATGAAAACCCGCATCGGGCGATCCTTCGTCTTGTTGGGGTTTCATCGATGATCCGTCGCGCCACCCGGTGGCAGCGCGACGGAGAGTCGTTATATCCGCACGCTGGCGGTGAGGTAGGCGCTACGACTGATGACACTCGTCATCTGCAGTGCTCGTTTAAAACAAGCATCCGCTCAGAATTCCCCTTTAAAACTCAGTTCGCCTATTATCATGGTTCGTTTTAAGAGAGGCTGTTCCGATAGCCCCGGATGAGCGTGCTCGGCTCGCAAAGGTTAAATTATAGACGATAGATGCGGCTTGCATTTCCGTCCCAAACATCACGTTTCTCCTCACGTGAGCATTGCGGCATTGCGATCGACAGCGATCACCTCTGCCCCTTGCGGGCGAACATTTCCGCCGATCCGCGACCAATACCTTGTGCGGCACCGGTTACGATCGCCCACTTCCCTCTCAGTCGTGTCATGCCATCCTGTCCTACCGGTACCGAGCATCCGCGACGATGCCTTTTGTGCGCGGAGCCGCCATCTTGTTCGTGTGGCGATGACGACTCCAGCGCGATCTCTCAGAAGCGAACGCGCACGCCCGCAGTTACGCGCCGACCGTTATCGACTACACCGCGCAACAGGCCGACGCCGGTGTCATTGATGATCTTTGCGTTGGTCGCATTGGTCAGATCGGCGTTCAGGGTCACCATGCGGTTCAGATCGTAGCTCGCCGAGATATCCAACTGTCCGTATGAACGCTGATAGTCCCCGTCGCCGAACGTGCTGGTCGGGTCGTTCACGAAACCGTTGCGGTAATTATACGACGCGCGGATGCCAAAGCCCGATTTCTCATAATATCCCGCGATATTGTAGCTCCGCTTGGAGGCGCCGGAGATCGGGATTGCCGGCTGTCCCTGAGTAACCACGACGTCGCCCAGGTCGAGGTAGGTGAAATTTCCCAGTACGCCAAGCCCGTCGAACGGTCCGGGCAGGAACGTGAACGGAACCTGCGCGCCTAATTCAAAACCTTTGATCTTGCTGCTGGCGCCGTTTCGCGGTTGACGAAGCAGGAACACTTGCTGACGACTACCGCCTTCCTCCAGCTGCACGGTCTGAGTTACCGAGTTCGCGGAATTGATGATGAAGTTTTTGACGTCCTTGTAGAATACCGCCGCCGACAGCAGACCGGATTTTGCGAAATAATATTCAAGCGACAGGTCGATCTGATTCGATAGATAAGGACGCAGGTTGGGGTTGCGTGCATTGATGGTGCTGGTGTTGGCGTCGACGCTGAGCGTTGGTGAAAGCAGGCCGATATCAGGTCGGGTAAGAGTCCGCGCGACAGCCCCGCGTATCTTCAATTGCGGAGTCAGATCATAGGATAGGTTGGCGCTCGGCAGCCACTCGGAATAGCTGTTATCGATCGATACCGGTGTCGTCCCCTGCACGACGGTGATGATACCGCCGCGCCGCACGAGTAGCGTGGACAAGTCGGCGGCATTGCCGTCCGACGTCTGGTCGGTGTGAACGTAGCGCAGCCCGACATTGCCGTTGAAGCGATCATCGAGCGCACGGATATCGAGCTGGCCATAGCCGGCATAGGAGCGTTCGGTAACCGTGAAGTCGTTGGCAAGCTGTGCCTGTGGCGGTGCGAGCGACAATACCGTCGACAGTGGTATACGGTCGAAAAAGGCATTGAGGTTTGGCGCAAGATAGACGCCCAGCGATGGCTGCACGAACTTCGAGTAATCGACCTGCCCGAGGATGGGGGCAGCCGAGGTGCTGCCGCCCTCTATATTTGCGTTGTATGGCTGACCCAGAGCGGCGGCGAATTGTCGCGACGTCAGGTTGAACGTGCGTGAGTTGAAGGCGCTTTTCCGGTTGGCGAACATGCCCCCCGCCTTCAACACCAATTTCGCATCAGCCAGGTCGATGTCCCGCGCTACGTCCAGCCGCCCGTCATAGTTGCGGTCGATGCTGGGCGCGCGGTACGTACCGCCGACTGCAAGCAGATTGAAGGTCGAGGGATCGAGCGGATCATAGCCACGCTGGAACGCGACGGTAGGTTCGCGCCCCAGGTTCCCCCCGGTGTCGTAGCTCGCCCGCGCCCGCGAGTTGATCGCAAAGCCATAGTTGGTCGAGATGCGTCGTGCCTTCGAATAGGTGAACTCGCCCGACACCTTTAGCTGGTCCAGCGTCCAGATACCGCCTGCCGCACCGGTGAACAGTTTGTCGCGCGTGTCGATCGGGCGCGTGTCGGAGCGGTGATCAACACCGTTGGCATCGAGCGCCGTCAGATACCCGTCAGCAACAGTGCTACCGACGATCCCGGCGCCCGCACCCTGAATATTGGTGAAACGAACCTGATGCTCGTTATAGATCGAGTAATCCTTGAAATCGGAAAAAAAGCCGTCGGCGTAAAGGTCGAGGGTGTCGGTCGGTTTGAACTGCAAACCGCCGATCATCGTCACGCGTTCGAATTTTCCATCCTGTGCGACCAGATTGGTCGTGTGGATAAACCGGTACGCATCGTTGAAGTCGCCATCGCGATTATAGTCGAGCGGCGGGTTGCGCCGTGCCTCGATGCCGTTTTCCGCTCCATAGCCAAGATAGCCTGCAGAAAGGACGCGGCGCTTTTCATAGTTGATGCCGAAATTCGCGGCGAAGCGGTCATTGATGACCTTGTTGACGAATAGCGATGCGTGCGGGGTGACGCGGTTCGGATTTTCCTCGTAAATACCTTCGGCGGTAACGGCGATCACGTCGCGCCCGGCGTCTAGCGGGCGGGCGACGCGCACGTTGACCAAACCGGCAAGGCCGCCCTCGACTTGTTCGGCGCTTGGCGACTTGATGACCTCGACGGCGCTGACAAAATCGGACGACAGCGAGGTGAAGGAGAAGCTTCGACCGCCACCGGGCGTCGCGATCTGTCTGCCATTGTATAGCGTCTGCGTGAAATTGGGCCCAAGCCCGCGCAATGCGACGCGCGATCCCTCACCCTTGTTACGCGTGATTTGCACGCCCGTGACGCGCTGAAGCGATTCCGCGAGATTCTGATCGGGAAAACGCCCGATGTCTTCGGAGGAAATGGCGTCGACGATGCCAATGTTGTTGCGCTTCAATGCGGTGGCATCGGCCAAACTGCGGCGAATGCCCGTGACGACGATCTCCTCTCCCCCCGCGGCTTCATCGATCGCATCAGTTTGCGCGGGGGGTGCGGCGGCCGGCGCGGCTGGCGCCTCGGCAGGCACGGTCTGCGCCATGGCCGATGACGCGACCATGATCGCCAGCAGCGATGCGGTTCCGATCAGAAAATTTGTCGTCATTCTACTCTCCCTGGTGGCGCCCGTCCTTGGTGACGGGTCGTCGATGATGATTGTCACGTCCGAGCAGCGCCGATGTTCAGCGTGATGGTCTCGCCGCGACGACCGGAAACACGCAGTCCGCCATCACCGGCGCGGATGGCGACCGTCACGCCATCGCGTGTCGCCGCCAGCAATTGCCGCCCGGCGGGCAGTCGGATCAACGCATCGACGCCGCTGACGAAATGCAGGTCGGCGCTATCGAGCTGTCCTCCGCTCCAGCGCTGGTCGACGGTGATGCCGCCCCGCGCGCGCAGACCGCGCGCGCTGCCGCTGCGCCATGCCGGTGGCACGGCAGGCAAAAGTGCGATCGCACCATCATGGCTCTGCAACAACATCTCGGCGATTGCCGCGGTGATCCCGAAATTGCCGTCGATCTGAAAGATCGGTCCGTTTCCGGAGGGGTGCGTGTCGAACAGATTGTCGAGAACGCTATGAGCGAAGAACGCATCGATCGATTTTCCGGACCGTGCCTCGTCCCCCATTCTAGCCCAGATGCAGGTCGCCCAGGCGCGGCTCCAGCCGGTTGCCGCACCGCCATTGTCTTCCCGACGTTGCATCGACGTCGCCACCGCCCTGGCCCAGCGAGGCGTTCGCGATGGAGTGAACTCGTTTCCCGGATATAGCGGATATAGATGCGAGACGTGCCGGTGACCGGGCTCGGATTCCGGAAAATCGCGCGACCATTCCTGCAACTGGCCGTGCGAGCCGATCTGGTACGGCGCCAACCGCTTCGCCAGATCGGTCAGGTGAGCCACAAACGGCCCGTCGACACCCAGTATCTGTGCCGCCGCAATGCAATTCGTGAAAATCTCGCGCGTCAAGGCGAGGTCCATCGTGCAGCCGGCACTGATGGATGCCGGTTTGCCATCGGCAGCAAGAAACTGGTTTTCCGGCGATACTGACGGGGCAGTCGTCAGCCGTCCATTCTGGGGATCGGCGACCAGCCAGGCAGCGCAGAACTCTGCACAACCGCGCATCAGCGGGTAGCCACGCTCGCGCAAGAAGGCGACATCGCCGCTGAACAGGTAATGCTGCCATGGATGCTGGGCGAGCCACGGACCGCCCATCGGCCAGTTCGCCCAGACCGGCGTACTATCCCCTTCGCCCACGGGATTTGCCATCGCCCAGACATCGCTGTTGTGATGAAGGCACCAGCCGGGCATGCCATAATAGTCGCGGGCGACCGCCCGACCCCGCACCGCCACATGCTCCATCCAGTCGAACAGCGGCGTGTGGCAGTCCGCCAGATTGGCCGTCTCCGCCGGCCAATACATCATCTGGGTGTTGATGTTCGTCGTATGATTGCTGCTCCACGGCGGTCGGACTTCGGCGTTCCAGATGCCCTGCAGGTTGGCAGGCTGAGTGCCTGCCCGTGAGCTTGCGATCAGAAGGTATCGACCGAAGTGGAACAGCAGCGCGGCCAGTCCCGGATCAGAGGCGCGAGCATTGCCCGCCCGCCTGGTCCCGGTAGGCTGATCGACCGAGCCGCTGTCCAGCTGGAGCGACGTACGTCGGTAGAGCCGCTGGTGATCGGTGACATGCGCGCTGCGCAACACGGCAAAGCGCTTGCCGCCCGCGGCTTTCAATACGGCGGCCGCACTGGCTTCGATCTGGTCGCTCGACAGGTCAGGCATCTGGTCGAAACGACGAAAGCCCGTGGCTGCGGCGATGCGCAGGACCACTTCGCTGGCGCCCCGTACCTCGATCGTCTTGTCCCGTGCCGTGGTCTTGCCACCGCGTGCTTCGACATCGACGAGGGCGACGAAGGCCATGCCCTTGCCTGGCGCGTCGTCATAAACGACCGGGTCGGGAACCTTGCGGTAGTTCGGCGCGCAGGAGGCCGGCGCCTTGCCGCGCAGGATCAGTCGCTTGCCCACAGCCACGCTCTCACCGCGCAGCAAGGTGCCCATGGCCAGATCGCAGTCGATGGTACCCCCTTCCGCCGTCAGCCGCACCAGGATCAACTGATCCGGATGAGAGACAAAAACTTCCCGGCGATAACGGGCGCTGCCAATCGAGTAACTGACCGTCGCTTCGGCCTGATCGAGGTCAAGCGCGCGACGATAGCCTGAAGCTGATCCGTCGTGATGCATCGTGATGGTCAGGTCGCCGAGCGGTTCATAGCTCTGGCTGAATGGGCCCTGCAGCCGCATGGCGCGCTTGTCGGCTTCGTGACTATCGCTGGCGAACGTCGCCTCACGCACACCGGGCAGGGCGCGGATTGCCTCGCTGTTTGCGTTTGGGGTGGGGTAGCCGGACCAGAGCGTGTCGTCGTTCAGAGATAGAACTTCGCGCATGACCTCTCCGCGGACCATCGCCCCCAGCCGTCCGTTGCCGACAGGCAGCCCGTCGACCCAACGGGTCGCCGGTGCGTCGAACCACAGTCGATTATCTTCTGAGGGCGAAGGCGGCATTGCCCGAAGCGGAAGTGCGGCCAGACCACTCGCAGCTACTGCTATGCCACCAGCTTCCAGCAGATCGCGTCGCGAAAAGTCACCAGACATTCGCTCTCTCCATATTTGCTTATATGAAAAAATACGTTCGCTGATAAGAGAATGTCAATAGCATGGTGTACTGGTATATTTCCGAAAAATGGATCGTCGTGATGTCAGGAATCAGAACTTTTAATGCAATAATAACAAGGGGATATGTTAAACTCTGACGGCATTGGTTGAGTGATAACAACGAAATTGTGCAATCAGCAAATCCAAGACGTTGCATATGAAAAAAATGTCTTTCATATATGGAATATACCGAAGCAGAAGGAAGGGGGGAGCTGGAAATGCGGGTCGTCACATGCCGAGAACCGCTGTCCCTTGATATAACCCACGGCGCGCCTCCGATCCGGGCAGACGACGAAGTTGAAATCCGCATCCGGCGGGTCGGGCTCTGTGGCACCGATTATCATATCTTCACCGGCAACCAGCCTTTCCTAAGCTATCCCCGCGTCATGGGCCACGAGCTCGCGGGTGAGGTTCTAGTTGCACCGACTGGCTCGCCATTGCGGCAGGGTCAGGTGGTCACGATCAACCCCTATCTTTCGTGCGGCACCTGCGTGGCCTGTCGCAGGGGCAAACCCAATTGCTGTGCACGTATTGCGGTATTGGGAGTTCATATCGACGGCGGAATGCAGGATCGCATCGTCGTCAGACAATCGGCAGTGGTCGATGCGACTGGCCTCTCACTGTCGCAGGCGGCGATGGTCGAATTCCTCGCGATCGGGGCTCATGCGGTCAAACGTGGTGGCTTATGCTCGGGCGATCGCGTGCTCGTCGTTGGTGCTGGCCCGATCGGTATCGCCGCTGCCCTGTTCGCGCGGCTGGACGGCGCGGCGGTGACACTCATTGATACCCGCGCTGCGCGCCTGGAATATGCTCGTAAAAGACTGCGCTTCGAGGACACCGTGCTGGTCGATGAGGCGATATATCGGACGCTTGCGGAGCGGACCGACGGCGACCTCTATGACTGCGTCTTTGATGCGACCGGCAATATCGAGGCGATGTGTGCCGGCTTGAGTTATGTAGCCCAGGGCGGAAGTTATGTCCTGATCAGCGTCGTCAAGGGCGACCTGGTATTTGCCGATCCCGAGTTCCACAAACGCGAGACTACACTGATCGCCAGTCGGAATGCGCTTTCTACCGACTTTGACCGGGTGATCGCGGCGATCAGAAACGGCGATATCGATACCGACGCCCTTCACACCCATAGTGTGGATGCAGACGAGCTTCCCAAGCGGATCCCCGAACTGATCGCCGGCGCCGATCATGTCTTGAAGGCGATCGCGACGTTCTGAGGGGCCATGCCTGATGGTCCATGTTGATCCGCCGCGCGATTGTTCTGATATGACGCAACCGTTACCGTCGATGCTTCGACGGGAGAAGATATGACGCGAGAAGGTCCCAAGGGAAGCTATGCCGCTCCGGCCCTTGAAAAGGCATTTGAAATTCTGGAACTGCTTTCCAAGCAGAACAGCGGCGCCACGATCAGCGAGATGTCCGCCGTCCTCGACCGGTCGGTGGGGGAATTGTTCCGCATCGTTATCGTGATGGAGCGCCACGGCTATCTTCAGAAATCGCCGGTCACCGATCGCTATTCGGTGGCATATAAGCTGCTGGACCTCGCATTCAGCGCGACGCCTGCGCAGAATGTCGTGGAGGCGGCCCTACCGGAAATGCGGGCGTTGGCGCAGGATATCGAACAGTCCTGCCATCTGGTCGTCATCAGCGGTACGCAGGGTATGATCGTGGCCCGCGAGGAGAATCCGGCCACCCGCGGCTTCGCGCTGCGCCTGGGCGCCAGCATCGACCTGTTGAACAGCTGCTCCGGACATATCCTGCTGGCGATGTCGCCACCCGACAAGGCAGAATCGTTGATCGACAGGCTGCTGCGTGATCGGCAGCCGCCGGTTGATGTGGCGGCACTTCAACTACGCCTCAAAAGGGTACGCACTGAAGGGTTCGACGTGCGCCGAAGCCCGGTCACCTTCGGCGTGACTGATATGAGTTATCCCATCTTCGGCTTCGACGGCGGACTGATGGCCGCCCTGACGATCCCATTCCTGGAATTGATCGACGGCTCTCAAAAACTCGATGCCACGGCGGCTCGGCTGCGGCTTGGCGAAGCGGCGGCACGGATTTCGGATCGGCTCGGACATACCCGGTCGCAACCGGACTAGCCGATCGATAACCCCGCCCGATTTACCTTGCCGAATGTGCGGATGCGAAATAACTTTTACCGATAAAATAATACGATTGCGAGAGGCGCTTCGATGGTCAGCCTGGATAGAGACGACTTCCGCGATTTCAGGCCATTTCAGCCGTTCCCGGTCTCGTTGGCTTTTGTCAGCGATGCCGAAAGGGGCGCCTGATGCACGCAGCTCCCAGCATCACTCATGAAAGTATCGCCGATTCCTCTGGCACTGGTGATCGCAATGATTGGCCTGATCTGATTATCATCGTGTCCCTCTTTTTCTTGTGGGAAACGGCAAATAATCCGAACGATATTATGATCTTCCTTTTTCGAAAGACGTTATCCCTATCGGATCTTGGTACCGGCTTCGTCGGACAAGTTGTCCATTTAGGATATCTTATCCTTGCCATTCCGGCATCGGCCGTCCTGCGGTACTATGGCTACCAGTTCCCTAAGATTTTCGCGCTTGCGGTGGAAGGGCTGGAACCGCTTCGTTGTTTGGGTTCGTCCCTGGTCATCATGGCGATCATCGGCGGGGCAGGGGTCACTGCCTTGACCGGATGGGTTTCGGACCGAGTCGGCATTTCGACGGCAATCCTGGCGCCGGCGGTATGCTTTGCCGTCGTGTTCATTGTCGCGATCGCCTGCACCCGTTCTGATGCGGGCTCGACGAAAGTCATGTCATGACGACCATTCCACTACGTCGGTTAGGCACAACCGATCTCCTCGTCACCGAACTCGGCTTCGGGGCTGCGACGCTGGGCAATCTGTTTACCCCGATTAGCGACGGGGTAGCACGGGCTGCTCTCGACATGGCGATCGACGCCGGGATCGGCTATGTCGATACGGCACCGCATTATGGCCGCGGCCTGTCGGAACGGCGCACCGGAGATGCCCTGCGGCTACAATCGGACATCGTCGTCTCCACCAAGGTGGGCCGATTGATGCAGCCCGACCCTACCGTAATCGATGACCGGGAGCGAGACGGTTTCCGATCGCCGATGCCGTTTCGAATGACGTATGACTATACGGGTGACGGCATTCTGCGGAGCCACGACCATAGCCTGCAGCGGCTGGGTCTGGATCATGTCGACATCTTGTACGTCCATGACATCGGACAGCGGACCCATGCCTCTCGCGCGTCGCACTATTGGGAGCAGTTGACCACGGGCGGAGGGTTCAGGGCGCTCGAGCGTTTGCGCGACGAGGGGGCGATCAAGGCGTTCGGTCTCGGCGTGAACGAGGTCGACGTCTGTTTGGATGCTATGCGTGAAACCCATCTGGACGTCATATTGCTGGCTGGTCGCTACACGCTTCTTGAACAGGATGCGCTCGACGAACTGTTCCCCGCTTTGGCCGCCAGCGATACGTCGATCGTGATCGGCGGGCCGTACAATAGCGGCATCCTGGCCGTGGGGACCAGGGGCGGCGGGGTGCTTCACTACGATTATGGGATAGCACCTGAACATGTCGTGTCGCGCGTCCGTCAGATCGAGGATGTCGCTGATCGGTACGGCGTCAGCCTACCGGCTGCTGCCTTGCATTTCGTCCTGGCAAACCACCAGGTAGCCAGCGTCATTCCCGGCCTCGCCAGCGCCGACCGGGTCAAGCAGACGATGACGTTATACCGCGAACAGATACCCGACGATTTCTGGAATGAGTTGCGCGAGCAAAACCTGATTCGACGCGATGCGCCCGTGCCGACAGCCGCCCGATGACGACGACCGTCATTCAACTGACGCCGACGGACAATGTTGTCGTCTGTTGCCGCAGTAACTAGGCCGGTGAGACCATTGCAACGGACCGACGAGAATTTGTGGTTCCCGTTCGCGTGCCGCTGGCCACAAACTGGCGCTGATTCCGCCGAAGGTCTGGGATAGGGTCATGAAATATGGGATAGCGGTCGGATCGATGACTGCCGATGCAGGACTTGGTGAGTGGATATACCTGCTCACATGAAGAGCGACTATATGTCCGCACATCTGCGTGATGCCGCTGGGGATCGGGCATGATAAACGCGTGGCTGCGCCCCAATGGCCGCAAGGGCCTCAGAAATGCGATCCTTGTCATATACCTCGTGGAATGTGCACACCACGTGGCGCGTCGGGTGGTCCAGTCATTCGACGATCCGCGTATTCAATTGATCGGCTTTCCCGGGTGCTATCCCAACGATCATGCATTTGCGATGATGAAGGCACTGACAGCCCATCCTGATTGCGGACAAGGCCTATGATGGCAATGACGTGCGCCACCAGATCGCAGCTATGAACGCTGAAGCGGTGATCCCGTCCAAGCGCAACCGCAAGGTCAGGATCCCGCATGACGAGCGCAAGCGAATCCCCCTGGCGGAGACAGTGCTGTCAAACACCCGGTGGCATGTTTGGACCGCAATGAGGTTCGGCAGCCGGTTCAACGATGCCAAGATCGTGTCGGGGATCAACAAGCACCCTCACGACTTGCGAAGAACCGTCGTTACCCGGTGCTGCGTGGCAGGGCCGACCGATCAGGAGATCGCCGATATCGTCGGCTGGGATACTGGGACACGTCGGATATCGCTTCAATCCGCCGACGCTATGCCGATAATTCGCGCGTCGTAACTGCGATTGCAGAGAGGATTGCGAAGGCGGAAGGGCTATGACCTGAAACCGGTGGGTAAACCGCTTGTCCGCCACCGCCACAAAATGGCGGATCTATGGTCGGGGAGACAGGATTCGAACCTGCGACCCCCTGGTCCCAAACCAGGTGCGCTACCAGCCTGCGCCACTCCCCGACGATGGTGGCGGTAGAGGGGTAATGCGCCGTGCGCAAGCGTCGCGGCGTGGTCTATGTGGTAAAAGTGGTGGGCCCGGCAGGAATCGAACCCGCAACCTAGCCGTTATGAGCGGCCAGCTCTAACCGTTGAGCTACAGGCCCACGCGAACGTCGCCTAGCGCAGTCCGCCGAAAAGAAAAAGGGTGCCTGCCGCATGGCAAGCACCCTTTTCCCGAGTAACGGTCGATCGGGCATGAAGCCCGACCGGCGATTACTTCATGTTGTCGATCTTCTCGTCAGCGGCGTCACGGACGTTGTCCGCAGCTGCTTCGAGGTTGTCCGATGCGTTCTCGAGCGCGGCCGAAGCGGCGACGTTCGAGGAGTTGTCGGCCAGATCTTCGAGGTTGTCGGCCTGGACTTCCAGGTTATCCGCCATCATCTCGGCATTGTTTTCAACAGCAGCCGCTTCCGGCGACTTCGAGCAGGCGGCCACGGACATCAGGCCGGCGGCAGCGAGAACAAAGGCGATCTTCTTCATTCGAATGCTCCCAAGCATAGAAAAAATCGCGTCCGACCTGATTGCCGTCGCGAAGCGGCGTGCATAGCGGACGGACGGAGGCGGTCAACGCGGAAAATTCATCAAACAGCAATGTTGCGACGAGATGATGACACTCATGGCTGCCGCGCGACGGGCCCGATATCCTCCGGCGCATTGGCCACGATCGCCAGCATCGTCGTCCAAGCCGCTACGTTCTGGCGCAATTGTTCCGGATCGACGCGGTCCAGCGTGTCCTCCGGCGTATGGTGGACGTCGAAATAGCGCAGGCCCGATTGGTTGAGGTCGATTCCGGCCACGCCGGTGCGGATGACCGGGCCGATGTCGGTCCCGTCACCGCCGACACCCGATCCGCGCACGATTCCAAGCGGGGCAAGGGCCGCGGCCAATCGGTCGCCGACACCCCTGGCGCTGTCGGGCAGGGCGGTTTCCACACGCCACACCCGGTCGGCACCGAAATCGCTTTCGCTGGCGCTGGCGTGGCGTTCACCGGCATGGGCCTTGGCATATTCCTGACCGCCGAACCCGCCGATCTCCTCGTCGCCGAACCAGACGACGCGGATCGTGCGGCGGGGGCGGCCGGCGTCCATCACCAGCTTGGCGGCGGCGGTGGTGATGCCCAGACCGCTGGCATCGTCGATCGCGCCCGTGCCCAGTTCCCAGCTGTCGAGATGCCCGCCGACCAGCACGATACCGGCATCCTTGTCGGTCCCCGGCACCTCGGCGATGACGTTGCCCGACTGGCGCGGGCCGATCAGGCGCGGCGTCAGCGTCAGTTTCAGCGACACCGGCTTGCCCAGCTTCACCATCCGCTCCAGATTCTCCGCATCCGCCACCGACAGCGCGGCGGCCGGTATCGGCGTGACGCCCGCGTCGAAATTCGTCGTCCCGGCATGGGGGCCGCGGCCATGATCGGTGCCGATCGACCGGATCACGATCGCCGCGGCGCCCTTTTTCGCGGCGATGTTCGGCCCCACGAACCGCGCGGCGCCGCTGCTGCCGTAACTCGATCCGTCCTGCGTCGGCTGCATCGCGTTCGATACGAAGGCGATCCTGCCGGTCAGGCTGCCGTCCGGCATCGCCATCAGGTCGCCGAGACTGGCGAAATACACGATCGGCGCGGTCAGGCCCGTGGCCGGCGTCGCACCCGAATTGCCTAACGCGGTCAGTCGCAGGACTTGCGGATAGGGGGCCACGACCTCGGCCGTCTCCACCCCCCGCTGCCAGACATCGGGCAGGGTATAGGTCTCGATCCGCACATTGCGGAAACCCAGCGCCTTCAGCTTCGCCACGCCCCAGTCGCGCGCCCGCGCCTGTGCGTCCGATCCGCCCGTGCCGCGCTGGCCGATCTCGGTCGTCAGCCCTTCGGTGATGGCATAGGCCACGTCGTCGCCCAGCGCCTTGTCGCGCAGGGCGGCGACCTTCGGATCGACCGCGACGGCCGGCGGTGCGGTGCGGGACCGGGCGGCGGGTGCCGCCTGTTGCGCGGCGGCGGGTGCGGCGCTGGCCAGCAGCATGAGGGCGAGGCGCTTCATATCGTTCCCCTTGGATGGTGTGTTACATTGCTATGAGACAGGGGTAGGGCGGATTGCCGCTGCCGCACAACCCGGCAGTGGCCGACCAAGACGCCGTCGTTTGCGTTCCGGCCCCGGCACGGCTATTTGCGCGTGGAAGTTTTCCCGCCATTCCAACGCATGGAGCGCGAGCCCCCGATGGCCGTCCAGTACACCTATGTCATGAAGGGTCTGACCAAGACCTTCCCCGGCGCGAACAAGCCCGTCCTGAACAACATCCACCTGCAGTTCATTCCCTCGGCGAAGATCGCGATCATCGGCCCCAACGGGTCGGGCAAGTCGACGCTGATGAAGATCATGGCCGGCATGGACCCCGATTTCGTCGGCGAGGCATGGGCCGCAGAGGGCATCAAGGTCGGCTATCTGGCGCAGGAGCCGCAGCTCGATCCGACCAAGGACGTGATGGGCAACGTCAAGGACGGCGTGCGTCCGGTCGCCGATCTCGTCGATCGTTTCAACGCCATCTCGGCGGAAATGGGCGATCCGCAGGACGACACCGATTTCGACGCGCTGATGGAGGAAATGGGCGACCTTCAGGCCAAGATCGATGCGGTCGATGGCTGGTCGCTCGACAGCCAGCTCGAACAGGCGATGGAAGCGCTGCGCTGCCCGCCGGGCGATTCCGGCGTCGCCAACCTGTCGGGTGGTGAGAAGCGCCGCGTGGCGCTCTGCAAGCTGTTGCTCGAAAAGCCGGACATCCTGCTGCTCGACGAACCGACCAACCATCTCGACGCCGAATCGGTGTCGTGGCTCGAGAACTACCTGAAGGAATATGCCGGCAACGTCATTCTCGTGACGCACGACCGCTACTTTCTCGACAACGTCGTCAACTGGGTGCTCGAACTCGATCGCGGCCGTTACTACACCTACGAATCCAACTATTCCGGCTATCTGGAAAAGAAGTCCAAGCGGCTGGAACAGGAAGAACGCGAGGAAGCCGGCAAGCAAAAGGCGATCCAGGACGAACTGGCGTGGATGCGCCAGACCCCCAAGGCCCGCCAGACCAAGTCCAAGGCGCGTATCCGTGCCTTCGACGAGCTGATGGAGAAGCAGGAGAACCGCGTCGCCGGCAAGGCCGCGATCCTGATCCAGCTCCCCTCGCGCCTCGGCGGCAAGGTGATCGAGGCCAAGGGCCTGACCAAGTCCTATGGCGACAAGCTGTTGTTCGACGGGCTCGACTTCACGCTTCCGCCGGGCGGCATCGTCGGCGTCATCGGCCCCAACGGCGCCGGCAAGTCGACGCTGTTCAAGCTCATCACCGGTCAGGAAACCCCTGACGAGGGCACGATCGAGGTCGGCTCGACCGTCAAGCTGGGTTACGTCGACCAGAGCCGCGACGATCTCGATCCCAACAAGAACGTCTGGCAGGAAATCTCCGACGAGCTGGAGATCTTCCGCTTCGGCAAGCAGGAGATGGGCACGCGCGCCTATGTCGGCGCCTTCAACTTCCGCGGGCAGGACCAGCAGAAGAAGGTGGGCCAGCTGTCGGGCGGTGAGCGTAACCGCGTTCACATGGCCAAGATGCTGAAGGAGGGTGGCAACGTCCTCCTGCTCGACGAACCGACCAACGATCTCGACGTCGAGACGCTGCGCGCGCTGGAAGAGGCGCTGGAGACGTTCGCGGGTTGCGCCGTGGTCATCAGCCACGATCGCTTCTTCCTCGATCGCCTCTGCACGCACATCCTGGCGTTCGAGGGCGACAGCCATGTCGAATGGTTCGAGGGCAATTACGAAAGCTATGAGGAAGACAAGCGCCGTCGTCTCGGCGACGCCGCCGATCGCCCGACCCGTCTGGCGTACAAGAAGCTGACGCGCTGACGGCGTGGCGGTGGTCGAGGAATCTCCCGGCGGCGACACGCCGTCCGGCATGCGGCCCGGCGCTGGCGAACTCGAATATCGCCTGCGCCAACAGTCCGTGCTGGCGGATTTCGGGATCGAGGCGCTGCGCGCGCGCGATCTCGATCCGCTGTTGCAGCGCGCCGTCGAGCTATGCGCCGACGGGATGCAATCGCGGTACTGCAAGTTCCTCGAAGGCTGCCCCGATCGTGACAAGCTGCTCGTCCGCAACGGCGTCGGCTGGCGGGTCGGCGTCGTCGGGCAAATCGAGATGCGTGCCGATATCGGCTCGCCCGCCGGCTTCGCCTATCAGACGGGCGAGCCGGTCATCTCGAACCATCTCGAAAACGAGACGCGGTTCCGCACTCCCGCCTTCATGGCCGACCACCAGATCCGCCGTGCGATCAACGTGCTGGTCCATGCCGGCGGCGACCGGTTCGGCGTGCTGGAGGTCGACAGCCCCGACGAGGGGAAGTTCGAGGCCGCCGATCTCGCCTTCATGCAAGGGTTCGCCAATCTGATCGGCGTCGCGATCGAACGCCAGCAGACCGAGGCGCGCCTGAACGACGCTCTGCTGCATCAGGAACTGTTGACGCGCGAGGCGAGCCACCGCGTCAAGAACAGCCTCGCTTTGGTGTCGGCGATGCTGAATCTCCAGATGCAGGAGGACGACGATCCCCGCATCACCCGCCTGCTCGGCGATGCGCAGGCACGGATCACCGCGATCGCACAGGCGCATGACCAGCTATGGCGCGGCGACAAGGTGGGCATCGTCCGGCTCGACGACCTGGTCTGCGGCATCGTGACGCAACTCGGCGAGCAATCGCCTTGTCACGACATCGTCTGCGAGATCATCGGGCTGGAACTCAGCGCCGATTCGGCGATCCCGATCGGCCTGCTCGTCACCGAACTCGTCACCAACGCGATCAAATATGCGTATGGCGAAGAGGGCGGCACCATCACCGTCCGGATCGCCGCGACCGATCCGGGGATCGAGATCACCGTCATCGATAACGGCGCCGGCTTGCCGGCCGGGTTCGACGTGAAGACCGCATCGCGCACCAGCCTCGGCATGCGCATGATCGCCAGCCTCGTCCGGCAGTTGCGTGGCGAGATCGAATTCGACGACGCAGGCCCGGGTACGCGCGTCACGGTGACCGCCGACCCACGTACCTGATCCACTAAAAATCGACGAGTTGCAGCAGATTAACGCTGGATTAATTCTGTAACAATCGATATCGGCGCGGGTAACAGGCCCGGCAGAGGCTTTTCAATGTCTGGAGAGTGTGATGCCCCGCCAACGTACCGGTAGACTTGCTGCATTCATCGTGCTGATCGCGGCCGGTGCGGCGGTGGTCGGTGCGCATTCGGCCCAGATGCCGGCGCTGCCCGATACGAACGCCCCGATCGAAACCGTCCGATAACAAGTCGGTCCGGTGCGCGGTATTCAGCGTACCCGTCTGACATAGGACCGGCCATTGTCGCGCAGCTCAATTTGAAAGTTCGGTACGGCGGCGACCAGATCGACCAGCCGGCGATAGCCGAAATTACGCACGTCGAAGCTCGATCGGTTGGCGGCCAACTGGCCCATCGCCGACAGGCTGACGAACCCCCGCTCGTCACGACGCACCGAATCATAGGCGTCGATCAGCAATTGCAGCAGTTCGGGATCGACCGACCCACCCGCTTTCGCCGCCACCGGCCGTGCGCCCGTGGCCGACGCCGCGGCCGGCGCGGCACCGATCGCCGGCGGCAGTGAATCGGAAATCGGCACGTCGGTCGCCACCACCGGCCGTTTCGTCCCCGCATCCGCCGTCCTCAGCGCGCCGACATCGATGAAGCGGGTGCAGGCCTGTCGAAAGGCCTCGGGCGTCCGGCTGGTGCCGAAGCCGTACACCGGGATGCCTTCCTGCCGGATGCGCATCGCCAGCGGCATGAAGTCCGAATCCGACGACATGATGCCGAACCCCTCGATCTTGCCGCGGAACAACAGGTCCATGGCGTCGATCGTCATTTTCATGTCGGTGGCGTTCTTGCCCTTGGTCAGGTCGAACTGCTGCTGCGGCTCGATGCCGTGCTTCACGGTCATGTCGCGCCAGCCCTTCAGGCCAGGTTTCGACCAGTTGCCGTACACCCGCCGCACGTTGACCGTCCCCAGCTCCGCCAGCACGGTCAGCACCGGGTCCAGCGTCGCGGCGGAGGCATTGTCGGCGTCGATCAGCAGCGCGACGTTACGGGTGGGGGTGTAATCCATCGCGCCTTCTCGCCGAGCCGCCCTCCGCCCGCAAGCCTCTCCCCGTCACCGCGTCACGATTGCGTCCGGCTCAGCCTCGTCGTCATCGTTCGCGTCGCGCAGTTCGGCCTGCAACGCAAGTTCGGCCTGAAGACTGCCGCCCATACCACCCGCGATCGCATCCAGACCCGTCTCGCGCAGCGCCGCCCTGATGATCGCCTCGTCCTCGGCCTCGCGGGCCGGAATATCGCGTGGGTGCTCCGTCATCCTCGTGTCTCCTTCGACCGTCAACCGATGCGGGCAGGGCGGTGTTCCTCACGCCGCCGGATAGGCGACCGCCACAACCTCATATTCCTTCTCGCCGGCGGGCAGCGTCACCCGGCGCAGGTCGCCGACCGCACTGCCGCGCAGGGCACGGGCCAGCGGCGCGCTCCACCCGATCCGCCCGGCACCCGCATCCGCCTCGTCGTCCCCGACCAGCGTCAGCGTGCGCTCCTGATCGTCCTCGTCCGCGATCGTCACGCTGGCGCCGAACCACGCCCGCGCGCGGTCCTCCTGCCGGGCGGGATCGACGACCTTGGCCGCCTTCATCCGCTTCGACAGCCAGCCCAGCCGCCGGTCGATCTCGCGCAGCCGCTTGCGGCCATAGATGTAATCGCCATTCTCTGATCGGTCGCCATTGCCCGCCGCCCAGCTGATCGTTTCGACCAGCGCCGGGCGTTCGGTGCCGAACAACCGCTCATATTCCGCGCGCAGCGTCGCATAGCCGGCCGGCGTGATGTAATTGGGCCGCGGCTCCATCAGCCCGGCCGCGACTTGCCGAGATACCAGGACAGCCGCGCCGCGCCCTGGCTCTTCGCCCGCGTGGGGTTCATCAGGTCGTACACGACCGCATTCTCCAGCACCCGCTGCACGTAATTGCGCGTTTCGCCATACGGGATCAGCTCGACCCAATCGACCATGTCGATCGCGCCGGTGCGCGGATCGCCGAACTGGCGCAGCCACTTGTTCACGTTGCCGCCACCGGCATTGTATGCCGCCACCGCCAGCGGGAAGCTGTTGTAATTGGCATAGACGCGCTGGAAATAACTCGATCCCAGCATGATCGAGATGAACGGATCGCTCGACAATTGCTCGGGCGTGAAGCTCAGGCCGATCTTGCCGCCCTGTTCGCGCGCGGTGGCCGGCATCAACTGCATCAGGCCACGCGCGCCCGCGCCGCTGACCGCCGCCCGGTCGAACTGGCTCTCCTGCCGCGCGATCGCATGGATCAGCGTCCAATTGCCCTCATACCCCGCCGGCACCGGCACGACGGGGAAGCCCGCCGCCGAATAATCGGTCAGCCCGTTCTGCATCGCGCTGCGCCCAACCATCACCGCTAGGTCAGGGCGGCCGATCTGCCGCGACAGCTCGTCCGCCAGCAGATGATCCGTCGGGCTGGTCGCATCCGCCGCGATCTGGCGGACGAAGGCGGTCTGGTCCTGCCACTGGCCGATCTGCCCCAGAAAACGCGCCGCCTGCACCGTCTCTCGATTGGTAAAGGCGGCGCGGATCGCGGGGTCGATGGTCGGCGCCGCGATCGCCGGCGGGGCGGCGAGGGGACGACCCGTCCGCTCCAGCGCCAGTTGCCCATAATATTGGTCGCGATACCCCGCCGCCCGCGCATAGAACGCCGTCGCCTGCTCGGCCATGCCGGCCGCTTCCGCCGCCCGTCCGGCCCAGTAGAAACCCTTGGCCCGCGTCTGCGGCGCCTGACTGCCACGGCCATAACGATCGAACATCGTCATCGCATCGGCGGGCCGGTTCAACTGCTTCAGCGCCGTCTGTCCCGCCAGCCACGCCAGCGAGGTGTAATCGTCCCGCTCGCCATACGGCTTGGTCGAAACGTCGGTGCCGACCGGATAGGCATCGTCGATCTGCCGCGCGATGTCGTATGCGACCTGATATTGCCCGTCCGCCGCCGCGCCGCGCGCGTTGACCAGCAGCACCTCGTACCATTTCTCGACATGGCCCGGCCGGCTCGCCAGCATCCGCGTCTGCGCCAGCCAGGTCCGCGCACTGGGGCTCAGCGTATCGCGCAGCCACGTCGCGCGATCCGCGATATAACCGGGGTCGTTCGCGTACAGCGCCTGCGTCGCCGCCGACAGTTCGGCGGCATTGGCCGCCTTCGTCCGGAATGCCAGCCGCGCCTCGAACACCGGCCGCTTCGCCGCGCTGACCAGCGGCAATTGCCGCATCGCCAGCGTCGTCTGCCCCTGCCACAACAGCGCATCCATGCGCGCGTCCTGATCGGCGGGCGTCAGCGCGCCGGGAAAGCTGGTTAGTACCGCGCTCTCGTCGGTCGTCGACAGCGACCCCATCCGCCACGCCGCCCGTGCCGCCGCATCGGCCCCCGCCCGGTCGCCCGCCGCCAGCAACGCGCGGGCCTGTGCCACCATGCCCGTCGCCGTCAGCGGCGGATATTTGCGAAAGAACGCCGCGACATTCCCCGGCGATCCGGTGCCCAGTCCCGCCTGCCGCTCCGCCGCGCGCCGGTTCGCCGTCTCGCCCGGCCACCCGGGATGCGCGATCACGAAATTGGCATAGCTGTCGAACGGCAACGCGTCCGTCTGTTGCAGGGCACGCCACTGCGCCAGCGCCGATGCGATCGCAGGATTGCTGGGGGCCACCATCGCCGGGGCGGCGGGGCGGCCGGTGGTGGCGGTCGCAGTCGCCGCGCCGCGATTGGCGGCCTCGGTCTGGGCGCGGTCGATCGCGTCCTGCGACTGGGTGGAATAGGGGGGTGTGGATTGGGACAGCGCGGCGGTGCCGGCCAGCATCGCCAGCAGCATCCCTGATTTCATCGGTGCGATCATGTGGACAGATTACGCATCGCACCCGTATCTGTCCTGAACGAAATGCACCCAAGCTGCCCAAAAGGACGCCTGCACCCATGTTTTCCGGTTCGATTCCCGCGCTCGTGACCCCGTTCGACGCGGCCGGTGATTTCGACGAGGCGGTGTTCCGCGATTTTGTCGAATGGCAGATCGCGGAAGGATCGGCCGCGCTGGTCGCCTGTGGCACCACGGGTGAGGCCGCGACGCTCAGCTATGACGAACATTTCCACGTCGTCCGCGTCTGCGTCGATCAGGCGCGGGGGCGGGTGCCCGTCATCGCCGGCGCCGGCTCAAACGACACCCGCGTCGCCACCGCCAATCTGCGCGCCGCCAAAGACGCCGGCGCCGACGCCGCGCTGATGGTGCCGCCCTATTACAACCGCCCCTCGCAGGAAGGCATCTTCCGCCATTTCGAGGCGCTGGCCGCCGACGCGCCGTTGCCGATCGTCCTCTACAACGTGCCGGGCCGCACCGTCACCGATATCCAGCCCGCCACCGTCATCCGCATCGTGCAGGCGTTTCCGCAGGTGTTCGTCGGCATCAAGGACGCGTCGGGCGCGCTCGGCCGCGTGTCCCAGCATCGCGCCGCGTTAGGGCCGGACTTCGTCCAGCTGTCGGGCAACGACGACCTCGCGCTCGCCTATAACGCGATGGGCGGCACCGGCTGCATCTCCGTCACCGCCAACGCCGCGCCGCGCCTGTGCGCCGATTTTCAGGCAGCATGTGCGGCCGGCGACATGGCGACCGCGCTTGGCCTGCACGACCGCCTCTATCCGCTCCATGACGCGATGTTCACCGACGCCTCGCCCGGCCCCGTAAAATACGCCATGACCCGCATCCGCCCCGGCTTCCCCCCACATCTCCGCCTGCCGATGACCCCCGCCAACGACGCCTCGCGCACGCTGGTCGATGCCGCACTGGCGCACGCCGGATTGATCTAGGAGCGACGATTGAGTTGCGCCGAAGAAGAATGTTCGCGCAGAGGCGCAGAGAACGCAGAGAAGAAACGCACCGGAGCGATCCGGCAGACCAATTCCAAGGTTCTGAAAAAGAGAAAACATCTCACCGAACGCAACTCTCAGCGTCCTCCGCGCATCTGCGCGAACCCATTCTTCTCCGCGTCTCCGCGTCTCCTCGTAAACATCCCTCCCAAAGAAAACCCTGTCCTACAGGACAAGACCTCGGCTAACCCCAACGAACTCCCGCTCTTTCCCATCGCCCGTATAATATCGCGCATGCGTGCGCCCGCGCCCGATCGCGCGCATGTCAGGTGTGACTTTCGAGACCTTCCGCCCCGGCCACTTGCTCTAACGGTCGTCACTTTACGCCCACTCGGCGTCCGCCGCTTCCCAACGGCGTATCGGCCGCCTACATCGCACCCCACATGCCCCGCCCCAAACCCGTCGCCTTCGACAAGAAGAAGATCGTCGCCGAGAACCGTCGCGCGCGGTTCGAATATTCGATCGATACCGTCTACGAGGCGGGGATCGCGCTGACCGGTACGGAGGTGAAGAGCCTGCGCTTCGGCGAAGGATCGATCGCGGAAAGCTATGCCGAGGTGAAGGGCAAGGAGGTCTGGCTGGTCAACGCCAACGTCCCCGAATTCAGCCACGGCAACCGCTTCAATCACGAGGCGAAACGCCCGCGCAAGCTGCTGCTGCACGAACGCGAGATCAACAAGATGCACGGCGCCGTCGCCCGACAGGGCATGACGCTCGTGCCGCTGTCGGTCTATTTCAACTCTCAGGGCCGCGCGAAGGTCGAACTGGCGCTGGCGAAGGGCCGCAAGGACCACGACAAGCGCGAACACATCAAGGAACGCGAGTGGAAGCGCGAGGCCGGGCGCGTGCTCCGCGATCGCGGCTGATGGCATCGACCGCTCCCGGCGTCTGGCACCGCAGCGCTGCGTGGTGCCGCCGCAACCTGCCGACCCGCGAGTCGATGGAGCGGAGCCGGATGCTCCGCCCCGTCGCCCACCGCGTGCTGGCGCCCGAACTGTGGCGCTTCACCCGCCGCTCGGTGCCGCGCGGCGTCGCGCTCGGCATGGTGGCGGGCGTGCTGTTCCCGGTCGCGCAGATCGCCATCGCCGCCGTCTTCGCGCTGCCGTTCCGCGCCAACGTGCCGGTCGCCGCGCTGACGACGTTCGTCACCAATCCGCTGACCACGCCCTTCATCCTCGTCGCTGCCTATTGGATCGGCACCTGGATGCTGCGCCTCGACGCCCCCGTCGTCGCCCAGCCGGTGGCCGATGCCGCCACCAACTGGCTGCAATGGCTGTGGAAAGCAGGGCCGGCGACGATCACCGGTCTGGTCGTCATCGCGGTCGTGGCGGCGGCGGTCGGTTATGCGCTCTCCACGCTCGGCTGGCGGCTGTGGATCGCCCGCAAGTGGCGCACGCGGCATCATCACAACGTTAATTGACGAGGCGTTTCAGCGGAGTACAACACGCGGCATCTATCCCAGGACCTTTCCCAAGGATCATCGATGCATCAGCGCCTGTTCGCCGCCCTCCTGCTCGCCTCCGCCGCGTCGACCGCCGCCCTGGCAGGTTCTGCCCCGCAGACCGCAACGCCGGCTGCCACGGCTGACACCACCGCCGGCAAGCCGAAGCTCGGCGATTTCGGCGTCGAGCTCGCCAACATGGACAGGAGCGTGAAGCCGGGCGACGACTTCTACCGTTTCGTCAATGGCAAGTGGCAGGACAAGACCGAAATCCCCGCCGACAAGTCCAGCTGGGGCGGCTTCGGCATCCTGCGCGACCTGTCCGACCAGCGCACCCGCATCGTGATCGAAGATGCCGCCAAGGCCCAGAACGCGCCCGGCAGCATCGGCGACAAGATCGGCACCACCTATGCCAGCTTCATGGACGCCGCCGCGATCGAGGCGAAGGGCGCCGCCCCGCTGAAGCCCTATCTCGACAGGATCGCGCTGGTGAAGACGCCGAAAGACCTCGCCACCGCGTTCGGCGAGGCGACTCGCCACGGCATGGACGTGCCGATCGGCCTTTCCGTGCAACAGGACCTGAAGGACAACACCGTCTACACGGTCTATGCCGGGCAGGGTGGTCTGGGCTTGCCGGACCGCGATTACTACCTCGTCGACAATCCGAAGTTCATCGAGGCGCGGACGAAGTACGTGACGCACATCGCCACGATGCTGCGTCTCGCCGGCCAGCCCGATCCCGAGGGTGCTGCCAAGCGCATCTACGATCTGGAAAAGCAGATCGCGACCGTCCACTGGACCCGCGCCGAACAGCGTCAGGTGGAAAAGGCGTACAACCCCGTCCCCACCGCCGAACTGGCGACGCGAATGCCGGGCTTCGACTGGCCGGCTTTGCTCGCCGCGCAAGGACTGTCCGCCCGGCCGCAGGTGATCGTCACCCAGCCATCGGCGCTCGCCGGCACCGCCAAGATCGCCGCCGCCACGCCGATGTCGACGTGGCGCGAATATCTTGCCTACCACACCATTTCCGAAGCGGCGTCCAAGCTGTCGAGCCCGTTCGTGAACGAGAATTTCGCGTTCTACGGCACCACCCTGTCGGGCACGCCGCAGTTGAAGGAGCGGTGGAAGCGCGGCGTCGACCTGGTCAACGGCAGCCTGGGTGAGGCGGTCGGCCAGATTTATGTCCAGCGTTACTTCCCGCCCGAATCCAAGGCGAAGATGGACGTGCTGGTCAGGAACCTGATCGCCGCGATGGATGTCCGCCTGTCGAAGCTGGAATGGATGGCGCCCGAAACGAAGGTGAAGGCCCGCGCCAAGCTGGCCGCCTTCACGCCGAAGATCGGCTACCCCGACAAGTGGCGCGATTATTCCGCACTTCAGGTCGTGCGCGGCGACGTGCTGGGCAACGCCGATCGCGTCGCCGAGTTCGAGTACAACCGCCAGCTCGCCAAGATCGGCAAGCCCGTCGATCGCAGCGAGTGGTTCATGACGCCGCAGACGGTCAACGCCTATGCCAACCCGACCATGAACGAGGTCGTGTTCCCGGCCGCGATCCTGCAACCGCCGTTCTTCGATCCCAACGCCGATCCGGCGGTGAACTATGGCGCGATCGGTGCGGTCATCGGCCACGAACTCAGCCATCACTTCGACGATCAGGGCCGCAAGTTCGATCCGCAGGGCAATTTCGCCGAATGGTGGACGCCGCAGGACGTGACCCGTTTCAAGGCGTACACCGACAAGGTCGTCGCCCAGTACGGTGCGTACGAGCCGGTACCCGGCATGCACGTGAACGGCGAGCTGACGCTGGGTGAGAACATGGCCGATCTGGCCGGTGCCACCGTCGCCTATGATGCGTACAGGATCTCGCTGAACGGCAAGCCCGCGAAGGTGATCGAGGGATATACCGGCGACCAGCGATTCTTCATGGGCTTCGGTCAGGTCTGGCAGACCAAGGCGCGCGAGGCGGCGATCCGCCAGCAGTTGACCACCGATCCCCACACGCCCGGCAACTGGCGCGCCTATGTCGTTCGCAACCTCGATCCTTGGTACACCGCCTTCTCGGTCAAGCCCGGCGAAAAATACTATCTGGCGCCGGCCGACCGTATCAAGGTCTGGTAAGCACGCGCCCCGCGCCGTCCCCGTCGCGGCCCTTCATGGCCGTTGACGGGGACCCGCCCCAATCCACCCGCGTCTAGTCAACTTGCTTGACGACGCGCGGCACACGGCCCGAAGACACGCCATGGCTTCGCTAGCGCCCCGATCATCGCCCGCCCGCGCCGCTGCGGCCATTGCGCTCGGCGTCGGTCTAGTCGCGGCGGCGCTGGTGCTGGTCGTCGCCGACAGCTGGATCGCCGCTGCCGGGTTCGTCGCCGCCGCGATCGTCGTCATCGGCGCGGTCGTCGCCTGGCGCCTGCTCGCCCCCGTCGCCGCCGACGGCGCGCGCGCGATCGACTGGAACATCACCCGTGCCGTCGCCGGCGCCAGCGCCGATGCGGTGGCGGTCACCGATCGCGGTGGTCGCCTGATCTGCGCCAACGACGCCTATGAGGCGATGTTCGACGGTTTTCCCACGCCGCCCGGCCTGCCGCTGGATGAGGAGGCGAACGCCGCGCTGGCCGCCGCCGCCCGTGTCGCGTGGCGCGATGGCATCGCCCTAGTCGAGCGGGTGGAGGGGATGGACGCCTCCCTGACCGCCACGATCACCCGCGCCGGTGACGAGGCCGACATGCTGGTCTGGCGCTTCGCGCCGACCGAGGAACGCGATCTGGCGATGACCGCACGGTTCCTGATCGGCGGCCCGACCGGTGACCGGCTGGGTGAGGCGGGGATCATGGCCGCGCTGATGACCCCGCACGGCCATGTCCTGGCGGCCAACGCGGTGCTCGAACATCGCGCGCTTGGTCATCCCGGCTCGATCAACGGTCGCGATTTCGTCGATCTGCTCATCACCGACAGCCGCGGCCTGATCCGGTTCGAGCGTGAGGGGCTGGAGGGAACGCCGCTGCGCCTCATCCAGGTGCCGTTCCTCAACGGTCAGGACGCGCCGATGCTGGTCGTCCTGCTCGACGATCGCGACGATACGCCGGCCCCCGGCACATCCGCCTCCGCGCATGTCCGCTCGCTCGTCAGCCTGATGCCGTTCGGCATGGCGCTCGTCGATCGCGAGGGGCGCTTCCTCCAGATGAACGACGCCTTCCTGCGCGCGGCGGGGGTCGAGGCGACGGACGTTCCGCTCTATCCCGGCGATCTGGTGGTGCGCGAGGACAAGACCGCGGTCGCCGATGCGATCCGCCGCTTCGCCGCCGGCGCGACGCATTCGACCGACATGGCCGTGCGGCTGAAGGATCACCCCGACGAACCCGTCGCACTCACCATCGCCGGCGCGCGCGGGCTGGGCGATGCCGCCGTCCTCCTCAGCCTGAAGAACAACAGCGAGGAGACCCGCCTGAAGCGCGAGGTGGCGCAGGCGACCAAGATGCAGGCGGTCGGTCAGCTTGCCGGCGGCGTCGCGCATGATTTCAACAACATCCTGACCGCCATTCTCGGTCACTGCGACCTGATGCTGATGCGCCATTCACCCGGCGACAGCGATTATGACGATATCCAGCAAATCCGCACCAATTCGAACCGCGCCGCCAGCCTGACCCGCCAGCTGCTCGCCTTCTCCCGCCAGCAGACGCTGCGGCCTCAGGTGCTGCAGTTGCCCGACGTGGTGTCGGAGGTATCGAACCTCCTGAAACGCCTGATGGGCGAAACCGTCCGGCTCGACGTCAGCCACGGCCGTGGTCTGGGTGCGGTGCGTGCCGATCCCGGCCAGTTGGAACAGGTCGTCGTCAACCTCGCGGTCAACGCCCGCGATGCGATCGTCGCCGCCAATCCGCAGGGCGGCGGCACGCTCAGCATCCACACCCGCGCCGTTACGCCCGCCGAGGTGCGAGAGATGGAGCAGGATATCATGCCTGCGGCCGATTACACCGCGCTGTCGGTCACCGACACCGGCACCGGCATCCCGGCCGATATCCTGCCCAAGATTTTCGAGCCGTTCTTCACGACGAAGGAAACCGGCAAGGGAACGGGTCTCGGCCTGTCCACCGTCTATGGCATCGTGAAGCAATCGGGCGGCTGGATCTTTGCCGATTCGAAACCGGGGCAGGGTGCGACCTTCACCATGTATCTGCCCGTCCATACCGTCGATCCCGCAACGCTGCGCCCGGCTGCCCCACCCAAGCCCGCGCCAAAGCCCAGCGAATTATGGGGGCAGGGCACCGTCCTGCTGGTCGAGGACGAGGATATGGTCCGCGCCGTCGCCGAGC
This sequence comes from Sphingomonas mollis, assembly GCF_016427505.1. Taxonomy (GTDB): domain Bacteria; phylum Pseudomonadota; class Alphaproteobacteria; order Sphingomonadales; family Sphingomonadaceae; genus Sphingomonas; species Sphingomonas mollis. The sequence continues at coordinate 236,096 of NZ_JAELXS010000002.1, read as the reverse complement.
GCGCTTTGACCCGTCAGGGCTACACGGTATGGACCGCCGAAAATGGTGAGGTCGCACTCGAACTGTTGCGCGTAAGCGACCGGCCGGACCTGTTGATTTCGGACGTGGTGATGCCGACGATGGATGGACCGACGATGGTCCGCCACGTGCGCGAACGCTATCCGGACCTGCCGGTTCTGTTCATGTCCGGCTATGCCGAGGAACAACTGCGCCGGTCGATCGACCTGGACAATGTCGCATTCCTGCCCAAGCCGTTTTCGGTCCAGCAACTGGCAGAGGCCGCGCGCGAAGTGCTGACCCGGCCATGACGTTGCATTTGCGTCACAACTCCCGCTAAAGACGAAACGGATGACCGCAGCCAAGCAGATTCTGATCGTCGAGGACGAGCCCCTGATCGCCATGATGCTCGAGGATTTCCTCGACATCCTCGACCAGGGAGTGGCCGGCAGCACCGACAGCGTCGCCACCGCACTGGAACGCGTCGGCCAGGGCGGCATCGACGCCGCGATCCTCGACGTCAACCTGCGGGGCGGTGAGAAGAGCACCCCCGTCGCCGAAGCGTTGGCGGCGGCTGGCGTGCCCTTCGTATTCGCTACCGGCGGCGGCGACGACAGCGTCGATGAACGCTTCCGCGACCGGCCCGTCCTGCAAAAGCCCTTCACGATGGATGGCGTGGCGAAGGCGCTCGCGGCGCTTTAATCGAGGGCCGCAGATGTCGATCGCGCAGCAATGTTGCGCGAAAGATGCTTGCGTCGAATGTGGCTGTCGCGACATAGGCTGTCGCCATGACCCAGACCTTCGACAAGTCCCGCCTGCCGAGCCGCCACGTCTCCGTCGGGCCGGAACGCGCCCCGCATCGCAGTTATTACTATGCCATGGGCATCAGCGAAGAGGATATCGCGCGCCCCTTCGTGGCGCTCGCCTCGGCCGGCAACAACTCCGCGCCCTGCAACACCACGCTTGATGTGCAGGCCGATGCCGCGCAGGCCGGCGTGATCCAGGGCGGCGGCCTACCCCGTCGCTTCAACACGATCACCGTCACCGATGGCATCGCGATGGGCCATCAGGGGATGAAATCCTCGCTGGTCAGCCGTGAAGTCATCGCCGACTCGGTCGAACTTTCCGTGCGCGGTCACTGCTACGACGCGCTCGTCGGTTTTGCCGGCTGCGACAAGTCGCTGCCCGGCATGATGATGGCGATGCTCCGCCTCGATGTGCCGTCGATCTTCGTCTATGGCGGCTCGATCCTCCCCGGCCGCTACCAGAACCGCGACGTGACCGTCGTCGACGTGTTCGAGGTCGTCGGCAGATACGCCGCTGGCGCCTGTCCGCTGTCCGAGGTCCATGAGTTGGAAAAGGTCGCGTGCCCCGGCCACGGCGCCTGCGGCGGCCAGTTCACCGCCAATACCATGGCCTGCGTCGGTGAGGCGATCGGATTGTCGTTGCCGAACAGCAACATGGTGCCCGCTCCTTACACCAGCCGCGAACAGATCGCGATCGCCGCCGGCGCGCAGGTGATGGAACTGGTCCAGCAGCAACTCCGCCCCCGCATGATCTGCACGCGCGACGCGTTCGAGAATGCCGCCCGCGTCGTTGCCGCCACCGGCGGCTCCACCAACGCCGCGCTGCATTTGCCCGCGATGGCGAACGAGGCCGGCATCGACTTCGACCTCCATGACGTCGCCCGCGTTTTCAAGGAAACGCCGTACCTCGCCGACCTGAAGCCCGGTGGCCGCTATGTCGCCAAGGACATGTACGAGGCCGGCGGCGTGTACATGTTGATGAAGACGATGATGGCCGGCGGCCTGCTCCACGGCGATTGCATGACCGTCACCGGCCGCACGCTGGCGGAGAACATCGACCGTGTGACTTGGAATCCCGACCAGAAGGTCATCTACGACATCTCGACCCCCATCACCCCCACCGGCGGCGTCGTCGGCCTCGTCGGCAGCCTCGCCCCCGCCGGCGCGATCGTGAAAGTCGCCGGCATGCACCGCCTGCAATTCGAAGGCCCCGCCCGCGTTTTCGATTGCGAGGAAGACGCCTTCGCCGCCGTCGAACACCGCACCATCGTCGAGGGCGAGGTGATCGTCATCCGCTACGAAGGGCCAAAGGGCGGCCCCGGCATGCGCGAGATGCTGTCCACCACCGCCGCACTCTACGGCCTCGGCATGGGCGAAAGCGTCGCGCTCATCACCGATGGCCGTTTCTCGGGCGGCACCCGCGGCTTCTGCATCGGCCATGTCGGCCCCGAAGCGGCCGAAGGCGGCCCGATCGCGCTGGTCGAGAACGGCGACCGGATCAGCATCGATGCGGAAGCCGGCACGATCGACCTGTTGGTCGACGACGCCATCCTCGCCGACCGCCGCGCCGCCTGGACCCCGCGCGTCAACGATTATCAGGCCGGCGCGCTATGGCGCTACGCCCAGAATGTCGGCCCGGCATGGCAGGGCGCGGTGACGCACCCCGGCGCGAAGGCGGAACGGCACGTCTACGCCGATATCTAAAGGGATCGTGCCGTCGATCCGGATCGTTCATCCGCCATGATCCCGATCGACGGCCATCCCATCCTCACCGCCGCCACCATGCGCGCAGCGGAGCAAGCACATGGAAACCTCTCTGCTTTGATGGCGCAAGCCGGGGCAGGGGTCGCCACCGCCGCCCGCCGACTGGCCGGCGCGTCGGAGGTGCTGGTCCTCTGCGGCCCCGGCAACAACGGCGGTGACGGCTACGTCGCCGCCGTAGAGCTACACGTCGCCGGCCACCCCGTCCGCGTCGCCGCCGCCACCGAGCCCCGTACCGATTTGGCCCGCGCCGCCCGCGCCCGCTGGACCGGCCCTGTCGAACCGCTCGCCACCGCCCGGCCCGCGCCGATCCTGATCGACGCGCTGTTCGGCACCGGCCTGTCGCGCCCGCTCGACGCCGTCCATGCCATGCATTTCCACCGCCTCGCCGCCGCCGCCCGCCTGACGATCGCCGTCGATCTCCCCAGCGGCGTCACGACCGACGACGGCCGCGTCCTTACCGAACCGCCCCGCTGCCACCTCACCCTCGCGCTCGGTGCCGTCAAACCGTCCCACCTGCTCCAGCCCGCCGCGCGCTATGCCGGTCACGTCCGCTTGATCGACCTCGGCCTGTCGCCCGCCAGCGTCGCCACCGTCATCGCAAGGCCAGCCTTCCGCGATCCCGGCCCCGATACGCATAAATACAGCCGCGGCATGGTCGCCCTCGTCGGCGGCGCGATGCCCGGCGCGTCCGAACTCGCCAGCATCGCAGCCCTCCGTGCCGGCGCCGGCTACGTCCTGCATCTGGGCGACGGCACCGGCCCACCCCACGCGCTCGTCCGCCGCCCGTGGAGCGCCGGCGCCCTGACCGACCCCCGCATCGGCGCCGTCGTCATCGGCCCCGGTCTCGGCCGCGACGACACCGCTCGCGACCGTCTTGCCACCGCCCTCGCCAGCGGCCGCCCGCTGGTGATCGATGGCGACGCCCTCCATCTGCTCGACGCCGATGCCCCCCGCAGCGCCCAAACAATCCTCACCCCCCATGCCGGCGAAATCGACGCTCTCTTTGGCAAAAGCACCGCCAGCAAGATCGATCGCGCCCGCGTCGCCGCCGCCCGCGCCGATGTCGTCGTCATCTTCAAAGGCCCCGACACCGTCATCGCCGCCCCCGACAGCCGCGTCACCGTCTCGGCCGACGCCAGCGACTGGCTGTCCGCCGCCGGCACCGGCGACGTGCTCGCCGGCGCGACCGGCGCGATGCTCGCCAGCGGCCTGCCACCGTTCGAGGCCGCCACCGCCGCCGTCTGGCTCCACCGCGAAGCCGCGCGCCTCTGTGGACGATCCTTCATTGCCGACGACCTCGTGGGCGCGCTATCGCGCGTCCGATGAGCCTCATCCTCCGTGTCGCCGCCCGCGGTGACGGCGTCGCCGCCGACGGCCGCCACGCCGCCCTTGCCGCTCCCGGCGACACTTTGACCGCAACCGGCGAGGTGATCGCCGGCCCGCATCACCAGTCGCCACCCTGCCGCCACTTCCCGCAATGCGGCGGTTGCCAGCTTCAGCATCTCGACGACGAGAGCTACACGGCCTTCGTCGCCGACCGCATCGCCGTCGCCCTCGACGCACAGGGACTCGAAGCACCGATCCGCCCCGTCAAGCTATCGCCGCCGCGCACCCGCCGCCGCGCGACACTCCACGCCGATCGCGGCTTGCTCGGTTTCACCGCCGAAAGCAGCCACCAGATCGTCGACATGCGCGAATGCCATATCCTGCTGCCCGAGTTGTTCGCGCTCGTCGCGCCGCTCCGCGCATTGCTCCAGCGCCTCGGCCTCAAACGCCGCATTGACGTCCACCTGGCGATGGCCGATCAAGGCCCCGACATCCTCATCAACGGCTTCGCGCCGCAGGGACTCGAAGCCGCCGAGGCCCTGACCGCCTTCTGCGAAAAGCACGGCGTCGCCCGCTTCTCGGTCGATGACGGCGTCGGTCCCGAAACCCGCTGGGAACCGCAGCCTGTCACCATCACCCTCGGCGGCATCCCTGTCGCCATGCCCCCCGGCGCCTTCCTGCAAGCCACGCAGGAAGGCGAAGACGCGCTCGTCGCCGCCGTGCAGGAATCCACCGGCAAGGCGAAGACGGTAGCCGACCTGTTCGCCGGCCTCGGCACCTTCGCCCTCGCGCTGCCCGCCAAGGTCTATGCGGCGGAGGGCGCCCGCGACGCGCTGTTTTCGCTCAGAGCAGCCGCCCAACTCCGCGGCCGCCCGATCTTCCCCGAACACCGCGACCTCTATCGCCGCCCGCTGACCGTCGCCGAACTCGATCGTTTCGACGCCGTCGTCATCGATCCCCCCCGCGCCGGCGCCCGCGAACAAACCGACGCGCTGGCCGCGTGCAGGGTGAACAGCATCGCCTATGTTTCCTGCAATCCCAGCACCTTCGCGCGCGATGCGAAGGTCATGGTTGAGGGCGGCTGGCGGATCGACTGGGTCCAGCCCGTCGGCCAGTTCCGATGGTCCACGCATGTCGAACTTGCGGCGCGGTTCGTCCGCTAGAACGGCAACTACCGCCCGTAGCCACCCGTGTTCCTGCGAACGCAGGAACCCAGAGCCACAGAAGATGTCACCACTGGCCTTGGGCTCCTGTTTTCACAGGAGCACGATATCGTTGCGGAGTTTCCCTCTCCCATCGGGAGAGGGAGGGTGGCACGAAGTGCCGGAAGGGTGAGGGTGGCGCGGTCAGTTACGCGGCACCCGGATAAACGGCCCCCACGAAAAACAACCCATCCGGCGGCGCATTCAGCCCCAGCCGCGCCCGATCCCGGGCCGCCAGTGCCGCACCCACGTCATCCGGCGTCCACCGCTCCATACCGACCAGCGCCAGGCACCCCACCATCGACCGCACCTGATGATGCAGGAATGACCGCGCCGCCGCCTGTATCAGGATCAGGTCGCCCTCCCGCTCCACCGTCAGCACGTCCAGCGTCCGCACCGGGCTGTCCGCCTGACAATGCGCCGACCGGAACGTGGTGAAGTCATGCCGCCCCACCAGCATCGCCGCCGCCGCCGCCATCGCGCCCACATCCAGCGGCTGCGGCACCTGCCATGCCAGCCCGCGCTCCACCGTCAGTGGCGCGCGCCGGTTCACGATCCGGTATTCATACGACCGCCCGATGCACGAGAACCGCGCATGCCAGTCGTCCGCCACCGCCTCGCACGCCAGCACCGCCACCGGCGCCGGCCGCAGCAGCGCGTTCAGCGCCTCCATCAACCGGAACGGCGCGATCGGCTTGGCGATGTCGCAATGCGCCCGCATCGCCAGCCCGTGCACGCCCGCATCGGTACGCCCCGCCGCGTGCACCGCCGCCGCGTCGCCCGTCACCGCCAGCACCGCCGCCTCCAGCGCGGCCTGCACGCTCGGCCCATGCGTCTGGCGTTGCCAGCCCATGAAGGGCCGCCCGTCGAACTCCACCGTCAGCGCGAATCGCGTCAAAGCTGCGTCCCGCTCGCGATCGGAAAGCCGCGCAGCAGTTCCTCGGTCGACGTCACGCCCCGCCCGGCGCGCTGCACCAGCGTCGGCCGGATCGCCCCGTCGCCGCACCCGATCGTCAGCCGATCGTCCACGGTGTACCCATCGCCGCCGGGGAAGGTGAACGGCAGTACCTCCGTCGCCAGTATCTTCACCCGCTCGCCGGCCACCTCGAACCACGCGCCCGGCGCCGGGTTCATCGCCCGCACCAGCCGCTCGATCGCCACCGCGCTCTGCGTGAAATCGATCCGCGCCTCTGCCTTCTCGATCTTGGCGGCATAGGTCACGCCCTCGCCTGGCTGCACTGCCGCCGGATGTGCCTCAAGATCGGCCAGCACCTGAACCATCAGCCGCGCGCCCATCGCCGCTAGTTCCACCGTCAGCTCGCCCGTCGTCTTGCCGTAAATCGGCGTACGCCCTTCCAGCCGCACCGGGCCGATATCCAGACCCGCCTCCATCTGCATGATGCCGACGCCCGTCTCCGCATCGCCGGCCATGATCGCCCGCTGCACCGGCGCCGCCCCGCGCCAGCGCGGCAACAGCGATCCATGCACGTTCAGGCAGCCATGCACCGGCGCGTCCAGCACCGCGCGCGGCAGGATCAGGCCATAGGCCGCGACCACCGCCACCTCCGCGTCCAGATCGGCGAACGCCGCCTGTTCCTCCGCACCCTTCAACGACACCGGCGTCCGCACCGGAATGCCCAATGCCTCCGCGCGTCGCTGGACGGGGGAGGGCACCAGTTCGCGCCCACGCCGCCCGCCCGGCCGCGCCGGCTGGCTATAGGCCGCAACCACCCGATGCCCGGCCGCCACCAACGCATCCAGCGTCGGCACCGCGAAGTCGGGCGTTCCCATGAAGACGATCCGCATGGCCACGCCTCTCTCCGCTGGCGAACCCCCGCGCAACCCCCTATCTGTTCCCCATGGCGTCTCCCGAAATCGAAGCGTTGACGCAGGCGCTCGCCCGCCTGCCGGGCCTCGGCCCCCGTTCCGCGCGCCGTGCCGTCCTGCACCTGCTGAAGAAGCGCGAGGGCGCGCTCGGTCCGTTGCGCCACGCGCTGGAACAGGTCGACGAACGGCTGGAGAATTGCTCGACCTGTGGGAATGTCGACACGGCCAATCCCTGTTCGATCTGCGCCGATCCCCGCCGCGACGCCCGGTCGCTCTGCGTGGTGGAGGAGGTGGCCGACCTCTGGGCGCTGGACCGCTCGCGCCTGTTCCCCGGCCGTTTCCACGTCCTCGGCGGCCGCCTGTCCGCGCTGGAAGGCATCCGCCCCGAAGACCTGTCGATCGACGCCCTCGTCCGCCGGATCGAGGCGGGCGGCATCGACGAGGTCGTCCTCGCCATGAACGCCACGCTGGAGGGCCAGACCACCGCCCACTACATCGCCGAACGCATCGAACGCTTCCCCATCCGCGTCACCCAATTGGCGCACGGCCTGCCCGTCGGCGGCGAACTTGATTACCTCGACGAAGGCACCTTGGCCCAGGCACTACGCGCGCGACGCCCCATGACCTGATCCTCCCCGGCACGGGGAGGGGGACCAGCAAAGCTGGTGGAGGGGGGCTTCCCCAAACGCCACGCCGATTGGCGACCCAAAAACTTGACCCCGTCCCCCACCCGGCATAGCGGACCCGCCATGGCCGTCCTCTCCATCGTCGAAATCCCCGACCCCCGCCTTCGCCTCGTCTCCACCCCCGTCGAGGCAGTGAACGACGAGACCCGTACGCTCGTCACCGATATGATCGAAACGATGTACGCCGCCAGCGGCATCGGTCTCGCCGCGATCCAGGTCGGCGTCGACAAGCGCGTCCTCGTGATCGACCTTCAGGAAGGCGAGGACGAGGAGGGCAAGCCCATCCGCAATCCCAAGGCATACATCAATCCGGAGGTTCTCTCGGAAAGCGAGGAGCTATCCGTCTACAACGAAGGCTGCCTGTCGATCCCGGAGCAATATGCCGAGGTGAAGCGCCCCGCCACCTGCCGCGTCCGCTGGCTGGACGAAACCGGCGCGTCGCATGAGAAGGAGTTGAGCGGCCTGCTGTCTACCTGCATGCAGCACGAGATCGACCATCTGAACGGTGTCCTGTTCATCGACCATGTCTCGAAGCTGAAGCGCGACATGCTGCTCAAGAAACTCGCCAAGCAACGCCGCATTGGTTGACCGCAACCGGGCTGTCCTACAGCGATCGTTCCTGCTACGTTCTTTCAAGGCGCCAGCTCCAGCCGGCGCCCGGAATGATGATGCGAAATATGCGATATGCGTGAAGTTGGTGAAGTTTGGAGCCGTCCATGACCCCTGAACTGGCCATCGTCGCCCTGCTGGCGCTCGCCGTCGGCCTGCTGGCCGGTTGGCTCATCGCCGGCCGCCGCGCCGCCGGCCTCGCCAGCGACCTCGCCGTCGCCCGCACCCGCGCCGCCGACGCCGACCTCGTCCGCCAGGCCCGCGACGCCGTGGAGCGCGAGCGCAACGAGGCGATGCAGGACCTCGCCTCCCTCCGCGCCCAGAGCGCGGAGCGGCAGGCCGCACACGCCGAGACCCTCCGCCAACTTCACGAGGCGAAGGAGGCGATGAACGCCCAGTTCGGTGCCGCCGCCGCCAAGGCGCTGGAAGGCGCGCAGACCCAGTTCCTCGAACGCGCCCAGGCCCGCTTTACCGAGTCGGAGCAGACCAGCGGCCAACGCCTCGCCGCCCTTCTCCAGCCCGTCACCGAGCGGCTGAAGCGCTACGAAGAGGGCGTCGCCAAGGTCGAGGCCGAACGCCGCGACGCCTTTGGCGATCTGAAGGGCCAGATCGAACAGATGCGCCTTGGGCAGGAGCGCGTATCGGGCGAGGCCGCCAAGCTCGTCAACGCGCTGCGCAATGCCCCCAAGGCCCGCGGTCGCTGGGGCGAGCAGCAGCTTCGCAACGTGCTGGAGACCTGCGGTCTCGCCGAACACACCGACTTCGCCATGGAGGTCAGCGTGTCGGACGGGGAGGGCGGTCGCCTCCGTCCCGACGCCATCGTCAAGGTGCCGGGCGGCAAGTCGCTCATCATCGACGCCAAGGTGTCGCTCAACGCCTATCAGGACGCGTTCGGCGCGGTGGATGAGGGCGAGCGCCAGATCGGCCTCGCCGCGCATGCCCAATCGATGCGCAACCACGTCAACGGCCTCGGCAACAAGAGCTACTGGACGCAGTTCGAGGACACGCCCGAATATGTCATCATGTTCGTCCCCGGCGAACACTTCCTGTCGGCCGCGCTCGAACATGACCCGACGCTGTGGGACTTCGCCTTCGACAAGCGTGTCCTGCTGGCTACCCCGACGAACCTGATCGCCATCGCCCGCACCGTCTCGGCGGTCTGGCGACAGGAGAAGCTGGCGGCACAGGCGCGCGAGATCGGCGTTCTGGGCAAGGAGCTATACAGTCGTCTGTCGAAGATGGGCGAGCATGTCGCCAAGCTCGGCCGCAATCTGGAGACGGCCAACACCGCCTATAACCAGTTCGTCGGCAGCCTCGAGAGTCAGGTGCTGACGACCGCCCGCCGGTTCGAGGCGCTCAATATCGACACCGCCGGCAAATCGATCGAACCACTACCGATCGTCGAACAGAGCCCGCGTCCGCTTACGAAGCTGGTGACGACCGGCGAGTGAGCGTCACGCTGCCCCGCGCATCTCTCAACACTAGCGTATCCGTATCGGGCCGGGTCATCGTCACCGGCGAACCGCCGAGCGCGAGGAACCGGCTCTCGACCCGCATCACCTCATCCTCGATGCACGCCATCCTTGTCGCCCGCAGGTCGCCAAGGCGAAGCGTATTGCCTTCGAGGCGGTAGCTCCCCGCAATGCGGTTGCAGATGCGGGCGCGCATGACGTCGGCATCGAAATCGACCGTTGCTCTACCGGGCATGCGCACCGCCTTGCCATCGAGCGCTGCAATCGCCCAATGCGTATCGGCCAATTTCATCGCGGTGCGATCTGCCAAGCCACCACACCCCTGCAACCGCCGCCGCCCGAGATTGACGGTGACCGTATCGGGATAATGCCGGTCACTCATCCCGTCGCTGCATGGCTTGCGGACGATAGCCACCGTCATCGCAGGCGTCACATACCGCCGTCCATTCGCGGTCGATCGCGCTTTCGGGACCGCGACGCTGATCGGTCGCCCACTGACCTGTTCCAGTCGAATGTGACGGTCGTCGATCGTCAAAGACCAGAATGGTTCGGTGCCGCTTGCCCGGTAATCGACGGAACCAGCAGCGGCGGCGAGCAGGGCGATGGCGATCATGCCCCAGCTTGGCCGGTAAGCATCCGCCCTGCAACTATGCCCCAGCGAAAGGCGGCGCGATCAATCGCGTTGCTGCGCCAGTACCTCATACGCCATCACCGCGGTTGCCACCGCGGCATTCAGGCTGTCGGCCTTGCCCAGCATCGGGATCTTCACCAGTAGATCGCATCCGGCGGCATATCCGCTCGGCATGCCCTGCGCCTCGTTTCCAGTCAGCAGGAACGTCGGCGCCGCATAGCGCGCGCCGCGATAGTCATGCTCGGTATCGAGGCTCAGACCGACCAGCTGACCGGGGCCTGTCCGCAACCAGGTCAGGAACGTCGCCCATTCCGTCCGCACGACGGGGATGGTGAACAGCGCGCCCATGCTGGCGCGCACCGCCTCGACCGAGAAGGGATCGACGCAGTCACCGATCAGGATCAACCCGCCGGCGCCCACCGCATCCCCGGTCCGCAGGATCGTGCCCATATTGCCCGGATCACGCAGTCGCTCCGCCACCAGCCAGATGCCGGCCGCGGTCCGGTCGAGATCGTTCAATCGCGTCTCGAACTCGTCGAACACGCCGACTACGGCCTGTGGGTTGTCCTTGCCCGACAGCTTCGAGAGGATATCGGGCGTCGTCTCGATCGCGTCGCCACCCGCGCGCTCCACCTCGGTGACGAGCGTTCTGACCAGCGGATGATCGGCGCTGGCCGCCGCGAAGAACAGCAGCACCGGCAGGCGCCCCGCTTCGCGCGCCTCGGTGAGGATACGCAGGCCCTCGGCGAGGAACCGTCGCTGCTCGCGCCGATGCCGCTTGTCGCGCAGGTCGCGGACGCTCTTGATGAGCGGGTTGGAAAAGGCGGTGATTTCGCGGGGCATGACAGCAATCGAGGAGGATCAATCCTCGCCGAATTTCGCCTCGACCAGTTCGACCAGCGTGTTCACCACCTGCGTGGCATTGTCGCCCGATGCGGAGATCGTGATCGAATCGCCCATGGCGGCGCCCAGCATCATCAGCCCCATGATCGACGTGCCCGTGACCGAACCGCTGCCATCCTTCTCGACCTGCACTTCGCACGGCAGGCCGGACGCCAGCGTGACGAACTTCGCACTGGCGCGGGCATGGAGTCCGCGGCGGTTGCAAATCGTGACGGTGCGACGAACGCTCATGCCGCTGCCTCGCCCAGCACTTCGGAAGCGACCGAGATATATTTGCGCCCCGCTTCACGCGCGGCAGCCACGGCATCGACGACCTTCATTGATTTGCGCGCGGAACCGAGGCGGATCAGCATCGGCAGGTTCATGCCCGCGATCACTTCGACCCGGCCACGCACCATCAGCGATATCGCGAGGTTGGATGGTGTGCCGCCGAACAGATCGGTCAATACGATCACGCCGGCGCCGCTATCGACCTCGGCGATGGCGGCGGCGATGTCGTGCCGGCGCGATTCCATATCGTCCTCCGGCCCGATCGCGATCGTCGCCACCCGCTCCTGCGGCCCGACGACGTGAACCATCGCGGTCACGAATTCGTCGGCGAGCCGCCCATGCGTCACCAGAACCAGGCCGATCATAGTCGGATGCGCTACCTACACCAGCGGGGCAACCGGCGACCCCTCAAGTGAGTCCTGCGGTGCCGCCCCTAAATCACGATGCGCGACTGTGGGCGAAAACCCCGCATCGCACAAGAACCTGCCGATACGTTCCGCGACATGAACCGACCGGTGTCTCCCTCCGGTACAGCCGATCGCGATGGAAACATATGCCTTTCCCTCCGCCCTGTAGCGCGGCAGCAACAGCGCCAGCAGCTCCTCGATCCGCGATACCGCCGCCTCATAGGCGGGATCGGCCGCGACATAGGCGGCCACATCCGGGTCCAGCCCGGTGCCGGGTTTCAGCGCGGGATCCCAATGCGGATTGCGCAGGAAGCGCATGTCGAACACCAGATCCGCACCGCGCGGCAGGCCCCGCGCAAAGCCGAATGACGTTACCGACAACACCGGCTCGCCTGCGCGGTCGGCAAAGGTGGTGCGAATCTGCTGCGCCAGTTCGTGGGCCGACAGCGTCGTCGTATCGGTCAGTCGGTTGGCAAAGTCGCGCAGCGGCGCCAACAATTCGCGCTCCCGGGCGATCCCGTCGCTTGCCGGTCGATCCGGCGCCAGGGGATGGCGTCGTCGCGTCTCCGCATAACGACGTTCGAGTTCGGCATCCGAGCATTCGAGGAACAGCGTGCCGACGGACAGGCTTTGCATATCCTGCAACTGCCTGATTCGCTGGATGATCCGCTCTGGCTCGAAATCCCGCGTCCGTGTGCCCAGGCCCAGCGCCAGTCGTTGACGTCGGCCGTCCGCCCCCACCGGCAACGGCGCATCGAGCAGCCGGTCGATCAGGACGAGCGGCAGGTTGTCGACCACTTCCCAGCCAAGGTCTTCCAGCGTCTTCAGCACCGTCGATTTGCCGGCCCCGGACAGTCCTGTGACCAGCAGCACGTCCTGATGACCGATCATGCCGGCATCTCCCGGCGCATGGCCAGTTCGACCTTGATCGGTGCCGAAGCCGTAAACGGATCGAGCGCGAGCATCCGAACGGGTCGCCCGGCGATCAGGCGTGATGCCGGCTCGGGCATCCGTTCCGGCTCGTCGACCAGAGTTATGAACAGCGCCACAGGAGCAGCGGCCATCACCGGCAGGTCAAGTATGCCAAGCCCACGCACCTCTATCCGTCCGGCGATCGTAGGGGGCGGGCTGGCGATCAGGCCCTCGTCCAACGCCTTAACAACCGTATAATCGTCGCTCACCAAAATCGCGCCGCGATCGATCAGGCGGAGTGCGAGATCGGATTTTCCCGCGCCCGACGGCCCCTCGATCAACACCGCCCGCCCGTCGATCGCGACGGTGGAGGCGTGCAGCGTTTCGGTATCGGGTTCGCTCATCGATACGTCCTATGGCGCCGGATCGGCGGTCGGCAGGCGGACGACGAATCGGGCACCGCCCAGTCCGCCGTCGCGCGGTTCGACCGCGATCGACCCGCCATGCCCCTCGACGATCGTTCGTGCAATGGCGAGGCCGAGGCCCGAGTGGCGGCCGAACGCCTCGCCCTGCGGCCGGATCGACTGGAAGCGGCGGAAGATGGCCTCGCGCGCCTCTTCCGGCACGCCGGGGCCTTCGTCCTCGACCTGTACCACCATCTCGTCGGCATCGGCGGTGGCGACGATCGTTACCTGCGCATCATCGGGAGAGAAAGACAGGGCATTATCGAGCAGGTTCTCGAACACGCGTTCCAGCCGCGCGCCTTCACCGATGGTCAGCAAAGGCGTGTCCGCCGCCCGGTCGAAATGGAAGCGGACGCCCCGTTCCACGCCGCGCGCCTCGCGCTGGGCGAGGAGGCCGGCGATAATCGCGCCGATATCGACCGGTTCGAACTTCGCCCGGCTGAGTTGTGCGTCGAGTCGGGATGCATCGGAAATGTCGGTGATGAGGCGATCGAGGCGATGGACGTCGTCTTGCACGATCGCCAGCAATTGGCGTTGCAGATCCGGATCGCTGATCCGCCCCAGCCCATCCACGGCAGACCGAAGGGAGGCGAGGGGGTTCTTCATTTCGTGCGTCACATCGGCTGCGAACGCCTCGGTCGCGTCGATCCGCGCGCGAAGGGCCAAGCTCATGTCCGACAGCGCGCGGGCCAGCATGCCTAGTTCGTCACGCCGCGATGGCAAACGGGGCACCACCACTTCACGCGCGCGCCCCAATCGAACGCGTACCGCCGCCCGCGCCAGCCGGCGTAGCGGCCGGACGATCGTCCGGGCGAGAAACAGCGACAGCAGCACGGAGATGATCGTGACGACCAGCAAGACGACGCTGAGGCGCAGTCGCTCCGTCCGGACGATCCGGGTGATGGTCCGCGCGTTCACTGCGGTCAGCACGATAGCACCACCGGGCATCGGCGCCGCGGCCGTGATGACCGGCGTGCGGTCGGGCGCGCGCCAAACCGTTGCGGCGACGTGGCCGGTTTGTGCCGTCCGTACCTCGGGCCAATCGGCGGGGTCCGATCGATCGCGGTACAGCGGCGGCCGCGCTGCACCGACGATCGTATCGATGCCGCCATCCAGCAGGCGGGCGACACGCTGGTCGATCCCCTCACGATCGGGGTCCTGCAACTGAAAATTACTGACGCCGAGCGCGCGGCTGTCGAGGGCCATGCCATTCGGGCCCAGCACCCTGATGCGGGCGCCGGTGTCTCGCGCCAGTCGCGAGAGCAGGGCCGGGTGATAGGATTGCGGCGACGCCGCCAGCGCCTCCGCGATCAGCCGCGCCTCTCGCGTCGCCTGCACGACGCTGTTGTCGACGGTACGCGATCGATAGCTGTCGAGATAGAAGAACCCGCCCGCCAGCAACAGCAGCGCGATGATGTTGACCGCCAGGATACGCCGCGTGAGCGATACCCGCCCCGACCACCGGAGCGCCAGATCGCGGCCGTCATCCGGCGCGGGCTCATTCCTCGGAAAAGCGATAGCCGGCACCATAGAGAGTTTCGATCGAATCGAACTCGGGATCGACCGCCCGAAATTTCCGCCGCACGCGCTTGATATGGCTGTCGATCGTGCGGTCGTCGACGTAGATATCGTCCTGATACGCCGCATCCATCAACTGGTTACGGGTCTTCACCACACCGGGGCGCTGCGCCAGCGTTTCGAGGATCAGGAATTCTGTGACGGTCAGCGTCACCGCTTCGCCGTTCCACAGCGTGCGGTGCCGGGCGGGGTCCATCATCAACCGCCCGCGTTCCAGGGCCGGGGCCGCTTCCTCGCCATTGCCGCCGGCGGGGGCGGCCGGTTCGGCGCGGCGCAGGATGGCTCGGATGCGGGCGATCAGCAGGCGTTGGGAAAATGGCTTGGCGATGTAATCGTCGGCCCCCATCGCCAGCCCCAGCGCCTCGTCCAGTTCGTCGTCCTTCGACGTCAGGAAGATGACGGGCGTCGATTGCTTTTCACGCAGGCGACGGAGCAGTTCCAATCCATCCATCCGCGGCATCTTGATGTCGAAGATCGCGAGATCGGGCGGGTTGTCCGCCAACGCCTTCAGCGCAGCCTCACCATCCGAATAGACGCGCGTCAGGAACCCTTCGGCCTGAAGGGCGATCGACACCGAAGTCAGGATGTTGCGATCGTCGTCGACGAGCGCGATCGTTGCCGTCATGCCCGGCTCCTAGTCGAAAGCCGAAGCCTGCTCAATCGTCTGTCGCTCGGCGGATCAAGACGGGGTCGCGTGCGGCGTTCGACTGACATAAGAGCACCGCCATGACCGATATGCCCTCCACCCAGTTCTTCTCCAGTTTCGATGGCGTCCGCATTGCGTGGCGCGAAATGGGGGAGGGGCGGCCTGTCGTGCTGATCCACGGCTATTTCTCCGACGCCTACACTAACTGGATACGATACGGGCATGCCGCGGCGATCGCCGCCGAGGGATACCGGGTCATCATGCCCGATCTGCGCGCGCACGGCGAAAGCGACAAACCGCATGATGCCGCTGCCTATCCACGCGATGCGCTGACGCAGGACGGGCATGCGCTGATCGCGCATCTGGGGCTGACCGATTACGATCTGGGCGGTTACTCGCTGGGCGCACGCACCACATCACGGATGATCGCAACGGGGGCGACGCCGACGCGATTGATCTTCGCCGGCATGGGGCTTGAGGGCCTGACCGACACCGATCGCCGCGCGGGTCATTTCCGCCATATTCTGACGCATCTGGGCGAGCATGAGCGTGGCAGCCCGGAATGGTTGGCCGAGGCGTTCCTGAAGACCACCAAGGGTGATCCCGTCGCGCTGCTGGGCATTCTCGATACCTTCACCGATACGCCGCTCGCGACGATCGGGGCCTTTGCCCAGCCGACGCTGGTCGTGGCCGGCGTCGAGGATCATGACAACGGATCGGCCGCGGCCCTGGCGGATGCGCTGCCGGATGCTCGCTTCGTCGAGGTGCCGGGAGGCCATATGAGTTCGGTCGCCAAGCCGGAACTCGGCCAAGCGATCGCCGAGTTTCTGGCAGCCTGACTGTCGATTGCTTGACCGATCGCGGTCGCGCGCCGATGCACGACGCTGGAAATAAGAGGAAAGACATGATCCGCATCACCGCTTCCCTTGCCGTGCTGGCGGCCGCCCTTGCGACGACATCGGCACCAGCGCAGCAGCCGACGGATGCCACCACCGCCACGGCGGCGCAGGCTGACGCGTTCATCGCCGATGCCGAACGCCAGCTGGCGGCGGTGTCCGTGCCGGTGAACCAGATCAACTGGGTCAACGCCACCTACATCACCGACGATACCGACACATTGGCGGCCCGCGCCAATGCCCAGACCACCGAACTGCAGGTGAAGCTCGCCGGTGAGGCGGCCCGTTATGCCCGTGTGCCGGGTCTGTCCCCGGACACGCGCCGCAAGCTCGACCTGCTTCGCGGCGGCATCACGCTGCCGGCGGCGGCGACGCCCGGTGCGGCGGACGAACTGGCGACGCTGACGACCCGGATGTCGTCAAGCTATGGCAAGGGCCGCGGAACGCTCGACGGCAAACCGATCAACGGATCGGATATCGAGGCGGCGATGGGCGTGACCCGCGATCCCGCCAGGCTGCGCGAGATGTGGGTCAGCTGGCATGATAATGTCGGCGCGCCGATGCGGGTGGATTATGCCCGGATGAGCGACCTCGCCAATGCGGGTGCCAAGGGTCTCGGCTATGCCGACACCGGTGCGCTGTGGCGGTCGGGATATGACATGGCGCCGGACGAGTTCGCCGCCACCACCGACCGCATCTGGAAGGAAGTGGAGCCGCTCTATCTCGTGCTTCACACCTATGTCCGGTGGAAGCTGAACGAGAAGTACGGCGATGCCGTCCAATCGAAGACCGGGCCGATCCGCGCCGACCTGCTCGGCAACATGTGGGCGCAGGAGTGGGGCAACATATACGACATCGTCGCCCCGGCCGGCGCCGGCGATCTGGGATATGACACCGGCGATCTGTTGAAAGCCAAGGGATATGATCCCGTCCGCATGGTGAAGCAGGGTGAGGGCTTCTATTCCTCGCTCGGCTTCGCGGCGTTGCCCGACACGTTTTGGCAGCGGTCGCAGATTGTGAAGCCGGCTGATCGCGAGGTGATCTGTCACGCATCGGCATGGGATATCGACAATGCCGACGATATCCGCATCAAGATGTGCACCAAGGTGAATGGCGACGATTTCGTCACGATCCACCACGAACTTGGCCACAATTACTATCAGCGCGCCTACAAGGCGCAGCCGTTCCTGTACAAGAACGGTGCGAACGACGGTTTCCATGAGGCGATCGGCGATACCGTCGCGCTGTCGATCACGCCCGATTATCTGGTCAACATCGGTCTGCTCGATCGCGCCAAGGTGCCGAGCGCCGACAAGGATGTCGGATTGCTGCTTCGTCAGGCAATGGACAAGGTGGCGTTCCTACCGTTCGGTCTGTTGATCGACAAGTGGCGGTGGAAGGTGTTCTCTGGCGAGATCAAGCCGACCGGCTATCAGGCGGGCTGGGATGCTTTGCGCCTGCAATATCAGGGCGTTGTCCCCCCGGTTGCGCGTGACGAGACGAAGTTCGATCCCGGTGCGAAATACCACATCCCGGCGGGCGTGCCGTACACCCGGTATTTCCTGGCGCGGGTGCTGCAATTTCAATTCTATCAGGCCGCCTGCAAGCAGGCCGGATGGAAGGGGCCGCTGCACCGCTGCTCGTTCTACGGCAACAAGGATGTCGGCCAGCGCCTGAATGCAATGCTCGCCATGGGTCAGTCGAAGCCGTGGCCCGAAGCCCTACAGGTGTTCACAGGCAGCCGGGAGATGAGCGGAAAGGCGATGATCGCCTATTTCGCGCCATTGAAGAAGTGGCTGGATACGCAGAACCGGGGCAAGCCGCAGGGCTGGTAACGCTATGGCTATTGCTGGACGGCAGGTAGTTGCCCGTCGTCCAGCAATGGAGAACGGGCCTCCACGAATGGAGACCCGTTTTGCCTTATGCCTTATCGGGAACGGTATTCTCGTCGGCAATGCCGTTCTTGAACGACGCCGACGAATCCTTGCCATCCGGCTGATGCGCCAGCTTCGTCGGTTTGGCCGGATCGCCGGGCTTGGCGGAACTACCTTTCAGGGTTAGCAACGCGGCGGCGGCACCAGCGGCGGCCAGACCACCGGCGATCGCCGCGGCACCCCACTTGCCACCGACCATGTCGACCGCGCTTTTCTTCGGCGCCGAAGTCCGGCTCGACGACTTTCGCGTTGTGGGCGTTGCTGCCGAACGCTTCGTCGTGCGGGGCTTGGGGGGTACCTTCGCCGCTGCGGCTGGTTTGGCAGACGCCACCGCATCGTCGGTCTTCGCCTTGGCAGCGCGCGGCTTCGCGGCGGCTGATTTGGCCGGTGTGGTCGAGCGACGACGCGCGGGCTTCTTGGCGGGCGTGTCGGCGGTAGCGGGCGTGTCGGCGTCGGCCATGGTCGGCTCCCTCGAAAAAATGGTTCCGGGGGCGTAACGCCATTGTCACGTGATGGTTGCGAGTCCCGCTGACCGCCTGCCCTTAGCGGAACGGCGGTTCGTTGAACGCACGCAATTTGCGGCTGTGCAGTTTCGCGCCTTCCAGACGCAGCTGCTCGCAGGCCTCGATGCCGATCCGCATATGCTCGCTGATCGCCCGTTCGTAGAAGCGGTTCGCCTGGCCGGGGAGCTTCAACTCGCCATGGAGTGGCTTGTCGGACACGCACAGCAACGTGCCGTACGGAACGCGAAAGCGATAACCCTGCGCCGCGATGGTAGCGGACTCCATGTCGATCCCTACCGCACGTGACAGCGAAAAGCGGAGCGCCGATCGCGAATAGCGCAATTCCCAGTTTCGATCGTCGGTCGTTACGATCGTCCCCGTCCGCAGGCGCCGCTTTAGTTCATCGCCCGACTGGCCCGATACGATTTCCGCAGCCTTGGCCATCGCCACCTGAACCTCGGCAATCGCCGGTACGGGGATTTCGGGCGGCAGCACGTCGTCCAGCACATGATCGTCGCGCAGATACGCATGCGCCAGGACATAGTCGCCGATGCGCTGCGACGGACGCAGGCCACCGCAATGGCCGATCATCAACCACGCTTCGGGCCGCATCACGGCCAGATGGTCGCAGATCGTCTTGGCGTTGGATGGACCGACGCCGATATTGACGAGCGTGATGCCCGTGCCGTCCGCCGCCATCAGGTGATAGGCGGGCATCTGATGCCGTCGCCACGCGCTGTCGGTGACGAGTTTGTCGACATCCTCGGGCCGCTCGATCACGATGCCGCCCGCCCCCGACAGTGCGGTAAAGCGGCTGTCCGGCGACAGTTGCGATGCACCCCAGCGGACGAATTCATCGACATAGCGGTGATAGTTCGTAAACAGCACGAACCGCTGCACATGTTCGGCGGGGGTGCCCATGTAATGGCGCAACCGGGCCAGACTGAAATCGGTACGAAGCCCGTCGAACAGCGCCAATGGCCGTGTGCCGTCCGCCGTCATCCACAGGCCGTCGGCAATCTCATCGCCGATATGCGCCAGTTCGGTTGCCGGAAAGAACCGCGCCAGTTCGGATGCGGACACCTCGTCGAGGCTCAGCGCATGGCCGGGATCGAGCACATAGGGGAACGGGATTTCCTGACGCCCCGGCACCGCTTCGACGGTGACCTGATAATCCTCGATCAGCAGATCGAGCTGCTCGATCAGATAATCTGCGAAGATCGCCGGCTTGGTCACGCTGATCCGGTATTCCCCTGCCGACACCAGTCGCCCGAACGAGCGCAATGGGGCAGGGCGGCCGTGCTCTCCCGCAAAGGATAGACGAATTTCGGGATAGGCGAACGATCCGTCCAGGCGTGTCCCGGCGTCGGGGACGGTGCGGTCGGTCAGATAGGCGGTCAGTGCCGCCTGCAATCGGGTAACGGAGGCGGTATATAGGCGATCCAGGTCGGCGACGATTTGGGAAGCGGTCTGCATCGGCAGGGGGTAAGCGTCGGCGATGACGGAGGCAAGACGCCACCGCCATCGCCGACCCGTCCGGATCAGATCCGGTCGAGCAGATATTCCGCTGAGCTGACCTTGAACTCACCGGGCTGTTCGACGTGCAATTGCTTCACGATGCCGTCCTCGACCAGCATCGAATAACGCTGGCTGCGGATGCCGAGGCCGAACTTCGTGCCGTCCATCGTCAGTCCGACCGCCTTGGCGAAATCGCCATTGCCATCGGCGAGCATCGTGACGCCCCCGGCGCCGTTTTCGTTCGACCACGCCTTCAGCACGAACGGGTCGTTGACCGCGGTGCAGGCGATTTCGTCGACACCCTTGGCGGCCAGTTCGTCCGCCTTGCCCAGAAAGCCCGGCAGATGCTGGGCCGAGCAGGTCGGCGTGAACGCACCCGGCACCGCGAACAATGCGATCGTGCGTCCGGCGAAGTAATCCGCGACCTTTACCTGATCGGGGCCATCGGCCGTTACCTTGACGAGCGTTGCTTCGGGCAGGCGGTCACCGACATTGATCGTCATGCTGTTCTCCTTGAGGACTGAAACGCGATGTCATCGTGCCGCCCCCCGATTTCAAGCGTGGCGGGAAAGAGCCGGACCGGCTATGTCGGGTGATGTGACGCAAGCCGCTTATCTGACTGGGCAATTTCTTCTCGCGATGCCGGGCATGGGTGATCGGCGCTTCGACCGGGCGGTCATCGCGATGTGCGCGCACGATGCGAAGGGCGCGATCGGCATCGGACTGGGTGCGGTGATCGGTGGCCTCGGGTTTCACGCGTTGCTGGAACAATTCGAGATCGATCCGGGTGAAGCGCCTGATGCGCCTGTTCACTTCGGCGGGCCGGTGGATATGCGCCGGGGCTTCGTGGTGCATTCGCTCGACTGGAGCGGGCAGGACACGATCGATGTCGCGGGCCGATGGGCGTTGTCGGGCACGATCGATGCCTTGCGGGCGATTGCCGATGGCTCGGGGCCACGACGATGGGTCGTCGCGCTCGGGTATGCCGGTTGGGCGGAGGGACAACTCGATGGCGAACTCGCCCGTCCCGGCTGGTTTCCCGTGAAGGGGGATACCGACCTTCTCTGGACGACGGACCCCGCCGATCGCTGGCAGTCGGCGTATCGGGCCGCCGGCATCGATCCCCGTCTGCTGGTGACCGGATCCGGCAACGCCTGACGACATATAAAGATATCTTTATATTTGATCCGGGGGCGTCGAGGGCCTAAGGACCGGCCATTCAGATTTCTTCAGGAGAATTCCTCGTGGCCACCGCCCTCGCCGCCGAGCAGCACGACTACGTCATCAAGGACATCGCCCTCGCCGATTTCGGCCGTGCGGAAATCCGCATCGCCGAGACGGAGATGCCCGGCCTGATGGCGCTCCGCCGAGAGTTTGGTGCATCGCAGCCGTTGAAGGGCGCGCGCATCACCGGCTCGCTGCACATGACGATCCAGACCGCGGTGCTGATCGAAACGTTGACCGCGCTTGGCGCAGACGTCCGCTGGGCGACGTGCAACATCTATTCGACGCAGGATCACGCAGCCGCCGCCATCGCTGCCACGGGCGTGCCGGTGTTCGCGATCAAGGGCGAGACGCTGGCCGAGTATTGGGATTATGTCGGCGACATCTTCGCATGGGACCGCACCGTCGCAGGCCAGACCGCGAACATCATTCTCGACGATGGCGGCGACGCGACGATGTTCGCGCTGTGGGGCGCCAAGCTGGAAGCCGGTGCGAGCTTCGGTGAGCCGGAGAACGAAGAGGAAGTCGAGTTCCAGCGTTCGGTAAAGGCGTTCATCGCCAAGAACCCGGGCTACCTGACCGAGACGGTCAAGAACCTGAAGGGCGTGTCGGAAGAGACGACCACCGGCGTGCATCGCCTGTACGAGATCGCGAAGAAGGGCGAACTGCCGTTCCCCGCGATCAACGTCAACGACTCGGTGACGAAGTCGAAGTTCGACAATCTGTATGGCTGTAAGGAATCGCTGGTCGACGCGATCCGTCGCGCCACCGACGTGATGTTGGCCGGCAAGGTCGCCTGCGTCGCCGGCTTCGGCGACGTCGGCAAGGGTTCGGCCCAGTCGCTCCGCAATGGCGGCGCGCGGGTGATGGTGACCGAGGTCGATCCGATCTGCGCGCTGCAGGCGGCGATGGAGGGCTTCGAGGTCGTGACGATGGAAGAAGCGGTCACCCGCGCCGACATCTTCTGCACCGCGACCGGCAACGCCGACGTCATCACCGCCGATCACATGAAGGCGATGAAACCGATGGCGATCGTCTGCAACATCGGCCATTTCGACAGCGAAATCCAGATCGCCGCACTGTCGAACTACAAGTGGACCGAAGTGAAACCCGGCACCGACCTCGTCGAATTCCCGGATGGCAAGCAGATCATCGTGCTCGCCAAGGGCCGCCTGGTGAACCTCGGTTGCGCCACCGGCCACCCGTCGTTCGTGATGTCGGCCTCGTTCACCAACCAGACGCTTGCACAGATCGAGCTTTGGACGAAGAGCGATCAGTATAACAACGAAGTGTACGTCCTGCCCAAGCATCTCGACGAAAAGGTCGCGGCGCTGCATCTGGAAAAGCTGGGTGTGAAGCTGTCGCAACTGACCGCCAAGCAGGCCGGTTATATCGGTGTGCCGGTCGAGGGGCCGTTCAAGCCGGATCACTATCGTTACTGATCCGTCGGAGTTTTTAAGTACGAGAGGGGCGTCGGCGAAAGCCGGCGCCCTTTTTCGTGTTTGAACTTCCGGACATCGATCAACGCACGCATCGCCTGACCGCTTTTATCGTCACCCCCTTTTGGACCAGACCTGCATCCGATAGACGGATGATATGATCGCAACGCGTCCGTCCGGCCAACGACCATGATCGTCCTGCGCAACGAGACGGCGATCGTCATGGGCGCCATCCTGTTCGCCTTGCTCGCCATCGGGGTCCTGCTCCTGTTCCTTGGCCTGCGGGCGCGGGCGCGGGCGGCCATCGTGTCGAGCGATAATCGCCGACTGGAAGCGATGCTGCGCACCAGTACCGCGCTGGCGATGGTGGTGCGGGGCGATGGCAAGGTCGAGATGTCGGCCGGCTTGGCCGACTGGTTCGGTCTGCCCGCGCCGCCGCGCTCTCTGGTCGAGATGTCGGCGGGCGATGCGGGGTTGACCACCGACGATGCCGCCATGCTGGCCCATGATGTGGCGGTGGCACAGCGATCCGGCCGCGCGTTCGATCGGACGATGCGACCGCAGGGATCGGCCCGCTCGCTATCCTTGCGCGGCGCCCGCGCCCCGGCGGAGTTCGGCAACGGCGTGTTCGTGTGGGTGCATGACGCCACCGACACGCGCGGCGAGATCGAGCGCCTGCGCGAGGGCAGTGCGCGAATGCGCGAAGCCTATGACGCGCTGACCGGGCTGATCGAGGCTGCGCCGCTACCCATGTGGTATCGCGGTGCCGACCTGCGGCTGACGATGGTCAATTCCGCTTATGTCGCGGCCGTCGAAGGACGCGACGCGACCGATGTGGTGACGCGGGGACTGGAACTGGTCGAGGGCTCCGATCGCGGTGGACCGATCGCCGGCGCCACGACCGCCCGCGGCCACGGTCGCCCGACCGAGCAGGTGTTGCCAGCGACCATTGGTGGCAGCCGGCGGACGCTCAGGATCATCGATGTGCCGCTGCCGACCGGCGGCGTGGCGGGCTTCGCGGTCGATATCGAGGAGCTGGAACAGGCACGTAACGGCGCCAAACGCTTCGCCGAGGCGCAGCGCGGGATGCTCGACCGCCTGTCTGCGGGCGTCGTGCAGTTCGGCGGCGACCGCACTCTGGAATTCTACAATCAGCCGTTCCGCCGTATGTTCGCCATGCGTGCCGAATGGCTGGTCGATCGTCCGGAATTCGACCGCGTGCTGGAACGGATGCGCGAGTCGAACCGCTTGCCGGAAGTACGCGACTTTCCCGGGTGGAAAGCGGAACGACGCGACTGGTTCGTCGGCGCGGACGGGGCGACCGAGGAGAATTGGCATCTGCCGGGCGGCACGCATCTGCGCGTCGTTGCCCAGTCGTTGCCCGATGGCGGTCTGCTCATCATCTTCGAGGATCGGACCGAACAGGTACAGCTCGCCAGCGCGCGGGATACCCTGTTGCGGGTGCGGACCGCGACCTTCGACAATCTGTTCGAGGCGCTGGGCGTCTTCGCCGCCGATGGCCGTCTCCAGCTGTGGAATAACCGGTTCCGGGCGCTGTGGGGTGTCGAGGAGGAGTTTCTGTCCACACATCCCCGTGTCGATGCCTTTGCAGAACGGGTAGCGAGCAAGCTGGCGACCCCGGCCCGATCCGGCCTGATCTCCGATCTGGTGCGATCCGCCACCGGGGAGCGCCAGCAAAGGGGTGGTCGTGTCGAACTCGCCGATGGCCGCCATTTCGAATTTGCCGCGGTGCCGCTGCCGGATGGCAATGCGCTGTTCACGCTGCTCGACATCACCGACAGCCGCCGCGCGGAATACGCGTTGCGTGAGCGCGCCAATGCACTGGAAGCGGCGGACAAGGTAAAGACCCAGTTCGTGGCGAACATGAGCTACGAACTGAAGACCCCGCTGACCTCTATCAGCGGCTTCGCGGAAATGCTGCATGGTGGTTATGCCGGCAAGCTGCCCGAACAGGCGACCAGCTATACCGAAGCGATCCTCGACTCGGTCGAACGCCTGGGCCTGTTGATCGACGACGTGCTCGACCTGACCCGCGGCGACGAGGGCGCGCAGATCGAGCGCGGCGATGTCGATCTGGCCGCCGTCACCCGCATCGCCGCCGGCGCCGTCCAGCCGGCGATCAAGCGTCACAAGATCGATTTCGCGGTCGAGGTCGCCCGTTCGGTCGGTCGCGTTCAGGGCGACCAGCGGCGGCTCCGCGAGGTGATCGAACATCTGCTGCGCCATGCGCTGGCGGCGTTGCCGCAAGGAGGACGTATCCTCCTCCATGCCGATGGCAATGCGACCCGGGCGCGAATAATCGTGTCGGACGATGGACCGGGCCTCGACGCTGACAGCATCGCGCGCGCGTTCGATCGGTTCGCGGAGCCTCACCTGCAACCGGGTGGCGAACGCGCGCTGGGGCTGGGACTGCCGCTCGCTCGTCAATTCGTGGAGGCGCATGGCGGCACGATCAACCTGGTGTCCGAGCTGGGGCAGGGCACATTGGTGACGGTGGAGCTGCCCCGGCGATGATCCTTCCGGATGCCGCCGCGACCGAGGCGTTCGGCGCGCGTCTCGCCAAGGCGGTTCAGGCTGGTGATGTAGTGACGCTGGCCGGGCCGCTCGGTGCCGGCAAGACCAGCATCGCGCGCGGTCTGCTGGCGGCGCTCGGCCTTGCCAGCGAGGCGCCTTCACCGTCCTTCGCCATCGTGCAACCCTATCGCCCTCCCGAGGTCGTCCTGTCCGTGCTGCATGTCGATCTCTACCGGCTGGATGATCCTGCCGAGGTCGAGGAATTGGGGCTGGAGGACGAGCGATACGACGGCGTCCTGCTGGTCGAATGGCCGGAACGTGCCGGTGCGGCGGCATGGCCCGACGCGCTGGTGTTGACGCTGGCGATCGAGCCCGATGGCACGCGTCGCTTGACAGCGGCGGTGCCCCCGGCTTGGGAAACGCGATGGCCGATCTGATCCCGCCGCCGATGTTTCCACCCGCCGGCGCCGCTGACTTTCTGACGGCGCACGGCTGGGGCAATGCCCTGATCGAACCGCTGGCCGGCGACGCGTCGTTCCGGCGATATTTTCGCGTTGTGGATGGGGATCGCAGCGCCGTGCTGATGGATGCCCCGCCGCCGCAGGAGGATTGCCGGCCGTTCGTCACGATGGCGCGCTGGCTTGAGGAAGCCGGGTTCCTGGCGCCTGCAATCCTCGCTCTCGACGAGCAACAAGGCCTGCTGCTGTTGAGTGATCTCGGCGATATCCGGTTCCGCGAGACGGTCGATGCGGATCGTCGCGAAGAGGCAGCGCTCTACGGACAGGCGGTCGATCTGCTGATCGATCTTGCCCGCCAGCCGGCCGGACCCGTGGCGCCATATGACCGGGCGGTACTGCACCGTGAGGCCGGGCTGTTTGTGGAATGGTATTGTCCGGCCGTCGGGATCGATGTCGATGTCGATGGCTACCGATCGGCATGGGATGCCGTGTTCGAGCACACGCTTGCCGCCGAACCGGTTACCGTATTGCGGGATTATCACGCGGAAAATCTGATGCTGGTCGGCGATGATCGTCGGTTGGGTCTGCTTGATTTTCAGGACGCGCTGGCCGGTCATCCCGCGTATGATCTCGTCTCGCTGCTGCAGGATGCGCGCCGCGACGTCGACCCGGCGATCGAGACCGCGATGCTGGACCGATATCGTGCCGCGACCGACGTCGGCGACGACTTTCTTCGCGCCTATCATGTACTGGGGGCGCAGCGGAACGCCAAGATCATCGGCATCTTCACGCGGCTATGGCAGCGCGACGGCAAGTCGCGCTACGCCGGCCTGTGTCCCCGGGTCTGGGCGTACCTCGACCGTGATCTGGCCCAACCGGTGTTGGCACCCGTCGCGGCCTGGTTCGACGCCCATGTGCCCGCCGATCGCCGTGGCGACCCGTTGGCCATAGCACCTCTTGCGGGAACGCTGGCATGACCCGTCAATGGTCGATCCGTCCCGATCCGGGCAAGCCCGTACCCCGTACCGCAATGGTGATGGCCGCCGGTCTCGGCAAGCGGATGCGCCCGCTTACCGCCACCCGCCCGAAACCGCTGGTGCAGGTGGCCGGCAAGCCGCTGATCGACCATGTGTTCGACCGGTTGGGTGCGGCCGGCGTCCGCCGCGCCATCGTCAACGTCCACTACCTGGCGGATACGCTGGAGGCGCATCTGGAACAGCGGTTCGCCGATATCGAGGTGATCGTGTCGGACGAGCGCGGCCGGTTGATGGAGACCGGCGGGGGTCTGGTGCAGGCGCGCGATCTGCTGGGGGACGAGCCCGTGTTCGTCCTGAACAGCGATAACCTCTGGATCGACGGCCCGGTCGATTCGCTGAAATTGCTTGCGGCCCGATGGGACGATGCGACGATGGATGCGCTGCTGTTGATGGTGCCGCTCGCCCGCGCGCACAATCATCGCGGCGCCGGTGATTTCCACCTGGGCAGCGACGGGCGGATCACGCGCCGTCGGCGTCCCGGCACCGTGGCGCCGTTCGCCTATACCGGCATTCAGATCATCCATCCGCGATTGATCGCCGACTGGCCGGAGGGACCGTTTTCCACCAACCTGTTCTGGGACCGGGCGATCGCCGCTGGCCGCGCATACGGGCAGGTGCATCAGGGTCTGTGGTTCGACGTCGGCACCCCCGCCGCCATTCCCCGTACCGAGGCGCTTCTTCTGGATGCCTGAACGTGGCTTGCGGCTGTTCACCATTCCGGCTCACCGTGCCTTTGCGGATGCCCTCGTTGCCGGATTGATGCGCGGACGGTCACCCGGCGATCTGGCGCGCGGACTGGTTTTGCTGCCCAACAATCGCGCCGTCCGGGCCGTGAGCGATGCGTTCGTGCGGGCCAGTGGCGGCGGGTTGATCCTGCCACGGCTGGTTCCCCTCGGCGATCCCGATCTGGGCGAGGCGATCGGTGCGGCGCTCGACGTCGCCGATACCGAGGAACCACCACCGCCCGCCGTCGCCCCCTATGCGCGCCGCATGATCCTCGCCCGCCTGGTCGCGGAGGAACGCGAGCGTGCGGGCGAGCCTGTTTCTTCTTCGGAAGCGGTGCGGCTTGCCGGCGAGCTGGCCCGTACCCTCGATCAGCTGCTGGTGGAGGAAGTGCCGCCGCACAGGCTGACCGAGCTGGACCTCGCGCCGGAGTTGACCGAACATTGGCGCCGCGCGCTGTCGACCTTTTCGGTGGTGATCAATCGCTGGCCGGGCGAGCTGGCCAAGCTCGGCGCGATCGACGCGGCGGATCGCCGGTCGCGTTTGCTGGATCAACTGGAACGCCGCTGGCATGCCACCCCGCCCGCCGGTTTCGTCTGTGCGGCGGGCGTCACCGATGCGGCGCCCGCCGTTGCCCGGCTGCTCCGTTGCGTGGCGGCGATGCCGCAGGGGCAGGTGGTGTTCGCCGATCTCGACCTCGGCATGCCGGCAGAGGAATGGGACGCCCTCGGCCCCCATCGGCCAGATCCCGATACCGGTTTCATCCGCCGCTCGATCGAAACCCACCCGCAATTTCATCTGAAGGTGATGCTCGATCGCATGGGCGTCGCCCGTGACGAGGTCGCCCGCTGGCGGGGCGGCGGCGAGGGACCGGACGCGAACGCCGCCCGTGGCCGCGCCATCGCCAATGCGCTGGCGCCCGCCGATTTTACCGGTAAATGGACGGACCTCGCGGCTGCCGACCGTCGCTTGTCCGGCGTCTTGGCTGCCGAACTGGCGACGCCCGCCGACGAGGCGCAGACGATCGCTCTGGCGTTGCGGGGTGCCCTGGAGGAACCCGGGCGCACCGCCGCGCTGGTCACGCCCGATCGCGCGCTGGCCCGCCGCGTCGCGGTGCATTGCAGCCGCTGGGGTATCGAAATCGAGGATACCGCGGGTCGACCGCTGTCCCTCAACGCCTCGGGTACGCTGTTGCTGGCCTTGGCGGAGGCGGCGGCGCAGCGTTTCTCGCCCTTGCCGCTGCTGGCGCTGCTCAAGCATCCGCTGGTCCGCGGTGGCAAGGATCGCCTGCCGTGGCTGGACGGCGTCCGCGCGCTCGACCGGGGATTACGCGGTCCGCGTCCGCCCGCCGGTCTGCATGGTATCGGCACGGTATTGAAGGGCCATGCGGCGACGTTCTGGGAAGAGGTGCGGGCGTTGCTCGACCCGCTGGCCGCTATCTTCGATGCCGGTCCCCAGCCGCTCGCCGGCCTCGTTGCGGCCTTGCGCGAAACCGCCGTCGATCTCTGTGGCGATCCGCTCTGGTCCGGTCCCGCCGGCCGCGCCGCCGCTGAGTTCGTCGCCGATCTGGAGGTCGAGGCTCCGGCTGGTCCGCCCCGCGTCGATCCAGCCGAACTGCCGACGTTGATGCGGACGCTGCTCGACGAGATCGCGGTGCGTCAGCAGCGCGACTGGCACCCCCGGATCGCGATCTATGGTCTGATCGAGGCGCGGCTTCAGTCCGCCGACCTGATGATCCTCGGTGGGTTGAACGAGGGGGTTTGGCCCGGCCGCCCTTCGCCCGATCCATGGCTCGCGCCGCGTATCCGCACGACGCTCGGCCTGCCGGGGCTGGAGCGTCGGATCGGCATCGCCGCGCATGATTTCGCGCAAGGCCTAGGCGCGCCGCAGGTGCTGGTGACCCGCGCCCGCCGCGATGCGTCGTCGCCGGCGCTGGCCTCGCGCTTGTGGCTTCGGTTGCAGGCGATGGCCGGCGACCGGTTCGAGCGCGACCATGTGCTGGAGCAACAGGCCCGGCTGCTCGATGCCGCACCGGTGCCGATGCCGGCCGACCGGCCCGCGCCATCGCCGGCGGCCGAACTGCGTCCGCGTGCCATTTCGGTGACCGAGGTGGACCGGCTGAAGGCCGACCCTTATTCTTTCTACGCCCGCCGGGTGCTGCGCCTGTCGCCGCTCGACCCGGTCGATGCCGATCCGACCGCCGCCTGGCGCGGCACGGCCGTCCACGCGATCCTGGAAGCATGGTGGAAGGAGGATGCCTGCGCGCCCGACGCCCTCCGCCCCCGCGCCCTGGCGATGCTGGAACAGGCGGAGGTGCATCCGTTGCTCCGCGCGCTCTGGCAGCCCCGCCTGCGTGAAGCGATCGACTGGATCGCGGGTCAGGTCACCGCCATGGCCGGGGAGGGTCGCAAGGTCCTATCCGCCGAAGGGCGCGGCGAGATCGAGATCGCCGGCGTCAAACTGTCCGGCCGTTACGACCGCATCGATCTACTTCCCGACGGCAAGCTCGCGGTCATCGATTACAAGACCGGCAAGCCGCCATCGGCGACGGCGGTGCGCGAAGGATTCAGCCTGCAACTCGGCTTGCTGGGGCTGATCGCCGAACGCGGCGGCTTCGATCATATCAGGGGCGTTGCCGGCGCCTTCGAATATTGGTCGCTCGCCAAACGCCGCGATGCTTTCGGCTTCATCGAGTCGCCCGTCGATCCCGAGGGCAAGCGCGACCGGGTTGTCACCGATCGCTTCACCGCCGTCGCCGCGCATAATTTCGCGGAGGTCGCCGACCTGTGGTTGACCGGCGACGAACCCTTCACCGCCAAGCTGGTGCCCGAATACGCGCCCTATGCCGATTACGACCAATTGATGCGCCGCGACGAATGGTACGGCCGTGACCGCTGAGCTTCGCCCGCTCCCCCGCCTGAAGGGCGATCAGGCGCATGCCAGCGATCCGCAGGCGCATGTCTGGCTGTCCGCCTCCGCCGGCACCGGCAAGACGCAGGTGCTGTCCGCCCGCGTGTTTCGCCTGTTGCTGAAGGGTGTCGATCCCTCGGCGATCCTGTGCCTGACCTTCACCAAGGCGGGCGCGGCTGAGATGGCGCACCGGGTCAACGCCCGCCTTGCCGCATGGGTGCGGATGCCCGCCACCGAACTGGCCGCCGATCTCCATGCGCTGGGCGAGGACGGCGATCCCGACCAGCGCGCCCGCGCCCGCACCTTGTTCGCCAAGGTGCTGGACGCTCCCGGTGGCGGCCTGCGCATCCAGACCATTCATGGCTTCTGTCAGGGGTTGTTGGCGGCGTTTCCCGTCGAGGCGGGGCTGACCCCCGGCTTCCGTCCGCTCGAAGCCCGCGAAGAAGCGGGCCTTGCCCGTGAGGCGCTGGCGACGATGCTATCGGATGCCGAGCGGGAAGGACGCGACCGCGTGGTCGAAACGATCGGCGCGCTTAGTCTGCGGTTGGGCGAGGGTGGCGCGGAGAATTTCCTGCACGCCTGCGCCAGATCGCTGAAGGCGTTGGAGGCGCTGCCCGGTGGTATCCAGCCTTGGCTGCGCCGTGCGCT
The DNA here is from genome assembly GCF_016427505.1 of Sphingomonas mollis. GTDB lineage: Bacteria > Pseudomonadota > Alphaproteobacteria > Sphingomonadales > Sphingomonadaceae > Sphingomonas > Sphingomonas mollis. The sequence continues at coordinate 204,771 of NZ_JAELXS010000002.1, read as the reverse complement.
CGACCTGCCGCAGGGCGACGTGACGGAGGCCGTCGCCGCCCGGTGCGAGGCGATGGATCTTGCCGCCATCCGCCGGATCGCGGCGGCCAATGCCGCATGGGGTACGGCCACCGGCCTCGCCCATGCCGATATCGTCGCGCGCTGGCTCACCGGCTCCGTCGACCGCCGCATCGCCGCGCTGGAGGAACTGGCCACCGTCGTCCTCACCGGCAAGGGTGAGCCGCGCAAGGCATCGCCGAAGCTGATCGCCGCCGAGCCCGATTACGTCGAACTCGCCGCCGCATTGGGTGAGGAATGTACCGCGCTCGTATCGCTGACCACGCGGGCGGCATACGCCGATCTGCTCGCTGCCGGTCTGGATGTCGGTCGTGAATATGCCCGCGCCTATAATCTCGCGAAGCGCCGGGTCGGCGGCGTCGATTTTGACGATCTGATCCGCACCACGGTCGCGTTGCTCGAACAGCCCGGTGTCGGCGAATGGGTGCGGTTCAAGCTGGATCAGGTGACGGAGCATGTCCTGATCGACGAGGCGCAGGATACGAATCTCGACCAGTGGCGGATCGTCGGAGCGCTGGCGGACGAATTCTTCGTCGGTCGCGGCGTGCATGCGCCCTCCACGCGCACGCTGTTCACCGTTGGCGACTGGAAACAGGCGATCTTCGGGTTTCAGGGCACCAGTCCGCTCAACTTCGCCTGGGCCGAGCGTCGGTTCGGGATGCAAGCGCAGGTGGTGCAGGGCGAAGACGACTGGCCCGAGCATGAGCGCGGCCTGCCGTTCCATCGCCTGTCGCTGACGCACAGTTTCCGGTCGACCCGCCCCATCCTCCGCTTCGTCGATGCCGCCGTCGAAGCGGTGCCCGAACCCGGCCTCGGGGCGATCGGAGATATCGAGGCGCATGCCAGCGAGGTGCCCGGCTCCGGCAGCGTGACGCTCTGGCCCCCCGTGGTGGCGGGCGGCAGCGACGATGACGAGGAAGGCTGGATCACCGACGCCGTCCGGCAATTGGCCGGCGACATCGCCAGGGCGGTCCGCCGCTGGCTGGACGACAAGACGATGCTGGGCGCCAAGGGACGCGAGATGCGGCCCGAGGACATCATGATCCTCGTCAAGCGTCGCGGCGAACTCGCTTCCCTGCTGGTCGCGCGGCTCTATGCGGAGGGCGTGCCTGTCGCGGGCGTCGATCGCCTGCGTCTGAATGCGCCGCTGGCGGTGCAGGATCTGCTGGCCGCCGTCCGCTTCGTGCTGCAGCCCGACGACGACCTGTCGCTGGCCAGCCTGCTCGTCTCGCCGTTGATCGGATGGACGCAGGACGACTTGATGGTCGCCGCGCCACGGGCCGGTGGCAGCCTGTGGCGCCATCTGGGCGATACGCAACCGCCGGAGCGGCTCGTTCCCCTTCGCCGTATCCTGTCGCGCGCCGATTTCACCACGCCGTATCAGTTTCTCGAAGAGATGTTGTCCGGTCCGCTCGACGGTCGTCGCAAGCTGCTCGGTCGACTGGGGGCCGAAGCGCGCGATCCGATCGAGGAATTGCTCAGCGCCGCGCTGGCGTTCGAGAGCACGACGACGCCGTCGCTCCAGCGGTTTCTCGACTGGTTCGATCGCGGCGATGTCGAGATCGTCCGCGATCCGTCCGCACCGCTCGATGCGGTCCGGGTCATGACCGCGCACGGCGCCAAGGGATTGCAGGCCCCCGTCGTCATCCTGGCGGATGCCACCGTCGATCCCACCGCCTCGCCGCGCTCCGTGCTGCGCTGGGCGCCGGAGGAGGGGGCTGCACCGATCCCGATCTTCGCGCCGCGTGCCAGCGAACGCGGCGGGCCGCTCGACCCGGTGCGTGCCGATGCCGATGCGCGTGAGCTGGAGGAGCATTGGCGACTGTTCTACGTCGCGGCCACGCGCGCCGAGGAACGTCTCGTCATCGCCGGTGCGCTCGGGCCGAGGGCGCGGGGCGAGCCACCTGCCGCCAGCTGGTACGCCGCCGCCGCCCGCGCCATGACGGCGCTGGGCGTGCCGGCCGGCGAGGGCGAGCGGCTATACGAGGACGGCACACCCGTTGCCGTCGCTCGCGCCAGACCGCGCGATGTGGCGGTGCCGGTGACGCTGCCCGACTGGGCGAACGTCGCGGCACCGATCGAACTGCGGCCTTCGCGGCCGCTGGCGCCATCGGCGCTGGGCGACGATCTGGTGTCCGATCCACCACCCACCGCCGCGATGCGGGCGGCGGCAGAGCGTGGCCGCCTGCTCCATGCGCTGTTCGAGCGGTTGCCGGCGGTCGCCGCTCCCGACCGTCCGGCGGCGGCCGACCGCTGGCTGGCCCGTGCCGGCGGCGTGGACGATCCGGCGGTCCGCGCCGACATCGTCACGGCGGCCCTGCGGGTCATCGACGATCCCGTCCATGCCGCGCTGTTCGGTCCCGACAGCCTCGCCGAAGCGCCGATCGCCGCGACAATCGAGGGCGGGATGGTGATCGCGGGCAAGGTCGACCGGCTGCTGATCGGCGACACCATCCGCGTCGTCGATTTCAAGACTGGGCGCCGGGTGCCGGATACGCCGCCGGAATATCATCGGCGCCAGATGGCGGGCTATGCCGCCGCCCTGGCCGTGATCTTTCCCGGCCGGCCGATCGAGGCGTCGTTGCTCTATACCGCCGGCCCCCGGCTGTTCGTACTGACCGCCGCCGATCTGGCGACGCACAAGCCACGCTATCCCGCCACGGAGCAAAGCTGAACCGTCGCGTGTTGAGCGCAGCGGTCCGGCACCCTAAGTCGCAGGTCGAAGGAGTAATTTTACGATGGCAACCAAGCAGATCACCGATGCGAGCTTCGAGGCGGACGTGCTGAGCGCCGATGGCCCGGTGCTCGTCGATTTCTGGGCCGAGTGGTGCGGGCCGTGCAAGATGATCGGCCCGTCGCTGGAAGAAATCTCCGAAGAGCTGGGCGAGCAGGTGACCATCGCCAAGCTGAACATCGACGAAAATCCCGATGCACCCGGTAAATACGGCGTTCGCGGTATTCCGACGATGATCCTGTTCAAGGGCGGCGTCCCCGCGGCGACCAAGGTCGGTGCGGAGCCCAAGGGCCGGTTGAAGGCCTGGCTACAGGGCGAACTCGCCTGACGACGCCGCGGCGCTGCCACCGATGGGGCAGCGCCGCATTCTCAGCTCCGATAATCCGCGTTGATCGAGATGTAACCGTGCGTCAGGTCGCAGGTCCATACCGTGGCCTTGCCCTCGCCGATGCCCAGATCGACGCCGATCTCGATCTCCTGACCCTTCAGATGCGCGGCGACCGGCGCTTCGTCATACCCTGATAGGGCCAGTCCGCCCTCGGCGACCTGCGTATCGCCGAACCGGATCGCCAGCCTGTCGCGCTCCGCCGGTTCGCCGGCCTTGCCGACCGCCATGACGATGCGGCCCCAATTGGCGTCCTCGCCCGCGATCGCGGTCTTCACCAGCGGCGAGTTGGCGATGCTCATGGCGATGCGATGGGCGCTGCGGTCGCTGTCGGCGCCGGTGACGGCGATTTCGATCAGCTTGCTGGCGCCTTCGCCGTCGCGCACCACCAGCAGCGCCAGTTGATGGCACAGGTCGTTCAGCGCCGCGCGGAACGCATCGGCGCCGGCGCTTTCATCATCGACCAGCGCCGTATTGCCCGCCGCTCCGGTCGCGAAAGCCAACACCGTGTCGCTGGTCGAAGTGTCGCCATCCACGGTGATGCACGAAAAGCTGGGCGCATTGGCAGCGGTCATCGCGCGTTGCAGGAAAGCGGGATCGACGGCGGCATCGGTGAAGATGAAACCGAGCATCGTCGCCATGTCCGGTGCGATCATGCCCGACCCCTTGATGATCCCGACCAGCGTTACCGTCCGGCCATCGACGATCGCGGTCGTCGTCGCACCCTTCGAAAAGGTGTCGGTGGTGCCGATCGTCTCGGCCATCGCCTCCCACCCGCAGAGGTCGCTGGTGAACGCGGCATCCAGACCCGCCTCCGCCTTGTCGATCGGCAGGGGAACGCCGATCACGCCCGTCGAGGCGACGAAGATGTCCGACGGCTGGCAGCCGGCATGGGCGGCGGTGCGGGCGGCGATCGCCTCCACCGCCTGTCGACCGCGATCACCGGTGAAGGCGTTGGAGTTGCCGGCGTTGACGACCAGCGCCCGCGCCTGACCCAGCACCAGTGCCTTGCGGCACCATTCGACCTCGGGCGAGGGGCAGCGGCTCTGCGTCAGCACCCCGGCCACCGTCGTTCCCGCCGCCAGCGTGACGAAGGTCAGGTCACACCGGTCCCACGTCTTGTAGCGCGCCCGCGCCACGCGCACCTCGACGCCGGCGATCGGCGGCATGGCGGGAAAGGGGAGGGCGAGGGGGGATGCGGGATGGCTCATGATCCGGCCTTTGCGGCAAGGTGGCGGGCGTGGAAAGTCTCAAAAGTCACACCGTCCCACGCGTGCGCGATCGCGTGCGTGGGCGCGCATGCGCGTGCGCAGATTATAATCCGGTCGGTAGTGTTCGAATGTCACCCGGCAGCGATGACAGATGACGGGGCTGTAGGACAGGGGCGGACCAAGGTGACCCGTAACGCCGGGATGGACCTTTAACCCCTTGCTGCCTATGTGCGGATACGCATGAACCTGCTGCTCCTCCTGTCGGCCCTGCTGTCCGCGATCACCGGTATCGGTGGCAGCGTGCGTGCGCCCGATGCGGTGCAGGTCACGGCAGGACAGGCCGCCGTCGCCGTCGCCCAGTCGATCTGCCCGCGCGCGGCGCATCGGCCGGTTCAGGGGATCGCGCCACTGGCCGCGATGGCAGCCGCCATCGTCACGCCGGCATGGTCGGTTGCGCCGTCCCAGCCGCTATGGGCCAGCCGCCGCCGCGAATAGCCGGGCCGCCGCCCGATCCAACGCCCTTTACCGGCGCGGGACCGCGATGGCGCGGTGCCGTGCGCTCTCGTATCAGGAATTTCCGCCCATGTTCGGTGGCCTCGCCAAGTCGCTCTTCGGGTCGTCCAACGACCGTTACGTCAAGTCGCTCAACCCCATCATCGCCAGGATCGCGTCGTTCGAACCGACGCTGGAGGCACTGTCCGACGCCGATCTGGCCGCGCAGACGGTGAAGTTCCGCGAGCAGCTGGCAAACGGCGCCAAGCTGGACGACCTGTTGCCCGAAGCGTTCGCGACGGTGCGCGAGGCGGCGCGCCGCGTGCTGGGCATGCGCCATTTCGATGTGCAGATGATCGGCGGCATCGTGCTTCATCGCGGCGAGATCGCCGAGATGCGGACGGGTGAGGGCAAGACGCTGGTCGCCACCCTCGCGACCTATCTGAATGCGTTGCCGGGCAAGGGCGTCCACGTCGTCACGGTCAACGATTACCTCGCCAGCCGCGACGCCGGGTGGATGAGCCAGGTGTACAGCTTTCTGGGGATGACCACGGGCGTCATCATCCCGAACCTGACCGACGAACAGCGCAGCGCGGCGTACAATTCCGACATCACCTATGGCACGAACAACGAGTTCGGCTTCGATTACCTGCGCGACAACATGAAGTACGAGCGCAGCGGCATGACGCAGCGGGCGTTCAACTTCGCGATCGTCGACGAGGTCGACTCGATCCTGATCGACGAGGCGCGCACGCCGTTGATCATCTCCGGCCCGACCGACGACAAGTCCGATCTCTACAAGCAGGTCGATGTCGTCGTGAAGCAGTTCACGGCCGAGGATTACGAGAAGGACGAGAAGCAGAAGTCGATCATCCTGACCGAGGACGGCACCGAGCGCGCCGAGCGGATGCTGGAGGCGGCGGGACTGCTGGAAGGCGAGAACCTGTATGACTTCGAGAACACGCAGGTCGTCCACCATTTGAACCAGGCGCTGCGCGCGAACATGATGTTCAAGCGCGACACGGATTACATCGTGAAGGACGGCAAGGTCGTCATCATCGACGAGTTCACGGGCCGCATGATGGATGGCCGCCGCTGGTCCGAGGGTCTGCATCAGGCCGTCGAGGCCAAGGAGGGCGTGAACATCGAGCCCGAGAACCAGACGATGGCCTCGATCACGTTCCAGAATTATTTCCGCATGTACCCCAAGATCGGCGGCATGACCGGCACGGCCGCGACCGAGGCGGCCGAATTCTACGACATCTACAAGATCAACGTCGTGTCGATCCCGACCAACGTGCCCGTCCAGCGGATCGACGAGGAGGACACGTTCTACAAGTCGACCGAGGACAAGTTCCGCGGCATCGCCAAGACCATCCGCGAACATGCCGCTGCCGGTCAGCCGGTGCTGGTCGGCACCGTGTCGATCGAGAAATCGGAACTGCTGTCCGAATTCCTGACCGCCGAGGGCGTCGATCACAAGGTGCTGAACGCGCGCTATCACGAGTCCGAGGCGCATATCGTCGCGCAGGCGGGTCGCAAGGGCGCGGTGACGATCGCCACCAACATGGCCGGTCGCGGCACCGACATCCAGTTGGGCGGCAATCTCGAATTTCGCATGACCGATGAATATGGCGATCTCGATCCCGGCACGCCGGATTACGAGGGCGTCGCCGACCGGGTGCGCGAGGAGATCGTGGCGGAGAAGGCGGCGGTGCTGGCGGCCGGTGGCCTGTTCGTGCTGGGCACCGAGCGGCACGAGAGCCGGCGCATCGACAACCAGTTGCGCGGGCGTTCGGGTCGTCAGGGCGATCCCGGCCTGTCGCGCTTCTACCTCTGCCTCGACGACGAACTGCTGCGCATCTTCGGGCCGGACACGCTGTTCGCGCGGATGATGCGGTCGAACATGGAGGATGGCGAGGCGCTGCCCCCGTCCAAGTGGATGAGCAAGGCGATCGAGACCGCGCAGAAGAAGGTCGAGGCGCGCAACTACGACATCCGCAAGCAGGTCGTCGAATATGATGACGTGATGAACGACCAGCGCAAGGTCATCTACGAGCAGCGCTCCGACATCATGGATGCCGAGACGGTCGGCGACATGATGAGCGACATGCGTGCGGAGACGGTGAACACGATCGTCGGCGAATCCTGCCCGCCCAATTCCTATCCGGAACAATGGGATGTGGCGGGCATGAAGCTGAAGCTGGCCGATCTGCTGAACCTGCATCTGCCGGTCGACGACTGGCTGGCCGAAGAGGCGATCGATCCCGAGATCGTGCTGGAGCGGGTGCAGGCCGCCGCCGACGAGGCGATGGTCGAGAAGGCGGCTCAGGTGGCGCCGGAGACGTGGATCCAGATCGAGAAGTCGATCCTGCTCCAGCATCTGGACCATCACTGGAAGGAACATCTGTCGACGCTGGATGCGCTGCGCCAGGTCGTCCACCTGCGCGCCTATGCCCAGAAGACGCCGATCAACGAATATAAGCAGGAGGCGTTCTCGCTGTTCCAGCGGATGCTCGACAACATCCGCGAGGATGTGGCGCGCACGATCAGCCATGCCGATTTCCAGTATCAGGCACCGCCGGAACTGCCGCCGCTGCCCGATTTCATCACGACGCATTTCGACCCGTTCACGGGCGAGGACAATTCGGCGGATATCGACGCGGGGACGCGTGGTTATGTGACGACGACGCTGCCACCGTTGCAGATGGTCCGCCCGGAAGCGCAGGATCTGGGCGAGGACCCGGCCGAATGGGAAGGGCGCGTCAACCGCAACGCACCATGCCCGTGCGGGTCGGGGCGCAAGTACAAGCATTGCCACGGCGCGGTTAGCGCCTGACGGTCAGGGGGCGGGGGTGGCCGGGTTAAGGCCGCCCCTGCCGCCGGGCCATGAAGGCGAGGCGTTCGAACAGCATCACGTCCGCCTCGTTCTTCAGCAGCGCACCATGGAGCGGCGGGATCGCCTTGGTCGGGTCGCGGTTTTGCAGGACGTCTAGCGGCAAATCCTCGTGCAGCAGCAGTTTCAGCCAGTCGAGCAGTTCGGACGTCGACGGCTTCTTCTTCAGCCCAGGCACCTCGCGGACCTCGTAGAACAGGTCGAGCGCGCGGGCGACGAGCAGCTTCTGGATGCCGGGGAAATGCACGTCGACGATCGCCTGCATCGTGTCGCGATCGGGAAAGCGGATATAGTGGAAGAAGCATCGGCGCAGGAACGCGTCGGGTAGCTCCTTTTCGTTGTTCGAGGTGATGACGACGATCGGCCGTTCCACCGCGCGCACCGTCTCTCCCGTCTCGTAGACATGGAATTCCATGCGATCGATTTCGTGGAGCAGGTCGTTGGGGAATTCGATGTCCGCCTTGTCGATCTCGTCGATCAGCAGCACCGGCGGCGCGGGACGGGTGAAGGCGTCCCATAATTTGCCGCGGCGGATGTAATTGCCGATGTCGTGGACGCGGGGATCGCCGAGCTGGCCGTCGCGCAGGCGGGCGACGGCATCATATTCGTAGAGGCCCTGCGCGGCCTTGGTGGTGGACTTCACCGTCCATTCGATCAGCGGCGCGTCGATCGCGCGGGCGATCTCGTGCGCCAGCACCGTCTTGCCGGTGCCGGGTTCGCCCTTCACCAGCAGGGGGCGGCGGAGATGGACGGCGGCGTTGACCGCCACCTTCAGGTCGTCGGTCGCGATATAGCTGCCGGTGCTGTCGAAGCGCTTCATCGCCCATGATGTGGCGGAAGCGCCGGGCGGGTGCAAGCGGCCGGCTATAGCGGCTCGCGCGCCGCCGCCCGTGCTTCCAGCAGGTTCCACAGGCCGTATTGCTGGCCGAGCAACTGACGCACGCCGAATCCCATCGCCCGCTCGGTCGCCGGGGTGTCGCCCAGCATCGCCACCGCCGCGGCATTGACGCCGGCGGCGGGCAGGCGGCTGGGGGCGAGTTCGGCGCCGAAGCAATCCGCCGCGACGGCGAGCAATTGCCGCACCGTTTCCCAGTCCATCACCAGCGCCGCCACCGCGCCGGTCGCGCAGCCGCCGCGATCCGACTGGGCAAGCATGCCGAGCGCATGGCGCATGCCGACCAGCACGCCCTCCGTCTCCGCCTGACCGGGTGTGGAGGGCAAGGGGCCGACGGCGGCCGACAGTCGCACCAGCATCGCCCGTTCACCCGCGAACCCGCGTGCGGCGACGGCCAGCCAGTCGCAGGCGTCGGGTTGCGCGCAATGCTTGCTCGCCTCGTCGATCATGCCGGGATGGCCGCCATGGACCGTGCAGAGCGCATGGACGGCATCCGACAGGTCGCGGCGCGATGGTCGGGGCGCGAGCAGGCGGCGGACATGCGGGTGACGGGTGCTGCCGTCGACCGCGATCAGACCGGTCAGCATGGTCCAGGCGCTGTGCGGACTGGCGGGCTCGATGCCGATGCTCATGCCGAACTGCCGATTATCCAAATGTCTGGTCCCAACGTGAAGGTGCACGGCCGATACGCCATCCCGCGCCACTGCCTTCAAAATGGTTCTACACGTGTCGGCGTAAAGAGTTGGTTGACGGCGCTTTCATCGATCGCGTCGTTCATCGAAAATATCGGGCAAACTCGGGGGTTGTGGCCGCCGCCGCCGGTCGCGATAAGCGGCCACGCTCCGTGACCGCGGGGCATGATCCTCCGGAGACTGACGGGATGCGCGCATGGTTGCTGGGATTGGCCTTGGCCTCGACGGGGACGGCCGCGATGGCCGCTGACCAAGTCGTGCCACCGACGACGACCGCGCCGGTGCAGGCGGAGACGCTCGCGCCGGTCCCCCCGATCGAGGGTGGCGACCTGACGCTGGCACGGGTGTTCGGCAATCCCGACCTGTCGGGCCAGCAGCCGCGATCGTTGCGCTTGTCGCCCGATGGCAGCCTGTTGACCAGTCTGCGCAACCGCGCGGACGACAAGGAGCGGTTCGACCTGTGGGCGACGGATACCGCGACGGGTGCGGAACGGATGCTGGTGGATTCGGGCAAGGTCGGGTCCGGCGCGGAACTGTCCGAAGCGGAGAAGATGCAGCGCGAGCGGGCGCGGATCGGCGGATCGAAGGGGATCGTGGCGTATGACTGGTCGTCGGACGGCAAGTCGATCCTGGTGCCGCTGGACGGCGATCTGTTCCTCGCCACGCTGGACGGCAATGTCCGCAAGCTGACGCAAGGTGCGGACGGGGGCGCGGGCGGGGCGCTCAATCCCGTCGTATCGCCGCGTGGCGGCTTCGTCAGCTATGTCCGCAATCAGAACCTGTACGTGCAATCGCTTGGCCCCAATGCCGGCGCGGCGAAGGCAGCGACCACCGATGGCGCCGGCACCGTCCATTGGGGCGAGGCCGAATTCGTCGCGCAGGAGGAGATGGACCGCAGCACGGGGTATTGGTGGAGCCCCGACGACCGCTATATCGCGGTCGAGCGTTTCGATGAGGCGCCGGTCCATGTCGCCACGCGCGCGGCGATCGGCGCCACCGGCACGCGGGTGTACGAACAACGCTATCCGGCGGCCGGCACCCCCAACGTGCTGGTCGACCTGTATGTGATGAAGCCGGACGGCACCGGACAGGTGAAGGTCAATCTGGGGGCGGAGCGCGACATCTATCTGGCGCGTGTCGACTGGACGCCGGATGGTTCGGGACTGCTGATCCAGCGCCAGTCGCGCGACCAGAAGCGGATGGACGTGCTGCGCGTCGATCCGGCGACGGGCAAGTCGACGATCCTGTTCACCGAGCGGGCCGGCGAGAAAAGCTGGCTGAACCTGACCGATGCCTATCAGATCATGCGCGACGGCAGCCTGATCTGGCGGTCCGAACGCAGCGGTTACGGCCATCTTTACCGCTTCGCGGCCGGCAAGTGGACGCAGTTGACCAAGGGCGACTGGGTCGTGACCGGACTGGTCGGGATCGACGAGGGCAAGCGCCGGATATTCTTCACCGGCACGCGCGACGATGTGCTGGAACAGCATCTCTATTCGGTCGATATCGCCAAGCCGAACGACATCACCCGCCTGACCGAGCGTGGCGCGACCTATTCAGCGACGATGGACGGCACGGCCACCCGCTTCGTCGTATCGCGGTCCAGCCCGACGCAGCCGACGCAGGTCTATCTGGCCGATGCGGGGGGCAAGCGCGTCCGCTGGATCAACGAGAATGCGGTGGTCGCCGGCCATCCCTATTTCCCGTACCTCGCCAGCCATCAGCAGACGACGTTCGGCACGATCAAGGCGGCGGACGGATCGACGCTGCATTGGGAAATGATTACGCCGCCGCTGGAGCCGGGCCGCAAATACCCCGTGTTCTTCCAGCATTATGGCGGCCCGCACAGCCAGCAGGTGACGCGCGGCTGGCAGGGGCCGTTGCCGCAGTTCCTGGTCGATCAGGGTTACATCTTCTTCCAGATCGACAATCGCGGCTCGATCAATCGCGGCAAGGCGTTCGAGGATCAGATCTATCACGCGATGGGGACGGTGGAGGTCGCCGACCAGCTCGCCGGCGCCGATTATCTGAAGACGCTGCCCTTCGTCGATCCGGCGAAGATCGCGACCTATGGCTGGTCTTATGGCGGATACATGTCGATCAAGATGCTGGAGAAGACGCCGGGCGTCTATGCCGCCGCCGTATCCGGCGCGCCGGTGACGGAGTGGACGCTGTACGACACCCATTACACAGAACGGTATATGGGCGATCCCCGTCTCGACCCGGCGGCCTATGCGGCATCGGCGGCGGTGGCGGATGCGGCGAAGATCCGCGATCCGTTGCTGCTGATCCACGGGATGGCGGACGACAATGTCTTTCTCGACAACTCCACCGCGTTCGCGGCGGAGATGCAGAAGACGGCGACGCCGTTCGAGATGATGTTCTACCCCGGTTACACCCACCGCGTGTCGGGACCGGGGGTCAGCCAGCATCTGTGGGGGACGATCCTGTCGTTCCTGGAACGGACGGTGAAGAACAAGCCCGAGGCGGCTGCCGTGCCGCCGCCCGCAGCGCCGGTGCCGGCAACGCCTGCGCCGTAGGGCAAATGTGGCCATGCGGGTCATGCTGCGTCACACCCGCAGCATGACCCGCACGCACGATTAGGAAAGCGATTGGACGCCGTGGCGCAATGACGCTACGGGCGCGCCACGGATTTTGGAGAAAGACATGGGTTACCGGGTCGTGGTCGCTGGGGCGACGGGCAATGTCGGGCGCGAGATGGTGAACATCCTAGCCGAGCGTGAATTCCCGCTCGACGAGATCGCGGTGCTGGCGTCGTCGCGCAGCCAGGGCGACCAGATCGAATATGGCGACACCGGCCGGATGCTGAAGGTGCAGAATATCGAGCATTTCGACCCGGCCGGCTGGGACATGGCACTGTTCGCGATCGGATCGGAAGCGACCGCCGTCTATGCGCCCAAGTTTGCCGCCGCCGGTTGCACGGTGATCGACAATTCGTCGCTGTACCGGATGGACCCGGACGTGCCGCTGATCGTGCCGGAGGTGAATGCCGACGCGATCGACGGGTACAGGGCGAAGAACATCATCGCCAACCCCAATTGCTCGACCGCGCAGATGGTCGTGGCGTTGAAGCCGCTCCACGATGCCGCAACGATCAAGCGCGTCGTCGTCGCGACGTATCAGTCGGTATCGGGCGCGGGCAAGGTCGGCATGGACGAACTGTTCGAACAGAGCCGCAACATCTTCGTCGGCGATCCGGCGGTGGCGAACAAGTTCACCAAGCAGATCGCGTTCAACGTGATCCCGCACATCGACAGCTTCCTGGACGACGGATCGACCAAGGAAGAATGGAAGATGGTGGTCGAGACCAAGAAGATCATGGGGGCGAAGATCAAGGTCGTCGCCACCTGCGTCCGCGTGCCCGTGTTCGTCGGCCATTCCGAGGCGCTGAACGTCGAGTTCGAGAACGAGCTGACGGCCGAGGATGCGCAGGACATCCTGCGCGAGGCGCCCGGCATCATGCTGATCGATAAGCGCGAGGATGGCGGCTACATCACCCCGATCGAGGCGGCGGGTGACGATGCCACCTATGTCAGCCGCGTGCGCGAGGACCCGACGGTGGAATTCGGCCTGTCGCTGTGGTGTGTGTCGGACAACCTTCGCAAGGGTGCGGCGCTGAACGCGGTGCAGATCGCCGAGTTGCTGGGGCGGCGTCACCTGCAAAAGGGCGCCTGAGGTGATTGCGGGCGGCTGCCGTTGTGGCGCCGTCCGCTACAAGGTGGCGCGCGACACGTTGCCCGCCGCCTATGCATGCCACTGCACCGATTGCCAGACGTGGAGCGGCAGCGCGTTCAGCATGCAGTTCTTCATGGCGGCGGATGCGCTGGCGGTGGAGGGCGCCGTCACCGAATATGGCTTCGTCAATCCGATGAGGCGGTTTTCGGTGCAGCGCTTCTGCCTGACCTGTCACACGCGGCTGTACAATACGAACGACGCGCGGCCGTGGCTGGTCAATATCCGGGCCGGCACGCTGGACGACAGCGCACGGATCGACGTGCCGCTGCACATCTGGACGCGCAGCAGGCAGCCTTGGCTGATCCTGCCGGCAACCGCGGAATGCTATCCCGAGGCGGCGCCGATCGAGGCGCTGGAACGGCTCGCGACGCTCACCTCACTCTGAACGGGATCAGTGGCCGATATAGCGGCCCGGCCGATGCCACGCGATCAGGATCAGGCTGATCGCCGCCGCGCTCAGGATCGACCAGCCGAGTTGCACGCCGCTGACGACGGGGATCGCGGCCGACAGGATCAGGACGTCGAGCACGATCTGCGTCGAACCGGCGTTCCACCCCCGCGTCCGTTGCAGCCACAGGGTGATGACACCGGTGCCGCCGACACCCGCCTGATGCCGCGCGAGACACAGGATACCCATGCCGATCAACGTGCCGCCGACGATCGCGGCGAAGGCCGGCTGCACGTCCATCACGTGAATCGACACGCGCGTCAGGCTGGAGAAGGTGGCGATGCCGACATTCACCAGCACCGTCTTGATCGCGAACCGCGCGCCCAGCGCCTTGTGGGCGAAGGCGAAGAAGGGCACGTTGATGATCGTGAACAGCACGCCCGCCGGCAACGGGATCAGATAGGACAACAGCAGCGCAACACCGGCGATGCCGCCCGTCACCAGCCCCGCCGATTTCAGGAAGACCAGTCCCAGCACCAGCAGGATGCAGCCGATCGCCAGCGCATAGGCATCCTCCGCCACGCTGTGCGGTCGGCCGATCGGCAGGGAATCAAGTCGGGGCTGCAATACTGGTTCCTCGTCATGGACCAGGCATCCTCCCCGCCGCCGTGGGTCGGCAATCGTCAGGCGATCCCTATCGTTCCCGATCGCCGTCGCCAAGTGTATCGAGCGATCGATGCCGCTGCCCCTAGCGAGAGGCGCCCATCTTGGTTACATGGCCCGCCACTTGCCCTCACTGCAGGATTCGGCAGCCCCCATGGATATCCGCCTCGGTCTAACCTTTGACGACGTGCTGCTCGTGCCTGCGGCCTCCTCGGTACTGCCGAGTATGGCGGACACGCGTACGCAGATCACCCGCGGTATCTCGCTGAACATCCCAGTCGTATCGGCGGCGATGGATACCGTGACGGAGGCCGACATGGCGATCGTCATGGCGCAACTGGGTGGCATCGGCGTGCTCCACCGGAACCTGACGATCGAGGAACAGGTAGCCGCTGTCCGTCAGGTGAAGCGATTCGAAAGCGGTATGGTCGTTAACCCGATCACGATCGCGCCGACCGCCACGCTGGCGGAGGCGCAGGCGCTGATGACGCATCACCGGATCAGCGGCATTCCCGTGGTCGAGGCGAACGGCCGGCTCGCCGGTATCCTCACCAACCGCGACGTGCGCTTTGCCGAGGACCCCCGCCAGCTCGTGTCCGAACTGATGACGCACGAGAACCTCGCCACGGTGTCGACGGATGTCGGGCAGGAGGAGGCACGCCGCCTGTTGCACCAGCGCCGGATCGAGAAGCTGCTGGTGGTCGACAACGATTATCGCTGCGTCGGGCTCATCACCGTCAAGGATATCGAGAAAGCCGCGATCCACCCGGATGCGACCAAGGACGCCACCGGCCGCCTGCGCGTCGCCGCCGCCACCACGGTCGGCGACAAGGGCTTCGCGCGGACCGAGGCGCTGGTCGATGCCGAGGTCGATCTGGTCATCATCGACACCGCGCATGGCCATAACAGCGAGGTCGCGGCCGCGGTCGATCGGGTGAAGCGCCTGTCGAACACCGTGCAGGTCGTCGCCGGCAACGTCGCGACGGGCGCCGCCACGCGGGCGCTGATCGATGCGGGCGCGGACGGGATCAAGGTGGGCATCGGTCCCGGATCGATCTGCACCACCCGCATCGTCGCCGGCGTCGGCGTCCCGCAGCTGACGGCGGTCATGGATTGCGCCGAAGAGGGTGCGAAGGCCGGCGTGCCGGTGATCGCCGATGGCGGCCTGCGTACCTCCGGCGATCTCGCCAAGGCGCTGGCGGCGGGCGCATCGACCTGCATGGTCGGATCGCTGCTGGCCGGCACCGAGGAAGCGCCGGGCGAGACGTTCCTGTATCAGGGCCGCGCCTATAAATCCTATCGCGGCATGGGATCGGTCGGCGCCATGGGTCGCGGGTCGGCGGACCGGTATTTTCAGGGCGACATCAAGGACCAGATGAAGCTGGTTCCCGAAGGCATCGAGGGGCAGGTCGCGTTCAAGGGCGCGGCCCGCGAGGTGATCCACCAGCTCGTCGGCGGTATCAAGGCGGCGATGGGCTATACCGGCGCCGCGACCATCCCCGATCTTCAGCGCAAGGCGGAGTTCGTGCAGATCACCGGTGCCGGCCTGAAGGAAAGCCACGTCCACGACGTGACGATTACGCGTGAGGCTCCCAATTACCCAACCCGTTAACCAGCATGAAGGGGTGCCATCATGACACCAGGCGCCCGTACCGAAGCCGCGATCGAGTTGCTCGACGCCATCATCACCGCCGCGCGTGAAGGCGGGGCTGCGGCCGACACGCTGATCGCGCGTTACTTCGGCACGCGCCGCTATGCCGGGTCGAAGGACCGCCGCGCGGTGCGCGAGCTGGTCTATGCCGCGATCCGGCTGGCGGGCGATGTGCCGCCGAGCGGCCGGGCGGCGATGCTGTTGCTGGCCGATACCGATCCCGCCATCGCCGCGACGTTCGACGGCGTGGCGCATGGCCCGGCGGCGATAGGGCCGGACGAGGTGCGCGCGGAACCCGGCATCGCGCCGCCATGGCTGATCGAGGCGCTGATGGCGTCGGGACTGTCGGCCGATGCGTTGCCGGCGCTGATCTCGCGCGCGACGCTGGATGTTCGGGTCAACGCGTTGAAGGCGGCCCCCGACCTGCCGGATGCAACGCCTTTGTCGCGTGCAGTCGGCGGCATGCGGTTGCCGACAGGCACCAATGTCGAGGCATTGCCGGCATGGCGCGACGGATCGATCGAGGTGCAGGACGAGGGCAGCCAGATCGTCGGCCTCGCAATGCCGGCGAGGGCGGGCGACCGTATCGTCGATCTGTGCGCGGGTGCGGGCGGCAAGACGCTGGCGCTGGCGGCGCGGATGCAGGATCAGGGAACGCTGCTGGCCTGCGATACCGATCGTACCCGTTTGTCGCGGCTGCCGGCGCGGGCGGAACGGGCAGGGGCGACCAGCATCGAGACGCGGTTGCTTGATCCCAAGAGCGAACTGGCCGCGCTGGAGACGTGGCACGCGTCCGCCGATGGCGTGCTGGTCGATGCGCCGTGTTCGGGGACGGGAACGTGGCGCCGCAATCCGGAGGCGCGCTGGCGGCTGACGCCGGATCGGCTCGTGCGGCTGGTCGATACGCAGCGGCATGTGCTCGGCATCGGTGCGGAACTGGTGAAGCCGGGTGGCAGCCTGGTCTATATCGTCTGCTCGCTGCTCGATGCGGAGGGCCGCGAACAGGTCGATGCGTTTCTGGCGGATCATCCGGGTTGGCGGGCGGAGACGCCCGATCTTCCGGCTGGACGGCGGCATGGCTTCGGTATCCGGCTCGATCCCGCAAACGACGGCACGGACGGGTTTTTCGTCGCGCGGCTGGTGGCGCCGTGATACGCAAACACTCCAGGTCCCCCATGGAGACGATCATGCGCTTTTCGTCCGTCGCCCTAGCCGCCGCGCTGGCGACCGTCAGCATCACCACGTCGCTGCAGGGTCAGCGGCCGGACGATCAGATCGACGCCCGCTCGCTGCAATTGCTGACGCAGGGACGCGCCCTCAAGGCGGCGGGCAATCTCGACGGGGCGACGGATACGCTGGAAACGGCGGTCGCGGTCGATCCACGCAACCGGGGGGCCTTCATCGTGCTGGCCGAAGTCGCGGGTCAGCGCGGCCTGCCGGGCAAGGCGATCCGGCTGTATCGCGAGGCGCTGTTGCTGGAACCCAATGACCGCGTGGCGTTGAAGGGTCAGGGCGAAGCATTGGTGGCGAAGGGCGCGATTTCGCGGGCCAAGGACAATCTTGCCAAGCTGAGGACGCTCTGCAAGGGCGCCTGTCCGGAGGCGACGACACTGGCGGCGGTGATCGCCAAGGGACCGCCGGTGACGACGGCGCAGGCGGATACCAGGCCGGTGGCGGCGAAGCAGTAGCGGTCGCTGTGTTGTTATTCCGGCGGTGACCTTCGCCCAACTGATCCTGTTCCCCGGCGGAGGCCGGGGTCCAGTTGGGTGAACGGCCGTGAAAGACCCATTGCAGCTATCCCGACTGGACCCCGGCCTCCGCCGGGGAAGCAGCAGTGGGGGGCACATTTTCGAAGAAGTCCGCCGGCGGCCGGAAGAATTTACGAGAGCGCTCTGGCCAGCGTGACGAATTCCTCGACCGATACCGTTTCAGCGCGGCGGGTGGGGTCGATGCCCAGCTTTTCCATCGCCTCCGCAGCCCCCGGCACCCCCTTAACGCTCTGACGCAGCATCTTGCGGCGCTGGCCGAAGGCGGCGGCGGTCAGGCGTTCCAGCACCTTGAACGTCACGCCGGCGGGCGGTTCGGTGGGCACGAGGTGGACGACCGCCGACATCACCTTGGGCGGCGGCGTGAAGGCGGAGCGGTGGACGGGCATCGCGATGCGTGCGGTGCTGCGCCACTGGGACAACACCGCGAGCCGGCCATAGGCGTCATCATTCGCCGACGCGACGATTCGGTCGGCGACCTCGCGTTGGAACATCAGCGTGCATGATTGCCACCATGGCTGCCAGTCGGCGGACAGCCATCCCACCAGCAGGGCGGTACCGATGTTGTAGGGCAGGTTGGAGACGATGTGCGGCTTGCCCGCAAACAGCGATGGCGCATCGATCGCCAGTGCGTCGTCCTCGATCACCCGCAACTGTCCGGGATAGGCATCGCGCAGCTCGGCAAGCGCCGGAATGCAGCGCCGATCGCGCTCGATCGCGGTGACGCGCGCGCCGGCCGCCAACAGGGCGCGGGTGAGGCCGCCGGGACCGGGGCCGACCTCCAGCACTTCGGCTCCGTCCAGTTCGCCGGGAACGGCGGCAATGCGGGCGAGAAGCTGGCCATCGAACAGGAAGTTCTGGCCGAGCGCCTTGGACGCCGATAGCCCGTGACGGGCGATCACGTCCCGCAAGGGGGGGAGGGAGATGGTCACGCCGCGACGGCGGCGGCGGTTGCGGCGCGGCGGGTAGCGGCCTCTCCGGCCATCGTAATCGCGGCGATCATCGCCCCCGGCTCGGCGCGGTCCTGACCGGCGATCGCGAAGGCCGTGCCGTGGTCGGGCGAGGTACGGACGATCGGCAGCCCCAAGGTAATGTTGACGCCGTCATCGAAGAACAGCGTCTTGAGCGGGACCAGCGCCTGATCGTGATAGGGGCACAGCGCGACGTCGTACCGCGCACGGGCGCGGGGATGGAACAGCGTGTCCGCAGCGTGCGGGCCGGTGATATCCATGCCCTCCGCCTGCAGGATGGCGATAGCCGGTTCCATCACGTCGATCTCTTCTCGCCCGATCGCGCCGCTCTCGCCGGCATGGGGGTTGAGGCCGGCCATGACGAGGCGAGGCCGGTCGATCCCGAAATTTCGTTGCAGGCCACGGGCGGTTGCCCGCGCCTTGTGCAGGACGAGGTCGATGGTGAGGAGATCGGGAACGGCGGACAGCGGCACATGCGTTGTCATCGGCACGACGCGCAGGCCGGGACCGGCGAGCATCATCACGGCGTTATCGCCCGATACGCCGCACCGCTCGGCAACGAATTCGGTCTGGCCGGGATGGGTAAAGCCGATCGCGTAAAGCTGCGACTTGGATACCGGCCCGGTGACGAGCGCGCTGGCGGCGCCCGACCGGACGAGGCCCAGTGCGAGTTCGATCGATCGCAGGGCGCAGCGCGCGCCCTCCGGATCGGGCACGCCCGGCACGATATCGCCGGCGTCCTCGACCGTCATCACCGGCAGCGCATCGGCAAAGGCGCCGGCGGCGGCGCGTGGATCGGTGATCGCGGCGATCGGACCATTCCAGACCCGCATCACCGACCGTGCATCGCCCACTGCGAAGAACGGCGGCAGATTACGTTCGATCCGTGCGTCCCATGCCTTGGCCACGATCTCCGGCCCGATGCCGGCGGGATCGCCGAGCGAGATCGCTAGCGGCTGCGTCGTCACGGCCGCCATCCCGTCAGCGATATTCCACCACCGCGTCGCGGCGGAGATCGCGTAGCTTTTGCTGGGCGCG
Organism: Sphingomonas mollis; assembly: GCF_016427505.1. GTDB lineage: Bacteria > Pseudomonadota > Alphaproteobacteria > Sphingomonadales > Sphingomonadaceae > Sphingomonas > Sphingomonas mollis. Next base: position 185,176 of record NZ_JAELXS010000002.1, on the reverse strand, counting down.
CAGGTTGACGCGCTGTTGCTGCAACTGGTTCTCGACCTGATCGGTGGAGGGCAACTGGCCGGTCTTTGGATCGTCGCGACCGCACAACACCAGCGCGCGGACGCCCTGCTCGGCAGAACCGAACGGCGGCGTCGACTGACCGATCTGAAGTTGCAGCATGATATCGGCCAGCTGCGGCGGCAGGTCGCGGATGCGGACCGTGTCGTTGTCTACCACTTCGGCGTTCACGGTCGCGGCGATCTTTTCGACCGTGCCGCAACCCTGGATCTGCTCGATCGCCTTGCCGAACGCGGCGGCGCGGGTGCTGGCCTCGGCCTGCGTGGTCTTGGCCGGGAAGCGGAGCGTCAACTGCTTCAGGTTCAATCGTGCGTCACGCGGATCGGCGGTCAGCACCTGTCGCTTGTCGGTGAGGTAGATGATCGAATAGCCGCCGGGAATCTCGATCGGCCCCGCAACCTGCCCGACCTGCATCTGCTGGGCGGCGGTGGCGAGTTCGGCCGGGAGCTGTGCGCCGCGTACCCAGCCCAGATCGCCTTCGACGCCGCGCGTCGATGCTTCCGAATATTGCCGGGCGAAGAAACCGAACGGCTGCTGCGCCTTCTGGATTTCGGCAATCAGCTGACGAGCCTTGGCCGCGACCTGATCCTTCGTCGCGTCGTTCGCCGACAGATAGATTTCGCGGAGGTTGAACTCCTCGGTCCCCTTAGACGCTTCCAGCCGGTCGATGATCGCCTTCACCTCGGCATCGCCGATGTTGACGAACGGTTCGACCTTTTTGCGCAGGTAACGCTGCCACGCCAGCTCGCCTTCGATCTGCCGCTTCAGCGATCGTTCGGACGAGCCGGATTCGCGCAGGAACACGTTCATCTGCGCGGGCGTGCGGTTGAAATTCTTGGCGACCCGGTCGTAGCTTTGCGTCAGCTCGGCCGACGTGATCGTCACGTCGGCAGTCTTCGCTTCCTGAATCTGCAGCGTCTCGTCGATCAGCTGGCGCAGCACCTGTAGCTTCAGGCGATCGCGATCCTCCGCACTCAGTTGCTGATTGTTCGCGGCCAGCACCAACCCGACGCGCTGGTCGAGATCGGTGCCGGTGATGACCGTGTCGTTGACGATCGCCGTCGGCTTGCGGACATTGGGGTCGAGCTTGCCGAACAGCTGGAAATTGGTGGGCAGGTCGAGTCCGGCGGCGGAGTTGGGCGCAGCGCCCTGTTCCTGAGCCAGCGCACCGCCCGCGATGGCGCCCAGTGCGGCGAAACCCAGCAATCGGCCGATACCGGCCCGTCGACGATCATGCTTCACGTACGTACCAATCCCCATCCGTCGTTTCGGCCGGTCGCCGTCTGTAAACGACGTGACTATCCTCACGATGCTGAACAGGCGCTTAGCGACCGAGGTTGGTAAAGGCCAGCGTCAGCGAGAAGTTGTTGCCCCTCCGCGCGTCACCGATCTGGCGATAGTCGCGCCGCCATGTCAGGCCGAGTCGCAGGCAATCGTCCTCATATTGCACGCCAAGCCGGTGGCGGATGGGATCGAAGCCATCGGCCAGCGACAGCGGGTCCTCGTCACGGTTGGTCAGATCGACGATCGCCGAGCCGAACACCGACCAGAAGCGCGCGAACTGCACGCGGCCGGCGACCCGCGCCTCTTCGCGGTCGCGCAGATCCTCGACCGTCGCGATGTTGCGATCCAGCTTCAGATAACCGATCAGCGCATAGGTGCCGCGCGACCCGATCGTCGCATCGATCTCGTTCCGGCGGATCTGGAACCCGTCCTTGTCCAGTCGATAGCGGTGGATGACCGAAACGAAATCGTGGAACCGCAACTCGGTGCGTCCGACATAATCGGACCAGCGATCGGACAGGCCGGTGCCGTCGGGCAGGATCGTCGGCCGTACCGACAGGCGGTAACTCTGGCCGACCACGGTATCCAGCGTGAAGCCCGGCAGATCGAGCGCCCATTCCGCGCCGTACGTCGCACGGGTCGAATCCTCGAACCGGTCGTATCCGGGGAAACGGTTGAGCGCGAAGAGGTTCGCATCGTCCAGATCGACGGCGCGCGAATCCTCGTTGGGGATCGAAAAATTCTTGATGCGGGGCGCGGCGACGATCTGGAAACGCGGCGTCAATCGCTGCGTCCCGGCGCCGAAACTGCCGATCAACGGCCAGCGCATGTCGAGGGAGACCGCGCCGATCGCCCGCGTCTGGAACCCTTCCTCGCCGCGATAGCTGGCGACCGCGGTGCTGAGTGTATCATGCGCGTTATAGGCGTCGCCGCGCGCGAAGGCGGTCAGCGTCAGTTCCTGCCCCCAGTTCGTCAGACGGTGCAGGTCCCAGCGCAGGCTGGCGAAGGCACGCTGCGTGTCCTGCCCGTCGGTGCGGGTCAGGGCAAGGCTGTTGAGCTGCATCTCGACCCGGCCGCCCAGCAGGCCATCGGTGAAACGGCGGCGATAATCGATCTCGGGCAGGGCGATCGGCTGCATCCCCTGCGAATCGTTGACGCGCAGCGTCTGCACCGCCCAGCCGGTCAGCGCGAAATAGCTGTTCGCATCGATCCGCTGGATCGTCGCGGTGTTGCGCAGCCGGTCGTCGCGCGAAATGTTGTAGCGACGCAGGAACGTGCGGTCGGTCGTCCAGCGCAGCGAGCCACTGGCGCTCCATTCCGGCGAGAACTGATACCGCGTCGTGCCGTCGAGATAACCGCGCAATGCCCGGCTGGTATCCGTGGGATCGACGGTGTTCAGATCGTCGCTGCGCCGGCTTTCCGTCAGATAGCCGCGCAGGCGCAGCGCGCCGTTGCTGGTTAGTTGCGAATATTCCACATCCGCCATCGGCAGCACGCTGCTGTAGATATGCGGCGTGACCGTCAGCCCGCGATTGGGCGCCAGCGCGAAATAATAGGGTAGCGAGAATTCGAGACCGTTGACCCGGCTGTACTGCGCGTTCGGGCTGAGAAGGCCGCTGTCGCTGCCGCCACCGACCGGGTGCGAGAATCGGGGCAGGGGCACCGTTGGCAGGCCGAACAGGTTGATCCGGGCACCATCATAATACACCCGCTTGCGCTCGGGCCGATAGGTGACGCGCACCGCCGTGATCTTCCACGTCGGTTCCTTCGGACAGCCGGCGGAACTGGTGACGGCGCACGGGGTATAGGCGGCGGATACCAGCCGGACGGTGCCGTCTGTCTCACGCGTGCCTTTCGCGGCGGCCAGTCGCCCGCCCTGTTCCAGCACGACCAGCATGTTGTCGACCACGCCGTCCTTCAGCGAATCGGTCAGGTCGATGCGGTCGCCATAGGCGATGTCGCCCTGCGGATTGGCGATGGCGATGTCGCCGGTCGCCACGACCTTGCCGGTCTTGCGGTTCCACACGACCTTGTCGGCGCGCAGCCGCTCGCCCTGGCGCAGCATGCGGACGTCGCCCGTCGCGGTGACGATGTCGGCGTCGTAATCATATTCCAGCGTCGTCGCGCTGAACTGCACCTGATCGTCGGTGGGCGGTGGTGTCGCCACTGGCGGCGCGACGGGGGCGGCCGGGGTCACCGACCGGTCCTGCAGATCCTGCGCGGTGGCGATCCCCGGCGTCGCCAGGATCAAGGCGAGCACGGTTGCCAGCATTGGCGCCAGCATGGGCGCCGACACGGGGGTGGGGGCACAGCCGGTCGGCAGGCTGAAACGCGACACTGGTACTGGACCCCTTCGGTCGATGCGGCCGCCCTGATACGGCCACTTGTTACGATGCGCCTATCGCATCGCCGGCCCCGCGCTGCAATGCAAGCGGGCGGTTGCGCTTGTTAAGGGCGCGTCGGACCCTAGATGGGACGCAGAGACAAAGAGGAACTTCATGCAGATCCACTTCATTCCCGCCATCGCCCCAGACGCGCCGTTCGTAGTCCTTCCCCTCGGCAAGGACGGCCTGGCGCGCATTGAATGGGCGCAGGTCGGCGAGGGTGTGGAACCGATCGCCCGCGCCGCCGCGGCCGCCGCCCGCTTCTCTGGCGAGGCCGGTTCGGTCGTCGAACTGTTCGTCCCCGGCGATGCGGTAAAGCGCGTGCTGCTGGTCGGGGTCGGCGCGGGCGCCGATGGCGACTGGACGAAGGCGGGCGGCGCGATCGTCGCGCGGGTGCTGACGTCGGGTGCGACGGAACTCGCCATCGATCTGGCCGGCAGCGGTGCGACACCCACCGCCGCCGCCCGTCTCGCCGCCGCCGCCGTCCAGCGGGCGTGGCGTCATGACGTGTACCGGACCAAACTGGCCGACACCGCAAAGCCGACGCTGGCCACGATCACCGTCGCGGGCGCACCGGATGGCACGGACGAGGCGTGGCGGACGCAGGATGCGATCACGCAAGGGCTGGCGCTCACCCGTACCCTCGTCGCCGAACCGCCCAACATCATCTATCCGGAAACCTTCGTCGAGCGCGTGCGCGCCGATGTCGAGGGGCTAGGTCTGGAGATCACGACCCTCGACGAGGACGAGATGCGCGCGCTCGGCATGGGTTCGCTGCTCGCCGTCAGTCTGGGTTCGGTCCGCGAGGCCCGCGTACTGGCGCTGCGCTGGCAGGGGGCGGGCGAGGGCGATCCCGATCTGGCGCTGGTTGGCAAGGGCGTGACGTTTGACACCGGCGGCATCTCGATCAAGCCGGCGGCCGGCATGGAAGACATGAAGTGGGACATGGGCGGCGCCGGTGCGGTCGTCGGCGCGATGAAGGCGCTGGCGGGGCGCAAGGCGAAGGCGAACGTCGTCGGTGTCTGCGGTCTGGTCGAGAACATGCCAGACGGCGCGGCGACGCGGCCGGGTGACGTCGTGACGTCGATGTCCGGCCAGACGATCGAGGTGCTGAACACCGATGCCGAGGGTCGGCTGGTGCTGGCCGATGCGATCACCTGGACGCAGAAGACGTTCCGGCCGAAGACCATCGTCGATCTCGCCACGCTGACTGGCGCGATGATCGTCGCGCTGGGCAACGAACATGGCGGATTGTTCTCGAACGACGACACGCTGGCCGATCAGTTGCTGGCGGCCGGGCTGGCGACCGACGACAAGCTGTGGCGCTTCCCGCTGTCTGCCACCTACGACAAGATGATCGATAGCCCGATCGCCGACATGAAGAACGTCGGCCCACGCGGTGCCGGATCGATCACCGCCGCACAATTCATCCAGCGCTTCGTCGATGACGGCGTGAAATGGGCGCATCTCGATATCGCCGGCATGGTGTGGTCCGACAAGGCCGGCCCGACCTGGGACAAGGGTGCGACCGGTTATGGCGTGAAGCTGCTCGACCGGTTCGTCGCGGATAATTTCGAGAAATGAGCTTCCGTTCCCCGGCGGAGGCCGGGGTCCAGTTGGATTGGCTATGGTTGCAGATCGCGACACTTCACCCAACTGGACCCCGGCCTCCGCCGGGGAACAACAGTGTGCGCCTGACAACCTTGCTGGAGCCGGCCTTCCCACTCCGCTACACCGCCCGCCATGCAGGTCGATTTCTACCACCTCACCGCCACTCCGCTCGACCGCGCCCTTCCGCAGATCGCGGCCAAGGTCATATCGACGGGCGCCCGCCTGCTGATCGTTACGGATAATGAGGAACAGCGTCGGCACCTCGACCGCCTGCTGTGGCAATATACGCCCGACAGTTTCCTGCCCCATGCGCAACTGGGCGATGCGGACGACGCAGCTCAGCCGGTGCTGATCGCGCCGGACGTCAATGCCGCGAACAACGCCCGCCACATCGCTCTCGTCGATGGCGTATGGCGCGACGACGCGCTCGATTTCGACCGTGCTTTCCATTTCTTCGACGACGATCGCATCCGCGAAGCACGGCTGGCATGGAAGGCACTGGCCGATCGCGAGGGCGTGGAGCGCCGTTACTGGAAGCAGAACGAGGCGGGACGATGGGAGCAGGCGGCGTGAGCGTTGCAACATGGCCGCTGCGGGACTAGGGTGGCGGCGCTTTTCCCCTTTTCAAAACACAGGAGCCCGTGACCATCATGGCCGCGAACCGTACCTTTTCGATCATCAAGCCCGATGCCACCCGCCGCAACCTGACCGGTGCGGTCACCAAGATGCTGGAGGAAGCCGGCCTGCGGGTCATCGCGTCCAAGCGCATCCATATGACCAGGGACCAGGCCGAGGGCTTCTATGCCGTCCACCGCGAGCGGCCGTTCTTCAACGACCTCGTCTCGTTCATGATCTCCGGCCCCGTCGTCGTACAGGTGCTGGAGGGCGAGAATGCCATGCAGCGTAACCGCGACATCATGGGCGCCACCAACCCGGCCAATGCCGACGCCGGCACGATCCGCAAGGAACTGGCCGAATCGATCGAGGCAAACACCGTCCACGGTTCCGATTCGGACGAGAATGCCGAGATCGAGATCGCATACTTCTTCAAGCCGGAAGAGATCGTCGGCTGATGCGCTGGCGGCTGCGACGGGCGACGGCGGCGGATGCGTCCGCCCTGTCGCTCGTCGCGGCCGCGAGTTTTCTCGAAACCTTTGCGGGTTTCCTGTCCGGCGAGGATATCGTCGCCCATATCGCGGCGAAGAGTGGGCCGGATCAGTTCATGGCATGGGCCGGCGATCCCGAGACGATCGTCATGCTGGCGGAGCATCCCGATGGCGCTGCTCCGGTCGGTTACACCGTTCTGACGGTGCCGGACGACGTCGGACCGACGCTTGCCGGCGATATCGAACTTCGGCGAATCTACACCATGGCGATGACGCACGGCACCGGGCTTGGCGCGGCGCTGATGGACCGGGCGATCGCGGATGCCCGAGCAAGGGGCGCCGGGCGGATATTGCTGGGCGTATTCGGCCGCAATGCGCGGGCGCGGGCGTTCTACGAGCGTCAGGGGTTCGTGATGACGAGCGAGCGCCAGTTCAAGGTTGGCAACAGCCTGAATGACGACTGCGTCTATGCGCGGGTCATCAGCGCTGATTGATCTGGTATCGGGCGTCGTTTCAGGGCTTTTCCTTCGCCCATAACGCATCGACCTGTGCCTGACCGCCGCCCCGCTGTCGAAGTCGCAATCCTTCCAGTTTTACAGTTCGGCCACGCAGCAATCGGCCCTCGGTGCGCCAGATCACATTGTACACGCCGGTCGCGCTGCGCTGCGTATCACCATCCCAGTACCGGACGGTGACGAGGACGGGCAGCCGCCCCTCCCGCTCGTCCGCTCCGCCGTCGGTCAGCTTCAGGAGCGGCGCCTCGAACCAATCGGCGAGGATCGCCACGTCCGACACCGGCTGCCTGGTTGCGATGCCCAGCGCACGGGGGAAAGCGATCACCAGGTCCTGAAGATCGTGCTTCTCGTCCTTCAACGCCAGTCGGCGGCCGCCATCCTCCACCGTCGCGGTCAGATCGATCCGCGACCGCTCGGTCCGCTCGGCCGTCCGTTCCGCTACTTTTTCGGCTTCGTCGGCGCGGCGGTCGGACCAGTTGCTCCACAGCGTCAACGCGGCGATCAGCACGCCGGCGACGGCCACGACCTCGGCCAGCGTGACCCAGCGGCGGCGGGTGGCCTGTTCCGATGTCTCGCTCATCGCCCGCCCGCCTCCAGCAGCCGCGCCGGTGCCGCCAGTTCCCAGCTTCGCGCGATGCGGTCCTCGATCAACGGCCAGTCGACCTCGCCCGTCAGATTCATCGCCACCCAACCGCTGGCGCCAAGATAGGACGGGGTCGAATAGACGTCGGGCGCGGCATCGACCAGCATCGCCTGTTCGTCGACATCGCCGGTGCGGACGCATACGACCGTCAGGCCATCACCATGATGACCGTCCCGCAACTGGGCGAACTGCTTGCCCGCCACGAAGAAGGTCGGCTGACCGTGGCTGGGCCGCTCCTCCACCTCCGGCAGTTTCAGGGCGGTGTCACGAACACGATCGAAAGGGGTCATCACGAACTCCGCCAGCATATGTGGGTACAACGCGTGTTCGGCGGTCAGGACCCGCGCCGCCAGCGTGTCGGCGTCGTCACCCGCAACGATCGGGACCTGCGACTGACCCAGCACCGCACCACCATCCAGTTCCTCGGTCACGACATGGACGGAACAGCCGCCGAATGCATCCCCCGCCTCAATGGCTCGGGCGTGCGTGTCGAGGCCCTTGTACTTCGGCAGTAGCGAGGGGTGGATATTGACGATCCGCCCCCGCCAGCGCGCGACGAAGTCGTCCGACAAGAGCCGCATGTAGCCCGCCAGTGCGATCGTCCCGACGCCGGCGTCGCGCAGCGCGGTGTCCAGCGCCGCTTCGTACGCCGCCTTGCCGATGCCCCTGGGACTGAGCGCCCAGGTTGCGAGACCACGCTGCTTCGCCCAGTCGAGTCCCGCCGCATCGGGCTTGTCCGATGCGACCAGCGCGACGCGGTAGCCGCGCGCCTGCTCGACCAGCGCCATCATGTTCGATCCCCGGCCGGATATCAGGATGGCGACGGAGGCCTCAGCCGACATGGGTGGCGGTCCAGTCCTCCCGCGCGCTCCACGTGCCAGCGGAACCGCTGACCGTGCAACCGCGCGCGCCGCGTTCGATATGACCGATGGTGGCCACCGTCTCGCCCGCCGCCGTCAGCGAGGCGGCAACGGATTCAGCCTCATCGGCGGCGACGATTACGGCCATGCCGATGCCGCAGTTGAAGGTGCGGGCCATCTCCTCCGGCTCGATCGCGCCCTGCGCTTGCAGGAAGGCCATCAGGCGGGATTGCTCCCAGGCCGCCGCATCGATCACCGCATGGGCATCCGCCGGCAACACGCGCGGGATATTTTCCAGCAGGCCGCCGCCGGTGATATGGGCGAGGCCCTTGATGCGCCCCTCGCGCAGAACCGGCAGCAGGCTGGCGACATAGATGCGAGTCGGGGCCATCAGCCAGTCGATCAGCAACCGGTCCTGATCGAACAAGGCGGGGCGATCGAGTTTCCACCCCTTGTCGGCGGCCAGCCGGCGGACCAGCGAAAAGCCGTTGGAATGGACGCCGGTCGATGCCAGCCCGAGCACGATATCGCCGTGACCGATCGTCTTGCCGGTAAGCAATTGCTCGCGCTCGACCGCGCCGACGCAGAAGCCGGCGAGGTCGTAATCGCCGGGCGCATACATGCCGGGCATCTCGGCGGTTTCGCCACCGATCAGCGCGCATCCCGCCTGACGACAGCCTTCCGCGATCGAGGCGATGACCCGCTCGGCGACACCGGCTTCCAGCTTGCCGCTGGCGTAATAGTCCAGGAAGAACAGTGGCTCGGCGCCCTGCACGATCAGGTCGTTGGCGCACATCGCGACCAGATCGACACCGACGCCCTCATGGCGGTCCCATTCGATCGCCAGTTTCAGCTTGGTGCCGACGCCGTCGTTTGCCGCGACGAGCAGCGGATCGGTGAAGCCCGCCGCCTTCAGGTCGAACAGGCCGCCGAAGCCGCCGAGATCGGCATCCGCGCCCGGTCGCCGGGTGGAACGGGCGAGGGGGGCGATCGCCCGGACGAGCGCGTTGCCCGCCGCGATCGAGACGCCCGCATCGGCATAGGTGTAGGAGGGCGTGCCGGAGGCGTCGGGAGTGGGCTGGTCGGTCATGAAACGTCGCCTAGACATATCGCGCTTGGATTTCCACGCCCGGTTCTGCAAAAGGCGCGGGCCATGCGCCGCCCCTTGATCGCTTCCCTTGCCGTGATGGCCCTGCTCGCGGGGTCCGGCACGCTGGCGCAGATCGAAGGCGGCGACCGCGGCGTCGCGCCGATCGACAATGGCGGTGCGTTCGAAGTGAGCGGCGTGACCGTGGATGTCGGTGGCAAGACAGCCGAGGCGGCCCGTCTCGGCGGCTGGCGGCTGGCGCAGCGCAAGGCGTGGGTGCAACTGTCGCGCCGGCTGGGTGGTACCGGTGGCCTCGTCTCCGATGGCACGCTCGACCAGATGGTGTCGGGCATCGTCGTGGAGAACGAGCAGATCGGGCCGAACCGGTACATCGCCCGGCTCGGCGTCCTGTTCAACCGCGCGCGGGCCGGATCGCTGCTGGGCGTGGCGGCCTATGCCGATCGATCGCCGCCGATGCTGGTGGTGCCGGTGCAATGGTCGGGCGGCGTCGGTCAGGTGTTCGAGCGGCGCACCGACTGGCAACAGGCCTGGGCCCGGTTCCGCACCGGGAACAGCACCATCGATTATGTCCGACCATCGGGGACCGGCGCCGATTCGCTGTTGCTGAACGTCGGTCAGGCACAGCGGCCGGGTCGTGGATGGTGGCGGACGATCATCGATCAATATGGCGCGTCGGACATCCTGATCCCGACGGTGCGATTATATCGGCAATGGCCGGGCGGTCCGGTCGTCGGCGTGTTCCAGGCGCGGCATGGACCCGATAACCGGCTTATCAGCAGTTTCTCTTTGCGAGTCGGTAGTGCCGAGGGGCTGCCGCAGCTGCTCGACACCGGCGTCGCGCGGATCGATGCCCTTTATCAGCAGGCATTGCGTCAGGGCATGTTGAACCCCGACGCCAGCCTGACGCCGCCGCCCGATCCGGCCGCCACGCCGACGCCATCGGCCGATCCGACGATCGACGGTATCCTCGCCGATCTCGCCCAGGCCAACGCAGGCGCAACGGTGACGTTGCAGTACGATACGCCCGGCACCGCCAGCGTCGCCAATACCGAGGCGCTGGTGCGCGGCATTCCGGGCGTGCGCTCAGCGGGTACGACCAGTCTGGCATTGGGTGGCGTGTCGTTGATGCGGGTGGTGGTGGACGGCGATCCCGCCCTGCTGGCGGCTGCCTTGCAGTCGCGTGGGTATCAGGTGGCGGGATCGGGGACGACGTTGCGGATCAGCCGGCCGACGCCGGCACCATCGGCGTCCGGTACGGGCGTTCCCGGATGAGCCAGATGGCGCTGCCGCTGGCGTGGCCCGCCGACCCGCGTGACGACGCCTTTCTAGTTACGCCGTCCAACGCCCATGCCGTCTATCTGCTGGAGCATTGGGGAACGTGGCCGGTCCGCGCCGCGATGCTGACCGGTCCACGCCGGTCCGGCCGCAGCCTGCTCGCCCGCATCTTCGCCGCCAAGAGCGGGGGGACGATCATCGACGATGCCGAGCGGGTGGACGAGACGGATCTTTTCCACGCGTGGAACAATGCGCAGGCGGACGGGCGACCGTTGGTGATCGTGGCGGATGCGCCGCCGCCGATCTGGTCGATCACCTTGCCCGACCTGCGATCGAGGCTCGCGGCCAGTCCGCACGTGGCGATCGGGCCGCCCGACGATGCGTTGACGCGTGCGCTGCTCGACCGGATGTTCGAGCGCCGGGTGATAGACGCCCGGCCCGATCTGCTCGACTGGCTGGCTTCGCGGATCGAGCGTAGTCATCTTGCCATGGAACGCGTGGTAGACGCGCTGGATCAGGAAACTTCGGAACGCCATCGCCGGCTGACCATTCCCCTGGCACGCACGACACTCACCGACGCCGGCCTGTTGCCGATCAGAACCGAGGACGCATGACCCGCCCATCCCATATCGCCCATCTCGACCATGCCGACGACGATCCCGTCGCGACGGGGGATAGCGAGCGGTATTTCAATCGCGAACTGTCATGGCTCGCGTTCAACCGGCGGGTGCTGGAGGAGGCGTGCAACAGCGCGCATCCCCTGCTGGAACGACTGCGCTTCCTGTCGATCTGCGGATCGAACCTGGACGAATTCTTCATGGTCCGCGTCGCCGGATTGAAAGGGCAGCAATCGCAGGACGTCGACCGCCGGTCGGCCGACGGGTTGACGCCGGGGCAGCAGCTGGGCGCGATCATCGCCGAGGCGGATCGGCTGATGGAAAGCCAGCAGGCGGTATGGGCGGACCTGCGCACGCTGCTCGACGAATCCGGCCTGTGGGTGCTGCGTCGCGATTCGATCGATGACGAGGCGAACGACTGGCTGGAGGATCATTTCCGCGACCAGATCTTCCCGATTCTGACACCGCAGGCGCTCGACCCGGCGCATCCGTTTCCGTTCATCCCCAATCGTGGATTATCGGTGATCTTCGATCTGGAGCGGATGTCGGACAACGAACCGATCCGCGAACTCGTCATGCTGCCAGCCTCCGCGCCACGGTTCGTGCGGTTGCCGGGCGAGCGGGCGCGTTATGTGTCGATCGAAACGCTGGTGAAGCGGTTCGCGCCGCTGATCTTTCCGGGGTATATCGCCCATGGCGCTGCCGCGTTCCGGGTCCTGCGGGACAGCGATATCGAGATCGAGGAAGAGGCGGAAGATCTCGTCCGCTACTACCGCAACGCGATCAAGCGCCGCCGTCGCGGCAAGGTGATCCGGCTTGAGCTGGAAACCGGCATGTCCGACGCGCTGGCCGCGCTGCTGAAGGTGGAACTGGGTGGTGCCGATGCGATCATCACCGAGAGCGGTCAGTTGCTGGGGATCGCCGATCTCGACCTGCTGTACGACGAGGATCGGCCGGACCTGAAATTCCCGCCATTCACGCCGCGCTTCCCCGAACGCATCCGCGAATTTTCCGGCGATTGTTTCGCGGCGATCGCCGCGAAGGATATCGTCGTCCATCACCCGTACGAGACGTTCGAGGTGGTGGTCGCCTTCCTAAAGCAGGCGGCCAACGATCCCGACGTCATCGCGATCAAGCAGACGCTATACCGTGCCGGCAAGCAGTCCGCGATCATCAACGCGCTGGTGGCGGCGGCGGAGGCGGGCAAGTCCGTGACCGCGGTCGTGGAGTTGAAGGCGCGGTTCGACGAGGAACAGAATCTGTTCTGGGCGTCGCAGCTGGAGCGCGCCGGCGTGCAGGTCGTCTATGGATTCATCGACTGGAAGACCCATGCCAAGATCTCGATGGTCGTCCGTCGCGAGAACGGGGCGTTCCGGACCTATTGCCACTTCGGTACCGGCAACTACCATCCGGTGACAGCGAAGATTTATACCGATATCAGTTACTTCACCGCCGATCCTGCGATCGGGCGTGATGCTGCGCAGATGTTCAACTACGTCACCGGCTATGTCGAGCCGCGCAACATGAACTGCATCAGCCTGTCGCCGCTCAATCTTAGGGCGACATTGACGGCAATGATCGATGACGAGATCGCCCATGCCCGTGCCGGTCGGCCGGCGGCGATGTGGGCCAAGATGAACAGTCTGGTCGATCCGGCGATCATCGACAAGCTGTACGAGGCGAGCGGCGAGGGGGTCGAGATCGACCTTATCGTGCGCGGCATCTGTTGCCTGCGGCCGCAGGTCGCCGGGTTGTCGGAGAATATCCGGGTCAAATCGGTCATCGGCCGGTTCCTGGAACACAGTCGCATCTGGGCGTTCGGTGCGGGCAAGACACTGCCCAACGACGGTGCCAAGCTGTTCATATCGTCCGCCGACTGGATGCCGCGCAACTTCGACCGGCGCGTCGAATATATGCTGCCGATCACCAATCCGACCGTCCACGACCAGATCCTCGACCAGGTCATGGTCGCCAATCTGCTCGACGACGAACAGAGCTGGATACTGGACGGCGACGGCGAATATACCCGCGTCGCGCCGGGCGAGCGACCGTTCAACCTGCATCGGTATTTCATGACCAACCCATCACTGTCCGGCCGCGGTGCGGCGCTGGAGAAGGTGCCGACATTGCTTCTTCGGGCATCATCGTGAGCTTGCCCGTGGGGCTGTTCGGCCGTCGCCCGGCCGACACGCCGCCGCGGACCGCCATCATCGACATCGGTTCCAACTCGGTCCGGCTGGTCGTGTATCAGGGGCCGTCGCGTATCCCGGCGGTGTTGTTCAACGAAAAGGTGATGGCGGGTCTCGGCCGCGGGCTTGCTGCAACGGGCCGGATGGAGGAGGGATCGCTGGCGATTGCGCGCACCGCCCTTGCGCGGTTTGCCGCCGTCGCGCGCGAAATGGACGTCGTGTCGCTGCGGACGGTGGCGACGGCGGCGGTTCGCGATGCTGCGAACGGGCCGGAATTCATCGCCGCCGCCGCCGCGCTGGGCCTGAAGGTCGAATTGCTGTCGGGCGAGCAGGAGGCTACCGGGGCGGGTGAAGGTGTGTTGTCCGGTATTCCCGATGCGGACGGTATCGTAGGCGATCTGGGCGGCGGCAGCCTGGAACTGGTGCGGGTGCGGCAGGGGCGGCTCGGCGACCGGGTGTCGTTTCCTTTGGGGGTGCTGCGGATAGCGGGGACACGGGGGCAGCCGCTCGATCGACTGGCGACGCGCCTGATCGATCAGGCGGGCTGGACGGGGCGGGGCGCCGGATTGCCCCTGTATCTGGTCGGCGGATCGTGGCGGGCGCTGGCCCGGCTGGACATGGGCCTGACCGATTTTCCGCTGCCCATCGCTCACCAATATCGCATGACACCCGATACGATTGCGCGGCTGAGTCGTACGGTGCCGCATCTGGGCAAGCCGAAGCTGCGGAGCATTCCCGGCCTGTCGGCCGGGCGCGCGGGGACGCTGGCCGATGCGTCGGCGTTGCTGGGCGTATTGCTGCGCCGACTGGGGAGCGAGACGACCATCGTCTCCGCCTTTGGGCTGCGAGAGGGGCTTGCCTTCGGCATGCTGGATGCGGAGACCCGCGCGCTCGATCCGTTGATCGTTGCGACCCGTGAGGAGGGGCGGCTGCTCGGTCGTTTCCCCGAACATGGCGATCTGCTCGACCGCTGGATCGCGCCCTTATTCGCGCACGAGACGCCGGCGCAGGCCCGCATCCGTCATGCCGCCTGCCTGCTGGCGGATGTGGGTTGGCGCGCGAATCCGGAGTTCCGCGCCGAACGCGGCGTCGAGGTTGCCTTGCACGGGCAGTGGGTGGCGATCGAGCCGGGGGAGCGGGCGCAGATGGCCCAGGCGCTGTTCACGTGTCTGGGCGGCGGCACGGGTTTCCCCGATCCGCTACCCCGCCTGGCCGACGAAGAGGCGTTGCGGCGGGCCACCGCCTGGGGTCTGGCGATCCGGCTGGGTCAGCGGTTGAGCGGGGGGTTGGCCGGGCCGTTGAGCCGGACGCGGCTGACGATAGACGATGCGCGCGTGACGCTGCATCTGCGTCCCGATGACCGACCGCTCTATGCGGAAACGACCGAAAAGCGGCATGCCGCGCTGGCGGTGATGCTGGGCCGTCGCGCTGCGACGGCCGACTGATCGTCAGCCGCAGCGCAGGTCGTTCACCTTGCCGTTGTCGTCGAGCAAGATGTTCAGCCGGTCGGGCTGCATATCCATCGTCGCCGCGTCGTCCGGGCGCAGCACGCGTGCGGTTCGGGCGTTGGCGCCATATTGAATCTCGTCGCGCATCGTCAGTTTGAAATCGGTGCCGATGAACCGCCGCCGCATCGCGTCGTCCACGCCACAGGGACCGGTCGGTGGTGTGACGGGTGGCATCGATGTGCAGCCAGTCGCCGTCAGCACGGCCGCCGATATCAGGATCAGTTTCATGCAACCTCTTCCGCACGGGTCATCTTCAACCGGCCGTTCTTGACCGCGAACGCCAGACGGCCCTCGACCAGATCGACCGCATCGCGCCCGAACTGATCGTAGCGCCAACCCTCCAGCATCGGCAATCCGGTACGCGCGCCGGCCGCCAATGCTTCCAGTTCGTCCGAACGAGCGAGCAGTTTCGACGCGACGTCGATATCGCGGGCGCGAATCTTCAGAAGCAGCTTCAGCAGATCGGCGACGAGAGACCCTTCCTTGCCCAACCCCGGCTTGCGATCGTCGCGCGCCGGCAATTCATCCGCCGACAGGGGTTCGGCCGACTCCAGCGCCGCCATCAGCCGAGCGCCGATATCGTTGCCGGCCCAGGTTGCCGACAGACCGCGTACCTTGGCGAGATCGCTTTGCTTGCGCGGCGGGTTGCCGGCGAGGTCGCCCAGCGTCTCGTCCTTGACGATGCGGCCGCGTGGCAGGTCCTTGGCTTGCGCTTCCAGTTCGCGCCAGCGGGCGAGTGCCTTCAGCCGACCGAGCATGTCCGGCTTGCGGCCGGAGACACGGACGCGCTTCCAGGCGAGATCGGGTTCGTTGGCGTAATTGGAAGGATCGGCGAGCCGCTCCATCTCCTGATCCAGCCACGCGCCGCGCCCGGTCTTGCGCAGCCGTTCCAGCATCATCGGGAAAATGGCGGCGAGGTGCGTGACATCGCCGATCGCATACTCGATCTGGCGCGCATCGAGCGGACGGCGCGACCAGTCGGTGAAGCGGGCGCCCTTGTCGACCGCGATCCCCAGCCAGCTATCGACCAGATTGGAATAGCCGATCTGCTCGCCTTGCCCCAAGGCCATCGCCGCGACCTGCGTATCGAACAGCGGGTGCGGCGTCTTGCCGGTCAAATTGTAGACGATCTCGATATCCTGCCCGCCGGCATGGACCACCTTCAGCACATCCTCATTCTCGACCAGCAGATCGAGCAGCGGCTTCATGTCGAGCCCCGGTGCCAGCGGATCGATCGCCGCCGCCTCGTTCACGTCGGCGATCTGGATCAGGCAGAGTTCCGGCCAGTAGGTGCTCTCCCGCATGAATTCGGTGTCGACCGTGATGAAGTCGGCATTGGCGAGGCGGGCGCACAGATTGGCGAGCGTGGCGCTGTCGGTGATTAACGGGTGGATATGCATCCGCCCACCCATAGCGAGCGTACGCGGGTTGACAAAGAGGGGGTGGGAAGGGGAGTGGCCTTCGATCCTTTTGGCCGCTCCCGCGCTCACCGTGCGGTGGCGGCGTATGCGAGATGACACACATGCACGCCTATCGTACCCACAACTGCGCCGGCCTGACCGCCGCCAACGTCGGCGAGACCGTCCGCCTGTCCGGCTGGGTCCATCGCAAGCGCGATCATGGCGGCGTGCTGTTCATCGATCTGCGCGATCATTACGGCATCACGCAGGTGGTGGCGGACGCCGATTCGCCGGTGCTGCCGGTGCTGGAGTCGGTGCGGACCGAATCGGTCGTCACGATCGATGGCGTGGTGAAAGCGCGCGCCGATGGCACCGCCAACGCCAACCTTGCGACGGGCGAGATCGAAGTGTTCGCCCGTAGCGTCACAATACAGAGCGCGGCGCAGGAATTGCCGATGCCGGTCGCTGGCGATGCCGAGTATCCCGAAGACATCCGCCTTCGCTATCGCTTCCTCGATCTGCGGCGGGAACGGCTGCATGCCAACATCATGCTGCGGTCGCAGGTGATCGCCAGCATCCGCAACCGCATGATCGGGCAGGGCTTCACCGAATTCCAGACGCCGATCCTGACCGCCTCGTCGCCCGAGGGCGCGCGCGACTATCTGGTCCCCAGCCGCGTTCATCCGGGCAAGTTCTATGCGCTGCCGCAGGCGCCGCAGATGTTCAAGCAGCTGTTGATGGTCGCCGGTTTCGATCGCTATTTCCAGATCGCGCCCTGTTTCCGCGACGAGGATGCCCGTGCGGATCGTTCGCCGGGCGAGTTCTATCAGCTCGATTTCGAGATGAGCTTCGTCACGCAGGAAGACGTGTTCCAGGCGATCGAGCCGGTGCTGCATGGCCTGTTCACCGAATTCGCCGACTGGCAGGGCCATTCCGGAGCAAAGGGGGGCCGGCAGGTTTCGGCGCTGCCGTTCGCGCGCATCCCTTACCGCGAATCGATGTTGAAATATGGCAACGACAAGCCCGACCTGCGCAATCCGATCCTGATTTCGGACGTGTCGGATCATTTCACCGGTTCGGGGTTTGGCCGCTTCGCGTCGATCGTCGAGGCGGGCGATGTGGTGCGGGCGATCCCCGCGCCCAACACCGCCGATAAAAGCCGCAAATTCTTCGACGACATGAACGGCTGGGCGCAGAGCGAGGGCTTTGCGGGGCTGGGCTATGCCACGCGCAAGGGCGGCGAATGGGGCGGGCCGATCGCCAAGAACCATGGCGAGGAAGGCATGGCGAAGCTGGCGGAGACACTCGGCCTCGGTCCCGACGATGGCATTTTCTTTGCAGCGGGCAAGGAAGCGCAGGCTGCCAAGCTGGCCGGGCTGGCCCGGACGCGCGTCGGTGAGAGCCTGGGCCTGATCGACCAGAACCGTTTCGAGTTCTGCTGGATCGTCGATTTCCCGATGTTCGAGTATGACGAAGACAACAAGAAGGTCGATTTCAGCCACAACCCCTTCTCGATGCCGCAGGGTGAGATGGAAGCGCTGGAGACGATGAACCCGCTCGATATTCTGGCCTATCAGTACGATATCGTCTGCAACGGCATCGAGCTGTCGTCGGGTGCGATCCGGAATCACCGGCCGGAGATCATGTACAAGGCGTTCGAGATCGCGGGCTATACGCAGGCCGATGTCGATACGAACTTCGCCGGCATGATAAACGCGTTCAAGTTCGGCGCGCCGCCGCATGGCGGATCGGCGCCGGGTATCGATCGCATGGTCATGTTGCTGGCGGGTGAGCCCAATATCCGTGAGGTCGTGCTCTTCCCGATGAACCAGAAGGCGGAAGACCTGATGATGGGAGCGCCCAACTTCGCGACGCCCAAGCAGTTGCGCGAGCTGAATTTGCGTTCGACGGCCGAACCCAGGAAGGACACCGCCGCCATCGTCTCGCCAACAGCGGGCTGATCTGTAAATGCCGTTGCGCCGTCCCGGATCGGACGGCGCAACGGCAGATCGTCAGGCGGCTTCGAAGCTGCCGTTATCGCTCAGGATGCGCAGCTTGCCATCGTCGATCGCGAAGACGGCGCCCTTCAGTTCCAGCGTACCGGCATCGATGCCGGCCTGCACGAAGGGGAAGGTCTTCAGGTTCTCGATCGAGACCTTCACGCCTTCCTGTTCCAGCGCCGTCTGGCCCTCCGGTCCGGTGCCGTGTTCCGACACCACGCACTCACGGGCATCCTTTAGCAACTTGATCCATTCGGCGACGAAGCCACCTTCGCCGGGCTTGGCATCGGTCAGTGCGCCCGACAGCGATGCCTTCACGCCGCCGCACTGGCCGTGGCCAAGCACCAGAACTTCCTCGACCTTCAGCACTGTGACGGCGAATTCGATCGCCGCCGACACACCGTGCAGGCCGCCGCTGGGGTCGAACGGCGGCACCAGATTGGCGACGTTGCGCACCACGAACACCTCACCGGGACGCGTACCGAAGATCGTTGCGGGATCGACGCGGCTGTCCGAGCACGCGATCACCATGACCTTCGGCGTCTGGCCACCGGCCAGCTCGGTCCATTTCTCACGCTCGTCGATCCACTCGTTACCGCGGAACCGGTAATAGCCGTCGATCAGATCCTTGAACTTTCTCATTCGTCATCAGCCCTTCGTTGTTCCGTGTCGATGCACGCGCTATATTAGACAACATGAACGATCTGTCATCTGTTTCGGCTCCCGCCCGTCAGCGCAAACCCGACTGGATTCGCGTAAAAGCGCCCACCTCGGCCGGATTTGCGGCCACCCGTGAGTTGATGCGGTCGAAAAGCCTGACGACCGTATGCGAGGAAGCGGCATGCCCCAACATAGGTGAGTGCTGGAGCAAGAAGCACGCGACCGTCATGATCCTCGGCGACACCTGCACGCGGGCGTGCGCGTTCTGCAACGTGAAGACCGGCATGCCGCGCGCGGTCGATGCGATGGAGCCGCAGAATGTCGCGGATGCGGCGGCGCAGATGGGGCTGGCGCATATCGTCATCACCTCCGTCGATCGTGACGACCTGCCAGATGGCGGCGCATCGCAGTTCGTCAAGGTGATCCAGGCGATCCGTCGGTCGAATCCGACTACGACGATCGAAATCCTGACGCCGGATTTCCGCAACAAGGCGCAGGCCGCGGTCGAGGCGATCATCGAAGCGCGACCGGACGTGTACAATCATAATCTGGAAACCGTGCCGCGGCTGTATCCGACGATCCGGCCGGGTGCGCGCTATTATGCGTCGCTGCGATTGCTGGAGAGCGTGAAACGGCATGATCCGTCGATCTTCACCAAGTCGGGCGTGATGCTGGGACTGGGTGAGCAGCGGCTGGAAATTCATCAGGTGATGGATGACATGCGATCGGCCGACATCGATTTCCTGACGATGGGCCAGTATCTGCAACCGACGCCGCGTCATGCCAAGGTGGCCGAATTCGTCACGCCCAAGGCGTTCGATGCCTATGCCGGCATCGCGCGTGCCAAGGGGTTCATGCTGGTGGCGTCGTCGCCATTGACCCGGTCGAGCTATCACGCCGGTGACGATTTCGCGAAGCTGCGGGCGACGCGCGACGCGAAGCTGGGCGTGACCCGGACAGCGCCGGCGGGGAGCGGCGTTAGCGCCTGACGATCCCATGCCAAAGCATCATGAAACCCGGCATCTGTCCTATACGGCGGAGCAGATGTTCGACCTCGTCGCCGACGTGAAACGCTACCCCGAGTTTTTGCCATGGGTAACCGCGATGCGCGTTCGCAAGGATAGCGAGACGGAGACGCTGGCCGACATGATCGTCGGCTTCAAAGGTTTACGGGAAACGTTTACCAGCCGGGTCGAGAAAGAACGGGCGACGCGGATCGCCGTCGATTATGTCGATGGGCCGTTGAAGCATCTGCGCAACGAATGGGCGTTTCGGTCCGAAGGCGAAGGCTGCGCCGTGGATTTCAGCGTGGATTTCGCGTTCAAGAACCGCGTCTTCGAAATGCTCGCGGGTCAGGTGTTCGGTCAGGCGCTGCGCCGGATGATCGGCGCGTTCGAGACGCGCGCCGCGGCGCTTTACGGCTCCAGCAACACTGGTGGCGGTGGCAACAGTAGTTCGAGCGCACAGAGCGCCGCCTGAAGCCTGATCCCGCCGCGACCGGTATCGTCGAACTGGCGGCGGTCGGCATGGACGTCGGTGGCATCACCGCCCTTGTCCGCGCGGGCGAACACGACGGTGCCAACCGGCTTCTTCTCCGATCCACCGCCGGGGCCGGCGATGCCGGTGATCGCGACGACGACGTCGGCCCCGGTCTTTTCCAGCACTCCGCGGGCCATGCTCCACGCGACGGCGACAGAGACGGCGCCGAAGGTTTCGAGCACGTCGGTACTTACCCGGAGCAGCGCCGCCTTCGCTTCGTTGGAATAGGTGACGATCGACGCTTCCAGCACGTCGGACGATCCGGGAATTTCCGTCAGCGCCGCAGCGACCAGACCGCCCGTGCAGCTTTCGGCCAGTGCGATGCGCCGACCGACCGCGCGATAGGCATCGACCACTCGCTGGGCGGCATCGACCAGTTCGGGAGGGAGCAACGTGTCCATCACGACACCGGACATAGCGGTAGATTGGGAACGCCGGTCTTGCCGTTCCGGGCCGCATCCGCCTTCAGATAACGCAGCACGGTGACGACGACGCCCGCCGTATTCCGCGCGGGAAGGGGTTCCAGATCGGTCACGAGACGATCGATCGTGGCGCAGTCGCCCAGATCGATCCGGCCGACGATTTGCGGAACGATCAGGCTGGTCAGCACCGGGCGGGCATAATCGGATTGCAGCAGAAGATCGACTGTCGGGTCGCTGAGCTTCACGATCGCCGCGCGGGCGCCGGGCCAGGCGCGGTCGGCGGCGGTCTGATATTTCGCGATCAACGGCCCCTGATCGCGGCGGATCAGGCTGGCGGCGGGCAGGCGCGTCGCGCAGACCCGGCCGGTGTCCCGCAAGATTTCCGGCAGGGCGACGATGGCCAGCGATTCGGCTTCGGCATCCGTCAGGCAACCACGTTGCGCGGCGGCGGGCGATGCGATCAGGGCGATGGCAGGCAAAAGGGCGGCAAACTTCATCACGCGCTCCGCGGCAGGCTGACGGTGGCGATCGCCTGCGTAGCGATGCCTTCGCCGCGCCCGGTGAAACCAAGACGTTCTGTCGTCGTCGCCTTCAGGCTGACGCGATCGGTGGTCAGGTTCAGGATGGCGGCGATCCGGGTGACCATCGCGTCGCGATGGGGACCGATCTTCGGTTCTTCGCAGATCAGCGTCAGATCGACGAAATCGATACGGCCACCGCGCGCCGCGATCAGGGAGGCGGCATGCGCCAGAAACTGGTCCGATGCAGCGCCGCGCCATTGCGGATCACTGGGCGGAAAATGGGTGCCGATGTCACCCGCCGCGATCGTGCCGAGCAGTGCGTCGGTGAGCGCATGGAGGGCCACGTCGGCATCGCTGTGACCGGACAGGCCCTTGTCATGCGGGATGCGGATGCCACCCAGCCACAATTCCTCGCCTGCCTCCAGGCGATGGACATCGAAACCACTGGCCGAGCGGGTTTCCCACGTCACTCGCGCCTCGGCGGCAGCGAAGTCTTCGGGATAGGTGACCTTGTCGAGCATCACATCGCCCTGCACCAATGCGACGCGTCCGCCAACCCGTCGCACCATCTGCGCGTCGTCGGTCGCGTCTTCATCCGCCGGCCAGGCGGCGTGCGCCTGTACCAGAATGGGCAGGCGGAACCCCTGGGGCGTCTGTATCCGATACACGCCGTCACGCGGGACAAGCGTGCCGTCGTCCTTCGTCAGGGTGTCAGCGACGGCCAGCGCCGGGATGGCTCCGTCCGCGTCATCCAGGGCGGCGATAACTCGATCGATGACGACGGAAGGCACGAATGGCCGGGCGGCATCATGGACGAGGACACGGTCGGCCGTATCGCACAGCGCCTCTATGCCGATTGCTACCGAGTCGCTGCGCAGGACGCCGCCCGTCACGATGGCCGCCTCATCGCCGATCGCCGCGCGGGCCATGGCCTGTTGTCCCTCCGCGACCATCACCATCACCTCGTCGATGCCGGGATGGGCGGCGAAGGCCGCATAGGCATGGGCGAGCATCGCCCGGCCGGCGACGGGCGCATATTGTTTCGGGATGCTGGTGCCGGCGCGCAGGCCACGGCCGGCGGCGACGATCAGGGCGGCGGTCCTGGGACGGGTCATGGCGCGGCGCCTAGCGCGATGTGGGGCAGCTTGCCAGCACGGAGGCGCGAGCGTAAAGGCTGCTCAAATTTCAGGCACATCAATGCGTACTCTTGCTCCCATCCAGATCGGCCCCGTCCGGATCGATTGCCCCGTCGTGCTCGCACCGATGACCGGCGTGACGGATATGCCGTTCCGCACGCTTGTCCGCCGATACGGGTCGGGCCTGAACGTGACCGAAATGGTCGCCAGTCAGGCGGCGATCCGCGAGACGCGGCAGTCGATGCAGAAGACCGCGTGGCATCTCTCCGAAGAACCGGTGTCGATGCAGCTGGTCGGTTGTACCCCGTATGAAATGGGCGAAGCCGCGAAGCTGGCAGAGGATCGCGGGGCGGCGATCATCGACATCAACATGGGCTGCCCGGTGCGCAAGGTCACCAATGGCGATGCCGGATCGGCGCTGATGCGCGTGCCCAAGCTGGCCGCGACCCTGATCGAGGCGGTGGTCAAGGCCGTGTCCGCGCCGGTGACCTTGAAGATGCGGATGGGCTGGTGCCACGACAGCCTCAACGCGCCCGAACTCGCGCGGATCGCCGAGGATCTGGGCGTGAAGATGGTCACCGTGCACGGTCGCACCCGCAACCAGATGTACAAGGGCCAGGCGGACTGGCGCTTCATCGCCAACGTCAAGCAGGCAGTCTCCATCCCGGTCATCGCCAATGGCGATATCAATTCGATCGAGGATGCGGAGGCCGCGCTCGAACAGTCGGGCGCGGATGGCATCATGATCGGTCGAGGTGCCTATGGCCGGCCATGGTTGCTGGGTCAGGTTATGGAATGGCTGTCCACGGGGCGGCGGGTGGCGGACCCCGATCTGGACGAGCAATATCGCGTGATCGTGGAGCATTACGACGCGATGCTCGATCATTACGGCACATTCACCGGCGTGAACATGGCCCGCAAGCATATCGGCTGGTACACCAAGGGGCTGACCGGATCGGCCGAGTTCCGCAATGCCGTGAATCAGGAACCCGACGCCGATCGGGTGAAGGCGATGCTGGCGGAATTCTACGCGCCCTGGCGACGACTTGCTGCGGCCTGAGCCCGTTCGGCGCGACCGGCCGGGCTTTGCCGATCTGTTCGCCGCGTTGCCCGTCGCGGTGCTGGTCGTCGGTCCCGACGATCGGATCGTTCATGCCAATGCGATGGCCGAACAGACGCTGAACCTGTCGGAACGGATTATGGTGGGCCAGCTGTTGGCGGCGATCCTGCCCCCGCCGGCCGGGGTCGAGGTGCGCGACGGATATGGCTTCGCGGTGTACGATACCGAGATCGCGACGGCACGCGGCGTGCGGATGCGGGTCGATTTCGTCGAGGCGCAGATTGCCGATCATTCGGGCTGGCGGACGGTGACATTGCACAATGCGGCCAGTTCGCGTGGACTGGGACAGTCGAGCGATCGAGCCGCCGGCGCAAGGGCGGCGGTGGGGGCGGCGGCGATGCTGGCGCATGAAATCCGTAACCCGCTGTCGGGCATTCGCGGGGCTGCCCAGCTGTTGGGGGCAGGTGAGCTGACCCAATTGATCGTCACCGAGGTCGATCGGATCGCCGGGCTGATCGATCGCATGCAGGAATTCGGGGACACCCGTCCGTTGCCGTTGGCGGCGGAAAATATCTATCCGTTGCTGGGGCATGCGCGTGGCGTGGCACTGGCAGGCTTCGCGCGCGGCGTGCGGATCGACGAGCGTTATGACCCTTCGCTGCCGCTCGCCCGGATCAACCGCGATGCGTTGACGCAGGTCGTCATCAACCTGTTGAAGAATGCCAGCGAAGCCGTTCGTAACGAACGGAAACCGTGCCTTACCATCACCACCGCCTATCGTCATGGTGTCACGCGCGCTGCGGGTGACGGCCAGCCGCGACTGCCGTTGCCGATCGAGATATGCGTCATCGATAATGGTCCCGGTGCACCGGCCGACATCGCCGAGCATCTGTTCGACCCGTTCATTTCCGGCCGACCGGAGGGGCAAGGCCTGGGGCTGGCGCTGGTCGACAAGCTGGTCCGCGACATGGGGGGTATCGTTCAATATGCGCGGGAGGGAACGCCGCCCGCAACGGTGCTGCGCCTCCTGCTGCCGCGGGCCGGCGCATGAGCACGATCCTGGTCGTCGATGACGATGCCGCGATCCGGACGGTGGTGGCACAAGCGCTGCGGCGGTCCGGTCATACCGTCCTGACCGCGGACAGTCTGACGCAACTCGACCGGGTGCTGGCGACGGGGGCGCCGGACGTGCTGATCAGCGACGTCGTGCTGCCCGATGGTGACGGCATCAACCGGATGCGGGAAGTGGCTGACCGGTTTCCGCAACTGCCGATCATCATCCTGTCCGCGCAGAACACGCTGACGACCGCCGTGCGCGCGGCGGAACTTGGCGCGTATGACTATCTGCCCAAGCCATTCGACCTCGATGTGCTGGCGCGGGCGGTGACCGGGGCATTGGCGCGGGGCGGTCAGGTGGCGGCGCCCGATCGACCGGCGGAGGATGCGGCGCTGCCATTGATCGGGCGGTCGCCGGCGATGCAGGACGTCTATCGCGTCATCGCTCGGGTTGTTTCCAACGATCTGACCGTGCTGGTGTCCGGCGAATCCGGCACGGGCAAGGAACTGGTGGCACGCGCCATCCATGATCTGGGTGCGCGACGGGCGGCGCCGTTCGTGGCGATCAACATGGCGGCGATCCCGCGCGACCTGATCGAAGCGGAGTTGTTCGGGCATGAACGCGGCGCTTTCACCGGCGCGGCGGCGCGATCCGCCGGTCGGTTCGAACAGGCCAACGGCGGGACGCTTTTCCTCGACGAGATCGGCGATATGCCGATCGAGGCACAGACTCGTCTGTTGCGCGTCTTGCAGACGGGCGAGTTCACCACCGTGGGCGGCGCCCGCACGATCCGCGCCGATGTGCGGATCGTCGCGGCGACTAACCGCGATTTGGCGGCGCAGGTGCGCACCGGATTGTTCCGGGAAGACCTGTTCTATCGCTTGAACGTCGTGCCGGTCGCGCTGCCGGCCCTCCGCGAACGGCGGCAGGATGTGGCGCTGTTGGCGCAGTATTTCCTGGGGCAGGCCGCCGATCAGGGTCTGCCGCGTCGGCGGTTGGCGGCGGATGCCGTGGCGGTGCTGGAAGCACATGCGTGGCCCGGCAACGTCCGCGAACTGGAGAACCTGATGCGGCGGCTAGCGGTACTGGCACGCGACGAGGTGATCGATGCCGAGGTAATCTGCGCGATGCTGGGAACGCCCCAGCCCGCCGCCGCAGCCGTGGATACGGATATCGCGCCTGCCATCCGGGCGCTGATCGATCGTATCGCGCACGAGCGACCAGAGGCGCTGGAGGACGGTACGCTCTACGATCGGGTGATCGCCGAGGTGGAGCGGCCGCTGATCGAGGCGATGCTCGCCCGCCACGGCCAGAACCAGTTGCGCGCGGCGCGGGCGATGGGCCTCAATCGCAATACGCTGCGCAAGCGGTTGGACGCGCTGGGGATCGAACCCCGAAAAAGCTGAACCGACATTATGTGGTTTTAATGCAACATCGGAGGTTGTAGGACTGTGGCAATGATCGCAGTCGCGACGCCCAACTCCCATGACGACACGCCGATGCGGCGCTTTACCGTCACCCCGCTGGTCGAACTGCTGGTTCTGGGCATTGCCGTCGGCGTGGCGATCGTCAGCTATCTGCTGCTGAGCGGAGCCGATAATCCACAGCGGTTGATCGCACCGCCGTTCGTCGCGTTGCTGCTCGTGGCCAATCTGGTGCCGGGCATCCTGTTGCTGATGCTGCTGGGTCGACGGATCGCCCGTCGTCGTGCCGCCCTGTCGCCGATCGGCGGGGAGGGGCGGCTGCATGTTCGGCTGGTGGCGCTGTTTTCGGTCGTGGCCGCCGTGCCGATGCTGCTCGTCACCATCTTCGCGTCGTTGCTGTTCCAGTACGGCGTGCAATTCTGGTATTCCGACCGGGCGCGCGGCGTGTTCGAGAATGCCACTGAGCTGACCCGCGCCTCGTACATGATGATCCTGCAGCGGTGGGAAGACGCTACCGTCACCATGGCCGACGATCTCGCCTTTTCTCTGCGTGACGAACCGATCGATAGTCGGCGGTTTCAGGAATATTTTGCGCGTCAGGTCTATTATCGAAGCCTGTCGGAAGGCGCGTTGTTCGCGATCGGCCCGAATGGCGACATCCAGACGCTGGCGATCGTCAATCCATACGAGGTGGATTTCGGGCGCCAGATCACGGCGAAATCGATCGCGAAGCTGGGCGATGGCCAGCGCAGCCAGGTGATCGTGAACGGCGATCGCATCCAGACGTTCACGAGATTGCCGGGCGCATCCGGCATTTTTCTTTATGCCGCACGTGTCAGCACCAATCCCGGTGAAATGACGGCACAGACCGATCGCGCTTTGGCGGCGCAGGCCGATTATCGCGCGCTGCTGGCGCGCGCGCGCTATCTGCAAATCCGTTTCAACGCGGCGTTGCTCATCATTTCGCTCCTGATCGTGGGTGTCGCGGTGTGGATCGCGCTGGCGGTGGCGGATCGGCTGGTGCGACCGGTGGGTGAGCTGGTCGATGCTGCAAGACGCGTGGCCAGTGGCGATCTGTCGGCCCGTGTAGCGGACCCCCGCGCGCGCGATGAAGTCGGCACGCTGGCGATGGCGTTCAACCGCATGACGGAGCGGCTACAGGAGCAAAATACGGCCCTGCTGACCGCCAACGACCAACTCGATAGCCGTCGTGCGTTGATCGAAGCGGTGATGGCGGGTGTGTCGGCTGGGGTAGTGGCCACGGGCGCCGATCGGCGGATCAGCATTGCCAACGCATCGGCGGTCCAGTTGCTGGGCGCCCATGCGGACGGTGTTGTCGGCCGATCACTGCGCGATGTCGCGCCGGAACTCGATGCGTTGGTCGGCACCGGCGTTCGCGAGGCGGTGGTGCAGGTGGGCGAGGGGCTGCAGGCGAAGACCTTGGCCGTGCGATTGGCCGAGATCGATCGCGGACCGATCCTGACATTCGACGACGTGACGCAGCAGTTGTCCGATCAGCGTCGGGCAGCCTGGGCAGATGTCGCCCGTCGCATCGCGCATGAGATCAAGAATCCCCTGACGCCGATCCAGTTGGCAGCCGAGCGCCTGCAACGGCGCTATGGCAGCAAGATCGAGGCGGATGACGGCACCTTCGCGCGCCTGACCGAGACGATCGTGCGGCAGGTGGGCGATCTCCGGCGGATGGTGGATGAATTCTCGTCCTTTGCCCGGATGCCGAAACCAGTGTTCAACCGGGAACCGCTGCTCGATGCCGCGCGACAGGTGATGTTCCTGCACGAGGTCGCGCATCCCACGATCCGCTTCACCGTGGATCATCCGGAACCGGCGCCGGTCATGGTGTGCGACCGCCGCCAGATCGGCCAGGCGCTGACCAACATCGTCAAGAACGCCGTCGAGGCGATCGAGGCGAGGGGGGGCGACGATGGCGAGGTCGTGCTGACGCTGGGCGAGTTCGACGATGGCCGAATCGGGATCATAGTGACGGACAACGGGGTCGGTCTGCCGGCAGCCCGCGACCGGATCGTCGAGCCCTATATGACGACCCGTGCACGCGGTACGGGGCTGGGGCTGGCGATCGTCAGCAAGATCGTGGAGGACCATGGGGGAACGATCGCTTTCACCGATCGGCCGGGCGGGGGCACGGTGGTGACCATGATGTTCGATGCGGCTCGATTGGAGACGCTCGACCAGGGGGACCAGAATCACGAGCCGGCCGGGGAAGGTCAGCTCGCCGCACTCACATCGAATCGGACATAACTGATGGCGCTCGATATTCTCGTGGTCGACGATGAGCTGGATATCCGCGAACTCGTCGCGGGTGTGCTGGAGGATGAAGGGTACGAAACCCGCGGTGCTGCCGACAGCGATGCGGCGCTGGAGGCGATCGCGGTGCGGCGCCCCTCGCTGGCGCTGCTCGACGTGTGGTTGCGGGGATCGCGGCTGGACGGTCTGGAACTGCTGGATGAGATCAAGCGCCGCGATCCGTCGATCCCGGTACTGGTCATTTCGGGCCATGGCAGCCTCGACACGGCGGTGGCCGCGATCCGCAAGGGGGCGGTCGATTTCATCGAGAAGCCGTTCGAGGCCGAACGCCTGTTGATGATGGTGGAGCGGGCGACGGAAACCGAGCGGCTGCGGCGCGAGGTCGCGTCGCTGCGCGTATCGGTTGGCGGCGATGTCGATCTGACCGGCAGCTCGGGGTCGATCAACGGCGTCCGCGCCACGTTGAAGCGGGTGGCGGCGACCGGCAGCCGCGTGTTGATCGTGGGTGCCGCCGGCGTGGGCAAGGAAGTTGCTGCCCGCCTGTTGCATGGATGGAGCCAGCGGGCCGCTGCGCCGTTCGTGATCGTCAGCGCCGCCAATATGACGCCCGAGCGGGTCGAGGAAGAGTTGTTCGGGATCGAGGAAAGCGGCGACCTCGTTCGCCCCGGTCTGCTCGAACAGGCGCATGGCGGCACGCTTTTCCTCGACGAGATCGCCGACATGCCGCTGGCGACGCAGGGTCGCATTTTGCGAGTTCTGACCGACCAGAGTTTCACGCGCGTCGGCGGCACACGTGTGGTGAAGGTCGATGTTCGGGTCGTATCCGCGACGTCGCGGGATTTGACAGAAGAGATCGCCGCGGGTCGTTTCCGTGAGGACCTGTATTACCGCCTCAACGTCGTTCCCATCCTGATCCCGCCGCTGGCCGATCGGCGCGAGGATATTCCGGCGCTCGTCATGCATTTTCTGGGGCACTATGCCGGTCAGCGACGGGTGCCGATGCCGGAAATCGCACCCGATGCGATGGTGGCCCTGCAATCCTGCGAGTGGCCGGGCAACGTCCGCCAGTTGCGCAACGTGGTCGAGCGAACGATCATCATGGCGCCGGGCGACCGGGTAGGGCGGATCGATCTCGATCTGTTGCCGGCCGAAGTGCTGGGCAGCGATGGTGGCGGTGATCGGGGCTCCACCGCGATCATGGGCGCACCGTTGCGAGAGGCGCGCGAGGCGTTCGAGCGCGATTACCTGCGCGTTCAGATCCGCCGTTTCTCCGGCAACATATCGCGGACCGCCAGCTTCATCGGCATGGAGCGGTCCGCGCTCCATCGTAAGCTGAAGCTGCTCGGCATTACGGAAACACGGGACGATTGATCCCGCTGCCGCTGGACGCGGGGCGACCGGATACCTAGATTGGCTGTGCCGCCCCGCCGGGCGGCACTCCGACGCCGGGAAACGGCGCATCGCGGATCACCATCCGCCAACAATAAAGGGCTGGGCATATGGCCGACAAGCAGACCTCGTTGCAGGACCTTTTCCTCAACGCACTCCGGCGATCGAAGACCCCGGTTACCATGTTCCTGGTCAAGGGCGTGAAGCTGCAGGGCATCGTTACCTGGTTCGATAATTTTTCCGTGCTGCTGCGCCGTGATGGTCAGTCGCAGCTGATCTACAAGCATGCGATCTCCACGATCATGCCGGGCGGCACGTTCGATGCGAATGCTGTCGTCGAAGCGGTGGGTGAAAGCCAGCGCAAGCAGCCACTGTTGCAGGAACTGTTCCTGAACGCGGTGCGCAAGTCCGAGGACAGCGTCACCATGTTCCTCATCAATGGCGTGATGCTGCAGGGGCAGATCGCCGGGTTCGATCTGTTCTGCATGTTGTTGCAGCGGGAGGGTATGGTGCAGCTTGTCTACAAGCATGCCGTCTCGACGATTCAGCCGGCGCGGCCGTTGAATCTTGCCGAAGAACAGAATGAGGCATCCGAAGATTGAGCACTGGTTTCGATCGCGATCGTGACGAATTCGCCCGTGGCGCCCGTGCGCTGGTCGTGTTGCCCGATCGCGGGGATTCGTCCCGTGACGCGGATGCGCGATTGGACGAATGCGCCGGACTAGCCGCGGCGATCGGTCTCGATGTGGTCGAGCGGATCGCCGTCCGCGTTCGACAGCCGCGTCCTGCTACGCTGATCGGCAGCGGTCAGATGGCGGAACTGGCGACGCGGGTTACGATGGAGGAGGCGTCGCTGGTGGTCGTCGATGCCGCCTTGACGCCGATCCAGCAACGCAATCTCGAAACCGGGCTGGGTGCCAAGGTCATCGATCGCACCGGA
The DNA here is from genome assembly GCF_016427505.1 of Sphingomonas mollis. GTDB lineage: Bacteria > Pseudomonadota > Alphaproteobacteria > Sphingomonadales > Sphingomonadaceae > Sphingomonas > Sphingomonas mollis. Next base: position 154,188 of record NZ_JAELXS010000002.1, on the reverse strand, counting down.
TTGATCCTCGAAATCTTCGGCGAGCGGGCAGCGACGGCGGAGGGACGACTTCAGGTCGAACTGGCGCATCTCGACTATCAGGCGGGGCGGCTGGTGCGTAGCTGGACCCATCTCGAACGTCAGCGGGGTGGCTTCGGCTTTCTCGGCGGGCCGGGTGAGACGCAGATCGAGGCGGATCGCCGGATGATCCGTGATCGCATGGCACGTCTGCGCCGGGAACTGGAGCAGGTATCGCGGACGCGTGGTTTGCATCGCGATCGTCGCCAGCGGGCGCCGTGGCCAGTCATCGCGCTGGTGGGCTACACCAATGCTGGCAAGTCGACGCTTTTCAATCGCCTGACCGGTGCGGACGTGATGGCCGAGAATCTGCTGTTCGCGACGCTGGACCCGACCTTGCGGCAAATCGCGCTGCCGGGGCTGGATAAGGCGATATTGTCGGACACCGTCGGTTTCGTCTCGGATCTGCCGACCCAGCTGGTCGCCGCGTTCAAGGCGACGCTGGAGGAGGTCGTGTCGGCGGACCTCTTAATCCACGTCCGTGATATCGCGCATCCTGATACCGAGGCGCAGCGGGCAGATGTCGAGGCCGTGCTGACGGAGATCGGCGTCGCGGATGCGACGCCGCGGTTCGAGGTCTGGAACAAGCTCGACCTGCTTGATCACGATGCACGGGAAGATGCGATGGGCGACGCCGGGCGGCGTGGCAACGTCATGGTCATCTCGGCGCTGACGGGCGAGGGGGTGGACGACATGGTGCAGGCTGTCGCCGCCAAACTTACCGAGGGCCATCGACGGCATACCATCACGTTGCCGGCGAGTGATGGCGCCAGCGCGGCGTGGTTACATGCGCATGGCGAAGTAATCGATCAGCGGACCGAAGGCGACGATGCGGTGTACGAGGTACGGTTGGGCGAGGGGGACTTTGCGCGGTTCAGCCGCCGCTTTTCTTAGCGTCCGTCCATAACGCCTCTTTGGCGGCAAGATCGAGAGCGGCGAAGCGATCGCCCGCCATCGCCTCCATAGCGGCGAAGCGGCGTTCGAATTTGGCATTGGCCCGGCGCAGGGCTTGCTCGGGATCGATGTTCAAATGACGCGCCCAGTTGACGACGCTGAACAGCAAATCTCCCATTTCCTCCGCAATTTCGTCTGGCGCCGCTGTGACGATTTCTGCCAGTTCCTCATCGATCTTGGCGCGGGGTCCGATGGCATTGGGCCAGTCGAACCCGACACGCGCCGCTCGCTTCTGCAATTTCTCCGCCCGTTGGAGAGCCGGTAGTCCGAGGGCAACGTCCGACAGGGCGCCTGTTCGACCGGTATCTTTTCGACGTTCGGAGGCTTTCAAGGCCTCCCAATCCGGCTTTTCCAATGCGTTGCCGAAGATATGGGGGTGCCTACGTTCCATCTTGTCGGCGATGGCAGTCGCGACATCGTCCAGCGCGAACAGTCCGTTTTCCTCGGCAATGCGGCTCTGAAAAATCACCTGAAGCAGCAGATCGCCGAGTTCGTCTCGCACATCCTGTACATTACCCCGGTCGATCGCATCTGACACCTCGTAGGCTTCTTCGATCGTGTAGGGCGCGATCGTTTGCCAGGTCTGCGCCAAATCCCAATCGCAGCCGCTGGCTGGATCACGGAGGCGGGCCATGATGCTGACCAGTCGATCCAGTGCCGTCAAAGCCATATATTGAAAACCCGATAATATATATTATGTTAAATTTACTTGATTGCGTTAGATTAAAGTTCGATTACCTGACCGTCATACCCAGGTTCGACACCGACCGGCAGACTGCGGTGCAGCGTCGCGTAATCCATACTTTGATCCATATGGATCAGGATCGCCCGGGCTGGCTTGAGTTCCTCTACCCACGCTAACACCGCGGCGACCGTCGGATGTGACGGATGCGGCGCGTGACGCAGAGCATCGACAATCCAGAGATCGATACCTGCGTAGATGTCCCGCATCTGTGCGGTCATTTCATGGAAATCAGTGGCATAGCCGATGCTTCTCCCACCCACGTCGAAACGCAATCCGGCACTGGTTATATTGCCGTGTGGTTGGTCTACGACCCGGATCGAGATGTCGTCGATCGTGAATTGGTCATTCAGTTCTTCGGCGGCGATCGTCGGCGGATAGCCGGTCCGTCCGCGGAAGGCATAGGCAAAGCGGGTTTCCAGGGCTGTTAGCGTTTCCCGCCGTGCCAAGCCGCGGACCGGTTTGCCCATCGCATGGAACACCTGACGAAGATCGTCAATGCCGTGACAATGATCGGCGTGATCGTGGGTCCAGATGACCGCATCCAGCGCGGCAGCATCGGCCGCCAATAACTGCTCGCGCATGTCCGGGCTGGTATCGACCAGAACACGCGTCTGTTCGTGCTCGATCAGCAATGATGCCCGACTGCGACGATTACGAGGCTCATTCGGGTCGCAGGCACCCCAGTCGTTGCCGATCCGCGGCACGCCCGACGACGTACCCGATCCGAGGATTCGCGCTTTCAATTCCGCGTCTTGCCGAACAACGCGTGGAAGTTTTCGGTGGTCTGCTCGGACAGAACAGTTGGATCTACACCGCGCAATTGCGCCAGGAACGCCAAGGTGTCGGCTACGAAGGCCGGCTCGCCGGCTTTACCCCGGTGCGGAACCGGAGCGAGAAACGGCGCATCCGTCTCGATCAATAGTCGATCAGCCGGCAGATCGCGCGCGGTGTCCTGGATATCGCGCGCGTTCTTGAACGTCACGATCCCCGAGATCGAGATATAAAACCCCAAGGCCAACGCCTTTTTGGCGAAATCGCGACTGGCGGTGAAGCAATGGATAACGCCGGAGTAGCGCCCCCTGCCCATCTCGTCGGTCATGATCGCGATCGTATCATCCTCCGCCTCGCGGGTATGAACGATCAGCGGTAATCCCGTTTCCCGGCATGCGGCGATATGGGCGCGGAAGCTGGCTTGCTGTTGCCCGCGGTCGGAATGGTCGTAGTGATAGTCTAGGCCGGATTCTCCGATCCCGACGATCCGGGGGTGCGCGGCACGCTCCACCAGCTTTGCCGTATCGATATGCGGGTGCTGATCCGCCTCGTGCGGATGGATTCCGACTGTGGCCCAAACATCCGGCTCACGCTCTGCGGTGGCGACGACGGCGTCCCATTCGCTTTCCCGCGTCGCGATGTTCAACATCGCCGTCACGCCTCGTGCCCGCGCACGGGTCAGCACGGCCTTCTGGTCTTCGACCAGTCCTTTGTAGTTCAGATGACAGTGACTGTCGGCGAGCATCAGGCGGCGACCTCGGGCGGCAGTTCCAGTCTTGGAAACGCCGGCGTGGGAGTGGCCAGCCGGACATCCGACAGCCGCTGGCGATCATACCATCCGTCGTCATCGACCGCGGCGTGATCACGCGCATCCGCACCAATCTGGTCGAGGATGCTGCCGGCGCCCGCCGGTACGACCGGCAGGATCGCGATGGCGAGCATGCGGATCGCGCGAACCAGGGTTCCGAGCACCGCGTTCATCCGTTCGGGGTCGCTCTTGCGCAAGGCCCATGGTGCCTGCGCGTCGATATACTGATTGCAGGCATAGACGCCGCGCAACCACCCCTCGATCCCCTGGCTCAGCATCAGGTCGTTGAACGCGGCCTTCAGGGCGGCGCAGGCGACGATCACTTCCTCGATCAGGATGCCGTCCGCTTCTTCGGAGCGGCCACGATCGGGTAGTGCGCCATCCAGGTTCTTGGCAATGAACGACAGCGTCCGCTGCGCCAGGTTGCCGAAGGCATTGGCGAGCTCGGCGTTGACGCGGGTCACGATCGCTTCGGCCGAATAGCTGCCGTCCTGCCCGAAGCTGACCTCGCGCAACAGGAAGTAACGGAGTGCATCGACGCCGAAGGCCTGTGCAAGATCGCCGGGATCGACGACGTTGCCGAGCGACTTCGACATCTTCTCGCCGCGGTGGAGCAGGAAGCCGTGGCCGAACACCTGTCTGGGCAGTTCGATGCCGGCGGAGAGCAGGAAGGCAGGCCAGTAGACGGTGTGGAAGCGGATGATGTCCTTGCCGATCAGGTGGAGATCGGCGGGCCAGTAGCGCATGCCGTCGCCGTCATCGGGGAAGCCGAGGCCGGAAAGGTAGTTGGTCAGGGCGTCGACCCACACGTACATCACATGGCCATCGCTGCCGGGTACGGGGACGCCCCAGTCGAAGCTGGTCCGCGACACCGACAGGTCGTTCAGGCCGCCCTCGACGAAGCGGATCACCTCGTTGCGGCGGCTGTCGGGGCGGATGAAGTCGGGGTTGGCGGCGTAGAGGTCGAGCAGCGGTTGCTGGTACTTCGACAGGCGGAAGAACCAGGTCTCCTCGGCGGTCCATTCGACCGGGGTGCCTTGCGGGGAGAGCTTGCCGTCGGGACCGTCGACCAGTTCCTTCTCGTCATAGAAGGCCTCGTCGCGAACGGAGTACCAGCCTTCGTAGCGGCTCAGATAGAGGTCGCCATTCTTCTCCATCTTCTCCCATAGAGCCTGGCTGGCGCGGTGGTGGGAGGGGGTAGTGGTCTGGATGAAGTTGTCATAGCTGATGGCAAGGGTGTCGCACATCTGCTTGAAATAGGACGACATTTCTGCCGCGTATTCAGCCACGTCGCGGTTTAGGGCGCGGGCGGTCTGGACCATCTTCAGGCCGTGTTCGTCGGTGCCGGTCTGGAAGCGGACGTCGCGGCCGGCCTGGCGCTGGAAGCGGGCGATGGCGTCGGCGGCGATCGCCTCGTACGCATGGCCGATATGGGGGCGGCCATTGGGGTAGCTGATCGCGGTGGTGATATAGAAGGGGTCGGCCATCCCTGCGCCCCTAGTCCATCGCGGCGGCGTCGTGAAGCCTTGCGACGAGGCCCGCCATCTCGATCACCGTCCCCTGCGGATCGAGTGAGAGCCCCCTCGCCGCGCCGGCCAGATCGCGCGCGGCCGCATGGGCATCAAGCGCGATCCGCAGCCCCTGTCCCGACCGTGTCCGTGCTGCACGCGCGATATAGGCGGGCACACGGTCCAGAAACGCCTCGTACCGTGACTGTGCTATCTTGCCGGCGAGTTTGCGGCCCAGCGCGGCTCTACGGCGGTTATCTGGGTCCCCGTCCCCGGCAATCGCTGCAATCGCTTGATCTACCTCGGAAAGATCGAGGCCGGCGAAGCGCAGTCCCCTGCCCGGCGCGCCATCCGCCGCGGCGGTCAGCGCGTCGATCTCCCCCTCCTCCGCTTCCGGCAAGACGGTGCGCAGGACCGTCGCGACATCGTCGTCGCGCAGCCGTTCGAAGCGCAGCAGCCGGCAGCGCGAGCGGATCGTGGGCAGTAGTTTGCCCGGCGCATGGCTGACGAGCAGGAAGATCGTGCCGGCCGGCGGCTCCTCCAGATTCTTCAGCAAGGCATTGGCGCCGTTGCGTTCGACATCGTCGATCGCATCGATCAACACGACGCGGCGGCTGCTCATCGACGGCAGCGTCGCGAACAGCGGCTGGAGCGTGCGAACCTGGGCGATGGTGATCGAGCGGGCCAGCTCGCCGTCCGGCTTGTCCGCGTCCTTCGGCAGGCGCGACAGCAACCGGAAGTCGGGGTGCGAGCCGGCATCCATCAGCGCATTGGTGCGGTCGCCGGCGGGCACGTCCAGCCCGGCGGGCAGCGTCGGATCGGCCGCCTGCGCCAGCATCCGCCGGGCGATACGATCGGCAAAGGCCGCCTTCCCCACCCCCTCCGGCCCGGCCAGCAGCCAGGCATGATGGAGCGACCCGCCCTGCAGGGCGGCGAGGAAGGCGGCGTGCGCGGCCGCATTACCGAGCAGCGCGGTCACGCCCCCTGCCCGATCAGCCGCCGAATCCCGTCAACCGCCGAACCCCGTCAACCGCCGAACGACGTCAGGCCGTTCCACGCGCGGCGGAAGAACCCCGCCTCGCCGACATCATTGCCGGCGACCAGCGGCAGACGCTGTTCGGGAACGTCGGGCGAGGTGATGACGAGATCGGCGATATGCTGACCCGCCTTGATCGGCGCCTTGATCGGGCCCTTGTAGACGACCTTGGCGGTCAGCTCCGGCGCGAGCCCGGCGGGCAGCGTCACCTTCAGGTCGGTGCCGGCGATCAGCGGCACGGTGCCGCTGTCGCCCATCTGCACTTCGGCGGTTTCGATCTGCTTGCCTTTGGCGGCGATTGGCTTGGCCTGCCACGCGCGGAAGCCCCAATCCATGAAGCGCACCGATTCCTCGATCCGCTGGTTGGCACTGGTGAGGCCGGCCATCACCATGATGAGGCGACGGCCGTTCTGGGCAGCCGATCCAGTGAAGCCGTAACCCGCCTCTTCGGTATGGCCAGTCTTCAGGCCATCGGCGCCGGCGACGCGGCCGAGCAGCGGATCGCGGTTCGCCTGCGTGATCTGGTTGCCGCCCATGGTCTTGCCCCAGGTGAAATCCCGGCGCGAATAGAACTGCTTGTAGAGTTGCGGGTAGTTGCTGATCGTCTGGTCGGCAAGACGCGCCAGATCGCGCGCGGTGACATAGGTGACGCCGTTGTCGGGCCAGCCGTTCGACGTGCCGAACTGGCTGTTGTTCAGGCCGATCTGCTTGGCGACGCGGTTCATCCGCTCGACAAAGGCGGGTTCCGACCCGGAGATATGTTCGGCCAGCACCACGCACGCGTCGTTTCCGGAGAGCGTCACGATGCCGTACAGGAGATTGGCGACACTGACCTGCTCGTTCGCCGACAGGAACATGGTCGATCCGGCGGCGGGGCCGTGCCAGCGCTGCCACGTTTCCGGGCGCACCGTCGCCATGTCGGTCAGCTTCAGTTCGCCGCGACGGATCAGGTCGAAGGCGACATACACTGTCATCATCTTCGCCATCGAGGCGGGCGGCATCCGCCGATCGGGATCGCGCGAGAACAGGACCGCGCCGGTCGACAGGTCTTCCAGATAGGCGACGGGTGCCGCGGTCTGGAATTGCGGGGCGGCGGCGGTGGACGGGCATGCCAGCAGCGCGGCCATGACGGGGGCGATAATGAGCTTCTTCATGGAAAACGATCCGTTGTCAGTCGTGGCGGGCGGAATGGGTGACGGCATAGCCAAGCCGGCGGCGTACGTCACGTGGGTGTTGAGGGTTGTATCGGCGGTTAGGTTGGTCGTCGCCGTCTGGAATGAACCGAGCCGATATGACCTGCCACAGGGAAACGCTCTTGTCCGTCAGGGTCAACTTGGTCGGTCGATTCAAGCTCCGCCAACGTTCCCGTTTCTCCATGTTCCGTCAATCGTTTTGGGAAAGGGCAATCGGGAACGGGTTTTGGGAAACCGGCTTTTCCATACACATCGATAATTTGTATTCGCCTTGTCTATCTCGCTACGGGTTCGTTTGTGGGAAGGAAATTAGTTGCGAAGCACTCGCGCCCCATCGTCATCTTGCCTTTCAGAATTGCGGCTGATCGCTCGGCGATGCAAAGTTGCGGTACAAGCGCCTCTGACCGGAGGCAGTTTTCTGTTCGTCGCCATGCCGCCGCTCATGCCCACCGAAGGACCCGTTGATGCCAGTTGAGTTTACATCCCAAACGACTGGACGGACGTTCGGCATCGGTGAGCTTGAGCAACCGCGACTGTTTTTGTGGCAGTTAGGGTCATACGCTGACGACCTTCAGCTAGGGTCGATCGACAGCTATGAGCATGAACCCGGCGTTTGGCAGGAGGGCCGGGAACAGGCTCGATGGCACGCTTGGATGCGGTATGATCGTCGTGGTGCACTGCCTGCTGAGTTCACGCCGGAGCGCTTCTATCTCGCGACGGGCCTTCGATCACTGAGCAAGATCGGGGACTATTCCGGCAGCTATGATCTTCCGGTAAAGGTTGTGTCGCAGCGGTTTTTGACGGCGCTTCAGGAAGCTGGCCAACCGGACGTGCAGATTATGCCGCTGACAGTTTGGCGCAGAGCGCAGCGCGATCACGCGCCGCAGGCTGATGCCGTAGCGGAGTTCTTCGCTCTATATTGCTGGGCTGACCCAAAGGTGTTTGATCTAGAGCTTTCGTCGCTCGATCGCATCGATCTCGATAAATACGGATCGGCTTTGACCGACGACGGTTTGGACGCGCCATCCGTGTCGAAGGTTTACACCAATACATGGCAAAACATGGCACTGTCAGTCCCCACCGGTGAAGTTGATTTACCTCCATTATTCCGCATCTCAGGCGCGGGCGGTGGCAGGTATGTGTCGCCGCAGTTTGCCGCAACGATCGAGCGACAGAAACTGAAGGTAAATCTGGTCAAGCGCCCGATCGACCCTGATCGCGAAAGTGCGATCGGCGAAGCGGTGCGACAAGGGATGCTGACTGCATGGTCGCCAGAGCATCCCTTGGGCGACTGATCGACATTTTCCCGAAATTCGATCCATTTTGAGAAAGGGTAATCGCTTGGTAGCGATAGTGGGCCGGATCAATCCCGACTGCAACGGCTAGCCAAATCAACCGGATTCAACGATCAGGATGCCCGCAGCGTCCATGCCAGCCATAGCCAGCCGCCGATCAGCATTGCCCCGCCGATCGGCGTGATCGCTCCGAACCAGCGGGGGGCGCCGACCGCCATGGCGTATAGCGTGATCGCGAAGATCGCCGCGCCGGCGACAAAGAGCCAGGCCGGCCCCCTCGCCTCCAGTCGCAGGGCGACCAGCGCGGCGACGGCGTGGATCAGTTGATACTGGCCGCCGGTGCGCAGCCAGTCGGCGGCCTGCCCGGTGACGCCATGGGCACCGAACGCGCCCGCCGCGACGGCCAGCGCCCCCGACAGGGCGGCCAGAACAGCGAGCATCGCCTTTATCCTCTCGTCGGTTGGGTGATGATGCGATCGGTGGCGGCGCGGAGGTCGCCGGCCTCCACCTGCGCATGCAGGCGTTCCTTGTCGCGGGCGCGATAGAGTTGTTCGGTGCGGTCGATCTGGGTCGGATCGACGTTCAGCGCGGTCAGTGCGCGACGGCCCATCGACACGGCGGATTCCAGCACCTCGCGCACGACATAATCGACCGGTGCGCCGCGCAGCTTGATGACGGCGCGACGATCATAGGCGCGGACGAAGATGGCGGCGTTCGGGAAGGCGGCGTGGACCCCCTCCAGCGTGTCGGGTTCGATCTGGTCGCCATCGAGACAGAACAGGATCAATTCCGCCTCCGACGCACCCGCCTGACGCAGCAGGTCGAGACGGGTGCCGTCGCCGTAATAGACCTTGGCGCCGAACTCCCCGGCTACGTCGATCATTTCTATATCGCGATCGATCAGGGTCACCGGCACCCCCTCGGCGATCAGCATCTGCGCGACCGTCTGGCCGAACCGGCCATAGCCGACGATGAGCGCGTTGGCGCCGTCGGTGGTGGGGCCGTCGCGCTCCTGATGCTTGGCGATGGGCTGGGCGCGGAAGCGGCGGGTGGCGCTCATCAGGAACGGGGTCGTCGCCATCGACAGGGTGATGATCGCGCCGAACAGGCTGGCGGCCTCGGGCGCGACCAGCAGGCCGGATTGCGCCTGCGCGAACAGAACAAAGCCGAACTCGCCGCCCTGACTGAGCAACAGGCCGAGCGCGAGCGCGCCGCGCCATGGCATGCGAAATGCCATACCGATCGCGAAGATCACCGTCGCCTTCGTCAGGATCAACGCCGCCGCCATCGCGATGACGAACAGGGGCCGGTCGGCGATCGCCTGAAGATCGAGCATCATGCCGATGGCGAGGAAGAACAGGCCGAGCAGGATCGATCGGAACGGCTCGACATCGGCTTCCAGTTCGTGCCGGTACGGGCTGTCGGCCAGCATCACGCCGGCGATGAATGCGCCGAGCGCGGTGGACAGGCCGAGCATCTCCATGATCGCGGCGCTGGCGATGACGGTGAAGAGCGCGGCGAAGATGAACATCTCGCGCTCGCCCAGATTGCCGATCAGGCGGAAAAACGGGCGCAGGATAAAGCGCCCGGCGAGGACGAGGCCGACGACCGCGGCGATGGTGTAGAGGCCGAGCAGCCAGCCGGGCGGGGCGTGTGCGTCCGCCGGATTGCGGCTCATCGCGGCGATGATGGTGATGAGCGGGACGATCGACAGGTCCTGGAACAGCAGGATCGCGAAAGTCCGCTCGCCGAACGGCGTCCGCATGCGGCCCGACGATTGCAGCATCGGCAGCACCTGCGCGGTCGACGACAGGGCCAAGGGCAGGCCGAGCGCGAAGGCGGCGGCCGGACTGAACCCGGCGGCGAGGATGACGGCGGTGATCGCGAGGCCGCAGGCGACGACCTGCAACAGGCCGAGGCCGAAGATCTCGTGCTTCATCCGCCACAGGCGCGACGGGTTGAGTTCCAGCCCGACGATGAAGAGGAGCAGCGTGATGCCGAGCTCGGCGATGCCCATCTTCGATTCGGCATCACCGACCAGGCCGAGGACATGGGGACCGACGACGGCGCCGGCGACGAGATAACCGAGGGTGGCACCGAGGCCAAGGCGGCGGAACAGGAGGACGAAGAGCAGTCCCGATCCGAGCAGGATTGCGCCGTCGCGGAGGAGCGAGAAGGATTGCGCTTCGTGCATCAGGTCTTTGCCGGTTCGCGGGCGGCGGCCTGTTCGGCGGCTTCGGCGGCGGCTTCGAACGCGAGACGGATCGAGGCGTGGCGGGCGGTATAGGACAGGGCGGGCGTGAAGATGCCGAGGCCGGGCCATGCCGGGGCGTCGCCCTCACCCGCCGCCAGCCATGTCGTCAGCGTGTCGCGGGCGTCGGCGAGTTCCTGGGGCGTGCGGCCGATGATCTCGGCGGCGAGCAACGAGGATGACGCCTGACCGAGGGCGCAGGCGCGGACCAGCAGGCCGACGTCGCTGACGCGGCCGTCAGGACCGACGTTCACATCGACCACGACGCGGCTGCCGCAGATCGGCGAGCGCCGTTCCACGCTGGCCATCGGATCGACGAGGCGTTCGTGATGGGGGATCGAGGCCGCCAGCCGGAGGATGTCGGTGTTGTAGAGGGGCGCGCTCATGGAGCCTCGCTGGCGTTGTGGATGGGCGAGGAGGAAGCGGGTCGCGCGCCGAACACGGGCTGGCCGCGCCGACGGCGGTCGACGAAATCGGCGATGCCGGCGCTGGTGGCGTTCAGCAGCGGATAGGTGCGGCTGGCGGTCATCCACGCGGGCCGACCGGCGGGGCCGCCGCCGATCGTGTCATAGACGAGCGCGGCGAGCAGGAAGCAGAGGCTGGTCAGGATCAGTCCCTTCAGCGCGCCGAAGCCGAAGCCCAGCGCACGGTCGACCGGCCCCAGCACCGAGGTGCGGGTCCGTGCACCGATCGCGCCGGCGACCAGCTTGCCGCCGAAATAGGTGACGCCGGCGATCAGCGCGAACGCCAGTACGGCGGCGCCGGATACGGTGCCGACGTAGTTGCTGAGTGCCTGCGCGACGGTGATGTGGAACAGCTTCAGCGCGGCGACGACGGCGATCCAGGCGAACAGCGACAGCACCTCCGTCACGAAACCGCGCACCCCGCCCATGATGGCGGCCCCCGCGACGACGAGGAGGACGACGATGTCGAGTGCGGTCAGGGCCATGGGTCCATTCGCCTACCCGCGCCCCAGCATATGGTCAACGAACTGGCCGAGCGTGCGGAAGCCGGTGAGCTGCATCGCCCCCTCTCCCTTGCCGTCCTTCGCCACCGCGATGGGGACGAGGGCGCGTTCGAAACCGAGCTTGCCCGCCTCCTTCAGGCGGAGCGGGCCGTGGGCGACGGGGCGGAGTTCGCCGGACAGGGCGACCTCGCCGAAGGCGACCGATTCCGACGGCACCGGCCGTTCCGACAGGGCGGACACCAGTGCGGCCGCGACGGCGAGATCGGCGGCGGGGTCCTGCACGCGGTAACCGCCGGCGATGTTCAGATAGACCTCCGCGGTCGAAAAGCTGAGGCCGCAGCGCGCCTCCAGCACGGCGAGGATCATCGCGAGGCGGCCGGAGTCCCAGCCGACCACCGCCCGGCGCGGCGTAGCACCGCTGGCCAAACGGACGACGAGCGCCTGGATCTCGACCAGCACCGGCCGTGTCCCTTCCAGCGCGGGGAAGACGGTGGCGCCGGTCACGCCCTCTTCGCGGTGGGTGAGGAACAGCGCGGAGGGGTTGGCGACCTCGGCCAGTCCCTCGCTCTGCATCGAGAAGACGCCGATCTCGTCGGTGCCACCGAAGCGATTCTTGATGGCGCGCAGGATACGATACTGGTGCGATCGCTCGCCCTCGAACGCCAGCACGGTGTCGACCATGTGTTCGAGGACGCGCGGACCGGCGATCGTGCCGTCTTTTGTGACATGGCCGACCAGCACCAGCGCGGTGCCGCGTTCCTTGGCGAAGCGGATCAGTTCCTGCGCGGAGGCGCGGACCTGACTGACGGTGCCGGGCGCGCCCTCGATCAAGTCGGAGTGCATGGTCTGGATCGAATCGATCACCAGCAGCGCGGGCGGCGCGCCGGTCGACAGCGTCGTCAGGATGTCACGGGTGGAACTGGCCGCCGCGAGTTGCACGGGGGCATTGCCGAGGCCGAGGCGGCGGGCGCGCAGGCGGACCTGATCGGCGGCTTCCTCGCCAGAGACATAGGCGACCGAATGGCCGGCAAGCGCCATGCGGGCGGCAGCCTGCAACAGCAGCGTCGATTTGCCGATGCCGGGGTCGCCGCCGATCAGCGTCGCCGACCCTTCGACGAAGCCGCCGCCCAGCGCGCGGTCGAATTCGGCGATGCCGGTCGCCATCCGTTCAGGCAGCGTGACCTCCGCATCGAGCGAGGTCAGGACGATCGAGCGGCCGCCGCCATGAAGGTTGTGCTTGGCCGCAAACGGCGTGACGACCGCGCTCGCCTCCTCAACCAGCGTGTTCCATTCGGAACAGTCCGCACACTGTCCCTGCCACCGGGATGCGACCGAGCCGCACGCCTGGCACACATATCGCTTTTGCGGTTTCGCCATGTTGGCAATTTAGGCGGAACGATACGGGAACACAATGCACGGCGAGCGATCGGAGGCGATGGACGGTGGCATTTGGGCCGTCGCGGCGCTATCCGCGCCGCTCCATGCAGGCATCCGACCTCCGCGTCGCCCTATTCAGCGGCAACTACAATTATGTACGGGACGGGGCCAATCAGGCGCTGAACCTGCTGGTGGGGCATTTGCTGTCGCGCGGCGTCGCTGTGCGGGTCTATTCGCCGACCGTCGCCAACCCGGCTTTTCCGGCGACCGGCGATCTGGTCGACGTACCGGCGATCCCGTTGCCGGCAGGTCGCGGCGAGTATCGGATGGCGCGGGGGCTGTCGGGCAGCGTGAAGCGCGATCTGGCGACGTTCGCGCCCAACATCGTGCATGTGTCCGCGCCGGAACTGCTCGGGCACCGGGCAGTCAGCTGGGGCCGGCGTCAGGATATTCCCGTTGTCGCGTCGTTGCACACCCGGTTCGAGACCTATCCCCGCTATTACGGCCTCAGCATTCTCGAACGGCCGATCGAACGGCTGCTCGCGCGCTTTTATGGGCGGTGCGACGAGGTGCTGGTGCCGACGCCCGGTATCGCGACCATCCTGCGCCAATGGGGCGTGACGACGCCGATCGATATCTGGTCGCGGGGCGTCGATCACGACCGGTTCAAGCCCGCACGACGCGATACGGCGTGGCGGCGTGAACTGGGCATCGCCGACGATGCGGTGGCGATCGGCTTCCTCGGCCGGCTGGTGAAGGAAAAGGGCCTCGACGTGTTCGCCGAGGTCGCCAAGACGCTGAGCGCGCGCGGCGTGCCGCACGAGGTGCTGGTAATCGGCGACGGGCCGGCACGGGAATGGTTCGCCGAACAGGTGCCGACCGCCAAATTCGCCGGCTTCCAACGGGGAGAGGCGCTGGGCCGGGCGGTCGCGTCGATGGACGTGTTCTTCAATCCGTCGGTGACCGAGACGTTCGGCAATGTGACGCTGGAGGCGATGGCGGCCGGCGTTCCCGTCGTCGCCGCGCGGGCGACCGGGGCCAGCGATCTGGTCGACGAGGGCGAGACGGGTTTCCTCGTCTCGCCCCGCGACGCGGCGGCCTATGCCGATGCGATCGGCCGGATCGTCGCCGATCCGGCGCTGCGCCGGGCGATGGGTGCCGCCGGCCATGCGAAGGCGGCGACCTATCGCTGGGACACGATCAACGAGGCGGTGCTCGACGCCTATCTGGCGGTGATGGCGCGTCGATAGGCACGGATCAGCCGGCGCTCTGCCAGTCGAACGTCAGCGGTGCCTCGCGAAAGGCGAAGCGGTCGAGATGACTGGACACCACGTCGCGCATCCGTGCCACGTCGCCTTCATCCGGCACGGACAACTCGACATCCAGCGTATCGCTGGCCGCCCGCATGACGAGGCGGGCGCCGTTCGGAAAGGTGATCGTCCCTTCCTCGGTCGTGAAGGCCACCTCCATCTTGTGGCTCCAGTGCTTGGCCAGTTGCTGGAGATAGCGACTGGCCGATTGCGTCGGCACGCGGGCGACCGAGACGCTCACCGCAGTCGCTCGATCTTCTGGGCGACCTCATCGATCAACGCAGCGACGTCGTGCAGCGTCTCCTCCGAAAACTCGCCGCGACCCAGCCGATCGGACAGGGCGACCTTCAGATTGCCCATTGCCCGCCGGATCGGTGCGCCGTCCGTCCGCTCGCGATGTTCGCCCAGCGCGCGCAGCCGGTCGAGCAGGCCCGCGACCTCTTCCGACCGCTCGGCCAGATGGGTGGTGCCGGCGTCGGTGATCGCGAAGCGCTTCTTGGCGCCTTCCGACTGTTGTTCGCCGATCAGGCCCATCTCGTCGAGCAGGGTCAGCGTGGGGTAGACCACGCCCGGACTGGGAGCATAGGCGCCGCCGGTCATTGCTTCGATCTCGCGGATCAGATCGTAACCGTGGCGCGGTTCGTCGGCGATCAGGCGAAGGAGGACGAGGCGCAGTTCGCCGCCGTCGAACATCCGACCGCGCCGGCCGCCACCGCCACGTTCCGGACCGGTGAACGACCATTCGACCGACATCGGGCCGCGCTGCCACCGGCCGCCGCGGGGTCCGCATTTGTGTTCGTGATGATGATGGGAAAACATGAAACGTCCTTGCTGTGTCTTGATACGTTCAAGATATATCTGATCGATCGGTCGTCAAGACCTACTCAAGATATATCTTTGTATCAAATGCGTGACGGGAGATTGCCAGCGACTTACATGACGGCGATGGCCGACCTGTTTGCCGGGTTCGAACCCCCTGCCCCCACCAACATTCCCCCCGCCGATGCGCCGCTGGCCGACCGGTTGCGGCCACGCATGCTGGCCGAGGTAGTCGGGCAGGATCACCTGACCGGCCCGGACGGCGCGATCGGGCGGATGGTCGCGGCGGGACGCCTGTCGTCGATGATCCTGTGGGGACCGCCGGGAACGGGCAAGACGACGATCGCGCGGTTGCTGGCGGATGCGGTGGGGTTGCGCTTCACCAGTATCTCGGCGGTCTTTTCCGGTGTCGCCGACCTGAAAAAGGCGTTCGCCGAGGCGAAGGACCATGGCCGGGCGGGCAAGCGCACGTTGTTGTTCGTGGACGAAATCCATCGGTTCAACCGCGCGCAACAGGATGGTTTCCTACCCTTTGTCGAGGATGGGACAGTGACGCTGGTGGGAGCGACGACGGAGAATCCGTCGTTCGAACTGAACGCCGCGTTACTTAGTCGCGCGCAGGTGCTGATCCTGCACCGGCTGGACCGGGCGGCGCTGGACCAGTTGCTGACGCGGGCGGAGGAGGTGGAGGGACGGCCCCTGCCCCTCGATCCCGCCGCGCGTGACGCCTTGATCGCCAGCGCTGATGGCGATGGTCGCTTCCTGCTCAATCAGGCGGAGACGTTGTTCGCGATCGATCTGCCCGCGCCGCTCGATCCGGCCGGGTTGTCGGCGCTGCTGCAACGGCGGGTGGCGGTGTACGACAAGGATCGTGAGGGGCATTATGGCCTGATCTCCGCGCTTCACAAATCGATCCGGGGGTCCGATCCGCAGGCGGCGCTATACTATATGGCGCGGATGCTGGTGGCCGGCGAAGAGCCGCTCTACGTGCTGCGCCGGCTGACGCGGGCGGCGGTGGAGGACATCGGCCTGGCCGATCCGCAGGCGCTGGTGCAGTGCATCGCCGCCAAGGACACGTATGACTTCCTCGGCAGCCCGGAGGGCGAACTGGCGATCGTGCAGGCGTGCCTGTATCTGGCGACCGCGCCCAAATCGAACGCCGTCTATACCGCGCAAAAGGCGGCGTGGCGGGCGGCGAAGGAGGGCGGATCGCTCAGCCCGCCCAAGCATATCCTGGGCGCGCCGACGAAGCTGATGCGCGACATGGGATACGGCGCGGGATATGAATACGACCATGACAGCGAGGAGGCCTTCTCCGGCGCGGATTACTGGCCGGAGGGGATGGCGCCGCAGCGCTTCTACGAGCCCAGCGGACGCGGGCATGAGAAGCGGGTGGCCGAACGGATGGCGTGGTGGGAGGAGATGCGGCATGCGAAACGCGATTAGTTCGAGGCTGTTGCGGGCGGTTCCTGCGGGCGCGATCCAGCGAAGGATTGGGCGGAGGTCGCGGCGTTTGCCCTGACGCTGCCACATACCGAGGCATCCACCTCTTACGGGCAGCCGGCGATCAAGACGGGTGGCCGGATGTTCGTGTCATCCGGGCATGAGGCGGGCAGCTTCCATGTCCGCAGTCCATTCGCCGAGAAGGAGGTGCTGATCGATACCGATCCCGCGACCTTCTGGCAGACGCCGCATTATGAGGGGTGGCCGGGTTTGCTGGTCCGCTATGGCACCGCCGATGCCAACCGCGTGCGGTTGGTCGTAACGCGGGCGTGGTGGGATGTGGCCTCGATCACCCGGCGCAAGGCGCTCGGCGATCGCCCCTGATCGCTTCACGCGTTTCGCCGCGATCGACTGGTCGGGCGCGAAGGGAACGCGGCATCGCGGCATAGCGGTTGCGTTGTGCGAGGCAGGCGACGCGGCGCCGGTGCTGGTCGAGCCGCCGGGGGGCGTGTGGTCGCGCGGCGGGGTGCTGGAATGGCTGCTGGCGCAGCGAGGGACGCCGTTGCTGGTCGGGTTCGACTTCAGCTTCTCCGCGCCGTTCGTAGCGCGAGGGGCGCATCTGCCGGGTGAACCGCCGACCGCCGATGCACTGGCGCTGTGGGCCTATGTCGAGGCGGAATGCGACGATGCCGATCTGGGCGCGGCGACATTTCTGGAACGGCGGCGGGGGCGGCATTTCTATCTGGGGGCGGCGGATGGCGCCAAGGCGTCGTTCCTGCACTGGCGAACGTGCGAATTACTGGCGGAGGGTGGGCGCAAGCCGTCCACGGTGTACGACGCGATCGGCGCGGCGCAGGTGGCGAAGGCAAGTTTCGCGGGCATGCGACTGCTTCATGCGCTGGCGCCGCAGGTGCCGTTGTGGCCATTCGATCCGGTGCCGGACGAGGGACCGCTGGTGGTCGAAATCTACACGACGATCGCAGCGCGTGCCGCCGGGATGCGCAAGGGGCGCAGCAAGATTCGCAATGCGGTGGCGCTGGATGCGGCGCTCGCCGTGCTGGGGTCGGCGGCGCATCGACCGCTAGCGAGGTACGACGACCATGCCACCGACGCGATTGTGACCGCCGCATGGCTGCGCGCACGGTCGGGCGACGACGGGCTGTGGCACCCGCCCGCGATGACGACGCAGATTGCGCAAACGGAGGGCTGGACCTTCGGCGTCGCATGACGCATGGGGTCCTCCGCGCCGGTTTAGCTCAGCTGGTAGAGCAGCGGTTTTGTAAACCGAAGGTCGCGGGTTCGATTCCTGCAACCGGCACCATGTTTCCACAGGTTCAGGTGGCCTGGCGGTCAGATCGGGCCGCCGAAGGAGAGCGGATGAGCGATGTGGAGCAGGCGACCGTTCGCCGGGTGACGTGGCGGCTGATGCCGTTCCTGGGCCTGCTGTACCTGATCGCGTATATCGATCGCCAGAACATCTCCTACGCCAAGTTGCAGATGGTGGACGCGCTGGGGCTGAGCGAGGCGGCGTTCGGGCTGGGTGCGTCGCTGTTCTTCATCGGCTATTTCCTGTTCGAGGTGCCGAGCAACCTGCTCCTCCACCGGGTTGGCGCGCGTGTCTGGTTCGCGCGGATCATGGCGAGCTGGGGCGTGGTGACGTTACTGCTGGCATTCACGCCCAATGCCACGGCGTTCTACATCCTGCGATTTCTGTTGGGCGTGGCGGAGGCCGGGTTCTTTCCGGGTGTGCTGTATGTCCTGACGCTCTGGTTTCCGGCGCGGCACCGGGCTCGTGCGGTCGGGCTGTTCATGCTGGCGAGCGCGGTGGCCAATGCGGTCGGGGCGGCGATCGGCGGGTTTCTGCTGGATCAGGGCGGCACCTGGGGGCTGGCGGGGTGGCAATGGGTATTTCTGGCGACGGGTCTGCCGGCGATCCTGCTCGCCCCCGCCGTGCTGTTCCTGTTGCCGCGAGCGCCCGATAGCGTGCGCTGGCTGACGGCGGAGCAGAAGGCGTGGCTGGCGGAGGAATTGGCCGAGCCACCGGCAGCCGTGGCGGCGGAGCAGGGCCACGCGCTGACGGCATTGCGCGATCGGCGGGTGGTGTTGCTATGCCTGGTCTATGTCGGATTTCCACTGGCGGCGTACGGGCTGAGTTACTGGTTGCCGACGATCGTGCGCGGCTTCGGTGTGTCGAATACCGTCAATGGCTTCCTCAACATCATCCCGTGGACGCTGGTCGGGTTGGCGCTGTGGGTGGTGCCGCGCCATGCTGCGCGGTTCCGGAACCAGATCTGGCATGCCGCGGGGCCGGCGCTGATCGGGGCGGTGCTCCTTGTGGCGAGCGTGATCGTCGATGACGTCGTGATCCGGTTCGTCCTGCTCAGCTTTGCGGCGGCGGCGATCTTTGCCGGTCAGCCGGTGTTCTGGACGTTGCCGCCCCGCTTCCTGTCGGGTGCCAGGGCGGCGGCCGGGTTCGCGGCGATCAATTCGGTGGGCAATCTGGGCGGGTTCGTCGCACAGGCCGTGGTGCCGGCGATCCGGGATCGGACCGGCGGCGACACGGGGCCGATGCTGTTTCTGGCGGCGTGCCTGTCGGCATCGGCGCTGGGGGTGCTTGCCGTCGAGCGGATGCTGCCGCCCGCCCGGGCGACCGAATAAGGGTCCGGTTTCTATCGCGACCGGCGTTTCGCGGCTTGCGAAGTACCTTCTCCCGCCGCCAGATTCCGCCAGCGCTCCAGACGCTCCACCGTCAACGCGCCCGTTTCGATCGCGGCCCGGACGGCGCAGCCGGACTCGTTGCCGTGCGAACAGTTCGAGAACCGGCATTCCGCCGCCGCCGAGGCGAAATCGTCGAAGACTTCGGCGATACCACCGGCAGCTTCCGACAGTTGCAGTTCCCGCATGCCGGGCAGATCGAGCAGCCATCCTCCATGATCGAGGCGATGCATCTCGCGGACCGTCGTCGTGTGCCGTCCAGTGCCGTCATTCTCGCGGATCGCCTGCGTGGCGATGCTGTCGGAGCCGCGCAACGTGTTGACGAGGGTCGATTTGCCGACACCCGATGATCCGAGAAACGCGACCGTCTTGCCCGGACCGCACCAGTCGGCAAGACCGGCAACGTCGGCGGGATCGCGGCCATCTACGGTCCTGACGACCAGTCCGGGTTCTATCGCGCGTGCGGCTTCGGCGAATGTTTCAGGCATATCGGTCAGGTCGGTCTTCGTGAGAACGACGACCGCGTTCACGCCAACCTCGCGCGACATCACGAGATAGCGTTCCAGTCGCGCGACGCTGAAATCCTGGTTGCATGAGGCGACGATGAAGACCGTGTCGACATTGGCGGCGATCATCTGTTCCCGCCGGGGATCGCCGGGGGCGCGCCGTTTGAACAGGTTCTTCCGGTCGAGGACGCGGACCGGTTGCAGGGTGGCGGCGGCGATCAGCAACCAGTCGCCGACCGTCGGGTGAAGATCGGACGGGGCGGCGCCGGGGATATGCGGCGAGCAGAACCCTGCCCAGCCGGCGCCGGCAACGGCGATCTTGCCGCGATGGACCGACATCACCCGCACGGCCCGGCAATAGGCCGCTTCCTCGACCGACAATTGCCGGTCGAAATGCTCGTCCCAGCCCAGCGCCTGCAAATCCCGATCGGTCGAATTCATATGGTGCCGTTGCATCTTTCGTTGTGGCCCAGCCGGTGGTGAGCCGATGTCGTCGTCATTGATAATGGGCGATATTCCCGAACCCGTCGTTCGTCTTGGTCATCCGCGCCAGTTTCTTGATGTAGGTGCGGACATGGCGGTCGAACCGGGCATCGTCATACACGCCGCGCCAGATATAGTCGTCACGATCGAGCAGGGATCTTAGTTCGGCGGAGAAAGATTCCATCGCATCGACCGATCTGCTCCCCTTGAGGAAGGAACAGACCATTTCCTCGGCCGTCGCCTTGTCGCAATCGTCCTGTCGGTCCCTGCCGCCCCGCTCCGCCGCCACCTGATCGGATCGTGCGGCCACGACGCGGCTTTCCAGCCATTTGCGGACGGCGGCCCCATCCCATTCCTTTGCCGTTCCTGCCATTGTCGTCTCCTGCCGGGCGGCGTCTAGCAGACGATGGCTGGCGGGTATGTGGTGTTCTTCAAAGCCCGACCTTTTCGAGGGCCGATGCCAGTTCGGCGTCCACCGCGGCGTCATCCTTCGGCTTCGATCGATTGAGTACCGTCTGGATGCGCTTCTGCGCGACCTGCAGGGTCTTGTGCCGCACCTCACGGATGGCATTCGTTCGCCATGACGGGCTTTCACCGAGCAGTGCCGCCCACTTCGCCTCCTCCGCTGCAAGGATGGAGAGTGCGAGGCGCAGGCCGTCTCGCCGGCCATGGGCATATTCGTCGACCATCGATCGCCTTTAGCCGAAGCCATTTACGATCGGCCAGTGTTCTGCAACCGGGGCCATCGGTTCTGCGTTGCGTAGCCGGAATGATAAAAGTCGCCAGCTACAACATGCATAAGGGGATTGGCGCCGACCGCCGCCGGAACCCCGAACGAATCCTCGATGTGTTAAGGGAGATCGACGCCGATGTCGTCGCGCTGCAGGAGGCGGATCGCCGCTTCGGCGCGCGGACCGGTGTGATCCCGCCGCATCTGCTGGAGGATCATAGCGACTGGAAGCATGTCGCGGTCGGGCTTCGCGCGACGTCGATGGGGTGGCATGGCAACGCCTTGCTGGTGCGCAAGAACGCGACCGTCGTCGGGTGCGAGGCGATCCACCTGCCCGCGCTGGAGCCGCGCGGGGCCGTCACCGCCGACATCGCGATCGGCGATGTCGTGTTGCGGGTGGTGGGCATGCATCTGGACCTGTCCGGCCTGTGGCGGCGGCGGCAGGCGGCGGCGATCCTGGCGCATGTGACCCATCGGGACAGCATCCATCCGACAGTATTGATGGGCGACCTGAACGAATGGAGTGCGGCGGCGGGATGCCTGCGCGACTTCGGGCGCGATTATCAGGTGGCGGGTACGGGCGCGTCGTTCCATGCCCGCCGGCCGATCGCCCGGCTGGACCGGATCATGGCTTCTCGCGATCTGCGCGTGGTGGAATGCGGGGTCCATGCCAGCGCCGCCGCACGCAAGGCGTCAGACCATTTGCCGATCTGGGCAATGCTGGACGTGATACCGCCAAGTGGAGTGGATGTTGCCGATGCATGAAAAGGAGCTGCGGCTGGCGCTGGTCTGTTATGGCGGCATCAGCCTGGCGGTTTACATGCACGGCATCACCAAGGAGGTATGGCGACTTGCCCGCGCCAGCCATGCCTATCACGCTGGCGAGACGCCGGTCGCGGGCACCGACATCGTCTATCACACGCTGCTGGGCGAGATCGAGGAACAGGGCGGGCTGAAGCTCCGGGTGCTGGCCGATATCGTCGCGGGAGCGTCGGCGGGCGGGATCAACGGCATTTTTCTGGCGCAGGCGATCGCCACCGGACAGTCGCTCGATCCGCTGACCGACCTGTGGCTGACGTCGGCGGATGTCGATGCGCTGATCGATCCGGCCGCCGCCCCCGCATCGCGCTTTTCCAAGGCGTGGGCGCTGCCGCTCGCGTGGATGGCGGCAGGGCGCAGCAAGGAGGCGGTGGACGAACTGGACGACGCCGCGACGCGCGACGAAGTGCGGGCGAAGATGTCGCGCTTCGTCCGTTCGCGCTGGTTCGAGCCGCCGTTCGGGGGCGAGACGTTCAGCGGCCTGTTGCTCGACGCGCTGGCGGCGATGGATGCGGCCCCGCGTGGCCCGCGCCTGTTGCCGCCCGGCCAGCCGCTGGACCTGTTCGTGACGGTGACCGACTTCGGGGGGCATCCGGAACGATTGCCCCTCAATTCTCCGCCCGAAGTGGTCGAGACCGAGCACCGGGTCGTCGTCAGCTTTTCCGATGCGGGCGAGCCCGTCGATACGTTGGCGGCGATGCCTGAACTCGCTTTTGCGGCACGGGCGACGTCGAGTTTTCCGGGGGCCTTTCCGCCGTTTTCGGTCGGGGAGATCGATACGGTGTTGCAGGCACGCGGCACGGCATGGCCGGGGCGGCGGGCGTTCCTGCGCCGCATCCTGCCTCGCCATGCCGCTGCCGGACGGGCGGACAAGGCCGTGCTGATCGACGGATCGGTGCTGGCCAACGCGCCCTTTCGCCCCGCGATCGATGCGCTGAAGGAACGGCCCGCCCGTCGGCAGGTGGATCGCCGGTTCGTGTATATCGATCCGTTTCCGGGGCTGAAATTTCGACTGGCCGGCGGTGGCGAGACGCCGGGATTTTTCCAGACCATTTTGGGCGCGCTGAGCGAACTGCCCCGCCAGCAGCCGATCCGCGACAATCTGGATGCACTGGCCGCCCGGTCCGGTCGGGTCGAGCGACTGGCCGGCATCGTGGATGCGATCCGACCGGCGGTAGAGGCGGAGGTCGAGTCGCTGTTCGGGCGGACGCTGTTCCTCGACCGGCCGACGCCCCGGCGGCTGGCGACGTGGCGTCGGCGGGCGCAGACGGCGGCGGCGGCGCAGGCGGGATATGGATATGTCGCCTATAACCATCTGAAGCTGGACGGTGTGCTTGATGCGCTGGCGGTGCTGACGGATGCGGTCGCAGGCGATCATGGCGCCGGGCATCACCGAATGCGGTCGGCGGCGATCGCGACGGCCGGCGCGGGCGAGGTGGGGGCGAGCGCAGGGGCGATCGATTTCCTGCGCCGCTTCGATATCGGTTATCGCATCCGCCGGCTGCGTCTGTTGGCCAGACGGCTCGGCGAACTGGAGGAAGCGCAAGCCGATGCCCTGCTGACGCCGATGCGGGAGGCGATTTATCTATCGCTTGCCCCCTATCTCGATGCGCAACGCAGCGAGCCGCATCGCGCGCTGCGGCCGATGGCGCGCGAGCTGCGGGACGATGCCGGCCCGTTCCTCGACCTGCTGGCCGCATCGCTTGATCTGGCGCGGCTGGATGCGGAGGCGGACGAGCGATTGTCGACCGCGCTCGCCGGACTGGATCGCCATGCGCGGCGACCCCTGCTGCTCGCCTATCTGGGGTTTCCTTTCTTCGACGGTGCGACGCTGCCGCTGTTGCAGGGCGAGGGGCTGGACGAATTCGATGCGATCAAGGTCGATCGTATCGCCCCCGATGACGCCACGACGATCCGGGCCGGCGGTGCGGAAGCGACGTTGAAGGGTATCCAGTTCAACAGCTTCGGCGCTTTCTTCAGCCGCGCCTACCGGGAGAACGACTATATCTGGGGGCGGCTGCACGGGGCGGAACGGTTGATCGATATCGTCGTATCGGCCCTGCCCGCCTCCGCGCGCCTGAGGGCCGGCCGGATCGCGGCCGTGAAGCGGCAGGCGTTCGTGGCGATCCTGGACGAGGAGGAGCGGCGGCTGACGGCGATCGGGCCGCTGATCGCCTCGTTGCGGCGTGAAATCGGCTGAAGGCTGGCCAAGTCGTGCCGTGGTCGCTAGCGATATGGGCGAAGGGAGAACCGCATGCAGTTCCTGAAAATCCTGTTCTGGTGCCTGCTCGCGTTTCTGGCCGCGGCATTCACCATCGGCAACTGGACGGCGGTGCCGATCCGCCTGCCCGGTGGACTGGTGGCTGACGTCAACCTGCCCTTCCTGCTGTTCTTCACGTTTCTGCTCGGACTGCTGCCCACGCTGGGGTGGCAGGCTGCGCGCCGGTGGCGGCTGAACCAGCGGCTGACGACGTGCGAGCGGACGCTGGCGGAAACGCGCGCGCTGCATGCCGCGACCGCGCCGATGTCGCCGGTGTCGCCCGTTGCGCAGCCGTCACCCGGTCTGGCGCCGACGCCGATCGCGCCCGCTGGCAACGGATTGCTCTGATGACCAGCCGCGTCTTCGTCGCGATCGATACGCCCGACCTCACCCGCGCCAAGGCGATGGCCGACCGGGTGCATACCCATGTCGGCGGCCTGAAGCTCGGCCTCGAATTCTTCGCGGCGCATGGCCAGCCCGGGGCTCGTGAGATGGCGGGTTTCGGTCTGCCGATCTTCCTCGACCTGAAATTGCACGACATCCCCAATACCGTGGCCAAGGCGGTGCAGGCGCTTGCGCCGCTGGAGCCGGCGATCCTGACCGTCCATGCATCGGGTGGCCGGGCAATGCTGGAAGACGCCAAGGCAGCCGCACCGTTGGGTACGAAGGTGATCGCGGTCACGATGCTGACCAGTCTCGATGCCGACGATCTGGTGGCTACCGGCGTGCAGGGCAATGCCCATGACCATGTCGTACGGCTCGCCGCCCTGGCGCAGGAGGCAGGGGTCGACGGCATCGTCTGTTCCGGCGCGGAAGTCGCGGCGGCCAAGGCGATCTGGCCCAGGGGGTTCTTCGTCGTGCCCGGCGTACGGCCTGCCGACGGACCGGTGGGCGATCAGAAGCGGGTGGTGACGCCGCGCGCCGCAATGGATGCCGGTGCGTCGATCCTGGTGATTGGCCGCCCGATCACACAGGCCGACGATCCGGACGCTGCCGCGCGGGCGATCGCCGCTACCCTCTAGTCAATCAGGCGGCGGGCTGTCCAGCACGGCCAGACAGTGTTCGAGGAGCGCCGACACAAGTGTGTTGCCCACCGTGTCAGCACAGCGGAGCGCGTGGACGAGCGCCTGTCTTAAAGGATCGGTGGAAGTCGCGCTTAACATAGGTCACATGCCTAAAGCTAATCTGTATCAGATTCAAATATTTGTCGGGAAGATGCATTGTGCCAACCACGAATAGGGCATAATTGCTATCCTTATTTGGAGGA
This sequence comes from Sphingomonas mollis, assembly GCF_016427505.1. Lineage (GTDB taxonomy): Bacteria > Pseudomonadota > Alphaproteobacteria > Sphingomonadales > Sphingomonadaceae > Sphingomonas > Sphingomonas mollis. Next base: position 128,874 of record NZ_JAELXS010000002.1, on the reverse strand, counting down.
TAATAATGGCAAGATACGAAAATGCGCTGGACTTGGCCAAGACACAGGTCGCGCTGCGTGCCTTGCGATACGGCCATTTTCCGTCAGATATATTCGATGAATATGGTTGGGACATGCTGCTCCATCTGTTTATTGCTTCGATCCGGAAACAAACGATCTACAGCGATAATCTCATCAATATGACATCGAAGAACTGGACGGTGGGCGAACGTTGGTTGAAGCATCTGGTGGCCGAGGACATGGTTCACCGCGACCAGGATGTCGTGACGCTGACGCCCAAGTCGCTGGCGCAGATGGAGACGTTCCACGGCGAGGTGCTGGCCGCCGCCGCGTAATCCTGAGCGACGGTTGTCATTATCCGGTCGAAGCGCGAAGAGAGACAATGCTGGTCAAAATCTGCGGTCTGAACACCGCCGCTACTCTCGATGCCGCGCTGGCGGGCGGGGCGAGCCATGTCGGCTTCGTGTTCTTCCCACCCTCGCCCCGGAATCTGGATTTCGACACCGCGGCGCAATTGGCGGCACGGGTGCCGGATCATGTCGCGCGGGTGGGGGTGTTCGTCGATCCGGACGATCTGTTGCTGGAACGAGCGGCGCCGCTACTCGACGTCATCCAGCTACACAAGGCGACGCCGGCCCGTGCGGCGGCTATTCGCGCGAAGCTGGGCAAGAATGTCTGGGCGGCGGTCGCCGTAAAGACGCGCGGTGACCTTGATGCGGCTCCCGGTTTTGTCGGAGCGGTCGATCGGTTGTTGTACGACGCGAAGACGCCCGAGGACGCGGCGCTGCCCGGTGGCATGGGATTGCGATTCGACTGGTCGTTGCTGGCGGGCTTCCGACATCCGCTGCCCTGGGCTTTGTCCGGGGGCCTCGATCCCGACAATGTCGCCGACGCGATCGCCCGTACCCGAACGGCACTGGTCGATGTATCGTCGGGCGTGGAAAGCGCGCCGGGCGTCAAGGATATGGACAAGATCGCCCGGTTCCTTAAGGCCGCCCAGTCATGAACGCATCCCCTCTCCACGCACCCAACTCCTTCCGCGCCCAGCCCGACGACCGTGGTCATTTCGGCCAGTTCGGTGGCCGCTATGTCGCCGAAACGCTGATGCCGCTGATCCTCGATCTCGAGCGCGAATATCGCGCGGCGAAGGCAGACCCGGCGTTTCAGGCGGAGTTCGACGATCTGCTGGAGCATTATGTCGGCCGCCCCAGCCCGCTCTATCACGCGGAACGCCTGTCGGAGGCGCTGCGGACCGGGGTCGATGCGGGCATGGGCGCACAGGTGTGGTTCAAGCGCGACGAGCTGAACCATACCGGCGCGCACAAGATCAACAACTGCATCGGCCAGATCCTGCTGGCCATCCGCATGGGAAAAACGCGGATCATCGCCGAGACGGGGGCGGGTCAGCATGGTGTCGCCACCGCGGCGGTCTGCGCTCGGTTCGGTCTGCCCTGCGTTATCTATATGGGTGCCAAGGACGTCGAGCGGCAACAGCCCAACGTGTTCCGCATGAAGTTGCTGGGTGCCGAGGTGCGGCCGGTCACGTCGGGCGCAAAGACGCTGTCGGATGCGATGAACGAGGGCCTGCGCGACTGGGTCGCGAACGTCCACGACACGTTCTACATCATCGGCACGGCCGCCGGTCCCCACCCCTATCCCGAACTCGTCCGCGATTTCCAGAGCGTGATCGGACGCGAGGCGCGGGCGCAGATGCTGGCGCGGACCGGTCGCCTGCCCGACATGCTCGTCGCCGCGATCGGTGGCGGATCGAACGCGATCGGGCTGTTCCATCCCTTCCTTGACGATGCGTCGGTGGCGATGCTGGGCGTCGAGGCGGCGGGCCATGGTCTGGAGGGCAGCGAACACGCCGCCAGTCTGGCTGGCGGGTTCCCCGGCGTGCTTCACGGCAACAAGACCTATCTGTTGCAGGATCAGGACGGCCAGATCGCCGAGGGCCATTCGATCTCCGCCGGTCTGGATTATCCCGGTATCGGCCCCGAGCATGCGTGGCTGCGTGATATCGGCCGGGTCCAGTATGACAGCGCGACCGACAAGGATGCACTGGACGCGTTCCAGCTGCTGTGCCGGACCGAGGGGATCATCCCCGCGCTGGAGCCGGCCCATGCGATCGCCGCCGTATCGCGCCATGCCCGCACGATGCGTGACGACCAGATCATTCTCGCGAACCTGTGCGGGCGCGGTGACAAGGACATCTTTACCGTCGCGGCGGCGCTGGGAGTCGAGATGTGAGCGAGGGTGCCATCAATCGTCTGGCCGCCGTGTTCGCCAAGGATCGCCCGGCGCTGATCGCCTTCGTCACGGCGGGTGATCCGACACCGGCCGCTACTCCCGCCATTCTAGATGCACTGGTCGCGGGCGGCGCGGACGTGATCGAACTGGGCATGCCGTTCACCGATCCGATGGCGGACGGGCCGGCGATCCAGAATGCGAACATCCGCAGTCTGGCGGCCGGCACCACCACCGCCGACATCCTGTCGATCGCTGCCGGGTTCCGTGCGCGTCATCCGGCGGTGCCGCTGGTGCTGATGGGTTACGCCAATCCGATGCTGCGACGGGGCGCGGACTGGTTCGCCGATGCGCTGGCCGCCGCCGGTGTCGACGGCGTCATCTGCGTCGATATTCCGCCCGAGGAAGACGACGCGCTGGGCCCGCAACTGCGCGCGCATGGCATTGCCCCGATTCGCCTTGCGACGCCGACCACCGATGCCGCGCGCCTGCCGACCGTGCTTGAGGGCGCGGAGGGGTTTCTTTATTATGTCTCCGTCGCGGGCATCACCGGCCTGCAACAGGCGGCGCAGGCGTCGATCGAGGAAGCGGTCGGGCGGCTGAAGGCGGCGACGGACCTGCCGATCGCGGTCGGCTTCGGCATCCGTACCCCCAAACAGGCCGCGGCCGTGGCGCGGGTCGCGGATGCGGTGGTCGTCGGATCGGCGATCGTCGAGGTCGTGGCGGAGCATGGTGCGGATGCGCCGGCGTCCGTCACCGCCTATATCCGTTCCCTTGCCGACGCCGTTGCGTCAGCCCGGAACGATCGTATCGAGGAAACTGGCCGATGAGCTGGCTGAACAACGTCCGCAATGCCCTGGCCTTCAAATCCAAGAAGGACCAGCCGGAAGAGAATCTCTGGCACAAGTGCAAGGGATGCGGCCAGATGGTCTTCACGCGCGAGATGGAGGAGAACCTCTATGTCTGCCCGCGGTGCGAGCATCACGAGCGCATCGGGCCGAAAATCCGTTTTTCGCAAATTCTGGACGAGGGCAGTTGTGCTCAACTGCCCGCGCCCAAGGTGCCGGAAGATCCGTTGAAATTCCGCGATTCTAAGAAATATGTCGATCGGATCAAGGCCGCGCGCACCGCGACGACCGAGACTGACGCGCTGTTGAATGCGCGCGGCACGATCCTGGGGCACCGGGTGGTGATGGGCGTGCAGGATTTCGCCTTCATGGGCGGATCGATGGGTCTGGCGGTGGGCGAGGCGTTCGTTCGCGGCGTAGAGGCGGCGATCGCGGATCGCTGTCCGTACCTGATCTTCACGGCGGCGGGCGGCGCACGGATGCAGGAAGGTATCCTAAGTCTGATGCAGATGCCGCGCAGCACAGTGGCTATCCAGATGCTGCACGATGCCGGCCTGCCCTATATCGTCGTGTTGACCGACCCGACCACGGGCGGCGTCACCGCCAGCTATGCGATGCTGGGCGACGTGCAGATCGCCGAGCCGAACGCGTTGATCGGCTTTGCCGGCCAGCGCGTGATAGAAAGCACGATCCGTGAAAAGCTGCCCGAGGGATTCCAGCGAGCGGAGTATCTGCTCGATCACGGGATGCTGGACATGGTGGTTCATCGAAAGGAACTGCGCGATCGGCTGGCGCAGGTGATCGGTTATCTCTGCGGTAACCGCGCGGCGGCGGCGTAACCGGCAAACCATAGGATACGGGCGAGGAACCATCATGCCCGATCATGCCATTTCTTCGCATGCCGCCGTCCAGCATCAGCTTGATCGGCTGGCGATGCTGTCCCCCGGCGCGGATGTGCTGGGACTGGAGCGGATCGCCGCCCTGCTGGCGCGACTGGGCGATCCGCATCTGTCGATGCCGCCGGTGTTCCATGTCGCCGGGACGAACGGCAAGGGATCGACCTGCGCATTCCTGCGCGCGGCGATCGAGGCGGCGGGGTTGTCCGTCCACGTCTATTCCAGCCCGCATCTGGTTCGGTTCAACGAACGTATCAGGGTTGCCGGCCGGCTGATCGATGATGAGGCGTTGGCCGACCTGCTGGCCGAGGTGCTGGATATCGCGGAGGATATCCGTCCGAGCTTTTTCGAGGTGACGACGGCCGCCGCATTCCTGGCGTTTGCCCGAACCCCGGCGGCGGCGACCATCGTCGAGGTTGGATTGGGCGGGCGGCTGGACGCCACCAACGTCATCGTCGCGCCGGCCGTCACCGGCATTGCGGCGTTGGGGGTGGATCACGAATCCTTTTTGGGTCGCGGTGCGGTGACGATCGCCGGGGAAAAGGCGGGCATTGCCAAGGCGGGGGTTCCGCTCGTCACGATGAACTATCCGCGAGGCTCAGCGGATCGCATCGCGCAGGTGGCCGCTGTCGCGCGCGCGACGGTGCTGGCGCGGGGGCGTGAATGGCATAGCGAAACGGCTCGGACCACGATGCGCTATGCCGATCCGGGATTTTCGGTCGTCACGCACCGCCCCCGCCTGATCGGCGCGCATCAGTCGCGCAATCTGGCACTGGCGATCGCGATGCTGCGCCATCAGGGAGCGCTGGCGGTGCCGGAGGCGGCGTATCGCGCGGCGGCGGATTGGGCGCAGTGGCCCGCGCGGATGCAGCGATTGTCGCCGGGGCCGCTGACCACATTGTTGCCGGATGGGAGCGAGTTGTGGCTGGACGGGGCGCATAACCCCTCCGCCGCCGCGCCGGTGGCGCGGGCGCTGCGCGGGATCGCGCGGGGGCGGCCGGTGACGCTGGTGCTGGGGATGCTGGCGAACAAGGATGCGCCGGCGGTGTTGCGGCTGCTGTCGTCATCGGTCGGCCGCGTGGTGGCCGTGCCGGTGCCGGGGCATGAGCATCACGATCCGGCGGCGTTGGCCGGACTGGCGCATGAACTCCGGCTGGAGGCGACGATGGCCGATTCGGTCGAGGCTGCCCTGGCCTGCGTCGAAACGGCCGGTATCGTGCTGATCGCCGGGTCGCTTTATCTGGCTGGCTCGGCACTCGCCGCCAATGAGGAACTACCGACATAGTTGCTATTGACTTGCAATAACGAACGCGCGAGGCTTGGTTTCGACCCGAGCGGAGACGCCCCGATGACGACCGATACCACCACCCTGTTGCCTCATGCGCTGCCTACGTGCGTCAATGCGCGGATCGCGTTGTTTGCGATGCGGCGGATGGGGGCGCATGGTCTGGCCGATGCCCGCGCGGCGCATGCTTTTTTCACGGCGTTCGGACAGGGCTTTCGTCGGCCGCTGGTGCTGATGCGGGTGCTGATGGCAGAACTTGCGTCGACCGCGGCGGGTACGATCGCGATCGCGCCCTGCTGCTGCGCGCGCATGACCCCGGCGGAGGCGGCGCTGGTATCGATTTTGGGGCGGATCGAGATGGCGCCGGAAAAGGCGCGGCTGCTCACCACCGATCTGCTCGGGGTCCGGCGGGTCGAGAACGTGCTGATGGCCGCCGCCGCCGTTACCGCCGCCTTTGCCGATGAGGGGCGTCCCGTCAGCTGAGACCGGGCAGCTTACGGGACATCGCGGGCATCGCCCTCACCCGTGATGCCCGCGCTGCCGATCGATTGATCGACCAGGCCGGTCCGGCTCATCCACCAGAACAGGACGACGCCGGGCAGGGCCAACAGCGTCGTCGACAGATAGAAATCGACATAGCCGAACCGCTCGATCAACGCGCCCGCGGTGGTGCCGGTGACGATCCGGCCGACGATGCTGGCGGCGGCGGAGATCAGCGCGAACTGTGCGGCGGTGAAGCGAAGGTCGCACAGGGCGGAGAAATACGCGATGACGACGACGCCGCCATATCCGCTCGCCGCGTTCTCGAACCCGATCGCGGCGGCCATGCCGATGTTGGAATGCCCGGCCGCGGCCAGTCCGGCGAAGGACAGGTTGGATACCGCCATCAGAACGAGCGCGAGCAGCACCGACCGCTTCATCCCCATCCGCGCGTAGAGTATGCCGCCGACGAAGATGCCGACCAGATAGGCGATGAAGCCGACGCCGACGTCGTAGAAGGCGATCTCGTCGCCGGTGAAGCCCAGATCGTCGAACAGCAGCCGCAACGTCAGGTTGGCCAGCGTGTCGCCGATCTTGTGGATCAGGATGAACAGCAGCACCAGCAGCGCGCCGTCGCGCGCGAAGAACTGCACGAACGGTCCCCAGATCGCCTTCAGCCCCTCGGCGAAGCCGCGCTGAACGACGGGATCACGCCGCCGGACTGGCTCACCCAATACCAGTCCCGCCACCATCGCCGGCAAGGCGAAGGCGGCGCAGGCCAGATAGGCGGCGCTCCATCCGTGCCGTTCCGCGACCACCAGCGCCAGCGCACCTGCGCCCGCCGATCCGATCCGCCAGCCATATTGGCTCATGCCCGAACCGACGCCCAACTGACGCGGCGCCAGTATCTCGATCCGGTAGGCGTCGATGACGATGTCGAATGTGGCGCCCGCCGCGCCGACCAGGATCGCCGCCGTCGCGGTCGCGCCGATACTGGCGGACGGATCGACGAGCGCCAGATTGGCGACCGCCGCGATCACCAGCAGGCCGGTCACGATCAGCCACGAGACACGCTGGCCCAATCGGCCGATCAGCGGCAGGCGGACGCCATCGACGACCCACGCCCATAGCCATTTCAGGTTATAGACGAGGAAGGCGAGGCTGAACGCGGTGACGGTCTTCTTGTCGATGCCGCTGGCGGCCAGTCGCGTGGTCAGCGTCGCGCCGATCATCGCATAAGGAAAACCCGACGAGATACCGAGCGCCAGCGCGGCAAGCGGCTGCCGCTCGAAATACGGCGCCACGCCGTCCCGCCACCGTCCCTGCGTCACCGTATCGCCCATGCCCGCTCCTTATGAGAGCGAGCGACCATAGCGACCATCGCGATGGAGGGAAGCGTTACGCGGCGGGCGCGAACAACCGGAAACCGGGCGGCAGGCGCTTCGGTGGCTTGCCTTGCAATCCCTCCTCGATTGCGACGATCGCGGACAGCAGGTCGCGCTGGTTATAAGGTTTTGACAGGCAGCCGGCAGCCAGTTCCGCCGCCTCGGGCGGCAGGGAGCCAGTCACGAACATCACGGGAATATCGCGCTGCCGTGCAGCGCGGGCGACGTCCAGCCCCGATCCATCGGCCAGATTGATGTCGACCAGAATAAGGTCGATCGCCTGCCCGTCGGACAGGATATCGATGGCGTCCGCCACCCGGTCGACCGTGGCGACCACTTCATACTTCGCCTCCGACAACACATGTTCGTTGTCGAACGCCACCAGTGGTTCGTCCTCGACGACCAGCAATCGGACGATGTGCCGCTTCTTCTTACCGAACAGCATGGCGCCCCGCCCCTTGTTACGCTTGCGTGTCATAACGCGCCCCGACCCTATCGGGCGCAAAGATTTTTTCGCCTGATCGCGTCAGAGCATGTATTCGGCCGGTCATGAATGACTCCGAGCCCCGTACGGGCGATCGCATCGCCAAACTTCTCGCTCGCGCCGGCATCGCGTCGCGCCGGGAGGTCGAACGCATGATCGCGGAAGGCCGCATCGCGCTGGATGGTGTCGCGCTCGACACCCCGGCCACGGTGCTGACATCGCTGAACGGCATCACGGTCGATGGCCACCCGGTCGCGGCGCCCGAGGCGGCACGGCTGTTCCTGTATCATAAACCGACCGGCCTGCTCGTCACCGAGCGTGATCCGGCCGGTCGCCCGACGATCTATGATCGCCTGCCCACCGATCTACCGCGCACGGTGCCCGTGGGGCGGCTCGATCTTGGCACGGAAGGGTTGTTGCTGTTGACGACCGACGGCGGATTGAAACGCCAGCTGGAACTGCCCGCCACCGGGGTCGAGCGTACCTATCGCGCCCGTGCCTATGGCGATGTGACGCAGGCGATGCTGGAGGACCTGATCGAGGGGATCGAAATCGAGGGTATCCGGTACGGCCCGATCGACGCCAATCTGGAACGCCGCACCGGCGCCAATGTTTGGATCGAACTGACGTTGTCGGAGGGCAAGAACCGTGAGGTCCGCCGGGTGCTGGAGCATCTGGGGCTACAGGTCGGGCGCCTGATCCGGACGCGCTACGGGCCGTTCGTGCTGGGCGACCTGCCGCCGGGTGAGGTCGGCGAGGTGAAGCAACATGATTTGGTCGCGTTCACCAAGACGCTGGCCGGACCACGGCGTGCGAAGGGAGCGGACCTGCAATCGCTCGTCACCGTCGAGCCGCGGAGCAAGGTTGCAAAGCCTGCCCCGGCGGCACCGGTTGCCGCGCCGGTGGAGCGGCCGGCCGCCGAGGCGCGACCGGCTCGTGCGCCGGTACGCGCGGCCCCTGCCCGCGCCGCTGCCGCCAAGCCCAACAGTGGCTGGGGCAGCCGTACCCGGCCCAGTCGTCCCGGCGATACGGGTGAAGCGCGGCCGGCGACCGGCCGTTTCCAGCTGTCCGACGCGGGCGCGCGTGGCGGACGATCGGACCGGCAGCCGCGTGATCGCTCCGGCAGCGAGCAACGTCCGCAGCGATATGATGCCGGCGATCGGCCGCGTTCGGCCGCGCCGCGCGAGGGGCGTCCCGCCGCCGTGCCGCGCGATGGCAGCGAACGCCCGCGCTCGTTCGCGCCGCGCAGCGACCGTCCTGCCGCGCCGTATCGTGATCGGTCGGAAGCGGTGGATCGGCCGCGCACGCAATATCCGCGCGAAGGCCGTCCGGCCACCGGGCAGCGGCGTGACGGCTCGGAAGCGAGCGATCGCCCCCGGTCGTTCGCGCCGCGCGGGGATCGGCCGACGGGCAATTTTCGGGATCGGCCGGAGCGGGGTGATCGTCCCCGCAGCCAGTCACCACGTACCGAAGCAGGCGACCGGCCGCGTGCACCGACATTCCGGAGCGACCGCCCTGCCCGCACTGGCGATGATCGGCCACGCACCGCGACGTCGGGGACGTTGAGCGCGAACCGTGGCGGCGGCAAGGGGCCGGCGGGTGGTCGTGGCCATCCGCCGCGTGCGGTGAAACCGTCGCGCAAGGGTCCACCGTCCGGCGCGCCCAAGGGATCGCCGCCGCGGGGCAAGCGCTGAGATGCGGGTCATTGCCGGCCAATGGCGGGGTCGCCCCCTCGTCGCGCCCAAGGGCGATGCCACCCGCCCCACCGCGGATCGGACGCGCGAGGCGCTGTTCTCGATGCTCGCCAGCCGTCTCGGCAGTTTCGAGGGGCTGGCCGTTGGCGACCTGTTCGCGGGTTCGGGGGCGCTGGGGATCGAGGCCCTGTCGCGGGGGGCCGCCACTTGCCTGTTCGTGGAGCAGGACCGAGCCGCCCTCGACGCGTTGAAGGCCAATCTGGCGAAACTCGGCACGCGTGGCGACGTTCGGGCGACATCGGTGATGGCGCTGGGGCCGGCACCCGCGCCGCTCGACCTCATCATGATGGACCCGCCCTATGGCACCGGAGCGGGTAGCGTGGCGCTCGACAAGCTGGGACGGCTTGGGTGGATCGGGCCGGCGACATGGGTCAGCATCGAAACCTCGAAGCCGGAGGAGATCGCCCTGCCCGACTTCGTCGTCGATGCCACACGCGTCCATGGCAAGGCGCGATTGACCCTGTTGCGGCGCGGTTAGAGGACTGCGTCGACCGGCACGGCGGGGGTCGTGCGGGGCCGGATCATCACGAGGGCGATCAGGCTCAACGCCGCCGCACCGCTGAGATACAGGCCCACGGCCGCCAGCCCGCGCTCCATCGCCAACCCTTGCGCGACCAATGGCGTCAGCCCGCCGCCGATCACGCCGGCGACGTTGAATGCCATCGACGCGCCGGTGTAGCGGACGCGGGCCGGGAACAGTCCGGGCAGCCACGCGCCGAGGGGGCCATAGACGAACCCCATCGCAAACAGGGTGAGCGACAGGAACGCGAAAGCACCGGCGGCCGATCCGTTCATCAGCGGGGCGATGGTGAAGCCGACCAGAATGGTGGCGACGCAGCCGCCCGCCAGCACGCGCCGCTCGTCCCAACGATTGTCCGCCAGCCAGGCCGCGAGATAGATGCCGATCGCCATGAACAGGATCGCGCCCAGCTGCATCAACAGGAACTGCTGCATCGTGAAGCCGAGCGTCTTGGTGCCGTATCCCAACAAGAACGCGGTGCCGACATAATAGGCGGCGAAACAGGCGATCGCGCCGACCGTCCCCGCCAGTGTCGCGCCGAGGTGCTGGCCGAGCAGTTCGGCGATCGGCACCGCCGGCGGGGGCGCCTCCTCCAGCGACGCCGCGAACTCCGGCGTTTCCGTCAGCTTCAGGCGAATCCACAGGCCCAGCGCCACCAGTATCGCGCTGATCGCGAACGGGATGCGCCAGCCCCAGTCACGAAACTCCGCCGGCGACAGCCACAGGCCGAGCAGCAGGAACAGGCCATTGGCGGCGATGAAACCGGCCGGGGCACCCAATTGCGGCGCGCTGCCATAGCGGGCGCGCCAGCCGGGCGGGGCATGCTCCACCGCAAGCAGGGCCGCCCCGCCCCACTCACCCCCAAGGCCAAAGCCCTGACCGAACCGCAGGAAGCAGAGCGCCACCGGGGCCACCCAACCGGCCGTGGCATAGGTCGGCAGCACTGCAACCAGCGTCGTCGATACACCCATCGTCAGCAGCGAGGCGACCAGGGTCGATTTGCGGCCGATCCGGTCGCCGAAATGGCCGAACACCAGACTACCGACGGGCCGCGCGAAGAAGGCCACGGCGAGAGTGGCGAAGGCGGCCAGTTGCTGCGCGCCGGGTGCGCCGAGGGGAAAGAAAAGCTCGCCGAACACCAGCGCGGCGGCGGTGGCGTAGACGTAGAAATCGTAGAACTCGATCGTGGTGCCGACGAAACTGGCGAGCAGCACGCGGGCATGGGAAGGATGCGGTCGATCGGTCATGCGCTTCCTTCACGTCCGCGCCGGACGCGGTCAAGCCGCTGCGATCAATCCATGCCGGGATAGGTGGCGAAGCGGGGCAGCGCGTCGACCTCGTCCATCCACGCGACACGATCCTTGACCATGATCTGGGCGCCGGGTGGATTGCCGGTATAATCGTCGAGCGTGCCGGACTGGATATCGACGATGCCCGGCAGATAGACAGGGTTGCGATAGAACAGGCCGGTCCCGCATGTGGCGCAGAATTGCCGCGTCGCGTCCGCCGAGGACGCATAGGTCGCGGGCGTGCCGGTCACCGTCACCTGATCCTCGGTAAAGGCGATCCAGCCCACCATCGGTGCGCCCGACCAGCGGCGGCAATCGGTGCAATGACACAGCGCGTGATGTTGCGGTTCACCGGTGGCGGTGTAGCGGATCGCGCCGCAATGGCAGGCGCCGGTGCGAGTCTGGGTCATGGCGACAGACTGGCAAACGGCTCGCGCAAGTCAACCGTGGCACCAGGGCGATGCCATAGCGCCACGATCGACATGATGGATCAGCGGGCGGCGACCTGTACGGCGCCACGACGCTCGATCGCGGCAAGCTGACCGTCGCCGTCGGCCAGCATCTCATGGTAGCAACGATCCGCATCCGTCATCGCGGCGCCGCGCATCGATCCTATGCCGCAGGCGCGACGGGCGGCGCGGGCGATACGTTGTGCCAGACGGACGCGGTCGCCGGCTTTGGCGAGATCGAGATCGGCGTGCGAGACGTTGACGGTCACGGGGACGCGATCGGTACGATCGGCGGCCGATACGGTGGCGGCGGAAAGCACGCACGCAGCAAGGGCCGCCGCCGTGGCGACGTTACGGATGATGGTCATGATAGCTCCTGTGGGTTGGCGCCCGGCTGTACCGGTGCGTTGATGGCCCACGCACACCCGTTCGGGCCTCGTCGGCTGATGCTGCGCTAACCCCGTTTCGTTACGCAGGCGCGACGGTCAGGTGTCGCTTCGATGACGTGGACCGCGCTTGTCTGGGCGGCGTTCGTTCCCTACCTGTTCGATGGTGAACCAGTCCGCCATACCCTCGACCATCGACGAACCACCCTATCTGCGTGGGCTGAACCCGCCCCAGCGCGAGGCGGTGTTGACGACCGACGGTCCCGTTCTGATGCTGGCCGGGGCCGGCACCGGCAAGACGGCGGCGCTGACCGCGCGGCTGGCGCATCTGCTGTACACGCGCAAGGCGTGGCCGAGCGAGATCCTGGCCGTGACCTTCACCAACAGAGCAGCGCGCGAGATGCGGGAGCGGGTCGGCCGGCTGGTGGGCGATGCGGTGGAGGGGATGCCGTGGCTCGGCACCTTTCACGCGATCGGTGCCAAGATGCTGCGCCGGCATGCCGAACTGGTCGGCCTGCAATCCAACTTCACCATATTGGATACCGACGATCAGCTCCGCCTGTTGAAGCAGCTCGTCGTGGCGGCCGATCTGGACGAGAAGCGGTTTCCACCCAAGCAACTGGGTGGCCTGATCGACGAGTGGAAGAACAAGGGGCTCACCCCCCGCGATATCGATGCCGGCGAGTCCGAGCGTTATGCCAATGGCCGTGGTGGCGAACTGTACGCGCAGTATCAGGCGCGGCTGCGGGCGGTGAACGCGTGCGATTTCGGTGACCTGTTGCTGCACATGCTGGTGATCCTGAAGACGCACCGCGACGTGCTGGAGCAGTATCAGCAGCGTTTCCGCTATATCATGGTGGACGAGTATCAGGACACCAACAGCGTCCAGTATCTGTGGCTAAGGCTGCTCGCGCAGGAGCGGCGGAACATCGCCTGTGTCGGTGACGACGACCAGTCGATCTATTCATGGCGCGGTGCGCAGGTGGAGAACATCCTGCGGTTCGAGAAGGATTTTCCCGGCGCGACCGTGATCCGTCTCGAACAGAATTACCGCTCGACCCCCCATATTCTGGGCGCGGCGGGTGGTGTGATCGCGCATAACAGCGGCCGGCTCGGCAAGCAGTTGTGGACCGAGCTGGACGCGGGTGAGAAGGTCCGTGTGCTCGGCGTCTGGGATGGTCCCGAGGAAGCGCGCCGGGTGGGCGACGAGATCGAAGCGGCACGGCGGAACGGCACGACGCTGGACGATATCGCGATCCTGGTCCGCGCATCGCACCAGACCCGCGAGTTCGAGGACCGGTTCATCTCGATCGGGATGCCGTATCGGATCGTCGGTGGTTTCCGCTTTTACGAGCGCGCCGAAATCCGGGATGCGCTGGCGTATCTGAGGATCGTCAACCAGCCGGCGGACGATCTGGCGTTCGAACGTATCGTCAACGTCCCCAAGCGTGGACTGGGCGACAAGGCGCTGGCGCGTATCCATCAACTGGCGCGGGCGGAGGCTTTGCCGCTGACCACGGCGTCGGCCCGTATTCTCGATACCGATGAACTGACCGCGCAGGCGCGGCGGTCCTTGGGGCGGCTGATCGGCGATATCGCCCGTTGGCGCGACATGGCGCAGACCCTGCCCCACCCCGAACTGGCCCGGCAACTGCTGGACGAGAGCGGCTATACGGCGATGTATCAGGCGGAGAAATCAGTCGAGGCGGCGGGCCGGCTGGAGAACCTGACCGAACTCGTGCGGGCGATGGAGGAATATGAGTCGCTGGGCGCGTTCCTCGAACATGTGTCGCTGGTCATGGATAACGAGGGCGGCCGTAACGATCCGCAGGTAACGATCATGACGATCCACGCGGCGAAGGGTCTGGAGTTCGACACCGTCTTCCTCGCCGGTTGGGAGGAAGGGCTGTTCCCCTCACAACGATCGCTGGACGAGGGCGGGACAAAGAGCCTGGAAGAGGAACGGCGGCTAGCCTATGTCGCCATCACGCGGGCGCGGCGGCGGGCATTCATCCTGCATGCCGCCAATCGGCGCATCTATGGCCAGTGGACGTCGAGCATCCCCAGCCGCTTCGTCGGCGAGCTGCCGCCCGAGCATATCGATACCGAAACCAGCATGAGCGGCGGCGAAAGCCTGTGGCGGGCCAACTGGTCGGAACGCGCCGATCCGTTCGCCGATGTCGCGCGCGGCACCGGGCGGGGGCCGGGATGGCAACGTGCCGCCGGGCAGATGGGCGGGTCCAGCTTCACGACCGCCCCCAAACGAATCGTCGAAAGCCGGGCCAGCGCGGTCAGCCTCGGCAACAAGGGGCGCGGTGACCTGTCAGTCGGGCAGCGCGTGTTCCACCAGAAGTTCGGCTATGGCGCGATCGCCGAGATCGAGGGCAACAAGCTGGAGATCGATTTCGAGAATGCGGGACGCAAGCGGGTGATGGATACGTTCGTGACCCTGAACTGAGTCACGCCGACGTCCGACCTATTCGGTCGGTGTCGGCCGGACGATCCGGTCGCGGCAGATCTGGCGCAGCTGACGGCGGATCGTGGGGCCGGACAGATGGGCGTTGACCGAGGCGTAGCGCTCCTGTTCCAGCTGACGCCGGATATCGTCCAGCGTCGTGCATGGTCCCTGCCGCGCCAGTTGATAGGCGCGCTCCACCGTCGACTGGGCGCGGACCGGGGCATCCGATGCGCTGTCAAAGGGCGATGCTTCCTGCATCATCTGGCTGGTGGAGGCGTGGTCCACGTCCATCGGACGATCCTTCTACGCGTAAGCGGCGGCCTCTGTCGGGTATCCGTCATCACAAGCATGCCTACGGGGTCGGTCAAGTGATATGCCGTCCTAGCACACGGCGTGACGCAACGCCGCATGCTTTCGATGGGGCCGTTCAGGAACGATCGGGGCTGCTGGCGGTATCAGCATCCATGCCCGATTCGCGGGCTGGAGGACCAGTGACATGCTTTCCCGTCTTCTCACGATCGGTCTCGTCGTCGCCACCGTTGCCGGGTCGCCCGCCCTGGCCCAGAGCAACGCGCAGGAAGCCCGGTTCCGTGCCGCGCAGGAGCGGTTCGATCGCGAGTATCAGCTCTATCGACAGGAGGTGGACCGGTATCAGGAAGTTCGCGACGATCGACGGACACGCGACGACGGTCCCTATCGTCAGGCACCCGATCGGTACGAGAACGGCTATGACGACACCGCCGTCTATGACCCGGCGCGCGATTATCGCACCGGCGGCCAGTACCGCGAGCGCGTGCTGTCCACCGACGAGCGGGTCTATGCCGGTTATGACGGGCGTTATTACTGCCGTCGGTCCGATGGCACGACGGGCCTGATCGTTGGGGGCGCGGCGGGTGGCCTGCTCGGCAACGTCATCGATGGCGGACGGAGCCGCACGGTGGGCACCTTGCTCGGCGCGGCGGCTGGTGCATTGGCCGGTCGTGCGGTCGAGCAGAACCAGCAGGTTCGTTGCCGCTAGGGAAGCCAGCGACGGATGATAAGTTGAATGTCGGGTCTGCCGCACAAAGCGCGCGGCAGACCAATTGCTGTTGATTTTGTCTCGTTGCGCGGCGATAGACGGAACGTTCTTAGAAGCAGGGGTACGGGGCAGCGATCCCGCCCGACCGTTCAGGAGACGACCATGACTTCGCCGATCCGTACCGAGCGCCATGACGATGTGCTGGTCATCATTTCGGACAATCCCCCCGTCAACGCGCTGAGCGCGGCGGTGCGTCAGGGGATCGATGCGGCGATCAAGGAAGGTGTCGCCGACGCCTCGATCGAGGCGATGGTCATCCGGTGCGACGGCCGCACGTTCTTTGCCGGCGCGGATATCACCGAATTCACCAAGCCCCCGGTCGAGCCTTTGCTCCCGACCGTGGTGGATATCATCGAAGCGTCGTCGAAACCCGTCGTCGCCGCCATCCACGGCACCGCGCTGGGCGGTGGGTGCGAAGTCGCGCTGGGGTGCCATTACCGGATCGCAGTACCTTCGGCCAAGATCGGTACGCCGGAAGTGAAGCTTGGCCTGCTGCCCGGTGCGGGCGGAACGCAGCGGTTGCCGCGGATCGCGGGCGTGAAACTGGCGCTGGAACTGACGGCCAAGGGTGATCCGATCCCCGCAAGGAAGGCGCTGGAAGCCGGCTTGATCGATGGTCTCGCCGGAGAAGACAGTCTGGCCGACGACGCGATCGCTTTCGCGCGTGAGATCAAGGCGAACCGACCGATACCTCGCGCCAGCGAGAAGGAAGCGAAAGCCGATCCCGAGGCCGTCGAGGCGTTCAAAAAGGAAAATGCCCGCCGCTTCCGTGGCTTCGATGCGCCGGCTGCCAATATCGCCTGCGTCGAAAAGGCCGCCTCCGGGGCGAGCTTTGCCGAGGGCATCGCGTTCGAGCGGCAGGAATTCATGCGCCTGATGATGGGCGTTCAATCCGCCGCTCAGCGTCACATCTTCTTTGCCGAACGTCAGGCGTCGAAGATCGACGACGTCCCTGCCGACACCAAGTTGCGCGACATCAAGCGCGTCGGCGTGATCGGCGCCGGCACGATGGGCGGCGGCATATCGATGAACTTCCTGTCCGCCGGCATTCCGGTGACGATCGTCGAGATGCAGGCCGAGGCGCTGGAGCGCGGCACCGGTACGATCCGCAAGAATTACGAGGCGACCGCCGCGAAGGGCCGGATGAAACCGGAGCAGGTCGAACAGGCGATGGGCGCGCTGAACCCGACGCTCAACTTCGATGACCTGCGCGATTGCGACCTCATCATCGAGGCAGTGTATGAGGAAATGAGCGTGAAGAAGGACATCTTCACGCGGCTGGATGCAATCGCCAAGCCCGGCGCCATCCTGGCCTCGAACACCAGCTATCTCGATATCGACGAGATCGCCGCCGTGACCGCCCGCCCGCAGGATGTGGTCGGCATGCATTTCTTCTCGCCCGCCAACGTCATGAAGCTGCTGGAGGTCGTGCGCGGCGAGAAGACGGCGGGCGACGTGCTGGCGACCGTCATGGCGCTGGCGAAGAAGATCAGGAAGGTCGCCGTCGTCGCCGGCGTCACCTATGGCTTCATCGGCAACCGCATGCTGATGCCGCGCCAGGTCGAGGCGACGAAGCTGTTGCTGGAAGGTGCCACGCCGGAACAGATCGACCGCGTGCATGTCGCGTTCGGCATGCCGATGGGGCCGTTCCAGATGGCCGATCTCGCCGGTGTCGATATCGGCTGGCACCGCGATCCGACCCGGATCGAGAACATCCGCGACGCCCTCGCCGCCGAGAACCGCTGGGGTCAGAAGACGAAGGCCGGCTTCTACGATTACGACGAGAAGCGCACGCCGTCGAACAGCGCCCGCGTCGCCGAGATCATCGAGGATTTTCGCAAGCGCGAAGGCGTCACGCCACGGGAGATCACCGACGAGGAGATCGTCGCCCGCACGCTCTACACGATGGTCAATGAGGGTGCGCTGATTCTGGAAGAGGGCAAGGCACAGCGCGCGTCCGACATCGATGTCGTCTGGATCTATGGCTATGGCTGGCCGGTCTATCGCGGCGGCCCGATGTTCTGGGCGCAGACCGAGGGACTGGGCAAGGTCGTCGCCGGACTGGAAAGCCACGGCTTCACCGTCGCGTCGTCGCTGAAGCAAGCCGCCGCCAGCGGAGGCCGGATCAAGTAACGCGCAGCCATCATCCCGGCTTCTGCCGGGACCTCCCCCGAAGAAGCGAAACGACCGCCATGGGGACTGGACGAGGAGAGGATGTCATGACCGATCTCGATAGGTTCCGCACGGACACGCGCGCCTGGTTGACGGCAAACTGCCCCGCCGCAATGCGTCAGCCGCTCCGTTCCGACGACGACGTGTGCTGGGGTGGCCGGCGTTATGCACCGTCCAGTCCCGAACAGAAACAATGGCTGGACGCGATGGCGGCACGCGGGTGGACCGTGCCCGACTGGCCGATACAATATGGCGGCGGGGGTCTTTCACCGGCAGAGACGAAGGTTCTGCGCGAAGAGATGGCCGCGATCCGCGCCCGGTCGCCGCTCAATTCCTTCGGTATCTCCATGCTGGGACCCGCGCTTCTGAAATACGGCACCGAGGAGCAGAAGCTCGATCACCTGCCCAAGATCGCCCGTGGTGAAATCCGCTGGTGCCAGGGATATTCCGAACCCAATGCCGGGTCCGATCTCGCCAGTCTGGCGACGAGTGCGGAGGATGGCGGCGACCATTACATCGTCAATGGGCAGAAGGTGTGGACCAGTTACGCCGACAAGGCCGACTGGATTTTCTGCCTCGTCCGAACGTCAAAGGCCTCCAAGCAGGGTGGCATCAGCTTCGTCCTGTTCGATATGGCATCGGACGGCGTATCGACCAGGCCGATCCTGCTGATCTCTGGAAATTCGCCCTTTTGCGAAACGTTCTTCGACAATGTGAAGGTGCCCAAGGCCAACCGCGTTCACGACGAGAACAAGGGCTGGGACGTCGCGAAATATCTGCTCGGCCATGAGCGCGAGATGATATCCGGCATGGGCCTTGGCGGATCGGGCAAGAACCCGCTGATCGCCGGTGCCATCGCCACGATAGGCCTGGACCATGACGGTCGGCTTGCCGATCCGATCCTGCGCGCGCAGATCGCCCTGTTCGAGGTGCGGGCCCAGGCCTTTTCCGCCATGTCGGAGCGCTTCATCGACGAACTGAAGGCGGGTCGCGCGCACCCTGCCCAGCCATCGATGATGAAATATTATGGCACCGAGCTGAACAAGGATCGTCACGAACTGATGATGGCGGCGGGTGGATCGGATGCGCTGGAATGGGAAAGCGACGCGTCGAACACCGGCGCCATGCCCCGCGCCTGGCTACGAACGAAGGCCAATTCGATCGAGGGTGGTACCTCCGAAATACAGCTGAACATCATCGCCAAGCGCATTTTGGAGCTGCCCTCCTGATCGTTGATCGACGGATCACGATTACCCTCATGACAGCAGACTCCGGTCCCGGCCGGAATGGAGGTTCACATGCCCCTCTACCTCGACGACGACCAGACGGCGTTGCAGGACACGATCCGCGATTTCATCGCCGATGCCGCGCCGGTTTCGCATCTGCGCGCGCTGCGCGATGCCGATGATCCAGCCGGCTTCAGCCGCGATCTTTGGAAGCGATTTGCCGACATGGGCTTCACCGGCATCCTGATCGACGAAGCCGCCGGGGGCCTGGGTCTCGGCCATGTCGAGGCCGGTGTCGTGCTGGAGGAGATCGGCCGCAACCTTTCGCCCTCCCCGTTCCTGACCACCGCCGTTGCCGCGGTCGAGGCGTTGCGGGGCTCTGCGCAAGCGGATCGCTGGTTTTCTCGTATCCTTGCCGGCGAGACCGTCGCGGCGCTGGCGATCGACGAAGCGGCCAAACATCGTGACCGCATCGAATTGACGGCAACGCGATCCGGTAACGGCTTTCGTCTGACGGGGGCGAAGCGGTTTGTGACGCATGGGTATGTCGCCGATCTGTTGATCGTTGCAGCCCGGACGGCCGGCAGCGAAGCGGATCGCGACGGCATCACCCTGTTCGCCATCCCGCGCGATGCCGCGAACCTGACGATCACACCCGCGCGTCTGGCGGACTCAAGCATTGCCGCCCATTTGGCATTCGAGGGCGTGGACGTGGATGCCGATGCGGTGATCGGCGAAGTCGATGCCGGACGCGCGCCGCTCGACCGGTTGCTGCGCGCCGGACGGACGGGCGCGTCGGCGGAGCTGCTGGGCGTCGGTGGCGGTGCGATGGACATGACGATGGGCTATCTGAAACAGCGCAAGCAGTTTGGTCAGGCAATCGGCAGCTATCAGGCGCTGCAACATCGCGCCGCGCATCTGTACAGCGAGATGGAGGTTGCCCGCGCTGCCGTGCTGAAGGCGCAGCAACTGCTCGATGCCGATTCCAACCGCGCGGATGAGGCGGTCTTGGTTGCCAAGGCGATGTCGGGCATGGCGACGACGCTGTCCGTCAACGAGAGTGTCCAGATGCATGGCGGCATCGGCATGACCGACGAATATGATGTCGGCTTCTATATGAAGCGTGCGCGGGTGTTGACCGAACTGTGGGGCGACCCGAATTTCCATGCCGATCGACTGGCGATCGCCGCCGGCTATTGACGCTGTTTCGGGCGACCGCGAAGGCAGGCGGCATGGACCAGAACATGCCTGTCGATGTCGATCCCGCCGCCCTGGTAGCGGGGCTCGTCACACTGCTCGATGTCGAACAGATCGATGTCGACCTGTTCCGCGGCGCTCGCCAGCCCGGCGGTGAGGGGCGGGTGTTCGGTGGCCAAGTGATCGCCCAGGCGTTGCAGGCGGCTCAGCGATCGACCGATGCGCCTAAGGTCGCCCATTCGCTGCACGCGTATTTCATGCGGCCGGGCGACGAGAACCACCCGATCGTCTTTCGCGTCGTGCGCGATTTCGAGGGGCGCAGCTTCGCCACCCGCCGGGTGATCGCGATGCAGCGCGGCAAACCGATCCTCAACATGGCCTGTTCGTTTCAGGTGCCCGAGGAAGGCTTTACGCATCAGGATACGATGCCGGACGTGCCGGCGCCGGACACGTTGGCGAGCGAAGCGGCGTTGCGACGGGCGATGACCGACCGGATACCGCCGGAATATCACCGCGTATTGCTGAGGCCGCGACCGATCGACATCCGGCCGGTTTGCCCGCGTAGCTGGATCGATCCGGCACCGGGCGACCCCGTTCAGGCGATGTGGTTCAGGCTGGTGGCGCCGATCGGCGACGATCCGGCGCTCCACCGCGCGGTTCTGGCCTATGCTTCCGACATGGGGCTGCTCGGGACGGGAATGATCCCGCACGGCGTCGGCTGGATGAATCTGAAGATGCAGGTCGCGAGCCTCGACCATGCGTTGTGGTTGCACGAGCCGTTCCGTGCCGACGAGTGGTTGCTCTACGCGATGCGTAGTCCGTGGGCCGGCCATGCCCGTGGTTTTAATCGTGGATCGGTCTTCACACAGGATGGGCGGCTGGTGGCGAGCGTCGCGCAGGAAGGTTTGATCCGCCAGCGCGGTTGATCCGCTCAGTCGGCGATCATCCGTCGGGCAAGGGCGGTCGCCTTGCGCGTGTCGCTGGCCAATTTCTTCACCTCGGCTGCTACGACGGAAAAGCCAAGTCCAGCTTCGCCGGCGCGTGCCGCTTCGATACTGGCGTTCAGCGCCAGCAGGTTCGTTTGCGTAGCGATCCCGGCGACGGTTTCGACCACCTTGCTCAACTGAACGATCAGTTGTTCGGCTTCCCGCCGACGCGCCTCGGCCTCGTTGCGGAACCGGCCGGTTTCCTCCAATCGGGCGGCGACCTCTTCTTCCAGACGGAACTGCGCCGTCACGTCGGTGGCCAGCTTGACGATCTTCACCGGCTTTCCGGTCACGTCGAGGATCGGCGTATAGGTCGCCTGAATCCAGCGCGACGAACCGTCCGCGGCGATGCGGCGGAAACGATCGGCGACGAAACGGCCGCTGCCAAGCATTGCCCAGAATGCGCGATATTCCGGACTGGCGACATGGGCCGTGTCGCAGAAGATGCGGTGGTGCCTGCCGAGGACTTCTTCGTGCCGATAACCGAACAGTTCCAGGAAGATATCATTCGCTTCCAACACGGTGCCGTCGATGTCGAATTCGATCACCGCCTGCGATGCGTCGATCGCGGTGCGCCAGCGCTCGGCTTCGTTGGCGCGTTGCCGTGCGGCCGTGATATCGTGTCCGATCATGATGATACGGATCACCGATCCGCAGTCATCGACGATCGGATAATAGGCCGCATCGATCCAGATCGGGCGATCGCCATGGTCGCGACCCTGATATTGGCCGAGGACGGAATGGCCGCTGCACAGCCGAGTCCAGGACTGCCGGGGATCCTCACCTTCCGTGGCTTCCCAGACATCATCATGCGCCATGCCCAGAATGGCATCCCGGCGCCGATCCAGCATGCCCAGCATTCGATCGTTCACATCGACGATCCGTCCGTCAGGCGTGAAGGCCATCACTGCCTGCGCGCGCTGAATGGCATCCCATACAGCGTCGGCAATGACATGATCGGTGTCGGCAGATCGAACCATGTCGTTCAGGTAGCAAAGGATTATATAATGGCGCGTAAACTACGCGGCGGTTATCCCGTATTCCTGCCGGATGACGGGATGACTGGATGACAGCCCACCATCGGCGACGATCGCCTGCCCGTTGACGTAGCTTGCGTCATCGGAGGCGAGAAAAAGCGCCACCCTGGCCAGCTCCTCCGGCGAGCCGCCGCGACGCAGCGGGTTCAATCGGCCGACCCGGTCCAGTTTCCCGACTTCACGCGCGTGATCGAAGACCACCTGCGTCATCCCCGTTTCGGTCAGTCCGGGTAACAGTGCATTCGCCCGCACGTTCGATCCAGACAATTGCTGGGCGGCGACCTGAGCCAGATTGATGACACCGGCCTTCGAAGCGGAATAGGCTGGCGATCCGGCGCCCGATCGCAGTCCCGCGACACTGGCGGTGAGGATGATCGCGCCGCCGCCGCGCGCCGCGATCCGTGGGGCGGCGTGCTTGATGGCCAGGAACGGGCCGATCAGGTTCACGCGGAGCACCTCGGTCATCAAGGCTACGTCGGTATCGAAGATATTCGCCATGCCACCGGAGATGCCGGCATTGGCGAACATGATGTCCAGTCCTCCATGCGCTTCCTCGGCGAGCGCGATCATGCGTAGGACGTCGTCTTCTCGTCCCGCATCGATCCGGATCGCACGCGCTGCCGGGCCGATCGTAGCCGCGGTTTCCTCCGCTCCTTCGGTCAGATCCGCGACCACCACCCGCGCGCCCTCGGCCGCGAAGGCGATCGCGGCAGCCCGCCCGATGCCCGATCCCGCACCGGTGACGATGACCGACTTTCCTGTGAACCGTGCCATCGCGCTCTTCTCCCTTTATGCCCCTGCCCGTTCGGCAAAGGCCCAGGCGGCATCCGCCAGTCCGCCGACCCGCGCCGCGGTTTCCTGCGCCTGGGCACTGGCCGCGTTACCGTCGATGATCCGGCGCTTGATGCCCTGTACGATGCCGGTCAGCCGGAACAGGTTATAGGCAAAATACCAGTCGAGCTGCGGCACGCCATCTCGGCCGGTTGCCTTGCAATAGCGTTCGACGACCTCTTCCAGCGTCGGAATGCCCGTATCCGGGCCTGTCAGGCCCAGCACGCCCGACCGGCCCTCTGGCGCCGTTACCCAGTTCATCAGGAGGTAGGAGAAATCGGCGAGCGGATCACCCAGCGTCGATAGCTCCCAATCCAGCACCGCCAGCACGCGCGGGCCGCGGTCGGCGAAGATCATGTTGTCGATCCGGTAGTCGCCATGGACGATCGACGTACGGGTCTGTTCGGGAAGCGTCCGTGGCAACCAGTCGATCAGCCGCTCCACCGCCTCCATCCGTTCCGTCTCGGCGGCGCGATATTGCTTGGTCCAGCGTGCGACCTGCCGTTCGAAATAATTGCCCGGTCGGCCGTAATCCGACAACCCCGCCGCTGCGTAGTCGGTCTGGTGCAACGCCGCGAGCGTGTCGACCATCGCATCGTAATGCGCCCGTCGATCGGCAGGCACCAAACCGGGCATCGCGCCGTCCCAGATCGTCCGTCCGGCGATCAGTTCCATCACGTAGAAGGGCGATCCGATGACCTGATCGTCCTCGCACAACCCCAATGGCTGCGGCACCGGAAAGCCGGTCGGGTGAAGGCCGGCGATTACGCGAAACTCGCGTTCCACCGCGTGGGCGGAGGGAAGGATCGGACCGAACGGTTTGCGCCGCAGGACATAGGCCCGAGCCTGCGTATCGATCCGATAGGTCGGGTTCGATTGACCGCCCGAAAACCGGCGATAGGTCAGCGGCCCGTGAAAGCCATCGACATGGGCCTGCATCCAGTCGCCCAGCCGGTCCAGATCCAACCGGTCGCGGGTCGCCACCTCGATCGTGCCGTCCGGTGCGGTCACCGGACGGGTCGCTCTGCCGCCACGTCACCATATTTGCCGAATTCGGCGCGGGCGATGGAGCGGTTGTGGACCTCGTCCGGGCCATCGGCGAAACGTAGTGTGCGCATCGCCGCCCAATCATGGGCGAGTGAAAAGTCCTCACTGACGCCGCCGCCGCCATGCGCCTGAATGGCGTCGTCGAGGATTTGCAGCGCCATCGTCGGGGCCGCGACCTTTATCATCGCGATTTCGACCTGCGCCGCCTTGTTACCTGCCTTGTCCATCATGTCGGCGGCCTTCAGGCACAACAGGCGGGTCATCTCGATGTCGATCCGTGCCTTGGCGACGCGCTGTTCCCATATCGAATGATCGGAGATGCGTTTGCCGAACACGATGCGTGATTGCAGGCGCTTCGCCATCGCCGCCAGCGCGGTTTCGGCGACGCCGATTGTTCGCATGCAATGATGGATGCGGCCCGGACCCAGCCTTCCCTGCGCGATCTCGAACCCCCGCCCCTCGCCCAGCAGGACATTCGAGGCGGGTACGCGGACGTCGGTCAACGACACCTCGCCATGGCCGTGCGGTGCGTGGTCGTATCCATAGACCGACAGCATCCGTTCGATCGACACGCCGGGCGTTTCCATGTCGAGGATCATCATCGACTGCTGGCTGTGCCGTGACCCTTCGAAGCTGGTCTTGCCCATCAGGATGGCGACCTTGCAGCGCGGATCGCCGACGCCGCTCGACCACCATTTGCGGCCGTTGACGACGTAATCGTCGCCATCGCGCACCATGCTGGTCTGGATATTCGTCGCATCGGACGAGGCCACCTGCGGCTCCGTCATCAGGAAAGCGGAGCGGATGTCGCCGTTCATCAGCGGACGCAGCCATCGTTCCTTTTGCTCGGCGGTGCCATAGCGCAGGAACACCTCCATATTGCCCGTGTCAGGGGCCGAGCAGTTGAAGCATTCCGAGGCCCAGCTGATCTTCCCCATCTCTTCGGCACATAGGGCATATTCGAGGTTGGTCAGCTGCGTCCCCTCGAACGTGAAGCTATCGTCGACATGGGCGCGGCCGGAGCGGGGCGGCATGAAGAAGTTCCAGAGACCGGCTGCCTTTGCCTTCTCTTTGACCTCCTCGATCACGGGCAACACCTTCCAGCGCTCGCCGGTATGACCTTGTGCGATATAATCGGCGTGCCTTGGCCGGATTTCACGGTCGATGAACGCCTTCACCTGTTCCCTGAAATAAGTTTCGCGCTCGCTCAGCGTGAAGTCCACCGGCACTCTCCAGCCATCGTTGTCTTTCTTCTCCTAGACCGTACCGGATGTTCGGTAAAGCCGTAGACCTATCCGAAAAGTGCCGTGTATGAGGATACCGGAAAAGGGACTGGCTCTGCAAAGGGAAGCTGGTACAGATGGCAGGATGACGGCGGACGAGAGCGTAGAAATCGGAACAAAGCGCTTTCGCGCCAAGCGCGACGCGATCCTCGCCGCCGCGGCCGAGGCGATCAACGAACAATCGGCCAAGGGCATGACCTTTGCCGATGTCGCCCGGCGGGTCGGGCTGAACACCACCAGCGTCACCTATTACTTCAAGCGCAAGGAGGATCTGGCCGCCGCGGCGTTTGAGAATACGCTCGATCGCCTGATGGAGATGCTGGAGGACGCGCTGCGCGCCGATACCCCCCGCGCCCGCGTCGCGCGCTATCTGCGGCTCAACATGGAACGGCTGGAGCGGATCGACCGGGGGGAAGAAACCGCCTTTGCCGTGCTGTCGGACCTGCGCGCCACGGAAGATCCGATCCGTTCGCGCCTGATGGCGGGATGGCAAAAGGTGTTTCGCACCACCCGTGCTCTATGGGGCGATCCCACCAGCCGGTCGCTGAAGGACCTGACCAGCGCGCGGGCGCATGTACTGCTCGAAAACACATTCTGGCTGCCGATCTGGATTCAACGATATGATGCCGATCAGTATCCGCGGGTGGAAGCGCGGTTGATGGACGTCTTCGCGAACGGCATCGCCGCATCCGATGCGCGTTGGGCACCGACGACGCTCGACCTGAGCCATGACGAACGCGAGCCCGGCCGGGCGGCCTTCCTGCTGGCGGCGACGCGCCTCATCAACGAACTGGGATATCGCGGTGCGTCGGTGCAGCGGATCGCATCGGAACTGAACGTCACCAAGGGCAGCTTCTATCACCATCTCGATGCGAAGGACGAGTTGGTCACCGCCTGTTATCGGCGGTCTTTCGATACGATATCCGAGGCGCAGGTACTGGCCGATGCGCGCGATGACAGCCATTGGCAGCGATTGGCGAGCACGGTCGCGACCCTGCTGGACGTGCAGTTTGCCGAGGCCGCGCCGCTGTTGCGCACCACGGCGCTGAGTGGATTGCCGGCCGGCGTGCGCGACGCGATGGTCGATCGGTCGAACCGGATCGCGCGCCGCTATGCCGGCACGATCATGGATGGCGTGGCGGAGGGGTCATGCCGTCCGGTCGATGCGCTGATCGCCGCACAGGCGCTGATGGCGCTACAGAATGCCGCGTTCGACATGCGTAAATGGGCAGGCACGATGCCGCGCGATCGCGCCGTGGCGATGTATGCGTCGACGCTGCTGTACGGCCTGTTCGACGACCGGATGGCCGCGGCCTGATTACCCGCTCCTTTCGGGGTCGTCGGGGACCGCCCATATTCAGCGCGACCCTGTAAGGAGCAACCCCGATGATCGATCTGCATTACTGGCCGACGCCCAACGGGCACAAGATCACGCTCTTCCTCGAAGAGACTGGCCTCCCCTATCGCATCCTGCCGGTCAATATCGGCAAGGGTGAACAGTTCGTGCCCGATTTTCTGGCGATCGCGCCAAACAACCGGATGCCGGCGATCGTGGATCATGAGCCGAGCGATGGGGGCGCACCGGTTTCCGTATTTGAATCCGGCGCTATCCTGTTGTATCTCGCGGAGAAGACCGGCCGCTTCCTGCCGACGGATATGCGTGGCCGGGTGGTGACGACGCAGTGGCTGATGTGGCAGATGGGTGGTCTTGGTCCGATGTTGGGGCAGAACCATCACTTCAATCGCTATGCGCCGGAGAAGATCCCCTATGCGATCGACCGATATGTGAACGAAACCAGCCGTCTATACGGTGTACTCAATAGACAGCTGGAGGGGCGTGACTTTATCGCCGGTGACTATTCGATTGCCGACATGGCCTGTTATCCCTGGATCGTTCCACATGAAGCGCAGGGCCAGAAGCTGGAGGATTTTCCCCATTTGCACCGTTGGTTCGATCGCATCGCTTCGCGGCCGGCGACCGTCACGGCCTATGCGAAAGGGAAGGAAATCAGCGAACGCAACGTCGTGGACGATGAGGAGGCGAAGAAGATCCTCTTCGGCCAGACGGCGCGCTGACCGGTTGGACGTCCATGGGCAGTGAGACACTTGGGGTAGGCGCGCTGATCGCCGCGCTGAAGCCGTCGGGAGATGGTTGGCAGACGACTGTCCCCGATGGCTGGTTGCAGGGGCGTACCGCTTATGGCGGCCTGTCGAGTGCGCTGGCCCTGCACGTCGCACAACGGTCGGACGTCGATCTGCCGCCGCTTCGATCGGCGCAGATCGCCTTTATCGGTCCGCTTTCCGGCGTCATCACCCTACGCGCCGAGCGATTGCGGCGGGGCCGTAACGCGGCCTATGTCCAGGTCGATATCAGCGGCGATGCGGGGCTCGGACTGCGCGCGATGTTCGTGTTCGTGGCGACGATGGCATCGTCGATCGACCATCGGACGGGTCGGCATACCGATTGCCCGCCACCTATGCTCGAGGAGCCGGGTTCCTTCGGCATTCCGGCAGTCGCGTTCACGAAGAATTTCGAGTTCATCGACCGGCCCGATGCGACGACGCCGACGGCATGGCGGCGATGGGTGCGATTGCGTGACCGCACCGCCCTCGATCCGGCGGTGGAATTGCTGGCTGTTGCCGACTGCCTGCCGCCAGCGGCGTTGCGGCTGATCGGCCGGCCGGCGCCCGTCAGTTCGATGACGTGGCTCGTCAACCTGTTGATGCCGGTGCCACGGACGCGAGACGGCTGGTGGTTGCTCAATGCGCACACCGATCACGCCAGCGAGGGATATTCCAGCCAGCGGATGGCCGTGTGGAATACCGATCTGACGCCTGTCGCCGAGCAGATGCAGGGTGTCGCGATCTTCGCCTGAACAACCCGTCCGTACAAATTGCGACACATCGTCGGGTCGATCGACACAAGGATGCGACAGTGGTGGGCGATAGGATGATCCATTCGGCACGCGGATGGTCCACGCGCCGGCCGGAGCTATCCGATGATTATCTCGCTGCTGCTCGCCGCCATGACTCAGACCGTCACTCCACCTGCCCCACCCCCCGGCGGCCCCGCCGGGCTTCGCCGTGCCGATGCCAATGGCGATGGCATCGTGACCCGTGCGGAAGCGATGGCGCAGGCGAATGGGATGTTCGCCCGCATGGACAGCAACCATGACGGCAAGGTTACGCCCGAAGAGCGGCGGGCCGCGATGGAGGCGATGCGGGCGGAACGGCGCGGCGATGGCATCGGTCGTGGCGGACGTGGTAGGGGCATGGGCGGTGGGATGGGCAGCGGCGGTGACCGGGAACTGACGCTGGAGCAATCGCGCCAGATGGCGGCGAACCGTTTCGATCGGCTGGATACGAACAAGGATGGGCGCCTCGATGCGGCCGAACTGGCCGCTGCCCGCCCCGGCCCCCGCCCGCCGCGCGGCGACGATGCGCCGCCACCCCCGGCGCAATGATCCACTGTTTCCAGAGACCGGCGTCATGCTAGACCCCGGCGTCATGGGAGATCTGCCGCACCTGCTGCTCGTTGATGACGAACGTTCGATCCGTGAACCGCTGGCGGTGTATCTGGGCAAACAGGGTTTCCGCGTCACCCAGGCGGGCGATGCAGAGGGTGCGCGGTCCCGATTGGCGGCATATGCGATCGATCTGGCGATCATCGACATCATGATGCCGGGCGAGGACGGCCTGAGCCTGTGCCGCCATATCGCCGCGACCAGCGACGTGCCGGTCATCCTGCTGACCGCCCGTGCCGAGGAAACCGACCGGATCGTCGGGCTGGAAATGGGCGCGGACGATTATGTCGTTAAGCCGTTTTCGCCGCGCGAACTGGCCACGCGCGTCAAGGTGATCCTGCGGCGGACGCAGGGCGGCGGTACGCGCCAGCATGCGCCGGAGACGGGCTCCTATGCCTTTGCCGGCTGGGTCCTGAAATCGGGCGAGCGCGCGCTGGTCGATCGCGAGGGCGTGTCCGTGCCGCTGTCGACGGGCGAATTCAATCTGTTGCTGGCGCTCGTTACGCGTCCCCGTCAGGTGCTGACCCGCGACCAGTTGCTCGACCTGACGCAAGGCCGCGAAGCCGCTGCGTTCGACCGGGCGATCGACAATCAGGTCAGCCGCCTGCGACGCAAGATCGAGGCGGATGCGAAGGCGCCCGATATCATCAAGACGGTATGGGGCGGCGGCTATACGCTGGCCGCCGAAGTGACCCGGCTTTGACCGTCCTATCCCGCCTCTGGCCGCGCAAGCTCGCGGGCCAGATCGCGCTGCTGATCGCGCTCGCGCTGTTCGTCGCGCAGGCGATCAATTTCACGCTGTTGCTGCGGGAACGGCGGTTCTTCGCGCTGGCGCAGATCACCGGGCCCGCCGCGACGCGCTTTGCCGATGCGATCGAACGCAGTGCGCAAGGCCGACCGCCGGTGGCCGATCGTGGTCGGGTGCGGCTGGTATCCGCCAACCCCGTTCCGGCCACGCTGCCGCGCGAGCCGGAGGTCGAGAAGTCCTTACGGTCCGGGCTTGCGGAATCGGGCGTACAGGTCGGTCGCATCGTCACCGGCCTCAGCCCGCTTCGTGTCGACAGTCCGTTGCTGCGCCGTCTGCCCGTCAGCCGGCGACGTTTTCTGATGCGGAGTGCCGATGAACTGGTGATCGCGGTCGAGCGGCCGGGGCTGGGCTGGCTGGTCCAGC
Organism: Sphingomonas mollis; assembly: GCF_016427505.1. Lineage (GTDB taxonomy): Bacteria > Pseudomonadota > Alphaproteobacteria > Sphingomonadales > Sphingomonadaceae > Sphingomonas > Sphingomonas mollis. The sequence continues at coordinate 98,841 of NZ_JAELXS010000002.1, read as the reverse complement.
GCATGCCCTGGGGCGCGCATGACATCGGCCTGGTGTGGCGGCTGGCCGGTCAGACGGCGATCCTGTTCGTCATCGTGCTGCTGCCGGTCCTTTGGGCGGTCCGGCGCCTTTCCCGACCCCTGCGCGATCTGACGGCGGCGGCCGAGCGTTTCGGTCCGGGCGAACCCGTCGCGCCTGTTGCGGTCAGTGGTCCTGACGATGTCGCGGCGCTGATTACTGCGTTCAACGGCCTGCGCCTGCGCGTCACGGCGATGCTGGATGAAAAAGACCGGATGCTGGGCGCGATCGGCCATGATCTGCGCACGCCACTGGCGGCATTGCGGGTGCGGATCGAATCGGTGGAGGACGAGGCGGATCGGCTCCGCATGATCGACACGATCGCCGATATGAACCGGACGCTGGACGATATCCTGTCGCTCGCCCGTCTTGGGCGGCCCAGCGAACCACTGACCGAGGTCGATCTGGCCGCGCTGGTCGATGCGGTGGTCGAGGATTTCCGCGATCTGGGCGCGCCGGTCTCGTTCGAGGATATCGACCGGCTGCGCATGCGGCTGCGCCCGGCCCTGATGCGTCGCGCCGTCCGCAACCTGATCGAGAACGCGGTGAAATATGGCGAGGTGGCGGAGGTCAGCCTCCGGGCCGAACAGCACGCCGTGGCGATCGTCGTGGCCGATCGCGGTCCCGGTATCCCGGCCGACCGGATGGGCGACGTCTTCGATCCGTTCACGCGGCTGGAAACATCACGCAATCGCGAGACGGGTGGGATAGGCCTGGGGCTGGCACTGGCCCGTGCCATCGTGCGCGAAGCGGGGGGCGAGGTCGTGCTGGCCAATCGTCCTGAGGGCGGCCTCGCCGCGACGATCACGCTGCGTCGTTGATATCGCCGGACGATCGACGCACCGTCAGTCGCGTCGGCAGGACGAGGTTGGCGACAGTGTCGCCCTTGATCCGGGCAAGCAACAGCTCGACCAGCCGTCGCCCGGCGGTGCCGGCGTCCTGTACCACCGTCGTCAGCGGCGGATTGGCGAGGCTGGCGGCGGGGATATCGTCGAACCCGACGATAGCGACGTCGGCAGGTACGGTGATCCCCGCCCCCGCCAGCACCCGCATCGCCGCCAGCGCGATCAGGTCGCTCGCCGCGACGATGCCGTCAAAGGCGACGCCCCGGTCCAGCAATTCCCGCGCGGCCCGTACGCCATCTTCCTCGGTCGATATGGATGATACCTGCAACGCCGGATCGGGTGACAGGCCCGCCGCCGCCATTGCCTGTGCATAGCCACCATAGCGATCGTGAAATTCTGGATAATGATCCGTTGCATCGCCAAGGAACGCGATCCGTCGCCGCCCCCGTTCGATCAGATGCGCCGTGGCCGCCTGCCCGCCAGCGACATTGTCACACCCCAGCGTCAGGCCCGGCTGGCCCGGCGTGACATGGCCCCACCGCACGAAATGCGTACCCTGATCGACCAGATCGATCAGCCGGTGATGATAATCGGCATAATCGCCATAGCCGAGCAGGATCAGGCCATCGGCCCGGTGGCTCCCCTCGTAATCGCGATACCAGTCGCCCGACATCTGCTGGAACGACACCAGCAGGTCGTAGCCTGCCTTGGCGCATGTCTCCATCATCGATCCCAGCATCGCCAGGAAGAAAGGGTTTATCAGCGTGTCGTTGGGCGTCGGATCACGGAACAGCAGCAGCGCCAGCGTGCGGGTCGCGCCGGATCGCAGGTTCGATGCCGAGCGATCGACCGAATAGTTCAGTTCACGCGCGATCGTCTCGATCCGCTGGCGCGTAGCGGCGCTGACGGTCGTGCTGCCGCGCAGTGCCCTCGACACGGTCGGCTGCGACACCCCTGCCAGATGGGCGATATCGAACGAAGTGGCTCTGCGCTGGCCCGACACCGGGTGGAATATCCTCTCTTGCCACACCGTCGGGACGGTCGTTGCCGGGCTCCACAGCCCGAACTTCTCGCCTCCGCCAAGCGATGCTTTGGTCGAATACGTATGTCATCCTCTTGGCAACGGCAACGACAGGTTGGATCAGAGAGGCTGCAAACGGTTGTCACGCCAGATCGGCGGGCAGGATCGCGAGAGGATATCCATGTATTTCGCCAAACGCCGCGACAGTTCGGCCGATCGCGCGCTGCGCACGGGCCTGGCCCTGGGGGCATTGGCGTGCGCCTTGTGCGCAGCCTCGGGCACCGACGCGCAGACGGCGCCTGCCTCGGTACCCGCCCCGACACCTGCCAACGAGACGTTCAAGTTCGTCCCGCAGGCCAATGCGCCGGGTGCCGAGGAAACCTCACCCGATGGCACGATCAAGGTATCGGTGACCACCGATCCGGATGGACGCCCGCTCTATGCGATCACCCGTGGGGCAGAGACGATCATCGCGCCGTCGCGCCTCGGCTTCCTGTTCACCGATCAGCCGAAGATCGAACGCGGTATGCGGATCGAGCGCGTCACGCACGGCAAGGCGGATACGACCTGGACACAGCCTTACGGCGAATGGCACCGGATCCGCGACAATCATCGCGAGATGCGCGTCCGGCTGACCGAGGTCGGCAATCTGCAGCGCAGTTACGACATCGTATTCCGCATTCAGGACGATGGCGTCGGATTCCGGTACGAGGTGCCGGATCAGGCGAACCTGCATGGCGCGAACATCGCCGACGAGCTAACCGAGTTCACCTTCGCCGAGGGCGGCACCGCCTGGTGGAAGCCCGCGTTCCTGTGGAACCGCGAGGAGTATCTCTACGAACGTACCCCGCTGGCGGCGGTGGGCACCGCCGCCACGCCGATCACCATGAAGCTGGCGAGCGGCACGCACGTCGCACTGCATGAGGCGGCACTGGTCGATTACGCCTCGATGGCGGTCATGAAGACGACGGGGAACACCCTCAAGACCGTGCTGACGCCCGGTTCGGGTCGGCCAAAGGTGGTGAAACAGGGTAGCTGGACGACGCCGTGGCGGACGCTCATCATCGCGAGCGATGCGCCGGGGCTGTACATGAGCCATCTGGAGCTAAACCTGAACGAACCCAACAAGCTGGGCGACGTGTCATGGGTGAAGCCGGGCAAGTTCGTCGGCGTGTGGTGGAACATGATAAAGGGCGACTGGACGTGGGCGCGTGGCCCCCGCCACGGCGCGACCACCGCCAACGTCAAGAAATATATCGACTTCGCCAGCCTGAACAAGATTCCGGGCGTGCTGGTGGAGGGCTGGAACATCGGCTGGGACGGCGATTGGGCGGGGCATGGCAGCGCGATGCAGTTCGCTCGGCCGACGGAGGATTTCGACGCCGTCGAGCTGGCCCGCTATGCCAGGGCGAAGAACGTGTACATCATCGGTCATAACGAAACCGGCGGTGCCGCCACCCATTACGAGGGCCAGTTCGACGCGGCATTCCGCTATGCCGCCGATCACGGCATCCCGACGATCAAGACCGGCTACGTCACCGACGCCGGCCAGATCGAACGCATCAATCCGGACGGCACGATCTCACGCGAATGGCACGAGGGGCAGTGGATGGCGAACCATCATCTGCGCGTCGTGCAATCGGCCGCGAAGTACAAGGTATCGATCGACGCGCATGAGCCGATCAAGGACACCGGCCTTCGCCGCACCTATCCCAACTGGCTGGCGCGTGAAGGATCGCGCGGGATGGAATACAACGCCTGGCCGGGGAAGAACCCGCCCGAGCACGAGGCCAATCTGGCGTTCACCCGGATGCTGGAAGGACCGATGGATTTCACGCCGGGCGTGCTCAGCCTGACGGGAACGGACAACAGCCCGATCCTGTCGACCATCGCCAAGCAGCTGGCGCTATATGTCGTGCTCTATTCGCCGGTGCAGATGGCGGCCGATACGCCGGAGAATTATGCAAAATATCCGGATGCGTTCAGGTTCATCCGCGACGTTCCCGTCGATTGGGAGGAAACGCGCGTGCTGAATGGCGAGGTCGGCGATTATGCTACCTTCGCCCGGCGCGATCGCAACAGCCGTGACTGGTATATCGGCAGCATCACCGATGAAAATGCGCGTAGCCTGACGGTGACGCTCGATTTCCTCGATGCGGGCCGCACCTATACCGCCGAAATCTATAGCGATGGTCCCGACGCCGATTACAGGACCGATGCCCGTCACGCGATCGCGATCGAGACGAAGCAGGTCCGCAAGGGCGATACGCTCAAACTGGCACTGGCCCCCGGCGGCGGTCAGGCGATCCGCTTGCGGGCGAAGTGACGAGCCCGGGCCGTGCCTGCCGAGGCACGGCCCCAGTCGTTCAATCCTCGATGATCTGGCTGTTGCGGCCGGTGTCGCGCATCCGCAGATATACGATCAGCGACACGCCGATCAGCGCCGTGACGTACCAATAGAAGCCGCGCTCCATCCCCTCGTTCTTCAGCCACAGCGCGACATATTCCGCCGTGCCGCCGAACATCGTGTTGGCCAGTGCATAGGGTAATGCGACCCCCAGCGCGCGGATATGCGCCGGGAACAGCTCGGCCTTCACCACCGCGTTGATCGCGGTATATCCCGTCACGATCACCAATGCGGCCGTCACCAGCGCCCAGGCGGCATAGGGATTCGTCACCGTTTCCAGCGTGGTGAAGATCGGCACCGTCGATACCAGACCCAGCACGCCGAACCCGACCATCAACGGCTTGCGCCCGATCCGGTCGGACAGCGCGCCCGCCGCCGGCTGCATCACCGCATAAAGGGCCAGCGCCGCCGTCATTACCACCGTCGCCGTTTCGCGGCTGAACCCGGAGGTGTTGACCAGGAATTTCTGCATGTATGTGGTGTATGCATAGAAGGCGAGCGTGCCGCCGGCGGTCAGCAGCATCACCGTGATCGCCTCTCGTGGATGCTCGCGGAACAGCAGCATCCCGCTCGACTTCTTCTGCTCGTTGCCGTGATTGTCCTTCTTCGCATTCTGGAACGATTGCGTCTCCATCAACCCGCGACGGATGCGGAATACGATGATCGCCAGCAGACCGCCGAGCGCGAACGGCACCCGCCAACCCCAGCTTTCCAGTTGCGCCTCGCTCAGGACCGCCTGCAGCAGCAACAATACGCCCAGCGCCAGCAACTGCCCCGCAATCAGCGTGACGTACTGGAACGACGAGAAGAACCCGCGCCGCGACTTGCCGGCCATTTCCGACAGATAGACCGCGCTCGCGCCATATTCGCCGCCGACGCTCAATCCCTGCATCAACCGCGCCGTCACCAGCAACGCCGGCGCGACCCAGCCGATGGAGGCGAACCCCGGACAGATGGCGATCAGGAACGATCCGGCGCACATCAGCGTGACCGACACCGTCAGCCCCGCCTTGCGCCCGTGGCGGTCGGCATAGATGCCCATGATCCACGCGCCGATCGGGCGCATGATGAACCCGACCGCGAATACTGCGGCCGTGCTCAGCAACTGTGCGGTCGGGCTGCCCCTCGGGAAGAACACCGGCGCGAAGTAGAGGCCGAACGCGGAATAGACGTACCAGTCGAACCATTCGACCAGATTGCCCGCCGATCCGCCGAGGATCGATTTCAGCCTGCCTGCCGGTGCGCCGCTCACTTGCCCGCTCCCTCGAAGCCGCGCTTCTTCAGCAGGGCATGAACATCGGGATCACGGCCACGGAATGCCCGGTATGCCTCTGCCCGGTCGGTCTCGTTGCCGGTCGACAACAATATCCGGGCGAAGCGATCCGCCGTCGCCTTATCCCATGGGCTCCCCGCTTCCTCGAACGCGGCGAAGGTGTCCGCGTCCATCGTCTCCGACCACAGATAGCTGTAATAGCCCGCCGAATAGCTGTCCGACGAGAACAGGTGATTGAACTGCGGCAGGCGGTGCCGCATCACCAGTTCCTTCGGCATGCCGATACTCGCCAGCGTCTCGCGTTCGAACCGGTCCGGATCGACCACTCCGTCGGGCAGGGAGTGCAGCTTCATATCGACGATCGCCGACGACAGATATTCGGTCGTCGCAAAGCCCTGATTGAAGGTCTTCGACGCCTCGATCTTGTCCAGCAGCGCCTGCGGCATCGCCGCCTTCGTCTGGTAATGCCGGGCATATTTATCGAGCACGTCGCGGGTCAGCAGCCAATGCTCGTTCACCTGGCTGGGATATTCCACGAAATCGCGCGGCGTGCCGGCGAGGCCCGGATAATACACGTCCTGCAGCATCGCATGGATGGCGTGGCCGAATTCGTGAAACAGCGTCTGCGCGTCGTCCAGACTGATGAGCACCGGCTCGCCCGCCGCCGGCTTGGCGAAATTGTTGTTGTTCGACGACAGCACCGTTTGCACCGGTGGCATCCGCCGCTGCCCGCGATAGGTGTTGGCCCATGCGCCGGACCGCTTACCCGTGCGCGCGAAATCGTCGCGGTAGAACAGGCCAACTTCCTTGCCCGCGCGCGTCACGTGCCACACCCGCATGTTCGGCTCAAACACGGGGACGGTGCCGGAGATCTCCTTGAACTCCAGGCCATACAGCCGGTTGGCGGCATAGAGCGAACCCTGGATGATGTTGTTCAGCTCGAAATACGGCTTCAACTCCGCCTGATCGAGGTCGTAGCGTTCCTTGCGAACCTTCTCCTGATAGAAACGGTAGTCCCAGGGTTCGATCGTCAGGTTCGTGCCCGCCTTGCTGGCGATCGCCTGCATGTCGCGCACTTCTTCGGCAACGCGGGCCTTGGCGAAAGGCCAGACCCGCATCATCAGATCGGTCGCGGCTGCCGGTGTCTTCGCCATGGTGTCCTGCATCCGCCAGTCGGCATGGGTCTTGAACCCCAACAGGTGTGCGCGATCCGCCCGCAGCTTCACGATCCGCGCGATCGTAGCGTTCGTATCGTTGGCATCGCCATTGTCACCGCGGTTGACGAACGCCCGCCACACCGTCTCGCGCAACGCCCGGTCGGTGGCGAAGGTCAGCACCGGATCGACCGCCGAGCGTGTGTTGACGATCGCCCAGCCCGGCTGGCCGCGTTCCGCCGCCGCCGCCTTCGCGACCGCCTTTACGCTGGCCGGTACGCCCGCCAGTTGCGCCTCGTCCGTCACCGTGATCGCCTTGCCCTCGTCGGCGAGCAGTTTTTCGGAAAATTCGGCGAAGGCGGTCGCCAGTTGCTGGTTGTACTGCGACAGTCGGGCTTTCTGCGCCGCGTTCAGCTTTGCGCCCTGCCGGACGAACGAGTCATAGGTCCGCGTCACCAGCCGCTGCTGCTGCGCATTAAGTGAGGCTCGCTTGGCATAAACCGCCTCGATCCGCGCGAAGAGCTTCGGATCGAAGGTGATCTCGTCCTGCGCAGCCGCGAAGCGCGGCGACCATTCGCGATCGAGCGCCTGATAGGCCGGCGAGTTCATGTTGCCGGTCATGACACCGAACAGCGTCATCACCCTGCCCAGTCGCTGCCCCGCCAATTGCATCGGAACGAAAGTATTGGCGAAAGTCGGCGTGGCGGGATCGTCGGCGATCAGCCGATAATCGGCGCGGCGTTCGGCCAGGGCCGTCTGGAAAGCACCCGGAAACATGGCCGGCGTCACCTTGTCCCACGGCGGTACGCCGCCATAAGGGCCTGCCCAATCGGCGAGCAGTGGATTGGTCGCCGCCGTCACAGTGGGCGTCGACGAGGTCTGGGCCATGGCGGTGGACGCCATCAACGCGGCGCCACCAGCCAGCAGGAAAATCGATCGCACATGTCACTCCCGGTACTGTGAATATCCGGAGCATAGAGAGATCGGTGCCGATCGGAACCCCGGCGGGTATCGGCGGCAGGCGCTCAGCGCCTCCCGACGGACATCGCAGACATGTCGCTGCCGGACTGGACATACAGGTATGAAGGATCGAATTCGGCCAGCGTCACCAGTTTCGGCCAGTTGACGATCGTCGCCATGCCGCTGCGGAATATCAGTAACTCGCGTTCGCGCAGTGATCGAAGGACCCGGTTCACATGCACGACGGTCAACCCGCACGCCTCCGCCAGATCGGCCTGCTTGAACGGCAGCGCGAAGCGGTCGTTCTCCACCAGCCCCACCATGTCCAGCCGCGTCTTCATCTCGCACATGAAATGCGCGACGCGGCCATCGGCATCGAGCCGGCCGAGGCGGAATATCCACTCGCGGTGGATGGCCGCATCGAGCAAGGTAGAGAACCACAGCATACGGGTAAGATGCGGCCGCGGGGCGATCAGTTGCTCCAGCGTGTCATGCGTCCAGCTGGCGACCCGCACCGGTCCGACCGTCGCCACATCATGATCCAGTCGTTGCAACGGCAATGCGTGGAGATCGACGAAATCGCCCGGCACCTGGATCGCGACCAACTGCCGATAGCCGGCCCGGTCGTCCATGTAACGGCACATGAAACCGTCGAGCAACATCGTGCTTTCGACCACTCGCTCACCCGCACGCACCAGAATGTGCCGTGCTGGTAAGTCGCGGATACCTTCCACGCTCGTTTCCAGCAGGCCGATTTCTTCCGCGCTCAGCCGATCATGGCCACGCCCGCGCAGGAACTTGTCGGTAACCCGCTGCATCTTGTGCATCGTCGTTCGGTCCTTTGGGCATCACGTCCAGGCATAACGGGCAGGAAGACGTTCCGGATGCCTGCCCGGATCATATCCTAGCACCTTCGATCGTGACCGCGAAGGAATTCGAAACCCAACAAACGTCCCCATCGACAGGACGACGGGGACGTTCGGAAAAACAGGCCGGCGTTTCAGAAGCGGAAGGAGATCCATCCGGCGAGAAAGTCGGAACTCGCATAGCCGGCACGTGTCAGGGCCGGTCCCGCCGACAGATGCTCATACCGACCCGTGATGCTCAGGCGTGGCGTGATCGGATAGACGACCTGCAGTCGCGCCGTATCCGCGATCTTGCGACTGGTGACGTTCTGGGTGCCGGCAAAGGCGCTACCATTTGCCCGGTACACCGCATCGCGCACCGTGTCGCGCCATGAAAACTGGTACTCCGCAGAGATGCGCAGCTTGCCCAGTGCCGTGAACGTATAATTCGGTGCCACGGCGATCAGGTTCGTCGGCGTCGCGAACAGCTGATAGCTGTAATAGATGTTGTTGCCGAACGGCGCGAGCGAGGTCCGCAGCTTGCCGCCGTCATACGAGCCACCACCCGAAGCATAATCGACGTGGACGCCGATACGCGGCGCGGCGCGATCCTTGCCCAGGCGATAGGTCTGCGCCATCAGCAGCAACCACGCCTCGATCGGCCGGCCGTTATAGTCGCCGCCCTGATAATTCACCGTCCAGTCTAGATTGACCGGGCCGGCATCGCCCCAGACGTGCAGGCCATAGAAGTTGCGAACCTCCCGCGCCGTCGTTCGTCCCCAAACCGCGGCATCGTTGCGGAGACGCCAGACGAAAGGATCGACGTAGATCTTCGATCCGCCGAACCAGTCCTTCGGCAGGACGATGCCCGTCGATACGCCGGAGAAGCGACGGCCCTTGTCACTGATATCGTCACCGGTACCCTGCACGCCCAGACGCGTCGTGTAATAATCGAAGATGTCGGCACGTACCTTGTTCGATCGTGCCCAGGCGCGGACGCCGTTATAGACGAAGAAGATCGTGTTGTTGTCGCGCGGTACGACCATCAGGTTGGGGCCGTCGGCGAAGGTCTGACGCCCGTAACGAACGCCGACATCGACGTCGGCGACCGTGCCGGTCACATCGACGAACGATTGCTGGACGACCAGATCGTTCTTGAGCGTCGCGGCCGGGGTGCCGAGGTTCACGCCGCCAAGACCGCCATGCGCCAGTTCGCCGAAGACACGGACATGCTTGCCCAGATGCAGATCGGCACCGCCGACGATGCGATTGATATCCTGCCGCTGCGCCTCGGTTTCGCGTAGGTTGGGATTGGTCGTCTGGTTGACCCGCAACCGCAATTCACCGGACAGCGTCAGGTAGATGTCGCCATCCGCATCGAACGGGATGAATTTCAGGCGGTCGAGGAAATCGTCGCGCTTTTTCGGGTGGCGGTATCTGGTCCAGTCTTCCGCCCAGCGCGACTGATTGTAACCGCCGGCCGTCACCCCCTCGCCGAGCGCCTCGGTCGGATAGCCATCGGCGATCGGCGCGGCTGCGCTTGGCGGGGCCTGATCCTTGGCGGTCATCCGTTGCGCCGCACTGGCGTCGGTCGTCGCTGGTGTCGCAACCACGGTCGGCGACACGACATCCGCAAAAGCCGGGGCATCCGCCATAACGGCGACAAGCGCCATGACACCGCCGCCAAGGGCGCGGCTTGAGATATTCTGCATCATCTTATCCACGCTGGAAGAGAGAAATTGGGCGGATCGCACCATCCACTATAGCGGCGGATGGCGCGATCGGCGGGAGCAGCGCGATATTACTCGGCCGGAACCGCCCCGGCACCCAATTGATCGACCCGCAGTTCCTCGCCACGCATCGCCGCGTCGAAGCGATCGCGGTCCAGCGCGCCCTCCCACCGGGATACGACCACCGTCGCCACCGCATTGCCGATGAAGTTCGTCAGGCTGCGGCATTCGCTCATGAAGCGATCGACGCCCAGGATCAGCGCCATGCCGGCCACCGGCACCGACGGGACGATCGACAGGGTGGCTGCCAGCGTGATGAAGCCGGCCCCGGTGACGCCCGCTGCGCCCTTCGAACTCAGCATCGCGACGCTCAGCAACAGGATCTGCTGACCCAGCGTTAGATCGACGTTGGTCGCCTGCGCGATGAACAGCGCCGCCAGCGTCATGTAGATGTTGGTGCCGTCGAGGTTGAACGAGTAACCGGTCGGCACCACGAGGCCGACCACCGACTTCGGACAGCCGGCGCGCTCCATCTTCTCGATCAGGGCGGGCAGCGCGCTTTCCGACGACGATGTGCCGAGCACGAGCAGCAATTCCGCCTTCAAATAGCTGATGAGCCGTAGGATCGAGAAGCCGGCGAGCTTTGCCACGGTGCCGAGAATGACGAGCACGAACAGCAGCGAGGTCAGATAGAAGGTGCCGACGAGCGCCGCGAGGTTGGCGAGCGTGCCGACTCCGTATTTGCCGATGGTGAAGGCCATGGCGCCGAACGCACCGATCGGCGCGACCTTCATCACGATCGCGACGAGCTTGAAGAAGGCCACCGAGATATCGTTGAGGAAGTTGAGGACGCCCTCGCCCCGCTCACCCACCAGCGCCAGGCTGACGCCGAACAGGATCGCGACGAACAGGACCTGCAGGATATTGCCCTCGGAAAAGGCGGAGACGAACGTGTCGGGGATGATGCCGGTCAGGAACCCGGTGATCGTCGTATCGTGGGCCTTGGCGGTGTAATCGCTGATCTTGGACGCATCGAGCGTCGCGGGATCGATGTTCAGTCCCGCGCCAGGCTGGATGACGTTGGCAACGATCATGCCCACGATCAGCGCGAGCGTGGAGAAGAAGAAGAAATAGACGAATGCCTTGCCGGCGACCCGGCCGACCGATGCCAGGTCACGCATGCCCGCGATACCAGTGACGATGGTGAGGAAGATGACGGGAGCGATGACCATCTTCACCAGCTTGATGAAGGCGTCGCCGACCGGCTTCACCGATTCGCCCGTCGCGGGATAGAAATGCCCGAGCAGGACACCGGCGATGATCGCGATCAGCACCTGCGCGTACAGATGCTTGTACCAGGGTTTGGCGGCGGGCGGCAGCGGGGCCGGATGCGTGACGTCGATCATAAGGCTGGACCTTTCATCCTCTGGGTCGTTTCCGCTTCTGCAGGCGGGCTACGTGATGGTTGATTTTGCGGGCACGGCCGATCGCTGGCAAGTTTTTGCGAATGCCACCCAAGGTTCTGAAATATAACGCAAATTGTTCAGTCTTGAGCGTGGCTTATACGCCGGCACTGTTGCCTTCAGGCATGGAATGTGCAGGAATTTGCACAGGACGCTTGTGGGACTTGAACATCGATCATGAGGACGATGACGGCACGGTGGTGGCGATGGGCGCTGTTGATCGCGGTGCTGCCGGTTGCCGCCGCCTTGATCGTGGGAGGGATCGCCCAACGTCAGGCGCTGGCCCGGTTGGCGACGGCGACGCAGATCGATGCGCGGTTGCGACAGGCGTTGCTAATTAGCGAGGTCGCCCGGTTTCGGTTGCTGCCGCTGGCGCTGGCGGGCGATCGCGATCTGCTGGCGGCTGTCACGGGAGAGCAGAGCGCCCGCCGTCTGCTGAATGTCAAACTGGAAGCACTGGCCGATACGACCGGCGCAGCGGTGATCTATGTCCTTGATCCGCAAGGGCGCGCGATCGCGGCCAGCAACTGGCGTACCCCCGGCAGTTTTATCGGACAGGATTATGCGTTCCGGCCCTATTATGTCGAAGCGGAACGTCGCGGTTCGGCCAGCCAGTTCGGCCTCGGCACGGTCAGCCGCCGGCCGGGCCTGTATCTGAGCCGCCGGGTCGCCGGAGGCGGCGTGATCGTCGTGAAACTGGAATTCAACCGGATCGAACGGCAATGGCGGCAGGCGGGCGGCATCACGTTGATAACCGACGCCGCTGGCGTGGTTCTCGTCACCAGTCGTCCCGACTGGCGTTTCGCGACCACCGGGCCGCTACCGGCCGATCGCGCCGCGCGTATCCGGACCGAGTTGCAATCCGGCGCGGGGTCGCTGCTGCCGCTACCACTCCGTTCGCTGTCGTCGGACCCACGACGGGTCGTCGTCGCGGGCACGGCCGCACCGATGTTGAAGGAGCGGCTTGCCCCGGTCGATGGCTGGCAACTGGCGCTGATCGTCCCAACAGGCGATGTCGAACGGACGATGCGCAGCGCCCAGATCGCCACCGTGTTCGCCATGCTGGCGCTGATCGGTCTGGCCTGGGGCATCTGCGAACGGAATCGCCGCCGCGCAGTACAGATCGCAAGCGCCGCCGCCCGGACGGCCGAATTGCAGGAAGCCGTCGCGATCCGTACCGCCGAACTGCGACGCGAAATGGACGAACGGATCGCCAGCGAAGCCCGTGCCGATACCTTGCGCGAGGGGCTGCGTCAGGCGAACCGGCTGGCCACGCTGGGTCAGGTGACTGCCAGTGTCGCGCACGAAACGGCACAGCCCGTGGCCGCGATCCGAACCTATGCCGCCAACAGCGAACGGCTATTGGAGCGCGGCGATAATAATCAGGTGCAGGCCAATCTTCAGGCGATCGGGCGACTGGCGGATCGCATCGGCACGGTGACCGCCGAACTCCGCGGCTTCGCCCGCAAGGGGGCGGGCGTGATCCAGCCCATCGCGCTGCATGAGGCGATCGATGGCGCGCAGTTGATCCTGAAGGAACGGCTGGCGGCGATCGACTTTCACGTACCCGATATCGCGCCCGACCTGCTCGTGCTGGCAGGCAAGGTCCGGCTGGAGCAGGTGTTGGTCAACCTGTTGCAGAATGCCGCCGAGGCGCTGGCCGACCGACCCGACGCGGCAATCATACTGACGGTCGATGTGACGGACGAAGAAGTTCACGTCGATATCGTCGATAACGGTCCGGGAATCGACGACACGGTGGCCGACCGGATATTCACGCCGTTCATCACCAGCCGGGCGTCCGGTCTGGGGCTGGGACTGGTGATCGCGCTCGACATCATGACCGATATGGGCGGCACGCTTCAATTGTTGCCAAGCGATCGCGGTGCCCGTTTTCGCCTGTCGCTGCGGCGGCCGGCATGAGCACCGGCGACCTTCCGATCGTTGCGCTGGTCGACGACGATGACGATCTCCGGACGGCGATCGCCCAGTTGCTTGATCTGGCCGGCTATCGGGTGATGGAGTTCCCCGGTGCACGGGCGGCGCTGGCAGCGATCGATGCTGCCTTTGGCGGTGTCGTCCTGACGGACGTACGGATGCCGCAGATGGGTGGTATCGAGTTCTTCCATGAGTTGCATCGGCGCGATGTCGACTTGCCGGTGATCCTGATGACCGGTCACGGCGACGTACCCATGGCGGTCGATGCGCTGAAATCCGGCGCCTGGGATTTCCTGACGAAACCGTTCGATCCGGAGGCGATGCTGGCGGCGGTCGGTCGCGCCATCGCGCATCGATCGCTGGTGTTCGACAACCGACGCCTGAGGACATTGGTCGAAAACAACGATGCCTCGCCATTGGTCGGTCGATCGCCGGCGATCGATCAGGTGCGCGGCATGATCGAACCGCTGGCGAATGCCGATATCGACATTCTGCTGGAGGGAGAAACCGGCACCGGCAAGGAGCTGGTGGCCCGGTTGATCCACCGGGCGGGGAAGCGGGCGCGGCACCCGTTCCTGTCGGTATCCTGTGCTGCGCTGCCCGATGCCTTGCTCGATGACGATCTGTTCGCGGAGACTGGCCGGATCGCGGCGGCGGGAGGTGGTACGCTGTTTCTGGACGACGTCGATCAGGCCTCACCCGCCTTCCATGCCCGCCTGACCCGACTGGTGGAGGAACGCACGATCGGCGGACGCGACATGATGCCGATCGATCTGCGGCTGACCGCGACGGCAGGCGAGCAGGCGATCGAGCGAATGCCCCCTGCCCTGTTCTATCGGCTCAGCGCGGTAAGGCTGCGGCTGCCGCCGTTGCGGGAGCGACTGGAGGACGTTCCGCTGCTTTTCGCGCACCTGCTCGACATATCGGCGTCGCGGATGCGGCGATCGGTGCCCGACCTGACCTATCCGATCCAGCAACGCCTGGCGTCACACGACTGGCCGGGCAACGTCCGCGAGCTCGCTCATTATGCCGACCGCGTGGTGATCGGCGTCGATGGCGCGATGGATGACGATGGCAGCGTCGATACACTGCCTGCGCGGGTGGACATGTTCGAACGACAGGCGATCATCGATGCGATCGTCCACGCCAAGGGCGAGATCGGTCTTGCGATCCAACGCCTCGGCGTGCCTCGCAAGACCTTCTATTACAAGGTTCAGCGACTGAATATCGATGTCGCTGCTCTCCGGCGTGAACTGGCCGCTGCCCGTTCGAGACGGGCATCATGATGGTATTCCCGGCAGGTCCCTGCCAGTCCGGCTGATGAGCCGGTTGAGGTTACGCAGCGCCTTGACCAGCGCCAGCCCATCCGGCCCAGCGATGTACCGGGGTGCCCAGAGCGGCGCGAATTTCTCCTTATAGGTTCTAAGACCGCGGAACCCATAAAGCCGTTCGCCATGGCGAAACAGCAGCGCGGCGATTTTCGCCCATGCCGGCGCCATTCGCCGTCCGGCGATGCCCGAGAGCGGCGCGAGGCCCAGTGCGAACCGCCGATAGCCTTGCGCCCGCCCCCACAGCATTAGTTCTACGAACAGGTAATCCATCACGCCCGATGGTGCATGATCGTCATGCCTCATCAGATCGAGCGACAATTCGCCTAGATCATCGGTGCGCCACACATTGGCGAACGCGACGATCTGTCCATCGACCCGAACGACGGCACAGTCGAACTGCGCCATATAGGCCGGGTCGAACCGCCCGAGGCTGAAACCCTTTTCCCGGTGGGCCTTGGCGCCCAGCCACGCGCTGGACACGATCGCCAGTTCCGGGATCAGGGCCGGCACCTCGGTCGCCGGAATCACGGCGAACGTCACGCCGTTCCGCGTCAGGCGGGCATGTGTCTGGCGCAGCGATCGCTTGCCGCTGCCCTCGACCGTGAAGCCGGTCAGGTCGACCAGCGCTTCCTCGCCGTATTTGATGATCGACAGGCCCATCTCGATCGCGATTTCCAGCACGTCGGCACTGATCTGGTACAGCAGCAACTGCCCCTGCGCCGCGTCGGCCATCGATCGCAATTGCCATAACAGGTCGGGCCATGCCGCCTTGGCGCCAACCGGATCGGCCATCGCGATCCAGCTGTTGCCATGCACCTGATACATGACGAACGCATCGCCATCCGCCGATACCAGAAAACGCTTGTCGCCGGTCAGCGCCAGCATCGCGTCCGTCCGCGTGGCGGTGGCAAGGATGGTGTCGATCTCTTCCGGTTCGACGGCCGCCGACGCCCGGACGGGGGCCGGCAGGAACAGCCACCACAGCGCCGCCGCCGCCAACGCGACTGCGATGCCCAGGCTGGACCGCAAAAAGCGGGACGCGTCATCGCCGACCGCGAACTGCCACCACAACGACTGCTCGTAATCGACATGCTTGTATGAAAAGAAGCCGACCCAGATCGCCGTGCCGATCACCGCGGCGATGCTGACGAGCCATGCCGCCGACAACGGCCGCCCGACAAGCGATGTCCGACGATAGAAAGCCGGCTTCGTCAGTTGCAGCAGACCGGCGATGGTCAGGCACACGATCGCTTCCTCGTAATCGATGCCCTTGAACAGGCTGAACGCCGCCCCCGCCAACAGCAGCGTCCGCGCCATCAGAAACGCGCCGTCCAGCCGCCGATACAGGCCCGGTGCGATCAGCAGCAGACCGGTGCCGACAAGGCTGGCCGCCAGATGAGAAGCCTCGATAAAGGGCAAGGGCATCACCGACGCCAGATCGCGCAGTCGCCCCGGCACCGATGGCAGCGATCCTGAAAGCAGCAGCACGGCCCCGCCGCCGAAACAGGCCGCGCCGAGCAACGAAGGTGCGATCCCCTCCGCCACGCGTCGCGCGCCGACGATCATTTGCGACGACAGGCGTCGTCGTGCTTCGTGCCAGCCGAGCGCGATGACGCCCAGCGCCAGCGGGAACAGATAATAGATGACGCGATAGGCGATCAACGCCGCGAACAAGGTGGTGCGATCGACGGGAATGGTCGCGATCGCCACCGCCTCGAACACGCCGATGCCACCGGGAACATGGCTGACCAGCGCCACGATGATCGCCAGCGCATAGCCCAGCACGAAGGCAGGCAGCAGCGACGGATCGGCACCGGGGATCAGCACGAACAGGGCGGCGCTGGCGGCGGCGAGGTCGATCGTCGCCACCGCGATCTGGGCGATCGCCTGGCCGGCGGTGGGCAGAGGCACGCTCCAGCCGCGCCACCCGATCCGGCGCGGTCCTTGCGCGCACAGCGCCACGAAGCCGATCGCCAGCACGACCACGAACCCTCCGGCCAGCGGCGGCACCCATATCGGCAACACCTTGCTGTCTATCGCCAGCGGTCCCGCATGCCCGAGCAGCGCGAAGCCGGTGACGGTCAGCACCCCCATCCAGAACGTGGCGCCCGCAATCGCTACGACGCGGGCGACATCGGGGCCGTCCAGCCCGGCGGCGGTGTAGATGCGGTAGCGGGCAGACCCCCCGGTCAGCAGCGACAGGCCCAGATTATGGCTGAGCGTGTAGCTGGTGAACGAGGCCAGCGCGGCGGTGCGCCATGGCAACGGTCGGCCGACGATGCGCAGGGCGAGCACATCGTACAGGGTCAATGCGGCATAGCTGATCGCGGTCAGGAGCAGCGCCATCGCGACCTGCCCCCGGCCGATCGCATCGAACGCGGCGGACACGTCGGCCAGGCGGATCTGCCGGGTCAGATGGTGAAGCGCGCCCAGCCCGATCGCGACCACCACGGCGACGACTGCCGCGGTCACATAGGCGCGGTGGCCGCGTATCCAGTCCGGCATATTATGCATCCGGCAGATGCTCGATCCGGCGCCAGACCTGCGATTTGCAGATGAACCCGCCGATCAGACACCCTTTCACCTTCAACCGGTCGCGATCGAGGAGCGTAATGGTCGACGAGAAATGACGGTCCATATCGGGGACGAAGATCGTGCCGGACCAGTTGCTGGCATTGCTCGGCTGATAATCCTGCAACAACGCCACGCCGATCAACGGATCGACACCTTCTTCGCGGGCATCCGATTTCGCTTCGGCATTGGCCCAGGCGACCCAGCCGCACAGCTTGGACCCGCAATCGCCGGCGCGTACCGCGACGCTGTTGTACGGGTTCATCCAGAGCCCCGCGATGGCATCGCCGGGACGTTGGGCGGCGGCGGGCACGGCCATGGTCGCCGCAACGACGGCAAGCCCGATAATACAACGCATGACGGCAACCCTCTCCCGATGATGGACTGCCTGATAGGCCGGGCGAGGTGACCGGCTGTTGGGGGGGCTGTGAACTTTACGTCATGTGACGGTGTAGGTGATGATGAAGCAGGCGCCGGTCAGCAGCACCATCGCGACGATGAAACTATGGTCGGCGATCCGTTCCAGCCAGTGCAACCGGCGTTCACTGCCGCCGCGTAGCGCGAAGTAGGAACTCAGTGTCGCGAAGAGGAACAGCAGCGCGTCGAACGACAACAGGTCGTCGGCGATCGATCCGTGACGCTTCACCGACACCACGACATGGAGCAGACCGATCCCTGTCAGGCAGACACCGACCATGCCGGCCGCGATCGGACAGATCAGGCGACAGATGCGCTGGTCCAGCAACGCCGCCCGCGTCCGGAATGGTCGGGGATCAGAAGGTATAGGCGACACCCAATGCTCCGTTCCACTGACCGGCGTTGCCCGCATCGGCCACGATCGGGGAGCGGGCGTAGCGACCGAGCAGCCGCTGATGCCCCGCCGTCGCGAAGACGGTCAGACCATGCGTCAGGTCTCCGGTCAGCGAGTGCGCGGCCAGCATGCTCGTGTTCCAGTCCTGCCAGCCGGCCCGGTCCGCCCCTCCATAGGCGGCAAGGCCGCTCGCGGCGGCGCCAACGGTCGAGATGTCGAAATAATAGCTGCCGAAGCCGCGCCCGATATAATCGGCACCCGCGGACAGGCTGACATAATCCTTATGCGACAGCGGCGTCGAATAGCTGATGCTCGGGCTGACCATGTAACTGCGATGCGCGTTGCCGACGTCGCGCTGATAAGACGCGGTGATCGACAGTGTGTCGTACGGGCTGGTGACGACACCGGTGCGCTGCATACCGCCCCAGACGCCGACCTCCCATGCGGTATTCAACTCACCCAGCGCAGAGACGCGAGGATCGCCGATCCGGGTCGTCCGGTTCAGACGCGCGGCGATGAGCGGGCCGAGCTGCGGCTTCCATCCCGTGCCGCCATGGCCCTTGATCGCATCGACATAGAGCGACGACCCCGCCGTGTCGAAGGCGATGCCCGACACCTGCCCCTGCACCGCGATACCGGGCACGAGAATGTACTGGTCGGACCCGGTATAGCTCGGCAGCAGCGCCGGCCCGATGCCGATCGTGATGCGATCCGCGCCCAGATCGACGCTGGCTGGCGGCGGGGACGAAGCGTTCTGCGCGATCGCGGGGCTGGTCATCGTCAGCAATATGGCCGGGGCCGCCAGCTGGAGGAGCGTGTTGGTCATCTCGCGCTGATAGGGGGCGGCACCCGGCAACAAGCTGGCGAATTCATGACGATCACGCCAGCTTCGCCATCGCCCAGTATGACACGACCGTCATGATGCGCCCACGCCGCGCCAAGCCGGGGGATGGCACACAGGTCGCGAACCGAGGATTCCCGTCATGGCCAACACTCCCTTTCGCCATCTGGCGTCACGCATCACCGGCGATCGCGCCCGCGCGCTGGACCCCGAAGAAGAGCGCGTGCTCGACAAGATGAACGAACGCCTGCCCATTTCGCGCGATGCCGCGGATGTAGCCGACGAGCGGTCCACGATCGGCGAGCGGCTGGCCGACCGGGTGGCGGCAATCGGCGGTTCATGGGGCTTCATCATCGCCTTCACCTGCGTGCTCGTCGGCTGGATGCTGTTGAACAGCGACGTGCTGACGCATTGGGGACATGCGTTCGACCCATATCCCTACATCTTCCTCAACCTGTTGCTGTCGACGCTGGCGGCGATCCAGGCGCCGGTCATCATGATGAGCCAGAACCGGCAGGCATCGAAGGATCGGCTGGCCGCGAGCCTCGACTATGAAGTCAATCTGCGGACCGAGCTGGAGATTCTGCGGCTGCACGAGAAACTGGATGTCGCCATTGCGGAACGGCTCGACCAGTTGCTGGCGGCCACGGTGGACACCGCACGGTGAACGGCTTGCGCGCCGCTGGCCTTGGCGCGGGGGGCGCCGTGCTGATCGGCTCGTTCGCGGCGACGTTGGTGTCGAGCTATTCGGCCGACCGTCGCCCCTCATCGGTGGGCGGCGCCACCTTCGTCGTGGTCGACCGCCGTCTGGTGGTGACCAGTCTTCGCACCGGCGGTGCCGAGGGTGCGGCGGGCCTGCAGGTCGGCGATATGATCGAGGCGGCGAATGGTGTCCCCCGGCCCACGCTCCGTATCCTTACACAGGCTGAAAATTATGGCATCGTTTCGCTGCGGGTGCGACGGCATGGTGACGTGATCCCGGTGACGCTGCTACAGCCGCCGCCGGGAGGGCCGACGTGACGAAAATCCTATTGGTCGAAGACGACGATACCACCGCTGATTACGTGGCCAATGGCCTGAAGGAGGAGGGTTTCGTCGTCGATCGCGCGGCGACCGGGCGTGACGGCCTGTTCCACGCCACGGATGGCAGTTACGACTGCATCGTGCTGGATCGGATGCTGCCCGGCATGGACGGCATGGCGGCGCTGGCGGCGATGCGGGCGGCGGGGGTGGCGACGCCGGTGCTGATCCTGTCGGCGATGAGTTCGCCCGACGACCGCGTCGCGGGTCTGACCTCCGGCTCCGACGATTATCTGACCAAGCCGTTCGTCTTCGCGGAATTGCTGGCGCGGGTGCGATTGCTGGTGCGGCGTGGCCAGAGCGGTGGGCCGGCGGTGGAGACCAGGATCGGTTGCGACGATCTGGAAATGGACCTGCTGGCGCACCGGGTGAAGCGCGGCGACAAGGTTCTGGAACTGCAACCGCGCGAGTATCGGCTGCTCGAATTCCTGCTTCGCCATGTCGACCAGGTCGTCACCCGCACGATGTTGCTGGAGGGCGTGTGGGATTATCATTTCGATCCGGGTACGAACGTCACCGACGTCCACATCAGCCGCCTGCGCAAGAAGGTAGATGAAGGACATGCCCGCCCGCTGCTCCACACGGTGCGCGGGTCGGGATACAAACTGAGCATGGCGCCATAGGGTTGCGCCTGCCCCGATCGACCACGCTGCGATTTGCGGGGCTGGTCTTTGCGTTGCAACTGGCCGGCGCGGGCGCGACGCTGGTCACGGTGCGCGAGATCACGCGTGGACAGATCACGGCGGAGGCGGAGCGAAACGCCACGCGGATGCGCGATACGTTGCTCGCCGCGTACCGTGATGGCGGCACGACCCGTTTGGGGTCGATGATCGCCATGCGGCTACGGCAACATCGCGTGGCGCAGTCGGTCGTGTTGCTGGTCGATCGTCGCGGCCGGTTTCTGGCCGGCAATGTCGGCGATTGGCCGCCGATCGTCGGGCCGGGCGGGTTTGCCACCACGATCGAGATTTTCCGGATCGGCCGTGACGATCCCGAACGGATGCGCGTCGTCGCCACCGCGCTGCCCGATGGCGGCAAGCTGCTGACCGGGCATGTCGTGGAGAGCGAACTGCGCTTCGCCCGCGCGATGGAAGAGGCTATGGCGGTCGCGATGGCGGTCGCCTTGGCACTGGCCGGTTTCGCCGGCTGGATCGCCGCCCGGATGATCGAGGCGCGGCTGGGCCGGACGGTGGAGGTCGCGACGGCCGTGGCCGATGGCGATCTCCACCGTCGCGTCGCACCGGGCGGGGGCGACGATGCATTCGAGGCGCTGGGCGCGGCGGTGAATGCGATGCTCGATCGGATCGCGGTGCTGGTCGGTGAATTGAAGATGGCCACCGATGGTCTGGCGCACGATCTTCGCTCCCCTCTGACCCGGTTGCGCGTTACGCTGGAACGGGCGCTGGCGGCGGCGGAGAACGAGCCAGGTCGCGTCGCCGTGCTGCGAGCGATGGACGAGGGGGACCGTCTGCTGACGATGCTCGACACAGCGTTGCGCATCACCCGCGCCGAAGCTGGACTGGGTCGCGACGCCTTTGCGGAAACCGACATGGCCGCCCTCGTCCGCAATGTCGCCGACATGTTCGAACCGCTGGCGGAGGATCGCGGCATGACCGTGGCGGCGGTGACCCCGCCAGTGTCGCTGGTCGTCGCGCATCGCGAGCTGCTCAGTCAGGCATTGTCCAATCTCGTCGACAATGCCCTGAAATATGGCGCTGGCCATGTGTCGATCACGGTCGAGGACGAACCGGAAGCCGTGGCGATCGTCGTGGCGGATGACGGCCCGGGCATTCCGGCCGACCGCCGCGATGATGCGCTGAGGCGGTTCGGGCGACTGGATGCGGCACGGGCGGAAAGCGGTGCCGGACTTGGCCTGTCGCTCGTCGCGGCCGTGGCGCATCTTCATGGCGGCACGCTGACGTTGGGCGACCATGGGCCGGGGCTGGCGGCGAGACTGACGATCGCGCGCTGATCCCCGGCCCATCGCTCGTCAGCCGCTCGTCGCCTGAACGCTGCCCGTCCGCTCCAGCTTACCCCAGCCGACAATCCAGCCGCCGATCGCTGACGAGATCGCGCGCAGGACGACCCAGTACATGATCTGGCGATACACCAGCCGCTGCGCGACCAATAGATGCGCCGGATACCGCGCCTTGTGCCCGTCGAGGTGATAGGCGACCCAGCCACACGCCACGTCGATCGCGGTGAAGGCGAGCCAGTATATCCCCATCCGGCCGACATCGCCGCTCGTCTGCGCCCAGCCATGCTGCGTGATCCGCAGCGTGGTGCCGACGATCGACAGCAGCAGCGCGAGATCGATCAAGGGCGAGATCGCGGCAAAGGCGATCTGGAACAGCCAAGCCTGGGGCAAACCGACCCGGGCAAGGCCGGCGGGCTTGCCGGTCCGCAGGATGCGGCGATGCTTCCACAGGCACTGGAGCGTCCCGAACGCCCAGCGATATCGCTGTTTGGCCAGCGCGCGGAACGTTTCCGGCGCCTCCGTCCAGGCTACGGCACGGGGATCATAGGTCACGCGCCAGCCGGCGCGCTGGATCGCGATGGTCAGGTCCTGATCCTCGGCCAGCGTATCTTCGGGATAACCGCCGACAGCATCAAGCGCCGCCCGCCGCCATGCGCCGACCGCACCCGGCACCACCGTCATCGCGTCGAATCCGGCAAGGGCGCGGCGTTCAAGGTTTTGGGCGGTGATGTATTCGACCGCCTGCCAGCGGGTGACGAGGTTCACGCGGTTGCCAACGCGCGCATCGCCCGCCACCGCCCCAATCACTGGATCGGCGAACCAGCGCGCCAGCCGACCGATCGTTTCCGGTTCGAACTGGGTATCGGCGTCCAGCGCGATGACGACTTCACCACGAGCCTGCAAAAACGCGCGGTTCAGCGCCGCCGCCTTGCCGCCGTTGACCAGCGTCAGCAGGGTCACGCGCGGATCGTCGGCAAAGGCGCGGGCGACGACGGCGCTGGTGCCGTCCTTCGACCCGTCGTCGACGACGATGACCTGCAGGCCGGGATAATCGCTCGCCAGCACGCGGGCCACGGACGATTCGATCACCCGTTCCTCGTTATAGGCGGGGATGATGACCGACACCTGCGGCTGGAACACCGGGGGCGCCAGCCGTGGCTTGCGGGCTTGTACCCAGGCGAGCGCCGCCATCAGCACCGCACGGGCGATGCCGAGCGCGATGGCAAGATAGAACAGCCACGCCAGCACGACAGCGATGAGCGCAAGGATGATGAAGATCGTCACGTCGGTCCGCACCGCCAGCAGGTCGCGGCCCTTGACCAGCGGCATCGCCACCGACTGCGGCACGCCGACTAGTTGACTGGCGGTGACGAAACTATACCCCTTCGCCCGGAGCGTCGCGATGATGCGCGGCAGGGCCGCCACCGTCTGTTCGCGATCGCCGCCGCCATCGTGCAACAGGATGACGTTGCCGGAGTTCATCGGCGTCGCGGTCTCGACTTGGGCGACAACCTGATCGACGATCGCGTCGGTGCCGGGCCGCTGCCAGTCGTTGGGATCGACGTGCAGGCCGACGACGGTATAGCCCTGTTCCTGCGCCAGCATCGCCGGCCCGATCTCGTCCGCCGTCGTCGGTTCGGCGTCGCCGAAATAGGGTGCACGAAACAGCGTCGTGGAGCGGCCGGTATACGCCTCGATCAGGCGCTGGGTCGCGTTCAGTTCCAGCCGCGTGGTGCGCTCCCCCGTCGTGGCGAGGTTGGGGTGCGTATAGGTGTGGTTGCCGATCTCGCTGCCGTCGTCGACGATGCGGCGAAGCAGGCCGGGATGTTCCAGCGCGTTCTCACCGATGACGAAGAACGTCGCCGGGACATGCGCCTGTTCCAGCACGTCGAGGATGCGCGGCGTCCATGTCGGGTCCGGGCCATCGTCGAACGTCAGCGCCAGCGACTTCGCGCTCGCCCCTGCCCGCTGCACGACATAGGGGGTCGGCAACACCTGATAGTCTTCGCGCCGGATCATGCCCTGCGGGTCGAAGCCGATGCGGCGAAGGCCCTCCGTAGGGGACGAGGTGATGCGCAGGATTTCGCCGTTCCCCTCGACGTCGACGTTCAGCGCGGATTGCAGGCGGTTCAGCACCGGCACCTTGGCCGGCGTGCGGAATGCGGCAAAGTCGGCCCAGATGCCGGGGTCTTCGCTGCCCAGCCGCCACATCGCGACATCGTCGATGCCCAGTTTGCGCAGGGCCGCCAGCTGGTTCCAGCTGGTCGCGGCGTCGAGCATCCAGACCTGATGACGTTCGCCATCCTCGGTATAGGCGAAACCCGCATTGCCGCTAGTCGCATCGAAGCTGACGGGGGCGCGGCTGTCATGTGCCGCCAGCCATGCCTCCTCGATCGACAGCGCGTCGGCACCCTTGCCGTGCCAGTCATAGGCATAGCTGCCAAGCGCGACGACCAGCCGGTCGCGACCGACCTGCCGCACCGCATCCTCGACCACGTTCAGGAACCAAGACTGCGAGGCGATCGGGCCGGGCGTGCCGCTTTCCCAATGTTCGTCATAGGCCATCAGGATGATCCGGTCGGCGACTCTGGCGAACTGTGCCAGTTGCCAGTCGGCATCATCGGCCGGCACGGTGATCGCCAGTTGCGACCCCTTGGGCAGGGCGGCACGCAGTTGGGCGAGGAAGCCGGCATAGGCGTGCTGCGACCCCGCCGGCAGGTTCTCGAAATCCATCACCAGACCGGCGTCGTGGCGCTGGGCGACCATCGCCGCCAGCCGAGCGATCACCGCCTGACGGCGGGCGCGGTCGGCGAACAAACGAGCGACCATGTCGCCGTCCCACTGATCGCCGACGAGGTTCTGGACCATCGGCAGCAACCGGGGTGCACGGGGCGTGGCGGCGACCAGCTGTTCGAGCTGCGGATCGGTTTCCACCGTCACCCTGCCGCCGGCGCCGACATTGACCATCGCCGGCACCAGCCAGTCGAGCCTATGGATATGGCGGCGCAGCGAGGCGAGGCCCGCGTCGTCGCCGGGAACGTAGAAACCGACCGTCAGCGGCGTTCCCGGTGCGCCGGTCGTCCGTTCGGGCAGCCAGTGGCGCTGGTGATGCACCTTGTTGCCGCGCGGTTCGAACAGCTCGCCGTGGCGGCGGGCGAAGGGCAGCGGCAGGCCATGGGCACGCGGCGTAACGACCAGCGTCGTGGCGAAGGCGATCGCGGCGAGGACGATGCCGGCGATGATGATCGCGACCACGCGCCGTGACCACACGCTGCGGCGACCGCTGGGATCGAAGAAGATCGGTTTGCTCACGAACAGGCTCCCGGACACCCACCACCTGGGCGATCGATTGATGATCGCGCCCTAGCGGCGCGCTGACGGTCGGGCGGTGAGCGGCGAATGAAACATTTGTCATGATCCGGAAGGCGGCCGGTCGGCCCCGGTCCGCGAAGGACGATCCTGCCCAAGGAGTATCCGTCCATGCCCTCCCCGACGACCGCCACCGCCCCGTCCAAAACCCGGCGATGGCGCCGCGTCCTGATCGCCGTGGCGGTCGTCGTGTTGGCCTTGGCCGGGCTTTTGGCGGCGACCGGGTTCTTCGACCGCGATCCGATGCATGTCTATGAGGCGCAGGGGCCGCGGTCTTCGGTGGGGGCGTTGTTCTTTTCAGGCGATCTGGGCCTGCGGTTCGGCATGGGGGCGGCGACGACGCAGGCGCTGGCGGCGCATGGGATCGAGACGGTCGGGTTCAATTCGCCGACGCTGTTCGGCACGCGGCAGACACGAGTCCAGACCGATGCGATCATCGCGCAGGCGGTGCGTCAGGGGCTGGCGCGGCTGGGGACCGAACGGATCGTCCTGATCGGCCAATCTTACGGCGCGGACGTGTTGCAGACCGGGTTGGCCGCCCTGCCCGCCGATCTGCGTCGTCATGTCGCGGCGGTCATTCTGGTCGTGCCGGGTGAGACGGTGTATCTGCGCGCCGACCCATCCGGCCTCGCCTATCGAGGGACGCCGGACAGCCGGGCGGATACGACCGCCAACCTGATCGACTGGACGCCGCTTACCTGCATCTATGGCAAGCAGGAGACCGACAGCCTGTGCCCGCAGATCCGCCTGCCGAACGCGCGGATCGTCGGGATGCCGGGGGGCCATTTCCTGAGCCACGATGCCGACGGTCTGACCGCGAATGTGCTGCGGGCGGTCGCGCTGGCGGCCCGTGGTTGACGCGGAAAGTCGCTAAAGTCACAATAGCGCACGTGCTCGCGCGGGCGTGCCCGCGCGAGGGAGGCATCGTAACGCCGGCGTTCGACGGTTGAGAAAGAGCGAGCGATCGAGGGATATACGAGGATGGCGGTGTAGGACACCGCCATCCTCGTGATCGGTCACATCTTCATCGTCAGGCTGAACTGATAGACGCGGCCGGTTTCCATATAGCCGCCATTACGATCGTTGGAGATGTACTTCTTCGACTTGCCGACCGTCGCCCAATAGGTGTGCTGGTCGAGCAGGTTGCGGACCGATGCGCCGATTTCGAGGTTGTCGGTCACTTCGTACGCCAACCCGAAGTTCAGTTCGCCGACCGACTGGACATAGATGTCGGGCTGGGAGTCCTGCACCGTCGCCAGGAAGCGGCCGGTGTGGTTGTACCAGAGATTGGTGCGAACCGGGCCGGCGGCATAGAACAGCTCGGCATTGAAGATCAGGTCGGGCGCCTGTGGCAGGCTGGTCCGGCGGATGTCAGTGGCGGAAATCTGATAGTTCGCCTCGGTATTCTGGTAGGTGACGTTGCCGCCGATGCCGAGATTGCCGAGCATGCTCGACCCCGCCAGATCGCCGAGCGTGAAACGGCCGGACAGTTCGATGCCCTTGGCATTGCCGCCAAGCCCGTTGGTCGGACGGATCAGGATCGTGCCCGCGCTGCTGCCGGCCTGCGCCACCGAACGGGTGCCGGTCGGCACGAGGATGTTCTTCAGGTCCTTGTAGTACAGGGAAAGCTGTACGTAGCGGCCGACGCCGGCATAATATTCGATGCCTGCGTCATAGCTCCAAGCCTCGACCGGTTTCAGGTCGGGATTGGGCTGGACGATCGTCACGACACCGGCGCTCGACGGCTCGCTGATCTGGGTAGGGCCGGCGATCTGGTCGAAGGCGGGGCGGGCATAGCTGGACCGCACCGCACCGCGCACGACCAGCCGGTCGTCGGGCTTCCACGCCGCCAGGATGCTGGGGTCGACATGATCGTACTGGCGGCCGGCGCTGACGAAGCGGGCGCCGTTGGCATCGCGGAGGAAGAAGCGGGCCGAGAAGTCGTTGTCCTCGTACCGGACGCCGGGGGTGATCTCTAGCGTTCCCAGCTTCAGGTCGGCGGTGGCGTACACCGCCTTGCGCTTCTCGTTGCCGTCGAGCAGCCCCTGGTTGATCGTATTCGCCGACACGCCGGCCAGCACACCGGGGACATATTGGCGCGCCTGTGCGTCCAGCTGCTGGCGCGACAGGACCTTGATCGGCCGGGGCGGATAGTAATCGAGGAAGCCGTTCAGCACGTCGCCCAGATACTGGTTGATCGTCGGCCCCGTCACGGTGCCGTTCTGAAGCGGCGTGAGGAAGCGATAGCGCGTGTTGTCGGGTGCCAGGCTGCGTCCCTTGCGATCCGAATCCTCGTACAGGCCGCCGATGGTGACGCCGGTCAGCACGCCCTCATTCTGCCAGCCGATGCTGCCCTTCAGCGTCTTCTTCGTTTCCGACAGATAGTCATAACCCTTTTGCACGTAGAGCTGGGTCGGGCGATCGAGCGACGAGATATAGGCGATGGCGGCCGACGACAGCACGGGGCGCGGCGACTTGTTGTTCGACAAATCGACGTTCACCCCCGCGCTGGCCGCGCCGGTGTTCGACGCCGCGCCGTTGAAGGCGATGCCGCGGAACGCCGCCTCGATCCGGTTCGGCTGGTCGAGGCGACCATCGGCATAGGCACCCTCGATCGATGCGGTAAACGCCCCGGCATGCGCCCTGGCCCCGATCTGCGCCGACAGCAGTTCCTGTTCGATATCCTCGGTACGGAAATAGCTGGCCGGATTGATGCCATAGGGCGTGTACACGCCGGCGGCATTGTACGACCCGTTCGGATTGGGGTTGGTCTGGCCGCGTGTCAGTTCGTTGCGGAGCGCGGTCTGGTTCATCGTATTGGTGTTCAGGTACGTGGCGTAATTGATCCGCGCGAACAGATCGACGGGATCGCTGCGGAAATCGAACGATCCCGTCGCGCCGTAGCGCTTGATCTTGTTGTTGTAGAAATTCCACTGGACGCCGTCGGCCGACAGCGCATCGCCATTGGCGCGGGCGGTGCCGACGTTGAAGCTCGTCGTCTTGTAATCATTCTGGACGGCGGTCGATTCGGCGGTGTTGCCGCGTTCCTCGTAATAGCCGGCGACGTAGATGCCGAACTGGTTGTGGTCACCGAAGCGCTGTGCGGTGTCGAGGCCGATCGCACCGCCGAACCCCTCCTGCTTGCGACGGATGGCCAGTTTGGCACCCTGCGCCAGCACGCGGCCACGGATGAACGACGCGGCGAAATCGAACGCGGTCGGGGTACGCAGGTCGAGATTGCCGGCGATCGAATCCGCGTCCTTGGCGGCGCCCGGCGTCTTGTCGGCTACGATGTTGCCGATCGCGAAGGGCGAAAACAGGTTGAGCGAGATGGCGCGCGAATTGCCCGACGTGTGCGGCAGGCGGACGCCGTCCAGCGTATAGGCGTTGTAGCCGGTGTCGAAGCCGCGGATGGTGACGTACTGCGCTTCGCCCGTCGCGCTCTGGTTGCGGCCTTGGTCGCGGCTGACCGAGACGCCTGGCAACTGCTTGGCGAGATCGGCGATGCTGGTCTGCGAATGGATGGCCACGTCGCCGACGGTGACGATGTCGAGCACGCCGACGGCGGCGCGTTCTTCCGCGATCGCGCTCTGCTGGCGGCGGCCGTTGACGACGATATCGTCGGTCAGGGATTCGCTGGCGGTCTGGCCCGACTGGTCGGGATTCGGGGCGGGATCGGCCGCCACCGTCGCATCGTCAGACGCCGGGGCGACGGCGGCGACGCCCGTGACCTGCGCGGCGGCGGTGCCGGCGATGGTCATGCCGATCACGGCGACCGCGCTGCCCAGCAGGCGGATCTTCAACACGTTCATTATTGTTACCCTGTATGATGTATGTTGGGCGCCACCACCGGCGGCGCCCATGAAGGTCTTTCGATCAGACGGCGAAGGTGACGCGCGCGGTGCGGCGACGGCGCATGGCGACGCCGATCGCGCCGAAGCCGGCGATCATCATCGTCCAGCTGGCGGGCTCCGGCACGGCGCTGACGCTGAAATTGACGATCCGGCCGATCTGGGTGGCGGTCAGCCCCTCGGTACGCGGCGCGGCCTGCAGCGCGGCGCCGGTGGTCCGGGCGAGCGTGACGTCGCTGGCGAGCGGGCCGTTTTCGTCACGCGCCAGGAACGCGAAGTTCAGCAGGCTGACGCTTTCGCCGGCGGCGACGTTCAGCAGGAAGCGGGCGTTGTAGCGATCGGGGGTGATCGCCGCCTGGGCGAGACCGTTATTGCCCGATACCAGCGCGAGCACGGCATCCTCAATGCAGTTGCCGTCGCCGTCGTCCTGACAGCTGACGATCAGGCCGGCATTGTTCGTGCTGACGAGCTCGTCACCGTCGGAGCCGAGATTGCCGAAGAAGTTGACGGTGGTGCTGATCGCCGACCGGCCGGCGTTGGTAAAGGTGTCGAAGAAGCGGAAGACGTTGCCGTCGAGCAGTTCCACCTGCCGCGACAGCGTCAGGCCGCCGAGGCCGGTGTTGAAGAAGCCGAAATTGTCGAAGGTGTCGGCGCCGCCGTCCTGCACCGATCCGAACGCGCGGTTGCTGGGCGAGGCGTTGCCGCCCGGCCCGACATAGCGGCTGCCGAAACCGGTGCCGGTGAAGATGTCGCCGCTCGCCTGAAACTGGGCGGCATGGGCGATGGCGGGGGCGATGGCGGCGATGGCGGCGATGGCGAGCGCCATCATCGAGAAATTCTTCATGTCGTGTCTCCTGAATGGGGGGCGCGCGAAGCGGGCCGGCGGAGGGCGCCGGCCCGGTCGTTCACGCGATCATGCGCGGCGGGCGGTGAGCCATTGTTCGGGCTTCAGCGGGCGGCCGACGAGGCGGACTTCGCCGATATGGCCGAAATAGCCATCGACGCGGCTACCGTTCCACCACGACGCGCCGAGTATCCACGGCCTGTCGACGCCCTGCGACCGCATGCCGATCGCGCCGGTGACGTTGCGCAGGACGGGTGCGCCCTCGACATACATGATCGTCTCCCGCGTGGCGGGATCGCAGACGATGGCGACGTGATACCAGGTGTCGCGCATGATCTCGCCCGACCAGTTCGACTGAGGCTGGCTGGAGTTGGTGGCCGGCACGACCTCCCACTGCACTTCGCGGAGCGACGAGATGGCGAACAGGACCGACGATGCCTCGCGGTCGCCGCCGTTAAAGCCGGGCAGATTGCCGCGGTTGCCGACGCGGCCGAGGATATTGCCCCAGCGATGGTTCTCCCGCGTCCAGTTCGCGTCGACCTTGATGAAGGCTTCGACCGTATAGCCGTCCCAGAAGCTGCGGTTGTTCACGGCCGCGTCGATCGCGGTCGAGAAGGAGCTGTTGCGGACGGTGACCTTGTCGGTGTTCACGAAGCGCACGCTGGCCGGGCATGACGACAGGTGGTGGCGATCGTCGGACCAGACCACGTCCTCGACCTGTGCCGGACCGGCGAGCGCGACGCGCTTCATCGGAAACTGGCCGAGCGCGTCGGGCAGGGTTTCGCCCACCGCGACCGCCATGCCGGCCTTGCCCGCGACGGGGCGCCAATGGGCATAGGTATCGGCGACCTGCGGATAGTCGTTTTCGTCGCGCGGCGGCACCTGTTCGGGGACGGTCGGTTCGACATAACCGGCGAGCAGGTCCTGCTTCACGCGCGGCAGGATCGGCGTGCCGACGGTGGCCAGCGTCGGCTTCCACTTCATGAAGCCCGCGAACCGCTTCTTGAAGTTCATCTCGATGCTGAACTGCTCGTTCGCTTCGGGCAGCACGGCGCGGTCGAACTGGTTGAGCGTGTTCTTCGGCTT
This sequence comes from Sphingomonas mollis, assembly GCF_016427505.1. Taxonomy (GTDB): domain Bacteria; phylum Pseudomonadota; class Alphaproteobacteria; order Sphingomonadales; family Sphingomonadaceae; genus Sphingomonas; species Sphingomonas mollis. The sequence continues at coordinate 67,386 of NZ_JAELXS010000002.1, read as the reverse complement.
CTGCACGACCCAAGGCGAGAACGACAGAACGTCGATGCGGTTGGCCGACAGATCGAATTCGTACAGCCGCATCAGCGCGTTACCGCCCTGATAGGCCATCTGGTAATCGACCACCATCTCTTCGACCGGGTTGCCGAAATCGTTGATCTTGGTCAGCCGGGCGGCGCCGTGGTGATGGCCGTTCAGCGTCATGAAGATCTGGTCGTTGTCGCGGATCAGCTTGTCCCACAACATCTTGCCATATTCGGTTTCGAGCGGGCTGACCGCGTCCTTGTCGATGTTGAGCAACTGGTGGTTCGACAGGATGACCGGCAAAGTCGGGTTGCGGCGGATCACGTCGCGCGCCCAGGCGATGGCATTGTCGGAGATGCGCCATGACAGCGACAGCACCATGAACTGGATGCCGTGCGCCTCGAACACGTGATATTCGTGGAAGCCGGTGCCGTCGCGTTCGCGGAAGGTCGCCTGCGCGGCGGCGCGGGTCTTCGGGAACCACGTGATATAGGGTTCGGCCGAGGGATTGCGCTGGGCATCGGTGCCCGATCCCTGATCCCAGGCGCCGCGATATTCGTAATCGACGAGCACGTCGTGATTGCCCGCGAGGATCGAATAGGGGACGCGGGCCGCCTCCAGTTGCTTCATCGCGGCGTCGGCCACCTTCCACTGATCGGGCTTGCCGACCTGATCGACTACGTCGCCGAGGTGGATGACGAACGGGATGTTGTAGGATGCGGCGTTCCTGGCGATCCAAGCGGTCTGGGCCGCGAACGGCTCGCTGCCGTATTTGCGGGAGAACTGGCTGTTCTCCGCCGCCGTGGCGTAGCGCGAATAGAATTGCGTGTCGGGCAGCACCGCAACGGTGAAGCTGGTCGTCGCGGTCGAGACGCGCGATGAGGCGAGCGTCGTCGCATCGCTGGTCGTGCTGGTGGCCGACGGGTTGCCGCTGTCGTCGTCGCATCCGCTCAACAGGCCGGCGCCCAGCGGCAGGACGGTGAGGCCGGCCGCGTTACGCAACACGGCGCGACGATCCGCCACCCGGCGCAGCGGGCGCCGTTCGTTCTTTGTATCCATGATGTGTATTCCCCCGTCGGCATCTTTGCCGCTGGGGTTGCCCTAGTTCGGAATTTTTACGCTACCATTGCAGTACCAATATAGATCCATGACGGGATGATGCGATCCCGATGACATTTGGGGCAACAGGATTGACGGTTTTGTCAGCTGCTGTGATCGGACATGATCCGCCAAGCCGATCCGCGACGCTCGAAGATCAAGGTCGTCAGCCCGGTCTGCATTTGCGGACCATGCAGCGTCCAGCGCCCGATCAGCAGGTGATGGCGGGCGTCGATCGGGCGTTCGACCAGCGGTTCGATCGTCAGCTTGCCGCGCGTATTCGTGCCGCCGACGAAGCTGGGGGCATAATGTTCGGCGATGGTCGGCTTGCCGCGGACCACGCCCTTGCTGGTCACATAGATCGCGTCTTCGGCATAGGCCGCCATGAAACGATCGAGGCTGCCGGTGTTCCAGCCCGCGACGCTGTCCGCCAGCGCAGCGGCCGGCGACGAAGCGGCGGCGGGTGCCGCGGCCGGTGCGACGATCGCGGTGGCGAGCATCAGGACCACAGGCATCATCGTTCCTTCTCCACCATCGCCGCCAGTGCCGCCTCGTCCAGCGCCCCTGCCCGCAGGAAACCCTGATACCAGCCGCATCCCTCCGCCGCGAGCAGCGCGAGTTGCTGCGGCGTCTCGACACCCTCGGCGATCACCGCGAGGCCGAGTGCGCGGGCGATCTCGATCACGCCGCGTACCACCACCCGGTCGCGCGGATTGCCGGTGATGTCGCGGGCGAGCGCCTTGTCGATCTTGAGATAATCGAGCGGCAACGCCTTCAGATAGGCGAGGCTGGAATAGCCGGTGCCGAAATCATCGATCGCGATCCGGCACCCTGCCCCGCGCAACTCGGTGAGCAGGGCGGCGGCCCGGTCCAGTTCCTGGATCATGCCCGTCTCGGTAATCTCGACCGTCAGGCGACCGCGTGGGAAGCCGCTGGCATCGACGCGGTCGAGGAACAGGCGCGCGAAGCCGGCGCGCGCGACGTCGGCGGCGGTCAGGTTCAAGGAAAGCCGCAACGCATCCAGCACGCGCGGCCAGCGAGCGGCCCGGGCGAGCGTCAGTTGCTGGATATGGTCGGACAGCGCGATCCCGAGGTCGGCGCGATCGGCGGCGGCGAACAGTGTGTCGGCGCCGAGTGGCCCCAGCCGGGGATGCTCCCACCGGGCCAGCGCCTCTACACCGACGATGCAGCCGCTGGAGATTTCGACCTGTGGCTGGAACACGATGCCGATGCCGCCGCCGGTGATCGCATGGTGCAGGTCGGCGGCGAGATCGTCCAGCGACCCCGCATCCTCCGGCCCCGCGACGCGGGTCGTGGCGCCGTCGCTGATCCGCGCCTGTGCCAGTGCGTCGCCGGCGCGGCGGACCAGCGTGTCGGCATCCTCCCCGCCCTCATGCTTGGCGACGCCGACCCGGTTACCGAGCAGCATCGGCCCGCCATCGACATCGAACGGACGCGCCAGCGCCGTGCCGATCGCGGCCAGCGCGGGATGCCAGTCGCCGTCCAGTCCGACGAGAAAACGCGCGCCGCCGACACGTGTGACGAACGCGTGCGGCCCGGCGGCATCGGCGATCCGGCCGGCGATCTGCGCGGTGGCGGCATCGACGCGGTCGCGACCGTGCGCGGCATTGACCAGATCGAGCCGCGACAGGGCCACGACGATCAACGCACAGGGACGCTTCGCCGCGACCTGTTCCGCCAGCCAGTCCTGCACCCGCGCGGCATCATCGCCATCGACATCGGCAAGCTCGCGGCGTTCCGTCATGCCGGCGCGACGGGCATAACGAAGCGCGACGGCGATCTCCGCCTCGTCGCGCGGCGCGGCGAGGAAGGCGAAGGCGCCGGCATCGAGGAAGTCGTCGGCGATGGCGGCATCGTCGGTCAGGACGAGCAACGCTTCCCCCTGCCGGGCACGAGACCGCACCTCGGCCAACGCCGCCTGGGCGCGTCCGCGGGCGTCGATCAGGTCGACCGCGCGTCCTTCATCGGGATATATCATCGGTTGCAACCGTAGCCGGGTGTCGCGTCGCCCTCAATCCGGCATCGCCTCTTGCTGATGACCTGTACGCGCCCTAATTCGGGACCGATGTCGATCGCTCTGGCTCCTCCTCCATCCACGCTGATCGACGCCCATGGCCGGGCGATTCGCTATTTGCGCATTTCGGTCACCGACCGCTGCGATCTGCGCTGTCGATATTGCATGTCCGAACAGATGACGTTCCTGCCCCGATCGCAGGTGCTGAGCCTGGAAGAGATCGCGGTGATCGCCGAGCGATTCGTGGCGCGCGGCGTGAACAAGATCCGCTTGTCGGGTGGCGAGCCGCTGGTCCGGCGCGATGTTGGCGAACTGGTGCGCCGGCTGGGCGCGATGGTCGGGCGGCCGGGCGGGCTCGACGAACTGACGATGACGACCAACGGCACGCGGCTGGCCGAACACGCGCCCACGCTGATCGCGGCGGGCATGCGGCGGGTGAACGTCAGCCTCGACAGTCTGGACGCTGATCGTTTCCGGTTCATCACCCGCCATGGCGATGTTGCGCAGGTGATCGGTGGCATCCGTGCGGCGCGCGATGCGGGGCTGCGCGTGAAGATCAACATGGTCGCGCTGAAAGGGCTGAACGAGGACGAGATCGGCGGGATGCTGAGCTGGTGCGCCGACGAAGACCTCGACCTGTCGTTGATCGAGACGATGCCGCTGGGTGCCGTCGATGAGGACCGGGTCGATCGTTTCCTGCCGCTGACGCGCGTGTTCGAGGATTTGTCGACGCGCTTCCCCCTGGTGCGCGACACGCATCGCAGCGGTGGGCCGGCGCGGTACTGGCGGGTCGAGGGGACCAATACGCGGCTGGGCCTGATCTCGCCGCTGACCGCCAATTTCTGCGATGGCTGCAACCGGGTTCGCCTGACGACCGAGGGCAAGCTGTACATGTGCCTGGGCCATGACGATCAGGTCGATCTGAAAGCGGCGCTGCGCGACGGCGGGCTGGCGGCGGTGGATGCCGCGATCGATGTCGGCCTGCGCGAGAAGCCCGCCCGTCATGACTTCCGGATCGAGGCAGGCGCGGCGCCGGCGGTGGCACGGCATATGAGCGTGACCGGCGGATGAGCGGATATGAGCGGCGGGCGCTGGTCGCCTCGCCCACCGCGCCGGCGCAAGCGGCGGCCGCGGAACTGGCGGATGCGGCCGACTGGGTCGATGTCGAGAACGCCGATGTCGTGATCGCGCTGGGCGGCGATGGCTTCATGCTCCAGACGCTGCATCGGATGCTGGAACGGCGGACATCGCCGACCCCGGTGTTCGGCATGAACCTCGGCACGGTTGGGTTCCTGATGAACGAGTGGCGGCGGCATGGGCTGGAAGAGCGGCTGGCACGGGCGCGGCCGTTTCAGGTGACGCCGTTGCAGATGACCGCGACCGGGATCGACGGGCGCATCCACACCCTGCCCGCGATCAACGAGGTGTCGCTGCTGCGTGAGACGCGCCAGACCGCCAAGCTGGAGGTGATGGTGAACGGCCGCGTCGTGCTGCCCGAACTGGCGTGCGACGGCATCCTGTGCGCCACGCCGGCGGGATCGACCGCCTATAATTTGTCCGCGCATGGACCGATCCTGCCGCTGGGTGCGGGATTGCTGGCACTGACGCCGATCAGCCCGTTCCGCCCGCGTCGCTGGAACGGCGCGATCTTGCGCGATCAGGCTCGCATCACGCTGACGGTGCTGGAACCGGCCAAGCGCCCCGTCTCCGCCGTCGCCGACCAGCGAGAGGTGCGCGACGTGGCGCAGGTGGACATCTGCATGGACCGCGCGCGCGAGTTGACGCTATTGTTCGACCCCGAGCATGCGCTGGACGATCGGATCACGATGGAACAGTTTCTCGGCTGATCGTGCCTCCGAGTGCACGAACGGGGTTGCATCCTCTTTTCGGTCGATTATAGACCCGCCCACAGCAACGATCCCTGATAGCTCAGCGGTAGAGCTCTCGACTGTTAATCGAGCGGCCGTAGGTTCGAATCCTACTCAGGGAGCCACCCTTCATATAATACCTCGCTGTTGTAGGTGTTTGGGGGTAGGTTAGACATTCGTAGCTGCGAGGGCTAGACATTCCGCTCTCCCTTTTTGGGACGGGATTTCTCCCATTTCGACAATGCAGCGACGGCGGCATCCGCCATGCGGACCTGATCCGCGCCGCGCGTGTAATGCGCCACCTGATCGTCACGACTATACCCGGACAGCGACTTGAGCGTCTGATTCGCCATGTCCAGTTCAGCCATTCGCCTCCATGCTCGCCTTGCGCAGGCCATGGGCCGAACACTAGGACAGCCCGGCTGCGTCGCACTGCTTGCGAAACCAGTTGCCGAACCCTGCCCGGCTCCATGGCTGGCCGCGCTCAGTCAGCAGGAACGTAGTCGCGCCGGCGGGCGGCGGGGGCATGGCGGTCAGGGCTTCCAGCAACTGCGGCGCCACGGCGATCCACAGCGTCTTGCCGCCCTTTCCCTGCGTCACCTCGATTCGGCCGTCTACGATGGCGTCAGGCCCCATCTGGCGCACGTCGCTGCGCCGCTTCGTCGTCCATAGCAGCATTTCCATGGCGAGCCGCGCGCGCGTGCCGATCGGGTGACGATCTCGGTACTGGTCAATCTCCGCCTCGGTCCAGCTATGGAAGCCCTTCGTGCGGTCGGCCGCGGTATCCTTGATCTTCTCAGATTGCGTGACCGGGTTGTTCGGTCGCATCCGCGCCTTCACCGCAAACTCGAACAGGCGCACCAGTTCCTTGCGTAGCTTGCGGGCCGCGTGAATGCCGCCCTCGATCCGCTTGCCGCTGGTGTCGCGTACTGCCTTCTTGGCGAGGATCGCGTCGATATGCTCGAACTCCGCTGCTGGGATCGCAGGTCAGCGGCTTCACCGCGCCAGCGAACGCCCTCGACACCCGTCTTACCGCGCTCGGAGCATAAACCATGGCCCAGAACGACAACCGCCAGATCAACGTCATCCTGAACGAGATGGATACCCGGATCGCGTCGCTTGAGACGCGCCCCGTCCTCTCCGCCCTCTCCCTCGCCGCCAACAGCGTCACCGAAAACGCAGCGTCCAGTACTGTCATCGGCGGTATTCTCGGCAAGACGAGTGGTTCCACCCTGTCGCTGTTCAGTGACGACGGCGGCCGGTTCGCGATCAGCGGCACGAACCTCGTCACCGGCCTGACGAACATCGACTATGAGGCGGCGACATCCCGTAGCATCGTCCTGCGCGAGACGTTGGCCGGAGCAACGAACAGCCCGCGCGATACGTCGCTCGCAGTGGGCGTGCTCAACGTCTTTGAACAGCCGTCCCTCCGCGCGCTGCTCCTATCCTCGACCAGCCTGACGGTCGGGACGACGGCAAGCGGCGCGATCACCGAGGCGGCGACCGGCTCCACGATCACGGCGAGCGGTCTGCCGGCGGGATATACGGTGAACGGCCGGCGCGGACGTGGGCCTATGATGGCAGCGGACCTGCATCGAACAGCACGATCACGCTGACCGAGGCGCTGGGGGATAGCCCGAACAGTCCGCGTCCGTCGCAGATCGGAATCACGGTTGCCACGGCCTCTACGCCCGTCACGCTTGCCCCCAACATGCCGGCCTTTACGCCAGTAACAACTTCGGGCACCGGTCGAATCGACACCGACGCACAAGCGCCGACACATCGTTCACTATCGGCAGCGTCGATAACGTCAATACGCAACTTCAAGTGGCGGTGACCGCTGACAACTCCCTTGGGGTGTACTTCGAGAACGGTATCCAGCGAGGTTCCACGCTGTTCAACATCAAACGTCGTCTTAACAGTACTGACTACAATCACAGCGAAGGAACGAACAAGTCGTGGCCACGTGCTCTCGCCACCGGTGACGTGGTTGAATTTCTAAATTCCGGCACGCCACGTCAAATCAGCGTTACGCTTAATCGCGATGTGGTGTTCGGCCCCTTCCCCCTGTCCAGCACGGAAAGCTCGGAGCCGGGGGCGGTGTGGGGAGATGCTTGGACGACAGCGGCAACCCATGCCGGTGCGCGATCCAACTCCGCCAACCGGCCGGTTACAGTCGGGCAGGTGGACATGCCCATGATCGTTACCTCGCCTGTGCTTCGCACGTCCGGAGAATTGATCGCGACAGTGGCCTATGTCGGGTCGCCTGACGCCTTCCGTGCGCGTGTCGTCAAGAAGTCGGACACCGCTGCCGTGGTTTCCGATTGGCAGGCCGCGACCGTTACGGCGACCACCGGCACAGGCAATGCTTCGATCAAGCTGTCGCCGACTGTGACCGGTACGAACATCGGGACGGATGTGGTGCTTGAAGTCCAGCACATGAAGAACGGTTCGCCGGTCGCCAACGCCAGCGGTAAGGTTGGCTACTATTCCCGTCCATCGTTCATGCCGCTGGCGATGGGGTATAATCTTGGCCGTTCGGTTGGTGATGAACGCCCGATCGTCAATGACGTGACCAAGGAAATGCTGTTCGAGTCTTCGCAATCTGCATACCGCACGCCACAGAAGTATTTGCTTGGGGAAGGCCACTTTATTACTAACGCGGGCTGCGCGTTGACTAATCCGCTAAACGACACCAGTTTTACTATTTCCAGCAACAGCGATGGTACTCGCCATGACGTGAATTGGACCGGGGATACCTTGGTGGGGACCCGCTTCATCGGGTTGGGAGGAAAGCCGCGCCCAACCTCGCTCAAGTATTTTCCGAACCACCAAGACCCTGCGTCAATCAATGGGGGCATCCTGCCGCAGCTATCGGCTGCGGACATGGGCGGTGGCTTCCGTGATCTGGACTTTGGCGGGGCCAATGCTGAATTGAGCGATGGGTTATTCAATACGCCCGAAAACAGGTCGAAGCCCACCAGCGAAAACTACATCAACAACGGCGGTCTAGGCTTTCCGGCGGCGGACGGCCTGCCGTATGAGGTCATGGTGGCCGTTGCCAATCAGCAGTAAGCGGCGAACAACAAGGCGCGTAACTGGGGGCATGTCGACACCATCGCCGGCAGCGATCAGTTCTATATCGACCAGTACACCTATATTCGGGATAACCTTAACCCGAACATCATCATCCATGCCGAATTCGGCAACGCCCGTGGGGGATATAACCAGAGCCGCCCGGCCTACGAGGGCGCGAAGATCGGTCTGGCGAACGGTACAGCCTATCCTAATCTGATCTGGGTAAAGAGTGGCGGCAACGGCCTTGGGAAAAGTCCCGCTGTGTCGGCCGGGCAGGTTATCATGTACGGCGGCAGCGGCACTGGCGCGAACGGCTACGTGTTCCCCGGCGGCAACTTGCTCTGGCAGGCAAAGCGCAATGTTGCCGCTGGCGCCGATATTGCGCCGGGTGATGGCTGGCAAGAAATCGTCGGCAACGCGGCGATGTTCAGCGCAGCCCGAAAGTGGCTGGGCAAGCGCAGCGTAGATGTATGGACGATCGCAAAGAATATCTTCGGTGCCACCGCCTTTGCAGCCCGTTTCCGCCCGACCATCTGCGGGCAAGCGCGAACGACGACGCTCGACCATCTGGCCGATGAACTCAACGTATCCGGCTTCATGGATATCGTGCGCAGCATCGGCAATAGCGCCTATAGCTACGACAATTTCCCGGTGGAAAGCACGGAGATTACGGCAGACTCGATGTATCAAGGGTTCGTTGACGATATGAATACCGGTCACCCCGCCCGTATCGGTCAATGGAACGATGCGGTATTGCGGGCTGGCAAAGAGAACTACTGGTACGAACTTGGGCTGCATCCGAATATCTACACGCCGGGTGCTAGCAACCAGTACAAGAATGCTTGGTCAACGCTATCGACACAGGGAGTACGGCTTCGAGAACTCGACCGCCTGCACGCCCGCAATATGCGCGAGCGGACCAGCGGCGCGGCCTTCTATTTCCTTGGGTTCTTCGGCAACGTATGGGCGCTACGCCCCAACGGCTACACCGACACGACCTCGCCGCGCTGGCTGGGCCATAAGGACGGGCTGACTGCTTAAGCGCCGCATGCGGAAACCAGGGACGCATGATGGAGCATCATGCGTCCCTACGCCATTGCTCTCGCTGCCACCGTCAGCTTCTCGCTATGATCAACGAGTCCCTGACGGAGTGCCTGCTTGCAGTTGTCATAGTTTTCGGCAAAGGCCCTAATTCAGGGTTTGGGGCGCTGGAGAAATTCGCCGTGAATGCATACGAGTGCGCTTTGCGAAAAACTGTACCAGTATACATCAATAATTTTAATCTGCCAACATACACACGCCGCTTGGTTGACAGTTTGATAGCTAACGGCTTTGCTAACATCGTGATAATTGATCAAGCGAGCGAGGGCGTAGCTACCCAATGCATGCTTGATGAGGTCGAGCGCATCCACGGGTGCCGTGTCATCAGACGACGGACGAATAAGGGGCCTCGATATTTCTTCGACTCGTTGGCATACTTGTTTGCGGAAAAGGTTTTCTTTTACACAGACCCTGACATCGAGCTGCCATCTCCGCTACCTTCCGATTTCGTGAGTAGGCTTTTAGTTCTATCGAAAGAGCTGAAAATCGGAAAGGTAGGATGTGCGCTGGATATTAGTGACAGTCATCTTTTCGAAGAGCTTAAGGTTCGGCAATATGATGAACCTATTGCAATGGGTATTGCCGAATACGAAAATCGATATTGGCTGACTCCGGTTAGACCTGACGTGTTTGATGCAAAAGTTGATACAACGTTGGCTTTGTACAATCGTCGATATTTTCACCTTTGGCATTTCTTTAAAGCGGTTCGTGTGGCTGGTGAATTTACCATCAAACACCGGCCTTGGTATAAAGATAAAAAAATGCCGGCCAATGAAGCTGAATACTATGCGAAAATTTGTGAGTACTCGTCCTGGCTTAATACTGACCTATCCGGAAAAAACCTATTTAAATCAACCCCTCCAGTGTACCTTATTAATAAGTACAAAGAAGCGCGCTGGAGATGGTGGCAGATTAAAGGGCGCATGGCTGGATGGGCAAAGTCGCTGATCCCGACCAGAAGGGTGTAGATAATCGCCTGTTCGCGAATGGATGTTTGTGGCTACTGCGCTCTGGCGCTCATACCTGAAAGCACGAAGTCAGGTTTCTCGGATGTCATCCCCGTTTCGGTCGGCATATGGCTGGTCGTGCGACCCCGTGGCGAACACGATCAGGTCGCCGGCCGCCACTTCGCGCCGTGATCGCCGGTCCCAGATCCGATGCACGAAGTCGGGCGGCCCGAACGCGCGCCGGGCAGCCAGATACTCGTCACCGCGGAACCCGACGAAATGCACCGCACGCGCCATCCCCCTAGCCTACGCCTGCAACCCGGTGTCGGGAAGGGGTGGAGAGGTATTGAGAATAGCCGACGCCATAAGGCGCGCCATCGCCCACGGCATGACAACTGTCCGCCCGTCCTTCACCTGATCGTCGCCGTCGTTCCAAGCGATCTCGTACGCGCCGGCGCCGTCGCGATCCGGCCGAATGGTGACATACCACCCATGCTTATCGTCATAGACCCGCATGTGATGTTCCATCGTATACGTGGCTTCCTGCGTCATTTGCTCTCTCCCTTGGGTCTGTCCTCCCCTCCCATCGGGGAAGGGGCCTCTCTGATAGCGCGGGCAGCGTCTTGTCGGCCCTGCGCATAGCCGCGGTCATAGTCGGTGTGGATCGGGTACTGAGAATGCATGGCGGCTATGATCGAGGCGCGCAGCATGGCAGCTTTGGCTGCAGCCTGCCGGCACTCGCGCAGAGCGTTGGTGATGATCACTTCCATGTTCACATTACTTCTCCCTGACGGCATTCCCCTACCCTGATGTCGTTAGGGGTCATGCTCCATGCCTCGGGCGGCATGTCCACGAGGTGCTGACATAGACCTCGACGTTGAACGTCCGGTCGCAACTTCCGCAGTCGATCTCGGTCAGATCCTCGTCATAGAGATAGCCGCCATCGTGGCTTTGCTTGTACCCGCAATACGGGCACTCAGGCGCGTCGGTGCTGTAGGTATCCTGGCTCACCGCCCCACCCCTCCAGTCGAGGAACCTGATACAAGGGCGTCTGGGTGGGTGGTGGCTAGCGCGGCATCAATATGGAAGGTCTTCCCTAGCCATGGCGGCAAAACCTTCGCCGCTGTCTTCATAGGTCAGCTTGCCTTTTGCCGCGTCGGCGACATAATCGCGAGCCGTCCGCAAAGCATCGTGCCATTTGCCATATGCCTCGCCTGCCGTGCTTTTTTCGATGTTCCCCGTCTCATGGGCAAGGCGCTGGGAGGCATCTGCGACAGTCATTTCTCCCATTGATACTGCGGCCAAGATTTCTGTGATCTGGTCGGTGTTCATGCTGCCAGCCTTTCCGAGAGGAGAAGCGCCCTCCCAATTTCTTCGACAATCTCGGCACGACGGCATTCCCAAGCTGGGCAAGGCGGTGTGGTTCGGCGGAAATCCCATCAACCACTCGACCCACAGCGGGTTCGGTATGCCACCAAGCGAGGTGCTGAGACTGGTCCCACCCTGTAGAAATTTCGAGCGGCGGAAGCCCGTCTCGCCCGCCAGTGGGGTAGGCCACAACCCAGAGGCGATCCCGCCGGTGAGGCGCGCCAAAGGCGTTAGCGGGGAGACAATGCCACTCCGCATCATACCCGAGCGCAGTGAGCTCGCTGAGCATTGTTTCCAGTCCGCGAGATCGAAGGACGGGGGAGTTTTCGATGATGACCCACCGTGGCCGGAGTTCCTGAATGAGCCGTCGGTAGTGCTGCCATAAGCCGGACTTGGCGCCGTCGATCCCTTCCATGCGACCGGCGAGACTGATGTTCTGACAGGGGAAAGCCCCAACAGATGGCATCCACGGCAATTCCAGCTGCGGTGAGGTGCTGGGCGCTGAGTTCGCGCACGTCGTCATAGATCGGCACTCCTGGCCAGTTCTTCGCCAGCACACGTCGGCACGCTTCATCCGCCTCGCAAAAGGCGACGGTCTGAAATCCTGCGACCTCTAGCCCGACGAAAAGCCGCCTATGCCGTTGAATAGGTCGAGTAGACGGGGGCGGCTCATGCTGCCCTCCGCGTCAGATGCGCGATCTCTGAGGTCATGGACAACAGATGGTCGCCCCACTGCTTGGCCATGGCGTCGGCGATGCCATGATAGGTGCGGCTGCGTTCCTTCCAGCGCTCTGTGTCTTTCATCCTCCCGGACATGAAGTGGATGCGTGAATACCGCTTTCCCTTCTTATCGCGGTAGTACGTTCCGTCCGCATTGCGCATATAGTCCGGCTCAACGACGTCTGTGTGGGTCAGCTTCGGCAGCCCCTTCGTCCATAGGCGCGTCGTCTTCGTCTCTGCATGGCCAAACTGCCACGGCTGGATGATCTGGTCGGGCTTTCGCACTTGGCTGCTGATGATGCTTACCGAGTTCTCCAGCGCAATATGCGGGATCGGGGCATCCAGAAGCTGCCGTACGAAATCCAACGCCCGCTGCTGCCGGCCATCAGCCCGCTTTGCCTCGAGGTGTCGCGCCCCGCTGACCGCCAGATCGGTGCATGGCGGATGGGCAATCATCAGGTCCCATGAACCGCTATATGCACTGGCCAGCGCATCGCCTTCGATATGCCAGCTTGCGTTGCCCTCGGTCGGCAATAGGTCGCATGACCATGCATCAAATCCGCGGGCACGGAAGGCGTCACGGACGGTCGCGCTATACTCGCAGGCGATCAGAACGCGGATGTCACTAGGGCGCTTCATGCCGCCCACCGAAACTCGAACCCCTGCCCCGAAACCGGCGCAAAAAGGTTAGACATCGGTGCCGGGGCGCGGCAGAATCCCGTCGCCATCTGGAGCAATGAAATTAGGCTAACCCGTTGCGATCGCTCGCAAGTGCCAGTCCTACTCAGGGAGCCACCCTTCGTCACGAACGAAGGACGATATGGCGAAGTTTGCGGCGGATCATAAATTTCTATCGTCCGAGCGTGGCCATGGTCCTGCGACGATATGGCGTTGGGGACGCTGGCTTGCGTCTTCCCTGTCCGCATCGTCCCGAACTGATGCATCACGGCGAGCATTTCGCTCACTAGGTCCGTTTCGGACGCTGTTTGGCCCGCAACGGGAACCTTATCTTCATTGTCGACCCAACCCCGATTGCCGTTTGCCCGTTCGCCTGAGCATCAATCGGGCAAGGGCGGATCGCTCCGGTCGCTTGGGGAAGGCATCATGGTCATTGATAAGGATCTGAATACACGGTCGCAGGATCGCGAGATCGTGCTGGGGTCGAATGCGCTGCGCCGCGCCGCCGCTGTTCTGGCGACGATCGCGACGCAGGAAGAGCGCGATGACGAGCCTGGCGATCTGCACCGGCTGTCGCACTGGCTGGGGCTGGTCGGGCGGCAGGACGATGCCTGCTATCTCCGCACCTACCCCTGATTGCTGGCGCCACAAAAAAGCGACCCGGCAGGATCCGCCTGCCGGGCCGAGGTATGCGAGACAAGGTGAACTGAACTCGCACGCCATGATTAACGGAGATTGGTAAAGGGACCGTTGCCCGACCGGTCACGACCGGTCCGTTCCGGAGGGAGCCGTAGCGGCAAGGCGGGCGTTGACGGTCGATGAGACAGGCTTTTACCGACATGGTCATCCCGACGAACGGTCAGGGGATGATCGATATCACTGTGCAGGTGGCGCGTTGGCTGGACGATCAGGGGATCGCGAGCGGCCTTCTGACGATATTTTGCCAGCATACGTCGGCATCGCTCCTCATTCAGGAGAATGCCGCCCCCGCCGCGCGGCGGGACGTGGAGCGTTATTTCGCCCGCATTGCGCCGGAAAGCCGCGATTACGAGCATGACGACGAAGGGCCGGACGACATGCCGGCGCATCTGCGGACCGCGCTGACGTCCGTACATCTGTCGATTCCCGTCCGGCAGGGCGCGATGACGCTGGGGACGTGGCAGGGCATCTATCTGTTCGAGCATCGCCGGCAGCTGCACCGGCGCACGCTGACGCTGCATCTGATCGGTGAATAATCGTTCACGCGGCGGTTGCCGGTCGCATTTTCCTGAACGGGAGCCAACTCGTTCATCGCTCGTTCCACCACCGACGGCTAAGGCGGGGCGTTTCGCCGCATTTGCCGCGAACGGAGACGTCGACATGGCTTTTTCCCTTGGCCGCAGGGCCCTTGTGGCAGCGTTGGCCACCAGTACTCTTCTCGTCGCAGGTTGCGCGACGGAAACGCGTTACCGCCCGGCCACCGGCCAGGGCTTCTATCGGACGGGTTACAGCGACCGGCAGATCGAGCCGAACCGGTTCCTCATCAGCTTTGCCGGCAACAGCGTGACGTCGCGCGACACGGTGGAGCGGTATCTGTTCTTCCGCGCGGCCGAGCTGACGTTGCAGCAGGGCTATGATTATTTCGTGATGGCCGATCGCGACACGAATTTGCAATCGCGTACCTATTCCACGCCGGGCTTCGGCGGCGGATGGGGCGGCGGCGGATTTGGTTATGGCGGGTTCGGCGGCTTCTGGGGTCCGTCGTGGCGCTATTACGGCCGTGGCGGCTGGGGCGGCTGGGGCCCGTGGGGCGGCGGGTTCGGCGGCGGGTTCGGTAACGACTTCGATATCCGCACGGTCGATCGCTACGAGGCGGCAGCCGAGATCGTGATGCGCAAGGGACCGATCCCGCGCGATAACATCCGCGCCTTCGATGCGCACAAGGTGGTCGATACGGTCGGTCCGTCGGTGCAGTTACCCGATCAGCCGCGCTGATATCTACCGACGGCCGTTACAAAGGGACCAGATCGCGATGCGATCCGGTCCCTTTTTCGTTGGCTACAGCATCGATACGCCACCGGTGACGGGGATCAGCGCTCCGGTGATGTAGCTGCCCTCCCGCGACGCCAGCAGGACATAGGCGGGTGCCAGCTCGGCGGGCTGCCCGGCGCGGCCGAGCGGCGTGTCGGCGCCAAGCTGCTCCAGTTCCTCCGTCGTCTTCGCGATCGGCTGGATCGGGGTCCAGATCGGGCCGGGCGCGACGCAGTTCACGCGGATACCCTCGGGCGCGAGCAGGTTGGAGAGGGCGACGGTCATGCTGGCGATCGCGCCCTTCGTGGCGACGTAGACCAGCATCTTCTCATTCGCGACCTTCGCCTGTTCGCTGGTCGTATTGATGATGACGGCGCCCGGCTGCATGTGCGGCACCGCTTCGCGCGCGAGATAGAACATGGCGAAGACGTTGGTCTGGAACGCGGCCTCGACATCGGTCGACGTGATGTCGGCCAGCGTCTTGTTCATCGTCTGCGCGGCGGCGTTGTTGACGAGGATATCGAGCCGGCCCAACTGCTCGACCGTCTGCGCAACGAGATCGCGGCAATAGCCCTCCGACCGCAGATCGCCGGGTAGCAGGACGCAACGACGGCCCGCCTGCTCGACCCAGTTGCGCGTCTCCTCGGCATCGACCTGTTCTTCGGGCAGGTACGATATCGCGATGTCGGCGCCTTCGCGGGCATAGGCGATCGCCACCGCGCGGCCGATGCCGGAGTCGCCACCGGTGATGAGGGCGACCTTGCCGGTCAGCAGGTCCTTGCCGACATAGCTCCGCTCGCCGTGATCGGGCGCGTTGCGCATGGCGGCGACGAGGCCGGGGGCGGACTGGGTCGGTTCGCCGGGAAACGGGTGTTGTCCGGCGTTGCGGGGATCGTCGGTCATGGGAGGCTCCTTTGCCATTCGCGCGCCCAACGATCGCGGCGCGGGCAAAGGTCCGCTTTTTCAGCGTCGTCCGAACAGCTTCTCGATATCGCTGTGAGCCAGTTTTACCCAGGTCGGCCGGCCATGATTGCACTGGCCGGAATGCGGCGTCGCCTCCATCTCGCGGAGCAACGCGTTCATCTCCACCACTGATAAAATGCGCCCTGCCCGAACCGATCCGTGGCAGGCCATCGTCGCGGCGACGTGATCCAGCCGTTCCCGCAGCGACAGCGCCTCGTCGAATGCCGCGAGTTCGTCCGCGAGATCGGCGATCAGCCCGCGCGGGTCCGCCTGCCCCAGCAGCGCCGGGGTGGCGCGGACCAGCATCGCGCGGGTGCCGAACCGCTCCAGTTCCAGCCCGAAATCGGCGAGTTCGGCGGCGCGGGCCTCCAGTCGGTCGCAGGCGGGTTCGTCCAGCTCGACGACTTCGGGCAGCAACAAGGCCTGCGATGCGACGCGGCCACCGGCGAGCGCGGCGCGCATCCGTTCGAGGACGAGGCGTTCGTGAGCGGCGTGCTGATCGACCAGGACCAGTCCGTCCTCCGCCTCCGCCACGACATAGGTCTTGGCGACCTGACCGCGCGCGACGCCGAGCGGGTGAGCGGTGGTCTCCGGTGGCGGCGCCCAGGCGGGTTCGGCGCGGGCCTGTGGCGGCGCGGCGAAGAAGGTGGGGCGGCGATCGAACAGGCTGGTCGCCACGCCGGCGGACGGTGCCGACCAGTCGGGGTTCGCCGGTGCCGGCTGAACGGGTTCCGGCCGCCACATCTCCAGCGCCGTGTCGGTCGGGCGATGCA
This sequence comes from Sphingomonas mollis, assembly GCF_016427505.1. Classification (GTDB taxonomy): domain Bacteria; phylum Pseudomonadota; class Alphaproteobacteria; order Sphingomonadales; family Sphingomonadaceae; genus Sphingomonas; species Sphingomonas mollis. Next base: position 50,735 of record NZ_JAELXS010000002.1, on the reverse strand, counting down.
CCACCCGGTGGCCGGCCTCGTCCAGCGCGCGGCGGAGGCCCGACACGATCAGGCCGCGTACCAGCGACGGATCGCGGAACCGTACCTCCGTCTTGGCGGGGTGGACGTTCACGTCGACTTGATCGGCGGGCACGTCGAGGAACAGGGCGACCACGGCATGGCGGTCCCTCGGCATCATTTCGGCATAGGCACCGCGGATCGCGCCGATCAGCAGCCGGTCCTTCACCGGGCGGCCGTTGACGAACAGATATTGATGATCGGCGACGCCGCGATGGAAGGTCGGCAGGCCGGCGACCCCGCCCAGCACCATATCCTCGCGCACCCAGTCGATCGTCACCGCATTGTCGGCGAGTGCCCGGTCGGTGAGGGCGGCGACGCGCGCCGGCCGTCCCTCCGCCGCCGCCACGGTCAGCACGCGGCGGCCGTCATGCTCGACCGAAAAGGCGACGTCGGGCCGCGCCATCGCCAGCCGGCGGACGGCATCGAGGCAGGCGCCATATTCCGCGCGGGCGGAGCGCAGGAACTTGCGGCGGGCGGGAACGCGGGCGAACAATTCCTCCATCACGATTCGCGTGCCCGGCGGCAGCGCGGCTGGGCCCTCCGCCATCAACTGGCCGTTATCGACGACGCGCCGCCACCCGTCCGCGCCGCGCGGCCGGCTCTCCACCGTCAGGCGCGCGACGCTGGCGATCGAGGGTAGCGCCTCGCCGCGAAAACCGAGCGTTTCGACCGCCTCGATCCGCTCGTCGGGCAGCTTCGACGTGCAATGCCGCTCCAGCGCCAGCGCCAGTTCGGGCGGCGTCATGCCGCACCCGTCATCGACCACCTCGACGCGCGATAATCCCCCTTCGGCCAATGCGATGGCGATGCGCGTGGCCCCGGCGTCGAGCGCGTTCTCGACCAGTTCCTTCAACGCGCTGGCGGGCCTTTCCACCACCTCACCGGCGGCGATGCGATTGACCAGATGCTCGGGCAGGCGACGTATTGACACAAGGGTGGCTCTAGACCAAGCCAAGCCATCCCGCGACCCCGCTTAACCATGACATCCATCCGGCAGCTCATGAGCATGCGGCGGCCAGCGAGATGCCCTGCGACCGGTCGCCGGCTCTCCGGCGGCGTTGAATGGACCTGCGCTAGATGAAGTTGCCCCGATTCTTCAAATTCATGTCCCACGACATGGCGATCGACCTCGGCACGGCGAATACCGTCGTCTATGTCCGTGGTCGCGGCATCGTGTTGAACGAACCATCGGTGGTGGCGGTCGAGACGATCAACGGACAGAAGCGCGTGAAGGCCGTGGGCGACGACGCCAAGCTGATGATGGGCAAGACGCCGGGGTCGATCGAGGCGATCCGGCCGCTGCGTGACGGCGTGATCGCCGACATCGACGTGGCCGAGCAGATGATAAAGTATTTCATCCAGAAGGTGCACGGCCCCCGCCGCTTCGCCCGCTGGCCCGAGATCGTGATCTGCGTGCCGTCGGGTTCCACCAAGGTCGAACGCCGCGCGATCCGTGATGCCGCGTCGAACGCCGGTGCCAGCCAGGTGTGGCTGATCGAGGAGCCGATGGCCGCCGCGATCGGTGCCGACATGCCGGTGACCGAGCCGATCGGATCGATGGTCGTCGATATCGGCGGCGGCACGACGGAGGTCGCGGTGCTGTCGCTGCGCGGCCTGGCCTATACGACGTCGGTCCGCGTCGGCGGCGACAAGATGGACGAGGCGATCGTCAGCTATGTCCGCCGCAACCACAATCTGTTGATCGGCGAAGCCACGGCGGAGCGGATCAAGCACGAGGTCGGCTGCGCGAAGCCGCCGGCCGACGGGATCGGGACGATCATCCACATCAAGGGCCGCGATCTGGTCAACGGCGTGCCGAAGGAAATCCAGATCAACCAGGGCCAGATCGCCGAGGCGCTGTCGGAGCCGGTGGCGACGATCGTCGAGGGCGTCCGCGTCGCGCTGGAAAATACCGCGCCCGAACTGGCGGCCGATATCGTCGATCAGGGCATCGTCCTGACCGGTGGCGGTGCGTTACTGCAGGGACTGGACGAGGTTCTGCGTGACGAGACGGGCCTGCCCGTGACGGTGGCGGAGAATCCGCTGACCTGCGTGGCGCTGGGCACCGGTCGCGCGCTGGAGGACCCGATGTTCCGCGGCGTGTTGCAGAACGGCTAATCTTCCAGGCGAGGAGCGGCGCATGGCGCCAGCCCGTGACCGGCGAACCGGATTTTCGCGTCGTCGGCAATATGGACTGTTTCTGGGCTACGTGCTCGCCATCGCCGGTGCGGTGGTGGGCGCGGTGTTGCTGGTCGCCAGCACGTTCAATCCGCCGTTGTTCTCTGGATTGAGGATGGCGGCGGCGGGCGTGACTGCGCCGGTATCGTCGATGTTCGCCGGCATCGGATCGGCGGCGGCGGAAGTGCCGCGCTTCTTCAACGGCTGGGCCTTCGCCCATGCCGAGAACGAGGCGTTGAAGCGCGAGTTGGCGAGAGCGAAGCCGTTGCTGATGCGCGCGCGGGTAATCGCGTATGACAATCGCCGGCTGCGCACGCTGCTCGCCATCCGCGACCGGTCGGCGGAGCCGGTGGTCGCGGCGCGGCTGGTCAGTTCCAGCGCGTCGAGCGGACGCCGCTTCGCCGTGCTGAACGCGGGACGGTTCAACGGCGTGCTGCCGGGGATGCCGGTGCGTGCGTCCGACGGCCTGGTCGGGCGCGTGACGGAGGCGGGCCCCAACGCCGCGCGCGTCCTGTTGCTGAGCGATGCGGACAGCATCGTGCCGGTCCGCCGCACGCGTGACGGCCTGCCGGCGATCGCGGCCGGGCGGGCCGACGGCACGGTCGATATCCGGTCGGTCAATGCTACCAACGTCCGCTTCAATGCGGGTGACGTGTTCGTCACGTCCGGCATCGGCGGCCTGTACGCACCCGGCCTGCCGGTGGCGCAGGTGATCGCCGGTGGTGCCGACACCGTGGTCGCGCGCACCTTCGCACATCCAGACAGCCTCGATTTCGCGCTGGTCGAACGGGCGTTCATGCCCCTGCCCCCACCCCCGTCAGCGCCGGTCGCGCCATGAGTCCGGCGGCCGATCTCGATCCCTTCGCCCCCACGCTGACGCCGGGTCGCGCGCGTGCGCTGCCATGGGCGACGGTGATGGCCGGGTCGCTGGTCACGACCGTGCCGGTGATCGCGACGGTGCCGATCCTGCCCCCGTGTGGTTTGTTGATGCTGCTCGCGTGGCGGTTGCTGGCGCGGTTCGCGCTCAGGCCATGGGCGGCGGCACCGTTGGGGTTGTTCGACGATCTGTTGAGCGGGCAGCCACTCGGCTCGGCGGTTCTGCTATGGTCGCTGTGCTTTCTGGCGATCGACCTGATGGAACGGCGGCTGGTGTTTCGGGATTTCTGGCAGGACTGGCTGATCGCGAGCGGGACGATCGTCCTGTGCCTGGCGGGTGGTCGGGTGATCGCCCTGCCCGTCGGCGCGCATGTCGATGGTGCGTTGCTGGCGCAGGGCGTCGTCACGATCCTGCTGTTCCCGGTATCCGCGCGGCTGGTCGCGTGGATCGACCGGAAACGGGGGCTGGCATGAGACGCTCTCCCCGCATCGTGACCGAAGCGATGCAGGCGTACAGCTTTTCGCGGCGGGCCTGGATGCTGGGCGCTGCCCAGTTGGGCGTCGGCGCGCTGCTCGCCGGGCGGATGGCGTGGCTGTCGATCGCCGAGAACGCCCGGTACAACAGTCTGTCGGAAAGCAACCGCGTCAACGCCACGCTGATCCCGCCCCGGCGGGGCTGGCTGATCGATCGCAACGGCGTGCCGGTAGCCAACAACCGGACGGATTTCCGCGTCGACATCATCCCCGATCGGCTGCGCGAAAAAGATCGCGTGCTGTCGTTGCTGGCGCAACTGCTGCAACTGCCGCCCGACGAGATGGAGCGTATCCATCTCGATCTCGACCGGGCGGCGGGGTTCCAGCCCGTGCAGGTCGCCGAGAAGCTGGATTGGGAGCGGTTCGCTGCGGTCAGCGTGCGCTTGCCCGAATTGCCGGGCGTACAGCCGACCCGTGGCTTCGCACGCCATTATCCCGGCGGCGCGGCGGTCGCGCATCTGACCGGCTATGTCGGCGCGCCGACCGCCGAGCAGTTCAAGGAAACGCGCGATCCTTTGCTGGTCACGCCCGGTTTCCGGCTGGGCAAGGACGGGCTGGAAAAGGCGCTGGAGAAGCGGTTGCGCGGGCAACCCGGCGCCAAGCGCGTCGAGGTGACGGCGCGGGGCAAGCTGGTCGCCGAACTCGCCACCCGGCCCGATGTGCCGGGCCGGAACACCCGCCTGACGATCGATGCGGGATTGCAGGAATATGCCGCGCGCCGGCTCGGCACCAATTCGGGGTCGGCGGTGGTGATCGACTGCCGCACCGGCGAGATGCTGTGCATGGTGTCGATGCCGGCATACGACCCCAACAGCTTTTCGGACGGGATCAGCCATCTGGAATGGGAGATGCTGTCCGCCAACGATCATGTGCCGCTGATGAACAAGGTGACGCAGGGGCTGTATCCGCCCGGCTCCACCGTGAAGCCGATGAACGCGCTGGCCCTGCTGGAAGCGGGCGTTGCACCGACCGACCGGATCAACTGCACCGGCGCGCTGCGGGTCGGGACGGGCGTGTTCCACTGCCACAAGCGCGGCGGTCACGGCGGTCTCGACATGAAGGGCGCGGTCGCGCAGTCGTGCGACATCTATTTCTACGAGATGATCCGGCGGATGGGGTACGACCGGATCGCGCCGGTCGCGCGCGCCGTAGGACTGGGGCAGAAGTTCGAGCTTCCCTTTGGTACGCAGCGATACGGCACCGTGCCCGACAGCGCATGGAAGCTGGCGAAATACAAGGATCGCTGGACCGTCGCCGATGGCCTGAACGCGTCGATCGGACAGGGATATGTGCTGGCCAATCCGTTGCAGCTGGCGGTGATGGCCTCCCGCCTCGCCTCCGGGCGGGCGCTTCAGCCGAGCCTGCTGGCCGCGCAGGTCCACCGCGATGCCGACGCCCTGCCCTATCAGTCCGAACATCTGCAACTGGTACGTGAGGCGATGTGGGGCGTGGTCAATGGCGGCGGTACGGGCGGCGCGGCGCGGTTGCTGGTGCCGGGCGTGGCCATCGCAGGCAAGACCGGCACCGCGCAGGTACGCCGCATCACCATGGCCGAACGCCGTGGCGGCGTGCTGAAGAACGGGCAATTGCCGTTCAAGATGCGCGACCACGCGCTGTTCGTGGGCTTCGCGCCGGCGGACAACCCGCGCTATGCGATGGCGGTGGTGCTGGAGCATAACGGCCACACCGTCCGCAATCTCGACACGCCGATGATCGGGCGCGACATCATGACCTATATGTTCGATCGCGACCGCGCGCTGGCCAGCCTGGCCGATGTCGAGCCAACCTGGGGCGGCGATATCGCCACCCGCATGGCGGCGGACGAGGCCACCTATCGCGCCGAACACAATCCGCCGCCGACCGCCGTCGCGACCAAGACCGACGATGTGGTGCCCAGCGACGCACCGGCGGTCGAGGCGGCGACCGATCTGGCCAACCGGACGCAGGCCGCCCTCGCCAACGAGGCCGCCGGCGTCACCCCTGCCGAAGAAGGCACGACGGAGCGTACCCCGTGAGCGCGAGCCTGCTTCCCGAACCCATCGCCCGCCTGCCGTGGCGGGTGATCCTGCTGGTGCTGGCGATCGCCTGTTTCGGGCAGGTGGTGCTGTATTCGGCCGCTGGCGGCTCCGTGCGGCCCTGGGCACTGTCGCAGGGCATTCGCTTCTTCGTCCTGCTGGGGGCGGCGCTGACGCTGTCCTATGTGCCGACGCGGATATGGAAGACGGGCGCGTTGCCGGCCTATGCGATCATCGTCGTGTCGCTGCTGGCGGTGGAATTGCTCGGCAAGGTGTCGGGCGGGTCGCAGCGGTGGCTCGATCTGGGGTTCATCCGGCTGCAACCGTCGGAATTCATGAAGCCGGCGATCGTGCTGGCATGTGCGCGCTTCTATGACCTGTTGCCACCAGGCGAGACGCGGCGGTTCGGTGCGATCTGGCCGGCGGCGGTGCTGATCGGTTTGCCGGCGGCGCTGGTGATGGCGCAGCCCGATCTGGGCACCGGCCTGATGATCTGTGCGGGCGGTGCGACGGTTATGTTCCTCGCCGGCATTCCGTTGCGCCTGTTCATCGGCGGTGGACTGGCGGCGGCGGTGTCGATCCCGCTGGCGGTCAATTTCCTGCTCCACGATTACCAGCGCAACCGCATCCTGATCTTTCTCGATCCTGAAAGCGATCCGCTCGGCACCGGCTATCACATCAGCCAGTCGAAGATCGCGATCGGGTCCGGCGGCGTGTGGGGCAAGGGTTTCATGCAAGGGACGCAGAGCCACCTCGATTACCTGCCCGAGGGGCATACGGATTTCGTGTTCGCGACGATGGCCGAGGAATGGGGACTGGTCGGCGGCTGCCTGCTGATCCTCGCCTTCATGCTGGTGATCCGCTGGGGGATCGAGGTGGCACAGGCATCGGAGGGCCGCTTCGCCCGCCTGACCGCCGCTGGTCTCGCTTCGACGATCTTCTTCTATGTCGGGATCAATCTGATGATGGTGATGGGGCTGGCGCCAGTCGTCGGCATCCCCCTGCCGCTGGTCAGTTTCGGCAGCTCGGCGCAAATGACGGTGCTCCTGTGCCTGGGCATCCTGATGTCGATCGACCGCGAAAATCGTCGCCGTGCGCGCTGGTAATGGAAAAAAGGGGTTGCGCGGCCGGCACACGATGCTAACAGCGCGCTTCCCCGATGCGGCGGCGCCCACCAAGCGCCTCACCAGCTGCCGGTATGGACGCATAGCTCAGTTGGTAGAGCAGCTGACTCTTAATCAGCGGGTCCTTGGTTCGAGCCCAAGTGCGTCCACCAGATTTTCAACGGCTTCGCAGCATTGCGAAGCCGTTTTGCTTTGGGCCGCCCCTGACTTTCCCTTTTCCCGGCGTAGGCGATTTAACTTAAAGTCCGACGTTCACGCGCCCTTCCCAACTTTTCCCACTCCTTCAGAAGCAGCCAGTGCGTTTGCACCGTGCGTGCTGCCAGCTGGTGAAGACGTTGTTGGACTACCTGCGCTTAGACTGAAACTCCGAGGCATGACGGACTGACCCGGCCCTTATTCGCTGGCATCCGGCGCAGCGCCTTCCCGCAATCTTCGGATCAGCGCGACCTGCTGATCCGACTCGTACAGCACCCGATTGAACGGATGGGCGAGCACGCCGCCGTGCCCGCGCCACTTCCTGATGTCCCACCCCGCCTCCACTAGGTCGGCGGCGGCGAAAATAAATTCGAGAACACCGGTCAGAAAGGTAAAAACGCCGCCATGCTCGGCGTAGCTGAAGCTGCTTGGCGTGCCGTGGACGTAGAAGTTGCGGCAGCGCACCGCCTCGTCGGTGACTATGTCCAGGCCGGTCAGGGGTTTCGCGGAGCGCCGAGATAGCGCATCAGCGCTTCCGGCTCGTCGGTCTGGATCGCCGAGATGCCGGCCCTGCGCATCGTTCCCCACACAGCATCCGGGTCGCGCAAGGCGTCGACGTCGCCGCCGATGCCTTCGATGAACCCATCCCATAGGGAGTTGACCCAGAGCCGAACTTTTGCACGGCGCGCGATCGCAGCCACCGACGCAAGCCTCGCCGCGTCAATTTTCGGTAGCTCCAGGGCAACCGGGTGCCGCACTCCGCCAAGTTGACGGCCGGCTACCGTCCCGAGATCGGTGTGGCCGGCCAGAATGGGCATGAAGGATACCGCGTCGAATGGCGGCACATCGGCCAGCACCGGGCTTCCGATGCCAGCAGGCTGTTTGAGGATGACCCCGTCGCCCAAACCAGCCCGGCGGACCACCGCCACCGTTTCGGCATAGAGCCCGGCCTGGACATCGAGGTTGAGGATGATGCGGTCTTTCGCCGCAGCCAGCGCCTCGTCCAGCGTCGGAACACGGGCCATCGTCGGGCTCGCATCGGATCCGCCCTCGTTCTCGCGAAGGTGCAGGGCACGAATATCGGCGAGTGAAATATCCGCGACTTTGCCATGACCATCGGTGGTGCGATCGACGGACTCATCGTGCATCAGGATCAGATAACCATCCAGGGTCCGACGGATGTCGACCTCTGCCACATCGACCCCGATCGCGATGCAGCGCTCGATACCGGCCAGCGAATTTTCCGGCATCCCGTTCGGCATGCCGTGATGCGGTGTCGGATTGTGACAGGCGCGATGCGCGACGACCAGCATCGGCATCGCCGGGTCGCCGAAGCGTGCGGCAACGGACGCCGCAGACGTCCGCGCTGTGGCCGGAGCACCACTGGCCAAGGCCAGCACCGCCGCGGCAAACGCCGGGAGAGATGCTACCATCGCTTTGTCAGCGCGACGGTGAAGTTGCGTCCGAAGATCGATCGTCCGACCGTCGCGTCGAGCACGCCCGTGCCGCTGCCGATGACCGCGGCGCGGGCATTGCCCTCGGTCAGACCGACAACGTCGAACACGTTGTTGACGGTGCCGCGCAGTTCCAGCCCGTCCACCTCGACGCTGGCGCCGAGATCCACGGACGAATAGGCGGGCAATCGGCTGAGGTTGGATGCATCCTGAAATCGCCGACCGATCGTGAAGAACGTGCCGTAGATGCGCGCCTTCGCGTCGCCGATCTCGACGGCATAGGACGGCTGCACCGTCAGCTGCACGCGTGGGACGCGGGTGATCTCGCCACCCTGTGAGCTTTGGGCATTTGCGCCGGTCAGCGTATCGACCCGGACGATCTTGGGATCCTGCCACATGCCGACCGCCGATACGTCGAACCCGGCAAAGGGGCTGATGACGGCTTCCACCTCGACGCCATAAGTGCGTGTGTCGAAGATGATATTGGCGTTGGTGATCGTGCCGTCCGCTGCAGCCACCTGCGTCCCGCCGTTCAGCCGATCGAACTTCGACCAGAAGCCGGTCGTCGTGAGGCGGATGCCCGGCGTGGCGAATTTGATACCGGCCTCCGCCTGCTGCACCTTCGCGACCGGCAACGGCAGGGTCGAGCCCGGCAATGTCGCGCCGCCGAGGATGGTATCGAAGCGCGGGTAGCTGAAACTGCGGGTATAGCGACCGAAGACGTTGGCTTGACGTGAAAAGATATAGCCACTGCCGACGGTCCAGCTGGTGCCTTTCAGATCTTCGGACCGATCGACGGTGCGCACCACCCCCGAAACCGCGCGCGCGGCGACCGGACCGTTCGGATCGGCGTTTACCGTACCGAGAATGCCCTGAACGCCATCCTGCTTGCGAGACACACGGCGGAACCCGGCATCGATCGACCAGGCGGGTGTCACCTGCCAGCTATCCGCGAGGCAGAAGGCGAACGAGCGCCCGTCGAGAGAGCCATTCTGGCTTCCCGCGCCATAGTTGACGAAGCCGTTCTCCGTGACGTTGCCGATCACCTGCCCGGCTGCGTTCAAAGCCTGGACATCGAGCGCGATCGGCTGGTTTCGTACGTTCACCAGCAGCGAATTCAACGACTGCTGCTGCGCATAGCGGTAATCGCTATAATAGATCCCGCCAGTCAGTGCTTGGCGACCGATCGGAGTATCCATCGTCTTGGTCAGACGAAGATCGCCCGCGTCGTATCGCGTGCGGGTGCGGATCGACGCCCATGTATTGGCCATCACCAGATTGCCGGTGGTTGCCGGATCATAGCCGGTGTTGCTTCCGGCGACGACGTAGCGAAGCGACGATACGCCGGTGCCGAATGCCGAGCGGGCGCCCGCCAGCCGCCCGGCGAGGAACGAGGCAGCCGTCACCGGCGCACCGTTCAGGATGGTGTCAAAGCCGGTCGTCCCCTCCATATGGCGATAGGTGGCCGCGACCGCGAAGCCGGCGCCCAGTTCATGGTCGCCACCGAGCGTCGCGGTCCAGACGTCGGGGTGGATGCCGTCCGCCAGGTGGCGGCGCATCGTCGTAGGACGGCCATCTGCATCCACCGTACGCAGCGTCACGCGGCGAAAGGCGGGCGAACTTAGGGTGCCGTTTCGCGGATCGATCAGGCCCTCCAGCGAAGCCCCTGTCGCCGGATCGGCCAGGGGCAATGCGGTATAGAAAATGCTGCGATCGTTGAGGTATTTGACGTCGCCCCACACGCGGCCACGATCCAGCTTGTACGTCGCGCCGACCTTGAACTGGCCACCCCGATCGGCATTGTCATAGCCTGGGTCGCGCAGGCCATCGTCGCGGCGATAGAAACCGCTGACGCTGACCAGCAGGCGATCGCTGAGAGGACCCGAGACGGTGAGATCGGTGCGCGCACGGTTACCGGTGCCCGATTCCAGCCGCAGCGCGCCTTGGTAGGTTTCGGTCCCGTGATTGGTAATGAAATTGACGACGCCGCCCGGCGCGTTGTTCGAGAAGATCGGCGCAGTACCGCCGCGAACGACCTCGACGCGTTGCGTGTCGAGATCGACACGATAGAACTGGTCGATGTTCATGAACCGCTCGGTATTGCTCTCGAACAGCGGCATTCCGTCCTGGTTGAAGTCGATCAGTCGCCATCCGCTCCACGGCAGGCCGCGAATGACGACGTTTTCGCCGCCACCTTCCCCGCCGGAGGCCTCGACGGTGATACCGGGTGTGGCGGCCAGAAGATCGGCGACGCTGTGCGGGGCGGCATCGGCGATCTGCTCCGCATCGATCGTCGACACCGAATAGGGCGCGTCGAACTTGCGCTGCCGGGTCGAAGTTCCGGTGACGACGATGTCCTCGCCAGCCGACGGATCGTTAGGCGCCGCTGCGTCCGCTACCGCGCGCGGAGCGGAGACTTGTGCTCCTGCGCCGACACTCGATAGAGCAACGATGGACCCTGCCCCCAACAAACGAAATATGGTGAACGACTTCATCTATTTGCCCCGCTTTCATAACGAGCAGTCGGCGACGCCGCTCATCGCGGCTCCCCCGATCGATACACCGGGCATTGCCCCGCGCTGCTGCCCACACCCTTTCCGTCCCGGGCGCGATCCACTGCTTGTCGCGGCACCTTCGAGTCGAATAGTATTTGCAATGTATTCTTCAAAAGTGACAGCCAAATGACAATCGTTTGCACGGAGCCCGTCGGACAGCTCCTTCGTCCCCGCTGGAGCAAACCGATCGGACCGGGCGGACGGGCGCTGCTGGACTTATTGCTGAGACGAGGAACGGCTGTGCAGGCGGCAATGCCTGCACAACTGGGGCTATCGCAGCCCAGCGTGGCACGCCTCGTGAGCGGATTTCATGCCGATGGCCTGATCGCGATACGATCGCGCACCGCGACGGGCCGGGGCAATCCCAGCGTGACCCTGGAGTTGCTGGCGGACCACGCCTTCGCGCTTGGTGTCGGCATTACCGGCGATGCCCTGTCGATGGCGCTCGTCGATCTGGCCGGCACCGTGCGCGCCAAAGCTCGCGCGGCCGTAGTGGACCGATCCCGTTCCGCGGTCGTGGAGCGCCTGAAAACGATGCGCGCCGATCTGCTCGCCACGTCGGCGATCGATCCGGATCGCCTCGTTGGAACGGGGGTGGGGTTTTCCGGATTTCTGGTCGGAGACCCGCTTCGCTTCAATCCACCTGCCATGCTCGCCGACTGGGTGGATGTCGATTTGATCGACGTGCTGTCGCCTGCCTTGGGCTCCAACCTGCTGTGCGACAATGATGCGACGTCCGCGGCCCTCGCCGAGGGGTTGCTGGGCATCGGTCGGACGACGTCGACATTCGCCTATTGCCATCTTACCAACGGATTTGGCGGCGGGCTCATCGTCGATGGCCTGCCGATGCGTGGCGCGCGAGGCAATGCGGGCGATTTCGGCGCCGTTTGGTGGCTGCTTGGTCAGGATCGGCCCGGTAGGGGATATCCAGATCTAGACAGGCTGCGCACGCTGGTAGCAGGCGGCGGTGTGCCGTTTGCCACCGTCGAGGATATGCTGGTCGCGATCGAACCTCAGACGGCGGGCGTCGAGGAGTGGCTGGCCGAAGCCAAGGATCAGTTCGCCACTCTGGCCTTCCTGCTTGGCCATATCGTGGCGCCGGAGAAGGTCGTTATCGGTGGCCGCTTGCCCGGGTGGTTGGCACAGACGCTGGCAGCGTCGGTGCGCCTGCCTGCCAGTCCGGTGCGCCACGACCGACCATTTCCAATGCCTGTCGTCGTGCCGACCGAGGTAAAGGGCGATGCCACGGCGATCGGCGCGGCCCTCATGCCGCTACGATCGCTGTTCTTCCGTTAGGAGTGATCGCAGACAGGAGTAGTGCGCCCAGGACGGTGAACGTCAGGGCAGTCAAGGTGGTACCGACTCGCCCCGCTTCGAACCCCTCGATCAACGGGCCCAGCACCAGCATGCCGACGGCAGAAGCCAGGTGAATGGTCAGGATGACGCTACCGAACACGATCCCGTCCCTGCTTCGGCCTCCCTGCGCCTCGGCCATGGCAATGCCCGAGGCAGCTGCCCATAGCCGTACGCCGATGAGGCTCAGTGCCACGCCATGGACCACCGCTCCCGCCATATCCGCACTTCCCTCGATCGCCACGGGCATCGGCAAGAGCATCATCGACCCGCTCGAAACGACCATCGTCACAAGGATCGGAGGGCTGATCGCATTAGGAATCATCGGCCCGAACACCGAGCCAAAGCAAAATCCCGCAAGGATCCAGGCTCCCGACCGCGGCGCTCCTGCGACGGCCGGTGAAAAGATGAAAAGTCGATTGAACGTCGGCAAGAAGGCTGCCGCGATCGCCCAAGAGATCAGTAGCCGGGGGAGCCTTGTCGGGATCGTGCCATAATCTTGTCCTGGTAGCTGTGGGCGACTGGCTCGCGATGGAAATTCCAGCTTTCTTAGCGAGATGGCGGAGATAATCACCACCACGCTACTGAATATGAGCAGCACCGTCATGCCCGTCCCCAGAGCAATGGCAAAGCCGCTTACGACGCAGCAACGCGCGAAGGCGCTCAGCGTCACGCGCAGCCGGGCATAGCCGCGCGCATCCGCTTCATTCACCGGCAGCAGCGAGGCGAGCATGTTCTGCGCCACGTCCTGAACCGCATAGGCGATGCGAAAGGCGACACCGGCGGAAATGACCGTCAATGCCTCGTGAAAGTAGAATTGAAGCGGCAATAATGTCGCGGCCGCGATTGCTGCAGGCAGCTGGACCTTAACGACGAGCTGTCCGGTCGCAGCCAGGCGACTGAGTGTCAGCCCTGCAATAAAGGTCACCGCGCCGCCCAACATCAGCAGTGCGAACAGGACCCAACCCGTCTCAGGGCCGGTGAGTCCAAGATCGATGTGAAAATGCCAGGCCAGCAGAAGATCGACGATCGACCAGACGAGCGAGCGTGATCCATGCGCCGCGCCGAACCGATAGCGATTGCATGCCTGTGTGGAACGATGCGCTGTCATGTCATTCCGCTACAGATGCGGCGTGAAGCCCCGATGACGGACTGGTTGTGATACCAGGGGTCGCCATGTGGACGCCCTGTGCTTTTGTTTGGAACTCGAAACCTACGGCGCAGCAATTATTGCGGCAATCTTTGTCGACAGGTATTCCTCGGCATAGCAGTTGAGCGCCACCCATGTTGAGCTTCGTCTCGGCTCGCTGCCCGACACGCGGGTAGGCCGTCTATGCGGGAGGTGAGAGATTTCAGCGTAGAAGGGCGGTCGACGCCACGTGGCGATCAGGCATCTGAATGCGAAACCATCATTCGATGCCGCTCGAAGCGCGCATCCACCGCATCAGGTCAATGTGCCCGCCGCTCCAAAGAGCGACGGGCCATGAACGTTGTTCGTTTATTTCAGTGAACTCAGAATTTGACCGAAGCTCCGACGTTGATCTGGCGACCGAGCAAGTCGTATCGGAAGACCGTGTTCGAGCGGATCAGGAAGTCTTGTGCACGCGAGCCGGGAACGATCGGTGGATCCTTGTCGAACAGGTTGTTGACCGAGAAGCGCAACACGAAGCGCTTGGCGACATTGAAGCTGGCCGATACGTCCATGTAGTTAAACGCCGGCATACGGTCGTAGAAGCTGCGGACCTGGCTGAGATCGACCGGTAGTCCCAGGCTCGGATTGGTGACCTGGGAGGTGTAGGTCATCGGCCCGACGTAGCGCCAGTTCACATAGAGTTGCGCGACTTCGTCGGGCGTCGTGTAGGTCGTGTTGAGCCCATGGCTCCATTTCGGAAAGCCCTCGCCGCAGAAGCGCCCCAGATATCCCTGGCATCGGCGTTGCGGAGAGTCAGGTGTATCCTGCCCGCCGAACAGCGTCGCAAGCGAGCCGTTGAACCCGAAGTTCAGCTTTCCGGCGCCGCCCAAGCCCAGCGCGTAAGAACCCTGGATGTCCCAACCATGGGTCTTGTTGCGATAGCCGTTCCGCGTCCCCTGTAAGATGAAGCCAGCGGTCGGATCGCCCTGGGTCGGGCTCGACAGCGTGCCGGTCCCCGGATTGCGGATAACGCCGCGGCAGAAATAGTCGATCCGGACCGACAGACACCCGTTCAGATAGTCGCTTGCGGCGGAATAGCCGATCGAATCTTCGAGATCGATCAGGAACCGATCGAGCGATACCGACAGGCCAGGCAAGAAGCGCGGCTGCAGGATTACCCCGAACGTCTTGGTGTAGGCCGTCTCGGGCGTAAGCCCGGAGCCGCCCCCGCGAATAGTGCAGCCGTCCAGACAGTAGAGCGATTCGCTGCCATACAGATTTGCGGGTAGGCCGGTTGCCTGGCAGGCTGCGAGCGACGCGGTCGGTGGCAGTAGACGCGACGCAGGTTTCGACGGATTATAGTCCGGGTTTGGCGAGGATGCGCAAGGGTCCATATAGGAGCCGGTGCTGTAGCTGACGTCCAACGCCTGCTGCGCCTCGATCACGGTCGGCGCGCGCTGCGACTTGTTGAACGACCCGCGAAAGGTAATGTCATCGATCGGTGCCCAGATGCCCTCGACCTTCCACGTGGCGAAATGGCTTTCGAGGCGGTTGTATTTCGACACGCGATAGCCGGCATTGATCTGCAGATCCCGGGTCCAGGGCTTGTCCTGGACCAACGGCACCTGGACCTCCACGTTCGCTTCCCAGATGTTTTGGGTGTACTTTCTATCGGGACCCAGGCCCTGTTGCTTGGCGCTCTGGTTGGAGACGCCGCGGAACAACTCCTGCCGGAACTCGGTGCCGAGTGCGATCGCCACCCCGTCCTCCGAAAGTGGCGAACGAATGCCGTACTTGCCAAGATTGCCACTGACCGTCGCCAGCCCCTGGATCAGCCGCGAGACGCTGCCCTCGGTCGCGTCCTGAGCGTTGTAGAGGTAATCCTGTAGTTCCTGGCTGGCATTGTACGGCCGGAAGGCGTTGAACGGCACGCAGGCGGGATCCTTGCCGTCGATGACCGACAGGCAGGTCGGCACGCCATTACGGTTGGCGACCAGCAGCGAACGCGCCGTGCGATCACGATCGGGCGAGGAGCGGTACTTTGTGGTCGACGTATTGCGCGAGTACATGCCCGATATGTCATAGTGCCAGGCATTATCCAGCAAAGCGCCCCGGAAGGTCAGCGTCTGCCGGAAACCGTCCGAGACATAACGCTGCGCCGGTGCGCGGATGCTATCGAAGCGGAACCGCACGTCGATCGGCACGCTTGTGCTTGTCCCCGCCCGCGTAGCGCAGAGCACCTGCGCCTGCGACGCCGAGAGGAACGGGTTGTCGCAGTTCACCTGATAGGGAACCTGTCCGACGTAATTCAGACGCGAGAAGTTCTGGTTCAGGCTCTCGGTCTGCGACTTGGATCGATAATAGAGCGTGCTGGTATGCACCTCGAACGCGTCCGAGAGCTTCAGCGTCACGAAGCCGCCGGCATTGATGCGGCTCAGTTCGCGCTGATAGGCGGTGGTGTCATACGGCGTCGCAAACGTGCCGGGCGAGTTACGCGGCAGGAAAGTACCCGATCCGTCCGGATTGTTCACCAGTATCTGGTTGGCGTTCTGGCCGCTCAGCGGAATGATCGTGCCGACCTGCGTGTAGGTCGCGGGCGAGCAATTGAGGTCCGCACTCTTGGGATCGGACTGGACGACCTCGCAAGCGGCGGTCGACCGCTCGCCCAGACGCAGGAGTTCGGCGAACCGATAGGACCCGAACGCCGAGACGTTGAGCATGCCATCGAACAGCGACTTGCCGACAGCCAGCGTCGCATTCCCGCGCGCGCCGTCGTTGGTCATGCCGCGCGGATATCTCAAGCCGACCTTCCTGGCCGCAGCGGTCACTGCATTCTCGCGATTGTCATGGTTGAAGAAATTGTAGTTGCCGGACAGGTTGATGCCGTCGAAATCGCTCTTCATGACATAGTTGATGACGCCCGCGACCGCATCGGACCCGTAGACAGACGAGGCGCCGCCGGACAACACGTCGATCCGCTCGACCAGATCGCCGGGGATGATGCCGACGTCCAGCCCGTTCTGCAGACCCATGCGCAGACCATCGACCAGCGTCAACGTGCGCTCATAGCCGAGATTGCGCAGCTTGACGCGCTGGCGACCGTCGCCATCGTTGTAGCTCTGCTCGGCGTTGGGTGCGACTTGCGGCAGGCGGTTCAGCACCTCCTCGATCGTGATCGCCCCCTGCGCGGCGATGTCGGCTGCGGTTACAGTCAGGATCGGTGCTGCCGACTTGTAGTTCGGGCTCACGATGCGCGTACCGGTCACGACGATATCGTCGCGCCGAGCAGCGGTTTCGTCCGGACCGTTATCGTCCTCCCCTGGCTTGGTGGGATCGCTGGTCGTGCCGGCTCCAATCTGCCCGTTGGCTTGCGCTGAGGTAGGTATCGCGATGCCGGTCGCAAGTACGGTGGTTACCAGAAGCCTTGTGAACGTCAGTTTCATGTCAATCTCCCCCTTATCCGGCGCTTCCACGCCGCGATCTCATGTGTCTCTGGCGCGCTATTGGTTCCGCGGCGCAGCGGGTGGCCGCTTCGCGCTCGCCGTTCCAAGCCGCAGTATGGCGGTCGCCGCGCTGCCGGGATCGGCGCGTTCGCGCAGCGAGGCGCGGATCGCCTCCGCCGTGCGCATCACCCGCCCCTCGAACGCCTTGCGCCCGTTGACCGTCACCCGGATCGGGCGATCGAGGTCGACGAGGCGGTCGGACAGACGAAGCGCCGTCCCCGGCGGCACGTCGCCGGTCAGCGCGATCGTCTGTTCATCGACGCGGGCGTCCATCCGGACACCGGGCCTGACAGAAGCGTCGGGCGGTATTTGCAGCCAGTAGAAACGATCGTTGCGCACATCATCCTGAACCCACACGAGCCGCGTGGGCCAGGGATCGCGGGTGAACTGCGCCATCCACGGCAGCGCCTCGGCATCCCTGCGGTTCATCCAATGAGGCAGCCCGGGGTAAATGCGCGACATCGACACATAGCCGCCCGGATCGGCGGAATGGAGGCGCGTCATTTCGGCCGTCTTTTCCGCCGCCAGGCGGTTGCGATCGTAAGCGGCATCCTCGCCGCCCATGAAGATCGCGAACGGCAGGTTCCTCAACGGCAGCAGCGATGCATCGCCCGGGTGGCCGGCCATCATCGCCGCCGCGGCGAAGCGGTCGGCCATCCGCGGTGCCAGCTGCCACACACCGTCACCACCGGCCGAATATCCCAGGATGTATACCCGGTTCGGATCGACGCCGTTGATCGCCACCTGCGCATCGATCAGGCGCTGGAGCAACGGATCGATGTGCGCCTCATGCCACAGGTTCCACGTATCGGTGGGCGCACGAGGGGCGAGATAGATCCCCTCCGCAGGCTCATACAGCGAGATCTGGTTGCGCCATTGCTGATCGTTCACTGCCGGTGGCGCGTTGCCGCCGCCGTGAAGCGAGATCCACAGGCTATGCCCGCCCGGAGGCACTGCCCCAAAGACCTTGCTCTCCCAGCGCAGCGTCCTGTCGCCCAGCGTGATCGCCTTTGCGGCGAGCGCGCCGCGATCCTGTCGCTCGATCGAGCGGAAACGTTCCGCGGTCAGCAACGCGATCGCGCGATCGGCTTCCTCCCTGCTCAGCGACGCGCGCAGCGCGTGGCCGGCGGGTTCGCGTCGCTCCTCGGCCAGGGCGGCTTGGCCGAGCAGGACGGTCGGCAACAATGTTGCAGCACGCATATCCGGAGACAAGGAGTCCGCAATCGCCGGTGTGGACGACGCCGCAAGCGCCACCGAAGTGGTCAGCAATGCCAGGCCCAACCGTTTCGTAAAATCGATGCTCATGCCATCCCGTCCGTTCCAGATCGGTGGTCGCGACGCGTCGGCAGGCTGCAGGGGCCGCGGCGCCCGTGTGTGTGCTTCATCGCTCATGGAAGGAGTGCGAGGTCGCTTCGGTGACGGGATCGAGGAAGTATTGCAGTGCGGTCCTGGCACGGAGTTTGACGGTTACCTGGACGGGGACGCCCGGCCGGATGCCGGTGTCGGCGCCGCGAATGCGGCGGAGCATCGCGACCTGACTGTCGGGGACGACGAGTTCGGCGGTGAAGAAGCTGGTGCCGGTTGCCTGGTCGCGGACGCTGTCGGCGGAGACGGTGCGGATCGTTCCCGTGAGGATCGGCAGGTCGCGTTCGTGAAGCGAGAGCAGCTTTACCCCGGCCTCGCGCCCTGCCTGGACGCCGTCGATATCCTCTGGCGCGAAGCGCGCGCTGACGACGAGCGGGGCAGCGTCGGGAACGATTTCGAGGATCTCCTGCCCGGGCTGGACGACAGCCCCGGGCGAGAACAGCCGCAGGTTGACGACGCGCCCGGCGACCGGCGCGCGCACCAATGTGCGCTCGAGCTGGTCGCGCGCCGCCGCGAGCCGTGGCAGCGCCTCGTTCAGGCGGAACTGCGTATCGCGCAGTAGCGCTGCGGCATCGTCGGTCGCCTTGCGTGCCGCCTCGGCCGCCTGCTGCTGCGTGCCGGCGATCTGCTGGCCGAGGGCTGCATTTCGCGCGACGTAATCGGCGTTGCTGCCGCCGAGTTCGGCGATCGAGCGTTCGAGCGCACGCACGCTGTTGCGCGACACCACGCCCTGGTCAGCGAGACGGCGCGTGCTTTCCAGTTGCGCCTGCAGCGATGCGCGCTGCACCGAGGTGGCGTCGACCTGCGCATCGAAGCCGCGGCGCTGCTCGGTGATCTGTCCCTGCTGGCGGCCCAGCACGCCTTGAGTGGCGGACAACAGCGCGCGGCGTGCGCGCTGTTGTGCCAGCTGCAGACGCTGCGCGCGTTCGATCAGCATGCGGTCGGCGACATTGGCGACGGCGAACTCGGCCGGCCAACGGATCGACCCGCCCTCAATTTCAGCCTGAAGCCTTGCGCGCTGCGCTTGCAGGTCGATGACAGTGCTCGCCAGCGCGCGCTCACCAGCAACCGCCTCGGCCGCCGACAGCCGCACCAGCACCTGCCCGGCGCGCACGTGCTGCCCCTCCCTTACCGCAATCGCTTCCACGTTGCCGCCGTTACGGTTTTGGACGACCTGGCGGTTGCCCGCTACGGTCACCTGCCCCTGCCCAAAGGCGGCGGCATCAAGTTGCGTCAGTGCCGCCCAGCCGCCCAGCACGACGAAGAACAGGAAGGTGGTGACCCCGCCCACCAGCAACGCGTTGCGCGGCGAATCGCGCAGTTGCGCGGTGGCCGGCAATTGGCCGGGAGCGGCGGGTACGAAGGCTTCGGCCATAGCGGTCATGCCCCGGTTCCCTGACTGGCCGTGTTGGCCGTGACCGCACCGGCAGCGCGCGGCGGCGCGCCGGGATCTTGCTGCTCGATCGGCATGACAGTGCCGTCGCGCACCAGCAGCATGCGGTCAGCGACGTGGAGCAGATTTGGGCGGTGCGTCGAGACGATGATTGCGGTCCCGTGCGCTCGGAGCGCAGCCAGCGTCTTCATCAGCGCCGCTTCGCCATTGACGTCGAGATGCGCGTTGGGCTCGTCGAGCAACAGTAGCGACGGTTGGCCGAACAGCGCGCGCGACAGCGACACCAACTGACGCTGCCCGGCGGACAACCCGCCAGCCTCGCGGATCGCCAGCAGCGTATCATAACCGTTCGCGAAGCGCTGGATCGTCTCGTGTGCGCCGGCGCGCATCGCGGCCGCAACCACCATCGCGTCGATGTCGGCAGGTGCACCGTCACCGCGCGCCGCGGCGAAGCGAGAGATATTCGCGGTGACGGTGGCGGGGAACAAGGTCGGCGTCTGCGGGGTGTAGCCGACCCTCGCGCCCAGCGCCTCTCGGTCCCAGTCGGCGAGACTGGTTCCGTCGACGCGCACCTCGCCACGGTCGGGCGCAATCGCGCCGGCGATCACGCGCAGCAGTGTCGACTTGCCCGCACCGCTCGGCCCGATCAGCGCCACGATCTCGCCGGGTGCGACCGCGAAGCTGACGTCGTTCAGCAACAGCCGGTCGCTGCCCGGCACGCGCACGCTGACGTTCGCCACCGTCACTGCGCCCTTCGCGCGTGGCAACGCGGTGCGCGGCGCGGTGTCGTCAGGCAGTCGCAGAAACGTGGCGAGGCCGGCATAAGCGGCACGCGCAGACAGCACGTTCTTCCACGATCCCAGGATCTGCTCGACCGGCGCCAGCGCCCGCCCGACCAGCAGCGAGGCGGCAAAGATCGCGCCCATCGAAATCGACTGATGGATCGCCAGCCAGGCACCCACCGCCAGCGCCAGCGACTGGAACAATTGGCGCAGAAACTTGGTGACTGCCAGAAACGCCCCCGACGTCTCGGCCAAGGCGCCCTGCCGCGCGACCAGGCCGGCGCGATCGTCCAGCTGCAGTTTCACGATCGTCTCACGCATGCCCAGCACGCGCCCGACCTCCGCCGCCTGCACGGCATAATCCTGCATCCGCGCTTGGACCGCGACGCGTGACTGCGTCTCGGCAGCGGCGCGCCTGGTCGCTTGCTCGCCCGCCAGCGCGACGACGGCCAGCAGCAACGCGGCGAACAGCGCGAAGCCGCCCAGCCACGGATGTAGCAGGAAGCATGCAGCAATGTAGATCGGCGCCCAGGGTGCGTCGAAAAGCGCCAGGATCGCCGGCCCGGTCAGCACCCCGCGCAAGGTGTCGAGATTGCGGATCGCCGCGCTCCGCTCCGCGCTAGACGCGGTGGTGGCGCCCAGGATGCGGTGCAGGATCGGAGGTGCGGCGCGCTTCTCCAGTTGCACGCTGGCGCGCAGGAGCAGCCGCATCCGCGCCATGTCCAGCACCGACAGTACCGCCAGCGACACGACCAGGATCAGGATCAGGAACAGGAGCGTCGCTCCGCCGCGCGTCGGTACCACCCGGTCGTAGACCTGCAGCATGAAGATCGACGGTACCAGGTACAGCAGGTTCACCAGCCCGCTGAACAGCGCTGCCCACACGAAATGCCGCCGCGCGCCGCGCAGCGCCGCTGTCACGGGATTGGAAACGGAATGGGAACTGCTGGAATGTAGCATCGGTACTTTCGGGTGCGGGTGAAAGCCGGGGCGACGCGCCCGGCCGCGGCAGGTCAGGCGTAGCGGACGGTGGTGCGAGAGTGCCGGCGCAGCGCGGCGCCGGTCAGCGCAAATCCGCTGAGCAGCAGTGCCCATGTCGCCGGTTCGGGCACCGCAAGTGGCACGTCGGTCACGTTCAGCGTGTAGCGCGATCCGCCATCTTGCCTCCTGGTCAGCGTGAATGTGCCGCGCAGCATCATCGGCGTCGCCTCGGGGCCGCCGTACAACTGCCCGCCATACAGCGTTGTCAGGATACCCGGCCCGTCGGCATCCGAGATCACCAGCCCGCCGCCGTTCGTCGCGAAGAAGAAGTCAAGATAGGCGTCGCCGTTGATGGCGCGCGGGAACGTACCGCTCACGCGCTCGAGTGCGAAGCCCTCGCCGTCGACGACCTGTGTCGGTGTTGGATTCAGCGCCATCTGCCACGTCGCACGATAGCCGCCCGTCGCCTGCGGGGTCAGCGCATACAGAAGGTCGGCCGCCGCGGCCTGGGTGGAAACCGCCGCGACGGCAATCGCGGTGAGCAGTGAAAGTCTGATCTTCATGGTGTCTCCTGCGGGGCGCCGGTGGTCGTGTCGGGAAGCGCGGGCGCGTCGGCCAGCGGCAGCCGGCGCGCCAGCGGACGACCGGCGACAGCCGGCGCCGCGGACGCGAGCCGCGCCCCCGTCGGCGCAGGCAGTACCGGCGCCGCGCGCGAGCGATCGCTCGGCTGCTGCGGTCTGTCGATAACGTGCAACAGCGGCTCGAAAGGCCCGAACTGCCACGCCTTGTTGTGCTTGAGGTTTTCCTCAGGGTCGTAGCGCGGCGCGTCGGGTATCAGCGTCGCGGCCTGCAACCGTCCCAGCAGCGCCAGCAGCGTCGCCTCCCCCGCATACCGCCCATAGCGCGCGTTTGCGACGATCACCTGCGCATTCAGCAGCCGCTGTTCGGAGTCGATCAGCTCGAAACTCGAGCGGAATCCCTCCGCAAACGCACGCCGAACCCCGTCGAGGGCCAGCCGGGCCGCGCGCACCGCCGCCTCGCCTATGTCGATCTGGCGGTCGGCGGTAACGATCTGGTTCCACGCATTGAGCAACCCGGCATCGACGCTGCGCCGCGCATCCGCGACCAGGAAGGCGGCCGATTGCTGTTGCGCGATCGCAGCGCGCACTCGCGAGCCGACCACCCCTTGCGTCAACAGCGGCACCGTGACGGTCAGTCCTCCCGACACCGTACGTCCGAGATCCCGGACCTGATAGCTCAGCGGATTGACATAGCCGAAACTCCCCTGCGCGCTGATCGTCGGATGCCGCTCGGCGCGCTCGGCGGCGATGCGGTGCCGGCTGGCGCGCTCGGTCAGAATCGCCTGCCACAGGATCGGGCTCTCACGCTCTGCGAGTACATAGCCGAGATCGACCGAGCCGGGCACGCCGGGCAATGGCGGGGGCGGCTCCAGCGTGCCGGGGTTGCGCCCCACCACCGCGGCAAAGCGCGATCGACTCTGCTCCAGGCTTGCCTGCGTCTGCGCCAGGGCCGCCTCGATGATGAGTAGTTGTGCCTCGGCCTGCGCAACGTCGGTGCCCGTCAGGTCGCCCTCGCGTTCGCGCAGACGCGCCTGCTCCACCTGCCGCCGGTAGGAGGCAGCGGAGCGTGACTGGATCTCGACCAGTTCAAGGTCGCGGCGCGCTGCCACGTACGCGTCCACTACCTGGAACAGCGTCTGGTTCTCGGCCTCACGCAAGCGCTCGCGTCCGGCCAGCACCTCGGCCTCGGTCGCCGACACCTGTGCTGCGGTGCGCCCGCCGCTGCTCAGCAATTGCGTCACCGACAGCAACGCACCCATGGATCGCTGTTCGAAACGGGAAAAGCCTTCCGAGAAAGCGCTCCGTTGCAGTCGATCGTTATAGCCGATCGTCGCGCTTACGCCCGCACTCATGCGATACGGCGCCGACGCCTGGATCACGCCTTCATCAAGCGCGCGCAATTCTGCACGCTGCGACTGGAGTTGCGGATTGTTCCGGTAAGCGTCGACAATCGCATCCGCCAGCGTTTCCGCATCGGCACCGGAAGTGGGTAAAAGAAAGATGAGGATGACGACACGGCGCAGCAACGGTCATCTCCGGAGTCCGGCGATCGGCCGGAAGAGGAAAAGGCCCGGGCAGGCGAGGTCACCCGCCCGGGAGAGGGAGGAGTTCAGGCGTGGAGCAACACGCCGCCGCTCATCGAGCCCGACATCGCGTCGTACAGGTAGAAGCTGCCGTGATCATCGATTGATCCGGCCAACGTCGCACCGGTCGGTCCCGCTTCACCCCCGAAGTGATCCGCGGAAGTCATCGCCTGCACGGCGCCAACCGCAGTTAGTTCGGGTTGGAACGACACCTCCCTGATCACCTGGTTCGGATTTAGGTCAGCACCCGAAAGGTACGAATACCAGAAGTAACCGTCCTTCTGGCCCATCGACTGAAGCACCGCGCCCTTGTTCTGGCTCAGCAGCACCGTATCGCCCGTCAACAGTCCGTCGAGCAGCAGGGTAGCGTTGTTGGCGACGGTGACCTTGCCGTCGGTCCCCATACCACGCAGCGCCGTCTGCGTCGCAACCATGTCTCCCCGGGAGAAGTCGAGCACGGTATCCTTGCCGCTGGTGCCCCCGTTGTCGAAAAGGAACCGGTCGCCGCCGGTGCCGCCGAACAGGTAGTCGTTGCCGCCGCCGCCGTTCAGCGTGTCGTTGCCGCGCATGGCATACAGGTAATTGTCGTAACGGTTGCCGATCAACGTATCGTTGCCGTCACCGGTCACCGCGCCTTCGATTACACTGGTGCGACCGATGGTGAAGGCCTTTTCGCCGTCAAAGGCGGTCGCCTGGCCGCCGACCAGCGATAGCGCAATATCATGCGACACGGCGGCCGCATTGATCCAGTCGGTGCCGCCATCGGTGTCCACCAGCGCCTTGCGCCCTGACTGGCCCTTGATGTCGGTCATCGTGAAGAACTCGTTCGTGTAGGTATACACGTCGTCGTTCGTCACTTCGGAACCATACATATCCAGCTTCACGCTGCTCACGGTCAGCTTATTGTCGACCTTCGTCGATTGACTAACCCCGGGAGCGTATTGAACGTCGATTACGACATCCAATGCCGAAAAATCCAGCGCCCACTTCCCTTTGCTTTCTACGCCCCGCAACCCGCTAAACCCGAGTGTAAACTCTTGGGTACCGGGATCGACCTCGACCAACGACCCCGTCGTTGGTACGAATGCGGTGCTTCCGTCGGGGGCGGTCAACTTGAACTGGCTAAGAAGCAGCCCGGTATCTACCCCGGTCTGGATACCGTTTGAAAATGTTCCCTTTCGCTCAAAAGTGCTATCGTAAGAGAAACTAACTGTAAGGTCTAGCCGTTCAAGCGCGACATCCTTTTCAACCTCAAAGGATTTTGTGGTTGCATTGCCAATCATAACATCGTTGAACGATGTGCTATAATTGCTTAAATAGAAATCGGATGAAGAACTTAATCCGATCAACGCTTGCTGAGTTTCATGCACTTCGTTGGCGGACGTCTTTGCAGCCGCGAAGAGTCCCCATACCTCGGCCATGCGAACGGCATTATAGGCGTCCACCGCACCATAGCCGTAATCGTTGCTGAAGTGCATCCTGCCGCCGTTCCAGTTCGCGTCCGCGCCGGCCAGCTTGAACGATGTATTGTTCATGATGAACTCGCTACGAACGCCGTTCTCAGCCAATCCGATCGCGACCTGTCCGGTCTCGAAGGCGATCGGCATCTTGGCCGAGGCGGCTAGGATATTCTGCACGTCGCGCCAGCCAAGATTGTCGTTGGCGCTTAGCATCAGCGAGACTACACCACTGACGATCGGTGTCGCCGCAGACGTGCCGCCGAACTGATCGGTATAATCGTTGGCCGCTTCGGGCTCGGTCGACCAGTTGTAGCCGGCGGCCCCCAGCAGATCGGTGGTGACCACCCCCGTGCCACCGATGATGTCGAAATCGCTGGACGGCGCCGACACCAGCAGATGCGCACCGTGATTGCTGTAATAGGACGAGACGCCATCCACCTGCCGGTACGCCCCCACCGCGATCGCATGGCGATCGGCAACGCCGGCGTGAGCCTCGCTGAGCCGGTTATCGTTTCCCGCCGCCATGACGGTGACCGTCCCCAGTCCACCGCGCCCGGTCTCCGCGACATAGTCGAAGGTTCGCGCCAGAAAGCTGGAGTAGCTATCCGGATTGGAACGCGAACTGTAAGTCGCGTGTATTCCGTACAGGGCTGTGGCGGCCCAGCTATGATTGACGACGTCGAACTGGTTCGCCTGCCGCAGCGCACTTTCCCTGGCCGCGGTGTTACTGCCGTTGATATCGAGTGGCGAATCGGTATCGAAGATGTTCACGCCGGTGACCTTGGCGTCATAGGCGACGCCGACCCCACCGCGCCCATTGCGCTCGGCGGCGATCAGTCCGCTTACCGACGTACCATGCGGTCCGGTGGGGATGCTCCCGTCGATCGCCGTTCCGTTGATGACGACATGCTTCGACGAGTCGTAATTGCCGTCGAGGTCCCAGTGCGCCTTCTGAACCCCCTCATCGTACACGCCGACGCTTACGCCCTTGCCGGTGAAATCCTTCCAGATCGTCCCGATGTCACCCAACTGCTTCAGGTGCCACTGCCGCATCAGTTCCGCGTCGCCGCCGCCCTGCGGATTATACAAATCATTAGCGTTGTTGACCAACTTGCTATTCGAGTAATCATACGCTCGCCCAAGCGTCGGCTTCCGGTAGTTCGTCGCCATCTTCCATTCTCCCTAGCGTTTACCATGCGAAAATGCCGCGATTTGGTCTAAGTCCGCAAAGACTTCTTTGGCAGGTGCGCCATATATTCAGGCGCGTTTTTTACAAAAGCACCACTTGGCACAAGCGGTACCATTAGCCATCTCGTGTAACGAGAAGCACGGTACTTAACGCACCATATCTTGCATTCACGACGCCCGACCGATCCGACGCTTTTAACGATTATGCTTTTGTTACGTCATGTTCTGTGCGCAAGAATATTGCTTTACTAGTATTCTTATGGAAACGTCGCGTTTCAAATATGAAACGGGAGGATCAGGCCGATTTGAGACTCCTGTTTATCAATAACATCTCAGCAAAGGGCAGCTTAACTGCATCATCACCATTATGATGCGAATTATATACAGAGATAGTAATTGCGCTCTTGATTGTGGGGACTCATGACACACCACTTGACCCGCATCTGCTGGATGACCGACGCAAGACGAGAGTCGACCTCCTCGCTTGCCAGTCAGCATCTAGAAACAAGCCTCACAGGATTTTCCATGTGATCGACAGTGACTACCATGTGATTTTTGCAAAGGTCGGCGACCTCGGCTCCATTTCGGGCGCGGCGCGCGCCCTGAAAATCTCGAAGACGAATGTCAGCCGGGCCGTCACCCGACTGGAACAAAAATATGGCGTGAGACTGGTCGAGCGAACCACCAAATGTGTATCGCTCACTGAAATCGGTACCGTGTTTCACAGGCGCTGCGTTCGCCTGGCCACAGATTTAGCGGGCATCGATGACGAAATCGCATCCTACCGTGATGAACCGTCAGGCACGTTGCGACTGGGCCTGCCCTCCCACGTTTCGACGTACCTTGCACCGTATCTGCCGCAATTTCTGACTGAATTTCCCGCCATAAACCTGCGGATGAAAGTCGGTGATCGGTTGCTACCGGGCGCAGACGGGTTCGATGTCGTACTATATGTCGGATGGCTGGCGGACTCTACACTTGTGGCACGCAAACTTCGTGACGTGCCCCTCGTACTTGTCGCATCTCCATCGTACCTCAGCAACGCCCCTCCACTGATTTGTCCGTCAGATCTCGGCAATCACGAAGTATTCGGTATCTTACCCTATGATGAAGCCGGAAGGGGCGATGGCTCCGAACTTCCAGTCCGTCTGCCCACGCTTGAAGTCAGAGGCTCTGGCGCTGATTTCGTATTGCCGCAATCGACTCGTTTCGCTTCAAACGATCAGAACGCTGTCATAAGAATGGCCGAACAAGGCCTCGGGATCGTGCCCACGTCACTTGCGCTGATCGGAGAGCAGATTGAATCTGGGCGCCTCGTGAGGGTGCTTCCGGACTTTGCGCTGGAGCCGGCGCCATCTCTGTATGCCATCTACTCCAGCAAGGCACTTCCTCCGCCCAAGGTCAAAGCGTTTGCCGACTTCATTACTCGTATCAATTCGGAAATTCCTGTCTTGTGAAGATGACGTCAGGTAAGGGTCCCCCGGTTTTTCATCCAGGCTGAGGGTGAGTATCCGGCGTTTGTGAGCCTCACCCCGCCTTAGAGCGGTTTCTCACCGGGCTGAATCATAATGGGATTCCCGTCGCCGGGATTTTCTGATTCAGGATTCATGCCGGTGGCAGCAGCTTGCGAACCAGCACGGGACGCCGGCACCGCTGCCGCAGGGCGGAGATCGACGATCGATGGGGATCGAGGCGCATGCCGGATTGATCCTGGAGGCTTACAAGGCGACGCCCGACATCACCTTGGCCGAGTTGCAGGCGCTTCTGGCCGATCACGGCACCGAGGTCGCGCTCGGCACGATATGGCGGTTCTTCGCGCGGCGCGGGAGCAGCGCATCACATCTGCGCCGATCCTGCCAGCAATATACGAGGAGAGCCTCGGAATGACATGTCATAGCAGGGCTGGGCCGTTGAGCATTGAAATCGTGGCATGGAGCGGCGTCATGTTCGTTCATCATTGGCGTTCACCACGCCATAGCCAGTGATACCGTAGCGTAGGGGATCAGCGTCGCAGTCGTACCAGAGGGTCCGTCCTGCCGCCGGAGTCGATCATCGCGCACCAGCGCCAACAGTTCGGCCTGTAGCGTCGCCTTGGCGCCGCCAAGACTGACAGGCTGCGACAGGGAGATGCCGCCACTGCCATACGCCCGAGTCCCGCTGTCTGCTGCGTAGAAGCCGTTCCAGCCGATACCCACGGTAGCCGGCAGTCCCAGCGTGGGTCCATTTTTCCGCTTCGAAAGCTCAAACGACGGTGCGATGCCGCCGATGGTGTAAAAACCGCCATCACCTCGCGTCCGCCGCGTGACAGCCAGTCGCGGCTTCAACTGCCCAAGCCGGTCATCGGCCGTGTAGAGAAACGTCAGGCTCGCCTCATGCGATGTGGCAGCGATAGCATTGGGACTGGCTTTGATCGTGTAGGTGGCTGCTGCGCTGACGCCTTTCACAGGCCGCCAGGCGATACCCAGTAGGTTATTGCTCTCGTACCAGCCACGCGGACTCACCCTCTCATCGGGGCGGGGCGCATGAAACCCATTCGAACTCTGACCGATCAGGAACAGCGCGCCCTCCCCGTCTCCGCCCACACGACGGCGAAGCACGACGGCCCCGCCGACCGAGAAATGGAAGGGAGCGCGACCAAGCCCCGCATTGTCATCATCATAGGTGCCGCGCGCATAGTCGCCATTACGCAGATCGATCGACACAACCGGATGGATGATGCCCGCCCCCACATCAATCTCTGACAACGTCGCATCCTCGGTATCGGCGAACGGGATGGTCTGCGCGCTCGCTGGCGTCGTGACGACAAGCGCCACGGCAGCCGGCAGCGCCGTCGATAGTCGCATCACGAGGTCCGGCGAACCATCCATACGGTATCGCCGGCGTCATCGACGACAAAGATTGCACCGTCCTCACGGGCCTGGACGCTGACCGGGCGGCCATAGACATCGCCCTTATTTTTATCGGCGACGAAGCCGGTCAGGAATGGCTGCGGCGCACCGGTCGGCCGGCCATTCGCAAACGGCACCACCAGCACGTCGTAACCGATAAAGCTCGACCGGTTCCACGAACCGTGTCGGGCAACAAAGGCTGTCTTGCCGGCATCCGGCCCCTTGTTGAAGGCGAGGCCCAGCGCTGCAGCATGCGGGCCAACCGCGACATCGGGCATCAACGTGGTTGCGAGCATATCACGCTTCTCATTAGGATGCCGTGGATCCTGCTTGCCGTAATAGCTATACGGCCAGCCGTAGAAGCCTCCCTCACGCACGCCGACGAGATAGTCAGGCGAGATGTCGTCGCCCAGTTCATCGCGCTCGTTGACCGCGGTCCATAAGGTGTTGGTCGAAGGTGCCCACGCCATCCCGACCGGGTTGCGCAGGCCCGAAGCATATAGTCGCTCACGCCCGGTCGCGAGTTCCACCGCGAGGATCGCGGCGCGGCGCTTTTCTTCGTCCATCCCATGCTCGCCGACGTTGGAGGCGGAACCTACAGACACATACAATATGCGCGCGTCGGGGCTCAGCAGCAGGTTGCGCGTCCAGTGATTATTATAGCCTCCGGCAGGCAGCGAGATCAGGGGAGCGGGCGCTGCCGTGATCTGCGTTTGACCCGGCTGATAAGGGAAGCTGACCACGCCATCGGTATTGGCAATATAAAGACGTCCATTGGCATATTGCATCCCGAACGGCTGGTTGAGCCCCTCGCGCAGCACGAAGCGCTGCTCGGCTATGCCGTCCCGGTTCGCGTCGCGAAGGAGCGTGATGCGATTTGCGCTGAAGCCGGTCGTCTTGGACAGCGCCTGCCCTCGCTGCACCTCCGGTTCGGCGTCCAGCTTCGGCTTGGTCCGGGCTTCTGCTACCAGTACATCACCGTTCGGCAGCAGCAACGCCTGGCGCGGATACTCAAGGCCGCTGGCGAACTTCACGACCTCATAACCGCGCGGCGCCACGGGCTTGCGCCCTTCTGGCCAGCCGATCGTGCGCGGATGGTTGACCACGGACCTGGTAGCATATGGCTCTGCCTGCGGTTGGAGGCCAACGACTTGCGGATCACGCTGGGCTTGCGCAGCGCCGGCGAACAGCGTGGCAACGAGGCAGGCGTGCGCGAATACGATCTTGTTCATGAAGGCTCCCGGCTTTGCGTCGGGATAAACCATTTGGATCAATCATATATCCAAGTCGACGTGCGCAACGCAATTATGTCCGCCGGTAGATCCGGACGGCGACGCTCAGGGCATCCTATCAGCTCGCCGGAACCGGTCATTTGTTCATATCTCCTGATCGGAAGGCATCGGCCGAGCATCTCGAAGGACGAGCATGTTCCCGAGAATTACCGTCGCCAGCAATCTTGGAAACCGGCGATCATAGCGTTGGCCCTCGCCGGCCATGGTGTATGACCCTCCTATGTTCCGCGACGCCACTGCCGATATCCCTGCCCAGGCCGCCCTGTCGGGAGCGGGCCCGGCTGCAGCTGACGAACTCGACTTCGTCGTAATCGACGTCGAGACCGCCTGCTCCCGCGTCAGCAGCATCTGCCAGATCGGCATCGTCGGCTTTCGCGCCGGCACGGTCGCGTTCGAGTACGAGACCCTGGTCGATCCACGCGATCACTTCAGCAGCTTCAACACCCGCATCCACGGCATCGCCGCCGATCATGTCGCAGGCAAGCCGTGCTTTGCCGACGTGCACGAGGTCGTCGACGGACACTTGGCCGGGCGAACCACGGTTGCGCATTCCTATTTCGACAAAGGCGCGCTGGCGGCGGCCTGCCGCGTGCACGACCGGACGATGGTCAAGACGACTTGGCTCGACAGCGTGCGCGTCGCGAAGCGTGCTTGGCCCGAACTCTCCAGCCACAAGCTCAACGTGGTGTCGAAACACCTTGGCATCCCGCTCCGGCATCACGATGCCCTGAGTGACGCTCGCGCCGCAGGCATGATCGTCGTCAAGGCTATCGACCATACCGGCATACCGCTCGCAGGGTGGCTGATGCTCCCGGTAGGGCAGCGCGCCGCTCCGGCGCCACTGCCCGCGCCGGACGGTCCACTCAAAGGTCACCGGGTGGCGATCCTCGGCCAGCCCCGCAACGGCCCGCTCGCTCATCGGCTAGCGGGCAGCGGTGCGCGGATCGTCGCTGGCGTTGGCAGCACGACGACGATCCTGGCGGTCATCGGTGAGGAACCGTTCGGCTACGTGCGGTACGACGCGCAATTCCGGCATGCCTTGGAACTGCAACGGTCAGGCCGCGCGATCCGGATCATGTCTGAGCGCAAGATCCTGGAGCTTCTCGCCTAACGTCGATGCGAAGCTGTGGCCGTCCGGTACCTCGACACCGGCGACGGCACACCCATCAGGTCAATCATGACCACACTATGCCAAGACCGACGAGGCCGTTGCCGCCCTGACACCCGAGCAGTTCCGTGTTACCCGGAAGAACGGAATTGAGCGTCCAGACACCGGCCTACTCGTGAAGAACAAGCAGGCGGGCATCCATGTCGACATCGTCTCGGCGAGCCGCTCTTCGCCAGTGCCGACAAGCATGAAAGCTAGCCGGGTCAGGTCGACCTATATAAGCTCAATCCATGTCGACAAGTGAGCGAGATGAACTGGACAGCCTGCGGGCTGAGAACGCCCGGCTCCGTGTCGAGCTGGATCGCTACAGCGCGCAGGGCGGTGACGGCGAGGGAAAGTACCGAGCCCTATTCGAAAGCATAGATGAAGGATTCTGCATCGTTGAGTTCGTCGACACGCCACGCGGCCCGCTGAGCGATTACGTTCACTTGGAAGCGAATGGCGCTTTCCGGAAGCATTGCGGACTGCCCGATTCGGTCGGCCTTAGCGCTCGAGACCTGATCGGCGACGAGGCGGTCAATTGGATTGCGACCTATCGGCTCGTGCTGGAGACGCGTCAGCCTATACACTTCGAACTGGAGCTGACCTCGACCGCCAAGCACCTGCAGGTCTCTGCCTGGCCGAGCGGCCCAAGTAACGGAAATCAGGTAGCGATCCTTTTCAAGGACCTGACCGAGCGTCGCCGGGCGGAAACCGCATTAGCCCAGCTCAACGTCACGCTCGAGGAGCGCATCGAGGAGCGATCGGCCGCATTGCGCCTCTACCGCGATATCGTGCAGTCGGATCATTCGCCGGTGTTTGCGTATGACGCGGACATGCGGATCACAGCGTTCAATAAGGCACATGCTGACGCCTACTTTCGCACCTATGGCATCCGGCAGCAGGTCGGAGACATACTGCCGGATCAGATCCTGCCGGACCAAGGCGAACTACTCCGCTCGTCGATGGCCCGTGCGTTGGCGGGTGAGAGCCTCATCATCCGGGAAGCGTTCGGCCACCCTGACCTCGAGGTTCCGGTGTGGCAGATCGCCTTCAACCCGCTCCTCGACGATGAAGGGCGGATCATCGGCGGCTTTCACCACGCGCTCGACATCACCGCCGAAGTTCGTGCTCAAGAAGAGCTTGAGCGGACACAGGACGCCCTGCGGCAGAGCCAGAAGATGGAGGCTATCGGCCAGCTCACCGGCGGTGTCGCCCACGACTTCAACAACCTGCTGACCGTCATTCGGGGGTCGGTCGATCTGCTGCGCCGGGAGAACGTCGCGCCGGAGAAGCGCCAGCGCTACCTCGACGCCATCGGCGACACCGCTGAGCGCGCCGCCAAGCTAACGGGACAGCTCCTGGCGTTCGCGCGACGGCAGACACTGGAGCCGGAAACGATCGATGTTCGACACCGCCTCGACGCCGTTTCGGACATGCTCGACAGCATCACGGGCGCGCGCGTCCTGGTCCGGTACGAGTTGCCGCCAGAAGCCTGCCTGATCCGCGCCGACGTCAGTCAGTTCGAGACGGCACTGGTCAACCTGGCGGTTAATGCCCGCGATGCCATGGATGGCGTGGGCACCATCACCGTCCAGCTACGCTGCGATGCGCAAATGCCCGCGATTCGTGGCCACGGTGCCGGCACCGGCCGGTTCGTCGCAGTCTCGCTGACGGATACCGGTGTCGGGATTGTGCCTGACGATCTGGAACGTATCTTCGAGCCATTCTTCACTACCAAGGGTGTCGGCAAGGGCACTGGGCTGGGCCTGAGTCAGGTATTCGGCTTCGCCAAACAGTCGGGTGGCGACGTCGATGTCGAAAGCGTCGCGGGCGAAGGCGCCATCTTCACGCTCTACCTGCCGCAGGTCGACACCGCGGAAGCCGACAGCAGGCCTGCGACTCTGCCGCAGACAGTCGATGGCGAGGGACGCTGCGTGTTGATCGTCGAGGACAATATCGGCGTCGGCCAGTTCGCCAGCCAGTTGCTCGACGATCTCGGCTTCCGGACCAAGTGGGTGACGAGCGCGGAGGAGGCGCTGGAGCAGCTCGGGACGGACGGCAGTGGCTTCGACATCGTGTTCTCCGATGTGGTCATGCCCGGCATGGGCGGGATCGAACTGGCGAGACGGCTCGCCCGCGACATACCGGCTCTGCCCGTCATCCTCGCCAGCGGGTACAGCCATGTCCTGGCGACGGAAGGTGCCGAGGGCATGGAGCTGCTCAAGAAGCCCTACTCAGCAATTCAGCTGTCGAATGCATTGCAGCGGCAACTCGGCGAACATCGAGAGAGTACTGGTTGATCCAGTCGTGTGACATTCAGTGGCGCCTTCACCATTACAGCCCTGCATTCTCGTCTACACGCCGGTTCCTCCACTGGTCGCCAGCTGATTTCGCACACCAACCGGTGTGCCGAGCGCCTCGTCTTGGCTCGAGAAGCGCAGTGGGACGACGGCCATAATCAGGCTAATGAGAGCCAAGCGGCATGGTTTCGGCCGCTCAGATGCTTTTTAAGGAGAGAAGACTTGCTGTTCCATACCATGGTAGGATCGAACGACATTGAGCGATCCAAGCGGTTCTACAATGCAGTGATCGCCGCCCTTGGTGGTGGCGAAGCGACGCTAAACGTAGCCGGCAGCGGTCATACCCGCCTCTTTTATCGCAATGAGGGAGGGACGAATTTCATCGTTAGCGAGCCGATCAACGACGAACCCGCGACCGTGGGCAACGGCAGCACCGTAGCGTTCGCATGCAACTCGCCCGAACAGGTCGAACTCTTTCACGATACAGCCGTTGCAAACGGCGGCACCTCAATCGAGGATCGACCCGGTCCGCGCGAGTCGGCGATGGGAACCATCACTTTGGCCTATGTCCGCGATCCGGACGGCAACAAGCTGTGTGGAATCCATATTCCAGCATAACCGCATCATCGCCCGGCGTTGATAGTATCAGGTGCTATGAGAAAAACACGCAGCGGACCGGCGAAAGCCGGTCCGTTCGGACCCATACTTGGACATTTACGCCCCTTCCAAGCTCCCCGAGTTCGGCCGCCCGTTCATCTCCGCATTATGGCCGCTTTCGGCATCCAGTTTCGCGGCAATCGCCCCCAGGCGGTCGTAGTCGCTAATGGAAAATGTATGTGGGAGGGACCCGCAGGCCCCTCCAGCGTTGAATCAAAAGTTCACGGCTGCCCGTGCATACAAGAAGCGACCGTTGAAGCCGAATGGCGAGAACCCGCTGTACGGCAGGAACTGATAGGTCGCGGGATAGCTGCCCCCGACACTCGTCGGCCGCGGGCCGAATGGGCGACGATCGGGATATACGTCGAATGCATTGTCGACACCAAGCGTCAGCTGCACACCCTGCAAATCGTAGCTCAGCGAGAAGTCGGTGATCCACTTCGGGCGGAGGCGCTGATCGTCAGGCCCCAACGCCGTCAGGCTGGTCGCATCGGCGCCAAGGGGCGCGGTCGTCTCTGGTGAGATGACAGAACCATAGCGCGTGGTCCGTGCCGACACGCCAACTCCGGCGATCTTCCCGTCGGTGGCGAAAACGGCCTTCGTCCGCGGCTGACCACGCTCGAACCGAATACCCTCGACGCGGCCAAACAGCACCAGGCCCGGAATCTGTGCGAGCGGGCCAAGATTGTTCAGACGCTTGTCGATCTTGTTCTGCGTGTAGTTGTATGCCGCGGAAAGATTCCACGCACCCAGACCACCCAGGTTGGCCCGATAAGTGGCCACTGCGTCGACCCCCTGTGTAGTGGTGTCGAGGCCATTGATGAAGAAGCGGGCGGCGCCAACGTTACTGAAGCCGTTGCTGGTCAGCACGGCCTGCACGGCAGCATTTTGTGCAGCGGTGCCGACACCGGCAGCGCCGAGATTTTCCGACAGCACCACGCGGTCCGTGATCTTGATCCGGAAATAATCGACTGTCAGGTTGAAACCGCGGAAGGGGTTGAACGTCGCGCCGCCCGAAAGGTTGAATGACTTCTCAGGGTCGAGCGGTTGTGACCCCAGCGCGCGGGCGACGGGGCTGCTAACCGGCACGGTGGATACGTCGACCGGCACCCCGGCGAGGAAGTTGGTCGACGTGGTCGTGAAAAACTGTTGATGCAGCGATGGCGCACGGAAACCGTTCGACACCGACCCGCGCAACGCGAAGCCCTCCAAAAATTCATAGCGCAACGCCAGCTTGCCGTTCAGCGTGTCGCCGAAGTCGCTGTAATGCTCATATCGACCGGCTGCGGTGGCGGTGAGCCCGGTGAACAGATCGGCATCGAATTCCACATAACCGGCAAAACTGTCGCGGTTCACGTTGGTGCGGGCTGAGACAGGTAGACCGCCAAACCCCTGCGCCCCCGCTGCGGCGGCGCGGCCGGGGAAGGAGCATATCCCATTGGCAAAGACGCCGCCAAGCACGGTGCAATTCCCGGCTGTCGTTGCACGAGCCGGAGTGAACAGCGGTCCTGTCAGATATGACTGGGGATCGCCAGGACGGATCTGATAGATTTCATGGCGGTATTCGCCACCGAACGCGAACGACAGTGGCCCGGCAAAGCCGACGTCGAATTGACGTGACAGATCGGCATTGGCGAGAATCTGCGAAAAGGAGAGACCGCCAGCATCGAATGAGCCCTGATTTTGTGGCCCGAACGACACGTTCACACTGTTCTCGGTCCGGTAGTTCAACTCGTTGCGCCCGAAGCCCAGCGAGAAATCACCCTTGAAACCGGCAACGTCAGCACGGATACCGCTGGTCGCCGACATGTCGTCGATGTTCGACTGGATCTTCGGCAGATAGCCGTCAGGCGTCAGGCCGACGAAATTTGCATTGGTTGGCACGGTGCCAGGCGTCAGTGTCGAGAAGTCACGATTCGTCGCGGCCGATTGCTGACGGAAGTTCGCCGCTGACAAGCCGTCGCGGTGGCCATAGGTGAAGAAGCCATAGAATTCGGCATCGCCCAGCGGCACACCTGTGTTGATGAGGAAGTTGAAATCCTCCGTCTTGGCATCGCCATAGCGGAAGTCGAGCCGGTTGAACGTCGCCTCCCGCGCATCAAACGTCGTGGTGGTCGGCCGGATGTAATTGGGCCGTAGATCGTAACCCTGCCGATTGGTGAAGTTCCGATCGCGGTATTCCCCCGTGAAATTGAAATATCCGCCATCGCCCACGGGAAGGCCGACATTGACGCCGAAGGTCGTGTATCCACCGTCGCGGGCCTTGCGCTCACCCGAGCTGTTCGCCTGGAGATAGCGTGTATCCGCGGTCCCCAGAACCGGTTGGCCACCTGACGTGACGAGACCGTCGAAGTCGGACACCCCGTCCAATGTCGTGACATATTTCCCGTAACTGACCTGCGCCCGCCCACCGGAACTTGCGGTCTTCAACTGCACGTTGATCACACCGGCGATCGCGTCCGATCCATATTGCGACGAGGCGCCGTCACGCAGCACTTCGATCCGCTGGATCGCCAGCGCCGGGATCATGTTCATATCGACCGCCGCTGCGCCGCGACCGACCGTTCCATTGATGTTGAGAAGCGCCGAGACATGGCGACGCTTACCGTTCAACAACACCAGCGTCTGGTCGGGGTTCAGGCCGCGCAGCGTAGCAGGGCGGGTGACGTCGGACCCGTCAGCGATCGATGGCTGCGGGAAATTGAAGGAAGGCACGAGCTGGTTGAGCGTCTTGTTAAGTTCGCCCGTCCCCGAAGCCTGCAGGGCGCTTTCGGAAATCAGATCGATCGGCACCGGGCTATCGGAAACGGTGCGATTGGCGACACGGCTGCCAATGACAACGATCTGACTGCCGGCGTCAGCCTCTGGTGCGACCTGCGCTTCGGCGGTAGTTTCCTGACTGGGTGCCGATTGGATCGTCTGCGCCGCGGCAGGTGCTACAAGCGCCATTGCTGACACGGACAAAGACAGGCGCGCGACTAACTTGCTGTGCTTCATTAATTCCCCCTGTTTCGAGCAGCTTCCCATCGCTCGATCCAGCGACACTTTATGAGGATCGCGCTAGCCGACAAGGTGACGGCACCGATGTTGCTCTTTTGCCTTTGTGTTGTTGCGAAGTTGCAACAGAAGTGACGCCTGACGGGAGCCTGCCATCCAATAAGGCGTTGTGGCGACCGTCCATTGCTTTTTGCGATACCTGCGTAGAGTGAGCGGCATGCCTCATGCCAGCAACATCGTGTACTGCAACGGACCCGAAAGCCCGCACGCCTTCGACATCGTGCCGCTACAGCCGCGCAATGGCAGCCTCGACGCCAAGTGCCCGGTATGTGACGGTCGCGGCCAGTGGAACACCGAGATCGATCTCGTCAGTTTCCGGTGTAAGCGGACGGCGTGCGACCGGTGCCACGGTGCTGGCTGGATCGAGACCGGCAACGATCCGATCGCCATCCCTGACATCGAGATGACGGCAGACGGTCATCCGCAATGGACCGTCCGTTACGAGCCGAGCAAAGGCAGCACCGTCGATCCCGCCAAGCCTGGCTTGGCCAACCCCTGACAACGCTGGTCGAAGCTCGCTCCTACCGGAGGGTCGTGACCGCCTCTCGGTCGGGAACACCGGCCCCCGCACCGTCATGCGCGCAGCCGGGTACGGACGCTGCAATGCCAGCACGTCGTCATAGCTGCCTGTCAGCCAGTGACCCTGATCGGTCGGCGCCAGGATCGTGATCATCTCGTGCCCGACCTGAGGTTGTTACCACCAAAGTTCGCGTTCGACATGATGGTGGAGTTCGTAAAGGCGACGCGCGGCCATCTTCACATCCTCGACCCCTCGGAAATGCTGCGGATCGTCCAGATTGCCGAGGAGCTCGTTAGGTGTTTAGTCCCGGCATCTGGTGGATCGGAGCTTGTCCGGTGCTAACATGAATCATGAGGGCAAACCGTTCGTGCAGCCCATGGCGCT
Source organism: Sphingomonas mollis (assembly GCF_016427505.1). GTDB lineage: Bacteria > Pseudomonadota > Alphaproteobacteria > Sphingomonadales > Sphingomonadaceae > Sphingomonas > Sphingomonas mollis. Next base: position 12,175 of record NZ_JAELXS010000002.1, on the reverse strand, counting down.
TATGCTGCTGCCGTGTGCCCCGGGGATATTTATAGCAGACTAATGGTGTTAAGCTTTCATAAGACAGGAAGCTATTATTGCGACTATTCGAGAAAAGATCTCGGTTTCGCAAAATGCGTTGTATCCGTTCATCTAAAACATTTTCGTTTGGCATCGATGTGGGGTGGAGCGCTATTGTCCCTTCCGCATCACGCATGCGACGGATTTTTCAGGGTTTGCGAGCGATGTGCGCATGAGGTCACGCCTATGCGAACCCGGCATCGCAATCATGCCGATCTGCAAAGTCTCGGCGGCGGCATCGCACTGCGAAAGGTGTAAACCGGCTCCATGCCATCGCACAAAAAACAGGATCCCATCGTCCGTGTCGCGGCGGGCGCGGTGCGTGGACGCACGTTGGATGGCGTCCATCGTTACATCGGTATACCTTACGCGGCGTCGCCGGTCGGCGACAGACGGTTTGCATCGCCCGCGCCGCCACTACCGTGGGCGGGAGTGCGCGATGTCGTCGAACCAGGCGCCAATGCGCCGCAGCGGATCAAGTCAGTGCCGGGACTTGACGTTACGGCGCTGATCGGTGCCGGCTGGATCGCCGGCGACGACTATCTAACGTTGAACGTCTGGCGCCCCGACGACGACCGCACTCAACTGCCGGTGATGGTATTCGTCCATGGCGGCGGCTTCTTGATCGGCAGCAAGGATGCGCCGGTACAGGATGGAGCGACCTTCGCGCGCGACGGCGTGGTATGCGTCGCGATCAACTATCGCCTCGGCATCGACGGATTTCTGCCGATCCCGGGCGTACCGACCAATCTGGGCCTGCGCGACGTCATCGCCGCGCTTCAATGGGTGCAGACCGAGATAGGACAGTTCGGGGGCGATGCGGCGAACGTCACCGTGTTCGGTGAGTCGGCGGGCGCAATGGCGATCGCAGACCTCGTCACCTCCCCGCTTGCCCAAGGATTGTTCGCCCGCGCGATCATCCAGAGCGGGCACGGCGGCATGACGCGCGGCATCGGCACGATGCAGCGGCTGGTGATCAGACTCGCCGCGCTGCTTGGCGTCCAGCCGACCCGTGACGGCTTTGCCGGGGTTGGCCCCGTGGCGATGCTCGATGCCGTGGAGAAGGTCTCGCTGCCGACGACGCGGATCGATCTGCGCGGACCAGATGGGCGCGAGCCGGTGTTCGGGATCAGCCGCTTCGTGCCGGTTCACGGCGACGACGTGTTGCCGGTGCCGCCACTCGATGCGCTGGCCGCCGGCGCCGGCGCGGCGGTCGAGGTGCTGATCGGCACCAATGCCGAGGAAATGAACCTCTACCTCGTCCCGTCGGGTGTACGCGACAGGATCGGACGCCTGCTGTCGTGGTTCGTGCTGCGCAAGTCGCAGCCGCGCGCCTGGGCGGCCCTCAAGGCCTATGGCGCGGGCAAGCGACCTGCAGGACGCGCGCTGACCGATGCGATGACCGACCTCGTCTTCCGCTGGCCCGCCCGCCGCTTCGCTGAGGAGCATCGCGGTCGCACGCATGTTTACGAGCTCGAATGGCGATCACCGGCGTTCGGCGGTGAGCTTGGCGCGGCCCACGCGATCGATGTACCGTTCGTGTTCGACACGCTCACCTGTGCGACCGGACTCGAGGGACTGTTGGGACCAGCACCGCCGCAGGACATCGCGACGCATATGCATCGCTTGTGGGTCGATTTTGCGCGTGACGGATCGCTGCCCTGGGCGCCGTTCGATCGCAGCACGCGGCAGGTCTATCGTATCGGCGCGGGCGCCGCGGCGTTCGAGCCGGTGATGCCCGCCGCCGCCTTCCTGCCCTGAAGGATAACCGCATGTACGCCAATCGCCTGCGGCTCGACGGCCGCACTGCGTTCGTCACGGGCGGCGCGCAGGGCATCGGCTGGGCCTGCGCCGACGCGCTCGCCGAATTCGGCGCCGCGGTGACGGTCGCCGATCGCGACGCCGACCTGCTCGCACGCAGTCTCGAAACGCTTCGCGCCAAGGGACACCGTGTCGAGGGCGTGGTGCTCGACGTAACCGATTCCGTTGCGGTCACTGCCGCCGCGGATCGCGCGGGTCCGATCGACATTCTCGTTAACAATGCCGGGATCGCACGCAGCGAAACCGCAGCGGAGGACGTCGCCGACGAACATTGGCTGAATGTCCTGGATGTCAACCTCAACGGCACCTTCTGGTGCGCGCGCGCCTTCGGGCGGCACATGCTGGCGCGCGGGCGCGGATCGATCGTCAACATCGGGTCGATGTCGGGCGTCATCGTCAACCGCCCGCAGCCGCAAAGCTACTACAACGCCTCTAAGGCGGCGGTGCATCAACTGACGAAAAGCCTCGCCGCCGAATGGGCGGGACGCGGGGTGCGCGTCAACGCGGTCGCGCCGACCTATATCGCGACCCCGCTCAACGCCTTCGCGGACCAGAAGAGCGACATGTATCGCCGCTGGATCGACGGCACGCCGCAAGGGCGGCTTGGCGAACCCGAAGAAGTCGCCTCGGTCGTCCAGTTCCTCGCTTCGGACGCGGCAAGCCTGATGACGGGCAGCATCGTACTCGTCGATGGCGGCTATTCATGCTGGTAGGGCGAAGCATTTAAGCCGATCGGCATAGTCACCCGACCTTTCAGATAGCTATGGGTGGTGACATACCTTTCTGACAGGTGGGCGAATCGATCCGCCGTCATTGGAGAGGTTTTCACATGCGTCGTCGCTCGCTGTTCGCATTGTCCACCGCCCTCGGCATCGCATGGCCAGCGATCGCACCGGCTCAATTGACCGAGCCGCAAGGCGCGCAGACGACCGACCAGGGAACGCCCGCCGATCCGCAGGCCGATACCAAGGCTCAGACCGATCCCGCCGCATCCGACATCGTCGTCACCGCGCGGCGGCGCGAGGAGCGGCTGCAGGATGTGCCGATCGCGGTCACCGCGATCTCGGGTGACGCGATCAAGCAGCAGCAGCTGGTCGTCGTGCGCGATGTCGCCGCCTATACCCCCGGCCTAAACATCAACTCCGATTCGGTCGGGCGCGCGTTCGTCTCGATCCGCGGCATCGGCACCACGCTGATCGACACGGTGCAGCCGGGCGTCGGCATCTTCATCGACGGCATCTACCAGCCAAACACCACCTATCTGAACTCGCCACTGGTCGATGTCGCGCGGGTCGAGGTGCTGCGCGGACCACAGGGCACATTGTTCGGCAACAACACGCTGGGCGGCGCGATCAACGTCGTCACCCGCCAGCCGTCGAACGACTGGCAGGGCCGCGTCGACGGCGCGCTGGCGACGGGCGACAATTATGCCTCCGTCTCGGCCAGTGTCTCCGGCCCGATCGTCGCCGACGTTCTCCAGTTCCGCATCGGTGGCGCCTATCACAAGGAGGACGGGTTCCAGCGCAACCTGCTCGCCGGCGGCGACCAGAACCCGCTGGAGACCAAGAGCATCAGCGGCACGCTGCGTTTCCTGCCCGCCAACTGGGCGCGGTTCACGCTGAACGGCGGCTATGACCGGGTGTTCGGTGGCTCCACCCCTTATTTCCACGTCGCCGGCCCGCGCGACTACACGCTCGACAACAGCACCAACCAGCGCAGTCTGGCCACGATCGACTATTACGCCGCCAATCTGAAGGGCGAGTTCGATGTCGACAGCATCGACACCACGATCACCGCGATCGCCGCCTACAACCAGAGCAACACCAAGAGCGCCGGCGACGGCGACTACAGCGCGCTCGACTTCTTCCGCACCACGTCCGACCGCACGCTGAAGACCCGCACCGGCGAATTGCGCTTCGACACCAGGTGGAGCGACAATTTCTCGACGCTGATCGGCGCGTTTTACGGCCGTTCGACCACCGATGCCGTCACCACCACCACCGTCGTGCCCGCGCGCCTCACCGTGCCCGGCACCGCCACGTCGGAGAACGAGAACATCGCCGGCTTCGCCACCGGCTTCCTCAACTTCGGCGGCGGCCTCGATCTGGCGGTCGGCATCCGGTACGACCATCAGAAGCTCGACGCCTCCACCGCCGGGCTGGACGCCGCCTACAAGGCCAACGAATGGCAGCCGCGTGCCACGCTGACCAAGCGCTGGAACCCCGACTTCATGACCTATGCCTCGGTCGCGCGTGGCGTTCGCGGCGGCGGCCAGAACGGGCCGGGGGCGCCCAACCTCACCTATCGCGGCGACAGCGTCTGGACCTATGAGGTCGGCTCGAAGGCGAGCGGGTTCGGCGGTCGCCTGACTGCCAACGTCGCGGCGTTCTACAACGACTACAGGAACTTCATCGGCGCCAATGCGCTGGCGCCCTCGACCATCCGCAATCCCGCCACCGGCCAGCCGGTCGGCTTCGTCGCGATAAACCTCAATTCCGGCGATGTCGAAAGCTACGGCGCCGAGGCGGAGCTGGCGTTCAACGTCAGCAAGCTGTGGCGCGTCTATGCCAATGCGACGCTGCTCCACGCCCGCGTCACCGATGCCAGCCAGTTCCGGGCAATCACCGGCTATGCCTATCCGGGCAACCGCATCCTGTTTGTGCCCGACGCCAATTACGCGATCGGCACCAATCTGCGGTTGCCCTTCCATCAGGACCAGGCGATCGTGTTCGACACCAACCTGGTCGCCAAGGGCCGGCGCACCGGCGCCTCGCTCGATGCCGCCTCGGTGCCGTTCCTCGAAGCCTATCACCTCGTCAACGCCTCGCTCACCTGGCAGGGCGGGCCGCTCGAGGTCGGGGCCTTCGCGACCAACCTGTTCAACGAGAAATATCTCGAGACCTATCTCGACGCGTCGCTGCTTCGCCGGGCCGGGTTGCCCGCGCCGCTGATCTCCAACCTCGCGATCCAGACGCCGCGTCGCCGCGTCGGCATCCGCGGCACCGTCCGGTTCTGACATGCGCCACGATCCCATCCCGCCCCGTCCGCCGCTCGACGACGGCTTTGTCGCCACCCTCCGCCAGCGCTTCGGCGATGCACTGGCATTGGGGGAAGGCATCCGCCGCCAGCACGGTACCAGCGAGGCGCATTTCGCCGAAGCTTTGCCGGACGCGGTCGTCTTCGCCGCCTCGACCGCGGAGGTCGCCGACTGCGTCCGCCTGTGCACCGCAGCGGGCGTCGCGATCGTGCCGTTCGGCGCGGGCACCTCGATCGAGGGCAATGCGCTGCCCGTCAACGGCGGGGTCAGCGTCAACCTGTCGAGGATGAATGCTATCCTGGCCGTCAACGCGGAGGACTTCGACTGCACCGTCCAGGCAGGCGTCTGCCGCGAGGAACTGAACGCGCATCTGCGCGATACCGGGCTGTTCTTCCCGATCGATCCCGGCGCCAATGCCACGATCGGCGGCATGGCCTCGACCCGTGCCAGCGGCACTAACGCCGTCCGTTACGGCACGATGCGCGAGGCGGTGCTGTCGCTGACCGTCGTCACCGCGGACGGCAACGTCATCCGCACCGCGACGCGCGCGCGCAAATCGGCGGCGGGCTACGACCTCACCCGGCTGTTCGTCGGCGCGGAGGGCACACTCGGCATCATTACCGAGGTGAGCCTGCGCCTGCATCCGATCCCCGAACAGATCATGTCCGCGGTGTGCGGATTCGATTCGCTGCAAGGCGCGGTCGATACCGTGGTGCAGTCGATCCAGTGCGGCGTGCCGCTCGCCCGCGTCGAGATTCTCGACGACAAGCAGATGGCGGCGGTTAATCGCTGGTCGAAGCTCGACTATCCCGAAGTGACGACGCTGTTCTTTGAATTCCATGGTTCGCCCGCAGGTGTCGCTGAGCAGGTCGAGACGGTTGCGGCGCTTGCCGAGGCGAATGGCGGCGGCGCCTTTACCTGGTCGAACCAGCCCGAGAAGCGCGCCAGGCTGTGGAAGGCGCGGCACGAAGCCTATTACGCGGCGGTCAACGTCCGCCCTGGCGCGGTCGGCTGGACGACCGACGTATGCGTGCCGATCAGCCGCCTGCCCGAATGCATCCTGGCGACGCGCGCCGACATCGACGCCGGCACCGTGCCCGCCTCGATCCTGGGGCATGTCGGCGACGGCAATTTCCACGTCATCTTCTCGATCGACCCCAACGCTCCCGATGAATTCGAGGAAGTCGAGGCGATCAACCGCCGACTTGTCGAGCGTGCCATTGCGATGGACGGCACCTGCACCGGCGAGCATGGCATCGGCATCGGCAAGCAGGACTGGCTGGTCGCCGAACTGGGCGACGCGGTCGACACCATGCGCACGATCAAGCGCGCGCTCGATCCGCGGAACCTGATGAATCCGGGCAAGATCTTCTCGCTGTGAGGGGCATGTCGCACAGCCGAGGGATTATCCGATGACCAGTCTGCCAATCGTCGATCCCGAACTTCGCCCGCTGCTCGACGCATGGCCGACGGTGACGCTGACACCCGACGGTCTCACCGTGCTGCGTGCGCGCGAACTGCCGCTGCCCCCCGTCCCCGACTGTGGGGTCGATTACGATCGCCGCGCGGTGCCAGGTCCCGCGGTCGCGCCCGACATCATGTTGCATATCTATCGCCCCCGCGACGCGACGGGGCCGTTGGGGTGCATCTATCACATTCACGGTGGCGGCTATGTCGCTGGAGCGGCGAAGGACCTCGAGTTTCGCCACCGCCCACTCGCCGCCGAACTCGGCTGCGTCATCGTCTCGGTTGACTATCGCCTCGCGCCCGAGACCGTCTTTCCCGGTGCGATCGAAGATTGCTATGCCGGGCTGGCGTGGACCCATGCGAACGCCCCCGATCTCGGCATCGATCCCGCCCGGATCGGCGTGATGGGCGAAAGCGCGGGCGGCGGGCTTGCTGCGGCCTTGGCGCTGATGGCGCGGGACCGCGGCGGCCCGGCGATCGCTTTCCAGCACCTGACCTATCCGATGATCGACGACCGCACCTGCGTGAAGCCGCCGCATGCCCATGCCGGCGAGTTCATCTGGACCTCGCACAACAACCGGTTCGGCTGGGCCGCGCTGCTCGGACAGGAGCCGGGGGGTGACGGCATCTCCCCCTACGCCGCCGCTGCCCGCGCAGAGGACCTCGCCGGCCTGCCGCCGACGTTTCTCATGTCGGGCGCGCTTGACCTCTTCGTCGACGAGGACATCGAATATGCCCGCCGCCTGATCGCTGCGGGCATCGCGACCGAATTGCACGTCCACCCTGGCGCCTTTCACGGTTTCGACCTGATGGCCGGTCCGGGTGTCGCCAATCGTGCGCACGCCATGCGGCTCGACGCGCTGCGCCGGGGGCTGACATGACCGTTACCGCCCCGCCACCGCGGACGCTGCCATCGCTGTTAATGCTCACGCTGGCGATGGCGATCGGCTTCACGATGATGGCCTCGTTTGGAACCGTGCAGGAAGGTGCCAAGGTCGAACTAGGCCTCAGCGACGCGATGCTGGGGGTCATCCAGGGGGTCAGCGCCGCGCTGGCGCTCGTCGTCTTCTCGATTCCCGTGGGCATCCTCGTCGATCGGTTCAGGCGGACGCATGTCCTCGTCGCCCTCGCGCTGGTCTGGACTGTCGGCACCGCGATGACGGCGGTCGCGAACGGTCCGACGATGCTGTTCGTCGCGCGCGTGCTGACCGCCACCGGCACCACCGGCGCGTTGACCGCGGCGCTGTCGATCACCGCCGATCTGTGTGCGCCAGAACGGCGCGGGCGTGCGATGCTGCTCGTCAACATCGGCAAGATGGCTGGCCTCGCCGCGGCGTTCGGCGTCGGCGGCTGGCTGTTTGGCCGGATCGCCGCCGGCGGCTTGCCGATCATGGGCGGCATGGCACCGTGGCGCGGCACGCACGCGGTGCTCGCGATCGTCGGGCTGATCCTGATCCTGCCGCTGTTCCTTCTGCGCGAGCCAGCCCGGCACGAGGTGGCAGCGACGACGCACGCGCCGTTCAGGGTGCTGGCGACCGAGCTGTGGGCACGTCGCGTGTTCCTTGCCCCCCTGTTCATCGGGCAGGTCGCGGTGGTGATGGCGGACAACGCCGCGCTCGTCTGGGCCGCACCCGTCCTGGCGCGCCACTATGGCCTGCATCCCGGCGACTTCGCAGGCTGGATGGGTGCGCTGGTGTTCGGCTGCGGCCTGGCCGGGACACTGCTCGGCGGGTTCGCAGCGGACTGGGGACAGAAGAGCGGAATGCGCGGCGGACTGCTGCTGGGCGCGGTCGTCGCGGCCGTGATCGGCGTCCCCGCCGCGCTGTTCCCGATCAGCCCGACGGTGACGTGGTTCGCCGTGGCGTTTGGCGCGCTGTCGTTGTGCGGTGCGATCACCGGGCTCATCACCTCGGTGGCACTGACCGTGCTCATACCCAACGAGCTTCGCGGCCTGTGTATCGGCGCGTTCATCGCCTTTGCCGGGTTGATCGGTTTCGGCATCGCACCCTTGCTCGTGACCGGGATCAGCAGCGTGCTGGGCGGTGAATCCCATCTGGGTCCGGCGCTTGCGATCGTGGGCGTTGGCACCGGCATGCTGGCGGTACTGGGTTTTGTGCTGGCGATGCGTTCCGCGCCGGTATCCGCAACCACTGACCTATCAGATAGCAGTTGACGACCTGTCAGAAAGGTACATGATGCCGTCAATCTTGACGGAGGAGAGGATCATGACGGTCACGCCCAAACAGCGGATCGACGTTTCACCCGAAATGCTGTCGTTCATCGGCACTGGACCGATCGAACATGATGGGCGTGATGCCGACACGATCACGTTGCGTTTCGGGTTGGGGGATGTCGACCGGCCCGCGACGATCGCGTCTGGTTTCACACCGGATGCCGAAGCCATGGTCGTCTTGACCGTCGCCACTGCCGCTTGCGAACGCATTTTCGGGTTCCTGCCCGATGCGGATGCCGTCTGGCACCTGCCGACCGAATTGCGCGCGCTGGTAGTTGCGTTGCGCGATTGCCCCATGCCGGAGCCGGCGCGGACCACGTTGCGGCTGGCCAAGAGCATCGAACTGCTCTGCGCGAGCTTCGCGTGCCTGCATCAGGGGGCACTGATCCCCGCCGATGGAGCGGGCGTCCTGTCGGAACTCGACGCCGGTCGGCTGGCGGCGGCGCGGCGGTTGATCGACGATCGCTGGCAGGAGAAGCTGACGCTCGATTCGGTTGCGCGTGCTTGCGGGCTGAACCGCGCCAAGCTGACGCACGGGTTCCGCCAGATGTTCGGATCGACCGTGGCCGACGCGATCGCCGACAAGCGGCTGTCGGGCGCGCACGGGTTGCTGCTCGCGACCGACCTGCCCGTCTCGGCGATCGGCTATCGATGCGGCTACCAGAACAACGCCAGCTTCACGCGCGCGTTCGCGCGGCGGTTCGGGGTGCCCCCGACGCGGCTGCGCGCGCTCCAGGCGGCGGCGTGAAGACCGTGGATCGTCTCGACGAAAGCGGCTCTCTGGTCGAACGCGCGGTGCGCCGCGTCCGCGACCATATCCGCGAGCGCGATCTCAAGGTTGGCGATACGCTGCCTGGCGAGGGCCAGTTCGCGACCGAAATGGGCGTCAGCCGCGCGGTGATGCGCGAGGCATTCGGCGCATTGGCTGCGCTCCGCCTGATCGACGTCGCCAATGGTCGCCGCGCGCGCGTCGGCGCGATCGACGGATCGGTGATGGGAACCTCGATCGATCATGCGGTCGCGACCGCACAGGTCTCGGTCGCCGAGGTCTGGGACGTCCGCCGCACGCTCGAGTTGCGCACCGCCGAACTGGCCGCGCGTAACCGCAGCGACGCCAGCGCGGCAATGATCCGGACCGCCGCGCAGGCGATGGCGACCGCGGCCAACATCGCCGATGTGACCCGCCACGACATCGTCTTCCACCAAGCAATCGCCCGCGCTAGCGGCAATGCGCTGTTCCTCCAGATCGTCCGCTCGTTCGAACCGATGATGACGATCGCGGTGCCGGTGGCATGGGAGACGCGCCAGACCGCTGACGCGCGCGCGATCGTACTGAAACGACATGAAGACATCGCATTGGCGATCGCCGACCGCGACACTGCCGCCGCCGTCACCCTGATGGATGCGCACTTTGACCAGTCGATCGGCGCAATATTGTAGTTGAAAGACGCCGGAGCACGCTGTCATCGATAATACTCGGAAACGGGATCGATAGCGATCCTGAATAGCAAGGTTGCGTTACCGATCGTCGCTTCGAAGAAACGAATGGGGGACAGCAAGAGCATCAGTGGAAGGCTCGATGCTTCTGTCGGCCTCGACTCTAGACAACCAGCAACAAGACACTTCCGTCGGAAGGTATGATACCGCCATGACGCCACTTGAACGTGCAAACAACGTGTCCGACCTGCGTCTGATGGCGCGCCGCCGGTTGCCGCGGCCGATCTTCGACTATATCGATGGCGGCGCCGATGACGAGGTGTCCCTGCGCCGGAATGTCGCCGCATTCGCCGACTACGAGCTGATCCCGGACGTCCTCAACGACGTAACAGAAATCAGGACGGAGACCAGCATCTTCGGCCAACCGTCGCGCTGGCCGCTGATGCTGTCGCCGACCGGCCTCACCCGCATGTTTCATGGGCAAGCTGAATTGGCCGTGGCCGGCGCAGCGGCGCACCACGGACTCCTTTACAGCCTGTCGACGATGGGCACCACGCGGCTGGAGGACCTTGCGCAAGCGTTCGCCGGACCAAAGGTTTTCCAGATATACATTTTCAAGGATCGCGGCCTCACCGCTGAGTTCGTAGCCCGCTGCCGAGCGGCAGGCTTCCACGGCCTAGCGCTGACCGTTGACACGCCAGTCGCCGGCAATCGGGAGCGCGACCGGGTCAGCGGCCTCTCGATGCCCCCAAAGCTGACGGTCCGGTCATTGCTCAGCTTCCTACGCCACCCTGGCTGGTCGGTTCCTGCAATGACTGGGTCCAAATTTGACCTCGCGAACGTTAGTCACAAGGTTGATGCGTTGGCATCGGGGCCAATGAGCCTGTTCGACTATATTGGCGGTCAATTCGACCGGTCGATCGGCTGGCGCGAGGTCGAATGGCTTGCTCGCGAATGGGACGGACCGCTCGCGATCAAAGGCGTGATGACACCCGAAGATGCGCACCGTTCGATAGCGTCGGGAGCGACCGGCGTCATGATTTCCAACCACGGTGGGCGTCAGCTGGACGGCGCCCCTGCCCCGGTCGATCAAATTGAAGCAGTACGCGAAGCCGTTGGCGATGCCGCGGATGTAATTTGTGACGGTGGCATCAGGCGTGGCTCGGACGTGGTAAAGGCGCTTGCGTTGGGAGCGACAGCCTGCTCGATCGGGCGCCCCTACCTTTATGGCTTGGCAGCCGGAGGTGAGCCGGGCGTCAATCGTGTCCTGACAATTCTGCGGGCCGAATTTAACCGTACCCTGACACTTGCGGGGATCAACGATATCGCCGCCTTATCCCTCCGACACGTTCACAATCGACTGCGTTCGCCGAGCCACGCACATTAGCCAGCAGGCGGCGGCTACTGTTTCTGATCCCTGCCCCAAGCGCAGCTAAGCCATTGGGACATTCGAGCCTAGCGGGACGCATATTCTGCGCTGCTCGAGCTTCGCGACCACCCACCACCGCTTGGAAAGCGGGGGGGCAGCTACATCACTCGTGGTCAGCCTTCTTCATACCGGTGGTATCCGCCTGCTGCCTTTTGCCCAGCGCCTCCTGCTCCGCGCCGTCTTCACGCACTGACGCATCATCAGCGTTGGACTTCATCGTGCCTACCGCCTCGTTCACTTTGCCGATGATTTTACCGATTTTGCTGGTCATTGTTTTTCTCGGCTTCTGAAGAGGTTGAATCGATCTTCTGCTCTTTCGTGCCACCGTAATTCTCATTGCCACGCGTGCTGCCCGCACGTTTGCTCTCGCCCGGAAAGTCGGTTGCGGCAGTGTTTTCATCCGCGTGTCGCTCGTCTGCCATGCAATTGACCTTTAAATCTGAATCATGACGGATGCCGTCTGACAGGTGCACGATGCGGGTCGGGGCCCGTTGGGGCCCTCATCAATTGACAGCGAGGAGCATCGCGATCCTGTCAGGGCTGCCAAACGATGCGGCTGCGCAAAGGAGTCTGCGATGGCCCCGCAAACAGGAGGGATTGGCGCGGCCACCTCAGATCGATGCCTTGATCGCTGCACGCCTCAGCCCGCCCCCGAGGAGACGGGCCTTGCCATTACATCGCGTGGTTGGCT
>NZ_JAELXS010000024.1 GCF_016427505.1 Sphingomonas mollis | reverse complement strand
AGGTCAGGAACAAGCTGCTGTCCGCGTACAAGGACATCATGAGCATGCCGGTCTGATCCGATGAGCACCGCCCTCACCGACAGGATGGTTCATGCCAGGCGCTTCGCTCGCGGTTAACCAAATGATAACCAGACTCACTTAATCTTCACTCGCCGTTTTCGGGGGGCCGGAGACAACGCATGATGGGTAAAGGCTCGATTGAACGTGAGATCATCGCTACCAAGCGGCTGATTGACCAGCTTGATCGCGAATGGGCGCGACAGGCATTGCAGCGCTACCTAGCAGATCTGGAAGCGCAATTAGCACGACACATTCAGCCACCGTCAGCTATAAACATCTAATCAGATCAAAATACTAGTTACGCGCATTTTGCAACATATCCTTGACCATTATTGCAGGCGCGGCCTTTCCAAACAGATAGCCCTGTCCATATTCACAGCCACAGTCGCGAAGATACTGCGCTTGCACCGATGTTTCGACGCCTTCGGCGACGACTTCCATACCCAGGCGACGGCCGAGTCCGACTACGGCATCGACAATAGCGGCATCGCCAGCGTCACCGTCGAGGTTGCTGACAAAGCTGCGGTCGATTTTGATGACGTCGACCGGAAATGTCTTAAGATGAGTAAGTGAAGCAAAACCGGTTCCAAAGTCATCGAGCGCGATCTTGATCCCCGCCTGACTAAACGCCTCTAAGGCGTGAGCGACAGTTTCGGCATCGCGCCCCAGGAACACCGTCTCGGTGACTTCCAGTTCCAGTCGCGAAGTTGGAACACCGCTTTTATGCAGTCGATCGAGAATGCGGGGTACCAGCGCATCTTGGCGGAATTCGGCTGGGGAAAGATTGACAGCGATCCGCCCGAAGTCGACGCCCTCATCCAGCCAGCGCCGCATATCTTCCACGATTTGCGTCAGCATGCGTTCGCTCATGGCAATGGCGAGGTCCAGATCCTCAAACGCCGCAGCGATCGTTCCGGGAAGTTGAAGGCCCAACTGCGGACTATGCCAACGAAGAAGCGCCTCGAACCCGAAGATTCTGTTGCTGCCCAGCACGACCTTGGGTTGGTAGTAAGGAATGATCCGATCTTCGCGGGCCGCATCGCGGGCGATGCTGATCATGGATGAGCGCCGCTGAAGATCGGCCCGCATCTCTGGTTTGAACGTCAGTAGCCCGCCCCGATGCCGCGCTTTTGCCGCATAAAGTGCAATATCGGCTGACTTGAGCAATTCCGCCGCAGTCGTGCCGTGAATTGGAAAGACGGACCCACCCGCAGTCGATTGACAATCAAGGATCCGCCCGTCGTGCGTGAACGCCTCCCGCAAGGCTTCGAGCGCGGCCTGTACTTGCGCACTCATATCGAGATCATCCGACGCCTCAAAGATCCCGGCAAACTCGTCGCCGCCCAACCTTGCCAACGTGCACCGCTCGCCAAATGCCAGTCGCAATCGGTCAGCTGCGGTTTGTAGCAGCCGGTCGCCTGCATCGTGGCCGATGGTGTCGTTTGTCTCTTTCAGATGATCGACATCGAACAATGCCAATGCCACATTGGTCTCGCTGTACGTCGCCCTTGCGATCGCCTGCTCAAGCTTCTCTCCGAAGGCAGCCCTGTTTGGCAATCCGGTCATTGCGTCATGGCTGGCGGTCCAGCGGATACGCTCCTCGACCGTGCGTTCCTCGGTCACGTCCCGGATCGTGACCAGAACCCGGCCCAGTTTACCTGAGGGCGCTTCAATTCGCCAACCGCCGGTTTTCATCCAGCGCTCTTCGCCAGTATCGGATCGTCGTATCCTGACCATGGTCTCGAAGCGGTGCCCACTGTCACCGGCCTCAACCGCGCTGATCAACGCCTGAAGGTTGTGCCGGTCGTCCGGCACAACGCAGGCTAGTGCCGTAGCCACCGCTGACGCTGCGTCCGCAGGAAGTCCAAGCATCGCCTTAAATTCGTCCGACCACTCACGTCGGTCGTCCAGTGCATTATAGTCCCAGATGCCGATCCCAGCGGCCTGCGCCGCCAATCGGAACCGCTCTTCGCTATCGCGTAAAGCATGCTCGGTCAGTTTACGGTCATTGATATCTTCAAGCGTTCCGTACCAACGGACCACGTCACCCTGTTCGTCCAGCCGGGCCGAGGCGCGGGCTCGTACCCAACGATGTCCGCCATCGTGCGTTGATAGCCGATATTCGATATCGACCGGCACCTTGGTCTTAACCGACGCCATCCACGCTGCAGTAGCGTTGGCGACGTCATCGGGATGAAGCTTCTCGATCCATTGCTCTCCCAGCGCGGTGCATAAGTCGGCACCCGTAATTTCAGCCCAGCGTGGATTGACGCGTTCAATCATCCCGTCAGGCGTTGCTGTCCAATTTATCTGTGGACTAAGCTCGATAACGTACCGCGCATCTTCCTCGGTCTCGCTAAAGCTGACTGTGGCCAGCCGGTCCGAGGTGACATCACGGACCACCATGACCGACGATGTAACCCGCCCTATTCCGTCACGCGCAAATGAGGAGTGGGTTACGCACCAGACCACCACATTCGCCGGGGTCAAATATCGTATCTCTGCCTCAAATGACGAGCCCGTCGCCAGGTTTGCACGGTATAATTCGGCGAACCGGAGACCATCGACCGGATGCATGAGATGGACGTCACAGGTCCCTAAAACTTCGCTGTGAGGGCGTCCAACAAGGTTGATAAATACCGCATTGGCTTCCGTGATTTTACCGTGTCGGTCCCGGGTGACGACCCCGACACCTGCTAAACGAAGTGCCGCTGACAGGGCATCCTGCGACGTTGCATGTCGGCTTGACGATGCAGCCGGTTGAGTAATCGTTGCGATGTGCTCATTCAACAGCCCGTCATAGTGACGCTCGTCTGGACATGCTTCGTCGTCCCAACTTCGATCGCGGCTTTGATCCCCCACCCGTTCCAATCAATCGCCTTCCCGACAACCACTTCCCGTTAATCGTAGGATCGACGACGGCAGCTAACAAACGGTAACGAAACCACTTTGAGCTGATTGCCTTGGACAGGCAGCCAGAAACATAGGCGATTGAAATAATAGGTGCCGTTTCCGCTTAAGATGATTAGGGTCAGGACCCATTGATGTGAGTGCCGCGATCTGATTCAGGCTCCGCAAGGAGACCCCGGATGAGCGACCTGTATTGGCTGACGGACGAGCAGATGTCGCGGCTTCAGCCGTACTTTCCCAAGAGCCACGGCAAGCCGCGGGTTGATGATCGGCGGGTGTTGAGCGGCATCGTTTTCGTCAACCGTAACGGGCTGCGCTGGTGCGATGCGCCGAAGGACTACGGCCCGCACAAGACGATGTACAATCGGTGGAAGCGCTGGGGAGAGAAGGGCATCTTCCTCCAGATGATGGAAGGGTTGGCTGCTACAAGCCCCGATCCGAAGACCGTCATGATCGACGCGACCTACCTCAAGGCGCACCGCACGGCATCGAGCCTGCGGGTTAAAAAGGGGGTCTCGGCCGCCTGATTGGCCGCACCAAAGGCGGGATGAACACCAAATTGCACGCCGTCAGCGATGCCGACGGCCGCCCGCTCAGCTTCTTCATGACCGCGGGCCAGGTCAGCGATTATACCGGCGCGGCCGCCCTGCTGGACGAGATGCCAAAGGCGCAGTGGCTGCTCGGCGACCGCGGCTATGATGCCGACTGGTTCCGGGACGCTTTGCAGGCCAAAGGCATCCAGCCCTGCATCCCAGGTCGGCGGTCCCGCAACGAGCCTGTCAGGTACGACAAGCGACAATACAGACGCCGCAGCCGCATCGAGATCATGTTCGGCCGCCTCAAGGACTGGCGACGCGTCGCCACCCGCTACGACCGGTGCCCTACCGTCTTCCTATCCGCCGTCGCTCTCGCCGCCACGATAATCTTCTGGCTGTGATCAACGAGTCCTGAGCCTAATGATCTGTGCCAACACTGATTTGCTGGTCCGCGTTCAGGCGCACGCATTCCTCGATCGCAGCCCCGTCAGCGCCATACGAAGATCGCCGTGATCGCCAAGAGGATGACGGCGATCGCGATCGTTCCAGCGGCGCGGTTCTGGAATTTTTGGCGCGAACGACCCATCGCTTCGCTGGACCTGAGAGCGTCGATTTCGCAAGCGTTCTTATAGTACGCAACGTTCTCGGCCTCGGTGAAGGTATGCCACACCATCTGCACAGCGGCGCCGCTGCCTTAACGCTTTCTCCGCACAGCGAGCATTGCTTTTCAGCTTGAGCGCAAGAAATCTGCATGATCTCCTCCACCAGGACCCGTGATAGGCAACCGATCGAGATATAGAAAGCCACGCATCCGAACGTCAATCAAGCATAGGTAAATAGCCCCCCGTATTATTAGCAGACAATATCAACGGCCCTACAAGGGATCATCACGTGGCTGGGCATAATCGATCCTTTACCTTACCATTCCTATTAAATGTTAAGTATGTTTCAACTCGCTTAAACCGAAGCAATCTATAAGAGCATTCGTTCGTGGGAGAATTGCCGTTTCACCTGCCGCCTACCCTGCCTATAGATGTGGAGGGCAAATGGGATGGAATATAGCCGGTATTGATTCAGACAGAGCAATGGGCAATCATGAAAGCCGATCGAACAAGGCATAAATAGATGAATGCCAACCCGCTGGTTACCCGGTTGCAACAGTTTTGCCCGTTGGACGCGGGAGACCTTCAAGACTTGAACGCACTAAGCCTGGATAGGCGGCACATCGCTCATGGAACTAACATCGTCCATGGCGGATCGGCAGCCAATCATATCCATCTCATCCTGTCCGGGTGGGCTGCACGCTATAAAGTGCTGACGGACGGCACTCGACAGATCACCGCCCTGCTGTTGCCCGGCGACCTCTGCGGCGTTCGTTGTGCCATGCTGAGCCAGATGGACCAGGGGATCATGGCCCTGACGCCGATGCACGTCGCCTATATCAAGCCGCAGGCACTATATCGCTTGGAGAGTACGTCAGCCGGGATTCGCCACGCGATGAATTGGTGCTCCCTGGTCGAGGATGCCACCTCGCGCGCCTGGATTATCAATCTTGGTTGCCGCCAGGCGCTACCAAGGACAGCCAATCTGTTCAGCGAGCTGAGCGAACGGACCATGATGTCGGTCCCGGACAGCCTGGCCGACAGTTTCCTTCCTCTCACACAGCTGGAGTTGGCTGATACGCTTGGATTAACACCGGTCCACGTGAACCGCGTGCTTCGCGAGCTGCAACAACGAGGAATGGTCGCGCTTCGCCGCGGCGGGGTGATGATGACCGATCTATCAGCCCTGCGGCAGCTCGGCAGCTTCGACGGTGCTTATCTCCGCCCGAAAACCATAGCGATCGGCGAACAGACTGCGGCTTGACCTCAGCTCCGCCCCTGCAAGCAGCGAGGACGTCTTGAATGGAAAAGGGTCGCTGACTGGCGATCAGCAACCCGAGCAGCAACCCGAGCAGCAATTTCGCCTGATAAAGGGATGAAAGCAGACGTAAGCTGCTAGTTACGAACGACGATGATCGCCTGCGGTTCCTGCGCTCCCGCAGGCTGATGCATTCTTATCCGTGACGCGATACCAACGCCCCTCTATCTATCTAAATTGACCGGAATACGATGCCCTCCGACGCCTATCGCGACATCGCCTCCCTGCCGCCCGCCCTACGCTTTCTTGCCGGAGGCGGCGAGGCAACGAAACTGATTCTGGAACGCGACTGGAGCGACCATCCGCTCGGGCCGCCGGAAGCTTGGCCGGATATTCTGAAGACCACGCTTAGCACCGTCTTCAACTCACCTGAGTCGATGATCCTGGCTTGGGGCGATCAGGCACAGACGTTCTTCTTCAATGAAACATATTTTCCACTACTTGGTCCGCGTCTCGGCTGGGCGATGGGCGCACCCTTCCAAGTCGTCTGGGCCGACGCCTGGCAGCAAGCCAAGCCGATCGTTGAGGATGCCTTTGCCGGTCGAAGCAGGCACTTCATCGACCTGCCGTGGAAACTTGATACCGATCGCGGGAAGGCAGACACGTGGTTCAGCTTCTCCTACTCGCGCGTTCTAAGCCCCGCAGGCGACGTCGCGGGTCTGTTCATCTTCACCAATGAGACAACCGAACGCGTCCTCGCTGACGCCGCGCTGCGAGAGAGCCAGGAGCAGCTCCGGCTCGTAAACGCCACGCTGGAGGCCCAGGTCGCCGAGCGGACCGCCGATCGCAACCGGCTATGGCAAATGTCGACCGATCTAATGCTGATCGCCGCGTTCGACGGCACGATCGAAGCGGTGAACCCAGCTTGGATGCTGACCCTCGGCTGGACCGAGCAGGCGTTGATTGGAAAACCGCTTTTCTCCCTGATCCATCCCGACGACCTCTCCCACACGATAGACGGTGCGGACGAGATTGCAGCGGGGCAAAATTTTGCTCGGTTCGAGAACCGCTATCGTCATGCCGATAGCAGCTATCGCGATATTGCCTGGACAGCCGGCCCAGGCGACGGGAAGATCATCGCTGTCGGTCGAGACGTCACCGAAGAGAAGATCGCCGCCGAGGCGCTCGCTGCCGCCGAAGACCAGCTGCGTCAGGCGCAGAAGATGGAGGCAGTTGGTCAACTCACCGGTGGACTAGCGCATGATTTCAACAACCTGCTCACTGGCATGATGGGAAACCTGGAGCTGCTTCAACTGCGTATCGCGCGCGGACGGCTCGATGATGCCGAGCGGTTCGTCATTGCCGCGCAGGCTGCCGGTCGCCGCGCTGCGGCACTGACACAACGCTTGCTCGCCTTCTCACGCCGCCAAACACTCGATCCCCGCGCCACTGACATCAACTGTTTGATTTTCGGGATGGAGGATCTGCTACGGCGAACGGTCGGCCCGACGACCGATATTGACGTGATCAGTGGAGCCGGGCTGTGGGTCGCGATGATCGATGCGACACAGTTCGAAAGCGCGATACTCAATTTGTGCATCAACGCGCGTGATGCCATGCCTCATGGCGGGCGCATTACGATCGAGACCGCCAACAAATGGCTCGACGACCGTGCCGCGCGCGAACGTGACCTTGCGCCCGGCCAGTATCTATCGATCTGCGTCACCGACACCGGTACAGGCATGACCCCAGAAACGATCTCGCGTGCCTTCGAACCATTCTTCACCACCAAGCCAATCGGTCAGGGCACCGGCCTGGGTCTCTCGATGATTTATGGCTTCGCGCGTCAATCCAATGGGCAGGTGCAAATCCATTCCGAGCTTGGTCATGGCACGACGATTTGTCTCTACCTGCCCCGGTACGCGGGCGATGCGCTGATGCCTGAAGAGGAAGAAGCGATCGCCACTGCAGAGGCGGCCAGTGGCGAGACGATCCTCGTGGTCGACGACGAGGCGACGATCCGCCATCTGATTGACGAGGTACTCGAAGAACAAGGCTATACCGTGATCGGCGCCGGCGACGGTGCAGCAGCGCTGAAGGTGATGCAATCGGGCGCTCGGATCGATCTGCTAATCACCGATGTCGGACTTCCCGGTGGGATGAACGGCCGCCAGGTTGCCGACGCGGCGCGTATGCTGCAGCCAGGGCTGAGGATATTGTTCATCACCGGCTATGCGGAAAACGCCGCAGTCGGTAATGGCAATCTCGAACCGGGGATGGAACTGCTGACTAAGCCGTTCACGATGTTCGGGCTTACCGCGAAAGTGGCGGAGATGATGAAGTACGTGGGGGGGTGATCGATCCGGCGCCCCTTCCAACCTTTTCTTTTCCGCCAAAGCGATGGGTCTAGGCGCGGCATGACCCAGATGCGGTCATTCGCAGCACCTAAGTCTCTGCCAACCTTCTGCCGCTCGTTCACGCCGTCGACGACCGGAGTTCAGTAGTGGGATTCGATTGTCATCAGCCCTTCGGCAAAGCGTATGCGAGGGTATAATCGCCGTATCGCGTGCCCAGCGCGCCATGGCCACCGGCCGTAATCACGACATATTGTCGACCATCGCGCCCACGATAGGTCATTGGCGTTGCTTGCGCGCCGGCGGGCAGCCGCGCCTTCCACACCACCTTGCCGGTGTTGAGGTCGAAAGCACGCAAATACTGGTCGGTCGTCGCGCCGATGAAGGCGAGGCCGCCCGCAGTGATGATCGAGCCGCCCAGATTGGGCACGCCCGTCTTGACGGGCACACCCAGATGCGATCCGAACAGCCCGGTATCACGCGCCGTCCCTAGCACCTTCTTCCAAAGCACCTTGCGCGTGCCGAGGTCGACGGCGGTCAGATGTCCCCAAGGCGGCGCGACGCACGGCGCGCCGAAGATGCCGACCCATGCCTTCACGACCGCAACATAGGGCGTGTTGTACTGGGTCTGGAGCTGCGCCTGCATGGCGTTCTCGCCGCCCTGCTCCTGTTTCATCAACGACGCGACGCGCGGATCGTCGCGGCGCATCAGCCACAGTTTAAACGGCATCTCCATCGTATTGACCGTCATCACCCCGCGCACTGGATCAACGGCCGCGCCGCCCCAGTCGGTGACGCCGTCGAAAGCGGGATGGCCGATGATCGGCTTCAACCCCATCGGCTGATAGATGCCGGTGCCCTGCGCCCGGCGAATATCGATGCGACAGAACAGCTGATCGATCGGCGTCGCGCCCCAGGTGGCGACCTCGGTCGGAGCTGGCGGAGTGAAGCTGGGCATCCCGGTTGAGAAAGGCTGGGTCGGCGATACACGCACGCCCGGGGTCGCGCCGTCGGTGCTCACCGGCTGTTCGGTGATCGCGGCGATCGGTGCGCCGGTCAGGCGGTTCAGAAAGAACACCTGTCCCATCTTCGTCGTCTGGATCAGAGCGGGTATGAGCTGTCCGTTCGGCGAACGGTAGTCGAACAGCGATGGACCAATCGGCAGGTCCATGTCCCACATGTCGCGATGAACGAGCTGCCGCGTCCAGCGCAGCTTTCCGGTCGCGACATCAAGCGCAACGATTGACGAGCCGAAGCGGTCGTCGAACGGCCGGCGATAGCCGATCCAATAGTCGGGCGAGGCGTTGCCGGTTCCAAGATAGACGATGCCGTTGGTGGCGTCAGCAGTGATCGCCCCCCAGACATTGGGCGTGCCGCGGGTATAGGTCTGCCCCTCCGGGAGCGGTGTAATCGCGTCCTGCGAGCGACCGACGTCCCAAGCCCAGACCGGCCCGCCCGACACCGGATCATAGGCACGCACCACGCCAGAGGGGATGTCGCGGTTGACGTTGTCGATGATCCGCTCGCCGATGATCAGCCGATTATTGACGACGACGGGCGGTGTCGTGCCAATTTGATCGGACGGTTTGGAGGTGCCCATATTGGTACGCAGGTTGATCGCGCCGCCGTTGGCGAAGCTCGGGCATGGCTGCCCGGTATCGGCGTCGAGCGCCACGAGCCGAGCGTTGAAGGTCGGCGCGAAGATGCGGCGCGGGCATGGCGTACCTGCCGGTGCTTCAAAATAGGTGACGCCGCGGCAGACCAGATAGTTGTTGCCGGCGATCGGCGCGTCCTCGTGCCAGCTCCACTTCGTCTTGCCGGAGGTCGCATCGATTGCCTGGACGAAGGAATGCGGCGTGCAGGTGTAGAGTGTGTCGCCGATATGGATCGGCGTCGCCTCCGAGTGATATTCGCGCTTGTGCTCCTGCGTCTCGGCGACCATCGGCAGGTCGCCGGTGCGCTGCGTCCAAGCCAGCTCCAGCCGACCGACGTTCTGCGGCGTGATGTCGGCCAGCGCCGAATAGCGGCGCCCCGACAGCGTGCCGCCGTAATCGCGCCAGTCACTATCAGCCTCGCCGATCGGCGCCGGCGCGATCGAGGTTACGGCAGGCGCGTCCTGCGCCTGCACGCCGTCGCCGTGCAGTACCAGCCCTGCGACGCCGACTATGGCCAGCACAGCCGCAATCGCGGCCGCAGGCACCGCATGCGAATGCGATCGCCAGGACCGCGAACGCCACCCGGTCAGCAGCACGAGGATCAGAAGGACGGTCGGCGCGACCACGCGCGGCACCAGCTGAAGCCCGTCGAGGCCAACCTCCCACAATGCCCAGATGACCGTTCCAACCCAGGTCGCGACAAACAGCCATCGGCCTTGCCGCGGCGCACGACCAAGCAGCGCGCCAGTGGCCACCATCGCGACTCCAGCGATCAGATAATAAGGCGATCCGGCCAGCGAGATGAGAACGGCTCCAGCTACCCCGAAGAAGCCGCCAAGAATGGCCACGCACCACGCGATCGCGAGCCTGTAGAGCTGAGCCATGCCCGATCCCTTCCGACCTGTTTGGCCATTCAACGCGTCGGTCAGACGGAAGTCTCATGCGGCAGGCTCAGCGCGGTGCCATGCCGATCTCGTTTGGCTGCCCTGAGCGTTCGAGCAGGTTGGCGACGTTGGCGCAGCCGTTCTGTTCGACGGGGTAAGCTTTTTTGCGGACAAAGCGGCGGGAGCACCGGACCCAATCCCGGCCATTCATGCCCTTCCCGCGCCATCCAACTCCAGACACTCTCTGTGGATGGCTCCCGCGTTGCCAGTGTAATTCGACGATCTGACGTAGGGTCGGGCTCAGCTCTCTGTTCGGCCTGTTGGTGCAGCCGTTGAAGAACTGCTGGCCCTGATGGAGTCCGCGAGCTGGGTCCCATCTCATTCAACAGGCTATCATGCTTTGAGCGTCCGTTGGGTTGTCCCTGCTCCCGGTCTGACCGGTTCTCCATCACATCGCATCGCTCTCGCAACCTCTTAAAGCTGGTCTCCTTTTGTTTTGGTCGTTCCAGCTAAATCATCAGGCCGCCAGCCTAGGCTGGTGCGCGGCCCGGTATGTTTCGCCTCGCGCCATAATCGCCCACAGCGGATCGGTATTTTCCTTCAGAAAAAATGTTATCCGCTCCGTTGCCATTCTAATGGATATCTGGAGCCGCCGTCGGCGACCTAAGGAAATGACGGGCCGCCGGATATCCATTTCGGCCCTAATTAAAAGAAAACCGAATAGCGCTTAGCTGAGCATGCTTGTCGATGCGCCGACATGCATCCTGACGAGGCTTCAAAGGTTCGGGGCGCATCAAACCCGAGCCCCCCGGACGATGCGGAAACGCAGATCGGCTATCGTATTAAGAGCCGCCAGCTATCAAACTGGCGACTTCCCGATCATTTGAGAAAAACGACAAACCCTCAGGCGAAAGCTGCAGTCGTATTCCTACGGCGGTAACGAGCCGTTGCCCCGATCATCCCGAACCCGATGAGCATCATTGCCCATGTCGCAGGCTCGGGAACCGCCGCGAGCACCGTTGTTGCAGTGATGGTCGTATTGGCCATGGTTTCGAAACCATACCCCTTTAGAACATTGTTCGTTGTATAGACAAAGCCGTAAAAGTCATTTGCGCCGACTGTCGATCGAATGCCAAGGTAATTATCTCCATTGGAGAAATTCACCGAAGTCGGGCTTAAAAATGATGTGTAATTTCCGAAAACGCCGGGACCAAACTGGACGGTGCCACGGTTTACAAAGAAAGACGATGGCGCTCCAAAGACCGATGAAATTGCGCCGCCAGTGTCGTTCGAAACCACAAGTGGAGCCGAGAAACTGTCGACCGCCGACAGTGTGAACGCCACACCCTGGACGGAAAAAGTAAACGGCGAATTCAAAAGATTTGCGTTGACCTCAGTCAATACTGGTGCTGCAGAGACAGGCACTGCTACAAACACGACCGCAAGTGCGATTGCCGAAACCATAGCTTTCATAGACTAACTCCCCGGAGGGCTAGCCGCTCCGAGCGACTGCCGACGAAGATACGGTTAATATCGGGTAATGGTTTCTGACATTTCTTTCGGGAAGGTGCATCATTATGGGACGGCCTCGTCCCCCACGCGCTTCATTGGATCGATAGGCCATTCATCGCCGCGCAGGCCATCTCCAATCACCTTCCTGAAGCAGGCATCGCCATTCTCTCGCCCATACCGGTTGGTCCGGGCAGCCACGGGACAGATAAGCAGGGTGGGCCTGACCGGACCACGGCTTCCCGGGCCTGACCCCTGCTCGGCTCCGGAAGCAGGCCGCACCGCTGGTAGTAGCGGATCTTCCCGACGCCAACGCCACCCGCGCGTGCCAGGCCGCCAATCGTCGGGTCGCCCATCTCTTGTCCCCGTACTCAGGTACGGACCTATATGAACGTATGGCCCGCCCCGTTTGCAAGCTGGATGTTGAGGTGATCTGATCAGTCTGCGTCAACGTATGCGGTCTC
>NZ_JAELXS010000023.1 GCF_016427505.1 Sphingomonas mollis | reverse complement strand
ACTCTGGCAGCAGTGCTACAGTGCCTACAACCAAGTGTAACCGTGAGATGATTTAACATAACCAATGTTATCGGACTTAACGGTGTAGAGCCCGGATAGAAATGACACCGTTCCGCTAGATAGAGATGACATTCTCGGCTCCTGGCGGCTGCGTCGGTGTTCATGGTCTTCCCACGGGAGGACCAGGCTATGACGGTGCTGGCGATGAGCCATGGCGAGCTTTCGCGGTTTGATACGCTCATGCGCGTGAAGCGCGGCGAGCTTCGCATCGATGACGCGGCCGGTCTTCTGGGTTTGAAGCGACGGCAGGTTTTCCGGCTGCTCGACCGGCTGCGCACCGACGGTGCCGAGGGTCTGGTGTCGCGCAAGCGTGGCCGGCCGAGCAACCGTCGGCATAAAGATGTCTTTCGCGAGCGCGTCGTGTCGTTGGTGCGCGAGCATTATGCGGACTTTGGGCCGACTCTGGCGCGCGAGTATCTGGCCGAGCGTCATGACATCAAGATCGGCTGCGAGACGCTGCGGCAGTTGATGATGGCGGCGGGCTTGTGGAAGGATCGGGACGCACGCCGCCCTCGCCCTTATCAGCCGCGCTACCGGCGGGACTGCCGGGGCGAGCTGGTGCAGGTCGACGGCTCGAAGCACTGGTGGTTCGAGGATCGGGGGCCACAATGCACCCTGCTTGTCTATATCGATGACGCAACCAGCGAGTTGATGCACCTGGAGATGGTCGAGAGCGAGAGCACCTTTCCTACATGCGGGCGACGCAGGCCTATATCGAGCGGCACGGCAAGCCGGTCGCCTTCTATTCCGACAAACACAGCGCATTTCGTAACAACCGTGCATCGGCCAATGGCGACGGCATGTCTCACCTCGGACGCGCGTTAGACGCCCTCAATATCGAGCTGATCTGCGCCAACTCTCCGCAGGCCAAGGGCCGCGTCGAGCGCGCGAACGGGACGTTGCAAGACCGGCTGGTCAAGGCGATGCGGCTGGAGGGCATATCGAGCATAGAGGAGGCCAACGCCTTCCTCCCCTCCTACATGGCACGGCACAATGAGCGCTTCGTCCGTCCGCCATTTGATCCGCGCGATCTGCACCGGCCTCTGGCCCCGCATGACGACCTGACGGCGACGATGGTTTGGCGCGAGGATCGGTCGGTCACGGCCTCGCTAACGCTCCACTATAACAAGGCGATGTTCATCCTCGAGCCGACGGAGATCAGCCGGAAGCTGATGCGCAAGCGCGTGTCAGTCTGCGAATATCCCGATGGTCGGATCGAGATACGGCACGGCGATCATGTTCTGCCCTATCGTGTGTTCGACAAGATGCGGCAGGTGAATCAGGCGGCGGTCATCGACAACAAGCATCTGGACGCCGCGCTGATGATGGCGCGCGCGTTTCAGGAGCTCGCCCCACATCTTCGCAGTCGGAACAACAACGAGCCCTCGCGCCCGAGCGGTTCCAGAAGCATTTTTGCGGAGGGCCAGAGCGAGGGCGCCGGCAAGGTCGATGGTCGGCGGATTGGCAGACCCAAACTGAAGAAGCTGCCGCAGCGGCTTTCGGCTGCGGAACTCGAGGCGCGGGGCACCGCGCAATTCGTCACCCGCTAAGGCCTGTTGCCGCCGTTGACCGAGCCCGCAGCTAGCGCAGCGGGTCCGGGGCGATTTCCTCAGGTGTGGCGCATCAGCCAGGGCAGCGCTGCGCTGTTTGGATGGCTCCACGCTGCCCCGGCTGCTACCAACGGTGTCATCTCTATATGGGAGAGAATGTGCCTTCTCTAAATGGCAGGAACAACGGTTCTGGCTATCGCGCTCCGCCACACTCCCGTACAGCTGCGTACTGTTTGCTAAGACGGCGAACCACGGAGACAAGCTTAGCCATTGCCGGATCTCGGATCGGCTCCGCAACCCGTATCTCTCGGCTACGGCCGTCGATGGTGAGGCCAACGGTGTACGTGCGGGCATCCGGCCTCGTCGGGTCGATCCCCGGTGTGCAATTAAAGAAGTCTGCCAGATGGGCAAGGCTCGCAAGTTCCTGACGCTGCGGGATGGCAAGATCGTCGAAGGAGACCGTCTGCTCCTTCGCGAGCCCCGGAAAATGGGCAAGCCCGCCCTCGATCCGTACCCGGGCCTCGCCGGTTACCGTCTCGTCGCAAGCCTTGCCCGTCTGCATCAGATCACTCCAACTGCGCTCCAGGCCTTAGTGACCGCGGTCGCCGAGGCGCTGCCTGAGCCGTACAAACGACCCGCGACGTCGATGGTGACGCGGGCGAAGCCGGCGAAGTCCGTGTTGGCCCTAGTATTGGGGTCCAGCAGCGCGTTGTACCAGATTTGGCCGGCGCGGTCCCATGCGTTTCCACCGATCGCCGTGGCCGCCAGATAAAAGGCGCGGTTCGGGATGCCGGAATTGATGTGGACGCCGCCATTGTCCTGATTGGTGCGAACGAAGTCGATCATGTGTCCGGGCTGCGGATCCTTGCCGAGTACGGGATCGTCATAGGCGGTGCCCGGCGCCTTCATCGAGCGCAGCGCGATTCCATTGACCTTGGCCGTCAGCAGCCTGGCACCGATCAGCCAGTCGGCTTGGTCGGCCGTCTGATCCAGCAGGCGCTGCTTCACGAGGCTGCCGAACACGTCGGAGATGCTCTCGTTCAGCGCGCCCGACTGGTTGAAGTACGCCAGCCCAGCCTCCTTCTCGGTGACACCGTGAGTCAGTTCGTGACCGATCACGTCGAGCGAAATCGTGAAGCGGTTAAACAACTCACCGTCTCCGTCGCCGAAGACCATCTGGGTGCCGTCCCAGAAGGCGTTGTCATAGTCCTGGTCGTAGTGGACTGTCGCATCGAGCGGCAGTCCGGCATCGTCGATCGAATTGCGCTGATAGGCCTCCCAGAACAGCGCGAACGTTGCGCCAAGGCCGTCATAGGCTTCGTCGGCCGCGATATCACCGGTCGGTCCATCGCCTTCCCGCCGCACCACCGTCACGCCCGGAGCTTCAGGCTCGCCCCCCGCGTCGCGAATGGTCCTGAGCGGACTTGGGGTCAGGATGTTACCCGCCGCGGCACGTCGGCGTGCGATCGCACCGGCGACGGGCCCTGCGGTGCTGGCGCGCACGAGCCGGATGGTCGGATCGATCAGCAGACTGCGCATTGCCATGGCCCGCATCTCGGGCGAGCCGTTCTCGGCGATCTGCGACAGAATGTAGGGCGGTAGGATGCAGTGAAGCGAGTGACGGTGGGTGGAGGTGCACATGGTCGTATCTCCTTTGTGTTTTGTCAGCTGCGGGCGCGGCGAAGCACGAAGGGCACGAGCGCGACCCACATGATGGTGATGAAGGCAAAGAGCTGGCTGGTCTGTTCAGGCCCGCCCGGAAGGTAGCCGTAACCACCCAGCGAGGCGGCGTAGAGCTCGAACGAGATCACCGAGACGGCGATCGCCACCACATCGGCATCTCCCCCTCTCTCCTCCTGGGTACCGAACCAGCGCAGCGCGACGATGAAGAGCGTGATGATGCAGATGAGGATCAGGCGGATGACGATGTCGCCGGCAGCGATCCCGATCGCCAGCGGGTAGAGCGTTACTGCCTCGACCGGGAACAGCTTCACGAGGCTGGCATAGTAAGGCTCGGGCGCGGGTTCTAGTCGACGCCCTCCCCTCACCGTCGGTGTAGATCCATTACGCAGCCTCAGCGTACCTCGGAAAGAAGGTCGTGCAGCCGTGCCGACCGGTCCGTCCATCGCCCCAATCGCGCGCTGCACTGCTCCAGCATAGCGAGACAATGCCGCATCCCCGGGGGTGAGAGCTTTGCCGATGGCCCTCGCCTGTTCGCATCGGTCGAGGACGGTGGCAAAGACCGGTGCGTCACCGACCTCACCGCTATGCAAAGCGGCAAAGCGGTCGCTGGCGCTGCCCAGCACGGTGCGCAGGCCGAACAAGGTGTCGAAGAAGCGCGGCAGGTATCGCGGGTTCTCGGTGAACTCCTGCAGCTGGTTGGTGAGAGCGTCGGCCGCGTCCATGGCCTGGGTGAAGGTGGTCATTGGATCCTCCTCAGGCGGGGGTGGCGAGCGAGGCGATGTGGCCAAGTGCGCGGGTGAAGCGGTCGATGTTCAGGCGGGCCGCCGCGCGGCGCTGTGCAGGCGTCAGCCAGCCGGCGAGCGCGTCGCGCAGTCCTGCTTGTGCCTTGGCGGCGAGGTCGATTGCATCCGCGACCAAGGCGGAGCGTGCCGGTCCATCCTTCGCGGCCTCGCGAGCGGCGAACACACGGGCGGCGAGCTGCTCGCGTTGGTCGGCCGACAGGCTCTCGCGATTGCGGATGTAGGTCCGGAACAAGGCGTTCCCGTAGAGATCGTCGGCGTTGCGTACGGCCCCCCTGCCCCACGTCGTCACCTGGAGCGACAATGAAGCCAGCGCGCGATCGACAACGCTACCGCGCTCGGTAACCAGAGCTCGGACATCCTTCGTCTGCCGTGCCTCGCGCGCGAGATCGGTTGCGAAGGCGATCAGCGCGACGAGGCTCTGGCTCTGCTCGCTGGCAATGGCTGCGTTGACGTTTGGCAGGTCGGTGCCAGCGACAAAGTTGCTGAACCGCGCAAGCCGGTCGGCTTGGTCGGCAAAAGCGGTGATCTCGGCCGAGACGTCGGTCTTGGGTTCATCAAGGATAGTAGCCAGTGCATCGGCATAGTCGCTGATCGCGGCAATAAGTGCGATGCGTGGTTCGAGCACAGCGCGCGGGCTGCTGCCAATGTCGATCTCGAACGCGGTATATCCCGGCGCCGGAGCGTCGCCAGAGAGGCACAGCGGCGCCGGCGGGGCCGACGGTGCGATAGGCACCTGGATCCGCAGTGGCGTCGCCGGCAAGCAACTCGGGTCGCTCGCGACTAGCGCGGCAGCGGCCTCGCGGCGACGTTGCTCGATTGCATCGAAGTACCTGGCGGTTGCCGTCACCGCCTCGCGACTTCGGGTTTGCACCGCCCCTGCTGCCTCGAGCCGGATCGCATTCGTGGCGCATCCGGCAAGCAGGAGTGAGACGGAGATCAACGGCAGAACGGCAATCACGCAGCGGCGCATGGCGGTCTCCTTCGGGCTTTCGGGCATCATGCCCCTAAACTACGATCCCCCCTCCCCTTTCGGCGTCTGGGGATACGGCGCAGCCTTGCTCGTTCCTGCAGTCGATCGCGGGACCGCAGGATGGTAACGACATTGGCGATACTGGTGATGAGCGCCGCAACGCCTACGAGCATTGGGCCATCGATCATGTCGGTCATGTCCCCGACTCCTTGTTGAACCGATAGCCCATGTTCCAGATATGTTCTCTGTAGGACAGCGCTATTTTGCCACCTCAGAGGAGGATATCCTCCGGCCCGGTGATGGGCCGTCGGACGACCTCACCCCGGTCACGCTCCTCGTTCGAGAAACCATCGAATTGGTGCAAGTCGCCGAAGTCTAGATCGGTCAGCTCCTCGATCGAGAGCACCGAACAGGAGCGTCTGCTCGGTTAGGTCGACGTCGTGATCGATGAGGTATGCGGAAGCGGACGGTCGGCCGTCGTCATGGACGAAGGCGACGACCTTCCAATAGGCGAGCGGGATCGCAACGCTGCGGTAGACCGGGTCGTACTGGCGGAAAACCGGGCCTGTGAATACCGTTGCGCGCTCACCGACCCGGCGGGTGTTGCTGAGGATACGCTCCAGAGCGAGCAGTGGCGTGGCTCCGGTTCAAGTGAGCGGTGCAATCTCGATCATGGTTGCCACGATCGCTGGTCCCGTGGCAGCATATGATCCGGGTCATGTACGCCGAACAGGTCGTCTGCCGTCAGGTTGGCGCTGAACACCACGAGGTTAGTTCCGGCCGCCTGATGGGTTGATGGAAATAGCAGGCCACGTGCACCCGACCTGATCGCCTCGTCTCCGAGCCGCCATGACGGCGGTACCTTGTGGTCTATGCGCGCGATCCAGCGCCAGTCGCAATTCCAGTCTGCCCAGGAAGCGCCCCAATGAGCAGCATCATAACCGGCGGACAGATCGATCACGTCAATTAACGCGATCTGATACGCCGCAAGCATCGCAGGGTTGGGCAAACTCGAGCCTTGCCGATACTCTGCAAGCGCCGTGTCCGGTTCGGCCGACAGATACACAGCCTCGATACCTGGCCGGTTAAAACGGCCGCCAGCGCTTGCCGCTCCTGCCCCGCTCAGTGGCAGATAGGCCCATTTTGGCGTCAGATAGCGGTAATAATAGCTCGGCCCTACTGCAATGCGAAACAATGCTGGTCTAGCCGTTCGCGCCGTCAACAATCTCGGCCAGATGCAGCATGACGGCATCCGTATGGCCGGCGGCAACCAGTTCGGCAGCCGTTTGACGCTTCAGCGTCAGGATTGGTTCGTTTCGAAACCAATAGATTGCCCGTTCAGTATCGCCGGTCAATTCTGTTGCTGCCATGATGACACGGATCATGTCTCGCAATCGATCTTGCAGCCGCTCCGACGCCGGGTTCGAGAGCGTGTTGCGATGAACGCCTGCGATCTGGGCCAATCGCGACAGCTGAATACCTAGTGCCTCTGCGACGCGCCGAGGCGAGATATAGGGCGTGCGCGGTTCCTGCAGGCTGGCGACGAAGCCCGACGCTAGTAAGGCGGACCTTCGCTCCTCAGCAATGAACGCAGTCGCCATTAGATTATCTCCGCTGATATGTGCACAATATATGCACATCACCGTTCCTGTCAATAATGATCGATCAGCGCCGTTCTTGCTGAAAGCGGGTTCGAGCCGCTGCTACATGTCGTTCGGTACGTGCGCTTGCACGGCCAAGGCGAATGACGCGGCTTACCGTGACCGATCGCGACAAGCGCGGCCCGGACGATGTCGCCGATTTCGGTCGACTGTGCTGCCGCTTCAAGACTGGCGAGCATCGCGTAGGGCAGATCGATGATGACCGGGATCATCCATTCTCCCGCAGTGGCGCGCATCGGAAAACCAGGGGATCCGGGCGCGCTCCAACTGCTCCCGGCAGAGAGCCGGCGGAGGTCCGTGGCGGGTTCGGCCGACAGGTAGGATGATGAGACACTCTGGCTGTCGGAAACAGTTGGACGGGGGCGTGGATGCACAATCAAAGGGCTTCTCCTTTGGTGGTTGGAAGCGTCACGTTATCGGGACGGAAAAGTTCAGAGACCGTAGGTACAGGGCGCGATGCCGTGCGTTTCGACCAGAAGGTCGACTGGCCATTGGGGGTCAGCCGGACCGGCGGAACCGCGATCTCGACCATGGGTCCGCGCAGCTGGATTACGGTGCCGCAGTTCGTCTCGGTGCCGATGGCAAGATCCCGCCGAAAGGCTTCGTTCGCGCGCTGCTCGGCAGCATCATCGGCGCGAAGCGCCGCTTCCCGTCTCTGGAACGAAGCCGCCGTTGGGATGCGATCCGGGCGGTAGGCGTAGACGGCGGTACGGGTGGCCATGAGCGAGATCTTGCTGAACAGCCTGGCTCCGAAATCGCCCTTGGTCGCGAGTTCGGTGTTGTCGAACGTGACCGCGACGAAGCCACCCATGACCTCAGACGGACTGCGAGCACACACCGCCGATATTCCGGACCAGAAATGCTTGAAACTGCCCCGTGGCGGCAGCCTGCTGCCCAGCACGCGGTCATGGAAGCTGCGGGCGACGTCGCTGTCCTCTGAGGCGATCTGACTGCCCCTGGCGGTGCATTCCTGTGCGAAGGCGTCCCTCGCCCGTTCGGCAGTCGCAGAACCGTTGGCGGCCAGCTTCTCGGCGAAGAAGCGATAGCCGATGATCTCGCTGCCATCGCGCGCCAGCGGATAGAGTTGGGGTGATGGATCGGAGAGCATCGATCCGCTGGTCTTCAGCTCAGTATCGCCACCGATGGTCGTCAGAAAATCGGCGATGCCGGGTGCTGGCGCCGCACCACCTTTCACGACCGCCAGCAAGGCCGTGACGATCACCGATAGAGTTGCCGAAGAACTTGAAATCATACTTACCTCCCTTGTCGTCAGGAGGCGGTCTCCGGCCCGTGGAGCCGGGTGTTCAGAACCCTGCATAGCACAAGGCGCCGTCACCTTTAGGCGAGCCTTGGACATGCGTGACGGCCACCCGGCCGACACCTGTTGTCGACCGGCTGCTATGGCTTGAGGTTCTGACGCCTCACCGCCCGGGACGGACCGGGCGGTGAGGTCAGGCTAACACGCCCGATCCCTTGTGAGAATGGTAGGATGTCCACGAATCGCAGGACATGGCTGGCGAGTGCAGGCAAGTGCATCAGATCGAAGGGGCGTTCACCGATAGGCTGAGGCCATATCTGCCAGATTATCGGGGCGACGCCTGATCACCGTGACATCCGTCCTGCCGATCGATCGAACGTGGCAGGACGCGGACGACTGATCATTCGTTCGAACGCGACGTCGATCTCGCTGACACCATCCATGTCAAGCACGTCGAGGATACTCGCTGATGTGTCCCGGGGCGGCTGCACAACCTGCGGCAACGGTGCTCTGACGCCGCGCAGCCAGCGGGGCGAAGCATAGTTAGGCCCCCTGCCCTCTTATTTCTTCTTTGCCGCCCGTGCCGCTTCCGCTTCCTCTGCGAGTGTCAGAAGCAATGTCATGGCCTCGCCCTTCTTCACGCGATGACGATAGGCAAAGTCGTCATAGCGCTCGCGGTCTTCCGGCGTCGTGCGAATATGGAAGTTGGCGGTGTAGACGGCCTCCCGCGTCGATGCTGTGGGGCGCTTGGCCGGTTCGGCCGGTTCAGACTTGAAGCCGAGCCTTTCGCCACCCTGCGTCGCCTTTTGACGCTGTTCTAGCGTCGGGATCGGAATGTCGTCGTCATCGTCGAGCGCGAAACTGGCGAGGCCGGGCCGAGCTGTGGTGTCGTTCATGCCGGGGTCTTCTCATTGAGCAGTTGAAGGACGTCGAGAGTAAAGGCCGCAGCGTTTGCCCGGGCAGTTTCCAACGAGCCAACATCCTTGTCCTTCAACGTGGCGAGCGTTCCGCCAATGCTGAAGATGGCCCGATAGGCGCCGCGTTCGGCGAGTGCGGTGTCGATGACGGGGATACCCGCCTCTCGCATGCCAGCGATGATCTGCTTGAGATCGCGCGGCCAAAGCCGCGTGGAAGCCTGCGTCTTTGCGAGCACTGCTGCGAATTTTAGGGGCTTCTCGCGCGCTTTCGAAACCTGCTTTACGTTCTTGAAGGCGCGCGCGGCCTCGTTTGAATCGAGCGCGGACCCCTGCATCGGGATCAGGGCGAGGTTCGAGACGAGCAGCGCATTCGTCACGCGGCCGGACGCCCTCCCCTCCAGGTCGACGATGACGTATCGCGCGCGCTGCCGAGCCTCGGTGATCGTATCGATGATCGTCTCCTCGTCGATATCTTCGATGACCTCAATATTGTGCGGTTTGCCTTTCAGGGCCGCCCATTTGGAAAGCGGAAAATTGGGATCCGCATCGATCAGGATCACGTCGCCGCCCCGCGCGGCTAGTTCCGTCGCAAGCAAGAGCGCCGTCGTGGTTTTTCCCACTCCTCCTTTAGGGGACAATAGGGTGATGACGGGCATTCGTGACTCCGATCCTAACCGCGGTGACCGCGCGGTCGCATGTGTTACAACGAATGAACGGCTCCGACAAGTTACAGCGGAGCTCAAGGTTAGTTACGACCGCTGCGTTCAGTGTAATCCCTGTAACCGCTGTAACCGCTGTAACCGCAATATGACAGGGAAGTCAGGCGCCCTTCCCTGCCATCGCTGTCCTCACGCAAAAAGACGACGGTTGCTTCGACGCTGGTTTGCGCTTCGCTGTAACCGAACGGTTCGCGCACCTGCACCGAGGATTGTAATCGAACGGGTAACGAGCCTGCGATGCGCTCTCACGCCTCCATGCCGCTGTAAGGCTGACTGGCAGCGTTAAACTTAGGGCGATAACACGTAACACAGCGACCCGAGCGGTTACATTAGTTATGCGGTGCAGCGCCGTGGCCACATCACATCGCATAGTTCGATTGCCGCAAAGTGCTTCGCCTCGCTAACGTCTTGGCCTCATGGCCCTCTACCTTAACGGAGGTATTTTAGTCGGACGCATCACGGCGGTTACACGCGAGATAGAGGCCACAACGGACAACGGACACAGCAGGAGGCTCGCTTCTAATGTCTACTGCGGGTCCGGCTGATAGGGCGTAACGCGGGTACAGCGGGTATTGCGGATGCCAAGGACGCAGCGGACGCAGCGGACGCAGCGGACGCAGCGGGTACCGCGGTTACCGCGGGTAGAGCGGGTAGGGCGGGTAGGGCGGGTAGGGCGGGTAGGGCGGGTAGGGCGGGTAGGGCGGGTGCAACAGGTATTGCGAATATCGGGTTTCTGCTGCTGCGCCTGACAGCGGCGGTACGAAGGACCGCTGTCGATGGTTGCTGTGCCAAGCGCCGCGGCTGCCCCCCCTAAAAAAACTAAAAGGTAGCGTCATCCCGGCGCGCTATCGGCGCGAATCGCCGCCTGAGCCAGCTGGCAAGGAGTGCCCGAAATCGGAAAGAACAGCGGCCGTCTCTACCACTGCGCTCCGTGCGGATATCCCGAACACAGCGGTTACAGCGGCCACGTTATAGAGAGAAGTTGAGAGCGGAGAAAATCGATCCACTCCCTCCACCAATAACGACTCCTGCCATTCAATTGTGTCGCATGTAACCGCTATCTCGCGTTTAACCAAGCGGACGCGTACATCGCCTTCTCAGTGCGTCGATCCCTTCGTGGTGCACCAATGTAAATGTGCCCGCATGCGCATCGGCGGAGCGCGGTAGGGGAGGGGACACCGCAAGATCTCGAACCGCGATTGATCGGCAAAAAGGCGCTGG
Source organism: Sphingomonas mollis (assembly GCF_016427505.1). Classification (GTDB taxonomy): domain Bacteria; phylum Pseudomonadota; class Alphaproteobacteria; order Sphingomonadales; family Sphingomonadaceae; genus Sphingomonas; species Sphingomonas mollis. The sequence goes on along the minus strand of NZ_JAELXS010000023.1, from coordinate 7,063 downwards.
CAGACGCGCGCCGAGACGGCCGGCGCATTCCTGTGGTTGCAAGTCTGACCAACACAATCGCTCTACGAACATGTGGGGAACACTTAGTGTCTGTCCACAATGCTTACCACACCCGATTCCCTCACGAACACGATAGCCCATCTCCAAGCTATCGCGCTGACCGGCCTGCGTGTCGATGGTGGTGAGCAGGTTGTTGCAATTCGAACGTCGCGGCCGACCCTCGAGGTGCCCCATGTCCTATGGTTGCTGAAGCTCCGCATCGAGCGGATCGATCCGGGCATGGGTCTCGAGCAATTCCTGCTGGTCACACCGCACACCGAGCCTCTGGACGCGGTCGATCTTGGCGCAGTCCTTGTCGGCGAGACGCTGCAGCGCGATCCGGGGCGGCTCGTCGACGTCGTGGCTGGCCGGATCGGTGCTCGGTCGGTCTTCAGGATCGCGCCCGTGCCGAGCCATGACCCGGAGCGCACGGTCACCCAGGCCGACCCCGTCGATGCACCTGGCGGCGACCATTACCGGGTCGAAGACGGGGAGGGCGGGCGCTGGTGGGTGTTCCGACGCGGTGAAAGGCTCGAGGAAGGGATTGGCGACCTGAGCTGGTGGATGCACGGCATGTGCCCGTGACCGCCTGTGTCGAGCTTCAAGTGCTCACCCATTTTTCGCTCCTCAGAGGGGCTTTCAGTCCGGAAGAGTTCTTCTCGGCCGCAGCACTGCTCGGCTATCCCGCGATCGGCGTCAGCGATGTCGGCACGGTTGCCGTCGTCGTTCGTGCCTGGGAGGCTCATAAGGCGACGGGCGTTCGTTCGATCGCCGGTGCACGCATCGATCTCGCCTGCGGGCGGCGCCTGATCATCTATCCTAAGCGCGCGGCACCCGCGGTCGAGATAAACGCTAACGGTGGAGCCGAATAGCTGACGCACCCCTATGCGTAACGCACGCGAGCGCTATCTCCAGTGCGTTACACGTAACCGCTGGTTGATGACGGAATCGGCATCTTTAATGCCATCATTCTCGTCATCTAACCGGCTCCGCGCTCGGCATGAAACTGGACGGGGCACAAGTTGCAGGGTCGGTTTGCAAGGCTTGATCGCCTGAATATCAGCCCAGCTCAATCGCAGCAGAGGCATCAAGGAAATCTGCGTCTAAGAACTTTGACTTGAAACAGCTTCACAGCGCAGCCGCGGTCAAGTTGATCAACGATAACGTGCCCAAGCAGCCAAGCGTAGAGGCGTCTGTCTACAGATTCAATCGGTGAAGGCGGCGTTCTCGGGTGACCGCAAAATCCCGGCGTGGCAGACTATTCCCCGGCGTCCTCGTATACCTTCAGTTGCTCGTCCATCCGCACGTCATCGACATTTACCGGCAATGCGACCTGGGGTCGGATCGGGCGAGGGCGCTGGGCATGGTGTGCCGTGAAGGTCACGAAGGTTTGCAGGCGGGGGCGACCCGCGGTCGGTACTTTTTCGCTGTGCAGCGAAAGTGAGTAGCCCGGGAGGCTGTCCAGCTCCGCGACCTTGGTGATCTCGGCACGCGCGTTACGCAGTCGTGCAACGCCACATCCCATTCGCAGGGCGACCGTTTCGAGATCGAGCGTGAAGGGTTGGTCGGGCTGACAGTGAAACATCGCGAGCTCGTACAAACGGCGCTGGATCGGGGTTAGCGTAAAATAGTCCAAGTCGTAGGCGGCAAGGCGGCGGTCGCGCAACACGGCGCGATAGAACCAGTCGCACACTGTCACTTCAATATACTTGACGCGCTTCTCGCCTCGCGAGTCTTCAGCGTAAACCACCCTGAACCGATCGAGCCACGAGAAGTTGTCTTCCTGCGTTTCGCCACCCGTCTTGATGTTGGTTTCAACAACGGTGTTTCTGAGCCGACGCAACGCGTCGATCAGGTACGCATAGGACCTCTTGCTCGCGTTCGACCCAGTGATCCGAAACAGATCATGGGCGGTGAAACGGATCGTCCGCGCCGGTTCACCACCGCGATCACGGAGGTCCGTCATGATGCTGGCAACGTAGAGCAGGATTTCCTTGTCGTAGATCGTCGCGATACCGTGCTTGCCAGCCGACAACTCGATGCTCACGCCCTCTGCCTGAAAGATCATCGGCTCGAGTTGGCGAGCCTTCTTTAGTGCAAAGAACGGAAATTCCGCAACCGTACGCTCGCCCAGAATCTCGCCGAGCAAAGGGCTGTCGAGCGTAAACAGGTTACCTTGCAACTCCATGGGGCGCGCCATCGGGGAACTCCTCGGGCGAGAGTGATGGCCGACATCACCGCCGCAATGCAACGCCGGATGCCCACACAAGGGGCTTTCGTGCGGTAAAGCACGAGCATTAGCCGCCTGGAACGCTCTGATACGGTTGATTTCCGATCCACTCGCCCCGATTCGCAGCGGCACCTCGCGTTTTCCAACCGCCGTGCCGATTCGCACCGGCCGCCACCCTCAGGTTCGTGCTTTACCGCACGAAAGGGTCCGAGCGTTCGTCCTCCGACCGGCATCCGTTGGCCAAATTGGGGCCAGCAGGGGCCTCCGGGTCGATGCTCAGAGGCCTTTCCAAGTTGGAAACCGCACGAAAGTCGCCCAGACCGTGTCGGGATCGGCGCAGAAAGCGCACGAAAGGCCGTCCTGTAACGCTCGTGGCCTCCTCGAAACCGGCCCAAGTGGGCTGGAGTATGGTTTGAAATAGCGCACGAAAGGGAGTGATCGCGTCGCGAGGGGGGCAAACTCCGCTAAGACAGCGACTCGTGCTTTACCGCACGGAAGGGTCGGCCGAGACGAGGAACAACGGCATCTATGGGCTGTGCTCACTGCAAAACCGGCCTGGTCCGAAAGCTCCAGAGGCTCTTCGGAAGGTCCAGCTCCCCGCGACGTGCGCGCGTCACCATGCCCGCGAAATAAGCGCCAGGCGTGAGGCGGATTTCGTCGCGCGCGCCGCGCTCGGCTGTGATCATCACCGCCACGGAAGCCCCATCGGCACCGAGTTGGTCGAGCGCGTCAACCCATGTCCCGGTCCGGATCCCGAGGTCGTGTCGAAGCCGTGCGGCGGCCCGGTGCAGATTAATCCAACCGGGCCGCTCGTGATCGACGTACATTGCCGTTGTCGGAAACATCTCGATAAGCTCCCGCGGCGAGGTTTGGAATGCGCTGTTGGACGGCGAGGCTGGAAGGTCCGGTTCAATTGGAGCGCTCCTTTCGAGCTCAGAACTACAATCCCGGTCAGCGGCTACAGAATTATGAAGGGGTCTGGTTTGTATATGTAAGAAGGGTGATGATTTTGACCCCAAGGCGTCGAAATCCTGTGCAAACATGAACGCATCAATGGTCTCGCCGACCAGGTCTTCGACACCCGAAAGTCGATCAAGCGCCGCCTCATAATTCGCGATGTCACGCGTCGACCGTGCAACGGCAGCTAAACTAGCGACCAGTTCGATGGCATCCTGGAGCGCTAACCAGTGCGGCCCCATCAGCCCCATGTCGGCAGCCTGTGCGAGCGCTTGGCTTACGAGACGGCGTACGCGCGCGATCTCCTGGCGGCCTCGCTTTTCCAGACGAGAGAACGCGCTGTGCGCCTCCGCGGCGGCCTTCAGTTCGTCAAATCTGGCGCGAAGTGGCGAAAGATCGATCCCGTAAGCGCTGACAATCTCTCCACCTTCCCCGCGCTGGCCACGCCGGCGGCCATGGGCAGAATCACGCATCGTGATGAGAGCGAGGTTGCGAAGCTGGCGCAGCCGCGCCTTGATCGCGCTCTCGGTGACTCCCGCGAGTTCGGCCAGCGTATGGTTGCTGGGCCATGCGATCGGGCGGGCATCGCTCTTGTAGTCGGCGGGACGCGTGTAGCCGATCAAATGCTTGAGCGTTTCCAGCGCCGACGCGCTGAGGCCGATCGCGGTCTTGGCGCCTTCGAGGACGCGGTACAGCTCGTTCCGGTTGACGTCTCCGGCGCTCTCGATCCGAGTGGCCAACTCACGCTCGATATGACGAGCCAACGCGGAAATTGGGCGGGCCCCGGTACGCCCGGTAAAGGCGCTCTGGGTATAGGACATCGTTCGACACTCCTTGATTGGAGGCCGTCACCAGACAAAACGAAGGCGTGGCGCGAGGCGCGCGATCTTGAACGGGGCTGGGGAGGGTGCTACCTAAAGCGACTTCGTAAGTGACTTCACGCTTGGCGGCGTGGGGTAGCGGTTCTCCGCAGGGTGCCCGGCCTCGTGCCGGGCATTCTTTATGTGGTCACAGCGCATTCCCCGTTACGCTGCGAATCCGAAGACCATCCGGTTCGGCAGCGTAACTACAAGGCATCGAATGCCCCTTGCGTTTCAAGCCGGTTGATTCGTGCTTTACCGAACGAAAGGGCAACCAATTCTCGTGCTTTACCGCACGAAACTGCCAGCTCGATCGAATGGAGCGCGGTCAGCAGCCTAGGCACAAAGCGGCAAGCTGGAGATCGAACCACTGCTCGGCTGCCGCGGCGAGCGCCGGCAGCATCATGACGTTCGCGCGGCGCCGGTCGGTGATATCCGTTTCCCGGCTGATATAGCCCAGAGCCTCCAGATGCTCGATAGACGCGGTCCGGACCTGCCACCCAGTATCTTGGCAGAACGATCCGCAACGGCCTGCCCGCGCACCTTGAGAGCCTGAGAGTGTTCGATGCCGTGTACCCCCTACGGCAAGATAGCCGGCGTAATGCGCAATGTTCGAGAAGACCGCGAGGACGATCGCCGATACGGCGGTCAACTAGACCTCCGGCCGCCGCGCGCCGCCCCGCCGGGTCTTAAAAATTTAACGCGGCGATCAGCGCCAGGCCAGGAAGCAAAGCCAAGACGCTGGCGAGGACGCCGAGCGTCAGGCCCATTTAGCGCGCAATAAGGCTTTTCGAGAAGACCAAGCGACCGGTGCGAGCGTCGTGGACAACCTGGCCCTTGCCCTTAGCAGCCCGACGCTCGGCCTCTAGACGGATGACTTCATCCCAGCCACCCGCCTTGTCCTCGGCCGAGCCGGCGGTGCGCTGTTGATCAATGGTCAGGATGGTCGCTATACCGCTTATATAACGCCTGTCATTTCCTGGGTAAACGAGCATCGGGAAGTTTGGTTCGGCTGGTGTACTATGCTCGACGTAAAGAATTTGGAGATCACGGACGTTGATCCTCGCCGACGGTATCGACGCCGCCTGTCGTGCTGCACTCCTCCTTCAGCCGGTTTGCGATCTTCGCGAGAAGTGTCCGACTTCATCCCGTCGCGCTCATGATCTCCCGCCAGCTCTGCCCGTCCCGGAGTGATCGGGCGATCGCGGCATTGCGCGCGGTGTTTTCCGCTCGCCCCGGTTAGAGACCGGCGGTCCGCGCGCGCGTAACTCCTTCAGCCTGCCGGCGCCGACGATCGTCGTAATCCTTACGAGCCACTGCCGCGAGCACATCGAGCATCATCTCGTTCACGGCCGCAAACATGCGCGCTGTGAAGTCGTCGGGCGGTGCGATCAGGTTCCACGACGTCGGCAGGTCGAGCGACACGATCCGAACTTCGCGTGCCTCAATCTGCAACCGCAGCTTGATCCAATCGGCCGTGCTAAGGCGTGAGAGCCGGCCGACCTGATCCACCAACAGGATGTCGCCGGGGCCGCAATCATCCAGCAGGTGGAATAGCTCCGGGCGGTCGAGCTGCGTGCCGCTTTCGTGTTCGACATAGCGCGATGCGATACGGAACCCATGCGATGCAGCGAACGCATCAAGCGCTGCGCGGGCGCGGGTCGCGTCCTGCTCAGCAGTCGATGCACGTAAATAGGCGCGATCAAACATGCTTCAGTCTTTTATAAGCGGTCCGGTTATGTCCAGTCTCTTTTGGTTTCACCATTGACGGAAACAAGACCGACCGAAGCCCGGTCTTCCGGAGTTATACCACCCAAAAGAACCGATACTATTGCCATTGAGGTAGTGGGGGCAGTGCAGGGGCCTTCCGCCGAAATACAGACCGTTCAACTTTTTGGCGGGTAGCGCACTTCCAGCGCTCGAGCAGTGATCGCGTTCAGCAATGACCGCATTTTCGACTACCCAACGATCTTGGGCGTCAGGTAGCTTGATGCAGGCGTGCGGGTATGGCGAGTTCAGCCGGGATGTTGGCTGGGCAAATGGAGTTCTCGGCTTTGGCGAGCAGGTCTGTGTTCGCCAGATCGCGGTGATCGATCCACCATTTGGCATCGGTGATGGCACGACAGGCATGAAAGGCATCGGTGTTCCCCGCGTCTGGCTCAGCGACCAGGGCGGCCAAGCGGCTGGCACGGACGGTCGTCGCCCATGCAACCTGTCGCTCGCTCCCCGTCAGCGGTGGCAGATCGAGATGGGCGATAGCAGCACCGTCGCGTGAGGCGGCGTCTGCCAGTGCGGTCTTCTTCTCCGTGATAAAGCAGGACCGACACTTGGTCGTCGTCAGCCACCGCGCTTTGTGATCTTGCTGGCTGGCAAAGCCGGTGAGGTAATGGGCCTGCTCGTGACCGCAGGCATGAGTGATGCGCTGTTCCATGACCCGATGATGCGCGGCCGGTCTGCCGGGGCAATCGCAATGAGTCGGACTGAATCAAATCTGCGGTCGGCTGCGACCGGGCAGGGGGGTGCCGATCATGTCCCCTCAGGCGGGCGCCACGCCGTCAGCATTGATGAGGTCAGCACCGACCAAAACACCGACGAGCCGAATACCGGGTTCGATCAGATCCACCGGGGTGCGATGCAGTTCCAGTTGATAGCGGCCGCCGAAGTCCCGGGGCAGATAGAAGGTTCCGCCATCCCGGTTCCAGGGTGCCGATCTCGTCGATCGTCAGCTATTTGTCTTTCGGCAGCGGCAGCGGCAGACGGCAGATGTCAGCAAGCGCGGCGAAATGTTCCGACGCACGAAGATTGGCGGCACGCACATCTTCTAGTGGCGGTATCACCTGTTTAGCAGGTTGATGGCGGGGGGTGTCGAGAGAGGGGAATGGCGGCATCATGAGTGTCCCGTCCGGGTCTGAAAAGGCCACATCGTAAAACCGTAGGGGCTGGGCTTTGATTTAACCAAAAGGCGTACCGCACGTCG
>NZ_JAELXS010000022.1 GCF_016427505.1 Sphingomonas mollis | reverse complement strand
GCGAGCGCGGTGCGCAGCGTTTCCTGCGACTTCTGCTCACCGATCGACACGACGACGATCTCGGTGACCGCGCCCTTCTCCTTCAGACGGATCGCCTCTTCGACCGCGATCTCGTCGAACGGATTCATGCTCATCTTGACGTTCGCCAGATCGACACCCGACCCGTCCGCCTTCACGCGGGGCTTCACATTATAGTCAAGCACACGCTTGGACCAGCATCGTCATGAACACGCCGATCGACAGGATCATCGACAAGTTGGCGGCACGTGCTGAATCGAACCGCGCCAGCAGGCTCAGGAGACGCTGTTGCTCGGCAGTCGGCGCGACACGGCCCGAGGCGATCTGCGCCTTCAGCCCGATAAGCTGCTGCAGATCGATCGCTGCATCCGCACCTCGGAAATGGTGGGCAAACTCGATCTGCTGCACGTGCAGCGGGATGATCACATTGATCAGCGCACCCCAAAGCCCCGCAATGGACAGCGCAGCCAGCGCGAGGAAGAGCATGTAGCGTCTGAAAGCGGGGCCGTCCCGATATTCGGGAGAAATTCGATGACCCATCGCTGTCGTCTCCCGTGCAAACGCGACGCCCACCGTCATATGCCCAGTACCGAGCTTGAAGGCCCGGATGCGCGCGCTGTCCCGGTACGCTCCACGGTTTCGCCCGAAGGCTCCCCGAACAGCCAAGGCCTTGCCTGCTCGAGCGCCAAGCAGTCAGAATTGAAGAAGTTACCTTCGACCTGATGCGCGTTGGCCGCCGAGCCCCGGAGAGAGCCGTCCGAAGAACCTGCCCTGGCCATGAAGAACTCAATTGATGTTTGTCGGGCGCCATCTTGCCACTCGTGCGGAGACGCCATCAGATACGGCCAAGCGCAGCGACGATTGCACCCGCCGTCGCTTTGGCGCCTTCCCGATTGGGATGAAACGGCGACTGGCTAATCGTTCCCCACCCCTTTGTCCAAGGCGTGGCGGAGCAGGCACTATGATCGGCCCCGATTGCGGTCATGTCCACGACGATCGCGCCCTTCTTCTTGCCGACCATCCGGGTCACGGCAGCCAGCCCAGCCTGCACCTGCCGCATGACGTCGGCTTGCGATGCCGAGAGGCGAAGCTGCGGACATGTCCCGGTTGGCGGCAGCACGGCGGGATAGGTCGCCACGACGATCCTGGCCCGGGGCGATCGACGACGGATCTCCCGGAGGAGCGCCGTCAGTGTGCGCTGCAGCTTTCCGAAGTCACGCTCCGCAGGCGGAGGCGGTCCGCCCCACAGCTTGCGTACTGCCCAGCCCAAAGCGGTGTCGGAGTTGGCAGTCGACATTAGATACAGGTCGCGGACAAAGCCGACATCGTTACCGCCTGCCGTCAGCGTTACGAGCCGGGTTCCGCTGCGCAGCGTACGGATCTGCGCTTCCTGATAGAACTGCCCGCCAACCAGGACGTGCGCGGTGACCGAGCCGCTGCATGTCATGTCGACCAGCGACAATCCCAGCTTTCGCGCCAATCGTGGGGGATAGCCGGCGTCGCTTCGCTGGCACAATCGAGGACTTCCCGGCTGACGCGGTCCCAAACCTGCACCGGCGGCATAGGAACTGCCCAGCGCAACATACTGCGGAATTCCGGTCGGCGTTTTGCGGGCGTCCAGGATGAGCCAGGCCGCAAGAGCCACCGCGATGGCTGCCAGAAGGGCGAGGAAGACCATCAGGCGTTTGAGCAACCTGCCTTTGGTCATTGATCATCTCCTTGCGCGGCGTTCACTCGGACATGCCCGCGATGCCGGCGCGCAACCATGTTCCCAGCCGCGCCACCGCGCGTTCGCCGTCCGGCGTGCCGGGCCGATCGAGTGGAGCGTGTTCCGAATGGGAAAGCACATCATGCCACACCGTGACTCCCGCTTCCGTCAGCCGGGTGACATAGGGTTCGCTGCTGCGACGCAGCGCATCGCGTCCGCACGTCAGTACATACGTCGGGGGCAAACCAGACGGATCGGCAAGCCCGGGCGCGACATAGGGATCGTCCCAGCGTGCCGCGCCGGCCCATGTGGCAAACATCTCGGCGATCCATTCGTCCGCTGGCAGCTTCGACGCGCTGAGCTCGGCCAGCATGTCAGGGGTGGCCGGAGGCAGACGACCCTCAAGCACTGGATAAGCCAGATACAGCGAAGCGGGGAGCGCCTTGCCGGTATCGCGCAGCCTTAGTGTCGCTCCGGCAACAAGGCAGGCTCCAGCACTACCACCGCCGAGGTGCAGCTGTTCTCGCGTCACACCGAGAGTTTCTGCGCTGTCGCAAGCCCATTGCCAAGCGGCCAGCACATCGTCCTGAGGTGCTGGATAATGCACCCCTTCGATGCACATGCGGTAGTCGACCGAGAGCACCGGAATGCCGCCAGCAGCCAGCTTGATTGCCGGCCAATGCGCTTCTCTCGCATCGAGACTACCAATGATGAACGCCCCGCCATGCACCCAGACCAACGCCGCTGTCGGTGCAGGGCTACTTTCGGGGGGCAGATACAACCTGGCACGCACCCGGCCGCGGCTGTCATCGTGGATGTCGCGAATGCGCACCGCGCGCAGGTCAGGTCTGTCCGTCAGAAGGTTCGCTTGCCATCGCTTTCCATCCGACACTCCCCCTGCGGCTTCAACGAGCCGCAGAACATCGCGAAAAGGCGGCAGGTTCGCGCTGACGCCGCCACCGACCAGATCGAGGATACGCTCACGCAGCGGCGCGGGGAGCGCCTTGAGTGCGCGGATTCCATAACCGATTGCGGCGAAGAGGTTGCCACCACGACCCGGCGGAAGCGGATGTTCGGCAGGTGTCTGGGTAATGACCGTTCTTCCTTCAGCTAACCGGCATCGCTGCCTGTCGCGCTGGCAAGCGCAACAGCGGCGCGCTGTAATCTCAGTCAGTGCTTATCGAGATAGGTATCGAAAAATGCGGCAGCGCACTTGATCGACGACGCAGTCTCCGGCGTGTTCGGAATCAAGGCTTGAAATACGTGCGGCATGCCCTCGTAAAGATCGAGCGCCGCCTCATGACCACCGCTTCGGATCGCCTGATATTGCCGCACGAAGTTGCTGACAAAGATTTCGCGCGTGCCCCCCTGAATCAGCGTTGGCGGGAAGGCTTTTGTGTAGTCACCGTAGACCGGGGAAACGTAAGGGTTCCGCTGATCAGCCAGCGCTGCATAGGCGTCAGCGCCCCACTTGAGGCTCTTAGCGTCGAGCGACGGATCGGCCGCGGCGAGGGTCGTATAGGTATCTCCGGTGTCGGTGATGTCGGCCCAAGGCGACAGGAGGTACAAAGCCCCGGGAAGCGGTACATTCTGGTCGCGCATCTTGAGCACGGCGCCGGCGACGAGCCCCCCACCAGCGGAGTCTCCGAGCATACCGATTTGCTTTGGCTTACGGGTCCCGAGAACGCCCTTGTAGGCTGCGATCACCTGATCGGTCGCGGTCCGCCAATTGCCCCGCGGCGCCAAGGTATAGTCGACCGAGATCACTTCATCGCCGCTCGCTACCGCCATTAAGGCCGGCACCGTCAGCGACGTTCGCGCCGAGAAGAGGACGTACCCCCCGCCATGCGCGTAGATCAGCGTCCGGTTGCGAGGGGTGTAGCCCGGCGGTCGAATCCGCAGAACCGGCACGCCACCGACCACGGCTTCCTGAACCAAGAGGCCCAGACCGTCGGTGCTGGCCTTTACCATCGGGCCGATCACGGCGCTCGCACGAGCGTTGCGTTGATCCCAGTCCTCCTGGGTGACGGGTGCGACTTGTGGCGCCTGAGCCATCTGCTTCAGGAAGCCATACACCTGTTCGAGTGCAGCCTTCGCCTGTGTCGAGACGGTGGCAGGAATTTCATACCGCAACGTCTTCTCCGTTTTTACAACCGGCACTTGCGCGGCGACGGACGCTGCCGCGCTCATGGCGACGATCAGCAGCAGCGATCTGCCCTTCACAGCGAGCGCCTCTGCTTCGCAATGCCACCAAGGTGGCGTGCACTGGGTTTCGGCGTGCGGACGAATGTCTTTCGATCGACGGCGACAAGGCCGAACTTCTGTGAGTAGCCAGCCGTCCACTCAAAATTGTCGAGCAGCGACCAGTGAAAATACCCGCGGATGTCGATCCCGTCCGCCTTGGCCTTTTGCAGGGCGTTCAGAGCCCCATCGATATAGGCAACCCGGCGGGTGTCGTCGTCAGTCGCGATGCCATTCTCCGTGACGTAGATCGGCTTGCCGATCCGCTCGGCCGCAAACCGTACGGTATTGCCAACCGCCTGGGGGTAGAACTCGTACCCTGCCCCTGTCTTCTCGGCGCCGTCGGGTGGTGGCAAGGGGCCTTCGGTGCCTACCCGGATACGCGTGTAGGTCTGAACACCAACAAAGTCGCACACTTTGGCCGCGTCCAGCCAAGGGCCGTATAGCAGGTCAGCGACTGCCGATGCCTTGTTAGAATCGCCAACGCCCTCGATCGCCTGCATGCTGATCGTCAGTCCGACTGGAAAGTCGCCGGGCCCGGCTTTCAAAGCCGCCACAGCGCGTCGATGGGCTTCGACCATGTTTGCTTCGGATTTGGCAAGATCACCTAACAGGACGTTGGCAAATCGATCCGAACCAGACGCCTTGGCGCACGCATCCAACATCGCCTTGACGCCCGCTTTGGCTTCCGGCGTGTCGAGATGAAACAGGAACTGCGCAAGACGGCCGATATTGCACTCGTTGAAGGTCGTCGCGGCAGACATCAACGGCCCAAGACGCTCCGCGACCTTCTTTGCGAAACGCTCAAACTGAGCAGGGCTTTCTGCATTTTCGAACCCGCCACGGGCGGCGAACCAGCGCGGCACCGTCCAGTGGCTAAGCGTCACCATGGGTGCGAGGCCATGCTTGTGGCAAGATTCGAGGACGCGGACGTAATGGTCGAGTTCGGCCTCGGAAAACCGTCCCGGCTCCGGCTCGATCCGCGCCCATTCGATGCCGAACCGATGGGCGTTGAAGCCAAGCCCGGCTGCTAGGGCGGCATCCTCTTCGTAGCGGTGATAGCTGTCGCAGGCGTCGCCGGACGGCTCACGGAACAGTGTCGGTTTGACGGTCTCGGCCAGCCAGAAGTCCGAGTTGACGTTATTTCCCTCGATCTGATGCGCCGACGATGCGGTGCCCCAAAGGAAGGTGCCTGCCACCGGCACCGGCCGCTTGCCAGCGGGCGCTGTCCCGGTTGCGCCCACTGCCCCGGCAGCCAACGCGGCCGTAAGACCAAGCGAACCGCTCACGACGTGCCTGCGCGTAACCGCATGCTGGCCTTCATTATGGTCATCGTTGTGCATCCGATATGTCCTGATAGAAGCGAGCAAGTCACGGTGGGGCAGCGTTGAAACGTCAGCCCGACCACCGTGATCTCGTCTCCGTTAGAAGCGGGCGTCCAGCGACAGCCCGATTACGCGACGAGACTCCGGACCTGCGAACTGCGAGAACGACAGCGGGTCGAGCTGCTGCGCCGCGATCGGCGTCGCAAAGCGCGTCGAGGGGCGGAATGTGTTGAAAAGATTGCGCGTGAATACCGACACGCCGAACTGCTGATCAGCGGTACGAACACCGAGGCGGCCACCAAAGATTGCAGCGCCGTCGACTGCCAGGATCGCATCGTTCGTAGCGTTGAAAAACTGCTTCGATCGGTAAACCATGTCCGCCTGTACGAAGGCGTTCAGCGAGCCCGAGACGGCGGTGCTATATTCGCCGCTGGCGGTGACGCTCCACTTAGACGAGCCGACAAGCTGCTTACCTTCTGCGCTGGCTACCGCATTGCGGAAGTTGGCAATCGAGTAACCCTCGCCATACTTAGCATCAAGGTACGTCACACCCAGATTGGTCGTTAGCCCCTTGGCCGGTCGACCAAATAGCTGGGCAGACACGCCCTTCGACGTTAATTCCGGGGCATTGCCGAAAACGAACGCCGGGATCGACGCGTCGAAGAACTGCGCCTGGAAATTGTCGACCTTGGTATAGAAGGCTGTAGCATTGATGGCGGCTCTGCCGCCCGGCAGCGTTGCCTTGAAGCCGATCTCACCTGACTTGGGGATTTCTGGCTTGACCAGAAGCGGCGTTGCGGCGCTGGTCGCCGTGTCGTTAGTCGCCGGTCCCTTGTATCCCCGCGTGTACGTTGCGAACGCCATGATGTCGGACGTCACGTCGTACTGCGCGCCAACACGATAGGAGAAGTAGGTATCCGCAGCGCGAGCACTGATCGCCGTCGACGGCGTGAACGCAGCAAGGGCACCAGGGACCGTGGTCGAACCTGGCGATGACGATCGCACATCCTCACGCCCAAGCCGCCCCCCCAGGATGAAGCGAAGCCGGTCGTCTACGTTGATCGTCGCCTGACCGAAAGCCGCATAGCTTTCGGTGCTGGTCGCAGACGGCCGCGACTGGCCCAATGTCAGGCCGCAGAGAGCGGCTGCGGGCAAAGGGCAAGCGCGGATCAACGGCAGATCAGCCAGAATCTGACCCGACTGAGTGATAACGTTGTTCAGATTGCTCTTAAAGTAGAACAGGCCGCCTACGTACTGAACGGTGCCCGTGCTCGGTGACGAGATCCGCAGTTCCTGGCTAAAGTTGCTGATCCGATCGTTTGTACGCTGGAACAAGCGGTTGGCAGTGGTGCTATCGACATCCTGGTTATTGTTTGTCCGCGAACGGCGTAAAGCCGTGATCGACGTGAGCGTCGGACCACCGAGGTCGACGTCGACCTGACCGGAGAAACCATAACTCGTTGCCGAGGTGAGGTTGCTTGGATTGACGCAACCTTCCTGGTTTTTCGGTCCGACCTGAACACCGCAGGCGTTCAAACGGGCCGTAAGCAGACTGGTCGGGCTCGAAGAGTAAACTGCCCAAGGCGTACCTCCATTCACGTCACTGTCGGTATAGTCGGCAGCGAGGTTGACCGTGATGCTCGAGGTTGGTTCCCAAAGGAAGCGAGCGCGTCCAGCTTTGGCTTCGCGACGACCATAGGTGCCGTCGAACAGATTGCGCTGAACCTGAGGGTCCTGACTGTATGACCCCGTGACGCGTAGCGCAGCGTTAGAGGCAATCGGGAGGTTTACCGCGCCGCGTGCGATGTAGTTGTTGCGAGTGCCGATGTCCGCGTGCGCGATCACCTCGACCCTGGACGGATCGGGTGCATTGGTGACGATGTTGATGACGCCCGCTGACGAGTTCCGCCCAAACAGCGTGCCTTGAGGGCCTTCGAGCACCTCGACCCGTGCGACGTCGAACAGCAGCGGCGGATTGGTCGAGGTGTTTGCCAGCGATACACCATCGACAACGACGCCAACGCTGCCTTCGGACGAACGCGAGAATGAGAGACCGCCAATGCCACGGATGCTGAGGGCGCCGAAACCGGGAGGACCCGCGTTGTTCAACGCCGGCGTGGTGCGAGCCAGATCCTCGACGGCATTGACGTTCTGGCGCGTCAACTGCGCCCCGTCGACTAGGCTGACCGTCACCGGGACTGACTGAAGTCGTTCTTCGCGCCGGTTGGCCGTTACGACGATGTCGCCGACAGAGCCCTGCTCCGCGGTGGTTTCCGGTGGTAATTCGTCACCCGGCACTTGGACTTGGGCAGAGGTCGCTCCGGCCTGAGTTTCGGCCGATCTGGTTTGCGCCTGCGCGGCGCCGGCAATTGCCAGCAGGCTGCAACCAGCCAGAACATGAACGAACTTCATCGATCCTCTCCCGTGCGTTTTTATGTCGGGATGTGTCCCGTTAAGCGCTCCTTCGCATTGATATTACGAACACGCAAGTATGTTTGTTTGGTTGTTGGCGAACAGCCTTGTCGGTAAAGCCGCGATGCGCGCATTAAGACGCGACATGACGAGAGAGGCTCTGATGGCTACGCGCCTGCGTCGCACCCAAGAAGAACGAACCAACGAGACCCGAGCCGCGCTCATGGAGGCCGCGGTCAGTGCGGTGCATCGGCTGGGGTATGGCGGAGCGACGACGGCGCTTATCGCTGATGAAGCCGGAGTGTCGCGAGGTGCCCTGACCCATCACTTTGGCTCTCGCGCCGAACTGATGGCAACGGTTGTGCAGTGGGTCTACGAGAAGGAACTCGAACTCTACCGCGACCTGCTCGCTGATGGATCCCGCGGCCAGCGGGTATCAGACTGGCCAGACATTGTTTGGGAAGTGCTCAGCAAGCCATCAGGCCTGGCGGTTCTCGAAATTCTCCAAGCCACGCGAAGTGATCGCGAGCTCGCCGAGCGCGTTAAGCCTGTTCAGATGGCCATCGAACAGGCCGGCATTGAAACGATGCAGGCCCGCTTTGGCGGAGACGACGATACGCGGCGTGCCACCGTGAGGCTTATCATCTGGGCTATTCGTGGCCTTACGATTGAACAGATGCTGGTATCAGATCCCACGGGTGTGAAGGCATCGGTGGATCTTCTACGCCTGCTTCTCGAGCGAGCCGCGCCAACTGGATCGATGGATGATCTTCAGCCGGTGCACCGGTCATAGCAGCGTCGGTGATGAAGGGGTGCCAGCTCCCGCTTATCGCGTGGGAAAACAAGCTAATAGCGTCCAAGGCCTCATGGGCAGCTCAGGCTCTCCATTCGCTTGCGCCACGCGCTCGGCAGCTCCTTGGGGCGACGACTGTCGCGGCCGACATAGACATGCGTAAAAAATGCCTCGGCAGCAGCATTGTCCGTACCGGGGACGAAGGCTCCCAGCCGATACGTCACGCTGGAAGACCCAATGCGCGAAACCGAAAGGCCAATCTCTACTGGTTCAGGATAGGTAATCGACCGTGTGTATCGGCACTGCGTATCGACCACCAGGCCGATCGGGTCCCCGTTTGCCACGTCGAGCAAGCCCGCACTGATGAGCCAATTATTCACTGTGGTGTCGAACCAGTGGTAGTAGATCGCATTGTTGACGTGGCCGTAGGCGTCGTTGTCGCTCCAGCGCGTGGTGATGGTTTGCCACCAGAGGTAGTCGGCACGGGGCCGGAGTGCGTCACGTGTTATCGCTCGTTCCTCTTCTACAACGTCTCGATCTCGTTGTTGACCATTCCAGCGTCGTGGCGTCAAATCAACCAGCTGCGCGATCTCCCTAGAAGCGACGCAGAGTGTCCAAGTGTTTGGTATCGGCCCGCTACAGAAGCGCTTCCAAATGGATTACCAAAGTCATGAAGATAACGGCAGCCGTCCTGCGGCAACCGGGTGCGCCCCTTCCCTACGCCAAGAGCCGCCCACTTAATATCGAGCAACTATCCCTCGATCCCCCGGGACGCGACGAGGTGCTGGTTCGGGTCGTAGCTGCCGGATTGTGTCATTCCGATCTGTCGGTCATTAATGGTGACCGCCCGCGCCCCTCGCCCATAGCTCTGGGTCATGAGGCGGCGGGTGTGATCGAAGCTCTGGGCAACGGCGTAAATGACCTTGCGATCGGCGACCATGTCGTAATGGTCTTCATGCCGAGCTGTGGCCATTGTCTGCCCTGTTCTGAAGGCCGCCCAGCACTGTGTGGTCCGGGAGCCGCGGCCAACGTCGCGGGCACGCTGCTGAACGGCGACCGGCGGCTGAGCGACGATACGGGCGCAGTCTACCATCATCTGGGCTGTTCGGCGTTCGCAAGTCACGCGGTCGTCTCCCGCCGATCGCTCGTGAAAGTGGATCGCGATCTGCCGCTCCACGAGGCCGCGCTGTTTGGATGTGCTGTCCTCACCGGCGTCGGCGCCGTCGTGAACACCGCGGATGTAAAGGCGGGGCAGACGGTCGCGGTCGTCGGCCTCGGCGGCGTTGGTCTGGCCGCAGTACTCGGCGCTGTGGCCGCGGGTGCAGCGCAGGTCATTGCGATCGACATGCTCGAGGACAAGCTGACGCTGGCGCGCGGACTCGGCGCGACCACGACGATCCCGGCCGGCGCGGATGCGGCCGCGCAGGTCCGCGCGCTGACGAACGGCGGGTGCGACGTGGTGCTGGAAATGGCGGGGTCGCTTCGGGCGCTGGAAAGCGCGGTGGCGATGACTCGGCGCGGCGGCCTGACCGTCACCGCCGGACTGCCCCCGCCCGATGCCGCGCTTGCCGTCAACGTCGTCGCGCTGGTCGCAGAGGAGCGCACGTTGAAGGGCAGCTATATCGGCACTTGCGTGCCCAGCCGCGACATCCCTCGCTATGTTGCCCTCTATCGCGCCGGCCGCCTGCCGGTCGACCAACTGGTCAGCGGCTATCTGACGCTCGACGACATCAACATCGGGTTCGACGAACTCCATTCCGGCCGTGCCGTCCGGCAGATCATAAGGTTCGACACATGACGCGCATCACGTCGATCAACCCGGCGACCGGCGAGCCTATCGGCGACCATGCCCTGCTGGACGCCGCTGGTATCGATATTGCGCTCGACCGCGCATGGGCGGGCTGGCACGCTTGGCGCCCCGTTCCGGTCGCGATGCGCGGTGAGCGAATGCAGCGACTGGGCGCGATCCTGCGCCGCGACGCAGAGGCGTTCGCGCGCACGATCGTTGGGGAAATGGGCAAGCCTATTTCGCAGGCTCGTGGCGAAGTCGAGAAGTGCGCCGGGCTGTGCGACTGGTATGCCGCGAACGGTGCCGCGATGCTCGCGGACGAGCCGCTGCCTGTCCATGACGACGGCGCAGCGACGCTGGTGTGGCAACCGATCGGTCTGGTCTTTGCGGTGATGCCGTGGAATTTTCCGATCTGGCAGGTCCTGCGCGCCGCGGTGCCAATCCTCCTCTCCGGCAACGGGTTCGTCCTGAAACATGCTGACAACGTGCTGGACTGCGCCGGATTGCTGGCGGACGCGGTGATCGAGGCCGGGTTCCCCGAGGGGGTGTTCACCAACTTGCCGATCGCCCAGGACGACATCCCGCGGGTCATCGCGGATCAACGTATTGCCGCGGTGACAGTCACTGCCGGGGTCGCAGCGGGGGCGGCGATCGCAGCCGAAGCGGGCCGCCACATTAAGAAATCCGTTCTCGAGCTCGGCGGCATCGATCCGTTCATCGTGCTGGCGGATGCGGATATCGACGCGGCGGCCAAGGCTGCGGTACGGTCGCGCTTCCTCAACACCGGGCAGGTCTGCATCGCCGCCAAGCGCCTGATCGTCGAAGCCAGCGTCGTTGAGGTGTTTACCGAGAAGGTCGTCGCGCTGACGAAAGCCCTGACAATCGGCGATCCGATGAACGCCGACACCTTTATCGGTCCAATGGCTCGTGCACGCGGCCGCGACGAGCTTCACCGCCAGGTTTGCGCGAGCGTGGCGCAAGGCGCTCGACTGCGGATCGGCGGGCAGGCCATGGACCGCCCGGGAAATTACTACCTGCCGACCGTACTGACTGGCGTAGAGCCGGGAATGACCGCCGCGCGCGAGGAGCTCTTCGGGCCCGTCGCCGTGATCATGACGGCCAGCGACGCAGAGCACGCGGTGGCAATCGCGAACGGCACCGAATTCGGCCTGTCGGCAGCACTTTGGACGAGCGACGCGGAGCGCGGCCAACGCCTCGCCCGAGACATCGAAGCCGGTGCGGTCTTCGTCAACGGAATCTCGGCGTCCGATCCGCGCGTCCCGATCGGCGGGATCGGCAAGTCCGGTTATGGGCGTGAGCTGTCCTGGTTCGGCTTGCGCGAGTTCGCGAATGCAAAGCTCGTCTGGACGCGCTGATCGATCACTGGCTCAACTCTGATCGGTGTCGTCTGCCAGACCGGCAAGACGGCAGAGGACGAGGGCCGTTTCGATCACCTGCTCGATCGGACGCGCATATCCCTCTGCACCCCAAGCGAGCGCGATGTGCAGCAGACCCCCTGACACACCTCGTCGGAGGAGAAGATCGGTCGATAACGGCCCGCGATGCTCGGGGTCGAACACCGTTACGAACGGTTCTGAAAGCGCGAACAGCGACGCCTCAAACGCACGGTCGATCTCCGCATCGACCCCCACGATTTCGACGAGGAACACACGGGCAGCGGTTGGGTTCGCCGCCAGCGCACCGAAATAGGCCCGAAGCAATCGTCGAACCCGGTCATCGCGCGGTTCATCAGACGCATCCGCTCGCATGATTTGATCACGCAACGCAGATACGACGCGGTCGAATGCAGCAAGCAGCAGTGCTTCGCTATTGGCAAAGCTCTCATAGAAATAGCGCTCGGTCAGTCCAGCATCGCGGCAGACGGCGCGTACACCGGTGTTGCGAAAGCCGAGCGACCCATAAAGCCGTGTTGCCGAGACGATCAGCAACTCGCGGCGTTCCGCGCGGCGATCCTCCTGCGTTCGTCCGGTCCAGCGTCTAGAGGAGCTTGCCATTCACCGCTGATAGCAGAGTTGACAATGACAACAACCGTTGTCATGTTTGATAGCAGTCATGGAGAGGCTGCCGATGTCACAAGTTGAACATCTCGATGTCCTGATCGTGGGCGCCGGCCTGTCCGGGGTCGATGCAGGCTATTGGCTGAAGACGAAATCGCCCGATCGCACCTGGGCCATTTTCGAAGCGCGCGACGCGATCGGCGGCACCTGGGACCTGTTTCGTTATCCGGGCATCCGCTCCGACTCCGATATGACGACACTGGGTTTCCCTTTCCGTCCCTGGCACGGGGAGAAAGCGATCGCGGACGGTGCGGACATCCGCGACTATATCGAGGATACCGCACGTGAGTTCGGTATCGATCGCAAGATCCGGATGCGTCATCGCGTGACAGATGCTGCCTGGTCGTCGACCGATGCGCTGTGGACGATCTCCTACGTCGCGGATGGCGAGCCTCGCCGCATGACGTGCAGCTTTCTGTTCCTGTGCTCCGGCTATTACGACTACCAGGAAGGGTATTCCCCGACTTGGCCTGCGCTCGACACCTTCGACGGTGACGTCGTTCATCCGCAGTTCTGGCCCGAAGACCTGTCGGTCATCGGCAAGAGGGTGGTCGTGATCGGTTCGGGCGCAACCGCCGTCACGCTCGTTCCCGCGCTGATCACCAAGGGCGCTGCCCATGTCACTATGTTGCAGCGTTCGCCGACCTATATCGTCTCTAAGCCCGCGCACGACGAACGCGGCGAGAAACTTCGCAGCCGCCTGCCCGCGGGTATCGCGGACGCGGCGATCCGTTGGAAGAACATCGGCTACAGCATCCTAGTGTACAACGTCTCCCGCAGGAAGCCGGACGTCGTCAAACACAAGATCGCCGCGCAGCAGAAGGATCTGCTCGGTCCCGACTTCGACATCGCTCGCCACCTGACGCCGAAGTACAACCCCTGGGATCAGCGGCTGTGCCTCGTTCCCGACGGCGATCTGTTCACGGCATTGCGCGCCGGCCAGGCGACGATCGTGACCGACCAGATCGAGCGGTTCACCCCGGAGGGCGTTCGCCTGCAGTCTGGCGAGGAACTGAAGGCGGACATCGTCGTCACCGCGACCGGGCTCAAACTCAAGATGATGGGCGGCGCATCGATCACCGTCGATGGCAAGACCGTCGAGCCCGGCATGCGATTGCTTTACAAGGGCGCGATGCTCGAGGGCGTTCCGAACTTCGCCTTCGCGGTCGGCTATACAAATGCCTCGTGGACGCTGAAATGCGATCTGACCTCGCAATATGTCAGCCGCCTGCTCAATCACATGGCCGCGCACGGTCAGTACAGCGCCACGCCGATCGCACCCGAGGGTGCCGCGCTTGAGGAATCGATGCTCGATCTGCAATCGGGCTACGTCAAGCGCGCGCAGAACATGCTTCCGCGTCAGGGTGACAAGGCGCCGTGGAAAACTCACCAGAATTACGTCCGCGACCTACTTGCCTTCCGCACCGGCCGGATCGACGACGGGGTTCTGCAATTCGACACGCGCGATACCGGTGTTCGGGAGCAGGCGGCATGAGCAAGCGGTTCGCCCTAGACGGCAAGGTCGCCGTCGTCACCGGCGCGGCGGGTGGGATTGGTCAGGCGATCGCACGATCGCTGGCGAAACGCGGCTGCAACGTCGCGCTCGCCGACCTGAACGACGAAGGTCTCGAACAGACCGCACGCCTGATCGGCAACAGCGTTCGCGTAACCCGTCACAAGCTCGACGTCGCGAATGCCGACGCGGTCGCGGCCTTCCCTGCCATCGTGAAGACCGCGCACGGCCATGTCGATATCGTCGTCAACAACGCCGGCGTCGCGCTCGGCGGGCGGTTCGATCAGCTGACCGAGGAAGAGTTCGACTGGGTCGTCGGCATCAACTTCCAGGGCGTCGTGCGGATGTCGCGCGCCTTCCTGCCACTATTGAAGGAGCGCGAGCAGGCGCAACTGGTGAACCTGTCCAGCCTGTTCGGCATCATCGCCGCCCCCGGCCAGACCGCCTATGCCGCCGCCAAGTTCGCGGTGCGTGGCTTCTCCGAAGCGCTGCGCAACGAACTGCTGGCCGAGAAGTCGCCGGTTGGCGTTACGGTGATCCATCCCGGCGGGGTCAAGACCGGCATCGCGCAGAACGCCCGCGTCGCCGCTGCGGTAACCGAGGCGGAGAAAGCCGTCGCACAGGTGCGCTTTGCCAAGGCGCTGAAGATGCCCGCCGACGAAGCCGGCGAGATCATCGTCCGCGGAATCGAGCAACGCCGCCCGCGCGTCCTCGTTGGTTCCGACGCGAAGCTGGCGTCTGTCGTCGAACGGATCATGCCCGTCGGATACTGGCGGCTTCTGGGAAGGATGGCCTGACCGTGCGTACATCGACGATCGTCAAATCCGGCGCACTCGCCGGCGCCGGCATCATCGGCGGTCTTATCGCCTTCAGCAGCCTGAGCGCGCGGAGCGCGGAGCACCGCGTACCGCCGGAAGGACGATTCCTCGACGTCGACGGCGCGCGGCTGCACTATATCGATATCGGCTCGGGGCCCGTGATCGTAATGATCCACGGACTGACCGGACAACTGCGCAACTTCACCTATGCGCTGACCGAACGGCTCGTGTCCGACTACCGCGTGATCGTCGTCGATCGGCCGGGCTCGGGCTATTCGACCTACAACCGGGTCGGGGGACGTGGCCTCGATGCGCAGGCGGCGATCATCGGTCACCTCATCAAGGCGCTCAAACTGGATCAGCCGTTGCTGGTGGGACATTCGCTCGGCGGGGCGATTGCCCTGACGCTGGCGACGAAACGCCCCGAGCTTCTGGGCGGGCTGGCGCTGGTCGCGCCGCTGACCCAACCGATGGACGATGCCCCCGACATCTTCCTGCCGTTGGTCAACCCTTCCCCTGTCCGCCGCGCGATCATCGCCCGGACGCTCGCCGTTCCGCTGGGCAAGGTGAAGCGCAAGCGTACGCTGGAAACCGTCTTCGGCCCGGATCCGGTGCCCGCCGACTTCGGCGAGCGTGGCGGCGGTTTCCTGGCGAGCAGGCCATCGGCGATCTATGCCGCCTCGACCGAGATCTCGAACGTCGGCGATCTTGCGGAGATCGCGCCACTCTACCGTGATATCGCGCTGCCCGTCGGCATCCTGTTCGGTCGTGGCGACCGGATCCTCGACCCAGAACTTCACGGCGCGAAAACCGCTGCGACCATTCCCGGTGCGCGATATGAGGCGATCGACGGAGGCCACATGATCCCCCTCACCGCGCCCGACGCGACCGCATCATGGCTTCGTCGTCAGGCTGGACGCGTGCCGGGCAATTCGATGGCCGCCCTTCCGCAGGAGACCGCACGATGATCTATTCAACGCTGCGCACCTCGCTCGACGACGGCATCTTGCTCGTCACGCTCGACCGCGAGGACCGGATGAACGCCTTTACGCCCGAGATGGCGGACGAACTGGAATCCCTGTTTCGCGGCGTGAACGACGACGACGCGGTGCGCGCCGTGATCGTCACGGGTGCAGGCAAGGCGTTCTGCGCCGGGATGGAGCTTGGCGCGGAAGGCAACGTCTTCGGCTTGGCCGAAACGCTGACGCCAACAATGGACGATTTGCGCGAGCGGCTAGACGATCCCGCGATCCGTAGCGGGGTGCGCGACACCGGCGGCCGCGTGACGCTGGCGATCTACGACTGCCTCAAGCCCGTCATCGGCGCGATCAACGGCGCCGCGGTCGGCATCGGCGCGACGATGACGCTGGCAATGGACTTCCGGCTGGCATCGAAGAAGGCGCGGATCGGCTTCGTCTTCGGCCGGCTGGGCATCGTGCCGGAGGCCTGCTCGAGCTGGTTCCTCCCGCGGCTGGTGGGTGAGCAGGCCGCGCTGGAATGGACGCTGACCGCCGACATCCTCGATGCGGAAACCGCCCTTAAGGGGGGATTGCTTCGTTCGATCCATGACGATGCGGACGCGCTGCTGGTCGAGGCAAAGGCACTGGCGCACCGCATCGTCGATGGTCGCTCCGCGGTCGCGATCGCGCTGACGCGTGCGATGATCCGTCGCAACCCTGCCCTGCCCCACCCGGTCGAAGCGCATCGAATCGACTCGCTGGCGATGTTCTACACCAGCATCGGCGACGGGAAGGAAGGCGTCGACGCCTTTCGCGAAAAACGCGCACCCGACTTCAAGTCCAAGGCGTCAACGATGCCCGCCTTCTACCCTTGGTTCTGAACGGACACGCCATGACCTATCGCGCACCGATGGCCGAACAGATGTTCGTGCTCGAGACCACCGGCGAGATCGATCGCCTCGCCGAGCTGCCCGGCTTCGAGCATGTCGATGCCGGCATCGCCGCGGCGGTGCTCGACGAGACACGCAAGCTGGCCGAGGACGAACTCTACGCAGTCAGCAGGATCGGCGACCAGCAGGGCTCGACTTGGACAGACGGCGAGGTCCGCTTGCCCGATGGGTTCGCCGTGGCCTACGCGAAATGGATCGAGGGGGGCTGGAACGGTATCGAAGCGCCCGAGGCCTGGGGCGGTCAGAACCTGCCGCTCACGCTGTCCGCGATCATCCAGGAACAGATGTTCGCCGCCAACGTCGCGCTCAGCCAGATCATGTCGCTGACCGCAGGCGCCGTCCGCGCGATCGCGGCGCACGGCTCCGAAGAGCTGAAGGCGACGTACCTGCCGAACATGGTGTCGGGCGAATGGTCGGGCACGATGAACCTCACCGAACCCGGCGCAGGTTCCGACGTCGGCGCGCTGCGCACGATCGCGCAAGTCACGGACGACGGCAGCTACCGCATACGCGGCGCCAAGATCTACATCACCTTCGGCGAGCATGACGCGACGAAGAACATCGTCCACCTCGTCCTCGCCCGCATCGTTGGCGCGAGCGAAGGCACGCGAGGGATCAGTCTGTTCCTGGTGCCGAAGTTCCTGCCCGATGCGGACGGCAGGCCCGGCAAGCGCAACGACGTGCGCTGCACCGGGATCGAACACAAGCTGGGGATGCGCGGCTCGGCGACGGCGTCGCTAAGCTACGGCGATGATGACGAATGCGTCGGCTATCTGGTCGGCGAGCCGCAGGGCGGCATCCGCGCGATGTTCACGATGATGAACCATGCGCGGATCGGCGTCGGCATCCAGGGCGTCGGCATTGCCGACGTCGCCTATCAGAAGGCCGCACGCTATGCGCAGGAGCGGGTCCAGTCCGCGCCGCTGGAAGGCGAGCGGACGCCGGTGCGCATCATCGACCACCCCGACGTCCGCCGCAACCTGATGACGATGCGCGCGCTCGTCGAGGGCGCGAGGGCGCTGGCAGTCTACAATTCGCTGCAAATCGACCGCGGGCATGCAGCCACCGGTGATGAGGCCCGCGCCGCGTCCGCGCGCGCTGAACTGCTGACGCCCTGCACCAAGGCGTTATGCACTGACATCTCGCTCGAGGTCAGCAGCCTGGCGATCCAGGTATTCGGCGGAATCGGCTTCATCGAAGAAACCGGAATTGCGCAGCATTACCGCGATGCACGCATCCTGCCGATCTACGAAGGCACCAACGGCATCCAGGCGCTTGACCTTGTCCGGCGCAAGCTCCGGCTCGAGAATGGCGAGACGTGGCGCGCGCTGCTCGACGAGATCGATACGGACGCGGCCGGTTGGCGTACGGTGCCTGCGCTGGCGGCCGGGGCGGCGGTGCTTGTCGAGGCGTCCGCGACGCTGCGGGCGATCACCAATCGTCTTCTCGACCTTGGGATCACGGACGCGGCAAGCGGGGCAACACCGTATCTGCGGATGTTCAGCCTCGTCACCTGTGGCTGGCTGATGGGCCGTCAGGCTGCGGCAGCCGTGGATCGACTTGCCGCCGCGGACGGCGACCCGGATTTCCTGTCGGCCAAGATCGCTACCGCCGCGTTCTTCCAGCAGCAGGTGCTGACCGAGGTGTTCGCGTTGCAGCACCGCGTCGCCGCCGGCGCCGAGCCGCTGTTCGCCATTCCCGACTCGCAGTTCCCGGCATGAGGGCGCACATCGTTCACGCGCATTCGGAGTCGGATTCGTTCGTCTCGGCGATGCGCGACGTGATCAGCGAACGGCTGAAAGCGATCGGCGCGACCGTATCTCAGTCGGACCTTTATGCGATGGGGTTCGATCCAGTCCTGTCGCCCGCCGATTTCGGCGAGCGCCGCGAACCCGACCATCTCACCTATGCGCTCGAGCAGCGGCACGGCTTCGAGACGCGGACGCTGGCGCCCGACCTCCTCGCCGAGATCGACAAGGTGCTGGCCGCCGACCTGCTCGTCTTCACCTTCCCTGTCTTCTGGTTCAGCGTGCCCGCGATCCTGAAAGGCTGGATCGACCGGGTCTTCATTTCCGGGCCCTTCTATGGCGGACGGAGGATCTACGGCGCGGGCGGCCTGGCCGGGAAGCGCGCGCTGGCGGCGTTCAGTCTGGGCGGACGCGATCATATGTTCGGCCCCGGCTCGATCCATGGCGACCTCGAGACGGGGATGTTGCGTCACTTCCTGCAAGGCTCGCTCGGCTATGTTGGTCTCGACGTCCTCGAACCGTTCGTCGCCTATCACACACCCTATGTCGCCGCGGACGAACGATCGCGCATCCTCGTCGCGCTCGGTGACCACGTCGATCGTCTCGATCGATTGCCCGTCATGGCGATGCCCGATCTCGACGCCTTCGACCCCGGCTTCGCACCGAAGGTCGCGACCACCTCCGAATAAGCGCGAACTCGCGTCACATACAGAAGAGGACTGCCATGCCGTTGCGTTTCGCCACTCGCGCCAGCGAAGCCTACGACTTTCCGCTCACCATCGGACACCTGCTGGACGCGGCGCTTACATCGGCCGCCGACCAGGAGATCGTGTACCGCGACCGGGTGCGGATGACGTATCGCGACTTGCGCGTCCGGATCGGCCGGCTCGCTTCCGCGCTGGCCGGCCTGGGTGTCGGTCAGGGTACCGTGGTCGCGATGATGGACTGGGACAGCCATCGCTATCTCGAAGCATATTTTGCGATCCCGATGATGGGCGCGGTGCTCCAGACCGTCAACGTCCGGCTTCCCATCGCGCAGATCGGCTACACTCTGCGTCACGCCGAGGCCGAAGTGGTGATCTGCCACCGCGACTTCCTGCCCGCGCTCGAAGCTCTGTTGCCGACGCTCGAAGGCGTCACGGCCGTTGTGGTGATCGACGACGGCGCGGATGAACCTGCATCGTTCGCGGGAGCTGGCGAGTATGAAGCGCTGCTCGCGGCTGCGGATCCCGTCTTCCCGTTCGTTGAGTTCGACGAGAATGCACTCGCAACGACTTTCTATACGACGGGCACGACCGGCGATCCCAAGGGGGTCTGCTTCTCGCATCGGCAGATCGTCTTGTTGGCGCTCGCCACCAAGGGTCCGTTTGGGACGACGCGTGACCCCGGCTTTGGGATCGGCGACGTCTACATGCCGTTGACGCCCATGTTCCATGTCCATGCCTGGTGCCTGCCCTACGTGGCCACGCTTCTAGGCGTGAAGCAGGTCTATCCAGGCCGCTACGAAGCAGACATGATCTGCCGGCTTCGAACGACCGAGCATGTGACCTATTCGCATTGCGTGCCCACGGTGCTCCAGATGATCTTCGCCGCGGCGGACAAGGCCGGCACCGATCTGGTCGGGTGGACGATGACGATCGGTGGCTCGGCCTTGACGCACGCACTGTGGGAAGAAGGGAAACGTCGCGGCATGTCTATCGGCGCGGGCTACGGCATGTCGGAGACCGGCCCGACGCTCACGATGGCGCGTCGCAACACCGGTTCTGCCGACGCGGCATCCGACGTCGATGCCCTCACGCCTGCCGGCATCCCGATCGCACTGGTCAGCTTGCGTGTCGTCGACGAAGCGATGTGCGACGTGTCGCACGACGGCGTCTCGCGCGGCGAGGTCGTCGTCCGCGCTCCGTGGCTGACGCCATGTTATATCGGCAACGCTGAGGCGTCTCGCGAACTGTGGCGCGGCGGCTGGATGCACACTCAGGACGTTGCCACGATCAGCTCGAGTGGACGGGTCGTCATCTGCGATCGCTTGAAGGACGTAATCAAGACCGGTGGGGAATGGATTCCATCACTGGAGTTGGAGGATCTGATCGCCAGCCTGCCCGAAGTTGCCGAAGTTGCAGTTGTTGGCGTACCGGACAAGCGATGGGGTGAGCGTCCGGTTGCAGTGGTCGTAGCCGCGGTCGGCGCACCATCGCTTGATACGATCAACACGCCGATAACTGCAGCGATCGAGCGTGGCGATCTAAGCCGTTACGCACGGCTAGACCGTGTCGAGATTGTCGATGCTCTACCCCGGACCAGCGTGGGAAAGATCGACAAGAAGGCGCTCCGCTTTATGCTGACTTAGTCCACGACGGTCGTTTTGCCGCCAAGTATGGGTGTTCAAAGTAGTAGTAAGTTACGACCCGGATTCTACATAGCGTTCCAGCTATGTAGCATCGGGGTATACCCTCGATAGCCTATCGCACGATTGGGGCTCTTATGACCTTGATCGAGTCCAATAGCCCAGCCACCCACGCCGACTTTATCGTGCCTCCACATTGGCGTATTTACTGACGGGTCCGCCTACAGGAACTGCTGCCCGGCATGATCGCGGAAGGCATCATGGTTGCGGACATAGGCGCTAAGGATGTCGAGTGACTTATGCCGGCT
>NZ_JAELXS010000021.1 GCF_016427505.1 Sphingomonas mollis | reverse complement strand
TACCAAGCGGAACATCGAAGCCGTCATTCCCGGCCGATCAAACCGCCGCGTGAAGATCGAGTATGACCAAACGCTCTACAAGCAGCGCAACCGCATCGAGCGCATGTTCGGCCACCTCAAGATCAACCGTGCCATCGCTACCCGCTACGACCAGCTGACTAGTAGCTTCCTCGGCATGGTCCATCTCGCCACCGCCAGATACTGGCTCAAATTTGTCCACGCCGCCTAGACTATCGCTCAGTCGCAACATTCGAGTTCGCAGGGTTAGGCGCCAAAAGCGGTCGTAATGCGGGGATGAGCAAGCGGCTAAAGTTGAGTCAGACAGCGGTTTTTGAAGAGCCGCCCGATCACTTCCAGATCAGGCGGCGCTTTACGCGATTACTTCTTATTCTCGCCTGACGCGCTGGAGATCGCGGTTCCGGCGGACTTAACGTCCTTGCCGGCGCCGTTCACGGTATTGCAGGCGGCAAGTCCAATCATGGTTGTCAGTGCCAGCATCAGGCCGATTTTTTTCGTCATGACATTCTCCTTCACGTGGGGCAACGGGGGTGCGGCGGATGCGGTACGCCGATCCGCCGCGGTCATTCAGCGCAAGCGGCGACGGGTTGCCGCGGTTGCACCGAAACCTGATGCTGCTGCGCCGATCAGCAGCGCAAAGACGAGGACGAACGACGTGCCGGCAGCCGCGTCGGCGGCTTGATCGGTCGCCGACTTGGCGGTGGCGACGGTCTCGTTTTTCGTTTGGACGAACTGCTGCTTGGCGCGCGTCACTTGGGCCTGGGCTTCGGGACGGCTGATCTTACGCTGCGCAGCGACGATATCGACGATGCGGCTCTCCGCCTGCTGGCCATCGACACCACCCCGCGCGAGGGCGGGAAGTTCCTTGGCGATTTCCTTCTGCGCCTGTTCGGCCGTCATTTGCGACGGATCGCTCGGCGCATCGGACAGATAGGCGGCGGCCTCGCTGCGGACATCGCTTTCGTCGATCCCGGCGATCGACGCAGCCTTCGGTGCTGCCGCGCTTACCGTCGTGCCGGCCGCGCCAGCCACCGCGCCGATACAGAGTGAGGATCAGCGTCACGCCCCAAACGACCAGGCCATGGACAAGAGCGTCGAACCGCTCATGCACGCCCGCGACCCGCGCCGCGGCATACCCCCCGGCACCCAGCGCCAGAATGGTCGTGATCAACCAATAGATGCCGGCGCCGATCCCGAAACCAGCCGCACCCGGGGTAGTGCCCTCCACCGGATCAACCATCGTCAGACCGATGCCCGCCCCAAGAATGCCAAGGACGAGTTGCACCGCGACCGCGATGACGACACCGGCGAAAATCGCTCCCCATGACAGCCGGGTCGCGGTCTTGCCCACATAAGCATTATCGACCGGCGCGAGGCCGTTAGTTACGTTGGTCGCCATATATACTCCTGTTGAAACGATAGGGTCGCCGCGGTCAGGGCCGCGATGATTTCTGGATGTCGGAAGCGTCAGTGGCGCCGGCCTCTTTTTCGGCAGTGCCGCGCTCACGCGCAGCGTCGTCGCCGATAAGCTTGCCGATCGCCTCCTGGACGGAACCCTTGGCTTCACGCGTCGCCGCGGTCTTCGCCTTGGCATCGGTCGGTGCCGCTGCCTTTGAACGTCGGGTGGTCATGCTGCCGTCTCCTGTTCGGTCCGCTCCTGCATGACGCCTTGGCCGTCGAAGCCGCGGGCACGGGCCCAAGCGACCGCGGCGATGCGACGGTTCACGCCGATCTTGGCATAGATGCGGGCGACATGGTTGCGGACGGTGTTGCCGGCGACATCGAGGGTCCGTGCGATCGTCTTGTCGTCGTAACCGCGGCAGATAAGCGCCAGGACGTCGCGTTCGCGCGTCGTGAGATCATCAAGGCCCGGGCCAGTGACGTCTGGCTGGGGGGCACGAAGCCGTGCCAGCTTGTCCATGATCGAACGGCTGAACCAACTCGTATCCTTCATCACCGCCTCGATCGCTTCGACCAGTTCGAGTTCGGTCGCCTTGCGCTGCGTGATGTCCTGGAACGCCCATAATACGCAGGCGTCGTCACCCAGCGTGATCGCCTCGGTCGAGACGATGCAATCGATCCTGTCACCGTCCTTCGTATGGATGCGCGCTTCGTAACCCCTAAGGTCGTGTCCGCCGTCGATCGACGCCTCGATCTCGCAACGTTTCGCGTCGTTTTCCCAAAGCCGTATGTCGCCGAGCGGGCGATCGATGATCTCGGTCGGGCTGTAACCGGTCATCTCGGTAAAGCTGGCGTTCACCTCACACAGCAGGTGTCCGTCGCGCACGCCGATCGCCATCGGCACCGGTGCGAGCTGGAAGGTGCGGGTGAACCGCTCTTCGCTTTCGCGTAGCAAGCCTTCGGCTTTCCGGCGCGGTTCGAGATCCGCGAAGGTGAACAGCATGCAGGGTTGTTCGCCCATATCGATCGGCTGCCCCGCCACGATGACGAGCTTGGTACCGCCATCGGGCAGCTCGAGTTCCGCCTCCATCTGCGGAATGGTCCGCCCTTCGGACAGACGTTCCTTGGCCAAGTCGCGCTTTTCCGCCTGACGCAACACATCGATGTCATAGACCGTCTTGAACAGCACTTGATCTCGATCATGCCCGGTCATGTCGAGGAAACCCTGGTTGACCTTGATAAAGCGTAGGTCGTTCAGACGGCAGATCACGGCGGGTGCCGGGTTGGCGTTGAATGATTGCTCGAAGCGATCCTCTGCCTCGAAACGCGCCGATACATCCTGGATCACCATCACCAGGCATGCAGGATCAGCGTCATCGGCGTCGTTGAGGACGAGACTGCGCACCTGATGTACCCAGCGGGGGGCGTCTTCCCCGCCGACAGTTACCTCCACCACGACTTCCAAAAAAAGGAGTCGCCGGTGACTACGCGCTCGATGGGATAATCGTCTGCTTCGAGGCGGTGATTGTTGCGGTAGCGCAGCTGGAACCGCGAACGATACTCGTCCACGGTCGCCCCCAGCGCTGCGATGTCGTTGACACCGTGCATCGCCAAAGCAGCATCGTTCGCCCAGAGCAGACTCTGGTCGGGATCGATCAGGATCACACCCTCATCCAGACCGACGACGATCTGGCGCAAGTGACGCAGATCCGCCGTTTCGCGAAGGGATTTGAACGCCGCTTCGGCCATGACGGGGTTAGGGACGCCGTGCGTGGATGAACCAGGCAAGGCCGTAGCCGACCAGCGCTGCTGCAACCGCCCAGAGTGCGGGTGTATCCTGAACGGTCTGCGCCGCGGCCTTGCCGCTCTTCTGTGCGGTATCCGCGATGCGTTCGCCGGCGTCCTTCAGGCGGTCGCGCGCCTCATCGACCAACTCGGGTGCGCTGTCGATCGCATCGCCGACGATGGACCGGGCGCGGCCGTATTTGTGCTGCGCCCCGCCAACGACCTGATCGACGACGCCATCGACCTTCCACTCGCGGCTATCGACGGCATCGCCGACCGTCTTCTCGACCTTGCCGCCCACGTAGCGGGCACCACCCTTAAATTCGTCTTTGTTCATAATCGGTTCCTTGCAGGAATGAAGATGGGCAATCGGTCAGGGAAGGACGCCGCAGCCCGCGGCGGCCTTACCCACAGCCAACGCGATGCCCGGATCCTTCAGTTCACCGGCAACACGCAGCAGGTCACTGACCGTCAGCACGCCGGGCGTGGTATCGTCCTTGCGATAGGCCGCAGCGGCGCGACCGAGCTGTTGAAGCTGCCCGAGCGACAGGTCGCTCTGAAGGCGGGTGCCGACGCAGTCCGCACGCGGGTCGTCGAGGCCATAGCGCTGAAGCCCCGTCGAAATACGGGTGGCTGGCGCGGCACAGCCGGTCAGGGTCACCGCGCAGAACGCTGCTATTACAAACACCTTCATGGGGGTTCCTCCCGGCCGGACCCGAAAGCGCGGCCGGTTCGGGCGTTTGAACAGTCCGGGAAGATGCCTGTTCCTGGTCTTTTTGCGTGTGACGCTAGTCGTTAAGTACCATAACGGTACAGGCGGCGCGTTCTTCACAGAGCTGCTGAAGACGTCCGTGGATCACACGGGCGCCCGGTTCGGCGCTCTTTTCGGCTAGACGACGATGGTCTTCGGCGCGACGCCGCAGATAGTCGCGCTCCTCAACGCCGGATCGGATAACGTGGTGGGTATCATGTTCGACTCTCATGCCGTGTGCTATCAGCGGAAAGCACGCTCGGACATCATGCGGATGTACCCTGATCCTAGTAGATTTGTATGCCAAGCGCCGATTTTACCAGCTCGAACGCCCAAGACGTTTACGCAGTTTCCGGGTTCGGCCCGCCAATAGCGCGAGCCGCAATGCAGGTAGTGCAGGCACAGACCTGCGTGCCGAATGCAGTCAATTATACAAATGAACGATTGGCTGAAAGTGAGAGCTGTTGGCTCCAGTCGATATGACTCGCCATTCCACGCGCGAGTGACTCGGAGGACCGCTCCCTGCCGGGGACTTCCGGCAACTGCCCGCCAGTTCCTCCTCGGTGCCCGACTTCGATCGGGCATTCCTCCATTCCCGTAACTCCATGTCGACCAAGCCATTTTGGGAAAACGGTTTCGGGAACGGATTTTGGGAAAACGGGCCTACTGGGAGCGGATCGGCTAAGCCGTCGACATAGTCGTCTCAATGGCCGTTCCTAATCGGGAAGGCCAAGGCGAGTTGCCGGGCTGGCTCCACGCCTGACAAGATCAATAGTTATAACGAGTTGTCAAGCTAAAGGCGGTCGATCGTGAACCCGGTCGTCGATCTGGCTGACAGCGTTCGTAGACCCTGTATACCTTCCGCCTTAGTGGCTTCGATCAATTCTCGCGACCAGAACCACCCAATTAAGTCGAGATCGGTGAAGGAAGATACGTTGGCAAGATCCTCGTTGCGAAAGGATGCACCGGCGGGAAACTTAACTGATCGAATCCATTCCCCGCGTAATCCTCGTCCTTGACGAGAACGTCGGTAAGCTGTGCATCGACAGCGGACTGGTTTCTGTTGGGCATCGCCATGAAGAAGGGCACTTCTACGCCCTTCGACGCCCCGATGGTGACCGGTCTCCGTTCCAGCGAGCCGGGATCGAGCCGATCGATTAGGGCAACCAGTCGTTCCGACAGGAAGAATGCGTGGCTACCGGTCGAATAGAAATCTACCAACGCCTTTGCCACCCGATCGAAGGTCACATCCGGCGTTGGCATCGAAGACACCGGAATACGCGGCTTCCGGTGTGACCCAAACCAAGGGTTTTTCTCTAATTCAAGCGTGTTGTGCCACTCTAACCGTCCGGGATAATTATAGTTTGCCACACGGCGTAGAAGCGCTCTTCTCCATCTTCCGCAGACCGTCGTTCGAACAGCCGAGTTTCGCCTTCGGGCACCTGTCGCAGCATGTCCTCGATCGACAGGGCAGCGCACGACGAGGCGAGTTTGGCGGGATTGGGGACGTGGCTGGGCGATCCGGCACCATCGGAAACACCATCGGGAAACGTATCGTCGTCAATCCTATCGGAGCTCATCGGCGTTCCGTATCTGCCTCGTTGCCATACCTCGCCAGCATAGCCGTGATTGGCCCTACGCGCACTTTCCCTTTTCTCGATCCCAATCGGGAAAGGTCGTGTTCGGCCAAGCGGCAGGCTAGGCGTGGACGATGATCGCAATTAGTGATCCGCCGTCGATCCTGACAGAGCATGATGCCGGTGACGTTGCTGACCTATACGCCCGGTGCACCGACTACTTCATGTTACAGGACGGGGAGCCGGCGACGCTGGCGGATGCGATCGATATGTTTCGCGATGTGCCCGATGAAAAGAGTTCGGCCGATCAAACCATTATGGGCTGGCGGGGTGAAAACGGCCTGATAGCCGTGGGCGTCATCCTGCGTGATTACCCAAGCGATCGTGTCTGGTATCTCGGCTTCATGATCGTTGATTCCGCCGCCAGAGGGCAAGGCATCGGCCGAACGATTTATGACATGATCGAGCAATGGGCAGCGGCTCACGGCGCACAGGAGATAAGACTTGCTGTCCTTGAGGCAAACGAGGCGGCGGAGAGGTTCTGGCGGTCACTAGGCTATAGAGAGCTTCGACGTGTCGGTCCCGACACCTTCAAGTCGCGGAGCCATCATCGCGTCGAGCTATACCGGCTCTTGGGCAGCAATCTAACAGTTCCCCCTGCCCAGTAGCGTCACCATTCTCATTTCCCGATCCCTCTGGGAAAACGGGCGTCAAGGCGTCTATCGGCGAGATCGCTGCGGACGCATTTGCAACAGCGGTTCCCAATCGGGAAGGCTGGTAGCGGGTTATGCAAACTGCTCTTCCGTGACAGGCCGGGGCAGTGTGGTATGGCGCCGGTGGGCGGCGATGCAGGTCAGGACGCTTACTACGACCAGGACAAAGGCCGCAACCTCAAGCAGCACCGGCAGGCGTCGTTCCCACAAGAAGCCGTAGAGCAGGGCGAACAGGGTCTCGAACAAGATCATCTGGCCAACCAAAGTCAGCGGCAGCAGGCGGCTCATGCGGTTCCACAACGCGTTGCCGAGGATCGAAGCAGCCACCGCGACGGCGATCGACACGACGCCGAATTGCATCCATGCACCGGCTGCGTGCCTGATCGGCTCAACGGCCGCACTGACCGGGAGCAGTGCCAACGCCTGCGCGCCGGTGACTACGCCAGTCAGCAGGTTCCAATCGTGAACGGACACACGATCGAGGCGATCCAGTGCGCGTGTGTTCCCCACTGCATAGGCTGTCCAAGCGACAAGCGCTCCGATCGCGCAAGCGAAGCCGATCAAATCGCGGCCGGCGCCACCGGAGGCGGGGCGGCCGAGTGCTTGCCACCCGATGCACACCGCACCGGCCGCACAGAGTAGCAGCGAGGGCACGAGGCGGGTAAGCGGAACAGCGTCGCGGTCGCGGCTGCCGATGATCGTCACGGCGACCGGAAGGAAGCCGATGACAAGCGAGGTCGTGGCGATGCCGGCGTTCTGCACCGCAGTCGATAGTAGGATGTAGTAGAGCGTATTACCGGCGAGCGACAGCCAGACCAGCGCCAGCCAGTCACGTCTTGCTAGTGTGCCGGCGAGCGCGCGCCAGTGGGGCGCGATCAGCAGGGCCGAGATGATGCCGTAGGCAAGATAGCGACCAATCGCGAGTTGCAGCGGGGTGAAATCACGCACCAGCTCCGGGGCGAGAAACACAAGGCCCCACAACGCGCCGGCCCCCATACCGCAAGCGATTCCGAGAGTGGTTCGATTGGTGCCGGTTTGGTCGGGGGGCGATATCATCACGGCTAAACCTCGCTGCTGATGCCGGATCATATCATCACCAGTGCGAGCGGTGTGCTCTTGCTTGGGCGCCCAAATGCAACAATTACTCGCCTATGCCCCGCACGCTATCAGCCCGCCGTCCTTCCCTAGACGCCTTCGACCGCGCGATCCTGCGCATGGTTCAGCGCGACAACAAGACGCCGCAGAGGACGATCGCAGAGGCGGTGAACCTCTCCGCCGCAGCGGTCCAGCGTCGGATCGCGGCGATGGAGGACGCCGGCGTTATCGTGCGCAACGTCGCAATCGTCGACACGGCAGCCGTAGGGATGGCAATTACATCCATCGTCGAGGTCCATTTAACCGACGAGCGATCAGTTACTGTGGACGCTGCCAAAAAGCTGTTTCGTGACGCGCCAGAGGTCCAGCAATGCTACTACGTCACCGGCGGAATCAGTTTTGTGCTGGTGATCGTCACGTCTGATATGGCTGCCTATGAAGCGATAACTCGACGCCTGTTCGCGCAGAACGATGCTGTGGCGAGCTTTCACAGCCTCATAGCACTCGATCGCGTCAAGGCTGGTGGCGAACTTACGATCCCCGCCTGATTGTAACCGGCCTGAGCGAGCTTTCCCGTTATACCATCGATTCCGAGAACGCCCGCGCCGCCTCGATACCCGCTCCCTTTTGCGAAAACCGACTATACTTGGCTCCGTCGTAGCTTTGGCCTCATTGTTACGGCTTTTATAGCCACGTGAACCCGACCCTCCGCAGTTCGGCATATAATGGTCTAGGCACTAAATCGTGCTCCACGCGAGCAAGCCTTTCCCGGTTCTGTCGGAGGGAGGTTGAGGGGGGTGGTTAGATGATCGCAAATTCGACCGTCGGCTTTTGCGCGCTGCCCGTAGGCCCACTCCTGTCGGCACGACCCAAAGAGAGGGTCAGCCAGCCAGAAACGCAAACACCGGCTTCGCCATCGAGCAGTCCTTCTTCAGATGCGAGCATTGCGGTGCAGCCCGGTAGTTTGTTGTCCTCCAGCGCCGTCGCGGAATTGCTGAAGTCAACCGACGCTGCCCCAGCAAGCAGGAGTGCTGCGGTGAAGCCATGGACAATCAGCCATGCGGATATGCTTGACGCCATCAAACGGTCGAAGGCGTACGCATCTGGAGACGACTCCGGTGCTGGCACCCTGGGAAAGACTTACACTTCAAAGGACGTCGCATTTATCCATGCGACAACGGGATACAACGTTATAGCGATGCGTGGGCTTACGGCTGTCGTGGACGACAACGGCTTTTCTGCGTCCGCGGACGGGACCGACCCCGCTAATCAGATTGCCAGTGCAATCGAGGGCGCCCGTTCTCACGGTGCCCTGAAGGGCGAGATTACGCCGGATTACGCAAAGAGCATGATCAGCTATTATGCTGGCTTTATGAAGGACTTCCCCGCTGATTGGCAGGACAAGGCACTGAGATTCCTCGGCGGTACGGAAAAGTCGCAATCGGAACTGGTAACGGACCGGACGACCGCAGCGGTCTAATTTATTCGAAGGGTGACGGGAAGCAGGAACTTCCCATCCGTCAGATATCAGGGCACTCGTGGTGTCCGGCTATGACGAGGCTGAGGGCATTGAGCCGGATTTGCCCCGCCTCACGAAGCCATTCCGCCGTGCGGACCTTGCCGAGAGTCTTGCGGCACTAGGTTGAACCTGCCGCCATCGCTTTTCCAACATCCTTATCAGAGGCTCGCTGCCGGTCGACCGACCGACGTTCCCAAAACATCCATTCGACAGATTGCGGGAAAGCTGGCGCTTTCTCCTTTCCCGATCCCAATGGGAAAGCTCCGGCCGTCTCGCGGCCCGTTCCTCGTCGGGATGTCCCGCATCTCACCGTTCGGCTGAGCGGCTCCGCCCTACCTTGATAATGATAGCTGTTATCATTAGTGCGTTCTGCGAAGGGGAACCACTAGTGCATATCAAAGTAGCAGCGTGCGCGATCTCTCTCTTGGCATCGTCGCTCGGCACCGCCGCGGCTGGGCAAGCGCGCCCGAGCGAGGACGATCAGTCCAGTGACATCGTGGTGACGGCGACGGGGCAGTCGAGCGCCACGTCCTCGACGAAAACCAACACTCCGATCGTCGAATCGCCGCAGTCCATCTCTATCATCAGTCGTGAGGAGCTGGACTTGCGCGCCTCGCCAACAATCGCGGACGCGCTCAGCTATACCGCCGGCGTCTACATCGAGCCGTACGGTGCCGACAATCGCACCGACGAGGTCGTGGTGCGCGGTTTCGGCGCAGGCGGGTTCTCCTCGAACAACAACTTCGTCGATGGCCTCCGGCTACCGTCTGGCGGCCAGTGGACCCGCCCCGGCTTCGACCCTTTCGCGCTCCAGCAGTTGGAGGTGCTGAAGGGACCATCGGGCGCGCTCTACGGCCAGACCGCACCCGGCGGCGTCGTCAATGTCGTCTCGAAGCGACCCACTTTCACACCGCGCGGCGAGGTGCTGCTGCAGGGCGTGGGCTATAATGGTTTCGACCGGTGGAGCTACCAAGGCGCAGCCGACTATAGCGGCCCGATCACCGACACGCTGGCGGGCCGCATCGTCGGCCTCGCGCGCTATGGCGAAACGTCGGTCAAGGACACCGAAAACGCCCGCCAGTACCTGTCCGCGGCCCTGACGTGGCAGCCTACCGCACAAACCACCTGGACGCTGCTCGGCCAGTATCAGCGCGACGAGGGCAACTCGACATTCCAGTTCCTCCCTGCCGTGGGCGTCCTGACGCCGACCGCTGGACGGTTCATCGAGAACGACGCCAATCTGGGCGAGAGCGACTGGAACCAGTTCGATCGAAACCAGTATCTCGCTGGCAGCTTCTTCGAGCACCACTTCGGCGACCGCCTCGCCATCCGCAACAATACCCGCTTCACGCGGCTCGAGACGCTGTACCGCGGCGTGCTGCTGTCGGGCGGCACCTTGGCGACCTGCCCCACGACGATTCCAGGCTGTATTCCCGGCCGCACCGTCCAGCGGCGCGGCGTACAGGGGATTGGCGACAGCGATGGCTGGGCGACCGATACGCAGCTTGAGTTCAAACTGAACACCGGGCCGGTAGCGCACAAGCTGCTCGCTGGCGTCGACTATTTCCATACCGAATGGCAGCACGGCCGCGATGCGGTCGCGGGCGCGCGGGTTCTTCCGGTGCTGGACATCCTCAATCCGGTTCAGCGCGGTGCGGCCGGTTACGATGTCGGGCTGACCCGGCTGGTATATATCGATACCGTCTCGAAGCAACGCGGCCTTTATGCGCAGGATCAGATCGAGGCGGGACGGTTGCGCGTTACCATCGGCGTGCGTCAGGACGAGGCGGACGATACAACTGTCAACTTCACCAATCCTGCGGCACCGACCAGTTTCCGCAACGAGTCCGATGCCGTGACTTGGCGGGCGGGCGGCGTGTACCTCTTCGACAATGGGCTCGCACCCTATGCGAGCTATGCCGAGAGCTTCCAACCGCAGGTCAGCGACCCGTCGAGCTCGCTCAATGCAGTCCAGTTTGTGCCCGTCACAGGCCAACAATATGAGGCGGGGCTGCGCTTCCAGCGTGGCCGCAATATCTACGTGACGCTCGGCGCCTATCAGATCACGCAGCAGAATATCACCACGCCCGACCCGGCGGGCACACTGTGTGGCCTTGCCGTATGCCTGGTCCAGACCGGCGAGGGTCGCGTGCGCGGCATCGAACTGGAGGGTAAGGCGAGCCTGCCCTGGGGCACCGCGATCATCCTAACGGGCACGCGCTCGGATGCGGAGATCACGAAGTCAAACGCAACGTTGCTGGCGAACGGCGTGCGGCGCTCGCAGGTCGGGCTCGATCTGCCACAGGTACCCGAATGGCTCGCATCCGCGTTCGTCGACCATCGCTTCCAGACCGGCGGACTCGCCGGTCTCGGGCTCGGCGGTGGAGTGCGCTACACCGGCAGGAGTTGGGGCGATACCAACAACACGCTGCGCATTCCCGACTACACCCTGTTGGACGTCTTCGTTCGCTATGACTTCGGCGTCGCGAACCCGGCCCTGAGAGGGCTGCTGCTGTCGGTCAACGGACGCAACGTCGGTGACGAACGGTTCGTAGCAACCTGCAACAGCGTCGCGGCCTGCTATTACGGTCAGGGCCGCAGCCTCACCGCCCGTCTTCAATTCCGGTGGTGACCGGGGGAGCAATCGTCGCGCGCGTCGCCGCAGCGCTGGCGGGGAATTACGCCGCGACCGCCGCGTCCGGCGCGCTCCTTGCTGTGCTGCTCGCGCGCGCGGGCATGGCGCGCGCCGATGCGGTGGTCGCCGCCTCGATCGTTGCCATCGCCGGCTTTCTCGTCATGCTGATCTGGGCGTTCCACGCGCCGATCTGGCGCGCATGGTTCGTCCTCGCGGGCATCGTGGCCGCAGCCACAATGCTCGTTCACCTGCTGGGACCGGCGACGGCATGAGCGAGGCGTTCCGTATCTCGATGAACTGGCTCCACACTTGGATGGGGCTAGTGGTCGGCGCGTTGCTCTTCGCGATCTTCTGGATGGGGACGCTCGCTATCTTCGATCGGGAGATCGACCGCTGGATGATGCCCGCGACGCGTGTCGCCGTCCCGGTAGCGGTGTCCGTCGATGCGATCGCACGGACGATGCATCCGCTCGCGGTCGCGGCGAAGGCGCGGCGCTGGGGCGTGCAGATGCCGACCGCGCGCCAACCGACCGCGCGCGCCTATTACGACACCGCGACGGAGCGGCAGGTGCTGCATCTCGATCCTGCAACCGGCGTGGTCATCGCACCGGAGCGGACGCTGGGAGCCACCGGCTTCTTCTATCCCTTCCACTTCAGCTTGTTCATCCATCGCTGGAACTTGGGCGAGTGGCGGCCGGGCTCGCCGCAATGGCAATGATGGCGATGTGCGTATCGGGCGTCGTCATCCATCGACGCATCTTCGCCGACTTCTTTACGCTGCGGGTCGTTAGCAAGGCGCAGCGCACTACGCTCGACCTGCACAACCTGACCGGCGTGGTCGGCCTGCCGTTCAACTTCCTTATTTCGTTTACCGGGCTCGTCATCCTCATGGGCACCTATCTGCCTGGCATTCAGGCGGTGCTCTATCCGGGCGAACCGGCCGCTTTTGCGGTCGAGGCCTATGGCACCCCCCGGGCCTCGCCCGCCAAGCAGCCCGCCGACCTCGCCCCGCTCGGTGCAATGGTAGGGCAGGCACAGCGGCGGTGGGCGGTCGCGGCACCGGCGACGGTGCTCGTCTTCAATCCCGGCGACCGCGCCGCCTTGGTTCATGTGCATCAGGATACCGGCGCGCGAGTGACGATGGACGCCAATACCGTTGTGTTCGACGGCGCGACCGGGCGGGTGGTCGCCGGGCCGCACCGCTACAGTCCGACGCTGATGACGCTCAGCTATCTATCGGGCATGCATTATACGTGGTTTCGGCACACCACCTTACGCTGGCTCTACTTCGTCAGCGGCCTTGCCGGGTGCGCGTTGATCGCGACGGGCTTCCTGTTCTGGATCCAGTCGCGCGCAAAGCAACACGCCAAGGCAGGCGTGCGTGGCTTGGCGCTGGTCCGCGGCCTGTCGGTCGGTGCGACCGCCGGGCTGGTGCTGGCCTCGCTCGCCTTTCTCGTCGCCAACCGCCTGCTCCCGGACTTGCCCACGATCGCCGGCGTGCCGCGTGCCTGGATGGAAGTGCGGGTCTTCTGCGTCGTCTGGTTGCTCGCCTTCGCCAATGCCTGGTTACGGCCGCACACGGCGTGGCGCGACCAGAGCGTCGCGATCGGCGTCGCGTGCTTTGCGGCCGTACTGCTTGACTGGGTGACGACGGGCAACGTGCTGCCCCTCGACGGAGCGGGCGGTC
Organism: Sphingomonas mollis; assembly: GCF_016427505.1. GTDB lineage: Bacteria > Pseudomonadota > Alphaproteobacteria > Sphingomonadales > Sphingomonadaceae > Sphingomonas > Sphingomonas mollis. The sequence continues at coordinate 16,466 of NZ_JAELXS010000021.1, read as the reverse complement.
GATGGAGTGCTGCGGGCGTCGATCTCGTTCTTCTATGCGGATCTGCCCTCGCATGGATCGCCGCACGCCGGCTACACGCCCGCAGCCAAATCGTTACACGTCGTGATCCCCGATCCGCAGGAAGCAAGCCGTGATTGCTTCCATCCTGCTTGTCGCGGCGTTGCTACCGGCCATCGTCGGTGCCGCCATGATCGCACTTGTCCGCCGTGCGCACTGGACCGCGGTTACCGGATCACCGATGCCAAATGGCAGTCGGCGCAGGAAAGTGACTGTCGGCGCAGGGCTGCTGCTGGTCACTGTCGTGTTCGCCGTCCTACGCGACGGATGGGGCATGGGACTTCTTCTCGGTCCCTTGCTGATCGCGACCGGCATCGCGATCGTGATCGTAACGCTGGCCCTACGGCCTCGCGCGCTGCTGCCTGTCGCGACTATAGTCGATCGAGCAGCTCGCCAACGCTTTCTGCTGGGCAACCCTATCTGGCATCAGCAACATCCTACCGATGACATCGACCAATGAGTTTCGGGATTGGTGGCAATTCTCACTTTTCGATCCCTTATGAGAAGGCCCGGCCGCCTGTCAGGCTCCTTACCTGAAGCTATATCGCGACAGGTCCGTCACCATGATGGCAAGCAGAACAAGACCACCTATCCCCAGCGAGAGCAAAGGAAACGAGGTCTGGCGCGGACAGGATTTTCAGCGGCAGCACCCAAGGAAACCATCCCGCCTGATTGGTCCGTGTCATTGCAACCGCCATCGCCACCAACGTATCACCGATGCCCACGACCGTTGGCATGACGAAGCCGACGAAGCGCAGTGCGGTCCAGAGCTGGATCACCATCAGCATTGTCGCGCCTGCCAGCAACAGCGAAACCGTGCGCGCCAGTTTTGCCCAAGGCAATGATCCCAACGGGGTATGGCCTCCGATGGCTCCGACAATCGACGCGCGACCAGCGACTCGGCGGGCGCGGGCACGAGCCTGGATGCGGACTGGCCGCTTTCAGGTGGATGTGACGGGATCGCCGGCGCGAGTAGCTCGGCTTCGCTTGTTGTGATTGTCTCTCTCTGGTGGCGATCGGCGCAGATGACATCGTGTCCGTAAGCATCGGCGCTGCGGGGTACGATTGCGCCGCCCAGCGTTGACCGTTGGCCGACACCGATCGCCATCATCAGAAGGACCGCCGTCAGCAGCAGGGGTGGTAGATGCCGCGAGGTGCGGCGACGCGTCTGATCGGGGCTGGCGGACGGCGGCTGGCCCGCCCAGACTAGGAACAGCGCATAGAATATATAGGCGGCATCGCCGTACCCCCACCAAGGGGAATTGCGAGCGAGGGCGTATCGCTGGAATATCCAGGTCGAGCCAAAACTGGTCGCGGCATAGAGGAAGAACAGGATCGCCAAGGCGGTCAGTAGCCGCCTGACATGGCCTCGCTGGGTCAGGAGCGAGGTAATCGCCACCAGGCCAAAGAACAGGACACCCGAATTGAGATAGCCGTTGATCGTCGAGGAGGCCGCCCCCGACGGCCAGGCGAGCAGGGAGATCGCCATGGCCAGCAGAAGCGTCTGGCCAAGGTCAAGGCCGCGCAGCAACCAGCCGCGATCCTCCTCGACCGTTGGCAGCAGCACGATGAGGAAAACGATCTGCCGCGGAATATGAAAGAAATGGAGAAATTCGTCCCGGTGATCGATCATCGACCGCGTCACGGCCGCGGTCGCCCAACTGATCGCCCAGATCGTGAAACCGAGCGTGACGAGGCGCCATCGCCATCTGCCGACCGACCCGCGCTCCCGGGGCGTGGCCGCGGCGGTGACGAAGGCGCAAAGCGCGGCGAGGCCCGCCATGCCGGCCGGCATCGACCAGATCTGGTTCGGCAAGACGATCGTCGTGCCGATCTGCATCGCGACGCACAGGAAAACGGCGGTAGTCCACCATCCGCGACGGGGAAGGAGCGCCTCGGCGTCCGGGCGTGCTAGGCGGAAAGACTTTTGGCAGTTTCGCCCATTAGCATCCTGTATATATGACATAGTTTGCTGCGCTTTTGGAAAGAGATCACTTATGCTGCGCTTAGCCATTTCAATAATGTTGATCAGCGGGCTGTTCATCATTCTGTCGATCGCCGGTCTACCTGTGAACGCTAGCATGGTTGGCACCGCATGCGGAGTTACTGCTGTGCTGTTGATGGGGCGCGGAAAACAGAAGGTCTCGAAGAGCGGGTTATGACTGGCATAATGAAATTCGGTATCGTCGCAGCCAGCCTGTGCGTCACAGTCATCCTTACCTGGGGCGCTGCGCATCTCGCCATCCTATCCACGCTGTGGTTTGGTGAGATTCCTGAGGTAGCGAAAGCCGTGCGACTTTTCCCGGTGTTTATCCTGCCTATCGTTGCGGTTGCTATTTATCGTCGGCGCACTCGCGCTGCGATGCCTGCTTTATAGGGCTAGCTGGCACAAAAACCTTCATTCTCGTTTCACGATCGTTTTCGAGAATGCTGGTTGAGGTCGTTACGCCGGAATGAGGAGTCACTCGCGCGTGGAATGGCGAGTCATATCGACTGGAGCCAACAGAGAGCCGAGTTGGACGCTACGAATGGCCGAATATGCGTCTTCGCGCCCGCTTTGGTCGTCCAGCGGTTAGCGGGTATCGAGAGTGACCGCGGAGAGCGTTTCGCGCACGCGGGCGAGGGCAGTAGCTTCAGCATCCGATCCACCCATCAGCGCCCAGGCTCCACCGATCGCGAAGGCGCAGTGGCCGTGAACCGTCGCGATCAGCGAGCGTGATAGCGTAACGACGGTTTCATCGACCGGCCGGCTGAGCGCGCGCGCGACCTCGTCGACCACGATACCGGTCAACAGCCCGCGGCCAGCTTCGTCGGCTTCGCTGAGACTGGTGTCGGCGGGGAGCCGGTGATCGTAGATGGCCGTCCACCAGTGCGTATGCTGTCGCGCGAAGTCGAAATAGCCGGCGACGAGCGCCGCGAGCCGATCGCCGTCGTCGCCGACCGCCTCTAGCTGCTCGCGCAAGAATGCGGCCCAGGCGACGAAACTGCGGGTATTGAGCGCAGCAATCAGCCGATCCGAAGAACCGAAGACATTGTGGATGGTGCCGATCGAGTAGCCGATCTGGCGCGCGACCTCGCGCGCGGAAAAGCCACCGAGCCCCACTTCCGCGACCAGCGCGTGCCCAGCGGACAGGATCAGTTCCTCGAGTTCGGCGCGGGTGTGGTCGGATCGTCTGCCCATGGCAAGCACCATTAAGCACAAAAATGATCGCTGTCTAATTAATCTATTGAACGGTGCTCATTTGATGATATGCTGGTGCCGACCTGAAGATTAAGCCGCCTGACGGGTCCTTAAGGTTTCGCCGTTATCGCTAAGGGTTGAAGGGGAGCTATCCATGTCCGCACCAGACTTGTCGCTGTTGGCGAAGCGCCGTTTCGCGCCGCTCTTCGCCGTCCAATTCCTCGGCGCGTTCAACGACAATCTGCTGAAATTTGCGATGCTCTTCCTCGCCAATTTCACGCTCTATGCAGCGGCCCCGGCCCGCGCCGAGTTGCTGGCGACGGTGGCGACCGGCCTCTTCATCCTGCCCTATTTTCTCCTGTCGGGACTGGCAGGCCAGCTTGCCGACAAGTGGGACAAGGCGGTTCTGGTACGCGCGGTGAAGGCGGCGGAGATCGGCATCATGCTGCTCGCGCTCGGCGGGTTCTGGCTCCAGTCGGTGCCGGTGCTGCTCGGCAGCCTGTTCCTGATGGGCGTGCATTCGACGATCTTCGGACCGGTCAAATACTCGATCCTGCCGCAGCATCTCGGGCGTCACGAACTGATGGGCGGGACGGGACTGATCGAGGCCGGGACCTTCCTTGCGATCTTGGCCGGCCAGCTTGCTGGCGGTCTTATCCCGGCGTGGGAGGCGGGGCTGGTCGCGGTGGGGGTCGCGGTGCTCGGCTTCCTCGCCAGCCTGTCGGTGCCGAGTGCACCGGCCGCGGCGCCGGGCCTCGTCATCGATCGCAACATTTGGCGCAGCACGGTCGATATCCTGTCGGTCGCCCGCGCCGGGCGCGGCGTGTGGCTGGCGATCCTGGGCATCAGCTGGTTCTTCTCGGTCGGCGCGATCCTGCTGTCCGAATTCGCGCCGCTGGTCAGCGGTACGCTGGGCGCCGGGGCTGGTGTGGTGACGCTGTTCCTGCTCGTTTTCTCGGTATCGGTCGCGCTCGGCTCGCTCGTCGTCAACAAGCTGCTCGGGGGCGAGGTGTCTGCCCGCTATGTGCCGGTCGCGGCGCTGGGCATGGCCGCGTTTCTGGTCGAATTGTGGATCGCCACGCGCAGCTACCCGGCGGTCACACAAGGTGCCGACGTCACCGCATTCCTGGCGAGCGCCGGCAGCTGGCCGATCCTCGTCGGCCTCATCGGCCTGGCGTTCTCGGGCGGCGTGTTCATCGTGCCGCTGTATGCGATCCTTCAGGTCCATACCGATCCTGCCGAACGCTCGCGGGTGATCGCCGCCAACAACATCGTCAACGCCTTCGTCACCGTGATCATGGTGATTGTGGTCACCCTGCTGCTCGCGCTGGGCACCAGCGTGCCGGGGATCATCGGCGCGATGGGCTTCGCAACGCTCGCGATCGCGCTGATTTCGTGCTGGCTGCTGCCCGAGACGGTGTTCAAGGCGCTGATCCGCGGGCTGCTGATCACGCTCTATCGCGTCGACGTCCACGGCGCGGAGAACATGCCCCAGCCGGGCGAGCGAGCGGTGGTGGTCGTGAACCACGTCTCGTTCCTCGACGGCCTGCTGCTCGCGGCGTTCCTACCGGGCAAGCCGACTTTCGCGGTCGCGACCAAGATCGCCAAGGCCTGGTGGGTGAAGCCGTTCCTGGGGATGTTCGACGCCTTCCCGGTCGATCCCACCAATCCGATGGCGGCGAAGGCGATGGTCAAGGCGGTGCGCGAAGGGCGGACGCTGGTGATCTTTCCGGAAGGACGGATCACGGTGACGGGCGCGCTGATGAAGGTGTTCGACGGCCCCGGCATGGTCGCCGACAAGGCCGACGCGCCGATCGTCCCGGTGCGCATCGCCGGTGCCCAGTACACGCGCTTTTCGCGGCTCAAGGGCAAGGTGCGGCTGCGCGCCTTTCCGAAGATCGACCTGACGATCCCTCCCCCGCGGCGCTTCCAGGTCGACGGCGATACGGCGCGCCAGCGGCGAGCGGCGGCCGGAGCAAAGCTGTACGACGTGATGAGCGACATGATCTTCGCGACGTCGGACACCGATCGCACCCTCTACCAGGCGTTGCTCGACGCGAAGGACATCCATGGCGCCACACGGCCTGTGGTCGAGGACGTCAAGCGTGAGCCATTGAGCTATGGACGATTGGTCACCGGCAGCATCGCGCTCGGCCGGCCGCTGGCGGCGCTGACGGGACCGGGTGAGGCGGTCGGGCTGTTGCTTCCCAACGTCAATGCCGTGGTCGCGACCTTCTTCGCGCTGCAGGGCATCGGCAGGGTGCCGGCGATGCTGAACTTTACCGCGGGGCTAACCAACCTTAAGGCGGCGTGCGTCGCCGCGGAGATCCGCACCATCGTTACGGCGCGCGCCTTCGTCCAGCAGGCGAAGCTGGGCGAGGTGCTGGACGGGCTTCAGGCTGACGGGCGGCGCATCGTCTATCTGGAGGATGTCGGTGCCGTGATCGGCGCTCTCGCCAAGCTGCGCGCGCTGATCGCGACGCGCTGGGCCGGGCGCCTCCATCGCCGCCACGCGGTCCAGCCGGACGCGCCCGCCGTTATCCTCTTCACCAGCGGATCGGAAGGGCTGCCCAAGGGCGTGGTGCTAACCCATCGCAACCTGTTGTCCAACTGCCTGCAGCTGTCGGCGCGGATCGACTTCAATTCGTCCGATGTCGTGCTGAACGCGCTGCCCGTGTTCCACAGCTTCGGCCTGACCGGGGGCACGCTGCTGCCGATTTTGTCGGGGGTAAGGACGCTGCTCTATCCCAGCCCGTTGCACTACCGGATCGTGCCCGCGCTCGCCTATGACGCCAATGCCACCATCCTGTTCGGCACCGACACCTTCCTGTCAGGTTATGCGCGGATGGCGCATGGCTATGACTTTTATTCGCTGCGCTACATCTTCGCCGGCGCCGAGCGCGTCCGTGACGAGACGCGGCGCACCTATGGCGAGAAGTTCGGGTTGCGCATCCTGGAAGGCTATGGCGCGACCGAGGCGGCGCCGGTGATCGCGGTCAACACGCCCATGCATTTCCAGGCGGGCAGCGTCGGGCGCCTGCTGCCCGGCGTCGAAGCGAAGGTCGATCCCGTGCCTGGTATCGCTGAGGGTGGTCGCCTGTCGATCCGCGGGCCAAATATCATGGCAGGATATTTGAAGGCCGACGCGCCAGGTGTGCTGCAACCGCCCGAGGGCGGCTGGCACGACAGCGGCGACATCGTGACGATCGACGCCGCCGGCTTCGTGACGATCAAGGGCCGCGCCAAACGCTTCGCCAAGATCGGCGGCGAGATGGTGTCGCTACCCGCGGTGGAGGGCTATGCCGCCAAGCTGTGGCCGGGCGCGGAGCACGCGGTGGTCACCCGCCCCGACGCCCGCAAGGGTGAACAGCTGGTCCTCTTCACCACCCAGCCGGGGGCGACAGCCGGCGCGCTTCAGCAATGGGCGCGCGCGAATGGTGTCGCTGAACTCTCGGTGCCCAAGGATGTCCGCGTCGTCGATGCCCTACCGGTGCTGGGAACGGGCAAGCTCGACTATGTCACCATGACCGATCGCGCCGCGGCCGATCTTCGCGCCGACAAAATGGACGCCGCCGAGGAGGAGGAAGCGGTGTGACCGCGTCATGGGCTGGCATCGGCCGCTATGCGCAGCGTTGCCCGAGCCCTCACAACACCCAGCCCTTTCGCCTGCGGGTGATCGATGATCGTCAGGCCGACCTCGTCTTCCTGCCGCAGCGCGGGCTCCCCGTCGCCGATCCGCTCGGTCGCTTCACCTGGCTGACCGCGGGCATCTTCGTCGAGATCTGCCGGATCGCGGCACATGCCACGGGCTGCGAGCTGGAGGCGGTGTGGGATTGGACCCCAATGTATGGCGGCGGCGATGTCGAAACGCCGCAGGCGCTGGCGTGTCTCCGCCTAGTTGCGGCGGGCAGCGCGATCGATGATTTCGATCCCCAGCTGATCCTAAGCCGCCGAACCTCGCGGCTTCCCTATGACGGATCGCCCGTGCCTGCCTCCGTCATCGCCGAGTTGCAGGGTGAAGCCGCCCGGCTGGGCCACCGGTTCGAGACACGAAGCGACGCGGCAGCGATCGCGCCTGTCGTCGAGCTGAACCGACAGGCGCTGTTCCATGATCTCGACGACGACGGACTGCGGACCGAATTGACCCGCTGGCTGCGCTTCTCGGGGCGGGAGGAGGATCTGACGCGCGACGGGCTGTCGGCGCGCTGCCTGACGTTCAGCGGTCCTCTACTGCGCAGCTTCTTCCTGCAACATCGCTTCTGGACGCTGCCGGGCGTCCGCACCGTCGTCGGCACCGTGTATGGTGCGACGATGAAGGGCATCGGCACGATCGGCTGGCTGCGCGGGCGCTATGTAACCCGCGAGGATTGGGTAGCGGCAGGACGGGTGATGATCCGTCTGTGGCTGATACTCACACGCGCCGGGTTCCACTGGCATCCCTATGGCTCTGTCATCACCAGCGAGACGGCGCGTGCGAACATGGTGAAATATCTCGAACTGCCCGCGGAGGCGGGCGAGGAGGACATGGTATGGCTTCTGTTGCGCCTGGGCACGAGCCCGCAACCGCCGCTCAGTCACCGGTTGCCCGTCGCCGACATCCTGTTGTGCGCGCCCTGAGGCGGATCCTTTACTATCCTGCCTTCGCCGCCGTCGTCGCCGTCGACCTGCTCGAACGGGCGCTCGCGGCATCGGGTGATCTGTATCGGCTGCTGCTGATCCCAGGCTTCGAGGGGCTGCGCTGGCGCCTGGGCGTGTGGAGGGCGTGGCGCAGTTTTTACCAGGCCTACGCCAGCGTCCCTGCGTACCGCGACTACATCGACCGGCGCGGCAACCTGCCCGACATCAGTTTCGCCGACGGGATGACGCCGCAGCTCGGGACGATCCCCGAGATGGACAAGGCGAGCTATGTTCAGGCCTATCCGATCGGCGAGCGGGTCAAGAACGGGCGACTGCCGCGGCGCGGCGTGATGGTCGACGAAAGCTCCGGGTCGAGCGGTACGCCCACCAGTTGGGTGCGCGGTGCCGTGGAGCGGCGGATCGTCAGCCGGATGATGCAGCTGTCGTACCGCGATTCCGTCGATCGGCATCGGCCGGTCTTCATCCTCAACGCTTTCGCGCTAGGCGCTTGGGCGACGGGGATGAACGTGTCGATCTCGCTGACCGGCAGTTCGATCCTGAAATCGACGGGACCCAATCTGGACAAGATCGTCGCGACGATGCGTGAGTTCGGTCCCGGCTATCGCTACGTCGTCATGGGCTATCCGCCGTTCCTGAAGACGCTGGCCGACGACCCAAGGATCGATTGGGACGCGTTCACCGTCGATGCGGGGTACGGCGGAGAGGGGATATCAGAATCGCTGCGCAGCTATCTGGGCCGGCGTTTCCAGCGCGTCGTCGGCAGCTATGGCGCGTCGGATCTGGAAGTGAACATGGCGCTGGAAACCGATCTGGCGATCCGCCTGCGCCGCGCGCTGACCGAAGACGAGGCGCTGCGTTCTGCCTTGATCCGAACCGACTATGGCGTGACGCCGATGATCTTCCAGTACAATCCGCTGGCTTATTACATCGAGACCAACGCCGCCGGCGAACTGGTCGTCACCATGTCGCGTCCCTATCACATCGCGCCCAAGATCCGGTACAACATCCACGATCGCGGCCATGTGATGCGGCTGCCCGAGCTGCGTCGGCGATTGCGCGATGCGGGGAGGGAGGACCTGCTCGATGGGCTCGCACGGGTCACGGATCTGCCCTTGCTCTTCCTGTACGGACGGTCGGACATGTCCGTCGATTACTATGGCGCCAACGTCACGCCCGACAGCGTGCGCGAGGTCCTGTTCAGCGTTGACGCCTTGGCACCGGTGTTGAACACGTTCCGGCTACTGTCTTACGAGGATGCCGATCACACGAAGCGGATGGAAATAGCCGCCGAGTTGGTGGCGGGCGCCCTGCCGCCGGACGACACCGACGCGCTTGCGCGCGAGGTCTTTGATCAGCTGGCGCGGATCAACGGCGATTTTTACAACGCGCTCTACCGCACCGCTCTCCCCGACAATCCGCCGAGGCTTACCCTTCACGCCCATGAGACCGGCCCCTTCGAGGGCGGCCAGCGAAAGCTGAAGAATGAATACGTTGCAACCGGCGTATCGTACGATGCGCTATGATCGCTTGGCCACAGGCGATGCTCGCCCGCCTCTCCCTTCGACACCATGAACGAATGTCCAAATGTCCTAAAGTCGGATGCGTCGCTCCGGCGCTGAGCGTCCGGGTCTGGGTCTTCCGAATTCAACGCACGCGAACAACAGCGTCTGCAAGCTGGCTATACACCGGTCAGGTAAGCGGGCCGTTCGCCACCGGCGGGTCGAAGATCGGCGTGCCATCGGTGCGATAGGCGATGGGCTGGACGCGGGTGTGGCGGTTCGGGTCGAGCAGCGGATCGCCCTTGATCGTCTCGTAATCGCGGGCGTGGAACACCAGCATGTCGCGACCGCGCTCATCCACGGTGAAGCTGTTGTGACCGGGGCCATAAACTTTATGTGCAGCCGACGTGGTCATCACCGGGCTCTGGCTCTTGGTCCAGACCGCCGGGTCCATGATGTTCGCATCGTCGCGCGCCGTCAGCATACCCAGACAATAGCGCGCATCGGTCGCACTGGCCGAATAGGTCATGAACAGGCGGCCGTTGCGGGCCAGCAGGGCCGGTGCCTCGTTCACCTTGTAGCCGCGCACTTCCCAATCCAGCGTCGGCACCGACAATCGCGCGGGCTTCGCCGCCAGCGTCAGCGGGGTGGCGAGGGGTGCCAGATAGAGATTGGAGTTGGTCTCGATCCCCGGCTCGCGCTGTGCCCATGCCAGATACCGCGTGCCGCGATGGACGAAGCTGGTGGAATCGAGGTTGAAGCTGTCCCACGGCGTTTCCAGCTGGCCCAGCACCGACCATTTGCCCGTCATCGGATCGGGGCCGTCACAAACGACGGCATAGGTGCGGATGCGGAAAACGTCGGCACCGCCGCCGCTGGGGCCGGCCGCGAAATACATGATCCAGCGGCCGTCGATCAGGTGCAGTTCCGGCGCCCAGATATATCCCGACATCGGCCCGCTCGACTGATGCCGCCACAACACCGCTTCCTTCGCGGTCGACAGCCCGGCGATCGTTCGCGAACGGCGCAGCACCAGCCGGTCATATTCCGGTACCGACCCGGTCAGGTAATACCAGCCGTCGGTATGGCGGAACACCTGCGCATCGGCCCGCTGATGGACCAGCGGATTGACGATCGGCGGCGGGGCCTTTTTCTGGGCCAGCGCCGGTGCGGCGGCAGTGGCGGCGGCACCGGCAAGAAACAAACGGCGGGATGGATGGATCATAGGGGATATCCTGAGCATCGGATGATCATTCGGCGACAGGCCAGCCGTCTGCGGCCCAACGAAGGCGTGCGATGCGCAACGTTGGGGCGCCTTTGTTCTCTCGGTCATAAGCGTGGTAGACGACATAGTCGGTGCCGTCGGCATCCCGCAGATAGCCGGCATGGCCGGGACCACGGAAACGCTGCTTCTCGGGCAGGTCGGCGCGCAGGAGGATCGTGCCACCGCCCTGCATCATCGAACTGCCATCCTTGCCCAGATACGGACCCGTCACGAGGCGCGACCGACCAATCACCGTGTAATATGTGCTGGCGTTGCCCTTGCAGCAATAGTCGTAAGAGGCGATCAGCCAATACCAGCCACCGTGATTGATGATAAAAGGCGCCTCCACCGGCGCCGGCGCACCGGCCGGGGCCGGACGACGGGCGATGGATATAGGCGCTTCTCCCGCCTTAAGTAGCTTGCCAACTTCGGGGTCGAGCGCGAAGAGCTTTAGCCCGCTCCAAAAGCTGCCGAGCGCCAGCCAGTGTCTGCCATCACGGCCGGCAACAAAATTTGGGTCGATCGCATTGAAGTCGTCGGGCCGATCGGACATGACCACGGGCCCTTCATCGCGCCACCCGTAGCCGGGCTTCCCGGGATCGAGCGTCGGGCTCGTCAGCAGGCCGATTGCGGACCGGTTGGAGCCAAACGTCGATACCGAATAATAGAGGCGGTAGCGGCCGCCGACATAGGAGATATCCGGCGCCCAGGCATTGCTGGCCCCCGGAATGGCACGGGTCGCCCAATCGGGCAACGCGGCAAGCGGCGTCGGTGCCTTTTGCCAATGGACCAGATCGCGGGACGTTCGGTGTGCGATGATCCGGTCGGGGCCATCACCCAAACCGGTCGAATAGACGTGATAGGTGTTCCCCTCGCGGATGATGACCGGGTCGTGCGTCGGGGTGATGTCGCCCTGAAGCCGATCGTTCAGCGTTGTTGCCGCATCGCCAGATACGGGTGTCTGTGCCGGGGCGCCTGCAGCGGCCAGCGCCACCACGCACGCCATCGATCGCCAGCCGATCATCAGAACTTCACCCGCGCGCCGATCTGGATCGTCCGATCATAGGTCCGCGTGTCGCGGGGCGTGTCGTAATAGACGCCCGTCACGGAATTCTTGCCCCTGAACCGGTCTTGATAGACGTCGTCCAGTATGTTGGTGGCGTCGAAGGTCAGCGTCAGCCAGCTGGTGGGTGAGTAGCTTCCTGAGAAGTCGAGGCGGCTGACAGGATCGGCGAGGATCGTGCTCGCCTGCACCCCGCCCGAATTGTAGCTGTCGACATAGCTCGACCGCCAGTTGTACGCGAGGCGGGCGGAGATGCCGTATTTCTCGTAGATGGCGACGGTGTTGTAAGCCCAATGCGACACGTTGACGATCCGCTGCTTGCCGCCATTGATCGGATCGTCGGTCTTCCCGTCCATGTAGGTGCCGTTCAGCTGCACGCCGAAGCCGCTGAGCGCGCCTGGCAGGAAGTCGAAGAACTGCTGATAGGCGACCTCGGCACCGGCCAGATAGCCATTGCCGGCGTTGCGTGGCCGACTGACCAGATAGGATCCCCCGAACTGTTCGGGCTGCGAGTATGTCTGGATGTACCCCGACAGGTCGCGGTAGAAACCGGCTGCGGTCAGCGAGGTGCTGCGCGCCACATACCATTCCAGCGACGCGTCATAGGCCGTGGACTTGATCGGCTGCAGGTTGGGATTACCGCCACTGCCGGTCCCGATATATTGCTGGGTGCCGGTATTGCCGCTCGGCACCAAGGTGATCAGCGGGTTCAGTGCGGCGAACTCGGGTCGGGTAACCGTCTTGCCGGCGGCCGCACGTAGGAACAGCTTTTCCGTCAGGCCGAGACGCGCGTTGATGCTGGGCAGGACGTTCAGATAATTCTGCTTGCTCGAGACGTTATTGCCGTTCAGCTGTTCCACGGTGTTGACGACGCGGGCGCCGGCAACGCCATCGAGCGGCATCGAGCCGAGGTCGAAATGATAGCCCAGCTGTCCGTAGAAGGCATAGGTGTCCTCGCGGTTGAAGAAGGCGAGGTTCGGCTCGTACGCACGCGCTCCCGTCGGGCGGCCGAACAACGTACGGATCTGGTCGGTGTTGTTCAGGAGGAAATCGGTATCAGCGGTGATGAACCGGTCGATGCCGAGCGCACCCTTCACCAGCCCGCCGGGGGACAGGGTCGCAAAGCCGGGAATCGATGCCAGCGGCGCCCCAGCCGCGGTGGGAAAGGCGAGTGGGATCGAGGCGGTCGCCTGTGATTCCACGTTGCGGTGGGTGTACCGGGTGCCGATCTTCAACGTCTCGATCACCGTGCTGTCGGGCTTGATCGTCAGGTCGTTGCGCCAGGCGATCTGCTCGCTGGTATCCAGGCCGTTGTTATCGAACAGCGTTCGAATCGTGTAAATGCCGGGATTGGTCAGATCCGCGCCGGTCAGCGTCACCCGTGGTGTGCCGCCGACGTCGTAATCGACGTCGAACCGAGGCACATTGAACGAGGTGTCGAGGATAGCGTTGCGGTTCGGGACCTCGCTGTAGTTGTAGGTGACCTCGGTGTTGAATACCGCCTGTCCCAATGTCCATTTGCCGCCGACGACGCCCTGATAATTGTCGGTCCGGTTGCGGAACGCCTGTTTGCTGGTCAGCGTGAACGCATTGGCGGTGCTGCTGCTGTCGGCGAGGATCGGATAACTGGCATTTGGCGTCACGCTCGTCAGCGTGCCGGCCTTGGGTAATCCGATGAAGAAATCGACCGCGATCTGATTGTCATAGCGTGTGAAGACGCCATCGGCATAGAATTCGACATCAGGGGAGGGCCGCCACTGGAACGAGGCGTTGAGCGCCGTCCGGCGTCGATCGCCCGATGTGTAGAGGCCACCCACCGTATCCGGCGTCGCGACCGGCGAACCCGACGACACGAAGTCGAAGGCGGTCTGATCCTGGTACTGCCGCTTGTTGTACGACGCCGCCAGAAGCAGTCCCATCTCGCCAATGCCCGTATCCCATCGCTGGCTGACGAGGCCGGAGCCGATATATCCCCACTTCTTGGATTGATCACTATAGACCGCGCGGCCGCTGGCGGCGATCTGGCTGCCGACGAAATCGAAAGGCCGACGCAGGCGGACATCGATCAGGCCAGCGACGCCACCCTCGATCAGATCGGGCGTGCTGGTCTTGTACACATCGACACCGGCAATCAGCTCGGCTGGAATGTCCTGCAAGGCGAAGCCGCGCGTGACGCCCGTGAATGCCTCGCGTCCGTTCAGAACCGTGGCAACGTTGGGCAGGCCGCGGATCAGCACCGTTCCCGCTTCGCCCGCACCGCGCGTGACTTGAACGCCAGTCACGCGCTGCAGGGCGTCGGCGACCGTGTTGTCAGGTAATTTGCCGATATCCTCTGCAACGATGGAATCAACGATCTGCGTCGCGTTCCGCTTGATCGACTGAGCGGACGCGAGACTGGCACGGACGCCGGTAACGATAATGTCGTCGTCGATAGTTCCGCTTTCAGCGGGAGTGCCTTGTACCGGCGCGGCGGCATCCACGCCGACAGATGCCTCCTGTGCATTCGGTGTGGTCGATTGAGCAGCTGCCGTCCGCGAAGCTGGTGTGCCACTGGCGTCCTGCGCTAATGCCGACTGCGCGACCATAGCCAGCACGAGGATCGAACTCGTTCCGAACAGGCGGCCAAACTTCTCGAAGGCCATCATTCCTCTCCCTAAACCCGGTTTACCGGTATTAATTGTCTGACATTACCGGTGATTATTTGGTATGGCAACTTCGAAGATGACTCCGGAAATTCGGTTCGTCGCTATTGAAAACTGATGATCCGTCTTGAGTGACGATCGGACATTGACGTTACAGCGTGCTGCCGATTGCCGTCGACTGACCGCCGACCATCAGAAACCATTCTTCGCCTCCGATAAACCGTGCAGGTGGTCACTTTGGATGTCACCCTCGTCATGCTCCGCTGCTCGAGCGTCGTTATCTACCCCAGGGGGCTTCAAGCCGTTGCTGGCTTCCGAAGGGGTAGGGCGCTTACGACACGCCGCCAGTAAGCGGGCAAGCTGTTTTCTTCGCTCCGAGCCGTTCAGGCATCCGCCCTGAGCGATGTGCGGGTTTCGGGCTTGTCCATGAACGAACGGCAGGAACGGGGAGCGGTTCGGATCTCCTGAGTGTCCACACATGGGTCGGAGTCACTGCGGATCGCAACCCGGTCAGCCGGCACATCATCAGTTAGAGCGGTTTCTGATCAGTCTGCATCGTAGCCAGCGGCTGCGAAGTAGTTCGAGCATTCCTGGGGCGAGTAGAGGTCGACGATGCGGCCGATGGCATTCCAGAGGCCGTGGATGGTCCGCTCGGCGGCTTTCTGCAGATGCGCCTTCAGCTTTGAAAAGGCCATTTTCAATGGGATTGAAGTCCGGGCTGTAAGGCGGAAGGAACAGGAGCCTGGCACCTGCGGCTTCGATGGCGGCACGCACGGCTGGCGCCTTATGGCTGGACAGGTTGTCCATGATGACGACGTTGCCGGGCGGGAGTTCGGGCACCAGAACGCGGGTCACGTAGGTGGTGAAGGCATCACCGTTGATCGGCCCGTCGAGGACCCAGGGTGCGATCATGCCCGTACGGCTCGGGCCGGCAACAAAGGTGGTGGTTTTCCAGTGTCCGTGCGGCACACCGGCCCTCAGTCGTTCGCCGCGTGGCGCCCTGCCATACCGACGCGCCATGTTCGTCGATGCCCAGGTCTCGTCGATGAAGATGAGCTGCCCGGGATCGAGATCGAGCTGACCGTCGAACCATTCCTTGCGCCGCTTCAGGATGTCGGGGCGATCCTGCTCGGTCGCGTGCGCTGTCTTTTTTTGCGCGTGCTCCCGCGCCGCGCGAAGAACCGCCATATCGTGCCGAGCGCGACCTCGGTGCCGTGATCGGCCAGAAGCGCCTGCAACTCGGCCAAGGTGATGTCGGGCGTCGCCTTGTAAGCCTCCAGGATCAATCCGGCATGCGCCTCGATCCTCATCGATCGTCGATCTCCGCCCTGCGGCAGCGGTGCCGGCGTCCCGTGCTGGCTCGCAAGCTGCTGCCACCGGCATGAATCCTGAATCAGAAAATCGCGGCGACGGGAATCCCATTATGATTCAGCCCGGTGAGAAACCGCTCTAAGTGAGTGATCCCGCTCAGCAATGTTCGCGTTTTGACGACCCTGTGATCTTGGACAGTCACGCCGCTCGATGCAGGCATGACGGTACAGGCATCGCAGCCGCGATGCTGGCTGGGCAGAGGTAGCTCCCAGCTGTGGTAAGCAAATCCGTATTCGGCAAATCCCGGTGATCGATCCACCATTTGCCATCGGTGATCGTGAGGCAGGTTTGAAAGGCACCGGTGTTCCCCGCGTCTGGCTCAGCGACCAGGGCGGCCAAATGACTGGCACGGACGCTCGTCGCCCACGCAACCTGCCGCTCGCTGCCTGTCAGCGGGGGCAGGTCGAGATGGGCGATAGCAGCACCGTCGCGTGAGGCGGCATCTGCCTGTGCGGTCTTCTTCTCCGTGATAAAACAGGATCGACACTTGGTCGTCGTCAGCCACCGCGCCTTGCGATCCTGCTGGCTGGCAAAGCCGGTGAGGTAATGGGTCTGTTCGTGACCGCACGCATGAGTGATGCGCTGTTCCATGAGCAGATGATGCGCGAGTGGTCTGCCGGGGCAATCGCAATGAGTCGGAGTGAATAAAATCTGCGGTCGGCTGCGGCCGGGCAGGGGGTGCCGATCATGTCCCCTCAGGCGGGCGCCACGCCATCGGCGTTGACGAGGTCAGGACCGACCAGAACACCGA
>NZ_JAELXS010000020.1 GCF_016427505.1 Sphingomonas mollis | reverse complement strand
TCATCAAGGAACCCGCCATCGACGCCGTAGGTGTGGGTGCTCACGAAATCGACGGGGATGTGGCGCTTGGCGGCATGGTCGAGAAATTCCGGCACCCAGGCCGCGCCCGCCGTCGCCGGGCCACCGACCCGCAGGCGCGGATCGATCGCCTTGATCGTGCGGGCGGACGATTCGTACAGGTCCAAATAGGCGCGCTGGTCGGCCTTCTCCCAGAAGCCGTCGAGGTTGGGTTCGTTCCACACCTCGAAATACCAGCGGCGGACCTCCGCCACCCCGTATCGCGTCCTGATGTGACGCACGAAGGCATCGATCAGCGCCGCCTATTTGGCCGGGTCCGGATGCGAGGTGTTGCCCTTCCAATAGAAGATCGTCTGTTTCGACGTCGCCATCGCCTCGGGCGTGAAACCCAGCTCGACGAACGGCCTGATCCGGCGGGCGAGGAGAGCATCGAACAAGCGGTCCAGCCCGGTCCAGTCATAGACGATCCTGCCCTCCCGAAGCTGCACGGTGTGCAGCGCGTCGTGGAAGGGCGCATGGAAGCGGACATAGCGAAAGCCGAGTTCGTCCACCGCCGTCGTCAATTGCGCCAGACTGTCGGGCCGGGCCAGCGTTCCGGCGAAGTCCGATCCCACCGACAGATCGAACGACCGGTCCAGCGGGGTGCCGGCACGCGACACGTCGATGTCGATCCGTGTTGCCGGTGCCGGTGCCGGCGTTTGCGCACCGACCGCGGTGGCAGCCAGCGATGCCGCCAGCATCGCGTGGCGCAGGAGCCCGATCGGCCCGCGGCGTGATGACGTCATCGTGCTTCTCCGGTAGCACGCCGCCGTGCAGGATATCCTGTTTCCCGCCAAGCCTAAAAGAGGCGTTGAGCGACCAGCGCGGTTTCCTGTGCGCAGGTGGCGGCGTCCGGTCTGACCGTGGCGGGATCGCGGCGCAGGGCGTCGAGTTCGGCGCGGGCGGTGGCGAGGTCGCGGGCGAAGACCGGATCGGCGCCGATCGCGGTCAGCGTCGCGGTGGCGGACAGGCGGCCGCCCTCCACCGCGCTGGCGTTGTGCGCGCCGCAGACGATCCGGCTTTCGCCGAAGGCGCGACCCCGCGCCAGGATCGCGGTGGCGCGATCGGGGACCAGCGTCGCCAGCAGCATCGCCCATGTCCAGCCGGCGGTGGTGTGGCCGGACGGATAGTCATAGCTGCCCTTCAGCTGATCGACCGGCTGGCAGACCGCGCCCCGATTAATCAGGAACGGCCGCTGGCGCTTGTAGAAATCCTTGGCGATGCCGGTGTTGCGCGCGGTGTCGAACGAGACGCGACGGACCAGCGCGGCGGTGCGCGGCACGGTGTCGGGCGTCAGGGCGATGCCGACCGAACAGCTGAAATCGCGCATCATGTCGGCGGGGGCGAGCTTCACGTCGTTCGTCGCCAGCGCCCAGCGCGGCGTCCCCTGCAAGGCGCGGGTCTGGCGGAAGATCGCGCGGTCGGCGAGCGCGCGGGCATCGCCGGGTTGCGGCGCGGGCGGCAGGTCGGCGAGCAGGTCGAACGCACTCGCCCGCAGATAGCCGGATGGCCCGACCGTCTCGACCCGCGCGATGGCGGCGCCCCCGATCAGGAGCGCGGCCATAATCGGGACGAGGAGTATGCGTTTCATATCAGGCCGATCGTCTGGGCGCCCGAACAAACCGGGCATGATATAGTATCACAGACAGCTATATCACCAACATGTCAGCCGAATGGCATCGGCATCACGTCAGACGGTGCAGATCCGTACCGCCTGCGCGAGCGCGGGCAACGGATCGCCCGTCGGCACGAATTCATGCGCGAAATAGCCGGTGAAACCCATATCGGCGATTCCCGCGGCGACGCCGTGCCAGTTCACCTCCTGCGTGTCGTTCAGTTCGTGGCGGCCGGGGACGCCGCCGGTGTGGAAATGGCCGATCCATTTCAGGTTCCGGCGGACCGTATCCAGCAGGTCGCCCTCCATGATCTGCATGTGGTAGATATCGTACAGCAGCTTCACGCGCGGCGAATTGACCGCCTCCATCACCCGCGCGCCCCAGGCGGTGTGATCGGCCATATAATCGGGGTGGTTCACCTTGCTGTTGAGCAGTTCGACGCAGATGGTGACGTCATTGTCCTCGGCGATCTTCTTGACGCGGTTTAGGCCGGCGATCGTGTTCGCGGCGCCGCGTTCATCGGACAGGCCACGGCGGTTGCCGGAAAAGGCGATCACGTTCGGTACGGACGACCGGGCCGCCTGCGGGATGCCGATGCGGAACGCCTTTTCGATGGCGGCGTGATTCTCGACCCGGTTCAGTCCGTTGGCGATCGTCATATTTTCCGCCGCATAACCCATCGTGCAGCGCAGGCCATGCCGGCGCGGCACGTCGTAATCGGCGGGTTGCAGCAGATCGATGCCCTGCAGGCCGATCTTCGCCGCGAAGGCGCAGAGATCGTCGAGCGGAATCTTCTCGTAACACCAGCGGCTGACCGATTGCTTCAGCCGCCCCGCCTTGACTGGCGGTGTCGCGGCGAGCGCCGCCTTGCCCACCAGGGGCATGGCGGCGAGGGAGAGAGAGGAGCCGATGAGGTGGCGTCGTGTAAGCATGGCGCCACGATACCGGAACCGTCGATCACGGCAAGCGCCCGCCGCCATCCGCCCTATCTGGTCCGTTGTAGCAGATCGACCAGATCCCGTTTCCAGAACCGGGCGGCGGTGTGGGTGCCGTGGCCACGCGTGTCGTCGCTCTCCGCAATCTGCCGGAAGCGCGCGTCCTTCATGCGGGCGACGGCACGCTGCGGCAGGTCGAGCTGGCGTGGGTTGATGAAGTCGTCGGCCGAATTGATCCACATCGTCGGCGTCGTGATCGCCTCCAACCGTGCCCAAGGTGAATAGGTGCGCGATGCCTCAATCTGATAGATCAGGTCGTTGGCGTCGGTCTGCGCGATCGAGGTAGCGACGCGTTGTTGCGCGAAGGCGGCGGCGGCATCGCGGGTGGGATATTGCGCCTGGAAATAGAGCGGCGCGCCACCGGCGACGAACAACAGGCTGGCGGCGGTGCGCAGACCCTGCACGGGCGGCGTGCGATACTCGCCACCGGCCCAGACGGGATCGGCCTTGATCCCGTCGATCGCCAGTTGCCGCCACATGCGGTTCAGCCCGGCGATCTCGACCGGCTCGCAGGCCAGCGGCATCAGCGCGCGGACGAAGTCGGGATGCGTCTCGCCCCAGACCAGACCGTGCATGCAGCCCATCGACGTGCCCATGATGAGCCGCATCCGGCGGATGCCCAGTCCGTCGCGCAGCAGCCGGTACTGCGCATCGACCATGTCGTCATAATCATAATGCGGGAAGCGCATGTGTATGCCGTCGGACGGCTTGGACGATTGGCCGTGACCGATGCCGTCGGGCAGGATGATCCAGTAGCGGCGGATATCGAGCGGCTGGCCGGGGCCGTACAGTTCGTCGGCGAATTGCGGGCTGAGGAACTGGCGGCCGGTGCCGCCGGTGCCGTGGAGGATCATCACCGCATTGTCGATCTCGCCACGGGCATCGCGGTGCGGCTGCCCCAGCATGGTGTAGCCGATGCGCAGGTCGGGCATGCTTTCGCCCGAGCGGAATCGGAAGTTCTGAATATCGTAGCGACCGTCGCGGGTGGGCCACCGGGTCGCGGGCGGTTCGGGCGAGGTCGCGGCGGTCAGCGGTGGCGTCTGGGCGGGCACCGGGGCCGGGGCCGAGGCCGCTTGGGCGAGCATGAGCAACAGGAAGGACAGCATCGCCGCAGTCTGCGCCGGATCGGGCGTGCCGCCAAGCCGTCACGGGGTGACGGCGTGATCCGTCATTGCGAGCATAGCGAAGCAACCCAGAGCGTCCTGATTGTGGCTCTGCGCTGCTTCGCTACGCTCGCAATGACGGTTCGATACGACGTCATCAGCGTCTATGGGCCATGCCATGACTGATTCCGCCCTGCATCTTGTCGTCGGCACTTGGTCGGATGTCGGCGGGCGTGGATTGTACGATGTGCGTCTGGTCGACGGCGCATGGGTGGTGGGCGACGCGTTCGCCGACGCGGCCAATGCGTCGTTCGGTGTCCATGCGCCGCGCCATGGCCTGCATTACATCGTCGACGAACATGCGGGGGCGATCGGCGTCTTCCAGCATGACGGTCGGGATTGGCGCCGGATAACGACCGTCGATGCGTGGGGGACGGCGCCGTGCCATCTGGCGCTGAACGGTGATCGGACCTTGCTCGCGGTGGCGAATTACGGGAGCGGGAGCGTCTCGCTGTTTCGGTTGAACGAGCGTGACGGCCTGCCGGAGGGCGATGTGCAGACCCATGTCCATCGCGGGTCGGGGCCGGATGCCGGGCGGCAGGAGGGGCCTCACGCGCATTGGGTCGGCTTCGCCGCGGACGGCCGTTGGCTGTATCGGACCGATCTCGGCACCGATCAGGTGCTGGCGTTTCCGGTCGATCGGCGGGGCGTGATGGGTCCGCCGGTGGTCGCCTTTGTGGCGGCGGCGGGAGCGGGACCGCGCCATCTGGCGATGCATCCCCGGATCGGGGGTATCGCCTATCTGGTCAGCGAACTGGCGAACAGCCTGACGGTGCTGGCCGGGGCGAACGGCACGTTCCACGAACGGCGAACGCTGTCGACCCTGCCGGACGGATGGATCGGGCAAAGCGCCGTCGCGCATATCGCGATCGATCGGGCGGGCGAGCGGCTTTATGTGTCGAACCGGGGGCATGACGGCATCGCCTTCTTCGCGCTGGACGTGGACGGGATGCCGACGCTGGTCCAGCATGTCCCCGTGGGCGGAGCGTCGCCGCGGTTCTTCCTGCTGGTCGAGGATCACCGGCTGGTCGCGGTGGCGAACGAGCGGGACGGGACGCTGACGATGCTGACGATCGCGGCGGACGGTAGGCTCGTGCCGACGGGGGTGTCGTTGCCGATCCCCGGCGCGGCGTTCGTCATGCGGATCTAGCCCATACGAAAGCCGGCCGTGCTGCGTTCGCCAGCATCGTCGCGTTCGCGGCCGGCGAGCACATTCTCCAGTTCCGCCAGCGTATGGGGGACATCGAGATGCTGAGCGCCGAGAAACAGCCGGCTGCCCCCTTCCTGCGGGACGGCATGGGTCAGCTTGTCGATATCGACCAGCGCCTTGCCCGACGGCAGGATATCGATCTGTACGAAGCGCATAGTGTGTCTCCTGATGACGGCGATAACGGGCGATACGGGCTTTCGGGGCCGCCGACGATGCGGTGGAACATCGCCCGAATGAATCCGCCGCCCATTTAAGTGACAATGTATCATTGAGACTGGACAGGGTCACAGTGCGGTCGTTATCAATGCGACGAGATACCATAACATCAAAGCGATCGATCCATGACCATCCCCTCCCCCGACCTGCGTCTTCCCGTCACGGTGCTGTCGGGCTTTCTCGGCGCCGGCAAGACCACGCTGCTCCAGCATCTGCTCGCCAATCGCGAGGGGCGGCGGATCGCGGTTATCGTCAACGACATGTCGGAGGTAAACATCGACGCCGATCTGGTGCGGGGCGGCGAGGCGGCGCTGTCCCGGTCGCAGGAGACGCTGGTCGAGATGACCAATGGCTGCATCTGCTGCACCTTGCGTGAGGATCTGCTGGCGGAGGTGCGCGCGCTCGCCGATCAGGGGCGGTTCGATTATCTGGTGATCGAGAGCACCGGCATTTCCGAACCGCTGCCGGTCGCCGCGACGTTCAGCTTCCGCGACGAGGACGGCGCCTCGCTGGGCGATGTCGCGCGGCTGGATACGATGGTGACGGTCGTCGACGCGCTGAACCTGCTGTCGGATTATTCGAGCGCCGACCTGCTCAGCCAGCGTGGCGAGACCGCGGGCGAAGGCGACGACCGCAGCCTGGTGTCGTTGCTGGTCGAACAGATCGAGTTCGCCGATGTGGTGATCGTCAACAAGGCGAACGCGGTGACGCCCGAACAGCTGGCGATCGTCCGCCGGATCGTCGCCTCGCTTAACGCCGATGCCCGGATCATCGATGCCGATTTCGCGGCGGTGCCGCTGGATGCGATCCTGAACACCGGCCTGTTCGACGACAAGAAGGCGGAACGGCATCCCTTATGGGCGAAGGAGCTGTACGGTTATGCCGATCACCGCCCGGAAAGCGAGGAATACGGCGTCGAGAGCTTCGTCTATCGCGCCCGTGCGCCGTTCGATCCGGCGGCGTTCCGGCGGTTCCTGACCGGCGCGGGGGCGCTGGACAAGGTGATTCGCGCGAAGGGGCATTTCTGGCTGGCGACGCGGCCCGATTTTCTGGGCGAGTTGGCCAAGGCGGGTAGCCAGACCAGCGTGGCGCGGCTGGGCCGCTGGTGGGCGGCGGTGCCGAAGAACCGCTGGCCGGAGACGAACGACGATTTCGAGCAGTTCGTCGGCCGGCACTGGGACCCGGTCTGGGGCGACCGGCGACAGGAGCTGGTCTTCATCGGCATCGACATGGACGAAGCCGCGCTGCGCCGCGATCTCGACGCCTGTCTGGTCGATGCCGCGCAGTTCACGCCGGAACGCTGGACCGCCCTGCCCGATCCGTTCCCGACATGGGGCGAACAACCGGCGGTGGTCGAGCCCGCATGACCATGGTGCTGGCGCGCGACGATGTCGCGGCGATGCCCGATCACGCCGTCCGCGGTCGCGACGTCGATGCGCTGGCGGCGATCCTGTTGCTATCGGTCAATCTGGCGATCTGGGCGCGGTCATACGTACCGGCGGTGCCGGCCGGCGACGCACTGATGGCGGTGGACGACGTGACCCTGATGGTCGATGCCGACCGGGCGCGCGAACCATTGTCGACGGCGCTGCGCGCGGCGGGATATGCCGAACGATACGTCGCCGCGCTGGCGGCCGATATCGCGATGCTGGCGGCGGCGTTCGGCCGGTTGCTCGACAGCGAGCAGGTGGCGATCAGGCTGGATGTGGTCGAAACCGATGCCTGCCGCCGGTTCCACGGCGATCAGGTCGGCGTTCGCCTGATCTGCACCTATGCCGGGCCGGGGACGCAGTGGCTGGCTGACGACGAGGTGGCACGGTGGCAGGGCGGGACGCCGGTCGACGAGTTGGACGTGCGCCAGATTCCGGCGGGCGATGTGGCGCTGTTCAAGGGACGCGACCGGGCGCCCGAGCGGCCGATCATCCACCGCTCGCCGCCGATCGCCGGCACCGGTTGCTGCCGGCTGGTATTGGTGATCGATGCGGCTCGCGATTGGACGGAGCGATCGGCGGTGATGTGAAGGCCGGTGATCGCGTCGATCGTACCCGATGAAACTTCGTCGTTGCGAGCGCAGCGAAGCAATCCAGTGCAGCGCGGGGGACTCTGGGTTGCTTCGCTACGCTCGCAATGACGTCCGAGGACGAACGCTCAAATATTCAGCAACGCCGGATCGCCGCCCTGCGCGGTGATGTTGACCGAGACCGCCCGCTCGACCGCGTAGCGGAGCAGCGCGTGGGGGCCACCGGCCTTCGGGCCGGTGCCGGATAATCCCTCGCCGCCGAACGGCTGCACGCCGACGACCGCGCCGATGATCGAGCGGTTGACGTACACGTTGCCGGCGGGGACCAGCGCGCGGATGCGCTCGGCGAAGCGTTCGATGCGGCTGTGGATGCCCAGCGTCAGGGCATAGCCGGTATCGGCCAGCCCCTGCGCGATCGTCTCCAGCTCGTCCGCCTTGTAGCGATAGATGTGCAGGATCGGGCCGAACACCTCCTTGCCCAGGAAATCGGCGCGCGGGATTTCGGCGATGAGCGGACCGAAGAAATCGCCGCGGGCGCCCCATGCCCCCGGATCGAGCCGCGCGAGGATCGTCGCCTCGCGGCCCAGCCGGGCGCGGTGCTCCTCCAGCATGGCCAGCGCGTCGGCGTCGATCACCGGGCCGATATCGGTGGCGGCGTCGGCGGGGTCGCCGATCACCAGCGCATCGAGCGCGCCGGTCAGCGTGGCGATCAGTTCGTCCGCCGATTCCTCGGGCACGAACAACAGGCGCAGGGCCGAGCAACGCTGCCCGGCGGAACCGATCGCCGAGACGATGACGTCGTCCACCACCTGCTCCTTCAGTGCCGTCGTATCGACGAACATCGCGTTCAGGCCGCCGGTTTCCGCGATGAACGGCAGGATGGGCCCACGGCGATTGGCCAGCGCGCGGTTGATCGACCAGGCGGTTTCGGTGCCGCCGGTGAAGGCGACGCCGGCGATGCCGGGATGCTCGACCAGCGCCGCGCCGACGGTCGCACCGTCACCGGGCAGCAGCGCGAGCAGGTCGGGATCGAGGCCCGCCTTGTGGAACAGCCGCACCGCTTCGGCGGCGATCAGCGGTGTCTGTTCGGCGGGTTTCGCCAGCACCGCATTGCCCGCTGCCAGCGCGGCGGCGATCTGGCCGGTGAAGATCGCCAGTGGGAAATTCCACGGGCTGATGCACACGAAAATGCCGCGCCCGCGCAATTCGAGATGGTTGGTCTCGCCGACCGGCCCGGTCAGCGGTTGCAGGCCGTCGAACTGCTTCTCGGCGAGATGCGCATAGTAACGGCAGAAATCGACCGCCTCGCGCACTTCGGCGACGCCGTCGTTCAGCGTCTTGCCCGCCTCGCGCGACAGCAGCGCGATCAGGCGATCCATGTTCGCCTCCAGCGCATCGGCCATCGCGCGCAGCACCCGGCCGCGCGCGGTGCCGCCCATCGCGTCCCACGCCGGCTGTGCGGCGCGGGCACGTTTCGCGGCGAGATCGATGTCGGCGGGCGTCGCCTCGCTGACCGCACCGATCAACTGCGTGCGATCGACCGGGCTGGTCATCGGTCGCGGCCCCGTGCCGGCGAGCAGCGAGCCGCCGACGATCGGGCCGGCGGCGATGGTGTCCGCCGCGCCGACCTGCGCCGCGCGTGCCGCCACCGCCCGCTCGCTGTCGCGGCTGTAATCGCGACCGACCGGATTGGCCCGCGCCGCGCCATAGATGTCGGCCGGCACCGGAATGCGCGGATGCCGGTCGGGCTGCGCACGGACGGTATCGATCGGATCGCCGACCACCAGTTCGGCCGGCACCCGCTCGTCGAGCAAGGCATGGACGAAGCTGGTGTTGGCGCCGTTCTCCAGCAGGCGACGGACCAGATAGGGCAAGAGTTCCTCATGCCCGCCGACCGGCGCATAGGCACGCAGGCTCAAATTGCCGCCGGCGGCCTTGTACAGCGCCTCGCCCATGCCGTGCAGCCGCTGGTGTTCGATCCGTACCCCGCGCTGCGTCGCCATCAGGCTGACGGCGGCGAGCGTGTGGGCATTGTGCGTCGCGAATTGCGGATAGAGCGCCGGGCTAGCCTCGATCAGTGCGGCGGCGCAGACCAGATAGGACAGATCGGTCGCGGGCTTCGTCGTGAAGACGGGATAATCGGGCCGCCCGGCGACCTGCGCCCGCTTGATCTCGCTGTCCCAATAGGCGCCCTTGACGAGGCGGACCATGATCCGGCGGCCGGTGGAACGGGCCAGCGCCTCCAGCCCCTCGATCACCGCCAGCCCGCGTTTCTGGTACGCCTGCACCACGACGCCGAGGCCGGTCCAGTCGCCCAGTTCCTCATCGCGCGCCAGCCGATCGACGAGGCGCAGCGAGATGACGAGCCGGTCCGCTTCCTCCGCGTCGATCGCGAAGTTCAGGTTATGGCGCGCGGCGATCAGCGCGAGGCGCTTCACGCGCGGATAGAGTTCTTCCCACACGCGTGCTTCCTGCACAGCCTCGTAACGCGGGCAGAGCGCCGACAGCTTCACCGAGACGCCGTGGCCATCCTCCGGCGACAGACCCGGCGCGCGGGCGCGGCCGACCGCCTCGATCGCGTCGGCATAGATCGTCTCGTAGCGCGCGGCATCGGCGGCGGTCCGCGCACCCTCGCCCAGCATGTCGAACGAGCAGAGATAGCCGTCCTTCTTCGCCCGGTTCAGCGCATCCTCGATCGTGCGGCCCAGCACGAACTGTTCGCCCATCATCCGCACCGCCGCGCCGACCGCCTGACGGATGACCGGTTCGCCCAGCCGCGCGGTCAGCCGCTTCACCCAGCCGCCCAGATCGCGCTTCGCCTCGTCATCGACGTCGATCAGCTTGCCGGTCAGCATCAGCCCCCAGGTCGAGGCATTGACGAACAGGCTGTCCGATCCGCCGAGATGGCTCGCCCAGTCCGCCGCGCCGATCTTTTCCGCGATCAGCCGGTCGCGCGTATCTGCATCGGGCGTGCGCAACAGCGCCTCGGCCAGACACATCAGTGCGAGGCCCTCCTTGGTGCCGAGCGAGAATTCCTGCAGGAAACTCTCGACCACGCCCTGCTTCTTCGTGGAGGCACGCGCCGCCTGCACCAGCGCCACCGCGTGGCGCGACACGGTCGCGCGGTCGTCGGTGTTCAGCGGCACGGCGCGGAGGAGGGCGGCGACGGTCTCGCTCTCCTCGCGGTACTTGGTGGTGTCGAGGCGGTCCCAGTCGAAGGTGCGAAGCATGGCGATGATCCGATAAGGTGATCGTTCGCCTATATCGAGGTTTCCGGTGGAGGTGCTTTGCGATTATGCCCTTCGTGGCGAAGGAATAGGCGTCCGCGAGGCGCCGGCCGAAGGATGTTCGATATGGATGCGATGGATCGCAAGCTGCTCCGCGCGTTGCAGGATGACGGGCGGATCACCAATCAGGCGTTGGCCACCGCGTGCGGCCTGTCGCCCGCCGCCTGTTTCGACCGGGTGAAGAGGTTGCGCGCCAGCGGGTATATCGTCGGTTACACCGCGCTGCTCGATCCGGTGAAGCTGGGCCGCGCGCTGATGATCTTCGTCGAGGTGCTGCTCGACCGGACATCGGACGACGTGTTCGCCGCCTTCGCCGCGCATGTCGAACGACTGCCCGAGGTACTGGAATGCCATATGGTCGCGGGCGGGTTCGATTATCTGTTGAAGGTGCGCGTCGCCGACATGGCGGCGTACCGGGTGTTCCTTGGATCGACGCTGGTCGACCTGCCGGGCATTCGCGAGACGCGCACCTATGCGGTGCTGGAAGAGGTGAAGGCGACGACGCACCTGCCGATCTGATCGAACACAGGTTATCTTTTCGCGATGTAGCAACCGATCGACGGCACCGAAGCCGGCGACCCTCGTTACGGGGGCGATGTCATCGGAGGTGATCTTGGTCGGAATGGTCGGTGGAATGAAGGACGCGCCCGTCATCGTGCTGCTGCACGCACTGGGGGCGAGCGCTCGCTCGTTCGATGCGGTGGTCGACCGGCTGGCGGGATACGCCTGCATCGCGATCGACCTGCCCGGTTTCGGCAACGCGGTCGGCGATACGGACTTTACGGTCGAGGAGATGGCGGATCATGTCGCCGCGATCATCCGCGCGCGGATCGACGGGCCTTGGGTAATCGTCGGCCACAGCATGGGCGGCAAGATCGCGACGATCCTGGCGGCACGATCGGAACACGGCGCGTTGCCGGGGCTGGCCGGTGTCGTACTGATCGCCGCCTCGCCCCCCTCGCCCGAGCCGATCGACGACGACCGCCGCGCGATGATGATCGGTTGGGCAGCGAAGGGGCCGCTGACCGAGGACGAGGCAACGAATTTCGTCAGCGAGAACATCGCCGCGCCGCTGCCGGATGCCGTCATGGCGGCGGCGGTCGTCGATGTGCGGCGCTCCGATTCCGCCGCGTGGCTCGCGTGGCTGGAACGCGGCAGCCGCGAGGACTGGTCGGGCCGGATCGGTGTCCTGCACCTTCCCGCGCTGATCGTCGCGGGATCGGCGGATGGCGATCTGGGCGAGGCCAATCAGCGCCGGCTGAACGCGCCGCATTATGCCAACGCCGACGTGGCGGTGATCGACGGCGCCGCGCACCTGATGCCGCTGGAGCAGCCGGCGGCGGTGGCCGACCTGATCCGCCAGCATGTCGCGATCGCAGTGGCGACGCGGCCTACCATCCCGCCGCATTTCGCGCGCCTGATCGCGTCCGATCGAGTCAGCGCCCGCACGCGCGCAATCCTGATCGATCGCGCGCGGCCGGATGCGGTCGATTACGTACCGCACGTCCTGTCGAGCGGGCAACTGGCGACACTGCGCGCGCTGATGGCGCGGGTGATCCCGCAGGAGGAGGGCGCGATCGATCTTGCCGCGCGGATCGATGCGCGGTTGCATGCGGGCGAGGGCGATGGCTGGCGCTTTGCCGACCTGCCGGCCGATGCGGATGCGTATCGGGCGGGTCTCGACACGCTCGACCGGGCGGCGGGCGCGGGTGGATTTGCCGGACTGGACGACGAGCGCCGTGACGCGCTGTTGATGCGGATCGAGGATGGCGACTGCCTTGTCGTCACCGACGCAACGCTGTCGCCCGCGCAGATGGCGCTGTGGTTCGAGGATGTCCGCGCCGATGGCGTCCGTATCTGGCTGGCGCATCCGGCGACGATGGCGCGGATCGGATATGACGGCATCGCGAGTGGCGGCGACGGCTGGCGCAAACAGGGCTTTGCGAAGACGCGGGCCGACGACCCGGAACGCTGGGAGCCCCGCGCGACGAAGGAGCGCCTGCGTTGAAGCTGGATCAGATGCGCCGCTATGCCGCCACCGATATGGTCGATGCGGTGGTGATCGGCACCGGTGCGGGCGGCGCGCCGTTGCTCGCACGGCTGGCGCAGGCGGGCCTGAAGGTCGTCGCGCTGGAAGCAGGTCCCAATCGGGAACCCGGCGATCACACCCCCGACGAGACCGCCGCCGGCGAACTATACTGGATGGACGAACGGTTGAGCGACGGCGCGATGCCGCAGGCGTTCGGCGGCAACAACAGCGGGACCGGCGTCGGTGGATCGACGCTGCACTGGGGTGCCTTTTGCCCCCGCCCCGATGCGCGCGACCTGCGGCTGCGATCGTTGACCGGCGAGGGTGTCGACTGGCCGATCCGCCATGACGAGCTGATCGCGTATATCGAGGAGGTCGAGCGTTTCATCGGCGTGTCCGGCCCGGCGGATTATCCATGGGATACGGCGCGACGCTATCCGCTGCCGCCCGTCGCGCGCAACGCGTCCGCCGATGCGATGGCGGCGGGGTGTGCCGCGCTCGGCATCGTCACGACCGATGCGCCCGCCGCCGTCGTGTCGCGCGACTGGCAGCAGGAGGGCGGCGATCTTCGTCAGGCGTGCGTCAATTGCGGCACCTGTCATCAGGGATGTCGCAACGCCGCCAAGACCAGCATGGACACCACCTATCTGCCGCTCGCGGTCGCGCACGGGGCGGAGATCAGGCCCGGCTGCATGGCGACCGGGATCGAACGCGACGCCCGCGGGCGCGTCACGGCGGTGGTCTATGTCCGTGACGGGATTGAGCATCGCCAGCGTTGCGGTGCGGTGTTCCTGTGCGGCGGCGGGGTGGAGACGCCGCGACTGCTGCTCCACCTCGGCCTCGCCAATTCCAGCGGGCAGGTCGGGCGCAATTTCATGGCGCATGTCGCGACGCAGGTCTGGGGTCGCTTCGATGCGGAGATGCGTTGCAATCGCGGCTATCCGTCGTCGCTCATCAGCGAGGATATGCTCCGCGCCGAGGGAGCCGGGTTCATTGGCGGCTATCTGATGCAGAGCCTCGGCGTCCTGCCGATGACGCTGGCGACGACGATGGCGCGGGGCGGCCGGCGTTGGGGTCGCGGCCTGACCGCGTTGATGGACGATTACCTTCACCTCGCGGGTATCGGCATCAACGGCGAATGCCTGCCACATGACGACAATTGCCTGACGCTGGCAAACGAGACGGACGCGTTCGGCCTGCCCAAGGCGCGCGTGACGTTCGGCTACAACGCCAACGAACGGGCGATCGACGCGCATGCGACCGACACGATGATCGCGATCTGGCGCGCGGCGGGGGCGCACGACATCATGGTGCTGCCGCGTGCGGCGCACACCATCGGCACCTGCCGAATGGGCGAGAGCGGCGATGCCGCGGTCGTCGATCCATGGGGTCGCAGCTTCGACATCGATAACCTGTGGATCTGCGACAACTCGATCTTCCCGAGTTCGCTCGCCGCCAATCCGGCGCTGACGATCATGGCGTTGAGCCTGCGCACGGCGGATCGGTTTTTGAAGGGTCAGTGACGGCTGCTGGCTTTAGCTAAGCAGTTCCCCGGCGGAGGCCGGTCCAGTTGGGCGGACGTTCATGATAATCACGACGGCCATCCCAACGGGGCCCCGGCCTCCGACGGGGAACGGTAGGCTTTGTATATCCGACAGGATATAGCGTTAGCCGGTCGATGGGAGATACGGGCATGATCGGGATGGCGATAGCGCTGGTGGCGGCGCTGCAGGCGAACGCGGCGCGGGATATCCATGCCGCGCCCTGCGTGGCTGGACGATCCACCGATCCAGCCGGCTGGTCGACGGCATCGCCGGTAGCGGCGGCGGCGTCGGATGGCGCAGCCCCCGCCCTGCCGATCGGTGCATCGCGACAGGCGTCCCTACTGCCCGCCGCACAAATCGCGTATCGAGTCGCACCGGCAAAGCGTGGCAGCGACGATAGCCGGGGCGGGCTGTTCGCGTTCACCGTGCCGGCCGGCGGGCGTTACCGCGTGGCGCTGGGCAGCGGCGCGTGGATTGACGTCGTGAGCGACGGCAAGGCGGTCGACTCCGTCGCGCATGGCCATGGCCCCGCCTGCTCGGGCGTGCGCAAGATGGTCGATTTCGATCTGCGTCCCGGCCGCTACCTGCTCCAGATCGCCGGCAGCGACGCCGCCTCATTGCGGCTCATGGTGTCGCGGTTGTCGTAGGACGCGGCGGTACGTCGTCGCCCTCCGCCCAGCCGCCGCCCATCGCCTTGAACAACGCGGCCGTCAGCTGGCGCAATTGCGCATCGCTGGCGGCCAGTTGCTCGCGCGCGGACAGCACGTCGAACTGGGCGTTCAACAGGCTGTCCTGTGCGATGAAGCCGGTGCGGTATTGTGCCTCCAGCGCCGACGCGCTGCTCTGCGCATCGGTCACCGCGCGGGCGAGCGCCGCGTTGCGCCGTCGTTCGCCGGCGATCTGCGCCAGCGGGTCCTCGACATCGCGCAACGCCTGCAACACCGTCGTGCGATAGCGCAGATACGCCTGTTCGCGATCCTCCTCGCGCGCGGTCACGGTCGCCTTGCGCCGGCCGAAATCGACCAGCGGAAACTGCACCGCGCCGCTGCCCGTCAATTGCAGGCTGTCGCCCGAGAACAGATTGCCGAGCGCGGTCGAGATCAACTGGGCGACACCGGTCAGGCTGAACTCCGGATACAGGTCCGCCACCGCCACGCCGATATCGGCGGTCGACGCCGCCAGATCGCGCTCCGCCGCGCGCACGTCGGGGCGACGGCGCAATAGGTCGGACGGCAGCCCTGCGGGGATCGCCGGCACCGCCAGCGTCCGCACCGGCATCGCCGCCAACTCGCCCATCAGCGCGGCAGGCGGTTCGCCCAGCAGGATCGCCAGCGCGTGCATCCGCACGTCGATATCGGCGCGGATGGGTTCGGCCCGTGCCTCGGTCGTGGTGATCGATCCGCGCTGGCGCGTGACGTCGATCGGCGGCACCAGCCCCACCTTGGCGATGTTGCCGGCGATCTCCAGCGCGCGGCGCTGGCGGATCAGTTCCTGATCGATGGTCGCGGCCTGCACCTGATCCAGCCGCAGCGCGAAATACGCCTGCGCCACTTCGGCGGCCAGCGTCACCGCCGCATCGCGCCGCGACCAGATCGCCGCCTCGGTCCGCGCGCGGGCGCTTTCCTGCTGACGGCGGACGCCACCGAACAGGTCCAGCTCCCAACTGGCGTCGAAGCCCGCCGCGAAGGTGGTGATGCCACGCCCCGGCAGGGCGATGCCCGATCCGGTGCCGACGCCAGTGCCACCACCGGTATCGCCGCCGCTGAACGATCGCGCGATCGTCGACAGGCCGGCGTTCTTGCTGAATTCCAGCGCGCTCGCATTGGCCGACGCGTTGACGGTCGGCCGCCCCGCCGCGCGCGCGACGATCTCCTGCGTCCGCGCCTGCCGTACGCGCGATGCGGCGATGGCGATGTCGGGATTGTCCTTCAGCGCGCGGTCAATCAGGCCGTTCAATTGCGGATCGCCGAATGCCGTCCACCAGCGGGCGGGATCGATCGACGCGCCGGGCGCGGCGGCCACCTGCGGACCGACGAACGCCGCCGGCACCGTCATCTCTGGCGGACGATAGTTCGGGCCGACGGTGCAACCGGCCAGCATCGCCGCCGCCAGCACAGTCCCCAATGTCGAAGCGCGCGCGCGCATCAGTGCATTCCTCCGGCAGGCGCGGGACCGGTCTTGCCGGAGCGCATGAACAACACCAGCGGCGCGACCACCAGCACGACGACCATCATCGATCGGAACACGTCGAGGAAAGCGAGCATCGCCGCCTGACGCTGCATCTGGCTGTACAGCACCGCCATCGCCGTGCCGGCCGGATCGCCCTGTCCGCCGAACACGTTCGTCGCCTTCGCCATCCAGTCGGTATAGTTCGGGTCGAGCGGATTGAGCGTCTGCGTCAGTTCCGACTGATGCCGCTGCAACCCGCTCGCCAGATGCGTCTGCGCGAAGGCGATGCCGAGCGTCCCACCCAGATTGCGCGATACGTTGAGCAGGCTGGATGCCTGCGCGGTCTGTGTCTGCTTCAGTCCGACATAGGCGATCGCGTTGATCGGCACGAACAGGAACGGCAGCGCCATCGCCTGGAACAGCCGCGCGAACGCCGCGTCGGCGAACGAGATGTCGGCGCTCAGATGGCTCATGTTCCACAGTGCGAACGCCTGCACCAACAGCGCCGGCAACAGCAGGAAGCGGACATCGACGATGCCGCTCAGCCGCCCCGCGAACGGCACCATCACCAAGGTCGCGAGACCACCCGCGGTCAGCGCAAGGCCGGCGTCGAGCGAGCTGTATCCCAGCACCTGTTGCAGCATCTGCGGGATCAGCTGCGTCGTGCCGAACAGGATCATGCCGGTAACGCCCATCACGCCGATGGTGAGCGCAAAGTTGCGGTTCTTCAGCAGCTTCAGGTCGATCACCGGGTCCTTGTGGTTCAGTTCCCAGATGACGAGCGCGATCAGCGACACCGCCGCGACGATCGCCGACATCACGATGAAGCCGCTGGCGAACCAGTCCTCCCGCTCGCCGCGATCGAAGGTGAGTTCGAGGAAGCCGAGGCCCAGCGCCACCAGCGCGACGCCGATATAATCGATGCGCAGGCCGTGCTTGAACCGCTCGTCGCGATCCTTCTTCACCTGATCCGGCTCGTCGACGAACGCCTCGACCAGGAACCACGCGGCGATGCCGACGGGCACGTTGATGAGGAACACCCAGTGCCAGCTGGAATATTCGACGATGTACCCGCCCAGCGTCGGCCCCAGCACCGGTCCGACCACGACAACGATCGCGAACGCGGCGAACGCCATGCCGCGCTGTCGCGGCGGGAATGTGTCGGCCAGAATGGACTGTTCGACGGGCGCGAGGCCGCCGCCGCCGATGCCCTGCAACACGCGCGCCAGCACCAGCGTCTGGATGTTCGGTGCCAGCCCGCACAACAGCGAGGCGAGCGTGAACAGCGCGATCGACAACAGGAAATATCGTTTCCGCCCGATCGCATCGCTCAGCCAGCCCGAGATCGGGATGATGATCGCGTTGGCGACGAGGTAGCTGGTCAGCACCCATGTCGCCTGATCGGTCGTGATCGACAGCCCGCCCGAAATATGATCGAGCGCAACGTTGGCGATCGAGGTGTCGAGCACCTCCATGAAGGTCGGGATCGAGATGATCGCGACGATCAGCCAGGGGCTGTACCGCCCCGCCGCCGACCGGCTGGGCGACCATTGCGGAACGGCGGCGGCGGCGGCCATGTCAGCGCACCTTTACCGTCGGCACCACCGACATGCCGGGGCCGATCGGATAGCGGCGCGGATCGGGGCCGTTTTGCGTGTCGAACACGATCCGCACCGGCACGCGCTGCACCACCTTCACGTAATTGCCCGTCGCGTTCTGCGGCGGCAGCAGGGCGAACGCCTGACCGGCGCCGCGCTGGATGGAATCGATATGGCCCTTGAAATCGATGCCGGGATACGCGTCGACATGAATGTCCACCGGCTGGCCGATCTTCATCAACGTCAGCTGCGTTTCCTTGAAGTTGGCGGTCACCCACATGCGATCGGGAACGATCGCCATCAGCTGAGTACCTGGCCCGACATAGGAGCCGACATTGACCTGACGGTTGACCACCTGACCCGATACCGGCGCGGTCAGGCGCAGGTCGCCGATCGTGACGTTCGCCTGATCGACCTGCGCGCGCCGCGCGTCGATCACCGACTTCGCCGCGCCGACCTGACGCCGCGCGACCGACACCTGCGCCGCCGCGGTATCGATCTGCTCGCGCGCCGCCGCCGCATCCGCCGCGGTCTGGCGCGCGGTCGCCCGCGCCTGATCGAGCTGCTGGCCCGCCACCGCATTCGGGTCGAGCCGCTGCAACGCCTCGTAGCGCGTTAGATCCTGTTGCGCCTTCACCGCCGCCGCCATCGGCACGCGCGCCTGTGCCGACGCTTGCGTCTGCGAGGCGATCGCCGCCGTCACCTGTGCCTGCGCCTGAGCGAACTGGGCGCGGGCCTGTTGTTCGTTGGCCTGTGCCTCGGCCACCTGTGCGTCGCGACCCGACGCCTTGATGACCGCGAGCAGCCGCCCCGCCTGAACATGGCGATTGTCGAGATCGGCGACCTGCACCAGCGTGCCCGCGACCTGCGGCGCGAGGCGGACGATATGCGTGTCGACGAACGCGTCGTCGGTCGATTCATATTGCCGCGCGTCGAGCCAATACAGCACGCCGCCGATCACCAGCACCGCGACGACGCCGATCAGAATGATCCAGAACAGCGGCTTCCTGAACAGCGACGGCTTCTTGCTCGCGTCCTGCGGATCGTTGTCCTCCGGCGTATCGGCGGCGGCGGCGTTCTGCCCATCGTTCGGATTGTCGTTGTGGTCGCTCATGCCCGGCCCTGTTCCTCAGCACGCATCGAATGGAGAATGGCATCGATATTGGCGTCGATCCGCGCCTTGATGTCGGCCACGTCGGCGGCGGCCAGTGTGTCGCGTTCCAGCAACCGCAGGCACGTCGCCCGGCTCGACCGCAGCGCCATCACCTGACCCATCAGCGTGATGGTCGCGATGCGGGCGGTGCGGGCGTCGGCGCGGCCGGTGGCGATGCAGACCAGATCGGCCACCATCAGCACCATCTGGCCCATCACGCCGCCATAGATGCGGTCGAACGCCTCGCCCGGTTTCATCTGTTCGCGCAGGATGAACAGCGTCCAGTCTGCATTCTCGTCGCTCGCCATCTTGTCGGCAAGGCGACCGAGGATGCGGTGGATGCCGGCGCGTGCACCGTCCGCGTCATCGGCGGCGATATGCTGCTCCGCCTCCAGCGGTTCGGCGATCATCGTCGCCATGCGTTCGGCGATGCGATCGGCGGCGGCGAGGTACAATCCCTCCTTGCCGCCGTAATGATAGGTGATCGACGACATCGCTGTTCCCGCCGCAGACGCGATCCCGCGCGTGCTGGCGCCCTCCAGCCCCTTCGAACCGAATTCGCTGATCGCGATGTCGAGTAGCCGGTCCTGTACCACCGGCGCCGATTAGTTCGATCGAACGAACGTCACCAGTGAATTTCCCGTCATGTTCAGTCGCTGTCGGGTCCCAGCGTCGGATCGAGGTCGCGCGGCCGGGTGAAGCGCGCCAGCGTCGCGGTGCCGCGCCCCGCCTCCGTCCAGCGGCCGTCCAGCGTCATCTCCGCCAGCGTCGCGGTGGGATATTTGGCCTCCACCTCGTCGCGCAACGCCGCGCCGTCGTCCGGCACCAGCGTCAGCACCAGATCCTCCAGCCCCGGATTATGCCCGACCAGCAGCACGCGCGTCGCCATTTCGGGCAGTTCATGGACGATATCGAGCAATGTCGCGGCGGAGGCGAGATAAATGCGGCGATCCCATTCGGGGGCCAGCACCGCGCCGTACCCGTCGCCGATCTCCGCCAGCGTCTCGACCACGCGGACCGCGGGCGAGGCGATCACATGATCGAAGGTGCAGTCCGACTGGCGCAGATGGCGACCGATCAACTGCGCCGCCCGCCGGCCCTTCGGGTTCAGCGGCCGGTCGAAATCGCGGGCGACGGGATCGTCCCAACCCGATTTCGCATGGCGGAGCAGGGTCAGCGTCTTCATGGACTCTCCGTCAGTCGGGCAGGACTTCTTCATGCCCGATGCGCGCGTCGGAGGAAAGCCGCGCACTGACCCGCGCGACCGCTTCGTCGAGCGTGACACGGACGATCGGCACGCCCGGCGGGAAGGCTCCCAGCAGGCGTGACGGCATGGCAGCAGAGAGCAGCACGAACGCGCCATGATCGTCGGCGCGGCGGATCAGCCGCCCGAACGCCTGCGCCAGCCGCGCCCGCACGATACGGTCGTCATAAGCCGAACCACCACCGGCCAGCTTGCGCGCGGCGTGTAAGACGGTGGGTTTCGGCCAAGGCACCCCCTCTATCACCACCAGTCGCAGCGAGTGGCCCGGCACGTCGACGCCGTCGCGCAAAGCATCGGTGCCGAGCAGCGAGGCCGCCGGATCGTCGCGGAAGATATCGACCAGCGTGCCGGTATCGATCGGATCGACATGCTGCGCGTGCAGCGGCAATCCCTCGCGCGCCAGCCGGTCGGCGATGCGGCCGTGCACGGCGCGCAACCGCCGGATCGCGGTGAACAGACCCAGCGTGCCGCCGCCCGCCGCGACGATCAGCCGCGCATACGCATTGGCGAGCGCAGCAACGTCGCCACGCTTCACGTCGGTGACGATCAACACCTCGGACTGGGCGGGATAATCGAACGGGCTGTCCGCCTGGAACCGCATCGGCGCGCGCGCCAGATGCGGGGCGCCGCTGCGCGCTTCGGCGACCTGCCAGCCCTCCTCGACATCCGCGCCGCCGCCGGTCAGCGTCGCCGACGTGACGAGCGCACCGTGCGCGGGCTTCAACACGATCGCCGCGAACGGCCGCGTCGGATCGAGCCAGTGGCGATGCAGCCCGACATCCCATTCGCGCCCCTCCGCCCGGTCGACCGCCAGCCAGTCGACGAAATCGGGATCGACCGGACCACCGACCCGCGCCAGCAGCGACAGCCACGCCGCCACCGTCTCCGCCCGCCAGCCGAGCGAGGCGATCGCCCCCTCCACCCGCGCCCGCGCCGGGGCATCCAGCCAGTCGGGCGCCTCCGCCAGCACCGCCTCCAGCCG
The DNA here is from genome assembly GCF_016427505.1 of Sphingomonas mollis. Taxonomy (GTDB): domain Bacteria; phylum Pseudomonadota; class Alphaproteobacteria; order Sphingomonadales; family Sphingomonadaceae; genus Sphingomonas; species Sphingomonas mollis. The sequence continues at coordinate 10,070 of NZ_JAELXS010000020.1, read as the reverse complement.
CCGGCCGAGCGCCACCAGTGGCCGCAGCAGCGCGTCGAGCGCATGCGCCGCCGGTGCCGCCGCCTCGATCAGTTCGGGCGTCGGTTCGGCCAGTTCGGTTTCCAGCCCGTATCCCGCATCGCCCGGCTGTTCGGCGCGCGCATAGGCAAGGCCACGCACCGCCGCGAGCAACGTCTCGATCGGTCCGAACGGCTGGCCCTCGCCGATCCGGCCCAGCCAGCCGTCGGACGCCAGCCCCTGCGCCGCCTGCACCGCGTCGGCGATCGCGCGCGCGCCGCCCTCGTCATAACTCGCGACATCGGACAGCCGCGCCTGCAACCCCCGCCGCCGGCCGCGCCCGCCCGCCTCCGGCCCCAGCACCCAGCGGCGCAGTTCGATCGTCTCCGATCCGGTCAGCGCGGTGGCGAACATCGAATCGGCGGCGTCGAACAGGTGATGCCCCTCGTCGAACACATAGCGCGTCGGCCGCGTCGTCAGTTCGCGACCGCGGGCGGCGTTGACCATCACCAGCGCGTGATTGGCGATGACGATGTCCGCCTCTGCCGACGCGCGCGCGGCGCGTTCGATGAAGCATTTCCGGTAATGCGGGCACCCGGCATAGACGCACTCGCCGCGCCGGTCGGTCAGCGCCGCCGGCCCGTTGCGCCGGAACAGCGTCGGCAGCCAGCCGGGCAGGTCGCCGCCGACCATGTCGCCGTCCACGCTATACGCCGCCCAGCGCGCGACCAGATGCGCCAGCACCGCCGCCCGCCCCGCGAAGCCGCCCTGCAATGCGTCCTCCAGATTGAGCAGGCACAGGTAATTCTCCCGCCCCTTGCGCGTCACCACCCGCTCGCGGCGCAGCACGGGATCGGGATAGACCCGCGCCGTCTCCGCCCCCAACTGGCGTTGCAGCGCCTTCGTATAGGTGGAGATCCACACCGCTCCGCCCGCCGTCTGCGACCACAGGCTGGCGGGCGCAAGATAGCCCAACGTCTTGCCGATCCCGGTCCCCGCCTCGGCCAGCACCAGATTGGGCGTATCGCGCATCGCCCGCGGCGCGAAGGCGGCGGTGGCGGCGGCGGCATAGGCGCGCTGGCCCGGCCGTTCCTCGGCTGCGCCGCCAGTCAGCTCCGCCAGCCGCGCCTCGGCGGCGGCGGGATCGATCTCGACCGTGCGCGGTGCGGGGCGTGGCGGTGCCTCTTCCCATTCGGGCAGGCGCGAGAACAGCCAGCGTTCGTCGACGCGCGGTTTCGTCAGGCGCGGACCGATCACCGGCGCCCAGGGCCAGCGCATCCGGGTGAGCGACTGCGCCGACGAGAACGCACCCTCTCGCTCCGGCCAGTCGCCGTCCGGCACCGCGAGCAGCGCGGCGGCCGCCTCCAGCAGGAACGACGCGACATCCTCGTCGCGCTCCGGCGGCGACAGGTCCACCGCACGCGCCAGCCCGGCCGGCGTCGGCACTGCGAACCGCGCGGGGTGCAGGAAGGCGAACAGTTCGAGCAGGTCCAGCCCCGACAGTTCGGCATAGCCCAGCCGCTGCCCGACCAGCGGTGCGTTGAGCAGGATGACCGGCGTCTCCGCCGCCACCCGGATCGCCTCGCCCCGGCCGACCGGGCGACAGTCGTCGGCGGTGGCGATCCAGATACCGCCATGGCTGGCGTGAAGGGCGGGATAAGCGATCACATCCGCCATGTAGGGCGGAACGGGTCGGGAACGCTAGAGGATGCCGTTCCCGTCGATCACCAGACCGGCGACGGTCGCACTGCGCAATTCGCTCGCCAGCGCCGTCGTCAGGCTTTGGACGTACTGGCCATCATCCGGCGCCCAGAACTGGTGCAGCCGCCGCGCCTCGACATCGACCACCCAATATTCCGGGACGGCGTGCAGGGCATAGAGCGCCTTCTTCACCCCCAGATCGCTGCGCAGCGTGCTGGCCCCCACCTCGATCACGATCGCAAGATTTTCCACCCGAAGATAATCGCGCACGCGCGGCACTTGCGCCACCACGACATCGGGTTGCGGCATGTTGCCGGGCGGCAGGGCCAGCGTCGGTTCCACCAGCGTTTCCAGCGTCAAACCCATCGCGCCGAGCGCCAGACGCAGCCGGAACATCAACTCGTTCTTCACGCGGGTGTGCGGAAGCAACTCGGCATTCACGGCGATAATTACCCCATCGATCAACTCGACCCGCTGCCCCTCGAACACGCCTGACCGGTCGAGCAGCTCGTAATCCTCGATCCGCAACCGGAACGGCTGCGGGGGATCGGAGGGAAAGTTCATCTCCATGCGCCCATCCATAGCATTTGCGCTTCGCCACCTAAAGCGTCAGATGCGGAAGTATCATGACCGACACCGATCTGCGCACCACCGCCCTCGAGTCCAAGGCCTGGCCCTATGAAGAGGCCCGCAAGCTCCTGAAGCGCTATCCCAACGGGAAGCCAGCCAAGGACGGACAACTTGCGCCGATCCTGTTCGAGACCGGCTATGGCCCCTCCGGCCTGCCGCATATCGGCACGTTCAACGAGGTGTTGCGGACGACGATGGTGCGCAATGCGTATCACGCGCTGTCCGACACGCCGACGAAGCTGATCGCGTTTTCGGACGATATGGATGGTCTGCGCAAGGTGCCGGACAATGTCCCCAACGGCGACATGCTGCAAACACATCTGGGCAAGCCGTTGACGCGTATACCCGATCCATTCGGCACGCATGACAGCTTTGCCGCGCACAACAACGCGACCTTGCGCGAATTCCTCGACCGGTACGGCTTCGATTACGAGTTCGCGTCCTCCACCGACTATTACACCGCCGGCCGGTTCGACGAGGCGCTGAAAGTCGTGCTGCGCAACTTCCAGGGTATCCAGGACGTGATGCTGCCGACGCTGCGCGCCGAGCGCGCCGCGACCTATTCGCCAGTGCTGCCGATCAGTCCCAAGACGGGCGTGGTATTGCAGGTGCCGGTCGAGGTGATCGATGCCGATGCCGGCACGATCGCGTTCGTCGACGAAGATGGCGAGCGGATCGTGCAGTCGGCGCTGGGTGGCCTGTCCAAGCTGCAATGGAAGGTCGACTGGGCGATGCGCTGGGTCGCGCTGGGCGTGGATTACGAGATGGCGGGCAAGGACCTGATCGACTCGGTCACGCAGTCGTCCAAGATCGCGCGCGTGCTGGGCGGTCGGCCGCCGGAGGGCTTCAATTACGAGATGTTCCTCGATGAGCAGGGCCAGAAGATATCGAAGTCGAAGGGCAACGGCCTGTCGATCGACCAGTGGCTGACCTATGGCCCGGAGGAATCGCTGTCCTTCTTCGCCTATCGCGAGCCGAAAAAGGCCAAGCAACTGCACATGGGCGTCATCCCGCGGGCGGTGGACGAATATTGGCAGTTCCGCGGCAATTATGCCGGCCAGGACCTGAAGCAGAAGCTGGGCAATCCCGTCCACCACATCCACGATGGTCAGGTGCCGGACGAGGCATTACCGGTGACGTTCGGGCTGCTGCTGAACCTCGTCGGCGTGATGGGCGAGGCGAGCAAGGAGCAGGTGTGGGGCTATCTGGCCAATTACGTGCCTGATGCGAGCGCCGATCGCTACCCCGCGCTCGACCGGCTGATCGGTCACGCGCTGGCCTATGCCCGCGATTTCGTCGCGCCGACGCTGCACCGCCGCGCGCCCGAAGGGGTCGAGGTCGCCGCCCTGCAACGGCTGGACAGCGAACTGGCGGCGCTGCCCGCCGATGCCCCGGCGGAGGATATCCAGAACATCGTCTACGAAATCGGCAAGACGGGTGGCTTCGCCGAACTGCGCGACTGGTTCAGGGCGCTGTACGAGACGTTGCTGGGTTCCGCGCAGGGGCCGCGCATGGGCAGCTTCATCAAGCTGTACGGCATCGCCAATTCCCGCACACTGATCGCCGAAGCGCTCGCCAAAACCGGCTGATGCGGGCGTTCTTCCACCCCGACCAGTTGCGCCACGCACCCGCGCTGGAACTGCACAACGGCGGCTTCACCGCCTATGCCGAGGTGCCGGCGCGCGCCGACATGATCCTGACCGCGATCGGCGGGGCGGAGGTGCCGGCGGATCGCGGCGAGGCGCCGATCCTGCGCGTCCACGATGCCGATTATTGCCGCTTCCTGCGCGAGGCCCCTGCCTTGTGGCAGGCGGCGGGGCGGGCGGGTGAGGCGATCCCCTATGCCTTTCCGATCGTCGGGCGGCGGCCGTTGCGGCTCGACCGGATCGATGCGTTGCTGGGCCGTCACGGCTTCGACGCGACGACGCCGATCACCGCCGAGACATGGGATGCCGCCTATGCCAGCGCCCAGACCGCGCTCGCCGCGACGCAAACGGTGCTGGATGGCGAGCGGGTCGCCTTCGCGCTGTGCCGCCCGCCCGGCCATCATGCCGGCGCGGATTATTGCGGCGGATATTGCCACCTGAACGTCGCTGCGATTGCGGCACAGGCGGCGCGTGATGCTGGCCGGGCGCGGGTGGCGATTCTCGATATCGATTATCACCACGGCAACGGCACGCAGGACATCTTCTACGACCGCGCCGACGTCTTCTACGCATCGGTCCATGCCGATCCGGCGAGCGACTATCCGTTCTACTGGGGCCATGCCGACGAGCGCGGCGAGGGCGACGGGGCGGGCACCACGCTGAACCTGCCGTTGCCGCAGGGCACCGACCTCGCCACGTTCCGCGCGGCACAAGCCACGGCGCTCGATGCGATCACCGCCTTCGCCCCCGACTTCCTCGTCGTCAGCTTCGGCGCGGATACGTGGGAGGGCGATCCGATCAGCCGCTTCCGCCTGACCACCCCCGATTACGCCCTCCTCGCCGCCGACATCGCCGCGCACGGATGGCCGACGGCGATCGTGATGGAGGGCGGCTACGCCGTCGATGCGCTGGGCGCCAATGTCGCGAGTTTTCGGTCGGGATTTTAGGGACTTGGCTGTTGGCGGTGGCCTGAGGGGCGGCGGAAAGTTAGGCTAACATCAGGCCGAACGCGCCCTGCTTGTCCCGGTCTTCAGAAATGAGAAAGAGCGTAGCGCAGGCGTTCGCTGGGTTTGTACCATCGGGGGGTGCTGTAAGACAGAAGGCAGTGGATGGCGGCTTTGACGAGAAATCAACAGGACGACTTTCGCCCAATTGCGGTCAGTCACCCACTACGCCATTCCTCGATAGCTGGCTCGATTGACGCGCGGACGGGAGAACTTGTATCACGGAGAAGTCTTACTTCGATTACACGCCCGAAGAGAATTACGCTTTGTTTCTGAATGCCTTGGCTGGCATCGAAGATGATGCCGGCATCGAAGGCTACTCACAGGAAGGCATTAGATTTCTTCGGGAGGCGCTGGAGGAGTTCCGGTCTGAGTACCGTTCTCGGCACGTCGCCTAACCACCAAACCTCGGTCCTTTAAAGCGACACCACCACCGCCATTCCCCTCACACCCGCCCCAGAAACACCACCCCCGGCACCGCCAGCGTCTGGCCGGTCGCCGCCAGCTTGCCGTCCGCGCCGATGCGGAATACCGCGGCGCTGCCCGATCTTTCGTTGGCGACCAGCAGGCGTTGCCGATCCTCCAGCATCAGGAAGAAACGCGGCCAGTCGCCGCCGCTGGGGATGTGCTGGATCGGTTGCGGCATCCCGGTGCCGTCCAGCGCGAATACGGTGATGCTGTCATGGCCGCGGTTCGAGACGTAGAGGCGTCGGCCCGCGCGATCGATCGCGATATGGGCGGGGAAGGATGTGCCCTTGAACCCGGCCGGCAGCGTCGAGACGCTGGTGCGCGTCGCGAAACGGCCATCCGGCGTCGCGGTCAGCGCGATCAACTGGCTCGACAGTTCGCATACGACATAGGCGATCGCCAGGCGCGGGTGACGGATCAGGTGGCGTGGCCCCGATCCGGGCGGCGCGCGCCATGCCATGACCGGGGGCGCCAGCGTCCGCGCGGTCGCATCGAACCGATAGGCGAAGATCGCATCGGCACCGAGATCCACCGAATGCAGCCAGCGCTGGTCGGGGCTGAACCCCACCCAATGCGCGTGCGGCCCCGCCTGACGATCGCGGACCGGCCCCTGCCCCTGATGCCGGAACACGGTGGGATCGGCGGGCGCGCCGGTGCGGGGGTCGAGGCGGTGGAACGCCACGCTGCCGCTGCTGTAGTTGGCGACGGCGAGGCACGTGCCCGTCCCGTCGATCGCCGCGTGACAGGGATCGGCGCCGCCGGTGGTCACGGTCGCCTGCTTCGCCCAGTCCGTGCCAACCGACGACACCTGACCGGCGGTCTGCTCCTTCACGACATACCATGGCCCGCGCGGGGCTTTGACGCCGAACGACGCGTCGTCGATGCCGGCCACCGGCATGCCGACCTGCCAGCGATCGGCGGCCGCGTCATAGGTGATCGGGTACAGCCCCTTGCCACCTTCGCGCGCATAGGTGCCGGCGATCAGGCGGACGACGGGATCGGCGGCGCGGAGTGGCATCGCCACCGTCGCGGCCATGCCGGCAAGCGCGGTGCGGCGCGTCAGGGTCAAAGTCAGGTTCAGGGGGTTCATGCAGGCTGGTCTAGCGCCCGATCGCCGCCGGGCGCAACGGCGCCATCAACGCGCGGCGCGATCGATCGCGTCGACCGGCAGCTGCCCCGCGCTGGCGGCCGCGACCGCCTCGACCCGCTCCATCACCCGCAGCACGTTGCCGCGCGACAGCCGCACGAGATCGGCATCGGACCAGCCCCGCCGCACCAGTTCGGCGAACAGCGCGGGATAGGCGTCCACCCCCTTCATCCCCACTGGGCCGGTGCCACCGATCCCGTCGAAGTCGCCGCCCAGCCCGACATGCTCATGCCCCGCCACCCGCGCGACGTGATCGACATGGTCCGCGACGGTGGCTGCGTCGACGCGCGGTTCGGGGTGCGCCGCGTCCCAGGCAATCAACGGCGCGGGCGATTTCGCGCCATACGCGTTTGCCGGGACGCCGATCGATCTGGCATAGGCCGTGCGGTCGATATCCCAGCGACGCCAGGCGATGGACAGGAAGGCGGGGTAGAAATTCACCATCACCACGCCGCCGTTCGCGGCGATGCTGCGCAGCAATTCATCCGGGATGTTGCGCGGCGCGTCCGCGACCGCGCGGGCGCCGGAGTGCGAAGCGATCACCGGCGCTTTCGCCACCGCCAGCACCGCCGCCATCGTCGCGTCGGACACGTGGCTGACATCGACGATCATGCCGATCCGGTTCATCTCGGCCACCACCTGTCGCCCGAACGACGACAGCCCGCCGCTGCGCGGATCGTCGGTGGAGGAATCGGCCCAATCGAGACTCTTGCCATGCGTCAGCGTCATGTAACCGACGCCAAGCGCCTTATATTGACGCAGGACCGACAGGCGCCCGTCGATCTGGTGTCCGCCCTCTACCCCTATCAGCGAGGCGATGCGGCCCTCACCAGCGATGCGGCGCACCGATCCGGCATCGGTGGCGAGCGCCAGATCGCGGGGGTAGGCCGCAACGAGGCGGCGGACGATATCGATCTGCTCCAGCGTCATCTCGACCGCGCGCGGGCCGGTGACATCGGCGGGAATCCAGACGGACCAGAACTGCCCGCCGACATGGCCACGGCGCAGGCGGGCGATATCGGTCTGGAGCGGGCGGGGCAGCGCATCGGTGCCACGACGCAGGTCGGTCGTCTCGACAAGGCCACCCTGCGCATCGCGGAGTTCCCAGGCGAGGTCGTTATGGCCGTCGATCACCGGCGCCCGCCTGAGAACCCGCTCGGCGCGGATCGATGCCGGATCGGCGGCGGGCGATGCGGCGGCGGTGGCGGCCTGAAGCAGCAGGTGGGCGATCATGTCCTCATCATGACAGGGCGGCGGGACCGGGTCACCCCGTTCCCGCCGCCGTCATCGAAGGATCAGCCGAACGCGACGCTCGTCGTGCGGCGGCGATGGCTACGGCGCAGGCGGGCGATATCGGTCTGAAGCGGGCGGGGCAGCGCATCGGTGCCACGGCGCAGGTCGGTCGTCTCGACCCGGCTACCCTCGCGGAGTTCCCAGGCGAGGTCGTTGTGGCCGTCGATCACCGGCGCCCGCCTGAGAACCTGCTCGGCGCGGATCGATGCCGGATCGGCGGCGGGCGATGCGGCGGCGGTGGCGGCCTGAAGCAGCAGGAGGGCGATCATGCCCTCATCATGACAGGGCGGCGGGACCGGGTCACCCCGTTCCCGCCGCCGTCATCGGAGGATCAGCCGAACACGACGCTCGTCGTACGGCGGCGATAGCGGGTGGCGGCGCCGACCAGCGCGAAGCCGACCAGCATCATCGCCCAGGTTGCCGGTTCCGGCACAGCGGCGACACCCATCGACAAGTTGTCGATACCGCCGGCGAAATCGGTGCGGAAATCACGGTAGGCGCCGGCGGTGCCGACGACGAAGCCGCTATCCAGGTCCTGATCCGGGCCGGCGTTCGCCGACTTGCTGGCGGCACCGAAGAACAGGTCCACTGGACCGAAGGGGCCGTCCACGACGCCGGTGTTCAGATGGTATTGCGACGCATCGAACGAGAAGAAGGAATAGACCGGCATCGCCAGCACATCGGCCAGCGTGTAATTGCTGGCGGCGGTCACGGCGTCGCCGATGACGGTCAGGTCGAACGCCGTCAGATCGGCATAGCCCAGCATGCCCGTCTTCGCATCGTCGAACGAGAACGATCCGTTCACGCGGCTGACGTTCTGGAAGCTGAAATCGAACACGATGGTCGCGGCCTCGGCCGGCGATGCCATCACGCCCGCGGCCATCAACGTACCGGCGATCAGTGCCTTAATGCTCATCATCAAACTTCCCCATATGACGCTTCCATGCCTGTGGAAGCCGGAACAGCGTTAATGACGTTGCCTAATGGGGTAACACTAACAGCCCGTTAATGCTGTTCGCGACGAATCCGGTTCATATCCGACACAGTATCCGGCGGTATGGCACGAGTATTGAACGGACATGGAAAAGGCGCGACCTTGCCGCCGCGCCTTTATCGAACAACATCGTCGCTCGCGAATCGATCAGTACTATAGTTTCCCGGTCAGTTCCGGCACGATCTTGAACAGGTCGCCGACCAGGCCGATGTCCGCGACCTGAAAGATCGGGGCGTCTTCGTCCTTGTTGATGGCGATGATCGTCTTGGAATCCTTCATCCCGGCCAGATGCTGGATGGCGCCGGAGATGCCGACCGCGACATAGATTTCGGGCGCGACGATCTTGCCGGTCTGGCCGACCTGATAGTCGTTGGGGGCATAGCCCGCATCGACCGCCGCGCGCGATGCGCCGACGCCGGCGCCCAGCTTGTCCGCCAGCGGATCGATCAGCGCGTGGAACTGCTCCTCCGACCCCAGCGCGCGACCGCCCGACACGATGATCTTGGCGCTCGTCAGTTCCGGCCGGGCATTGTCGGCGATCTCCGATCCAGCGAAGGTCGACAGACCCTTGTCGCCGACCGAGGCGACTGCCTCGACCGTGCCGCTGCCACCCTCGGCCCCCGCCTTGTCGAACGCGGTGCCTCGGATCGTCAGCACCAGCTTGGCGTCGCTGGTCTGCACTGTCGCGATCGCGTTGCCGGCATAGATCGGCCGCGTGAAGGTGTTGGGTGATTCGACCGACAGCACGTCGCTGATCTGCATCACGTCGAGCAACGCGGCGACGCGCGGGGCGATGTTTTTGCCCGTGGTGGTGGCGGGCGCAACGAACGCGTCGTGATGACCCATCAGATCGACGACCAGCGGCGCGACGTTTTCGGCAAGCGCGTGGGCATAGGCCGCGTCGTCGGCGACATGCACCTTGCCGACGCCGGCGATCTTCGCCGCGGCCTCGCCCACCGCGCCGACGCCTTCGCCGGCCACCAGCAGATGCACGTCGCCCAGTTGCGCGGCGGCGGTGATCGCCGACAGCGTGGCATCCTTGACGGACGTGCCGTCATGTTCGACCCAGACCAGCGTCTTCACTTCGCCACTCCCATCGCCTTTAGCTTCGTCACCAGTTCATCGACATCGGCCACCTTGATCCCGGCCGATCGCTTGGCCGGCTCCACCACCTTCAGCGTGGTCAGGCG
>NZ_JAELXS010000001.1 GCF_016427505.1 Sphingomonas mollis | reverse complement strand
CACAGCCTCCCCTTGGCCGTGTCACGCTGACCGTGCGTGGGAGCCGCTGCGTGCACCCAAGGCCGTGCAGCGGCTCCAGTCAGACACGAAATTGTCCTCATCGCCCTTCGAAGGGGGCGCTGATCGATACCGAGGCATACTTGAGTATCGGGGATCGATAGGGCGTCCGCCGGGTTCTTTATCAGCCAGGCTTCCGGACAGGCAGCGGGTTTTGGAGCCGCTATGCCGCGTTTCTTCTTCCATACCCAGACCGAGGTTTGCCATACCGATGTCGAGGGTGTCGAGTACGCCGGCTATGTCGAAGCACGACAGGCTGCGATCCGAACCTGCGGACAGATGATGAAGGACGCACCGGAGATATTCTGGGGCTCGCGACCGTGGACCGTCACCGTCACCGATGAGACCGGGCTGATCCTCTGGGACATCTATCTGGACGGGCAATCATCTGCGGCCGGACGATCGCTGGAGCCGCCCCGGCGGCAACCCGCAGATGCCGGTCCTGTCGATGAATGCAGACTACGCCCGAACGGACAAGGGTAAAATACTAGATCGACCCGATTGCGGTCGTTCAGACGGCTTTGCGCGTCCTGTTTTCGGCCTTCGTTCCATGCTGACGTGATGACCCGTTGGCACGTCTTGTGTGGAAGGGAGCTATGTCGGTCCTGTCAGCATCATGGGTGAGATCGCTGTACCGGCAGGCCTGCATCAATCGACCCGACTGCCCAAGGTCATTGGGGCGTCGAAAGCGCGAACCTTATTCCGGTTGGTGACCCACGCATCGCTCTGGCAGATCGCTTGACGCTCGTCTTCGCACCGGCTTGGGTCGGACTTCCGATCCGCTACGGAAAGCCATTTCCATGACCCTGTCCGATCTTCTCGTGCCGACTTACGTACAAATGCTGGGGGCATTATCGAAATGGCTGGCCAAGGCTGAAGCGCAACGACCGGTCAACGAAGCGGAAAGCTTGCTCTCTGCACGGCTCGCGCCCGATATGTTCCCCTTGGCGACACAGGTTCGGTTTGCGTGCCGTCAGGCGCAGGAAGGAGTGTTTCGGTTGCTGGAGCAGGAGTTTCCCCCGTCGCTGGAGACTTTGCTCGACGAGGGGCGCAACGCCGGCGAGCGGCCCGGAACACTTGCGGACGCGCACGGCCGGATCAGGGAGACGATCGCAGTGATAGAGGCCGCCGCAGCGCGTGGCATCACCATCGCACCTGCCGCTCCGATCGCTCATGCGCTGCCGAACGGAATGACCCTCGACCTGACAGCGGAGCAATACGTGCGCGACTGGGCGCTGCCGCAGTTCTACTTTCACGTGGTGACCGCATATTCGATCCTTCGAGCGCAGGGCATCGACCTGGGAAAGGCAGATTATGCCGCGCACATGTTCCCTTATTTTCGTCCATCCGCCATGTCCTGAAGAAACCATATGGCCACCACCCCATCGGCCCGCCAGTCAACTACGAACGGGGCTCAGACTTACGAAAATACAGGATGTCTGCTTTTGTCGCCTTCACTGAACCTTGTACGCCTCGAGGGGGCGTCAGGTTAGCGGCTGCAACCTGAAATTTGTCATTTATCGATTTCCGCAACATCTCGATCTCGGATCCTTCGCCGGGAGGATCGGGAACCTGACATTATTGCAATGGTTGATCAGTCGGGCGGGCCACAGAAGGTCTAGAAATCATGTCATCTTCGAACTTTCTAGCGTCGCTGAATCTCGGTACCCTGGTTGTGGTTTTTCTGATCGCAGCGATCGGATTTGCCCTCTTCCTGCGCCGTCGTTCCAACCGCCATCCCATGGAGGGCCGGGAAGAGCGTAATGTCGGTGAGCACATTGATGCTGGTGTCGAACCACCGGACCATTCACCGCGACGCTGACCTGAAACGGGATACCGACCCGTTGCGTTACATAGCGAAAAGCGGCGTGGCTTTGCTTACGCCAGCGAGATTAGCATGATCTCACCCAGTGTGCTTCTGGGATAGCCGCTCAAATGACCCGACAGGAACTCGCTCCTGGATAAGAGTGGTGCATATGACTGATGGTACGACCAGGCGTTATAATGACGGCGAGGTCCTTTCCGGTGTGCAGCCGGAGGCGGTGGACACCGGAAGAGAAGGTCGGATAGTCGGTGTATGAGTACCGAGCGCTGAAGGCTCAGGTGCGCGAGTTGCAGCGGCTGCTGGGCAAGAAGACCATGGAGAGATTTTCCAGCAAGGCGGCGAACGGCACGAGGAGCGCTGCCACGACGGCCGCGTTGAAGTCGATCCGACGATCAGGACAGCGTTGATCGCTTTGATCGACGCGCCAATCGCCCGGTCAGGCTGAAGTCCGTTTTCGTGTAACGACTGATAAATGCGCGCCTCGTGGGCGCCGAATACATTGCCCCCGCCTAACGTCAGCGATGTCGAAATCGCCCTCCGTCCGACATGATCGGCCCTCCCCTTCCCTCCGGCCGCGCGTCATGTACCGACCGGCAACAAGGAAAAGACCGGCACCGAGCAGACCGGCAACCAGAACCGGCGAAGATGGCTTCTGGGCCTGAAGCGCGAGGCTCGACTTTCTGGCGTGAACGTCCTGGCTTCCCCGCAGCGCAGCGGCGCGGGGACGGTAGAGATTGTCCCGCCGGAATGGGTTACCGGGGTCGGTCGGTTTCTGCTGCAAACCCGTACCTGCCCATTCCATGATGGCATCGGTCAGGCGCGGTGCGGCCTGCGACAGGATGGAGGACAGAAGCCCGCCGCCCCCGGCGTAAAGGGTTCGGCGGGGATGGGCACAGGCGAACAGGACGGCGTCTGCCACGACCTGCGGCGCGTACAGCGGCGGAGGGAGGCGGGGCGGCTGGTCCATGAAGTTGCGTGCATGTTCGGGAAACGGCGTATCGATCGCCCCGGGCTTGATCAGCGTCACGGAGACGCCCGCCCCGTCATGCTCCAGTTCCATCCTCAGCGTGTCGGTCAACGCCTGCACCGCGTGCTTGGTCGCGGAATAGGGACCTTGCTGGATAATCGTCCGGTCGCCGAGGATCGAGCCGACATTGACGATCGCCCCGCCGCGACCGCGCAGGTGACGGGCGGCCACCAGCGAGCCGTGCAGCACACCGAAGTAATTCACGTCGAACACCCGGCGATGGTCGGCGACGGGCACCTGATCGAGCGTGCCATAGGTGCCGATACCGGCATTGTTGATCCAGCTGTCGAAGTGACCGAATGCGCCGACCGCGACATCGACGACCCGTTCGACCGCGGCGAGGTCGCTGACGTCGGCGACGCAGATCGCGATCCGTCCGCTATCTGTCGCCAAGCGATCCCGCAGCGCGATCAGCGCCGCTTCGTTACGCGACACCGCGACGACGGCGGCCCCCCGCCTGACGGCCTCCTCGACGGTGGCGAGGCCATTTCCACTGGTGGCGCCGGTGACGACCAGCACTTGTTCGACAAGCGGCTTCAGTTTGATCGGCATCGGATGTCCTCGTCGGCCGGCTCGGCACGAGGCGGCGATAGGTCAGCGAACGGGCAGCTAACGGGATCGATCCGCCTCTGTGGTCGGTCGTCAGGTGGAACGTCGGACCCGTGCCACCTGTTCTGACCGTCCAAGGAGAAGATCATGACCGATCCGAGCAAGCCTGACGCCAGCCATCCCGGTGCTGATCCTGCCCACGATCCCAGCGACAACGCGTTCGATCAGCCGACCGGCTATTCCGGACAGGGCTATCTGCGTGAACGTGAAGAGGCAGAGGGTCGCAAGCATCCGAGCGGCCATCCGCTGACGGGCGATGCGTCCACTCATGATGCTATCGATCAGACGCAGGACGAGAAGCGGGATATTCCGCCTGACAGCGGCAAACGCGGCTGGGTCGATGCGAAAACCGGCGAGGTCCACGGCAGCGGGTCGGGTGCCGGCGGGGGCAATGGCGGCGAAGACATCGACGCCGGAACACCGGGTAGCGCGTAATCCCGGGCGGATTTTCGCATCCGGGACGTCATTCCACTGACCACAGAAAGATTTGATAGTAGACGTGGAGCCTGCTCCGGGGAGCAGGCTCTTGATCGGTCAATCGTTCGAGCTGCCTGGCTCGGCCATCTTGCGGTGTTGCTCCGCCAGTACCGATCCGGGCGTCACATTGGCCAGCACGCCCTGCAGCTTGGTTTTCCAACCTGAGAATATCGACGGTTTGCCGCCCATCAGTGCGTCCCAGCCGTCCTTCGCGACATCGGCCGGGTCACTCTTGTTCGGATCGGCGCCGACCGACGTGTCGTTCATGTCGGCCCGATCGAAGAATTCGGTATCGACGGGACCGGGCATCAGCGTCGTCAGCGTGACGCCATCGGCATCCTTGATCTCATTGCGCAACGCTTCGGTGAAGCTGTCGATGAACGCCTTCGACCCGTTATAGACCGCCTGAAAAGCACCGGGTATGTAGCCCGCCACCGATCCCGTGACCAGCACCTTGCCATCGTTGCGCGCGACCATCGCCGGCATCACCCGCTGCATCAGGTACAGCGTCCCGGTGATGTTGGTATCGACGACCGAGCGCCAATCATCGACCCGCTGATCGAGAAAGCCGCTGCCCAGACCGTGCCCGGCATTGGCGCACAGCACATCGATCCGCCGCCCGTCCGCTGCGGAAAGCAAAGCATCGACGCCGTCGATCGTCGAGAGATCCGCCTCGATCGCCTGCACGTCGGTGCCGAACTGGCGAAAGTCCGTCGCGGCCGCCTCGATCAGCGATTCATTGGCGACGACGAGGATATCGTACCCGTCCTTCGCCGCGAGCGTTGCCAATTCGAAGCCGATGCCCGTCGAGGCGCCCGTGATGATCGCAAACTTGCCGTTTCTGTCAGCCATGTCGGATATCCTCTCAGTTGAAGCCGGGTTTCAGCACGATCTTCGTTACTTCGTTCTGGTCGTCATGGAACATCTTGTATCCCTTGGGCGCGTCCTCGAGGTCCATGCGGTGCGAAATCAGGAAGGTGGTGTCGATCTTCCCCTCCATGATCGCGTTGAGCAGGGCTGGCATGTAATGCTGGACATGCGTCTGCCCGGTCTTGAGCGTCAGCCCTTTCTCCATGAACGCGCCCAGGGGGAATTTGTCGACGATGCCGCCATAGACCGCGGGCATCGACACGCGGCCACCCTTGCGGCAGGCGACGATCGCCTGTCGGATCGAATGGATGCGATCGGTGCCGAGGAACGTCGATTTCTTGATCTGGTCGATCACATTGTCGACGAAGAAACCGTGCGCCTCCAGTCCCACACTGTCGATCACCGCATCGGGGCCGATCCCGCCGGTCATCGTCATCAGCGCCTCGTAGACCGCGCTTTCTTCGTAGTTGATCGTCTCCGCCCCGAATTTCTTCGCGAGCTCCAGACGTTTCGGGAAATGGTCGATGGCGATGACGCGGGCGGCGCCCATCAAGAACGCCGATTGCACCGCGAACAGCCCGACCGGACCGCAGCCCCAGACCGCGACGGTGTCGCCGGGTTCGATATCAGCATTCTCCGCCGCCATCCATCCGGTCGGCAGGATATCCGACAGGAACAGCACAGTGTCGTCATCGACCCCGTCGGGGATGACGATCGGGCCGACGTCGCTGAACGGAACGCGGACATATTCCGCCTGACCACCCGCATAGCCGCCGGTGAGGTGGCTATAGCCGAACAGCCCCGACATCGGCTGGCCGTACAGCTCCATGCCGATATCCTGGTTGTCCGCCGGGTTGCCGTTGTCGCACGCCGAATACTGATGCTTGCCGCAGTGGTAGCAGCTTCCGCATGCGATCGTGAACGGCACGACGACGCGCTGACCCTTCTGAAGCGTCGACTTCGGGCCGGTTTCGACCACCTCGCCCATGAACTCGTGACCGAGGATGTCGCCGGCCTTCATCGTCGGGATATAGCCGTCGTAAAGGTGCAGGTCCGAGCCGCAGATTGCGGTCGACGTCACCTTGATGATGCAGTCGCGCGGGTTGAGGATTTCGGGGTCGTCGACCGTGTCGACGCGGACGTCGTGGCGTCCATGCCATGCCAGAGCGCGCATCAGTTGGTTTCCTCTTCGAGCTGCCGGGCAGTGTAGGCGGACGTGGCGATCTCGCCGGTCTCCATCAGCTGCTTGAACCGGCGCAGGTCGCGGCGGGCCTGAATGGCGGGTTCGCGCTGGAACATCTTGGCCACGATCTTGCCGACGATGCCGCCGGGCGGATCGTAGAGGATCGTCGCGGTAACGACGGTGCCGCGTGCCCCGGCGTCCTGAAAGTCGACACGGCCGCTGTTGGCGACGTCAGCGCCGGGTTCCGACGTCCAGGCGATGAAGCGATCCTGCGCCTCGTCGGTGATCCTCGCGTCCCATTCGACCGTCCGGCCGGCAGGCGCCTTCACCACCCAGTGCGAACGGGCCTCGTCCAGTACCTCGATCGACACGACGTTTTCCATGAATGTCGGCAGGTTCGTGAAGTCCCGGAAATAGGCAAAGACCTCACCGACAGGCCGGTTGATCGTCACCGTTCGTCCGACGATGCTGTCGCCCTTCGTATCGCCGATCCCCATGGCATCGGGGGCATCGCCCTTTTTCCAGCTTGATGGCGGGGCGTCGTCGCCATGCACGATCGGATCGTCGCTCATCTTGTTCTCCTGCAGGATCAGGATACCTGTCGCGGTATCGTCGATGTCGCGGGGTTCAACGTCCGGCGACCCGGATCGGCACCTTCATCATTTTGATATTTCGATCATTTCATAGCAACGACCGCCTGATCGGCGCGGCCCTTCGCCGGAACGAACCTCTGACCATGCATGGTCGCAGCCCATAAGGCCGAAGGAGCAAAGCCTTTGTCGGCCAAGGCGAATGGCTTGGCGTCCAGACAGTCAGACAATGTCAATTACTCGACGCCAGTATCACTGACGTTCTGCGAACTTATCGGTGCCAGCCACCAAGTGCAGATTGATGACCCGGTACGCCATTGCCACTATATCCGGCCGACTTGGTTGAGACAATTTACCCACTCATCATTTCGGACAATCTTGAAATGGCAATATATTGCCATAGGCGATCCAGATAGTCTCTATTTGGTACTGTTGTTATTTTGAGAATAATGATTGGCATTGGCCTCTTATTGACCGCCGATACAAATTATCTGAACAAAGAACGTGATAGGTCAATATATCGTTATTGATTCAAATCAATTTTATGAGCGAGTTGATCCGAATAAGAGGATTATACGAACCTATGTTAACGCCCAGAATTAGTCCGAAGGGGATCGCCTCAGCGAGATAAGCGTTGCATGATGTCAACAATGGTGGGGACCAGGTGTTCATCTTGCATCTTGCGCTTGGGGGCTGTGTCCACGCGCCACCGATAAATTTCGGAATCACCGCCGACACGGGCGGCCATATCGCTTATGTCCTGGATGCTGCACTAGCCCAGGCCCGGACGGCCTCGGTGGATCGCGTGTCGATCGTCACGCGGTTGTTCAACGATGACAATCTGTCGCCACGGCATTCTTGGGTAAGCGAATGTCTGGCCGATGGCGTCACGATCGATCGTATCGCGACAGACGATAAGCGATACCTGGAGAAGGAGGCGCTTGCCGCTGATCTGGTCGCGTTTACCGCCGCGTTTTGCGATCATATCCGCCGCCTGCCGCGACATCCGGACGTGATCCACGCACATTTCGCTGACGCAGCAGCGGTCGCCATGGAGGCGCAGCGTCGTTTCGGCATACCATTCGTCTACACCCCCCATGCGCTCGGCATCGACAAGCGTGCACAGGGGTGCGCCGGCGAGGGCATGGAGTCGCGCATCAATGCGGAACGTGCCGCCATCACCGCGGCGGATGGCATCATCGTGTCCACCCGCGACGAGGCCGACCGCCAGCTTCGCGCATATGGCGTGGCGATCGACGGCCGCATCCATTGCCTGCCCCCCGGCGTGCCGCAACGCCCCGTACCGCATGGCGCAACGACGCTGGCGGACCGGCTGGGCGAATGGTTGGACCGCCCGGAAAAGCCCGTCATCCTCGCCATCGCGCGACCGGTGTGGAAGAAGAACCTCGCCGCGCTGATCCGTGCGTTCGCGTCGTCACCGACACTGCGCGAGCGGGCGAACCTCGTCATTCTCGCCGGCCAGCACAACCGCCCTTGTTCGCCGGAGGAGCAGGGCGTGCTGGCAGAGATGCGGGAGCTCTGCGCGGACCCGGCCGTGCGGGGCCGCGTCGCCCTGCCGCCCGCGCATGACGCCGACGATGTGTCCGCGCTCTATGCGCTGGCGGCGAAGGGCGGCGTGTTCGTCAATCCGGCGCTGCACGAACCGTTCGGCCTGACCCTGATCGAGGCGGCCGCGATGGGCGTGCCGGTCGTCGCGACCATGAATGGCGGCCCGCGCGAGATCGTCGAGACGATCGGCCACGGCCTGCTGGTCGATCCGCGAGACGAGGATGCGATCGCGCGCGCCTGTCTGGCGATCGTCGGCGATACCGCGCTGCATGCACGGTTGAGCGATGCGGCGACCGCGCAGGTCGGCGCGTATGACTGGACGCGTTACGCGACCGCCAGCGTCGCGGTCTACGCCTCGATCGGCGATATCCGGCCGGCGTTGCTGGCCTGCGATATCGACAACACGCTGACCGGCTGCGCGACCGGCGCGCGCGCGTTCGCGGAATGGCGCGCGGGCAGTGCGTTGCCCTTCGTCATCGCGACCGGCCGTTCGTTCGACGCGGCGCGCGCGGTGCTGCGGCAATGGCGGCTGCCCGATCCCGATGCGTATATCGTCGATGTCGGCACGCGGATGATAATCGTGGACGACGTCGGACGCTGGCATGCCTGCCCGGCCTATGCCGCGGCGCTCGACCATGACTGGGACCGCGCGGCCGTCGCCCGCACGCTCGCGCCGCTGGGTATAGAACGGCAACCGCCGGAGACGGACGGCCCGCACAAGCTCAGTTTCTTTGGCACCTCGACCGATGCCGCGCGCATCCGCACGACGCTGGCGACGGCAAAGCTGAACGCGCGCGTAATCTTCTCGCACGGCCATCTGATCGACGTGATCGCGCCGATGGGGGGCAAGGCGGCCGCCATCGCCGCCTATGCCGCGCGCCACGGCCTGTCGCTGAACCGGTGCGTCGCGGCCGGCGACAGCGGCAACGACGCCGATATGCTGGAGGCGTGCGGCCATGCGATCGTCGTCGCCAACGCCGGCGACGAACTGGCGATGCTGATCCCGCGCGCCGGGCTGCATCGGGTCCGGTCGCGGCACGCGGCGGGTGTGATGGAGGGGCTGGACCTGCTCGGCCTGACGCACCGTGTGGCGGTTGCGGCATGACGCGGCCCTTCGGCTATTTCGTCCATCATCAGGGGCGCGGCCATGCCGAACGCTGCGCCGCCATCGCCAACGCATTGCCGGCGACGCGCCCGCTGACGATCTTCTGCGCGCGCGACGATATCTTCCCGGCCCTGCCCGCGCATGTCGAGGTCGTCCGTATCCCCTCGCTGTTCGAACCGATGGGGGGCGAGGCGACGACGATGGACGATATCGCGACGCCCGCGACGCTCCACTGCGCGCCGCTCGGCTGGCCGGGCATCCGCCGCGCGATGGCGACGATCACGGGCTGGTTCGACACCGCGAACCCCGCCCTGATGATCTGCGACGTCTCCGCCGAGATCGCGCAGCTCGCCCGGATATGCAGCGTGCCACATGTGAAGGTGTTGCAGCATGGCGACCGGGGCGATCAGGGCCACCGTGCCGCCTATGACGGCGCGGCCGGCCTGCTAGCCGCGTTCCATGCCGGTCTCGCCCAACCGGAATGGGATGCGGCGATGCTGGCGAAGACCTGTTTCGCCGGTGGCCTGGGCGTCGATACCCGTGTGCCGGAACGCGAACTCGCCCGCCAGCGCATCGGTGTCGGCGCGCGGGAGGAGATGATCCTCGTCCTGTCCGGCGGGGGTGGCGACGGCTTCGGTCAGGCCCCCCTCGGCGTCGGGGCGCGGGCGCGGCCGGGCGCGCGGTGGATCACCATCGGCCCGGTCCAGCGTGATTGGCACGCGACCGAGCCGGCGAACATCGAACATCGCGGCTGGGTGGACAATGCAGCCGACCATGTCGCGGCCGCCGACCTGGTCATAGCATCGACCGGCAACACCACCTGCCAGCAGATACTGGCGGCAGCAAAACCATGGCTGGCGATTCCCGAATGGCGCTATTTCGACGAACAGCATCGCAAGGCCGATGCGCTGGCGGCCGCCGGCGTCGCCTGCGTGCGCCCGCATCTGCCCTCATCGGCCGACGCATGGCACCACGCCCTGACCGAAACGCTCGCGACGCATCGTCCCGACGCGCAGCGCGCGATGATCGCCGACACGCCCGCCGACGATGTCGCAGCATGGCTGGAGGCGCTGGCGACACGCCTGTGGACGCCCGCGCCGGCAATCGTCCCCTCACCCGACCTTACCGGAGCCTGACCCCATGAATGCCGTTTCCGTCGTCACGCTGGCCGGGGGTCGCCCGGACCATCTGTACAATCTGGTCCTTGGCCTCGGTCGCCAGACGCAATTGCCCGTCGAGCTGATCGTCGCGGTGATGCAGGACGAGCCCTATGCCCTGCCCGACGCGCCGTTCCCGGTGCGCCAGATGATGATGGCCGCGCCTGAACTGGCGCTCGCCGCCGCGCGCAACGCGGCCGCTCGCGCGACGACTGGCGACGCGATCGTCTTCCTCGACATGGATTGTATCCCAACGCCCACGCTGATCGCCGATTACGCGCGCCGGCTGGACGAACTCGACGGCCTGTTGATGGGCGAGGTCATGTACCTGCCGGGCGGCGCTACGCAGCACGACTGGTCGTACGACGCCTTTGCCGACGTGGCCGTGCGCCATTCCGACCGGCAGGGACCACCCGCCGACGGCATCCAGATCTGCGCCGATTACCGCTGCTTCTGGTCGCTCAATTTCGCCATGCGCCGCGCGACCTTCCTCGCCAGCGGCGGGTTCGACGAACGCTATGTCGGTTATGGCGGCGAGGATACCGATTACGGCAAGACGATCGATCAGGCGGGCATTCCGATCGCGTGGATCAAGGGCGGTCTTGCCTATCACCAATATCATCCGCACCACATGCCGCCCGTCCACCACCTCGACAGCGTGGTGCGCAATGCCGAACTGTTCGAGAGTAAATGGGGCTATCGCACCATGGGCCACTGGCTGCACGCTTTTGCGCTGATGGGACTAGTGGATCAGGCGCCGGGCCGCCCGATCCGCATCCTGCGCCGCCCCGATGCCGAAGACCTCGCGTTGACCGGTCAGCAGAGCCATCAGCCCTATGCCAACACCGCCAGCGTCATCCGCATCCTCGAAGCCAGAGTGGCGGCGTGAGGATCGCGCTGCTGGCGCATGTCCGCCAGCGGATCGCGCAACCGTTCATGGGCGGCATGGAATCGCATAGCTGGCATCTGGCGGACGGCCTGATGACGCGCGGGCATGACGTGGTGCTGTTCGCGGCCGGCGACAGCGATCCGCGCTTCGCCATCGATCCCGTCGTGGCCGAGCATTATGAACGCACCTTCCCTTGGGCGGAGCATCGCGGATCGGCACCGCTGATCGCGCATCTCGACGCCGGCTATGCGGCCGCGTGCGACCGGATCGCGGCCGGTGGATTCGACGTGGTCCATAACAACAGCCTGCACCGCTTCGCGATAGAGCCGCGCCGCACGGCGGTGGTCCCGACCGTCACCTCGCTGCACGTCCCGCCCTATGACGCGCTCCACTGGTTCGTGAAGGAAAGCGCGACGCCGGGCCATCATCTGACCGTCACGTCGCAGCGGCAGATGGCGGCATGGTGGCCGGACGGCGCACCGCGTCGGGCATCGGTACTGCACAACGGCATCGATCCGGCCGCGTGGCCCTTCGTCGCGAACGGTGACGGCAGCGCGGTGTGGTGCGGCCGGATCACCCCCAACAAGGGTACGCATCTGGCGGTCGAGGCCGCGCGCATCGCCGGCGTGCCGCTGACGCTGTTCGGCCAGATCGAGGACCCCGATTACTGGGACGCGCAGGTCGCGCCGCTGCTGGGCGGCGACATCCGGTATGGCGGGCATCTGAACGGCGCGGCGCTGGCGGCCGAGATGGGCCGCGCGTCGGTGTTCCTCTTCACGCCGTGCTGGGACGAACCGTTCGGCCTCGTCGCGATCGAGGCGATGGCGTGCGGCTTGCCCGTCGCCGCACTGGACATGGGTGCCGCGCGCGAGGTGATCGGCGAGGGCGGCCGCTTCGCCCCCGCCAACGACAGCGTCGCACTGGCCGACGCGATAGGCGAGGCGATGGCGATCCCGCGCAACGTCCCCCGCCGCCGCGTCGAACGCCTGTTCACGCGCGACCGCTGGCTGGATGCATGCGAAGCGCTGTACGCCCAAGTCCAGCCCGTTCCCGCATGACCGGCATGGCAGACGCGATCACGGCGCAACGAACCGCGCTCGACATGCTCTATCGCCGCCATGTCGCGCCGGGGCAGTCATACGCGCTGGTCGATTTCCCCGACCATGCCAATGTCGGCGACAGCGCGATCTGGCTGGGCGAAACCCGGATGTTGCGCGCGGTGACGGGGCGAGCGCCGGACTATGTCTCGACCTGGGCGGATTTCGACGAGGCGGCGTTCCGGCGCGCCTGTCCGGACGGCGTGCTGTTCCTGCACGGCGGAGGCAATCTCGGCGATATCTGGGTGCATCATCAGGCGTTCCGCGAAGACATGCTGCGCACCATCCGCGACCGGCCGGTCGTGCAACTGCCGCAGTCGATCCATTTTCGCGATACCGCCCGGATCGCGTCGTTCGCGGGCGTCGTCGCGGATCATCCCGATTTCCACCTCTATGTCCGCGACCGGCAGAGCCTCGATATCGCCGCCCGGCATCTGGCCTGCGCGATCGATCTCGCGCCGGACAGCGCGTTCGCACTCGGGCCACAGTCTCGCCCCGCGCCCGCCGATTGCGATGTGCTGATGCTGATGCGCACCGACGACGAACGCCGCGCGGAGGATCGATCGGCGCTGGCCGATATGACCGGTGGCGTCATCCTTGACTGGCTGGACGACGACACGCTGCCCGACGCCGCCGACACCACGACGGCACAAGCACATGATCTTGCCGCGACCGCGCGGGTGGAACGTGGTCTGCGCCTGTTATCGCGTGGGCGCAGGATTGTCACCGACCGGCTGCATGCGCATATCCTCGCGACGTTGCTCGGCATCCCGCATGTTGCGCTCGACAATGATTACGGCAAGATTTCCGCGTATATCGCCTGCTGGACGAGGGACTGCGACGGCGTTCGCACCGCCGCGTCGGCCGGCGAAGCGATTGCGCAGCTTTGTCCCTCCGCATGACCGACATCAGCCTGCTGCTCTGTACCCGAGACCGCGCCGCAAAACTCGCCGCGACGCTCGGCTCGATCGACCGTGCGATCCACGCCGCGCCGGATCTGGCGATCGAGGTCGTGATCGTCGACAACGGCTCCACCGACGACACCGACGACCGACTGGCGGCATGGCTCGCGGGCCGGTCTTTCGCCGTCCGCCTGCTCCACGAACCCCGCCCCGGCCTAGCCCGCGCGCGCAACACCGGACTGGCGCAAACGGGGGGCCGGATCGTCGCGATGACCGACGACGATTGCGTGCTGGACACCGATTACTTCCGCCACCTCGCGACCTGTTTCGCCGAGGTGACGGGACCGGCGATCATCGGCGGGCGCATCCTGCTGGGCGACCCTGCCGACCTGCCCGTAACGGTGAAGCTGGAAGATCACCCGATGATCGCCCCGGCGGACGGTTTTCCCGGCGGGTTCGTGATGGGCGCGAACCTCGCCATGACCGCCGATGCGATCGCGCGTGTCGGCCCCTTCGACGAGCGGTTCGGCGCGGGCGCGCGTTTCGTGGCGGCGGAGGACACCGACTTCCTGTTCCGCGCGCTAGGGGATGGTATTCCGGTCCGTTACGACCCCCGCTTCACCGTCAGCCATCACCATGGACGAAGGTGCCCCAACGAAGTCGTTCGACTACTCGCCGGGTACAGTTACGGAGACGGCGCGCTCTATGCCAAGCATTTTATGAGAGACTGTCGTGTCATGAAAGCCATCTACCATGATATCCGGAATTTGGTCCCCGGCCAAAACAAGCCTGTAACATCATTTTCCGGCATACGACATTTTTATCTCTTCGTACTGCGCTTCAAATTCAAAGGATTTTTCTCTTATCTGAAACCTTCATGACATGGTTTCTATACTTCCCTGACGGATTTTTCTAGCTGTTGCTTGCCAGTGCAAACGATCTTCACGTCACGGCAGCCGATCGTCCTCGCTGTATTTGAGTTCGAGGTACCGCCCCTGCACCGCGATCTCGTCGAAGGTGCTGCGCTCAAGTTTCTCGCCTGCCTTGGCAAGTTCTGATCCGATCAGCTGAAGGCCGTTGATCAGATGATCGTCCGGCGTACGACCATCGGCGTGTGACACACGCCGCATCGAGATCGGTACGGCGCGCCAGCCCTCGACGAGATCGGGCAACTCTACCGCGACCAGCTTACGGATGGACGCCGCTTCGGGACTGCGCGGATCGAGCCGGCCCAGCCGCGGCACCAACTCGTCGAGCCGGCGGCTCATCGCGTCGATGAGCTGGAGCGCGGGTGGCGGCAGACCGCGACGTTGCGCGGCGATCCAGACGACGGCTTCCTCGGCCAGGCAAGGAAGTGCAGCCTGGGTCAAGGCCTCCCGCCCCGGTGCACGGGGGTCGGCGCGTGTGAAGACCAACGTCGTCAACAGCAGCATCAGCGCCGATGCGATGGCAAGCGCCACGCCGGCCGTGGCCATGCCGGCGAGCAGCGCCCAGATGAGCAGCGAAGCGACCGCCGCCACGACCAGCCGGACCATCAGTCGCCGTTGCCGTCGTGCTTTCGCCTCGCGCTCGCGGCGTGCCTGCTCGCGCCCTTCAGGCGACATGCGGCGAAGCAGTTCCTCGGCATGGGTGAGGCCGACGTCAGCAAAGCCGGCCGCGACGGTGCGCGCACGGTGGATCATTGGCTCTCGTCGACCGGTATCGCGGTTCATTGAGACAGGATGACGTTCTTTGCCGACTGGGTCCATCACTCATCACGGCATCAAGGTGCATCGACCCAAGTGCGGACATTCACCGCGTGTTGCGGTTTTTTTAATCTCTGCCGTGTCATGCATATCCTCATGAGCGACGCTGCGGCGCTGCCGCGTTTCCCGAGGTCTGACCCACCGAGGAGATTTCGCCAAACAGTCACACCGACGGTCGAACTTCGTATCGGACGCGGATATGCAGTGAACCGGACACCCGGCGTTATCCGCCGCGTGGCCTGTTCCATGTCTGCTGCCTGATGATCGAGGATTCGCTTATGCCCCTTCACGATGTCCTGATCGTCGGTGCGGGCCATGCCGGGGCGCAGTGCGCGATGATGCTGCGCCAGCTCGGCTTCACCGGCTCGGTCACGATGGTGACCGAGGAGAACGATTATCCCTACGAACGGCCGCCCCTGTCGAAGGAGTATCTCGCCAGAGACAAGCCGTTCGAGCGTATCCTGATCCGGCAGCCCACCTTTTGGGAGGAACGCGGCATCGCGATCCTGATGAACCGGCGCGTCATCGCCGTCGATCCGGCGGCGAAGACCGTGACGACGCAGGACGGCGCGACGCTGGGCTATGGCACGCTCGTCTGGGCGGCCGGCGGTGCACCGCGACGGCTGTCGTGTGGCGGCGCCGATCTCGCGGGCGTCCACGGCATCCGCACCCGGCAGGATGTCGATCGGCTGGAGGCCGAACTCGCCACCACCGACCGTGTCGTCGTGATCGGCGGCGGCTATGTCGGGCTGGAGGCGGCATCGGCGCTGTCGAAGTTCGGCAAGCATGTCACCATTCTCGAAGCGCTCGACCGGGTGCTGGCGCGGGTCGCCGGCGAGGCGCTGTCACGCTTCTTCGAGGCCGAGCACAGAGCGCATGGTGTCGAGGTACGGTTGGGCGTCGGCGTCCAGAGCCTCGTCGGTGATGGCGGGAAGGTCACGGGCGTTGCGCTTGCGGATGGCGACGTACTGCCCGCCGACATGGTGATCGTGGGGATCGGCATCATTCCCGCAGTCGAGCCGCTACTCGCCGCCGGCGCGGTGGGCGGCAACGGTGTCGAGGTCGACGCGCTGTGCCGCACCAGCCTGCCCGATGTCTTCGCGATCGGCGACTGCGCGCTCCACGCCAACGGGTTCGCGAGTGGCAACTGGATACGGCTCGAATCGGTGCAGAACGCCAACGATCAGGCGAACGTCGCGGCACGGGCGATCGTCGGCGCCGATGCCAGACCGTATGACGCGGTCCCGTGGTTCTGGTCGAGCCAGTATGATCTGAAGCTCCAGACCGTCGGCCTGTCGACCGGCTTCGACACCGCGGTGACGCGCGGCGATCCGGCCAGCCGCAGCTTCTCGATCGTCTACCTGCGCGACGGCCACGTCATTGCGATCGATAGCGTCGGGCGGATGAAGGATTATGTCCAGGGTCGCAAACTGGTGGTCGAGCGCGCCACGATCGATCCGGCGCTGCTCGCCGACGCGGACGTCGCGCTGAAGGATATCGTTCCGGGGTAACGTCGATCGGCGGGCCGACCACCGATCAGGCCGACCACCGATCAGGACGACCACCGATCAGGACGTCAGGCGATCACGCCGCCATCTTCGGCGCCCTTGGCCAGCACCTTGCCCATCGCCTCGAACAGATCGTCCATCGCCACCGGTTTGAAAATCACGTCGTCCGCCCCCGCCGCCAGACAGCGGGCGCGCAGATCGAGCGCGGTGTCCGCCGTCACGACGATGATCGGCACCCTGCCCTTGTCGTCACCACGCGACCGGATATGGCCGATCGCGGTGATGCCATCCATGCCGGGCATGCGCAGGTCGATCAGGATGACCTGATAATCCCCCTCGTCGATCCGGGTCAGGCCCTCTTCGGCACTTTCGGCTTCAGCCATAGCCGCGCCCGCCACGCCAAGCATGTCGCGCACGACCCGCCTGTTCATGCGGTCGTCCTCGATGAAGAGAACGTTCATGGGACTGTCGCCACGCCCGGTGGACGTCGCGGAAACCTGTACCTCATGGCAGCATTTAAGCCCTATGCCGCGTGCGACACAAGCGACGTATCGCTCGGCTCGTCGCCTCTGGCCGAAAACAAGGCGGATACCAGCGTGGCTCCCACCACCGGTCTGGTCACGATCCGCGTCACGGGCACCGATGGAACATCGACGGCCGCGGGCCACAGCAACGTCGTCTCGATCCCGATATCCGTGGCCGCGGCGACGATCTCGGCCAGCGCCTCCTCCGGTGCGGCCTCGTTTCTTATCGTGCCGTCGTCCAGCAGGACACCGGCGATCGATCCGCCCCGGACCAATTCCACCGCTTCGCCCGCGGTGCCGGCAAAGACCAGCCTGCCCGCATGCCGTTCCAGCAGCGATCGCCACATGCTGCGCGCGATCGGGTTCCGGTCCAGCACCAGCAGTGCCGATTTGGCCAATGGCGAAACGGCTGGCGCCGCCGCTTCCTCGACGGCCGCTTCGATCAGGGGCAGCGTGACGATGAAGCTGGCCCCCTCGCCCGGCACGCTCTCGACCGCGACATCGCCGCCCATCGCGCGCGCCAGATTGCGGCAGATCGCCAGCCCCAGCCCGGTGCCGCCATATTGCCGTGTCGTGCCGGCATCCGCCTGGCGGAACAGTTCGAAGATCGCCGCCTGCTTGTCGGGCGAAATACCGATGCCCGTATCGGTCACGGTGATGATCGCCGCCTGTCGCACCGCATCCGCCCTGACGGTCAGCGACACGCGACCGGCCGCCGTGAACTTCAGCGCGTTGGCCAGCAGGTTGAATACGATCTGCCGCACCCGCGCCGCATCGCCCAGCACCGCGCCGGGACAGTCGTCGAGCACCACATCGAACGCCAGTCCCTTGGTCTGCGCCTGCGCCTCCCACATGCGCGACGCATCGCTGACCGTGTCGCGGAGGTTGAAAGGCGCCTGTTCGATCGTCAGGTTGCCCGTCTCCATCTTGGCCACGTCGAGGATATCGTCGACCAGCGCGCGCATGGTCAGACCGGCGCCGTGGACCACCGACACCCGCTCCCGCACCGGCGCCGCCAGTGCCGCATCCGCCAGCATCACCTGCGTCATGCCTAGGATACCGTTCAGCGGCGTTCTGATTTCATGGCTGGTGGTCGCCAGGAACTCCGTCTTCGCCGCCAATGCCTTGCCGAGGGCCGCGTTGGTGTGCGCCAGATCGTCATTGGCCGCGCGCACCTTGTTCCGGCTGCGGCGCAGGGTGAAGAGGCCAAAGGCCAGCATCGCGATGACCACCGCCGTCGCGCCGGCAATGCCCAGAAAGACCAGCCGCTCCGTCCGCGCCCGCGCCTGTTCGAATGCGACCGAGCGGCGAAGTTCGTCCGCCTTCAACGTGGCGATCCGCAGTTCCTGATTGGCGAAGTTGAACCGCGCCGCCATCAACGCCGTGCTGGTCGTGGTGGCGAGTTTCGTCGCCTCGTCGTCCAGCCGTTTCAGGGCGGCCAGATGCGCGAGCGCCAGATCGTCCCGGTTCAACCGCGAAAACACCTGATAGGCGGTCGCATGCGCCTCCCGCCATACGATCGTGGTGTCATTCAGATCGACATTGGCGAAACTGCGCTCGATCAGTTCGGCCGCTTGCGCCAGATGATTACGTTGGAGCGCCGCCTGCGCGGCAAGAGCGAGCAACTGCGGCCGCGCGCTTGCCAGTTCGCTGCCCGATGCCAACGCCAGACTCCGCCGCACCGCCTGCTCGGCCGGTCCGATCTGGCCGGCCTTCAGCCGATTGCGGGCGATGTTCCGCAGCACCTGCGCCTCCAGCGTGGGGCTGCCCATCTGCTCGGCATAATGGGCCGCGAGCCTGAACTGGCCTTCCGCCTCGTCATAGCGACCGAGATCCTGGAGGATCGTCCCACGACTGTTGTGCAGGGAAATAAGAAGCCCTGGATCGCCGCGATATATCTCGGTGGCCTGCTCCAGATATTTCAACGCGGCGTTGTTGTCGCGTCCATCATTGTAGAGCGCCGCGATCAGCATCAGCGTGATTGCCTGACTACGCGGATTCTTGATCTGTTCGAAAATCTGGAACGCCCGCTGGTAGTCCGACAATGCTTCCGCGACCTGCGCCAGCGCCCCCCGGACGCTGCCGCGCGTCAACAGGATGTCACCCGACAGCTTCGATCTGGCGTCTATCGCCAACGACTGCGCCGCCGCGGTATCGATCAGTGTCCGGGCCTTTGCCATATCGCCGACCCGGAACGCGGCCTCGGCCTGAAGCCACTGCGTCGTCGCGATTGCGATCGTCCGTTCACGGGTATCCATGATCCGGTCGGCTGCCCCACGTGCGCTCTGGGCGGCATCGCTGGCGGCCTTGGGATCGACCATCATCAATTCGCGTGCATGCGCGATCCGAGCGTCGAACCCATCTTTAAGAGACGGTTCGGCGGCGGCGATGCCGGGGATAATCGCGATCGATAGCAAAGAGGCGCGCCACCAGACCCGCATCACCGTTACGCTCGCCTGAAGGCCGCAGCCAGATTGGGGAGACTGGCGCGATGCCGGTCGAACCCGTCGCTATGATCGCGTTCCAGAAACTCGATCAACGCCGGCAGCCCGAGCGGACGGCTGATGAAATAACCCTGTACGACGTCGCAGCCCATGACCGACAATAACGCGAAAGCGGCGGCCGTCTCTACCCCTTCGGCTACTACCTCCATCTCCAGCGCATGGGCCAGATCGATGGTCGACCGGACGATCAGCGGATCGCGATTGGAACTGGTCAGTTGCGTCACGAACAACTTGTCGATCTTCAATTCGCGTGCCGGCAATTGCTTCAGATAGGCAAGCGACGACAGGCCAGCCCCGTAATCGTCGATCGCGATGACGATACCGATATCGGCGAACGCCTGAAGATGCGCGATCGCCGTTTCCGGCTCGCGGATCACCGCGGTTTCAGTAATCTCGAAGCCGATCTTCACACCGCTGCTCTGCACCAGTGCGCACGCCCGCCGAACGAAACGCGCATCCGACAACAGGCCGCCGGATATGTTGATGAACACCGTGATATCATGACCATCGGCGGCCAACAGGCGTTGGTCCTTCACCACTTGCTGGATCGTCCAGACGGTCAGATCGACGATGTCGCGCGATTCTTCCGCCAACGAGATAAAATCGCCGGGCAGGACAAGACCACGCACCGGATGCTGCCACCGGACCAGTGCCTCTACGCTCGCGATCCGCTGGCTGCGCAGATGCGCCTTGGGCTGATATTGCAGGAACAGTTCGCCCTTGCCGATCGCCGCGCGCAGATCGCGGGCCAGGCTGGCACGATCGAGCACCGCTTCGCCTTCGCCGATCCCGCGAATCACCGGCTCGCGAGCCTCACGCGCATCGGCCAGCGCGTGCTCGGCTTCGTCGATCAGGCGCACTTCATCGCATTGCACAATGGAACAGACTGAGGCACCAAACAGCATCTCGACGGCATAAGGTTCGCCGTCGACCATAAACGCCCCCTCGAATCGCGCATCGATCCGGCGGAGCGCGATGTCGAGCGCCTCGCGATTCGGGGCCGAAAACGCGATGTCGATCCGGTCCCGACCCATGATCGAGACCGCCGAATCGACGATAAGATCTTGTAGGAGAACGACGATATCCTCCGCCAGACGATTGGCGCGATCGATTCCCAAATGCCTGCGAAGGATAGCGAAATTCGCTACCTGCGCCACGATCAGGAAACGCCAGTGGTCATGCTGCACCGATCGCCCATCCGCGCCCCGTTGGCCGCCGGGTGAGACGTTCGCTCCCTCCGGCATCGGGCCGGAACCGTTGCCATCGCCACGTTCCATACCCCAATCGCTAGGGGAAAGGGTTAAATATTCCCTTAAAGAGGCGTCAAACCGTTTTGACATGCGTTAAGGCGATTGTGGCATGGTTAATTTTCTTTTACTAAGCCTTTGCGTCCAACGTGGCGCAAACGAGGGAGTATCATCATGCTGAAGTTCGTTCTTGCGCTGATCTACGGCGAACATATCAAGCCTTGGTAAGCTGACTTCGGCTCGGGGTGGTAGCATTGCTTCCTCTGGCAGCATTGGTCTGTTCCGAGCCGATTTGTATAGGTCATAATGGATTACTTAATTTGTTCCTGAGTTTGGATCAGGTAGTAAATCTCATTCGGTTCCGTAACGAACCAGTTCGCAGCGCGATAACATCCAGCAGATAATTCTGGTTCAACCGCCACGGCTTTTTCTGCCCCTGAACCGGCAACGATGCCGATACACGCGTAATATATCCTGATGAGAACGGCACGAATGCTGCCCGCGCCATCATCTCATCGTCATTGATCGGCACCGCCACCAACAATTCGCGTCGCCGCATCATGTTGAGCAGACGACAAAGGTAAGATGCCGTCAGGTCGGCCTTCAATGTCCACGAGGCATTTGTATAGCCGAACGTGTTGATCAGGTTCGGAATACCGTCGAACATCATCCCCCTGTACTGCAATCTACCCGCGAATCCTATTGCCTTGCCATCGATTGCAAAAGCGATGCCGCCAGCCAGTTTGATCGTCAGGCCGGTCGCCGTAACGACAATATCTGCGGCCAGTTCCTGCCCCGATGTCAGCAGGATGCCCCTCGCCGTGAATCGATCGATCGTGTCCGTCACGACGGACGCCTCGCCCTTACGGATCGACGCGAACAAATCGCCATCGGGGGTCAGGCAGACGCGCTGGTCCCATGGCGCATAGGTGGGCGTGAAATGCGCGCTGACATCGTAATCCGCGCCCAGCGCACGCTGGACCTGCCCGGTGATCTGCCGCTTCACGACCGCCGGCCATCGTCGTGCCGCCGCGAACAGGACGATCGAGGACAGGATGTTCTTGGCGCGGATGGCCGAATAGGCTGCCCCTGCCGGCAAGAACCGTCGCAACCATGTCGCCACGGCATCCACGGCCGGCATTGCGACGACATAGCTGGGCGATCGCTGCAGCATCGTCACATGCGCCGCCGTGGCCGCGAGCGCGGGCACCAGCGTGACCGCCGTCGCGCCGCTCCCGATCACGACGATTCGTTTGCCCGCGTAATCCAGATCCGCCGGCCAGTGCTGCGGATGAACGACCGCCCCCTCGAATTCGTCCGCCCCCGCAAACACCGGCGCATGGCCCGCTGCATAGTCGTAATAGCCTGCACACAGATCGATGAACGAACAGGTGATCGCGAACGCCCCCGCGAGGCCGTTGCCCTCGACCTTCCAGTGCCGCTCCGCCGAAGACCATGTCGCGCGGTCGATGCGCACGCCGAAATGAATATGCCGATCCATCCCGAACGCGCGTGCCGTATCCTCGACATAGGTCCGAATCGATTCGCCATCGGCGATCGTCTTGCCGCCGGTCCACGGCCTGAACGAAAACCCCAGCGTGAACATATCCGAATCGGACCGGACACCCGGATATCGGAACAGGTCCCATGTCCCGCCGATCGCCGCCCGCGCCTCGACGATCATATAGGATCGATCGGGGCAGCGGGTCTGGAGATGGTACGCCGCGCTGATCCCGGAGATACCGGCGCCGACGATCAGCACATCGACGTGCTTCACCGCACCGGTATCGTTCCGCTCCATCCCACCGAACATGGCAGCCGGCCCCGGTCAGGTAAAGCCGGTCTCAATAGTTCTTCGAATAGCGCAGGCTGCCGCTTGATCCGCCGAACGATCCGGTCGCCGTCAACAGGCTGAGCGTCCGGCTTAGCGCGATCTCCAGCTGCGTGGCGGTGAAGCCACGCGCGTCGGTCACGATCTCGACATAGATGTCGTCGGTCAGATACTTGCCCGCCGCCAGACTGGTGCCGCGACCCGACGCTTCATCGGCCCCCAGCACCCGCAACCGGTCGAATCCCGTCGCCGAACGCAGCTTGCCCAGCGGGTTGAGACCACCGCCACCCGACCCTCGCAGCGAGTTGAGCGCGGATGCCAGCTGGATCGCCTCCATCGCCGACAGGTTCTCCGGGTTGGTGCCGAACAGCAACCGGCTCAGCACCTCGTCCTGCGGCAGCGTCGGGGTCGAGGTGAAGCTAATCTGCGGCCGTTGGCCGGTCCCCGTGACGTTGATCGTCGCGGTGATGCCGTCGGTCGTGGTCGTCGCCTGAATGTTGATGTCCGGATCGGTCAGCGCCCCGCCCCGGAAGCGGATCGTCCCGCGACTGACGTCGAAGCGCTTGCCGGCGAAGGAATAGGTGCCGCGGATCAGGTCCAGCCCGCCGGTGATGACGGGCGCGGTCGACGTACCGCCGATGCGCAGGTCCATCTCCCATTCGGATTCCAGCCCCATGCCCGACACGAACAACTGGTTGTCCGCCCGCACGCGCAGGTCGAGCCGGAACAGGCCGACCGGCGGCGCGGCAGCAGGTCGATCCGTCGGACGCGGCGTTCGCATCTCGCTGCGCCGACGGATGCCGGTCAGCTCGGGCACTTCGGCTGCACCCTGACGGATGATCTGGTAGCGCGCGTTCGGGATCGTCAGCTCGCCCTGGATCAGGCCGCCGTTCGGCCCATTGGTCAGGTGAATCGTGCCGCTGCTCGTCGCCGCCAGTGCGTCGCTGTCCGCGAGCCGGGCATTGTCGAGCGTCGCGCGCAGGTCGATCGGGAAGCCGGCATCGGATGCCAGCCCGATCGTCCCCTGCGCCTGCACCGTCCCGTCGCCAGCACGGGCGGCGAGACGCGTGATCTCCAGCCGGTCGTTGGTAAACCGCCCCGCCAGCTGCATCCGCGACAGCCGCGTACCGAACGTCTCGTTGTCATAGGTCAGATTGTCAGCGCGGATCTGGCCATTCAGGCGCGGTGCCGACACCTGGCCTGAGAAATCCGCCGCGACCGCGATCGGGCCGGTCAGTTGCTGACCCTGCAACGCCGCGAACGAGAACAGCAGCGACGATGGCCCGTTATACCGGATGCCGCCCGACAGCGGTGCCGAGAACAGCCGCGTCGTCCACGATCCCGCCCCCGGCGGCAGCGGCCGGAGCGTCGCGAGCATCCGCCCCACCACCGTCTGTCCGCTCTTCACCAGCGCGCGTGCCTCGCCGCCATCGGCGACCAGCCGGCCGGCGAAGACGATGTCGACCGGGGTGGAGATCGCGGCCAGCCCCGTGCGCCGGAACTGCGCCACCGACACTCGGGCATCCGCCGTCGGGAACGCCGCGCTCGATGTCTGTGCATAATCGAGACTGCCGGTCGCCTGGCCCGAAATGCCCAGATTGGGCACGAAGGCGCTGATGATCGACAGGTCGAGCCGGTCGAGCCGTACCTGCACGTTCGTGGCATTGCCGAACGAACCCGCCAGCCGTGCCGAACCCTGATCGAACACCAGCCGCGTCGGCGACAGACGATAGGCGCCCTTCACCGACTGAATACGCGCCGGATTGGCGGTGCGGAAGTTGATGCCGTTCGCCATGCCCTGCAACGCGACCAGATAATCGTTCGGCGCCAGTCGCGCATTCATCGCAACGCGGAACGGCACGCCGTTCGATCCGGTCAGCAACGCCTGCGCGGTGCCGCGTCCGCCGACATAATTAACCTTCGCCCGCGCCGACTGAATGACGGTGGGACCATAGCGCGTATCCGCCAGTTGCACGTCCGCGACGACCTGCGGCGCGTTCGGCAGCATCACGACGCTGGCGTTGACCAGCGCCCGGCCGATGGTGAAATCGACCTGCCCCGGCACCCGCGCATTATACGCGCGCGCCGCCACATCGGCGCGCTGGTTGCCGCCCTGATTGGCCAGCCGGACATTGCCGGTCAGCCCCTGCCCATTGAACGCCAGCACGCCCGCGAACGGACCCGCCGCGGTCTGCACGATCCGCCCGTTCGCGACGATCCCGGCGAACACCACGCGGCGGACATCGACCGCCAGCTGATTGCCCGGCCGCACCAGCACATCGGCGGTGAACGGGCCGTAATTGGTGCCGCCGCTCGCGGTCACGGCATAGGCACCGCCACGACCGACGACCCGCGCCTGCAGGTCCACCAGCCCGACGCCCACACCCGGCCGGGGCGCGCGCAGCACGACCACCGGGTTCGTCGCCGATCCTGTCACCCGCGCCGACAGCGGACCATATTGGGTCGAGAACGCATCGGCGTTCACCGCTACGGCTCCCGTGCGCGGATCGAACCGACCCTCGCCGCGCGTCACGCGGAATTGCGGCGCGTTCATCCGCAGGCCACTGAACGTCACGACGCCTTCGGGGCTGTACCCGATATCCGCGCGCACCACGGCGTTGCCGCCCAGGAAATTGCGCGCGCCATCGTTGAACAACTGCGTGGTCTGCGCGACCACACGGCCGGTGATGCCGAACCCGCCATTGGGTCCCGGCACCAGTTTGGCATCGGTCGTCAGGTTGATGATGCCGATCGAATCGACCCGGTAATTATTGACCCTGCCCTTCAGCGCACCACTGTACCGTCCGGTCTGCACGTTCGCGACGACGATCGCGGTCGCATCGATATTGTCGGACCGGATGCGCAGATTGTCCGACAGGATATTGGGCATCGCGATCGCAAAGTCGCCCTGGATCGACACGTTGTTGGCGAGACCACCCACGGCCGCATTCAGCCCGGTGACGCGCTTCGCCCGCGCGTTGATCGGCACCAGAATACGATCGGCATTCACCCGCGCCAGACCTTCGGCGTACAGGTTCTGTACGCCCATCTCGCCAAAGCCGATCGCTGCCGCGGTCACCTTGTAATCCACCGTCGGCGTCGCGAACGCACCGTCCAGCACCACCCGCGCACTGACATTGCGACCACTCAGGTTCGGCGCGATCGCCCCCGGCGTCAGCAGCTTCGCATCGACCGCGAAGTTGGCGAAGCGGCTGTTGGCCAGATCGATCAGGCCGCCGGCATCCACCGCCAGCGCATCGGACCGCAGCGTCATCCGCGTGTCCGCGCGCCGCTCGTTCAACGTCGTGTCGATCGCCACCTGCAATTGCGGCGCGGTCAGCCGTTCGACCGGGCCTTCCAGATACAGGCCCGGCCGGGTCGTGCCGCGCACCTCGATATGCCCCTGCCGCGACGTCAGGCCCAGATTGGCCAGCTCACCGCCGCCCAGCCGCGCGACCGCACGTCCCTGCCACGCCGCCCAGCTACCGCGTCCATCGACGGACAACGCCAGCGGCTGCTTCAGCCCGCCCATCGTCGCGACGACGCCGCCGGCCGGCGCCTGCAATTTCACATTGACGTCGAGCTTGTTCTGGTCCGGCACCGCATCCAGCCGCAGCGCGAGCCGATCGCCACCCGCCACGCCCGGCGCCCGCAGCGCCGCTGCATTGGCTACCAATTGCGCGCGGCGATCGGCGATATGCACGGTGCCGTCGAACGACAGGACATGCGCCTGCCCCGTCACCGGCGCGCTCATCACGAAGCGGCCGATCCGCATCCGGTTCACGTCGATGTCCAGATCGGGCAGCAACGGTGCGTTGGGATCGCTCGGCGTCGCCTTCAGCACCGGTCGCCGCCGCAGCGTCACCGTATCGGCGGACAGCGCACGAACGTCGACATGATTGCGTACGAACGCGAACGGTCGCCAGTCGACATCCAGCCGGGGGCTGTCGAGGAACACCCCTTGGGGGTCGCTGACCCGCAAGTCCGACAGCGTCATCCGGCCATAGAGCGAGCCATCGATCCGCCCGACCTTGATCGTCAGGCCCGACGCCGTGGTATAGCCACCGATCTGGTCCGCCACGAAACGGCGGCCGGGATCGGTGTTGATGCCGAACAGCACCACCAGCACCAATACGACCAGTCCCAGGATCGTCAGCCCGACCCATTTCAGGATGCGCTGCCACACGGGACGCGGCGAAGCGGCGCCCGGCGTGTCGGAGATCGTGGTGTCGGACAGGGTGCCGTCGGCCATCAGAATGCTTGCCCGATCGAGATGTACAGGGCGACCTTGCCATCGCCGGGTCGTGGATTGAGCGGGGTCGCGACATCGACGCGGAACGGGCCGAAATTGGTGTAGAACCGCCCGCCGATACCCGCGCCGAACTTCAACGCGGAGAAGGTCGGCAGCTTCGCGTCGTAACTGTTGCCGGCATCGATGAACGGCACGATCCCGAAATTGCCGAAGCGATACCGCGCCTCGACCGCGAATTCGTTCAGCGACCGACCGCCCACCGGGTTGCCGTCCGGATCAAGCGGTCCCAGCCGCTGATAGCCATAACCGCGCACCGATCCGCCGCCACCGCCATAATAGCGCCGCGAGGGGGCCAGATCGTCGCGTTCGATCCCCTGGATCGATCCCGCCCGCGCCCGCCCGGCGATCACCAGACTGTCGTTGATCGGATAATAGACCGTACCCTCGACCATCGTCCGCACATAGGGACGCACGGCACCACGCACCGATGCTTCGGGGCTGACGTTCAGTTTCAGGCGGAAACCCTTGGTCGGGTTGAGCAGACTGTCGGACCGGTCGAACACCACCTGTCCCGGCAGCGCGGCGATCCCGTACGTGCCGCGACGCCGCCGGCCGGCATCGAAATCATACACGTCTTCGTTCGTGCCGGTCAGCTCGACACCATAGGAATAGGTCAGCGGTTTCTGCCAGATCGGCGTCGAATCGTAACTCCAGCGCATGGCGAGCGTGCCGATGAACGCTTCGTACGCGTCGTAATTCTGGTGGCTGGCCGATGCGATGACCGTGAAGGTGCGATCGCGCCGGCCGGCGTTCGATCGCCGGAACGTGCCCGATGCGCCCTGTTCCTGCGTACCCGCCACGATCGACCCGATCAGCGCGCCTTCGTCGGGGAACAGGTTGCGATGCTGCCAGCTTCCCTCGATCCGCGTGCCCTGCCCGGTCGAATACCCGCCCGTCGCCGCCAGCGTGCGCGCCGGTCCCTTGGTCTGGCGCACCAGCAGATCGATCGCTTCCGTCCCATCGGGGTTCATCCGTCCGGTCCGCTGCGGCTCCACCGCGACGCTGTTGAACAGGCTGGTCGCGACCAGTGCATCGCGCACGTCGTCGGTCAGCCGCGAGTCGTACAACTGACCCTCGTCGAAGCGCGGGAAGATGTTCAGGTGATCGACGCCGAACACCGTATCGCCCGTCGTCGTGATACGGCCGAACGACGATCGCGGCCCGGTCTCGACCGGCAGGGTGTATGCCCCCACCGCGGTCGGCGACTGATCCTCCAGCAGGATATCGCGCTCGCCCACCTTGACGAAGGGATATCCCTGTTGCGGCAGCGTCAGGCTGACATTGGCCTCGGCTCCCTGAATCCGCGCCGCCTCGATCGGATCGC
The DNA here is from genome assembly GCF_016427505.1 of Sphingomonas mollis. Taxonomy (GTDB): domain Bacteria; phylum Pseudomonadota; class Alphaproteobacteria; order Sphingomonadales; family Sphingomonadaceae; genus Sphingomonas; species Sphingomonas mollis. The sequence goes on along the minus strand of NZ_JAELXS010000001.1, from coordinate 723,862 downwards.
CCACCTTCAGCGGCAGGTTGCGGCGGATCAGATCGGCCGGCAGCACCGGATCAGCCTGCACCGTCACCGACGACAGCGTATACAGCCGCCCCGGCGACGCGGTCAGCACCGCCTTCAACCGGCCGGGCGTGGCTGGCACCGTCTCGACCACCGACACGGCGGTGGCGTTGTAGTAACCCAGCGACCGCATCAGGCGGACCGCCAGGCTCTCGTCCTCGCGCGCCCGCGCCGACACCTGCGCGGTATTGGCCGCCTTGCCCTTGCCCTCGTTCAGCGCCGACAGCGATTTGAACTGAGCGTCGAGGTCGAGCGCCTCCAGCCCCTTCACTTCGGTATCGTACCGCACCTGCGGACTGTCGGCATTGGCGATCACCGCATCCTGCAGCGGGGTCGTGTCGAAACTGGCGAGCGGCGTCAGCGGCTGGGCCAGCGCAGGGTCCTCCGGACCCACCGGCGCCAGCGTATCGCCGGTCGCTACCGCTTCGGTGGTCGGCGCGGCGGGCAGCGGTGCGGCACCCGGTTTCGCGTCGGGCTGCATCGGTTCGAGGGGGGCGTTGATATCACCGGACAGCGGTGGCAGCGCGGCATTGAATTCAGCATCCGGCACGATTGGCTGGTTGCCCTGCGGGTCGGACGCCGTCGCGGCATCGGGTACGGCATCGCCCTTCGGCGCGTCCGGCCCTCTGGCAGGGGCGGTGCCCGGCCGGGCGATCTGGCCGACGGCGGGAGAAGCAGCCATCAGCGCGACGGCCAACCAGTAATGCCGGCGGTGCGGTACGATCACGCTGAACAAAGCCCCTTTGCCACCGGGCGTCCGCTGTACCGGATCATAACCCTAACTTCCCGTGCAACGCACCAATGGCCGTATGGTTCAACGCGTTCCGGCACTTTGTCGTGGCTCCCTTAGCGGGCCGGTGCGCAACCGATCAGGCCGGCGACCGGGATCACCACCGCATCCGCCCCGCCCCGTTCCAACGTCAGCGTTCCCTGCGGCACCGCGCCACCGTCGGTCAGGTCCGCCTGCGTCTGCACCGTCATGTCCAGCGTCACCGTAACGTCGCTGTTCCGATAGGCCGTCCGGCCCGCGAAGCCGAAACCGCCCAGCCCCGATTCCGACTCCCGCGCCAGATCGATCGCCTTGCCGCCCAGCACCAGCCGTACCAGCGCGGGATCGGCCCCCGCCATCACCACCAGCTTGCGGTCCGACACGTTCCATAGATACGCCGCACACCCCTGAGCGGGCAGCGGCTGGCGGCCGAGTTCGCCGGGAACCGGCGGCACGGCACCCTGGGGCGCGGCGGTCTGTGGCGCAACGGTCTGGGCCGCAACGGACAAGGCGAAAGCAAGCATCGACGCGATCATGACATCCAGCCTATCATCATCAACCACGCCGGGTAAGCCGCCAGCGCCAGCAGCGTCCCCAGCGGCAGGGCGTCGTCCGCCGCCATCGCCCGCCCGGTCAGCCACCGGAACAGCACGATCCCCAGCCCGATCAGGCTCGCCGTCAGCATCACCGCCGGCAACATCCGCCACCCGATCCACAGCCCGATCGCCCCGAACAGCTTGGGATCGCCGCCGCCCATCCCCTCACGCCCGCGCCAGCGGCGATATCCCGTCGCGATCGCCCACAACATCGCAAAGCCCGCGACGCCACCGATCAGGCGATCCGTCAGCGACGGCGGCATCCGATCCCCCAATCCCGTCGCCAGCCCCGTCGCCAGCCCCGCCGCGGCCAGCAATCCCGTCAGCCGGTCCGGCAACCAGAACGCCCGCCAGTCGAGCGCCGCCAGCGCCAACAGCAGCCATCCGAACGCCGCCCCGGCAATCGCCACCGGCCCGGCGACGACCCCGCCGGCCGCGCCACCGATCACCACCGCCGCCGCCTCGATCCGCCAGTGGATCGGATCGATCCGCGCGCCGCACCCCCGGCATCGCCCGCGCTGCACCAGCGCACTCAGCAACGGCACCAGTTCCGCCGGCCCCAGCGTCCGCCCGCACGCGTCGCAGGCGGATCGCCCGCGCATCACCGACCGGTCCTCGGTCCAGCGTACCACCAGCGCCGCCACGAAACTGCCCACGATCGCGCCCAGCACCGCCAGCACGCCGGCCCAGACGCCCGCGTCAGACACTCTGGCGCACCAGATAACGATAGACGCCCAGCACGTTGATCGCGAATAGCACGCCGTTCTGCGTCCCCAGTGCCCAGTCCTCGGTCAGATATGCCCCCGCGAACCACGCGATCGACGAGGCGACGAAGATGACGAAGCCGAATCCCGTCGCCCGCCGCCCCAGATCCAGCGACACGATCAGCGCCGCCGTCATGCCCGATATCGAGGCAACCCATTTGATGACGTCGGTGATGCTGTCCATGCATCAGCCGTAACGGGCCACGCCGCTTTTGCCATCGGCGATCGCAGTCCCTACATCGCCGATCAAATAATAAACGGAGAGAATGTCTTGGCCACTCAGTTCGCGGGCGATGTCGCCCCCGGTTTCGCGACCCACGATCCCGTCGTGATCCTGTCTTATGCCCGCACCCCGATGGGATCGTTTCAGGGCAGCCTGACCGGCACCACCGCTACCGACCTCGGCGCCGCCGCCGTCCGCGGGGCGGTCGCCCGTGCCGGCATGCCCGCCGATGCGGTCGAGCGCATCTATATGGGTTGCGTCCTCCCCGCCGGTCTCGGTCAGGCCCCCGCGCGACAGGCGGCGATCGGCGCCGGTCTGGGGACGCAGGTCGAGGCGACGACCGTCAACAAGATGTGCGGATCGGGGATGCAGGCGGCGATCATGGCCGCCGATGCGCTCGCCGCCGGATCGGTCGACCTGCTCGTCGCGGGCGGCATGGAGAGCATGACCAACGCTCCGTATCTGTCGCGCAAGCACCGCGCCGGCGCGCGCATCGGCCATGATACGATGTACGACCATATGTATCTCGACGGGCTGGAGGATGCCTATGAACCCGGCCGCCTGATGGGCAGCTTCGCCGAGGAAACCGCCACCGAATATCAATTCACGCGCGCCGCGATGGACGATTTCGCGATCGAATCGCTGCACCGTGCCCAGCGCGCGCAGCGCGACGGCGCCTTCGATCGCGAGATTGTCCCGGTCGAAGTCGCCGGTCGCAGGGGCGCGACCACCGTCACCCTCGACGAACAGCCGGCGCGCGGCGACGTCGCCCGCATCCCGACCTTGAAGCCCGCCTTCTCATCCGATGGCAGCATCACCGCCGCCAACGCCTCGTCGATCTCGGATGGTGCCGCTGCGCTGGTGATGACGCGCGCATCGGTCGCCGAGCGGCTTGGCCTGACGCCGATCGCCCGCATCGTCGCCCATGCCGGCCACGCCCATGCCCCCGCCCGCTTCGCTACCGCCCCCGTGCCGGCGATGCGCAAGGCGATGGAGCGCGCCGGCTGGAGCATCGGCGATATCGACCTGTTCGAGGTGAACGAGGCGTTCGCCGCCGTCGCGATGATCGCGATGCACGATCTCTCCATCCCGCACGACCGGCTGAACATCCATGGCGGCGCCTGTGCTTTGGGCCATCCGATCGGCGCCAGCGGCGCGCGGATCATCGCCACGCTGCTCTCGGCGCTGGAGCGCACCGGCGGCACCCGTGGCCTCGCGTCGCTGTGCATCGGCGGCGGCGAGGCGACGGCGATGGCGGTCGAATTGATGCGCTGATCGCCGGTCGCGGGGACCGAAGCCGCCGGGGCGGCGTTCCGTTGCGAACACCTGCCACCTGCTGGAGAATGCCGATGACCACGCTGCCGACCGAAATCACGCTGCTCGGCTGGTCGACGGTGCTGCTGTTCGCGCATCTCATGCTGCAGGGGCAGACCGCGACGCGCGAGCGGGGGCTGGGCTGGAACGCCGGTCCCCGCGACGGCGAGGCGGCTCCGCTCGGCCCCCTCGCCGGCCGCGCCCAGCGTGCGCTGACGAATTTTCAGGAAACCTGGCCCGCCTTCATCGCCCTCGCGCTCGCCCTGACGATAACGGACCGCACCGGCGGCATCGGCGTGGTCGGAGCCGCGACATGGTTCGTCGCGCGCATCGCGTACATCCCGCTCTATCTGTTCGGTATACCTTATGTTCGCAGCCTGTGCTGGCTGGTGTCGATCCTCGGCCTGCTGCTGATGCTGATCCGGTTGGTGTAACTTTTCCCTCTCCCACCGGGAGAGGGAGGGAGCGGCGCAGCCGCGGAAGGGTGAGGGTATACGAAAGCTCGTCGTTGCGAGCGCAGCGAAGCAATCCAAGGCAGCGCGTGGAATCCTGGATTGCTTCGCTACGCTCGCAACGACGACACGCCCGAAGCCTTAAACCGCCCCCGCCGCCGTCGTCTCGCTGATCGCATGCTTCGGTTCCGCACTTTGCGTCCGCACCAGCGTCTCGAATCGATCCCCGTCGATCACGATCTCGTTGAACGCCGGCGGGCTGTTGCGCAGCCGCTTCGACAGCGTCCCCGCGCCGATCATCCGCACCGTCCAGCCGTTGCAGTCGACCGGCACGTCGAACGGATCATGGACATGGCCGGACAGCACCGCATGCGCGCCCGCCGCCGCCAGTTCGCCCAGCGCGTGCTCGCCGCGCCGCGTCTTGGCCGTGCCCTTCGTCCCGCCCTCGATCAGCGGGTGATGCGCCGCGACGAAGATCAGGTTGCCCTTCGGCGCCTTGGCGATCAACGCCAGCGCCTTGCGCAGGGCGGACGGGCTGACACTGCCCTTCGACCAGTTCCACCGCCACTGCGCGCGCGCCGTCGTTTTCAGCGGCACCACCGTCACGCCCGGCAGGTCGAGCGGCCGTTCGATCATCTTTTCGATCGCCGCATAGCGACGATACGGCATCAGGAAACGGCGGATCGGGTCCCAGTAATAGGGAATGTCATGATTGCCGACCTCGACCGTCACCGGCGCGGCGAGGCTTTTCAGCCACGCCCCGCCCGCTTCGAACTCCCGCGTCCGCGCCCGCATGGTCAGGTCGCCGGTCATCAGCACCGCATCGGGACGCTCGATCTCGACCCGTTCCTTGAACCAGGCGATCGCCGCCGGATCTTCCTTGCCGAAATGGACGTCGCTGACGTGGAATAGCTTGGTAGTCATGGCGACGCCCCTTCCCGCTCACCGCCGATCCGTCAAGGCAGCTCGGCCAGCGCCTTGGGCTGATGCAGCGGGCATCCGTTGAACTTGCCGCGGAAGTCGGCCGAATGATCGTACGTATCCTTGCGCGCCCGGTTGATGTTGCCGAGCGGCCGGTGCGCCGCGATGCCGTGCCAGATGCTATAGGACAGCGCATCGTCGATCGCATCCGACGATCCATGCTCCCACGACAGTTGCGGCGGCATGTCCAGCGTGGCGACGGTGACGAACGGGCTGTCGTCCTCGTCCCACGGCTTGGTCGGGTCCTCGACCGGCATCGCGTCCAGATCACGGTTGAGCTGCACCCGCAATTCCCAGGTGCCGCCCTGCGACGCCATCACCTCGTTCACCACCTCGCGCAGGGCATCGGGGCGATCCTTCGTCGACACCGTATCGCCGGTGAGTTGCGTCAGCGCCGGGCTGACCGGCGCCAGCGAGAACTTGGCGATGTAATCGCCGTACCGGAACGGCGTCTGGCTATAGTATGTCTCGCCCAGCGGATGCACCTGCGGCGCGCCGCCCAGCGTCTGCAAGGTCGACGATTCCAGCCCGACCGCCTCCAGCGTCGCCTCGAACGCACGCAGCACGCCTGACAGAACCTTCTTCGCGCCCTCCGCCTTGTCGGTCGTGCCGGCCAGCAACTTCAGGTTCTTGGAGAACGCCTTGGCATCCTTCGCCGAAAATGCCGGCCCGTTTACCATGATGAAGTCCTGCGTCGTATCGCCCTCCGATCCCGGCAGGCGCTCGCCCTCTACCCCGATCAGTTTCAACGCCAGTCCGCGCGGCAGGGCGATCGAATCGTCCAGGATGTCGCCGGGATTGGTCGAGATGCGGATCACCGCCTCGTACGTCGCCGGGCGGGCGAACACCCCCTGCGCCAGTTCCGGCGGCAGGTCGGCGTGGACCGTCAGTTTGCCCTTCGCGATGCCATGTGCCTTGGCATGCACCGACCGCACGGCATGGCCGTAATCCGCCGACGTCGTTTCGAGGATGGTCTGGAACGAGTCGTTCAGCTGGCCGATCACCTCGCTCTCGTCCGGCTGGACGTCCTCGACGGACGGATCGAAACGGACGGGGGAATTGATGGCCATGCCGGGTATCCTTCAGTGAAGTCAAAAGACTAACTGTTTGAAGGGAAACCCGTTCCGCGCCCGGATCGATCGCTAGACCATCGTGGCGATCGTCACGACCGGCAGAGTCGCCCGCGCCACCAGCCCGATCGCCACCACCAGCGCCAGCGTCACCGATCCGGCAACCACCGCCCGCCGCGACCAGCGTTCGCCACCCAGCATCACGCCCGCCAGCGCCGTCGCGATCATCGCCCACAGATGATATCGCAGGTCGGACGCGATGCTGAACGTCGCGAAGCTCGCCTCCAGCAGCAACGCCGACACCAGCATCGCCCGCGCGACGCCGGCAATCGGCGACGCCGCTCGCCACGTCGCCACCAGCGCCGTGATCGCCACGACGATCCACGCCACCGGCCACCCCAGCGGCGTCGCCGCGACCAGCCCGGCTAGCCACTGCCACTTAACCGCCAGCCACCCCGGCTGACCCAGCCCCAGATCGTTCGGCTCCGACCCGCCAGGCGGCCCCGCATTCGGCCACTCGGCCGGCACCCACCAGCGCAGCGTCGAATTCAGATGCGCCAGCCGATGCCCGGCATAGGCCAGCGGATGCGCAACGATCGCCGGCACCAGCATCGCATAGAGCCGCGGCGGCGGCAGCTTTTGCATCCGCCCGCTCGCCGCCGCGCACGCCGGCCCCTCGCCCAGCGAGTCCCAGAAGAACGCCGTCACGCAATGATGCTCGATCAGCGCCCGGGCCTCGGCGCGCGTGAACCCCGCCCCCTCCGCCGGCGCGATCCGCACCGCGATGCCGGCCAGATCGTAGAGCGGCTGCGTCCGTTGTACCCCGCTCGGCTCGGCGCCTAGCACCCGCTGATTGATCGCCGGCGACAGCGCCAGCGTCACCGCGACCAGCCCGATCGCGATCCCGCCGCCCATCCGCCAGCTTCTGGCCGGCAGCAGCATCGCGACCAGCGGCGCCACCGCGAACACCCCGTTGGCGCGGATCAACACGGCATAGCCCAGCAGCACCGCCGCCACGACCCAGACCGCGCTCGGCACCCGCCGCCCGTCGATCCGCCACCACCCGACGACCCCGACCGCCGCCAGCATCGCGCCGGCGCCCTGCGCATCCTTCAGCACCACCGCCTGCCAGCCGAGGAAAAGCGGAAACAGACCGACCGCCACCACCGCCCAGCCTGTCCGCACCCGCCCCGCACGCATCAGCGCCGCCGCGATCAGGCCCAGCCCGGTCCAATATGTCGCCATCTGCACGACCAGCATCGGCCCCGCGCCGGCCCCGAATACCAGCAACCCCGCCCACAGCCGCGCCATGACCGGCGGATGCCAGTCGTCATAGCTGCCCGACAGCGCCTGCGCATATTGGGCGACGCTGTCATACTCGGCAAAACCCGGCCAGAAGACCGCCAGCGAGACGAGCAGCAACGCCGCGGCGGTCGTGATGAGGCGGGTCACGGAGCGCCGCGAAGGTGCAGCATCCATCTCCAACGTCACTTCCCCGGCGGAGGCCGGGGCTTCCCCGGCGGAGGCCGGGGCCCGGTCGGGAAGGCCATCGTGAGTCATCACAAACCTTCCCAACTGGACCCCGGCCTCCGCCGGGGAGGCAAATGATCTTGGCAGGACTTCCTGCGCACCGAGGTTTACCGCCTCGTCCATCAAGATCGGCCCACATCCCGCGCATCCGACCGCCAGTGACGCGAGCGCAACGCTGCGGCGGTCGTCGTGTGACGGACCATGAAGCGCCGCGATGGTGCAGGACCGTTCCCTGAAACAGCTTCCCCGGCGGAGGCCGGGGTCAAGTTGGGAAGGCCATCGTGAGTGCATCACAAACCTTCACCCAACTGGACCCGAGCCTCTGCCGGGGAAGCAGATAGTTTAGGAGATTCCCCTGCGTCGGCAGGAAGCACCTACGTCCTAGATATGGATCGCCCGGCCATACGCGCCGAGCACGCTCTCGTGCATCATCTCGGACAACGTCGGATGCGCGAACACCGTCTCCATCAGTTCCGCTTCCGTCGTCTCAAGCTGGCGCGCGACGACATAGCCCTGGATCAGCTCGGTCACTTCCGCACCCACCATGTGCGCGCCGAGCAACTCGCCGGTCTTCGCGTCGAACACCGTCTTCACGAAGCCTTCGGCCTCGCCCAGCGCGATCGCCTTGCCGTTGCCGATGAAGGGGAACTTGCCGACCTTCAGCTCGTACCCGGCCTCCTTCGCCTTCGCCTCGGTCATGCCGACGCTCGCCACCTGCGGGCGCGAATAGGTGCAGCCGGGGATATTGCCCTTGTCCATCTGGTGCGGTTTGCCACCAGCGATCTTTTCGACCGCGATCACGCCCTCGTGGCTCGCCTTGTGCGCCAGCCACGGCGCGCCCGTCACGTCGCCGATCGCCCAGATGCCCTCGACATTGGTCTGGCCGTAACCGTTGGTCTTGATGTGCCCACGCTCGGTCTCGACGCCCAGTGCCTCCAAGCCGATCTCCTCGGTGTTCGGCACGATGCCGATCGCGACGATGACATGGCTGAACTCGGTCGTCTCGACCTTGCCGTCCTTGCCCTTGATCGCCGCCTTCACGCTGCTCGCGCCCGGCTCGATCTTTTCGACGCCCGCGCCGGTCACGATCTTGATGCCCTGCTTGGTCAGCGCCTTGTCCATGAAGGTCGAGACTTCCTCGTCCTCCACCGGCAGGATGCGCGGCAGCATCTCGACGATCGTCACGTCGGCGCCCATGTCGTTATAGAAGCTGGCGAATTCCACGCCGATCGCGCCCGATCCGATGACCAGCAGCTTCGTCGGCATCTCGGTCGGCACCATCGCATGGCGATACGTCCACACCCGCTTGCCGTCGGCCTTGGCGAACGGCAGGTCGCGGGCGCGCGCGCCGGTGGCGATCAGGATGTTCTTCGCCTCGAGCTCGACCGTCTTGTCGCCCTGCTTCACCGACAATTTGCCCTTGCCGGTGATCGCGCCGACGCCCTCATGCACCGCGACCTTGTTCTTCTTCATCAGGCCCTTGACGCCCGCGTTCAGCTGGCCCGCGACCTTGCGGCTGCGATCGACGATCTTCCCCAGGTCGAAACCGACATTGTCCGCCTTCAACCCGTATGAATCGGCGTGCGTCATGTAATGATAGATTTCCGACGTGCGCAGCAGCGCTTTGGTCGGGATGCAGCCCCAGTTCAGGCAGATGCCGCCCAGCCGCTCGCGTTCCACGATGGCGACCTTCAGGCCCAGCTGGCTCGCCCGGATCGCGGCGACATAGCCACCGGGGCCGGAGCCGAGGATGATGAGATCGTAGGATTCGGCCACTTGTCGGTTCCTTCTCAGCGTCCGGCGCGACGGCCGGTCAATTGTTCGTTTGTTCGACCAGGACCGGCGGCACGCGTCGCGGCTGCCGGTCCTCGCCGATCGCGACGAAGGTGAATTTGGCCTCCGTCACCTTGTAACTGCGGTCGTCGTGGCGCGCGCGGCGCCAGCTTTCGACGTCGATCGTCATCGATGTGCGACCGACGCGCGCCAGCCGGGCGTACACCGACACCTCGTCCCCGACGACGACGGGGCGATGAAAGGTCATGCCCTCCACCGCGATCGTCACGGCGCGGCCATGGCTGTGGCGCGACGCGACCGACCCGGCGGCCGAGTCCATCATGCTCATCAGCCACCCGCCGAATATGTCACCATACGGGTTGGTATCCGCCGGCATCGCGATCACGCGCACCGCCGGCAGACCCTCTGGCGGCATCTCGTCGGGATGGACGTCCATCGCCGGGATCAGGCGAGCATGCCGAGCGGCCGCTCGACCAGTTCCTTGAACACCTTCATCAGTTCGGCGCCATCGGCCCCGTCGATCGCGCGGTGATCGAAGCTGCCCGTCGCCGACATGACGCTGGCGATGCCCAGTTCGCCGTCGACGATGTACGGCCGCTTCTCGCCGGCACCGATCGCCAGGATCATGCCCTGCGGCGGGTTGATGACCGCCTCGAACTGCTTGATCCCGAACATGCCCATGTTGCTGATCGACGCGGTGCCGCCCTGGAATTCCTCCGGCTTCAGCTTGTTCTCCTTGGCGCGCGCGGCCATGTCCTTCACCGCCGCCGAGATCGACGACAGCGAGCGGGTATCCGCCTCCGTCACAATCGGCGTGATGAGGCCCGACGGCGTCGATACCGCGACCGAGATGTCGGCGCGCTTGAACGTCACCAGCTGATCCGGCGTGAACATCACGTTGCACTTCGGCACCGCCATCAGCGACACGGCCAGCGCCTTCACCAGCAGGTCGTTCACCGACAGCTTAACGCCGCGGCTTTCCAGCGACGCGTTCAGCTCGCCACGCAGCTTCAACAGCGCGTCGAGGCGCACGTCCACCGTCAGGTAGATGTGCGGCACCGTCTGCTTCGATTCGGTCAGGCGGCGCGCGATCGTCTTGCGCATGTTGCTGAGCTTGGTCAGCTCGTGCGGGATATCCGGCACCGTCGCGGGCTTCGCAACGGGCGCCGGCGCAGCGGCGGCGGGCGCCTCGGCGGTCGGCGTCGCGGCCTTGGACGGCGCGGCACCGGCCTTGGCGCCGTCGAGATCGGCCTTCACGATTCGTCCCTTGGGACCGGAGCCGGTGACGGCGGCAATGTCGATGCCCTTCTCGGCGGCGAGACGACGGGCCAGCGGGCTCGCCTTCACGCGGTCGCCCGATGCGGCCGGTGTCGAGGAAGCAGACTGGGCGGGGCCGGCGTCGGCCGGGCGACCATGATCCTCGGCCTCGCTCTCGCCGCGGGCCACGGGCGCACCCTCGTTGCCCTTGGTATTTGGGTCGGTGGCGTCGGGCGTGCCCTTGAACTCGGGGTCGGCGGGCTGCGGCGTTTCGGACTTCGCGGCGGGCGCGCCGATGCTGGATGCATCCTCGCCCTCTTCCAGCAGGATCGCGATGACCGTGCCGACCTTCACATTGTCGGTGCCCTCAGGCACCAGGATCTTGCCGATCGTGCCTTCGTCGACCGCCTCGAACTCCATCGTCGCCTTGTCGGTCTCGATCTCGGACATGATGTCGCCGGACGACACGGTGTCGCCCTCCTTCACCAGCCATTTGGCGAGCGTGCCCTCTTCCATCGTGGGCGACAGCGCGGGCATCTTGATCTCGATCGGCATGAAGGTCCTCGGGCTTCGGTAAGGGCACGCTCTCTCGCCCCGTGACGCGCGCGGGTCAAGTCCGACGCGCTTGCACGGACGGCGGCATGGCGTCACACCGTAGCGGAAACGGGGCTATTTATGCGCATCTATCTGGTAGTGATCGACGACAGTCCGGAAGCGGAGATCGCCCTGCGATTCGCCGCCCGCCGCGCGGTGAAAACCGGCGGCGGCGTCGAAATCCTCACCCTGCTGCCGCCGCAGGAATTCATCGCGTTCGGCGGCGTCCAGGCCACGATCGAGGAAGAGGCGCGCCATCATGCCGAGGGGCTGGTATCGCGCGCCGCCGGCACGTTGTTCGACGAATCCGGGCTGACGCCGGCGATCACCGTCCGCGGTGGCGAGGGGCCGAAGGTGATCCGCGACCTGATCGCCGCCAATCCCGATATCGCCGCGCTGGTGCTGGGCGCCGCCGCCTCGGGCGCGCCGGGTGCGCTCGTCACCCATTTCACCGGCGCCGATGCCGGCGCGCTGGCCGTGCCGGTGATGATAATCCCCGGTTCGCTGACCCCCGAACAGATCGACCGCCTGAGCTGAACGCGATGCACGGAGCCCCGCTGGTCTTCGCCCATCGCGGCGCCTCCGCCTGGCGGCCCGAACATACGCTGCCCGCCTATGCCCGCGCGATTCGCGACGGTGCCGATTATATCGAACCCGATCTGGTGATGACCCGCGACGGTGTCCTCGTCGCCCGTCACGAAAATGACATCGCTGACACCACCGACGTCGCCCGCCACCCCCGCTTCGCCGACCGCCGCACCACGAAGACGATCGACGGCATGCCCCACACCGGCTGGTTCACCGAAGACTTCACGCTCGACGAACTGAAGACGCTGCGCGCGATCGAGCGGCTGGGCCATGTCCGCCCGGAAAGCCGCTCCTACGACGGGCTGTTTCCGATCCTGACCTGGGACGAGATCGTCGATTTTACCGCCGCCGAATCGGCTCGGCTGCACCGCCCGATCGGCCTCGTCCCCGAACTGAAGCACTCGACCTATTTCGCCGGTATCGGCCTGCCGCTGGAGGACGCTTTCATTGCCTCCATCGCGCGCCACCCCTGGCTGCGCACCGCGCCGCTGGAGGTGCAGTCGTTCGAGGCCGCGAACCTGCGTTATCTTCGCGACCGGCTCGGCCGCCCCGCCAACCTTCGCCTGATGCAGTTGATCGGTGACGCAGACGCTCGTCCCGCCGACGATCCCGCGCTATCCTATGCCGCGATGACGACCCCCGCCGGCCTCGCCGACATCGCACGCTATGCCGATGTCGTCGCACCCTCCGCCCGCGCGGTCATCCCGACCGGCCCCGACGATCGGCTCCTCGCCCCCACCTCGCTGGTCGCCGACGCGCATGCCGCCGGCCTGCTGGTCCGCGTCTGGACGTTCCGCCCCGAAAACCGCTTCCTCGCCGCCGATTTCCGTGACGATGCCGGCCCCGACGCCCGCAACCCGGCCGGATCGATCGCCGAGATGCGCGCCTGGCTCGCCACCGGCATCGACGGCTTCTTCACCGACGATCCCGCACTGGGCAAAGCCGCGCTGGCAACATGACAGGAATGTTAACCGTCACCGAAACGTCTTTATTCCGCAACGTCCGCGTCATCCCCCGCCGCCAATAAGCGCTTACGGCCAAAGCGCCCACCGGGGGATTTTCCATGACTGTTTCGATCGCGAACCTCGCCTATGACGATGGCGACATCGACACCAATGTGTCGGCCAACCCGCATATCGACGAGCTGATCGCCAGCCGCTATTCGCGCCGCCAGACGTTGCGCGGCGGCCTGTCTGCGATGACGGCGGCGGTGTTCGGCGGCATGTTGCTGACCGGCTGCGACGACGATGATGACAACGGCCCCGATCCCGTCACGGTCGATGCCGGCAGCGCGGTGGCGACCAGCGCCGGCCGCCTCGTCACGCTGACCGGTACCACCGTCGGTGGCGCGACCGGCACCGGCTGGTCGCAGGTCAGCGGCCCCAGCGTCACGATCGCCAACGCCGCGACGTCGACCGCCTCGTTCACCGCGCCCGGCGTCACCACCGCGACGCCGCTCGTCTTCCGCTTCTCGGCCACCAACAGCGCCGGCACGGCATCGACCGCCGACGCCACCGTCACCGTCAGCCCCGCCGTGCTCGGCTTCACCGCCGTGCCCAAGAGCCTGGCGGATGTCGTCGCCGTGCCCGATGGCTATGCCGTCACCGTCCTCTATCGCCTCGGCGATCCGATCGCGTCCGGCGTCGCCGCCTATGCCAATAACGGCACCGACACGAACTTCGCCCAGCGCGCCGGCGATCATCATGACGGCATGAGCTATTTCGGCCTGTCCGCCAGCGCCAGCACGCCCGATCCGACGAACAGCAGCCGCGGCCTGCTGGTGATGAACCACGAGAATATCAGCGAGCAATATCTGCACGTGAACGGCGTCACCGCCGGCAGCGCCCGGCTGGAAAGCGAGGCTATCAAGGAGATCGAATCGCACGGCGTCTCGGTGATCGAGGTATCGCGTACGTCCGCCAGCGGCACGTGGAGCTATAACCAGTCGTCCGCGCTCAACCGTCGCGTTACGCCCAACACGCCGGTGTCGTTCAGCGGCCCGGTGCGCGGCAACGCCGTTCTGCGCACGCGTTATTCGACCGACGGCACCGCCGGTCGCGGCACGATCAACAATTGCGCCAACGGCACGATGCCGTGGCACACCTATCTGACTTGCGAAGAGAACTGGGCTGGTTACTTCCGCCGCGCCTCGGGCGACGCCGCGCTGCGCACCGCCGGCGGTCGCGGCAAGGAGAACGCCTCGCTCACCCGCTACGGCATCCGCGAGGGCAATGCCGGCAATTACGGCTGGTCCACCGTCGTCCCCGCCGACACCACCAGCACCATCTATGCCCGCTGGAACGCCAGCGTCATTGCCGGCACCGTCACCGACGGCACCACCGATTTCAGCCACGAGCCGTTCCAGCTCGGTTGGGTGGTCGAGATCGATCCGTTCGATCCCGCCTCCACCCCGCGCAAGCGCACCGCGCTCGGCCGCATGAACCATGAGGGTTGCGAGATCGGCCGCACCATCGCCGGCGTGAAGCCCGCCTTCTACATGGGCGACGACGCGCAGAACGAATATCTCTACAAGTTCGTCTCCGCCACACCGTGGTCGGCCGCCGACGCGACCGCCACCAACCGCCTCGCGATCGGCGACAAATATCTCGACGCCGGCACGCTTTACGTCGCGAAGATGAATGCGGACGGCAGCGGCCAGTGGTTGCCGCTGGTGTTCGGCCAGAACGGCCTGACCTCGTCGAACGCGACCTATGCCTTCGCCGATCAGGCCGATGTGCTGGTCAACACCCGTCTCGCCGCCGACATCCTGGGTGCGACGAAGATGGACCGGCCGGAATGGACCGCGGTCAATCCCGCGACTGGCGAGATGTACGTGACGCTGACCAACAACTCGTCGCGTACCGCCGCCAATGTCGATGCCCCCAACCCGCGCGCGTACACCGATCCCAAGGTCGATGGTCGCTCGGCCGGCAACGGCAACGTCAACGGCCACGTCATCCGCCTGCGCGAGGCTGGCGACACGTCTGAGGCGACCGCCTTCGCCTGGGACATCTACGCCTTCGGCGCCGGCAGCGACCTGAGCCCGACCAACATCAACCTGTCGGGTCTGGATGCCACCAACGACTTCTCGTCGCCCGACGGCCTGTGGTTCGGCCTGAACAGCAACGCCACCGGTCAGGGTACGCCGGTGATGTGGATCGAAACCGACGACGGCGCCTATACCGATGTCACCAACTGCATGTTGCTCGCCGCCATACCCGGCACGGTCGGCGACGGCGGCACCCGGGCGGTCACCAGCACGCTGGGCGGCGTCACCAACACCGTCACCACCCGCATCGGCAAGGCACCCGGCACCACGCTGCGCCGTTTCCTGGTCGGCCCGAAGCAGTGCGAGATCACCGGCATCCATTCGACGCCGGATGGCCGCTCGCTGTTCGTGAACATCCAGCATCCGGGCGAAGGCGGCAACGCGTCGGCCATCTCCAGCAACTGGCCCGCCAACCAGACCGGCACCGCCGCCCCCACCTCGCGCCCGCGTTCGGCAACGATCGTCATCACACGCACCGACGGCGGCCTCGTCGGCCTGTAAGCCTAATCCGCTCCCCGGCCTCCGCCGGGGAACTGCATCCAACCCGATCGAACCAAAACCATACCGATCGCTTGACGATCCCCGATACCGACGCGATACCGCTACCAAAGCAGGAAGAGGATCGCATGGCACACCAATCGTTCGCGCTGGAAAGCGCGTTGCCGGCCGACTGGCGACAGGGTCTGTTCGTCGGCCGGATCGATCGCGGCGAAGGCCCGACCCCGATCATCGTCGCCGCCGGCATCGCCTATGACATGACGCCCGTCGCCCCCACCGTCTCGGCGCTCGTCGCCGGCGGCTCGTTCGACACTGCCGCCGGCACATCGCTCGGCGACCTGCTCGATGTCGGCCCGTCGCCGGACAGCGACGCGCCCGTCCGCCTGCTCAGCCCGATCGACCTGCAATGCGTGAAGGCCGCCGGCGTCACCTTCGCCGTCTCCGCGCTGGAACGCGTGATCGAGGAACAGGCCCGCGGCGACTACACCCGCGCCGCCGAAGTCCGTGGTCGCCTCGAAGCCGCGCTCGGCGGCAGCATCGGCTCGGTCATCCCCGGCTCCGAACAGGCCGCCACGCTCAAGGACGCCCTGATCGACGGCGGCATGTGGTCGCAATATCTGGAGGTCGCGATCGGCCCGGATGCGGAAATCTTCACCAAGTCCCCCGTCCTCTCCACCGTCGGCTGCGGCGCCCCGATCGGCATCCGCTCCGATTCCACCTGGAACAACCCCGAACCCGAAGTCGTCCTGCTCGCCGACGCGCATGGCCATGCGGTCGGCGCGACGCTCGGCAATGACGTGAACCTCCGCGATTTCGAGGGGCGCTCCGCACTGTTGCTCAGCAAGGCGAAGGACAACAACGCCTCCTGCTCGCTCGGCCCCCTCATCCGCCTGTTCGACGCCGGCTTCACCATGGACGACGTCCGCGACGCGCAGATCGCGCTGCGGATCGAGGGCGAGGACGGTTATGTCCTGAATGGCGCCAGTTCGATGCGTGAGATCAGCCGCGATCCGGAGGACCTGCTCGCCCAGTCGCTCAGCGAGCATCATTATCCCGACGGCTTCGTCCTGTTCCTCGGCACGCTGTTCGCCCCGACGCAGGATCGCGACCACCCCGGCCGTGGTTTCACGCACAAGGTCGGCGACGTGGTGACGATCAGCAACGATCGCCTCGGCACGCTCAGCAACCCCGTCACCACCTGCGACCAAGCGCCACCGTGGCAATTCGGCCTCGGCGACCTGATGCGCAACCTCGCCAAACGCGGTCTGCTCACGGCATGACCACCGCGCATTACCCCAGCCTCATCGACAAGCGCGTCATCGTCACCGGCGGCGGATCGGGCATCGGCGAGGGTCTCGTCACCGCCTTCGTGCAGCAGGGCGCGCATGTCGCCTTCGTCGATATCGCCGATGCCGACAGCGCCGCGCTGGTCGATCGCCTGTCACCGCCTGCGCGCCACGCCCCCGTCTATCGCCACTGCGACCTGACGGATCTGGACCAGCTCGCCACCGTCTTCGCCGATCTGGAAACCGCGCTGGGCGGCGTCGATATCCTCATCAACAACGCCGGCAACGACGACCGCCATTCGATCGACGACGTGACCCCCGAATACTGGGACCAGCGCCTGAACGTGAATCTGCGTCACCAGTTCTTCGCCGCCAAGGCCGTGGTGCCGGCGATGAAGCGTGCGGGCGGCGGCGCGATCCTGAACTTCGGGTCGATCAGCTGGCACCTCGCGCTGCCCGACCTGATCCTCTACCAGACCTGCAAGGCGGCGATCGAGGGCCTGACGCGCAGCCTCGCCCGCGATCTCGGCCGCGACAATATCCGCGTCAACACGATCGTCCCCGGCAACGTCCAGACCCCCCGTCAGGAGAAATGGTACACGCCAAAGGGCGAGGCGGAGATCGTCGCCGCGCAATGCCTCGACGGCCGCATCCAGCCGGCCGACGTCGCCGCACTGGTCCTGTTCCTTGCGTCAGACGATGCGCGTATGTGTACCGGCCACGATTATTTTATCGATGCGGGGTGGCGATGAACATCAAGGCAGAACACGCACTTACGGTTGGTGCGACGCTGGGCGAGGGACCAATCTGGGTCGATGAAGCGCTTTGGTTCGTCGATATCAAACAACAACGCATCTATCGCCACGATCCCGCCACCGGCGCGCTCGATCACTGGCCGGCGCCCGAGATGGTCGGCTGGGTGCTTCCCGCCGAACCGGGCAAGTTCGTCGCCGGCCTTCGCTCCGGCCCGCATCGCTTCGATCCCGCCACCGGCACGTTCGTTCCGATCGCCGGCGTCGATACTGATTTGCCCGCCAACCGCCTGAACGACGCCGCGCTCGATCCCGCCGGTCGCATCTGGTTCGGCACGATGGACAATGACGAGGCCGCGCTCAGCGGTCGCCTCTATCGCCTCGACGGCACCACCGTCACCGACAGCGGTGCCGATCCCGTCGCAATCACCAACGGACCCGCGATCAGCCCGGCCGGCGACCGCCTCTATCACGTCGATACCATCGGCAAGCGCATCACCGTCCACCCGCTGTCGCCCGACGGCACGCTGGGCGCAGGCGAGACCTTCCTGACGTTCCACATGGACGACGGCTATCCCGACGGCGCGATCTGCGATGCGGAAGGCGGCGTCTGGCTCGGCCTCTACAGCGGCTGGGAAGCCCGCCGCTATGCGCCCGACGGCACGCTGACCGACGTGGTCGAGTTTCCCGTCGCCAACATCACCAAGATCGCACTCGGCGGCCCCGATGGCCGCACCGCATACGCGACGACCGCCCGCCAAGGCCTCGACGATACCGCGCTCGCCGCCCAGCCGCTGGCCGGCGACATCTTCACCTTCCGGGTCGACATCCCTGCCAAACCGCCACTCAGAGCGGCCTGAAAAAATCAAGCGTCCCCAATCGACTGGTGGGAGGCGTAACAGAGAGGAAGCACCAAAGTGGAAGCAAGACAGGTCAATAACGGGCTGATCGGCCTGATCGTCGCGGTCGCGACGATCGGCGGGTTCATGTTCGGCTATGACTCCGGCGTCATCAACGGCACGCAAAAGGGGATCGAGGCTGCGTTCGATCTTGGCCGGCTGGGCATCGGCATCAATGTCGGCGCGATCCTCGTCGGCTCGTCGATCGGTGCGTTCACCGCCGGCCGCCTCGCCGACCTGATCGGCCGCCGCAACACCATGATGCTTGCCGCCGTCCTGTTCATCGTCAGCGCGCTGCTGGCCGGTGCCGCCGGTTCCTCCGCGATCTTCATCATCGCCCGTATCATCGGCGGCCTCGGCGTCGGCGCCGCCAGCGTCACCAGCCCGGTCTATATCTCCGAAGTCACCCCCGCCCGTGTGCGCGGCCGCCTGTCGAGCGTGCAGCAGGTGATGATTATCTCCGGCCTCACCGGTGCCTTTGTCGCCAACTTCCTCGTCGCCCGCTACGCCGGCGGATCGACCGCGATGTTCTGGGCCGGGTACGAGGCATGGCGCTGGATGTTCTGGCTTCAGGTCATTCCCGCCGCGATCTATTTTATCGCCCTGTTCTTCATCCCCGAAAGCCCCCGCTACCTCGTCGTGCGCGGTCGCGATGCAGACGCGCAGGGCGTCCTCACCCGCCTGTTCGGCCCGGCCGAGGCCACCCGCAAGGTCGCCGAAATCCGCGCCAGCCTGTCCGCCGATCACCACAAGCCCCGCCTGTCGGACCTGATCGACAAGACCAGCGGCAAAATCCGCCCGATCCTGTGGGTCGGCATCGGCCTCGCCGTGTTCCAGCAGCTCGTCGGCATCAACGTCGTCTTCTATTACGGTGCGACACTGTGGGAAGCGGTCGGCTTCACCGAGGATAACGCGCTCCAGATCAACATCCTGTCCGGGGCACTCTCGATTGGCGCCTGCCTGCTGACGATCGCGCTGATCGACAGGATCGGCCGCAAGCCGCTGCTGCTGATCGGCTCGGCCGGCATGACCGTGACGCTCGCCACCGTCGCCTGGGCCTTTTCCACCTCGGTCCCCGGCGCATCCGGCACCGGCGTCACCCTGCCCGGCAACGCCGGCGTCATCGCGCTGGTCGCCGCCAACCTTTACGTCATCTTCTTCAACGTCAGCTGGGGTCCGGTGATGTGGGTGATGCTGGGCGAGATGTTCCCCACCCAGATCCGCGGTTCCGCCCTCGCCGTCTCCGGGTTCGCGCAGTGGATCGCCAACGCCGCCATCGCGGTCAGCTTCCCGTCGATGGTCCTCTCGCCCGGCCTGTCGATCACCTACCTGCTCTACACGCTGGCGGCGCTGGTCTCGTTCTTCTTCGTGAAGGCGATGGTCCAGGAAACCCGCGGCCGCGAGCTGGAGGACATGCAGGGCTGATCGCCGCCCCCTGCACCGCCCGCCCCTGCCGTCCGGCGGGGGCGGGTCGGCTTGGCTCCCTCGCCGCTCAGTTCGGGACGGAGCGTTTCGAGAAGACCAGCGCCCCCAGCTTCCAGTCGCCGCGCTGTTTCACATAGGTTTCGGTCACCGAAAACGGATTGTCGGCCACCTCTCCACGAACGATCGCATGCAGGTCGATGCGGCTGGCGACGATCGCCGTATCACCGACGAACCTGACCGAGATATCCTTGATATCCGCCTGTCTATATTCGATATTCCTGCTGCTGATGACCTCCAGCTCCTGCGGCTTGGTCATCGTCCTGCTCATATGGACGAAGATCGCCTGGTCATCGAACAGCTTGGCCAACGCATCGACGTTCCGCTCGGCCATCCACCGCCATTTCTGGCGCGACAGCTCGATCAGCGTCCGCTCCGCCCCGCTCGTCCGGGCGGCGGTCTGGGCAACCACAGGCTGCCCCGCGCCGAGCACGGCCACACCCAAGGCGATCGGCCCCAGCATCTTCGATATCGCCCTCATCACCTTGTCTCCACGGCTCATTGCTGTCGACAGGGCTAACGCCCGTCTCCGCTATGAAGAAGAGGGTATAAAGTGCATGACCCTATGACAGGGATTCATGATGGGAGGCACACGGCTTATCCACCCTCTCGGGTCCCCCCAGTCATTCGGCCCGTCCGCCCGGAAACACCCGCCCCCACCAGCGCCGGCCCATACGGTCCCAAAACACCCCCAACAGGACCAGCAGCAACAGCGGCGGCCCCAGATACGCGACGACCGTGAGCACCGAGATCAACGTCCACGTCAACGACCAGAACCCCGCCTGCGCCGCCTCGCCCAGACGCGCCGTCAAGCCGACGCCGGCACCGGCGGCATAGTCGAAACGGATCGGCGTCGTGGCGACGCTCGCCTGCGCATCGATCATCGCGACGGCGCTTTCCCGGCGGCGGGCAACAAGCTCCGCCCGCCGGGCCGTCAGTTCGCTGCGCAGCCTTGTCGACAGGTCGGATCGGGCGAGTTGCCGGTCGATCTCAGCCATATCGGTTTGCGCGTCGGCCGTACCCTCCTGCGCCGTGGCGATCGCTGGCGCCGCATCGGTGCCGGTGATCTCCGCCCCCGTCAGCGCTCCGCCGGCCCGCTCCACCCCCTGTACGCCGCGCCGGCCGAATGCACGCGCGACAGTCGCCGCGACCCGCACATCGAGGCTGGCCACGACCTGCCCCGAATCGTCCAGCCGATAGGTCATGCCGGTAATCCGGCATTGCCCCGGCGCCAGTCGTTCGCACGCCTCGGCCTGCGCTTCCTGCGCGTCGGCGATCCGGTTCGAGGGAAGGCGAAACGCATAGCGATAGGCAAAGGCGACACCGCTTGCATTCGTCGTCGTCTCGCCGGGGCTGTTCCCGTCGGGTGCCTTGCTGCACCCCGTCATCGCCAGACACGCCAGCGCTATACTCAAACACCGCATGACGATCCCCCGACACAGACGGCCAAAACCTATGGACCGACTGGGAATTAGGTCAAGCAACCAACAAACAATGCTTGTCGCCCCGGCCCCGGCAATGCGAAGATGCCCTACGCCGATCGGAGCACCCGAGCATGTTCGTCGATTTCCGCAATGCCTGGCCACCGCCCGAACCGTGGCAGCCGAAACCGCCGCCGCCGCGGATCAGCCGCCGGGGCGAATCGGTACTGGCGTGGATACTCGGGTTCAACCTGCTGATGCTGTTCCTCGGGCCGCTGGCCGGGGTGACGGTGATCGATGCGGTGATCGCCCTGATCCGGTCCTGATCCTCACCCGATCCGTTCCAGCCCCGCCGCATACGCCTTTGCCCGCGCGACATAATGCGCCGCCGACAACCGCAGTCTCCCGATCGCCTCGGGCGGCAGGGTCCGCACCGCCCGCGCCGGCGCGCCGACGATCAGGCTCCCGGTGGCAAACACCTTCCCCTCCGTCACCAGCGCTCCCGCGCCGATCAGGCAGCCGTCGCCGATCGTCGCACCGTTCAGCACCGTCGCGCCCATGCCGACCAGCACGTCGTCGCCGATGGTGCAGCCATGCAGGATCGCATGATGCCCGATCGTGCAGCCCCGCCCCACGGTGAGCGGATAACCGGGGTCGGAGTGCATCATCACCCCCTCCTGCACATTGGTGCCGTCCCCCAAGACGATCGCGGTGTTGTCCGCCCGGATCACCGCGCCGAACCACACGCCGACGTCGCGGCCCAGCACCACCTCGCCGATCAGGTCGGCCGAGGGTGCGATCCACGCCGATCCGTCCGCCGGCAATGCCGGTCGCTTCCCGTCGATCGCGTACAATGCCATCAGCGCGTCTCCTTCACCCGCAGGCGATAGCGGTGCAGCAACGGTTCCGTATAGCCATTGGGCTGCCCCAACCCCTCGAACACCAGCGCCCGCGCCGCCTGAAAGGCGAGGCTCGTATCCTCCCGCCCCGCCATCGGCCGGTACAGCGGATCGCCGGCATTCTGCGCATCGACCCTGGCCGCCATCCGCCTGAGCGCCCCCTCCGCCTCGTCCGCCGTCGCCACCCCGTGGAGCAGCCAGTTGGCCATATGCTGCGATGAGATGCGCAGCGTTGCGCGATCCTCCATCAGCCCCACATCATGGATGTCGGGCACCTTGGAACACCCCACCCCCTGATCGACCCAGCGCACGACATAGCCCAATATGCCCTGCGCATTATTTTCCAGCTCCTCGCGCACCTCGTCCGGCCTCCAGTTCCGCCCGGTTGCGACCGGCACCGTCAGCAACGCATCCAGCGACGCCGGCACCTCCCCCGCCCGCGCCGCCTGTCGCGCACCGACATCGACATCATGGTAATGCGTCGCGTGCAGCGTCGCCGCGGTCGGAGACGGCACCCAGGCGGTGGACGCGCCGGTCATCGGATGCGCGACCTTCTGCGCCAGCATATCCGCCATCCGGTCGGGCGCCGCCCACATGCCCTTGCCGATCTGCGCCCGCCCGCTCAGGCCGCACGCCAGCCCGATCTGCACGTTGCGATCCTCATACGCGCCGATCCACGCCGCCCCCTTCATCTCGCTCTTGCGGATCATCGGCCCGGCTCGCATCGCGCTGTGCATCTCGTCGCCGGTGCGATCGAGGAAGCCGGTGTTGATGAACACCAGCCGATGCCGGACCGCCGCGATGCACGCCGCCAGATTGGCCGATGTCCGCCGCTCCTCGTCCATCAGCCCGACCTTGATCGTATGCCGCGCCAGACCCAACATATCCTCGACCGCGTCGAACAGCCGGTCGGTGAACGCGGCCTCTTCCGGCCCGTGCATCTTGGGCTTCACGATATAGATCGACCCGGCCCGGCTGTTCCGCCGCGCGCCCCGCACGTCATGCAATCCGATCAGGCTGGTGACGATCGCATCCAGTATCCCCTCCGGCGCCTCGCTCCCGTCGGCCAGCCGCACCGCCGGCGTCGTCATCAGATGCCCGACATTGCGCACGAACATCAGGCTGCGCCCCGGCAGCGTGAATTGCGTGCCATCCGGCGCGACATAGTCGCGGTCCGCCGCCAGCCGCCGCTCCACCGTCCGTCCGGCCTTGTCGAACGACGCCGACAGCGTCCCCGTCATCAGCCCCAGCCAGTTGTCATAGGCCGCGACCTTGTCGTCGGCATCCACCGCCGCGACCGAGTCCTCCAGATCGGCGATCGTGCTCAGCGCCGATTCCAGCACGACATCCGCCAGCCCCGCCGCATCATCGCGCCCGATCGGATGCGCGGCGTCGATCACCAGTTCGATATGCAACCCATGATGGCGCAGCAACCAGTTGTCGCCCGCCCGCCCGATCAGTTGTGCCGGATCGGCCAGCACCGGCGCCTTCCCTGTCCAGTCGCGCCACGAACCCGCCGCCAGCGGCACCGTCCGGTCCAGAAAGTCCCGCGCCCACGCGATCACCGCCGCCCCGCGCGCCGCGTCATATCCGCCGCCCGCTGCTTCGCCCGGAATGGCATCCGTCCCGTACAGCGCATCGTACAGGCTCCCCCAGCGCGCATTCGCCGCGTTCAACAGGAAGCGCGCATTCAGGATCGGCACGACCAGTTGCGGCCCCGCCAGCGTCGCCACCTCCGCGTCGACATTCGCGGGGTCGATCGCAAACGCCGCCGGCTCCTCGACCAGATAACCGATCGACCGCAGGAACGCCTGATACTTCCCCTGGTCGATCTCCGCGCTCGCATGCGCCTCATGCCAAGTATCAAGTTGCGCCTGCATGGCATCGCGCACCGCCAGCAGCCGCGCATTCTCCGGCGCGAACCGCGCATAGACCGCCGCCAGCCCCGCCCAGAAATCAGGCGCGGCGATCCCCGTTCCCGGCAACGCCCGGTCTTCCAGAAACGCCACCAATGGCGCGGCGACGCTCAACCCGGCCCGCTGCTCGAACTCCGCCATCACCCATCCTCCCGCTATCCTGCGACGGACCATAGACGAACCACGATCCCCACCGGTAGACACATCAAAGGATCGACAGTTTTTCCCTACAGGAAACAATTACGATGGACGCCGACTATGCGTTGTTCGCCGATGTGGTCGCCAGCGGCAGCCTGTCCGCCGCCGCCCGCGTCCGTTCGATCTCGCCCGCGATGGTGTCGAAACGCCTCGCCCGTCTCGAAGCGCGGCTCGGCGTCCGCCTGATCCACCGCACCACCCGCAAGCTGGCCCTGACCGAGGCCGGCGCGACCTTCCACGCCGATGTCACCGCGATCCTGCAATCGATCCGCGACGCGGAGGCGCGCATCGCCGGCACGCCCGATGCGCCACACGGCCCCTTGCGTATCTCCGCCCCCACCTCGTTCGGTCGCCTTCACATCGCGCCGCATCTGCCCGATTTCCTCGACCGTCACCCCCGCGTCGCCCTGACACTCGACCTGACCGACGCGTTCGTCGATCTGCTCGCCGACCGCATCGATCTCGCCATCCGCATCGCGCCGACCGTCCCCGCCGGCCTCGTCGCCCACCGCCTGGCCACCAGCCACCGCATCCTGTGCGCCGCGCCCCGCTATCTCGATCGCCACGCCGCGCCGACGACGATCGCCGACCTCAACGACCACCACCTGCTCGCCGCCGACGGCCAATGGCCGTGGCGCCTCACCGATGGCCGCCGCCCGATCGCGATCGACGGCACCAGCCACATCCGCACCAATTCCAGCGAAGTCGTCCGCGAATGCGCCATCGCCGGCGCCGGCATCGCGCTCCGCTCGCTATGGGACGTCGGCGACGCCCTCGCCGCCGGCACGCTGATCCGCATCCTCCCCGACTGGCAAGGCCCCGACGACCTCGCCATCCACGCCGTCCACCCCCGCGCACCCTACGTCCCCGCCGTCGTGACCGCCTTCATCGGGTTCCTGCAAGACCGGCTCGGTCCCACGCTGTAGATCGCGCAGAGGCGCAGAGGACGCGGAGAGTCCCGCCGGAGGCGGCCTCATCTTATCGCCATCTCCGGTTGCTACAGATCACCATCGGCCCAGCGCGAAACACCTCCGCGTCCTCCGCGCCTCCGCGCGAAACCAACTTTCTTCGCGCCTTCGAGGCTTCGCCTGAACTCCAACCCCGGTCAGCAACCTTCCACACGCCCCGCCTCGTCCACCAGCGCCAGTGTCACCGCATCGATCCGCCGCAGCATCGCCACGAATCCCGCCACCTCGTCCGCTGGAAAACTCGCGAAGATCCGCCGCTCCAGATCGATCGCCTTGGGCGCCACCGCCGCATACAGCGTCTCCCCCGCCGCCGTCAGCGACAGCAGGTGTGACCGCCGGTCCTGCGGATTGGCCACCCGCGCCAGCAACCCGCGATCGACCAGCGCGATCGCCGCGCGGCTGACCGTTACCTTGTCCATCCGCGTCCGCGCGCCGATCATGCCTTGCGTGATCCCGCCCGTCTCCGCGACCACCGCCACCAGCCGCCATTCCGGGATCGTCAGCCCGAACAGCGCTTCATAAGTCCGCGCGATCGTGTCGCTCACCAGATTGGACGTGAACGACAGCCGGTACGGAATGAAATCGTCGAGCGCGAGCGTGGTCATGGGGCGATAGTAACGATTGACACTATCCCGGCAACGGCCCAAATTGGTATCAATCGATACGAAATTTGCGATGAGGATGCCGATCATGGAGCATATGGACGTCAACCCGATGGGTCTCGACGGGTTCGAATTCGCCGAATTCACGTCGCCCGATCCCGACACGCTCGCCGCGCAGTTCGAGGCGCTGGGCTTCACCGCCGCCGCCACCCATCCGACCCGCGCCGTCACCCGGTACAAGCAGGGCCGCATCAACCTGCTCCTGAACCGCATGGACACCGGCCACGCCGCCGATTTCCGCGCCGCGCACGGACCGTCGGCCAGCGGCATGGCGTTCCGCGTGCACGACGCCAAGGCCGCCTATGACGCCGCCATCGAGCGCGGTGCAAAGCCCGCCGATGCATCGGCCGGCGCCCTCGGCAGCGGGTACGCGCTGGAGGGGATCGGCGGATCGATGCTCTATCTGGTCGATCGCCACGGCACCGCCGGCTCGCTCTACGACGACTGGGACCAGATTCCGGGCGCGGCGGAGGCGGAGGCCGCCAACAATGTCGGCCTCGACCTGCTCGACCATCTGACCCACAATGTCCGTCGCGGCCAGATGCGGACGTGGTCCACCTTCTACGGCCAGATCTTCGGCTTCGAGGAGCAGAAGTATTTCGACATCAAGGGCAAGGCGACCGGCCTGTTCAGCCAGGCCATGATCGCCCCCGACCGCGCGATCCGCATCCCCCTGAACGAAAGTCAGGACGACAAGAGCCAGATCGAGGAATTCATCCGCGACTACAATGGCGAAGGTATCCAGCATCTCGCCCTCACCACCCCCGACATCTACACCACGGTCGAAAAACTCCGCGCCCGCGGCGTGAAGTTGCAGGACACGATCGAGACCTATTACGAACTGGTCGACAAGCGCGTGCCGGACCACGGCGAAGACCTCGACCGCCTCCGCGCCAACCGCATCCTGATCGACGGCAATGTCGGCGAAGAAGGGCTGCTGCTGCAAATCTTCACCGAGACGATGGTCGGGCCGATCTTTTTCGAGATCATCCAGCGCAAAGGGAACGAGGGGTTCGGGAACGGCAATTTTCAGGCGTTGTATGAAAGTATTGAGCTGGATCAAATCCGGCGCGGCGTCGTCACGGTAGATGCCTGAGCATCTACCGAAGCGCGCACGAAGGTGCGCGAGCAAGCCCGGCCAGCGCGGCAAAGCTGGCGCATAAGGCGCGGCTTTGCCGCGTCTGACGCGCCGGCGGCCCGGAACACCCCCGTCGTCCCCGCGCAGGAGGGGACCCATATGTCGGACGCTGTCGAACCAGCCCCCAAGTCCGCCCCTATGGATTCCCGCCTTCGCGGGAATGACGGAAAGGGGGATACAACCGAACGAGCAAGGTGGAGCAACACACATGACCCACTACCAACCCGGCTTCGCCAACCACCACGCCACCGAAGCGGTCCCCGGCGCGCTCCCGATCGGCCGCAATTCCCCCCAACACACCCCCTTCGGCCTCTACGCCGAGCAACTCTCCGGCACCGCCTTCACCGCGCCCCGCGCCGAGAACCGCCGCAGCTGGCTCTACCGCCTGCGCCCCACCGCCAACCACCCCGCCTTCACCCCCTATGAGGGCGCCCCCAACCTCAAATCCGCCCCCTTCGCCGACGCACCCCCCAGCCCCAACCGCCTCCGCTGGGACCCGTTGCCCTTCCCCACCGAGCCGACCGATTTCGTCGACGGCCTCGTCACCTATGGCGGCAACGGCGATGTCGGCACGGGCACCGGCGTCGGCATCCACCTCTATGCCGCCACCGCCGACATGGTCGATCGCGCCTTCTTCTCGGCCGATGGCGAGTTGCTGATCGTTCCGCAGCAGGGCAGCCTGCTGATCGACACCGAACTCGGCCGCCTGGAAGTCGCCCCGCTCCAGATCGCGCTGATCCCCCGCGGCATCCGCTTCCGCGTCGAGCTGCTCGACGGCCCCGCGCGCGGTTATGTCTGCGAGAATTACGGCGCGCTGTTCCGCCTGCCCGATCTCGGGCCGATCGGTGCCAACGGCCTCGCCAACCCGCGCGATTTCGAAACCCCCGTCGCCCGTTACGAAGACGACGACCGCCCCCACCGGATCGTCCAGAAATATCAGGGCAGCCTCTGGACCACGACGCTCGACCACAGCCCGTTCGACGTCGTCGCGTGGCACGGCAACCTCGCCCCCTGCCGTTACGACCTGACGCGCTTCAACACGATCAACACCGTCAGCTTCGACCATCCCGACCCATCGATCTTCACCGTGCTGACCAGCCCCAGCGACACGCCCGGCACCGCCAATTGCGACATCGTCATCTTCCCGCCGCGCTGGATGGTGGCCGAGGGCACCTTCCGCCCGCCCTGGTTCCACCGCAACGTCATGAGCGAATTCATGGGCCTCATCACCGGCGCCTATGATGCCAAGGAAGGCGGCTTCGCCCCCGGCGGCGCGTCCCTGCACAACCAGATGAACGGCCACGGCCCCGATCAGGCCAGCTATGAAAAGGCCGTCGCCGCCGATCTGAAGCCGGTGAAGATCACCGACACCATGGCGTTCATGGTCGAGACCCGCTTCCCCGTCCGCCCGACCCGCTGGGCCAGCGAGACGCCGACGATGCAGCTCGATTACGACGACGTATGGCGGGGGTTCGCCAAGGCACGATTACCGCAATGACTCTCCACGGCTACTGGCGCTCCACCGCCGCCTACCGCGTCCGCATCGCGCTGAATCTGAAGGGGCTGGCGTACGACCAGATCACCCACGACCTGCGCACCGGCGCCCAGCGCGCCGACGCCTATCGCCGGATCGCGCCACAGGGTCTCGTCCCCGCGCTCGACACCGGCGACGCCATCCTGACGCAAAGCCCCGCCATCCTCGAATGGCTGGAGGAGACGCATCCCGCGCCGCCGCTGCTCCCCGCCGACCCCGTCGCCCGCGCCATCGTGCGCGGCATGGCGGCGACGATCGCCTGCGACATCCACCCGATCAACAACCTCCGCGTCCTCACCACCCTGCGCCGCGACCTAGCCGCCACCGAGGAACAGGTGACGGCCTGGATCGCCACCTGGATCGCCGCCGGCTTCGAGGCACTGGAAACGCAGATCGCCCGCCACGGCGGCGGCTTCGCCCATGGCGCCACCCCGACCCTCGCCGACTGCCACCTCGTCCCGCAGGTCTATGCCGCCGAGCGGTTCGCCGTCGATCTCACCCCCTGGCCGCACCTGACCGCCGCCGCCGCCAACGCCCGCGCGCTCGACGCCGTCGCCGCCGCCCACCCCGATCGCCAGCCCGACGCCGACGCATGACTGAAGACGTCCAGAACCCGTCCCCCGCCCCGTCCAGCCGCCGCCTGTTCGCCACCCCGCCCGGCCTGCGCCTCGGCCCCCTCGCCATGGTCGCGGACGGCAAGGCCCGCAGCATCGTCGTCCAGATGCGCGCCGGCCGCTTCCACGGCTTCGTCGTCCGCCACGGCGACCGCGTCCACGGCTATGTCGATCGCTGCCCCCACGCCGGCGTCCCCCTCGCGCAGCAACTGGACGACTATCTCAGCCCCGACGGCACCCTGATCGCCTGCAGCTTCCACGGCGCGCTCTTCACCATCGACACCGGCCGCTGCATCGGCGGCCCCTGCATCGGCCAGCACCTGACCCCATGGCCGGTCGAGGTACTGAACGGCGACCTGACCACCGCCGCTGTCTTCCCTCTCCCACCGGGAGAGGGAAACGACGCCGAAGGCGGCGAAGGGTGAGGGTGGCCCGAACGCGCACCAACATCCGCAAGCAATGCTCACGCGAAGACGCGAAGGTCTAGCTGGTCGGGCAGATCGCACGAACGCTCACCATCCGACCGTGAAATTGCCATGACAGATGTCGCTCCCATTCAACTTGAGCCAGCGCGCAGCCCGGGCTGAGAGATGGTTGAATGGGGATCCTCACGCCACCGCTTTGCGAAATACTGACTGGATTAGTACAATAACCAGTTCGGCATCGGCATCGGCATCGCAGAGCCATCTATTTCCACAGGTATGATCGGACCAACCGCCTTCATGCCACTGTTTTGGCGTGATGGAACACGAGCCGTCAGGTGAAAGCTGAAACCGTCCTGTGGACTCGACGGTATGGTCATTTTGTGTATCCGTACACCCAGCGCTGGCAATTCCCCTTTTGTTAAATTCTGGGATCGGAAACTCAACGCCGGTCGATGATTCAGCTCGATTTCAAATCTCCTTAGCACATACCGATCCGGCAACCTGTCCCATTCGATACGGATCACGGCAGATTCACGCTTTGCATGTTCCGTCGCTGCCTCGATCAAGTTGGCAGGGGGAGACCAGCGGGAGGCGCCAAATCGACATGCGAGGAATATCTTCGATGGTCTGCCAGCTCTGTTAAACCGATTGATGTACTGATCGGGTCCGGTATCGCGCCATGTACAAAAGTATGCTTCGTCAGGGCGCTGAAGGTTTCGCGTGCCATAGAGCCGCTGGGCGATGATTTCCGCCTGACCTAGGCTCTTTGCTGGTTTCAGGTCGTATGCGTGAAGGGTGCGGCGACCATTCACGTCATATTTCAGCGAGGCGCGCTGCCCCTTGCTCGCGCCACATGATGCTTCCGGGATGAGCAGCAGTATGATCAGCAACGATCGGTTCACGCGCGTCCTCCGCTTGGTTCCGGTCAAACCGATAGCAAGCTGAGGTAAACGAGTTATCTAGGGTCGCCCGAATCCCTACAAAGGTGCGGGACGGCCGTTCCGCACGAACCCTTCTTCTTCGCGGCTTCGCGTAAGCAACACCTAACCAAACCTGCTCATAAGCGCCCGCCAAAAAACCAACATTGCCCAACCCACCCCGCCAAGCGCAAACGCCGCACCCATGAACAACGATTCCCCGTCGAAGCGCACCCGCCGCCTGCGTCGCGGTGCCTGGGTCACCGGCATCATCAGCGCCATCTTCATCGCCCTCGCCGGCGCGGCGGGGTATTTCGATCGTGACCCCGTCCATGTCTATCCGGCGGTCGGCCGGCCCCGGCCGATCGCCGTCGTCAACGTCTCCGGCGACATGGGCCTGCGCTTCCTGCTCGGCGCCTCCACCTCGCGCGGGCTGACCGAGCGCGGCTTTCCGGTCGTCGGCATCTCGTCCCCCGGCCTGTTCCGCCAGCGCCGCACCGCCGCCGAGGTGGACGCGATCATCGCCGACGCGGTCAGGACCGGCCTCGCCCGCACCGGCGCGTCGCGCATCGTCGTCATCGGCCAGTCCTATGGCGCCGATGTCGTCCAGACCGGCCTCGCCCGCCTGCCCGCCGATCTGCGCCGGCGGGTCGCCGCGATCATCCTGATCCTGCCCGGCGATACCGTGTTCTACCGCGCCGACCCCTCGGGCATCGTCTATCACGGCCAGCCGGACAGCATCGCTACCACGACCGCCGACACGCTCGACTGGGCGCCGCTCACCTGCATCTATGGCGCAGAGGAAACCGACAGCCTGTGTCCCCGCCTCAAGCTGCCCGGCGCGCGGATCATCGCCATGCCCGGCGGCCACAACATCAACCACGATGCGGAGGGCCTGCTCGCCCATGTCCTCGCCGCGATCCACGCCGTCATGCCGGCAAAGGTTCGTTGAGCGCCGCTGCGAATCGACCTGATCGAGTGATTTAGAAGATCGGGTCCGGTTGGACTGGCCGTTCACCTCTACACTGGACGCTACGTCACCCGCCGCAATCGAACTTTCGGTGCGGCAAGGCTTGCAGGCGGGCAAGCCCCCGTCCTAGAGAGACGAAGCACCCGTGGCGGGTGTCGGTGGCTCGTCAGGGCCGCCTGACGGCAGAGGATGAACGACCGCTCATGACGACGACCGGCATCGATGCCATCCAACAGTCGATCGGCACCGAATATGTGTCCGACTGGGTGGAGGTGTCGCAGGACATGATCGACCGTTTCGCCGCCGCGACCGGCGATCACCAGTTCATCCATGTCGATCCCGCCGCCGCCGCGCTGACGCCGTTCGGCGGCACCATCGCCCACGGCTTTCTCACCCTGTCGCTGATGCCGATGCTGATGGCGAAGACCGACATGCCCCGGCTGGCGGGCGCGCGGATGGGCGTCAACTATGGCGGCGACAAGGTCCGTTTCCTCACCCCCGTCCCCTCCGGCGCCCGCGTCCGCGGCCGCTTCGTGCCGCTGTCCTTCACCGAAAAGCGCCCCGGCCAGTACCAGCAATCCACGCAATTCACCGTCGAGATAGAGGGCAAGGAGAAACCCGCTCTCGTCGCCGAGTGGATTTCACAAGTATTTGTATAACAACGACTTTCCATAATCGCCACGCGGTCATCCGCGTGAAGAAGGAGAAGCTATCATGCGTTCCGCCGTCATCGTCTCCACCGCCCGCACCCCGATCGGCCGCGCCTATCGCGGCGCCTTCAACAACCTCCCCTCGCCCAGCCTCGCCGCCCATGCGATCAAGGCCGCGGTCGAGCGCGCGAAGCTGGATGGCGGCGAGGTCGACGACGTCGTCTGGGGCGCCGCGCTTCAGCAGGGGCATCAGGCCGGTAACATCGCCCGCACCAGCCTGCTCCGCGCCGGCCTGCCCACCACCGTCTCCGGCATGTCGGTCGACCGCCAGTGCGCCAGCGGCCTGATGGCCATCGCCACCGCCGCCAAACAGGTGATCGTCGACGGCATGGACATCGCCATCGGCGGCGGCGTCGACAGCATCAGCCTGGTCCAGACGCCCAAGATGAACGTCGCTCCCGATCCGCAACTGCTGGCGATGCACAAGGACATCTACATGCCGATGCTGCAGACGGCGGAGATCGTCGCCAAGCGTTACGGCATCACCCGCGACCAGATGGACGAATACAGCCTCCAGTCGCAACAGCGCACCGCCGCCGCCCAGGCCGCCGGCCGCTTCGATGACGAGATCGTCCCCGTCACCGCGACGATGGCGATCGTCAACAAGGAGACCAAGGAGGTCAGCCACCAGGAAGTGACGCTGACCAAGGACGAGGGCAACCGCGCCGACACCACGCTGGAGGGCCTTTCTTCGCTGAAGCCCGTGCTCGGTCCCGACGCCACGATCACCGCCGGCAACGCTTCGCAACTCTCCGATGGCGCCTCGGCCAGCGTGCTGATGTCCGAAGAGGAAGCCGCGCGCCGCGGCCTGACCCCGCTCGGTCGTTATGTCGGCATGGCCGTCGCCGGCACCGAGCCCGACGAGATGGGCATCGGCCCCGTGTTCGCCATTCCCAAGCTGCTCGCCCGCAACGGCCTGACGATGGACGATATCGGCCTGTGGGAGTTGAACGAGGCGTTCGCGGTCCAGGTGCTGTATTGCCGCGACAAGCTCGGCATCCCGGGCGACCTGCTCAACGTCGATGGCGGCGCGATCTCGATCGGCCATCCCTATGGCATGTCCGGCGCCCGCATGACCGGCCACGCCCTGATCGAGGGCAAGCGCCGCGGCGCCAAATACGTCGTCGTCACGATGTGCGTCGGCGGCGGCATGGGTGCGGCCGGCCTGTTCGAGGTGCTTTGAGGCAGGCCGGGCAACCAACGGTCGCTCTCCTCGTTCTTCCGACAACCCCATCAAGGAGAGCACCGACATGGCCGACCACGACAATCCGCAAGAGATCGCCGCCAAGTTCATCGAGAAGGTAAAGGCCAGCCCCTACGTCATGCTGGGCCTGACCAACGGCCAGCATTCCGAACCGATGTACGTCCGCCTCGACGACGATCAGCCGAACACGCTGTTCATCTTCGCGGGCAAGGACAATCGCGCAGCCGGTGGCGGCGATGCGATGGTGCAGTTCGTCGGCAAGGGCCACGACTTCTTCGCCTGCCTCGCCGGCACGGTCAGTCAGGACAACGACCGCGCCCAGATCGACAAGCTGTGGGACAATGCTGTCGAGGCATGGTTCCCGCAGGGCAAGTCCGATCCCAATCTCGCCCTGTTACGTTTCGACGTCAGTTCGGCGGAATTGTGGGAAACCGACGTGGCGATCTCCGGCAGGATCAAGATGCTGTTCGGCGGCACGATCTCGCCCGACGAGTCATCCAGCCACGCCAAGGTCGACTCGATCGCCTGATCGAACCGAGGCCAACACAAAGGCGGCGGTCCACCCGGACCGCCGCCCTTGTCGTATCAGCTGTTGGCGGTGATCCACTGCTCCACCACCGGCGCGATCCGGTCGCGCCATTTGGAGCCGTTGAAGATGCCGTAATGGCCGACGCCTTCGGCCATCAGATACTGCTTCTTGTCGTCGGGCAGCGCGGTCGCCAGCGTCAGCGCCGCCTTCGTCTGACCCAGCCCCGAAATATCGTCGCGCTCGCCCTCGATCGCCAGCAACCCGATATCGGTGATCGCGGCCGGATCGACGCGCTTGCCCCGATGGATGTACTCGCCCTTCGGCAGGGCGTGCGTCTGGAACACGACGTCGATGGTCTGGAGATAGAATTCGGCCGTCATGTCGCAGACCGAACGATACTCGTCATAGAAATCCTTGGTCGACGTCGCGCCTTCGCCGTCGCCCTGCACCAGATGCTTGAACATGCCCCAATGGCTGATCATGTGATTGCCGAGGTTCATCGACATGAAGCCGGCAAGTTGCAGGAACCCCGGATAGACCCGGCGGCGCGCACCGGGATATTGCACCGGCACCTCGACGATCACGTTCTGCTCGAACCACGCATGCGGCCGCTTCGTCGCCAGCGTGTTCACCGCCGTCGGCGCTTCCCGCGTGTCGACCGGCCCGCCCATCAGCGTCAGCGTCTTCGGGCGGCAAGGGTTCTTGTCGGCGCTCATCACCGCGGCGGCGGCATAGGCCGGCACCGATGGCTGACAGACCGCCAGCACGTGCGAGCCCGGACCCATCAGCTCCAGAAACTCGATCAGATAATCGACATAATCGTCCAGATCGAACCGGCCATCCGACATCGGCACCAGCTTCGCATCGCGCCAGTCGGTGATGTGGACGTCCGCGAACGGCAACATCCGCTCCACCGTCCCGCGCAGCAACGTCGCATAATGGCCGGACATGGGGGCTACGATCAGCAGCTTGGGGCCGCCCTCCACTCCGTCACGACGAAAGCGCTTTAGCTGGCCGAACGGCTTGCGCAGCAGGATTTCCTCGACGACCGGCACGTCACGCCCGTCGATTTCGGTATGCGTGCAGCCGAAAGCCGGCTTTCCCCGTGGCGCTGCCGCATGTGCGAACACTTCCAGCGCCGATCCCACGATCGATCCGCCGCCCATATAGGAAAACGGGTTTGCCGGGTTCTGGAACCACTCCGCCCCGAAATTGGCCATCGCACTGGCGCCGGCCAACATGGAACGCTGCATTTCATAGGCGTGATAGAGCATCGGGTATCCTTTAGCCCTAGATAGGTTGCGAAGTCCGTAACGCAATTACGCTGCATGGCAACGTTACCATAGTTCGATCGATCCATCGCCTTCCATTCCCCATCACCGTTGAGCATCACCGGACACACTGCTAGGCGCTGGCTATGGCGACATCCGACACTCCGCCGACCGTTACCGCCCCCGGCATCATCACCGACAAGACGCCCGAATCGCGCAAGCGTCTCGGTGATCTCGCGATGGTGTGGCGACATGCGGCCAGCTATCCCGGCCGCATCGCGATCGCCGGCATCGCCCTGCTGACCACATCGGCCGCCACGATCGGCATCCCGTACGGGTTCAAGCGGGTGATCGACCGCGGTTTCGTCGGCGGCGCGAACACCTCGTTCGCTTCGTCCTTCCATTATCTGCTGATGATCGTCATCGTGCTGGCCGTCGCCACCGCGATCCGGTTCTATTTCGTGTCGTGGCTGGGCGAGCGCGTCGTCGCGGACATCCGCACCGAGGTGCAGCGCCATCTGCTCCGCCTCAGCCCGCGCTTCTTCGAGGAGAACCGCCCCTCCGAAATCGCCTCGCGCCTGACATCGGATACCGCGCTGATCGAGATGATCGTCGGCAGCACCGTGTCGATCGCGCTCCGCAACGTGTTCACCGGGATCGGCGGCCTGATCTATCTGTTCGTCATCTCGCCCAAGCTGGCGGGCATGTTGATGATCGGCATCCCGGTCATCATCCTGCCGATGACGCTGCTGGGCAAGCGCGTGCGCGGCTATTCGCGCACCTCGCAGGACCGGGTGGCGGAGGTCGGATCGATCACCACCGAGGTGCTGGGCGCGATGCGGATCGTGCAGGCATTCGGTCAGGAACCCCGCGAGGCCGCCCGCTTCGGCGTCGCGGTGGAGGCCACCTTCGCGGCCGCGCGCAAGCGCAACGCGCTGCGGGCGATCATGACCGCGATCGTCATCGGCCTCGTCTTCGGGTCGATCACGCTGGTCCTGTGGGAGGGTGCGGTCGATGTCGCGGCCGGGCGACTGAGCGGCGGGGCCATCGCCGCCTTCGTCCTGACCGGCGGCATCGTCGCCGGCGCGTTCGGCGCGTTGACGGAGGTGTATGGCGACCTGTTGCGCGGTGCCGGTGCCGCCAGCCGCCTGTCCGAACTGGCGCGCGAGGTGCCGGAGATCGCCGCCCCTGCCCGGCCGGTCCCGCTGCCCACGCCCGCGCGCGGCGCGATCCGGTTCGAGGACGTGCATTTTCGCTACCCCACCCGGCCAGAGGTCGCCGCGCTCGACAGCTTCTCGCTGGACGTCGCACCCGGCGAGACCGTGGCGCTGGTCGGCCCGTCCGGGGCCGGCAAGTCGACTATCTTCCAGCTCGCCGAACGCTTCTACGATCCGGAGGGTGGCCGCATATCGGTCGACGGCGTGGCGCTGACCGATGCCGATCCCGCCGATCTGCGCGCGCGCATCGCGATGGTGCCGCAGGAGACGGTGATCTTCGCCGCCTCCGCCCGCGACAATTTGCGCTACGGTCGCTGGGACGCCACCGACGACGAGCTTTGGGCTACTGCCGAGGCCGCCAACGCCGCCGCCTTCCTGCGTCGTCTGCCCGACGGCCTCGACACCTATCTGGGAGAGGGCGGTGCGCGCCTGTCCGGTGGTCAGCGCCAGCGCCTCACCATCGCCCGCGCCCTGCTGCGCGACGCGCCGATCCTGCTGCTCGACGAGGCGACCAGCGCCCTCGATGCCGAGAGCGAGCGATTGGTGCAACAGGCGCTCGAACGACTGATGGAGCACCGCACCACCCTTGTCATCGCCCACCGCCTTGCCACCGTCCGCGCGGCCAGCCGCATCGTCGTGATGGACGAGGGACGGATCGTCGAACAGGGCACCCACGCGACGCTGATGACCCGCAGCGGGCTATATGCGCGGCTGGCCAGCCTGCAGTTCAACGAAGCGGCTTAAGCCAACATTAAAAATGTCGAGCGCTTAATCTGACCCGTTCGTGCTGAGCGAAGTCGAAGCACATTGCGAAGAGGTGGCCTTCGACTTCGCTCAGGCCGAACGGTTGGGAATGGTTCCGATTTCACGCAATTTGTTCCAAGCCTACCGCCGCTTCCCCTGATGCCGGATGTTCGCCGGCCGCCCACGCCGCTTCAGCACCCGCGGCGCGCGGCTCGGCGCCGCGCCCTTGCCGCCGGGCAGTTCGAATCGCAGCGCCCCCGACACCGCGTTCGCCTCCGCCAGCCGCAACCGCACCCGCTGACCCAGCGCGAACACGTCGCCGCTGGTTTCGCCGATCAGCGTCCGCGCCGCCTCGTCGAAGCGGTAATATTCGCCGCCCAGATCGCGCACCGGCATCAGGCCGTCACCGCCGACGCCATCGACCGTTGCGAAGAACCCGTAATTCTGCACGCCGGTTATCCGTGCCTCCACCTCCTCGCCGACATGCTCGGCCAGATAGGCGGCGACATAGCGATCGACCGTATCGCGCTCCGCCTCCATGGCGCGGCGTTCCAGCCGGCTGATCCCCTCGCCGATCCGCTCCATCTCGCCCTCGTCGGGCAGCAACCCGCCCGGCCCCAGCCTGTACGCCGCGACCAGCGCGCGATGGACGACCAGATCGGCATAGCGACGGATCGGCGAGGTGAAGTGCGCATAGCTGCCCAACGACAGGCCGAAATGGCCATGATTAGCCGGCGCGTAGTAGGCCTGGGTCTGGCTGCGCAGCACCTGCTCCATCACCTGCGGTCGGAAATCGGCGTCACCCAACCGGTCGATGATGCGGTTGAACGTCGATGGCTTCACCACCTGCCCCAGCGCGAAGGGAACGTCGAACGTCTCCAGATAATCCTTCAGCGCGACCAGCTTCTCGCGGCTCGGCGCCTGATGCACGCGGTACATGCACGGCGCCTTCTTCGCCTCCAGCGCCTTGGCCGCCGCCACGTTCGCAGCGATCATGTAATCCTCGATCAGGCGATGCGC
This sequence comes from Sphingomonas mollis, assembly GCF_016427505.1. Classification (GTDB taxonomy): domain Bacteria; phylum Pseudomonadota; class Alphaproteobacteria; order Sphingomonadales; family Sphingomonadaceae; genus Sphingomonas; species Sphingomonas mollis. The sequence goes on along the minus strand of NZ_JAELXS010000001.1, from coordinate 685,550 downwards.
ATCCAGCCGCTCGCGCGCCGCGACCGACAGGATACGGCCCTTCTCGTCCAGCACCACGCGCCGTTCGGGCAGGTCCAGATCCAGCGGCTCCCGCGCATCCCGCGCCTTGCCCAGCGCACCCCAGCACGCCCATAACGGCTTCAGCGCCTCGATCATCGGCCCGGCGCCGGCATCGATCGTCGCCTGAGCATCCTCATAGGCGATGTTCGCCGCGATCCGCACCAGCGCGCGGGTAAAGCGCCATCCCTTCAACACGCCCGACGATGTGATCTGCAGATGACACGCCAGCGCCGCGCGGTCCTCGCCCTCCTTCAGCGAACAGACATGCGCGGACAGGATTTCCGGCAGCATCGGCACGACCTGATCCGGAAAATAGACCGAGTTGCCGCGCGACCGCGCTTCCTTGTCCAGCGCGCTGCCGGGCCGAACATAGAAGCTGACATCGGCGATCGCGACCACCGCCTGCCACCCGCCGGGATTGGCCGGATCGTCATCGGGTGCCGCCCACACCGCATCGTCATGATCGCGCGCGTCCGCCGGATCGATCGCGACGATCGGCAGATGACGCAGATCCTCGCGGTCGTCGCCCAGCGGCAGGCGCGCTACCTCCTCGGCCTCTTCCAGCGTTTCCTCGGCGAACACGTCCGGGATGCCCAGCTTGTGGATCGCGATCATCGAAAAGGATCGCGGCGCGAACGGATCGCCCAGCCGCTCGACCACGCGCACCGTCACCTTGGGCGGCCGTCCCGCCATCTCGCACATCACCAGATCGCCGGCCGCCGCGTCGCCGGTGTCCGACACCGCGAATTCCCGCCGTTCCTTCTTCTCGACACCGGTCAGCCAGAACCGCCCGGCCTCCTCGCGCAGCACGCCCAATACCTGTTCCGATGCCCGCGCCAGCACCTTCAGCGGATGCGCGATCCATCCCGATCCGGCTTCCTCGGTCCGGGCCAGCACCCGCTGGCCGATCCCCAGTTCGCCGCGTTTCCGCTCGCGGACCCGCAGACGTGGCGGCGGCGTCTCCGCCTGCCATACCTCCGGCACCGCCCACACATTGCCGCCGTCATCGACATCGGCGACGCGCAGCACCGTCACCTTCGGCAATCCGCCCATCTTGTGAAAGGATCGGCCGGGGGCGCTGTCGATCAGCCCCTCGTCCGCCATGTCCTTCAACAAGGCTTTCAACGCGATCTTTCCCTGCGCGGTCAGGCCAAAGGCACGCGCGATCTCCCGCTTACCCGCCGGGCTGCCGGATTTTTCGATGAAGTCGAGGATCTGCGCGCGTGTGGGCAGGCCGGAAATGGGTCGATGCATTGACGGGAGATAGGCGCACCGGGCGACCGCGTCACCCCGCCAACGCCGGTCACGTCGGCGCCGGAACAACCTCGATCAACGAATCGCCCGCTTCCAGCCGCCCCGCCGCCGCATCCCACAGGCCGAGCACCTGATCGCCGCGATAGACGCGCAGCACCTGCCCGCCCGCGATCTCACGCGGCGACCGCCCGACCTCCGCCGCCGTCACCGTCCGTTCGCGCAGTTCGACCCGGCCGCCGCGCGTCACCAGATCGGCGACATAATCGGCGATGTGCGGCCCGGCGGTACATTGCGCCAGCAATTGCCCGCCGAAACTGACCGGGTTGACGATGATCGTCGCGCCGGCATCGCGGGCGAGCAGTTCGTTCTCGATCGCCGCGATCGCCACCGCGATCACCGCATGGGGCGACAACCGGCGGATGGTGAGGATTATCAGCACGGCGGTATCGTCGCGTCCCGGCGATACGATCACCTGCGACGCCGCCTCCACCTTGGCGATCGACAGCACGCGGTTGTGCGTCGCATCGCCCTCGACCGTCGCGACGCCCAGTTCCTCCGCCAGCCGCAGGCGTTCGCCGCGTTCGTCGACCACGACGATGCTGCGCGGGTCATGCCCCCGCTCCAGCAGTTCCGCCACCGCCGCCGTGCCCGACCGGCCATAGCCGCAGACGATCACATGGCCCTTCAGTTCGCGTCGTATCAGGTCCATCCGCCACCGTTCCCAACCCTGCCGCAGCATGAAACTGTACGCGCTCCCCAGAAAGATGAGGAACACGAAGATGCGGATCGGCGTAACCACGAACGTGTCGAACATTCGCGCCGCGTCCGATACCGGCACGATATCGCCATACCCGACCGTGGTGACGGTGATGACCGTGAAATACACGACGTCCAGAAACGAGATCGCGCCATCGGTATTGTCGCGCAGCCCGTCCCGCTCCAGCCAGTGCCCGCCCAGCGCGATCCCGACCAGCACCAGCACCGCCACCGCCCGGATCGCCAGCGTGACGAACGGCCCCAGCCGCCCCGCCCGATAGAATCGCGGTCGCGCCGCCACGATCGCCGCCCGCGCCGCCAGTCGGCCCGGCGTCAGCGCGCGCCGGGCGATGGGCCGTTTCGGCGACACGGACATGTCGATCAGTAAGCCCGCCCGATCAGGACGCGCTCCACCGCCGGCTCGCCGGTGAAGATGCAGGGGCCTTCGTCGCAGCCGGTCTGCCCTAGCGGCGCGTTGCGGATCGTCAGCTTCAACGCCTTCAACCGCTCGACCACCTTGTCCAGCGTCGCCCCCGTCGGCTTTGACCACCGAACGTCCAGCCAGCCGGGGTTCCTGCGACCCTCGGCGAAATGCGTTTCGACCGCCGACCATTCGTCCACCGGCGCGACCTGCGCCCGCAGCGCCTCGGTCGACTGGGCCAGCAATCCGCCCTGCATGTCGGCCAGCGTGGCGGACAGCGTATCGACCAACTCGCCGCGCGGCATCACCGCCGAATTCAGCTTGCCGTCTTCGCGGTACAGGCGATCACGCCGGATGACCGACACGTTGCCGCCGGCGACGTCACGGCCACCGACCTCGATCACCACCGGCGCGCCCTTCTTCACCCAGCCCCAGCGCTTGGTGGCCGCCTTGGCCGGTTTCAGGTCGAGCAACGCCCGCACCGGCTCGGCCAGCGTCGACAGCCCCGCCAGCTCCTTTTGGAGATCACGGCAATACGCCACGATCGCTTCATCCTCGGGCTGGTCGCGCAGCATCGGCACGATCACCACCTGCCACGGCGCGATCGCCGGCGGCACACGCAGGCCGTCGTCGTCGCCATGCACCATGATGACCGCGCCGATCATCCGCGTCGACACGCCCCAACTCGTCGTGTTCGCCAGCTCGAATTCGCCGCTCGTGTTCTGGAACCGGATGTTCTGCGCGGAGGCGAAGTTGGTGCCGAGAAAATGGCTGGTGCCGGCCTGCAACGCCTTGCCGTCCTGCATCATCGCCTCGATCGAATAGGTCGCGACGGCCCCCGGAAAGCGCTCGTTCTCGGGCTTCTCGCCCGTCACGACATGCACCGCCAGACAGGTTTCGGAAAACTCGCGGTACACCTCCAGCATCCTCAGCGTCTCCTCGCGCGCCTCGTCGGCGCTGGCGTGCGCGGTATGGCCCTCCTGCCACAGGAATTCGGACGTGCGCAGGAACATCCGCGTCCGCATTTCCCAGCGGACGACGTTCGCCCATTGGTTGATGAGCACCGGCAGGTCGCGCCACGACTGGATCCAGCGGGCAAAGGCGCTGCCGATCACCATCTCGCTCGTCGGCCGCACGACCAGCGGCTCCTCCAGCTTCGCGGCCGGATCGGGGGTCAAACCGCCCTTGCCGTCGGCGATCAGCCGGTGATGCGTGACGACCGCCATCTCCTTGGCGAACCCCTCGACATGCTCCGCCTCCTTTTCGAAGTACGACAGCGGGATGAACAGCGGGAAATAGCAATTCTCATGCCCGGTCGCCTTGATCCGGTCGTCGAGCAGCCGCTGGATACGCTCCCAGATGCCGTATCCCCATGGCCGGATGACCATGCAGCCACGCACGCCGGATTCCTCGGCCAGATCGGCCTCGGCGATGACGGATTGATACCAGGCGGAGAAATCCGCTTCGCGGGTGACGGGGAGCGCATGCTTCATGCCCGGCCGGATAGCCCATCCACGCCGCGCCTTGCCAGCGCAAAGCGGTGTCGGCCCTCGCCGGCCGATCTACGCCGCGAACGTCTCCTCCGCCTGCAGGAACGAGACGAACAGGTCGGTCGATGCGCGAAGGTCCTGCGCACTGATCGCCAGATCGCCGGCGCTGCTGCGGACGGATGCCGATAGCGACGATGCCGCGCCGATCGTCGTGGCGACGCCGGCGATGCGGCTTTCGATGTCGTCGGCCGTCCCCACCGCCCTGTCCGCCCCGGTATCGATCTCCTCCGCCGATGATCGCTGCTCGCCGACCGTGACCGCGATGCCGGATGCAGCGGCCGACACCTTGCCGATCGCGTCGTTCACGCTGCGCAGCTTCTGCCCGGTATCCGCCACGCCGTCGCGGATACCGACGATCAGCGTGCGGATGCGGTCGCTCGCCCGCTTGGTATCCGCCGACAGCGATTTGACCTCGCCCGCGACCACCGCGAAGCCGCGACCGGCATCGCCCGCCCGCGCAGCCTCGATCGTCGCGTTCAGCGCCAGCAGGTTCGTCTTGCTGGCGATGTCGCGGATATCGTCGAGGAAGCCCTCGATCTCGACCGCATGTTCCTCCAGCATCGCGACCGTCTGCACGCTCCGCTCGGCCTCCGTGCTGGCCCAGACGGTCAATTCGGACTGGCGGCCGGCGGTCACCGCGATCGTCCGGATCGACCCCGACAGGATACGGATCGATGCCGCCACCTGCGCGATTTCCGACGCGGCCCTGGTCGCGCCGGACGCCACTTCGACCGCTTCCTGCGTGGCGGCGCTGCTGACGTCCTCCAGCTTGACGGCGGTGTTTTCCAACTGCCTCGTCGCCTGAGCGATGGTTTTCACCACCGACGTCACCGATCGATCGAATTCATTGGCGAGGGAGACGAGTTCGCCGCGTCGTTCCGCCGCCGCCCGTGCCGCCTGCTCCTGACGCCGGCTCCGCTCCGTCGCCGCCTCGGCCTCGGCGGCATGAGCCTGCCGCAAGGCATCCTTCGTGCGCCGCTCCTGTTCCTCGGCGACGTCGGTCAGGTCGCGCGCGTTGCGCAACGCCTCCTCCTGCGACAGAAACAACCGCTCTAGCTGCACCGACAGCACCGTCAGCGCACCGAATTGCAGTCCCACCGCCACGACGTGGAACAGCACCCGGCCCAGATTGCCGCTGCCGGTGAACACCCATTCCGGCGCCAGCCATTCCAGCGACAGATGGTGGATCGCGGTCAACACCGTCGCCAGCAGGATCGGCCGCCAATCGGCCAGCACGACCAGCGCCGCCATGCCGACGAAGAAATACATGTGCGCGTCCATCTGCCACGGATGCCCGTTCAGCAGGAACACCAGCATGGCCGGGATCACCGCGGCCAGCGACCCCATCAGGGTCCGCGCCTCGGCATCGTACCGTCCCCTGACGGCCATGAACGTAGGGCCGATGTTGATGAGCGCGCCGACGATGACGAGCGGCGCGGTGACGCTTTCCCCCAGCGCGGCGTTGCCGATCAGCAGCAGCGCGAACGATATCCAGCCGATCAGCGCCCATGCCTGGACACCACGCCGACGCAGTCGGTCGAGCGCGTTGAGCGTGGAAGGCGCAGCAATGTCCCGCTCGACGCCGATCGCCATGGTGCCCGCCCGGCTCACGCCAGCGCCCCCGGCGCACGGCCCGTGCCGCAACCGGCCGGCGGTGCCGCCAGGACGACGATGTTCCACGACATGATCTCTCGCTCGATCCGGCTCCGATTGCCGGTGACGACCATCGACCCCCGGAACGGCCCGGCGCCGACCAACGCGGCGCCACCGGCCAGCGCTACCCGCGCGACCTGATTGGCATCGCCGCCGGTCATGGGAACGAGCAGCATATTCCCCGAGACCGGCGGCCACATCGTCACCACGACCAGGGCGATGATCGCCATCGCCCCCTGCACCGCAATCAGCATTTTACCAGCGGGAACAACAGTGAAAGTCATCGGCGCCGATGTAAGTTTGGCTGGTTAAAAAGGCGTAACCCACGCGCCCCGGCCATCATCACATCGACGTGGAGACGCCGGTTATCCCAGCGCCTTCTTCAGCAATTCGTTGACCACGCCCGGATTGGCCTTGCCGCCCATCGCCTTCATCGTCTGGCCGACGAAGAAGCCGAACAGCGCTTCCTTGCCGCCGCGGTACTGCGCCAGCTGGTTGGGGTTCTTCGCCATCACATCCGCGATCACCGCCTCGATCGCGCCGGTGTCGCTGGTCTGTTTCAACCCGCGATCCTCGACGATCTTGGCGGGGGCGTCGCCGGTTTCCAACATCACTTCGAATACCTGCTTGGCCAGACTGCCCGACAGCGTGCCATCGGCGACCAGCGCCAGCAGCTCGGCCGCCTGCGCCGGCGACACCGGCGACGCGGCGATATCCTTGCCCAGCCGGTTGAGCGCCCCGAACAATTCCGACGTTACCCAGTTCGCCGCCGGCACCGCGCTGGCGCCCGCGTCCAGCAGCGCGTCGAACCAGCGTGCGGTATCGACGTCGGCGGTCAGCACCGCCGCGTTGTACCGGGTGATCCCCGCCGCCTCGTACCGCGCGCGCTTGCTGTCGGGCAGTTCGGGCAGGCTCGCCCGGCATTCGTCCAGAAACGCGTCGTCCAGTTCCAGCGGCAACAGGTCGGGATCGGGGAAATAGCGGTAATCATGCGCGTCTTCCTTCGATCGCATCGACCGCGTCTCGTTGCGATCGGGATCGTAGAGCCGCGTTTCCTGCACGATCTTGCCGCCCGCCTCGATCACCTCGACCTGACGCTTGGCCTCCTGCTCGACCACCGCCATCACGAAACGCACCGAATTGACGTTCTTGGTCTCGGTCCGGGTGCCATATTCGTCGCCGGGCTTGCGCACGCTGACGTTCACGTCGGCGCGCATCGATCCCTGATCCATATTGCCGTCGCAACTGCCGACATAGCGCAGGATCGACCGCAGCTTGCTCAGATACGCGCCCGCCTCGGCCGGCGACCGCATGTCCGGCCGGCTGACGATCTCCATCAGCGCGACGCCCGACCGGTTCAGGTCGACATAGGAGCGCGTCGGATGCTGATCGTGCATCAGCTTGCCGGCATCCTGTTCGACATGGATACGTTCGACGCCGATCGTCTTGCCGGCGGCATCGGGGTTCTTGTCGTCCAGACTGATCTCGATCGCGCCCTCGCCCACCAGCGGGTGATAGAGCTGGCTGATCTGATATCCCTGCGGCAGATCGGCATAGAAATAATTCTTGCGATCGAACCGCGACCATTTGTTGATCTGCGCATCGATCGCCATGCCGGTGCGCACCGCCTGCCGGATGCACTCGCGGTTCGGCACCGGCAGCATTCCCGGCATCGCCGCATCGACCAGCGACACCTGCGTGTTCGGCTCCGCGCCGAACGTCGTCGCCGCGCCGGAGAACAGCTTGGCATCGGAGGTGACCTGGGCATGGACCTCCAGGCCGATCACGACCTCCCACTCGCCGGTGGCGCCCTGAATCCTGTACGCGTGCTCAGTCATCGATTCGTCCATCTTTCGCCCGGCGCCCGATCAGCGGCGCGGAAAATTCAGTATATCGCCGCATCATGCCGAGCGTCGAATAATCCTCGCGCAGGAAACGGGCATTCGCTCGTCGCGCCATCGCCTGCCGCTCGTCCGGCGTCTGCGATGTCGCGGCCGCGCGCCACGCCGCGGGGTCGGCCGGCGGCACGAACAGCGCCTCATCCTCGCCCATATAGGTCGGCACGCCGCCCGTCCGCGTCGCGATCACCGGCACGCCCATCGCCATCGCTTCCAGCGCGACGGTGATGCCCGAATAGATGTTGTCGCGCATCGGCACCGCGACATAGGTCGCGCCCGCATAAAGCCGCCGGAACTCCGGCATCGGCGGTTCGCGCGGGATCGTCAGGTTGGTGTACTTCGCCAACAGGTCGTCGCTCAACTCGCGGTTGATGATGACCAGCTCGTAATCGGGATCGTTGCCGAACGCGTCGAGCAGCACCTGCCAGTCGCGGGTCATGTCGTTGCCCGCCGCGACGATGCGGGTCACCCGCCGCCCCGCCACATCGTCCGACACCGGCTGGAACGTGTCCGCCGCGATCCCGAAATGCATCAGCTGCGTTCGCACCGCCGGCAAGGTCGCGCGCGCCTTGTTCAGGCACGCCTGCGTATGCGTCAGCAACAGGTCCAGCCGCTTCAGCAACGGCTCATAGACCAGGCGCCGATGCGCCGACAGACCGTCCCACCAGTCGAATACCCAGATGGCAGTGCCGATGATCGGCCGCTTCGGCACGACCCCCAGTTCCATCAGCAACCGGGCCGACATCGCGTCCCATTCGCTCATCGTCCAGATGATGTCCGCCGCCGCCATCCGGCGCCGGTTGAAATACGCATGCGACAGGTCGAGCGAGAAGCGCCGCAACGTCCACCGCGCGATCTTGCGACGACCGTCGCGCCGGTCATCCTCGGAAAAGCTGACGTCGAAGCCGCATTCCTCGGCGTGATGGAACCCGTAGGGCGTCCGCTCCGGCTGCTGGCCCGCCGCGAACAACTCCGCGAACCGGGCCACGCTCTGCCCGTAGGACAGATGCACATGCACCTTGGGTCGCCGCGCCGAACCCGGAACGGACGGACCATCGTTCATCGTGGCGTGCCCCGGCTTACCACCAGGCCTCTGGCCGGGCGACGAAGCCGGCGCGCTGCTCGATCGCCAGACCGGCGTTCAGCACGCCCTGCTCGTCCAGCGGCTTGCCGATGATCTGCAACCCAAGCGGCAGACCCGCCGCATCCAGCCCGCCCGGCACGCTCATCGCCGGCAGGCCCGCCAGCGACGACGGCACCGTGAAGACGTCGTTCAGGTACATCGCGATCGGATCGGCCGACTTCTCGCCCAGCGCGAACGCCGCCGACGGCGCGGTCGGTGCCAGCAACAGGTCGCATGCCTCCCACGCCCGCTCGAAATCGCGCGCAATCAGCGTCCGCACCTTCTGCGCCTGCGTGTAATAGGCGTCGTAGAAGCCGGCCGACAGCACATAGGTGCCGATCATGATCCGCCGCTTCACCTCGTCGCCGAAGCCATCGGCGCGCGTCGCGGCATACATATCCTGCAACCCCGCCCCTTCGGGCAGGTCGCGCAGACCGTACCGCACGCCGTCATAGCGCGCGAGGTTGGACGACGCCTCCGCCGGCGCGATGATGTAATAAGCCGGCAGCGCATACTTGGTGTGCGGCAACGAGACCTCGACGATCTCCGCCCCCGCATCGCGCAGCCAGTCGATGCCCTGCTGCCACAACGTCTCGATCTCGGCCGGCATGCCGTCGACGCGGTATTCCTTGGGAATGCCGATCCGCTTGCCCTTCAGGTCGGCGGACAGCCCCGCTTCCCACTGCGGCACGTCGAGCTGCAGCGACGTCGCATCGCGCACGTCGAACCCCGCCATCGCCTCCAGCATGATCGCGCAGTCGCGCACGTCGCGCGCCATCGGCCCCGCCTGATCGAGCGACGAGGCGAACGCGATCGTGCCCCAGCGCGAGCAGCGGCCATAGGTCGGCTTGATCCCGCTGATCCCGGTGAACGCCGCCGGCTGGCGGATCGAACCGCCGGTATCCGTCCCCGTCGCCCCCGGACACAGCCGCGCCGCGACCGCCGACGACGACCCGCCCGACGAGCCGCCCGGCGCCAGCGGCGCGTTACCGCCATCCTTGCGCCGCCATGGCGAAATCACATTGCCGAACGCGGACGTCTCGTTCGACGATCCCATCGCGAACTGGTCCATGTTCAGCTTGCCGAGCATCCCCGCACCCGCATCCCACAGATTCTGCGAGACGGCGGATTCGTACGGCGGCACGAAGCCTTCCAGGATGTGGCTCGCCGCCGTGGTGGCGACGCCCTTCGTGCAGAACAGGTCCTTCATGCCGATCGGCACGCCGGCCAGCGGCTTCGGCGCTTCCCCCGCCGCCCGCGCGGCATCGGCGACATCGGCGGCGGCCAGCGCATGGTCGGGCGTCTTCACCAGAAACGCGTTCAGCGCATCGGCCGCATCGACCCGCGCATTGAACGCCTCCGCCACATCGCGCGCGGAGAACTCCCCGGCGCGGAACCCGTCGCGCAGGCCGGCGATGCCGAGATCGGTTACGTCGCTCACGAAGCATTCCCCATGTCGTGGGAGATCCCGGCCTGCGCCGGGATGATCGAATGATATCCTGCGGCCATCATTCGATCACCTTCGGCACCGTGAAGAATCCATGCTCACCCTGCGGCGCATTCTGCATCAGCGCGTCGCGAATACCGCCGTCGGTCACGACATCGTCGCGCAGCCGCAGGTGGTTGGGGATCACGGCGGTCATCGGTTCGATACCAGTGGTATCGACCTGTTCGAGCTGTTCGATCCAGTGGAGGATGTTGCCGAGTTCGGGCGCGAGCCTGCTCGCATCCTCCTCGGTGATCGCGAGCCGGGCGAGGCTGGCGATCTTCTTGACGGTGTTGGTGTCGACGGACATGAGAGCGCGGCTAGCATCCGCGCTTGTCCGCATGCAATGGTTTATCCGCCCGCGATTGCATGAACGGCCACTCTGGGGCACGGGCGGTCGCCACCACCCACGGAGTGAGCGAGTGGCGCGCAAGTTTCTCTACATCATCGCCGGACTGATCGTCCTCGTCCTCGCCGGCGCCTTCGCCTATCGCTTCTTCGGCAACGACCTGATCCGCATGACGCTGGTGCCGGGCGAGGAGTTCCGCGCCCAGCCCGATGTCGCGCGCAATGCCTATGACGACAAGGCGATGTGGCTCGCCCGCCCCGACCTGCCCGGCAATCCCGCCCTCTGGACGCCCGAGGGCTACAGCACCCGCGCCACGCCCGGCGGCGCCGCGGTCTTCTTCATCCACCCCACCTCCTATGTCAGCCGCGATCACTGGAACGCGCCGATCGACGATGCCGAGACCAACGATCGCGCCGCGCTGTTCCTGCGCGGTCAGGCCAGCGCCTTCAACGAGGCCGGCGAGATCTGGGCACCGCGCTATCGCCAGGCCACGTTCGGCGCGTTCCTGACCAGCGCCGCCGATGCCGAACGCGCACTGAACCTCGCGTACGGCGACGTGGAGGCGGCCTTCGACAGCTTCCTTCACCAGATCGGCCCCCGCCGCCCGATCATCCTCGCCGGCCACAGCCAAGGCGCGCTCCACCTGACGCATCTGCTGCGCGACCGGATCGCGACCGACCCGAAGCTCCAACGCCGCGTCGTCGCCGCCTATGTCGTCGGCTGGCCGATCTCACGCACCACCGACCTCCCCCGCCTCGGCCTGCCCGACTGCGCGACCGCCGATCAGGCACACTGCATCCTGTCGTGGCAGACCTTTGCCGAACCCGCCGATCCGTCGCTGATCGTCGACACCTATGACAAGACGACCGGCTTCGATGGCCAGCCCCGGCGCGGCACGCCGATGATCTGCACCAATCCGCTGACCGGCACGCCCGGCGCCACTGCGCCCGCCACCGCGAATCTCGGCACGCTCTACCCCGCCGCCGACCTCGCCACCGCCGCCATCACCGCCGGCAAGGTGCCCGCCCGCTGCGACGAGCGCGGCTTCCTGTTGATCGGCGAGGGGCCGGCGGTCGGCCCCTATGTGTTGCCCGGCAACAATTATCACGTGTACGACTACAGCCTGTTCTGGGCGAACGTCCGCGCCGATGCCAACCGCCGCCTCGCCGCGTTCAAGCCATGAAATTCAAGCTGTGATAGTCAGGCCATGATAACCGCCGACCGCGCCGTCTTTCGCGACGCCCTGCCCGAAGGCGGCCGCCTGATCGGCCTCGATCTCGGCACCAAGACGATCGGCACTGCGCTGTGCGACGCCGGCTGGAGCTTCGCCAGCCCCGCCCTCCTGATCCGCCGCACCAAGTTCGCGAAGGATAAGGCGCAGTTGATCGACCTGATCGCCGCCCAGAACGTCCGCGGCATCGTCTTGGGCCTGCCGATCAACCTCGACGGCAGCGAGGGGGCGCGGTCGCAATCCACCCGCTCCTTCGCCCGCAATGTTCAGGATCTGGCACCGGTACTGCTGTGGGACGAACGCTGGTCCACCGTCGCGGTAGAACGCTTCATGATCGAACAGGACATGAGCCGCGCCAAGCGCGCCGAACGCATCGACAACCTCGCCGCCGCCCATATCCTGCAAGCCGCGATCGACGCGCTCGTCGCGATCTGACCGATCACGGCAACCGCGCAGTACACCATCTCTCGCAACCATCCGGCGGGGTTTTCCGGCAAGGCTGACGGCGTAGGACACGCCTGACGCCAAAACCGGGCCGTTACGACTACCCGTTCCCCGGCAAAGGCCGGGGCCCAGTTGGGATATCCCGGTAGATAACGGAAATGTCCACCAACCGGACCCCGTCTTCGCCGGAGAACCGGATGTCGAACGCCTACACGCCTTTCCACCGACGGCCCCTATGGCGAGAGTAGCAACACCGCCGCTACCACCCGGACCAGCGGACCGATCCTCGACCAGCTCGCTGATCGCCGCTGACGAAGGGCCAAGCCTTGCGCGGCCCCCCGCCCCCGGTTAACCGGCGCACCATGCCCGCATCCGATCACCGCCCCGCCGCCATGATCGCCGGCGGCGCCGTCTTCCCGCACCGCCACCTGACCGGGATCGAGGGGCTGCAGCCTCACGAGATCGCCTTCCTGCTCGACGAGGCGGAACGCTGGGTCGAGGCGAACCGCACCCATGCCAAGGGCGACGCCCGCCTCGCCGGCCTGACCCAGATCAACGCCTTCTTCGAAAACTCCACCCGCACGCTGCTGTCGTTCGAGATCGCCGGCAAGCGGCTGGGCGCCGATGTCGTCAACATGCACGCCGCGCAATCGAGCGTGAAGAAGGGCGAGACGCTGATCGATACCGCCCAGACGCTGAACGCGATGCGCGCCGACATCCTCGTCATCCGTCACATGAGTTCGGGCGCGGTGAAACTGATCGCCGACAAGGTCGATTGTCCCGTCCTCAACGCCGGCGACGGTCGCCACGAACACCCGACCCAGGCGCTGCTCGACGCGCTCACCATCCGCCGTCGCCGGGGCAGCATCGCCGGCCAGCGCGTGGTGATCTGCGGCGACCTGCTACACAGCCGCGTCGCGCGCTCCAATATCCTGTCGCTGACCGCGCTGGCGGCGGAAGTCCGCGTTTGCGCACCGACCACGCTGATGCCGCCCGCGATCGACCGGATGTTCGTGACCCCCTTCACCGATTTCGATGCCGCGCTGGAGGGTGCCGACGTGGTCATGATGCTCCGCCTCCAGAACGAGCGGATGGACGGCGGCTATGTTCCCTCGCCGCGCGAATTCCGCCTCCGTTATGGCCTGACGCCCGAACGCCTGAAGCGCGCGAAACCCGATGCGCTGGTCATGCACCCCGGTCCGATGAACCGTGGCATCGAGATCGATTCGCTCGTCGCCGACGGCCCGCAATCGGCGATCACCGAACAGGTCGCGATGGGCGTCGCGGTCCGCATGGCCTGTCTGGATGTGCTGACCCGGCGCGATCGCGGCGTGGAGGGCTGGGCATGACCATCGCCTTCACCAACGCCCGGCTCGTCCTGCCGGACGGCGTCGTGCCCGGCACGCTGCTGGTCCGCGACGGTGCCATCGTCGCGGTCGGCTCTGCCGAAACGATCAGCGATCTGCCCGCCGATGCCACCACGGTCGATTGCGGCGGCAAGCTGCTCGCCCCCGGCATCGTCGATTGCGGCGTGTTCCGCGTCGATCGCGAGGCGTGCCGGCGCGGCGGCATCGTCCGTGTCGCGCTGATGCCCGATCAGTCGCCGGTGCTGGACGATCCCGGCATCGTCCAGCGCGCCGCGCTCGTCGGCAAGCCCGATCTGTGGATACACCCCCTCGCCGCCGCCACCCGCGCGCTGGCGGGTAAGGAACTGGCGGAGATGGCGTTCTGTCAGGCCGCCGGCGCACGGGCCGTCGCGATCGGCCGCCGCTGGATCGCCGATGCGCAGGTCATGGCGCGCGTCCTGTCCTATGCCCATGACCTCGGTCTGGTGGTCATCACCCATGCCGAGGATGGCGGCCTCGTCGCCGGCACCGTCGCCACGGCGGGCGAAACCGCTACCCGGCTCGGCCTCGCCGCCGCCCCCGCCATCGCCGAGGCGCTGGCCGTCGCCCGCGACCTGTTGCTCGCCGAGGAAACCGGCGCCCGCGTCCATATCCGGCAGGTCACCACCGCCACTGCGCTCGACCTGATCCGCGCGGCCAAACGGCGCGGCGTCGCCGTCACCTGCGGGATCACGCCCGCGCATCTGCACCTGTCCGACAACGCGATGAGCGATTTCCGCACCTTCGCCCATCTGTCGCCGCCGCTGCGCGACGAATCGGATCGCCGCGCCTGTCTGGCCGGCATCGCCGATGGCACGATCGACGTCATCGCATCGGGCCACGATCCGCACGGGCCGGAGGAAAAGCGCCTCCCCTTCGCCGACGCCGCCGCCGGCATGGCCGGCGCCGAGACGCTGCTGCCCCTGTCGCTGATGCTGGTCCGCGACGGCCACGTCACGCTCGACCGCCTGTTCGCGCTGCTCGCCGCCAATCCGGCGCGCGTACTGGGCCTCGACTCGGGCACCCTGACCAGGGGCAGCCCCGCCGACCTCCTGCTGTTCGACGACCGCGTGCCGTGGCAGATCGATGGCGAATCCTTCGCGTCGGCCGGCAACACCCCCTTCGACGGCCTGCCCGTTCAGGGCCGCGCCTTGCGCGTCTGGAAGGGCGGTCGCGAACTGTAGGACCTTATTCGTTCGTCTTTAAGGCCTTATCCGTTCGTGCAGAGTAGAAACCGAGTAGCCCCGCAGGGGCATATCGAGGGTTCGTATCGAAGCACCGTTCCGCACACCAACCTGTCCTTCGATACGGGTCTTCGACTGCGCTCAACCCCTACTCAGGACGAACGGGAATAAGGCCTGTCCTACAGGGCCGAGTCAGGGTAATCCCTCAAATACCGATCTTTCAAACCGTCGATTACACTGCCCACGCCCCTCGCGCGCATACGCGCCCGCGCGCGGCCGTGAGTGTGACTTTAGCGACTTTCCGGGCTCATCCGCCCCGAACGGCCACAGCGACGGGCAAGGGTTGCACTACCTCCTGCCGTGGCGCGAAGCGCACTGCCACCGGCGTCTCCGGTGGCGTCACGACCGGCGCCGCCGCGACCGGCACCGCCCGGCGGATCACCTTGGCCACCCGCCGCACCGGCTCGACAGCCGGCACATCCTGCACCACTTCATGCCGCGGCCCGAACCTGACCGCCGCCACCGTCACAACGACCGGCTCGACGATCGGCGGCGCAGCCAGCGCGACCGCCGTCGCCGCCGGCTTCACCAATGCCAGCGCCACCGGCTGCCCCGCATCGGCCACCGCCCGCACGCCCAGCAGCGACGCGACCTGATCCGACGCCGACGTCGGCTGCGCGAAGGCGATCCATTGCTGCATCCGGTCGTCCAGATCGGCCGGCGACAGGTCCGCCGCCGCGATCACCCGCGCCATCGGCCATTGTCCCGCCAGCCCCAGACTGAGCGCCAGATTCTGCCGCATCTTCGCATCTGCCCCCGGTTGCCGCGCGGCCTGCGTCAACAGCGCCACCGCCCCCGCCGGATCGCCCGCCAGCGCCAGCGCCAGCCCACGATCGGTCGGCGAGATGTCGCGGTCATACGTCGTCAATATCTGCCGCGCCGTCGCCCAGTCGCCCGTCGCGATCTCCGACAGCGCCAGATTCAGCGCCGCCCGCCCATTGGCCGGTTGCAACAGCAACACATCGCGGAAGGCATCGCGCGCCGATACGAATCGACCCGCCCGCAGGTACGTCTGGCCCAGCAACAGCCGGTAATCAGCCTCCGCCGGCGCCGACGCGACCGCCGCCTCGGCGAAATCGACCGCCGCCGGATCATGCGCCGCCATCGCCTTGGTCGCCCGCTTCGCCCAGGCCGCAGCCTCGGTATGCGGCATCGTCCGCGATCCCGCCGAGGCAACGCCGCCCGCGCCGGTCGTGGTGCAGCCCACCATCGTCCCGCCCAGCATCAGCGCCGACAGTGCCGCCGCGGTGAATTTATGCGCCCTCATGATGTTTTCCCCGGCGCCGGTTTTGGCAGGGGCAGCTGCACGGCAAGCGCCTCGACCATCGGCATGGTTTCCAGAAACATGTCCAGCGCATCGGCGACCAGACCCTGCGCCGACCGATTGGCCACGGCGCTCGCCAGCCGCAGCCGCAGATGCCGCTCGCCGTCCAGCCGCAGCGTGAACGCCGCCTTGCCCTTCTCGGTCATCGTCGCGCTTTCGCGACTGATCTCCTGCGCGGTCGCCAGTGACACCGGCGTCACCTCCACCTTCGCCCGCAACGCCTCCCGAGTCACCAGCACCGGCGGCAGGACGGCCGGCGACGCGGTCGGGGCGGGCGCGATCGACCGGACCGGCGCCACCGGCGCGGTCCCCATGTCGTTCCAGCCCAGATCGTCCAGCGGCGGCGCGACCGGCGGCATTTCCGAAAAACCCTGTGGCCGCATCGCCGGCCGCGCCTGACCCTTGCGCGCCAGCAATCCCGAACTCAGCGAGGCGAGCGGCTTGGCGGTTCCCAGCATCCCCATCTCAACCCACCACGCGACGGCCGAAGCCACTGGCGCCGGTCCGCGCCGCCGGTGCCACGGCAAAGGGCGCGGCGAACACGGTACGGCGGAAATTCTTCTCCAGCCGGTCGGCGATATAGGTCCACAGCGCCGTGATCTCGGCGGCGGATTTGCTCTTGGGATCGCACTCCATCACCGTGCGGCCATCGATCATCGATGCGGCGAAATCGACGCGCTGCTGCACCATCACCGGCGCGACGGTGCCATGCTGCGACAGCGCCACCGCCGCCTCGCTAGTGATCCGTGCCTTGGCCGTGGCGGCGTTGACCACGAAGATCAGCGGCTTGCCCGCCCGGTCGCACAGGTCGACCGTCGCCCCCACCGCACGCAGATCATGCGGGGATGGCCGGGTCGGCACCACGACCAGTTCGGCGACCTGGATTACGCTCTGGATCGCCATCGTGATCGCCGGCGGCGTATCGATCACCGCCAGCTTGAACCCCTGTTGCCGCAGCAATTCCAGATCGCCGGCCAGCCGCGCGACCGTGGTCTGCGCGAACGCCGGATATTCGCCCTCACGCTCGTTCCACCAGTCGGCCAGCGACCCCTGCGGATCGATGTCGATCAACACGACCGGACCATGGCCCGATCGCTGGGCCTGCACCGCCAGATGACCGGACAGCGTGGTCTTGCCCGATCCGCCCTTCTGCGATGCCAGTGCGAGAACGCGCATAGCTGTATTCACTCCCCAAGCCGTTCGGACCGGGAGTCGCATGCCCCTCGCTAAGATCAGGTTAAGCCGTCACCCAGTCCCGCCGCGCGATCCCCTGCGCCCACAGCAGCGCGGTCAGATCGCCATGCTCGATCCGCGCCGCCGCCGCCGCCGCGACGATCGGCTTGGCCCGGTACGCCACGCCCAGCCCGGCCGCCCGGATCATCGGCAGATCGTTGGCGCCATCACCCACCGCCAACGTCTCGGCCGACGCCAGACCACGCTCGGCGGTGGTGCTGCGCAACGTCTCTTCCTTGGTCGCGGCGCCGACGATCGGCCTGGCGACCTTGCCGGTCAGCCGGCCGTTCTCGATCAACAGGCGGTTGGCGATCGCCCGATCGAACCCGATCTCCGCCGCCACCGGTTCGGCAAACCGCGTGAAGCCGCCCGACACCAGCACCGCCAGCGCGCCGCGCGCCCGCATCGTCCGCACCAGCTCCCTGGCCCCCGGCGTGATCGTGACCCGTTCCGCCAGACACCGGTCGATCGCGCTTTCGTCCAGTCCGGCGAGCAGAGCGACACGGGCATCCAGCGCCCCCTCGAAATCCAGTTCGCCGCGCATCGCCCGCTCGGTCACCTCGGCGACCTCGGCCTTGATGCCGGCATAATCGGCCAGTTCGTCGATGCACTCGACGGTAATCATCGTCGAATCCATATCAGCGACCAGCAACGCCTTGGCCCGCGCCGCGACCGGCTGCACGACCACGTCGAAGCCATGCCCCTCCAGCGCCGTCCGCGCCGCCGCCGGCTCCTGCCCGAACGGCAGGTCGACCGCCTCGCCCGCATCAATCCACACGGCGGCACCGGGCGCGCAGCCCGCCATCGTCAGCCGATCGACTGCGGCGGACACCTCTCCCACGGGCAGGCCATTGCCTGCTATCAGCGTCGCCGTGAACATCGTATCTCCAGACCATCCAAGCGTGGCGCTCATCGCAGGGCCGACCGCCAGCGGCAAGTCCGCCGCCGCGATCGCCGTTGCGGAGGCGCATGGCGGCATCGTTATCAACGCCGATGCCAGCCAGGTCTATCGCGACCTGCGCATCCTGAGTGCCCGCCCATCCGCGAAGGACGAAGCCCGCGTCCCGCACCGCCTGTTCGGCCATGTCGACGGCGCCGACACCAGTTATTCCGCCGCCCGCTGGGCCGCCGAGGCCACCGCGGCGATCGACGCAGCCCATGCGGCCGGACGCCTGCCGGTACTGGTCGGCGGCACCGGCCTCTACCTGCGCACCCTGCTGGATGGCATCGCCCCCGTCCCCGACATCGATCCCGAAATCCGCGCCACCGTCCGCGCCCTGCCGGTCGCCGAGGCGCATCGCCAATTGTCGACCGAAGACCCCGCCGCCGCCGCCCGCCTCGCCCCCGCCGACACCACCCGCGTCGCCCGCGCGCTGGAGGTGGTGCGCGCCACCGGCCATCCGCTCGGCCATTGGCAGCGGCAGTTGAGCGGCGGCATCGGCCACCGCATTCGCCTCGCCGCCATCCGCCTGCTACCGCCGCGCGAACAACTCTTCACCGCGATCGATGCCCGCGCCGCCATCATGCTGGACGGCGGCGCCCCCGCCGAAGTCGCCGCCCTGCTGACCCGTGACGACATATCGCCCGACGCCCCCGTCCGCCGCGCGATCGGGGTCGCGGCCATCGCCGATCATCTCGCCGGACACGCCAGTCATGAGGAGACGCTGGAACGGCTGCGATCGGACACACGGCGCTATGCCAAACGGCAATTCACTTGGTTTCGCAATCAACCATCACCTGAATGGATTATCACGCAACAAAATGACTCAATACCGTCATCAATAGATGCTTTATTGTCCTGACAGGGGTTGACGTTAACCGGATACCGCTCTAGCGCCCCCTCAACTTCTTTCACATCACCGGAGCGACACCATGACCGAGCAAAGCGGAGCCGACATCCTCGTCGAGGCGCTGTGCGATCTCGGTGTCGAGATCGTATTCGGCTATCCCGGCGGCGCCGTGCTGCCGATCTACGACGCGCTGTTCCGCTCGGGCCGGATCAAGCACATCCTCGTCCGCCACGAACAGGCGGCGACGCACGCGGCGGAGGGCTATGCCCGCTCCACCGGTCGGCCCGGCGTCGTGCTCGTCACCTCAGGCCCCGGTGCGACCAATGCCGTCACCGGCATCACCGATGCGCTGCTCGATTCGATCCCGATGGTCGTCATCACCGGTCAGGTGCCGACTGCACTGATCGGCACCGATGCGTTTCAGGAAGCAGACACGGTCGGCATCACCCGCCACTGCACCAAGCATAATTATCTGGTGAAGGACCCCGCCAAGCTGGGCGCGGTGATCCACGAGGCGTTCCACATCGCCACGTCGGGTCGCCCCGGCCCCGTCGTCGTGGACATCCCCAAGGACGTGCAGGTCGCGACCGCGAAATATGTTCGCCCCGGTCCGATCCAGCACAAGACCTATCGCCCGCAGGTGAAGGCCGATCCGAAGGCGATCGAGACGGTGGTCGACATGCTCGCCGCCGCCGAGCGCCCGGTGCTCTACACCGGCGGCGGCATCATCAACGCCGGCCCCGCCGCGTCGCAACTGCTGCGCGAACTCGTCCGGCTGACCGGCGCGCCCGTCACCTCGACACTGATGGGCCTCGGCGCCTATCCGGCGAGCGGTCCGCTGTGGCTCGGCATGCTGGGCATGCACGGGACGTACGAGGCGAACATGGCGATGAACGAGGCCGATCTGGTCATCGCCGTCGGCAGCCGCTTCGACGACCGCGTCACCGGCCGGCTCGACGCGTTCAGCCCGAACAGCCGCAAGGTCCATATCGATATCGACCGGTCGAGCGTGAACAAGAACGTCCGCGTCGACCTCGCCGTGATCGCCGATGCCGGCCACGCGCTGGAGGATATGGTCCGCGTGTGGAAATCGCGCCAGCATCCCCGGCCCGATCTGGGCGACTGGATGCGCCGGATCGAAGGCTGGCGCGCCGTCCGCTGCCTCGATTTTCCGGAGGTCGGCCCCGACATCATGCCGCAACGCGCCGTCCGCGCGCTGTGGGAGGCGACGCATGCCCGCGACCCGATCATCACGACCGAGGTCGGCCAGCACCAGATGTGGGCCGCGCAGCATTTCGGCTTCGAACTGCCCAACAAGTGGCTGACGTCTGGCGGACTCGGCACGATGGGGTACGGCCTGCCCGCCGCGATCGGCGCGCAGTTGGGCAATCCCAATGCGCTGGTCATCGACATCGCCGGCGAGGCGTCGATCCAGATGAACATCCAGGAACTCGCCACCGCCGGCCAGTACCGGTTGCCGGTGAAGGTGTTCATCCTGAACAACGAATATATGGGCATGGTCCGCCAGTGGCAGGAACTGACCTATTCGTCGCGCTACGCCGAAAGCTACAGCGAATCGCTGCCCGATTTCGTGAAGCTGGCCGAAGCCTATGGCTGGAAGGGTATTCGCATCGAGACGCGCGACCAGCTCGATGCCGGCATCGCCGACATGCTGGCCTATGACGGGCCGGTGATGGTCGATTGCCGAGTGTCGAAACTGACCAACTGCTTCCCGATGATCCCGTCGGGCGCGGCGCATACCGACATGATCCTGCAGGCCAACGAAGTGTCCGGCGAAATGGACGACGAAGCCAAGGCGCTGGTCTGACCTTTCTGTTCCCCTCCCGCTTGCGGGAGGGGTCAGGGGAGGGCCTGTCCGCCAACGCCGCCCCCTTCAACCTGCCCTCCCCCGACCCCTCCCGCCAGCGGGAGGGGAGAGAGATCGAAATGCACATCAGACCCGAACCTGCCGAACGCCATACGCTGGCGGTGATCGTCGACAACGAACCCGGCATCCTGGCCCGCATCGCCGGCCTGTTCACCGCGCGCGGCTATAATATCGAAAGCCTGACCGTATCGGAGATCACCCACGACAAGGCGGTCAGTCGGATCACCATCGTCACCAGCGCGTCGCCACCGGTGATGGAACAGATCATGGCCCAGCTCGACCGGCTGGTGCCCGTCCACAAGGTCGTCGACCTGACGGTCGAGGGCGAGCATGTCGAACGCGAACTGGCGTTGGTGAAGGTGGCGGGCGTCGGCGAGAAGCGGATCGAGGCGATGCGCCTGGCCGAGGTCTATCGCGGCCGGGTGGTCGATGCGACCACCTCCAGCTTCGTGTTCGAGGTGACCGGCTCGTTCCAGAAGATCGACAAGTTCGTCGAGTTGATGGGCGAGGTCGGCCTGGTCGAGGTCGCCCGCACCGGCATCGTCGCCATCGCCCGCGGCCGCGACGCGGCGTAACATGATTTCGTCACCCCAGCGAACGCTGGGGTTTCGTGCCGCATGGGCACGCTCAACAATCGGGAGGCCCCAGCGTTCGCTGGGGTGACGCCCTCACTACAAAGGGGAATACCAATGCGTGTCTATTACGATCGCGACGCCGATCTGAACCTCATCACCGACAAGAATATCGCCATCGTCGGCTACGGCTCGCAGGGCCATGCCCATGCCCAGAACCTGCGCGATTCGGGCGTCAAGGACGTGGCGATCGCGCTTCGCGAAGGCTCGGCGACCCGCGCCAAGGCAGAGGGTGCGGGCTTCACCGTCATGACCAACAAGGAAGCGGCCGGCTGGGCCGACATCCTCATGATCCTGGCCCCCGACGAGCATCAGGCCGGCATCTGGGACGCGGACCTGAAGGGCAACATGAAGCCCGGCGCCGCGCTCGCGTTCGCACATGGCCTGAACGTGCATTTCGGCCTGATCGAGCCACCCAAGGACATCGACGTCATCATGATCGCGCCCAAGGGCCCCGGCCACACCGTGCGCGGCGAGTATATTAAGGGCGGCGGCGTGCCCTGCCTGATCGCGATTCATCAGGATGCGTCGGGCAACGCGCATGACGTGGCGCTCGCCTATGCCAGCGGCGTCGGCGGCGGCCGTTCGGGCATCATCGAGACGAATTTCCGCGAAGAGTGCGAGACGGATCTGTTCGGCGAGCAGGTCGTGCTCTGCGGCGGCCTGACCCACCTGATCCAGGCCGGGTTCGAGACGCTGACCGAGGCGGGCTATGCCCCCGAGATGGCGTATTTTGAGTGCCTGCACGAGGTGAAGCTGATCGTCGACCTGATGTATGAGGGCGGCATCGCCAACATGCGCTACTCGATCTCAAACACCGCCGAATACGGCGACATCACCACCGGCCCGCGGATCATCACCGACGAGACGAAGAAGGAAATGAAGCGCGTCCTCGCCGACATTCAGGGCGGCCGCTTCGTCAAGAACTTCGTCCTCGACAACCGCGCCGGCCAGCCCGAACTGAAGGCCGCCCGCAGCCTCGCCGCCGCGCATCCGATCGAAAAGACCGGTGCCGAACTGCGCGCGATGATGCCCTGGATCGGCGCCAACAAGCTGGTCGACAAGGCGAAGAACTAAGGGCGACGGGATGCGGGTGGTTTGTGCCGCCTGCATCCCCTCTCCCCACCCGTCATCCCGGCGAAAGCCGGGACCCATGGTCACGATGAAGGCAGTTGTAGCGTGCTGCCGATGATTGCGCTGCATCCATAGGTCCCGGCTTTCGCCGGGATGACGGACGCGAGAGTAAGGATCGGCGAACTTCTCCAACGAAACGCACCGTTGCCGCCTCGGCGTTTGACGCAGCCTGTTCCGCCCGGCACCTTGGCCGGCATCCAACAGGGAGTTTTCCGATGCGTCTCGTCCTCGCCGCCGCCGCCATGCTGATCGCGGCCCCGCTTCTCGCCCAGACCGGCACCCCCGGCACCCCCAACAAGGCGCTGGTCACCGCCGGCACCTACCCGGTCGACGCCAATCACACGCAGGTGACGTGGCAGGTCAACCATATGGGCTTCTCGATGCTGCAGGGTCAGTTCGGCGCCTCGGGCGGTTCGATCACGATCGATCCGGCCAAGCCCAACGACACCAAGGTCGACGTGACCTTCGCGGTCGATCAGCTGTCGACCACCTCGCCGCGCTTCACCGAGCATCTGAAGTCGAAGGATTTCTTCGACGCCGCCGCCAATCCCACCGCCCGCTTCGTATCGACCGGCGTGCGCGCCACCGGCGACCGCGCCGTCATCACCGGCAACCTGACGATCAAGGGCGTGACCAAGCCCGTTACGTTGCAGGCGAATTTCGTCGGCGCCGGCGCGAACCCGATGAGCAAGAAGCTGAACTTCGGCTTCCGTGCGACCGGATCGATCAGCCGCAACGACTTCGGCCTAGGCATGGCCGTGCCCGTCGTATCGGACAAGGTCGACCTGACGATCAACGCCGCCTTCGCCGCCCAGTAAGACGACGGATCGCCGCGCGGTATCAGGCCGCGCGGCGCATCCTGGCAAAGCCTTCGAACGTGGCGCGCACCGCCGGTGTCGCGTTGGCCACCAATGCTTCGATCCGGGCGATCTCGCCCTCGTCGCCACCGGATGCGCGATACGCCATCGCCCATGGTCCGAATTCCCGCGCGGCAACGGTCCGGTCGGACAGGATCACGATGGCGCGATGTCGGGCGTCATCGCGGATGCGCGCCAACGTCGTCTCGACAGCCGCTTCCTCGCCTTCCAGTGCCTGAAGGAACCGCTTGCCGTCGAAGAACAACAGGCCGGTCACGTGCTGCCGCGTGTTGTTCCGTTGCGATACGGCCATCAGGTCGTCGATATCCACCACGGCGTCGCGGTGCAGGGTGCTGATGTAAACGATCTGGCGCATCTTCTACTGGTTCACTTTTCGTTTCTGCTCGATTTGTTTCGACGCCGCCTACGCCGCCCGGCGCATCCGCATGAAGGCATCGAAGGTATCGCGCGCCGCTGGTGAGGCATGCGCCGACAGGATCGCCATCCGCGCGATCGTCGGCAGGTCCGATTCCGCCGGCGGGCGATACGCCATCGCCTCCACCCCGAACTCGCGCCGCTTGATCCCGCGATCGGACAGGATCAGGATCGACTGATGCCGGGGATCGCCCTGGATACGGGTGAAAATCTGCTGCACCGGCCCCGCCGCCCCCTCGATCGCGTGGAGAAACCGGCGGCCGTCGAAGAACAACATGCCCGTCACCAGTTGCCCGGCATTGCGGCGCCGTGCGGTCGCCAGGATCGCCGGAATATCGGCGACGACGTTCTGGCACAGGCTGCTGATATAGACGATCTGGCGCATTCGGCTCCTTTCGGCAAACTGGTGCCGAACCCGACCTAACCCATCGCCGTTAAGGAAAAGTGCGCGAGGGCCACCGCCACCGATGGACAAATCGCCATACCGGCGGCATTGGAGGCGCACGATGATGCGTGCGGCTCTCCTGATCCTGCGACTTACCCGCCCTTAGGGCGGTCGTGCACGCATGCGCACTTCCCTAAGGGCCGACGACCACCCATACGCGCCATAATGGCCGCGCGGGTTCGTACCCGTGGCGGCGAAGCCGGGAAGTTACCATGCTCCGCGATCCATCGACCAAATACCGACCGTTCCCGCCCATCGCCCTGCCCGACCGGCAATGGCCGTCACGCACGATCACGCACGCCCCCCGCTGGCTGTCCACCGATCTGCGCGACGGCAATCAGGCGCTGATCGATCCGATGGACGCGGAAAAGAAGACGCGGCTGTTCGACCTGCTCTGCAAGGTGGGGTTGAAGGAGATCGAGGTCGGCTTCCCCTCCGCCGGCGCGACCGAATTCGACTTCATCTCTGGCCTCGTCCGCGATGGCCGCATCCCCGATGACGTGACCATCCAGGTCCTCACCCAGTCGCGCCGCGACCTGATCGAAACCAGCTTCGCCAGCCTGAAGGGCGCGAAGACGGCAATCGTCCACCTCTACAACGCGGTCAGCCCCGCCTGGCGCCAGATCGTGTTCGGCATGACCCGCGAAGAGGTGAAAGCGATCGCCATCGCCGGCGCCAAGGTGCTGCGCGACGAGGCCGCGAAACAGCCCGATACCGACTGGTTCTTCGAATACAGCCCGGAAACCTTCTCCACCGCCGAACTCGATTTCTCGGTCGAGGTGTGCGCGGCGGTAATGGACGTGCTGTGCCCGACGCCGGATCATCCGCTGATCCTGAACCTGCCCGCCACCGTCGAATGCGCGACGCCCAACATCTATGCCGACCAGATCGAATGGTTCGGCCGCAATATCCCCGACCGCGACAGCGTCGTCATCTCGCTCCACACCCACAACGATCGCGGCACCGGCGTCGCGGCGGCGGAACTGGGCATGATGGCGGGCGCCGACCGGGTCGAGGGTTGCCTGCTCGGCAATGGTGAGCGCACCGGCAATTGCGATCTCGTGACGCTGGCGCTGAACCTGTACACGCAAGGGGTTGATCCGCGGCTCGACCTGTCGGACATCGACGAGGTGGTGAATACTGTCACCTATTGCACCAACCTGCCCGTCCATCCGCGCACGCCCTATGCCGGCGATCTCGTCTTCACCGCGTTCTCCGGATCGCATCAGGACGCGATCAAGAAGGGCTTCGTGGCGCAGGGCCAGCGTAACGATGGCCTGTGGGAAGTACCCTATCTGCCGATCGATCCCGCCGATCTCGGCCGCAGCTACGAAGCGGTAATCCGCGTCAATTCGCAGTCGGGCAAGGGCGGCGTCGCGTGGGTGATCGAACAGGACAAGGGCCTGAAGCTGCCCAAGCGGCTGCAGGCCGATTTCAGCCGCCATGTTCAGGCGCTGGCCGACGAAACCAGCCGCGAACTCGGCGCCGCCGATATCTGGGGCCGGTTCGAGGCGACCTACCTCCCCCGCGCCGGCGACCGCTTCGTGCTGCGCGATTACGAGGAGACCGGCACCGCCGGCCAGCGCCTGTTCGTCGGCCATGTGTCGGTCGATGGCGTCGACCGGTCAATCTCGGGACGCGGCAACGGCCTGATCTCCGGCGTGATCGATGCGCTGGGCGAAACGGGGCCGACGCTCGACGTGGTGGATTACAGCGAACACGCGATCGGCCACGGCGCCGATGCGCAGGCCGCCGCCTATGTCGAATGCCGCACCGCCGATGGCCGCACGGTGTTCGGCGTCGGTCTCGACAGCGACATCGCCACCGCCAGCGTCCGCGCGGTGTTGAGCGCCGCCAATCGGGCGTGATGTCAGCACTTTAGGGAACGCCTTCCCGCCCCGCCGGTTCGTCTCCCGATATCCTTTGGGAGACGGACCGATGGCCAGCGAGCACAAGCCCACGAAGAAGATGGCGATCAATGCGCAAAAGGGTCTCGACCTGCGCGACCGCTTCGATTGCGGCGGTACGGAGGTCGGCGTCAAGCGCGCGAAACAGATCGTCGAGGGCAAGCCGATGTCCGACGAGGACGTCAAATCGATGCACAGCTACTTCGCTCGCCACGACGTCGACAAGGACACCAAAAGCCACGACTGGGGCAATGAGGACGATCCCTCGGCCGGTTACATCGCATGGCTGCTATGGGGTGGCGACGAGGGCAAAACCTGGGCTGACAAGGAACGCGAGAAGGTCGAGGAGTAGAGGCGCTCTTCTCCCGTTTCCAAAACCGGACCGACTCGTCCTGTCGAGAACGCAAATCGACCGTCGGCGAATTACATCGCAGCATTATGTCCTACACGCCCGGACGCGATTATATCCGTCCGACGATCGCCCTTTCTTACCGTCGATCCAGACGCGGGCTACGCTCTCGCTCACGTGTACGCACCGACGCGCGGCCGTGAGTGCGACTTTAGAGTTGGATTATATTTGAGCGTTCTCCGGCCTATCTGAGTCGAAGGGGGATTTAAGCTGGCGGGCTGATCTGATCACGGTGCTGGCTGATCGGCGACAAGGCGTTCTGGGATGTCACGCGCCTCGCCGTCTATGGCCGCCCCGACCCCCGCCCCGGCAACTTCATGCCCCGCTTCGGATCGACGAGCGAATATGAGGCGCTGGTCGTGAAAGTGACGGGCAAGGATTATCGCTGGTTCTTCGACGTCTATCTACGTCAGGCGGCGCTGCCCGATCTGGTGGAGACACGAACCGGCGACCCACTCACGCTGGCGTGGCGGGTTCCCGGCAATGGCCCCTTTCCCTTGCCGATCGATATCACCGTCGATGGTATCCGCGGAACGCTGCCGATGACGGACGGTCGCGGAATGCTGACGATATCGGAGGCGCCCATGTCGTCCATCGATCCCGACGCCCGAGTCTTGAGACGATCGATAGCGGTCGAGGAGATGCAGACGTGGCAAAGTTGGCAAAGAAAGTAGGCTACACAGCACACGACCTACGCCGATCGAATACATAATGGCGGTGTTTACAGTTAACGACGGCGTGTCCCGGCGCCTGAAATCCATCGGGCATGCCCAACTGTGGCAATTGAACATTCAGCGGCTACTTTGCTGGGTGATAGTCCACCAACTGTGGATGTAGATATAGCGCGCATGACTGGCGACTTACCAGCAGCAGGGCTGCCGAACTTCAAATCGAACGATATTCCTTATCACGACGGGCACCGGGATAAAGACTGAATACGAGAGAGAACGGGCGGGTCAGTGCACGAACGCGGCGTTTGAACGCAAGGCTGCCTCGTCCCCAATCTTTTCCATCCATACCGCGAACCCCAAGCACGATTGGATCGACCATTAAATACGTACGCACCGCAACGTCTGTCGATGCCATTATATGGCGGGACAAAATCATCTCGGGCGGCAAACGGTTCTCATCGTCGCGCAGCAGCAAATAACTATCTCGGAGTAGCATGTTATACCCGCGCTTAGTCCACATCATGATGCGCATGTCGAGCCAAGGCCGACGCCAGTTCCAGATATCGCCCGCGAAATCGACGCCAGCTGCCGATTGAATCACGCTGGTCAGATTGGTCACGCGATACCGCCCCGTGACCTTCACCACCACGCCCTCACCCAACTCGGGCACATGATCCATGGCATGCTGGATGAGCGCCATCTCTCCATAACCATAGCCATGGGCGGCAGGATAACTGATCCCCTGATAGGAAAGAAGAGTGATCGGATATCCGTCCGACACCGCATTGAACGAAGACAGGTCGCTGTTGGAATTATCGACGAAAACGATCCGGTCGATCCCCCGGCCGATCCAGTCGCGATAGAAGCAGAGCGCCGCGATATACTCGTCACGCCGGGCCTGCGGATTTCCGAGCGAGGTGCGCATTCCCCTGGCGGGGGCGACGGTCGCCGTCATCAACAGCGTAACCGGTCTGACGGACATGGCACGAACTCCTGACACCGGCCTGCGGATAAGCAACAACTAGGCTGCAAGGCGATAAACGGCAACAACATCCGGAATGAAGGGAAGGGAATGGTTGCCCCGCTCCGACACGGCTGTTAGCGTTTTCGGCCTCCAAGGAGATGATGATGCGGCGCGTATCGATTGCAATGTGTACCTACAATGGCGAACGGTACCTTCGCCAGCAGCTGGACAGTTTTGCCGCGCAGGAACGATCGCCCGACGAAGTGGTGATCTGCGATGATGGTTCGACCGACGGCACAGAAACGGTGGTCAACGTCTTTCGCGCGACCGTCAATTTTCCGGTTCATTTCCATCGCAACCCCGTCAACCTCGGATTCGCGCGAAATTTCGAAAAGGCGGCGTCGTTGACCACAGGCGATCTCGTGTTTTTCTCCGATCAAGATGACGTCTGGCAACCTGGTAAGGTTGCCGCGATGGTGGAGGCGTTCGTACGAGACGACCGGGTTGGCCTCGTATTCTGCGACGCTGATCTGGTCGACGGCGACTTGGCGCCAATCGGACTCCGCTACTGGCATAAACAGGGATTTGCGGATGCGTTGCAGGATGCGCTGGAAAGCGACATCGGCGCGCGCACGCTGTTGCGGGATCCCGCGCAGATGGCGGCGGGCGCGACCATGGCCTATGCAGCTCGTTTCGCACCGTCGATATTTCCGCTGCCCGATGGCTGGACACACGATGCGTGGATCGCGACGATCGTCGCCGCGCAATCGAAGGTCGTGCTAATCCGCCAACCGCTGAACCAGTATCGCCAGCATGTCGCGCAGGTTTATGGAGCTTCATCAACGCCCGCGACTCGCCGTCAGCATGCAAAGGCGCGGTCGGGATCAGCGGACCATTTCGTGCAGACGGCCGTACGCTACGAAGCCCTGCTCGACCGGTTGGCCGGTCGCGCGACGCTCGACCCGGATTTCCCGACACACATCCGCGGGAAGATCGGCCACTGGCGAAACCGAGGTGCATTGCGCGCGCGCAATCGGGTCGTCCGCTGCTGCGTCGTCGCCGCCGAATTGCTGCGCGGTCGATATGCGCACTATTCGCAGGGCCTGCGCAGCGCGGCCATGGACTGTCTCTACTGATAGGTCGCCCGCGGCGGGCTACACCTCTCCCGTCGTGGAAGCAAAGCAGCCCCCACGTTGTCACCGGGCAATGGCGGCGGGCTTCCCCGCTTCCATTCCGCCGCCCATGCCACCAGTGCGAGCGGCAACCCGCGCAGAGCTACATTGCCGAATGCGGCGGCGTTCAACACCCGTGCCACCCGGCTTCGCCGCTGAAGCCAGACCGGATGGCCGAGCGCCGCCGCATAGGGCTGCGCCGCCGCATGAAACGGCGATAGTTCGAAACATAGGAAGTGCAGATAATCCGCCTTTGACCGTCGGGCATCGGGCGGAACGACGAAAGACCATGGCTTGTACCGGCCCAGCATGTGGATGAACGCCGGTCGCCTGAAAATCATCCGCAGCCGGTCGATGGCGTGATAGCCATTGGCCCCGCAATGTTGCACCATCTCTGGTCCGTTGCGGATATAGTGAATGGGCAGATCGGCAAATTCAGTGGAGGCGAGCAGTGCCGCGAGCACGTCCTGATCGCCCAGCAAATGGGTCGGACGCGTCGCGATCGGCGTCTTTTGAGCCGCGATAAAACGAGGGTCGGCGAGGAGCGCCTGCCATCGTTCCAGAAGTGGTCGATGGGCTCTGGTAACCCGGACCGAACCGGAGTTGGTCATCCAGTCCAGTTCACGTGAGACCGTCAGTCCCCATGCCCGCGCGCGACCCGAACATCCACCGGGCTGACGATAACGATATTCTTCGCCGACGACGACCGCCCCGGCGGGCAGCGCGTCGAGCAATCCGCCAAGATCACCCGAAACGACCACATCCGTATCCAGCCAGAAGGCGCTGTCGGCCTCCGCCAAGGCGCGAAGCAGTACCGTCGGCTTCACACTCCAGCCGCTGACGCCCAGATCGTCGATCGGGCGCAGTTCCATGTTTGGCAGTTCATCGGATAGTACCTTGGCCCCGGCCAGCGGCGAGAAACACAGAAGCCGCAGATGTGGGGCGCGGTTCGCCATAGACCGGGCCAAAAGTGCCAATCCCGGCAACGCCGACTCGCGATCCTCGTACGTGCAGACGATCACCGAAGGAACGACCAAGCGTTCCGCCTGCGGAGCGGGAAATGCCATCATCAACTGTCGATGCCTGAGGTTCAGACGATGCGGTTCAGCGCAGCGTCGATCTGCGAGATAAAGAGCGGCCTCCTCACGGTGGTTTCGCCATCGCAGGAAGCATCGATACAGCACAGCGCCCGGCCAGACAGCAACGAGCGATGCATCCGGAATGCTTTGCAATCCGGATGTTTGGGCATTCAAGTGTTAAGGGATATTCGACAGCGCCTCGGGCGTCTTTACATTTTACTTAAGCAACGACTACTTTGCGCAAGACGATATGGTCACGCATGACCGCCCAGTGCGGACCGACCGACGACAAGCACGGCAAAACAAGCTGATGTAGTTAACAAGCGGCTTTCGGACTCTTCATCGATATGGACGCATATGATGCGCAGCACGCTGCCGATGAAGCACCATCACCGGTTTTACACCGTCTCAAACCGGATCGATGGATGGCCGCCGGTAAACATGAAAGCGCCACCAGCCGATGTGGCCGGTGACGCTCGCTCAACCTTCACCGCTACGCGGCGTCGCCGGTCTTCTTCTTTTCGGCATAGACGCGGATAGGTTCCTTGCGGCCCTCCACCACGTCCTTGTCGATCATCACTTCGTCGACGCCATCCATGCCCGGCAAATCGAACATGGTATCCAGCAGGATCGCCTCCAGAATCGACCGTAGACCACGGGCACCCGTCTTGCGTTCGATGCCCTTCTTGGCGATCGTCACCAGCGCATCGTCGGTAAAGCCCAGTTCCACCTGCTCCATATCGAACAGTTTCTGGTATTGCTTGACCAGCGCGTTCTTCGGCTCGGACAGAATCTTGACCAGCGCCGCGATATCAAGATCTTCCAGCGTCGCGATCACCGGCAGACGACCGACGAATTCCGGAATCAGGCCGAACTTCAGCAAATCTTCCGGCTCGGTCGACCGCAACACCTCGCCGGTGCGCCGCTCCTCGGGGCTGGCGACATACGCGCCGAAACCGATCGACTTGCCCTGCAGACGGTCGCCGATGATCTTTTCTAGGCCCGAAAACGCGCCGCCGCAGATGAACAGGATGTTAGTCGTGTCGACCTGCAAAAACTCCTGCTGCGGATGCTTGCGTCCACCCTGCGGCGGGACAGAGGCGGTGGTGCCCTCCATCAGCTTCAGCAGCGCCTGCTGCACGCCCTCGCCCGACACGTCGCGCGTGATCGACGGATTTTCCGCCTTGCGGCTGATCTTGTCGATCTCGTCGATATAGACGATGCCGCGCTGCGCTCGTTCGACATTGTAATCCGATGCCTGAAGCAGCTTCAGGATGATGTTCTCGACATCCTCGCCAACATAACCGGCCTCGGTCAGCGTCGTGGCGTCCGCCATGGTGAACGGCACGTCGAGAATCCGCGCCAGCGTCTGCGCCAGCAGCGTCTTGCCGCAGCCGGTTGGTCCCACGAGCAGGATGTTCGACTTGGCCAGTTCGACATCGGCGCCCTTGGCGCCATGGTTCAATCGCTTGTAATGATTGTGCACCGCCACGGACAAGACGCGCTTCGCCTGCTTCTGCCCGATGACGTAATCGTCGAGGACATTGCAGATTTCCTGCGGGGTCGGCACGCCGCCATCCTTCTTGGACACCAGCGCCGACTTCGTCTCCTCACGGATGATGTCGTTGCAAAGCTCGACGCACTCGTCGCAGATGAAGACCGTCGGACCGGCGATCAGCTTGCGCACTTCGTGCTGCGACTTGCCGCAGAACGAACAATAGAGGGTGCTCTTCGAGTCGCCACCGCTCAGCTTCGTCATTCAGATAACCCTCTTGGCAACCGCACCACACGGTCGCTCGCTATGCAGCGTGCGCCATCGGAAAATGGCACGCGGACACGGATATGGCCTTCCGGCATCCGCTCTACAAGCCGTAACCGACCACCCGTCCGACCAAACCAATCCCAAACCAGCCAGGTGGATGCTTCGAGAGACATCGATCAAGGACGGATCGGTCGACGTATGACATCCGCGATCGCCGATTTGGCGAGGCCTGAAGCGGGACAAAATGGTCCGTAACGGTTGTTGACACGTCCCATCGGCACCGACCACGATCGTTCGGCGGACAGGTGACGCCGGCGCGCACCAAAGGGGGAACGGGTGCAGGTTACAAGATTCTATCCGGCTGACCGGCTTAGGTGGCTGGCGGCGACCGTGATCGTCCTGGCGATGGCGGTGCCGTTATTGGCCGCGCCGTTCCCGCTGCTGATCGATCTTCCCGCGCATGTTGCCCGTTATCACGTTGAGCGCAATCTGCCGTTCACTCCGGAATTGAGTCGATTTTTTACCTACTCGTGGCGTTACCTTCCCAATCTGGGCGTGGATCTAAGCGTCGCTTTCCTCAGCCAGTGGATGAACGTCGAAACCGCGGCACGCCTCGTCGCGGCAACCATCCCGCCGATCGGCGCCGCCGGCATGTTATGGCTCGGTTATCGTCTGCATGGTCGCATCACCGCGACGACACTGCTCAGCCTGCCGCTGAACTATGCCTATCCGCTGATCTTCGGCTTCGTGAATTCCTGCCTCGCGGTTTCATTGTCGTTCGTCGTCTGTGCGGGTTGGCTGACGCTGGAGCAGCGCGGCCGGACGCGCTGGAGCGCCGTTCTCCTGGCCGTCGCCGCGCCCGTCATCATCACGGCGCACATGATCGGCTACGGCGTGATGGGGCTGATGATCGCGGGCGTCGCGGCGGGGCAAGCCATCCGCCGAGGCCACCCAGCGCTGGAGGTGCTGAAAACGGTCGCTCTTAAGGCATTGCCTCTCTCATGGCCGCTGATACTCCTTCTGTTCTGGCGGAATGACCAGACCGGCACCGCCGGCCGTTGGTTCGACTTCGCCCTCGACGCCCGCTGGTTGCTCATGATCCTGCGTGAACGCCATAACGCGTTCGACATCGCGTCGGCCGGGCTGTTGTACGGCGCGGCGCTGTTGCCACTGCTGGTCCGGCACCGGTTCGCCAGCGACTTGCGCGCACTGGTGCCAGCGATCCTGCTGTGGATTTGCGTGTTCCTGATGCCCAGCCAGATCGTCGGATCCGAGTTCGCCGCCGTCCGTCTGATCGCGCCGGCTCTGGCACTCAGCCTGCTTGCCGTCCGCGAGTCGAAGCCCCTGCCCCGATGGGTCTGGGGAGCGGCATTCGCCTTCGTGCTGTTGCGGCTGATCGTCAGCACCGTGACCTTCGTCGACGTATCGCAAAAGGCGGATCGGGAACTGGCACTGCTCGATCGGGTCCGATCCGGTAGCCGCGTGGTGGCGATCTGGCTGACCGACTGCAGGCGAGACTGGGAACCGCCCCGTTATTCCCACCTCGGCGCATTCGCGACCGTACGACGCAACGCCCTGGTCAACGGGCATTTCATGAGTTCGGGGCAGCAGCTGATGGCGCTCGTTCCAAACGCCGACGATGCCCTGACGGCCGCGCCATCGATGATCTCGGCCGAACCCTGCGAACGACTGGGGCAAAAGGACAGTGCCGCCGACATCGTCCGCAGGCTGCCGTGGCGGCACATCGATTATCTCTGGCTGATCGATATCGGCGATCTTCCCCTGCCCCTGCCGATCGCCGCCCGTCAGATCGCGACGACCGGCCAGTCACGCCTGTTGCGTGTCGATCCGGACGTATCGATCAAGCCACAGGAATAGTGGCGGCTCCTACCGCTTACGCCAGGTGAAGATCGACGACATCGCGTAATTCCACACCACGCTGACAAGCACGCCGGCGATCGCGGAAAAGACCCAGAACGTCTGATGATCGAACAGCCAGTCGGCGATGCCGATATTGGCGACCGCCCCCGTCGCGCAGACCAGATAGAAGCTGACCCACCCCCGCAGCAGTGCCGGACCACGAAGTCGCTGGTCGCGATAGGTCAGCAGATTGTTAAGGAAGAAGTTGTTCGAGATCGCCACGATCGTCGCCACCGTCTGCGCCGCGCTGAACGATGTGCCGACACCGATGAACAGGATCGACAGCACGAAGAAATGGACCAGCAGACCCAGCCCGCCGACCATCGCAAAACTCATAAATCGAACCGGGATCACCCGACCGAAAGCCTTGTCGAGGATCAGCTGGAAATATTCCCACAGCACCAGCGAATCGAGCTTGCTCTCGCCGTGCTGACGCGTGCGAAAAGTATAAGGCACCTCGGCAACGCGCAACGGCGCCGGCGCGCTGGCAGCGATGTCCAGCAGGATCTTGAACCCGACCGATGACAAGCGGGGCAAAGACCGCTCGAACGCGGCACGGGTCATCATGAAAAAACCGCTCATCGGATCGCTGATCGGCGTGCGCGTCAACGTCGCGGCCATCCGCGTCGCCAGCTTGCTCGCTGCGGTCCGTCCGCGTGTCCAGTCGCCAAAGCTGCCACCTTCGACGTAGCGGCTGCCTACGACCAGATCGATGTCGCCACCGCGCAACCGGTCGAACATCTGGCCCAGCAGCCGCTCGTCATGCTGCAGGTCGGCATCCATGATCGCCACATAGGGTGCCGCGGTCGCCATTACGCCCTCGATACAGGCCGATGCCAGACCCCGCCGGCCGTAACGCTGGACGACCCGAACCCGTGGGTTCTCCATCGCCAGTTCCCGCACCCGCGCCGCCGTCCCGTCCGGAGAATTGTCGTCAACGAACATGATTTCCCACGCCACATTCGGGAGTGCCGCCGTCACTGCCGCGATCAGCAACGGAACATTGTCGATTTCGTTGAACGCCGGCACCACAATGGCGAGTTGCGCAGGCAGCGCATGCTTCGTGGTGCCAGCCTGTGGCAGCAAGTTCAATTGAACCATGGTAGTCCCCCTCGCCCCACCCGCGGCGACGATGACGCCACCCTAATCGGGGTGTCGCCATTGGCAACCGCCGCCTTTTAG
Source organism: Sphingomonas mollis (assembly GCF_016427505.1). Classification (GTDB taxonomy): domain Bacteria; phylum Pseudomonadota; class Alphaproteobacteria; order Sphingomonadales; family Sphingomonadaceae; genus Sphingomonas; species Sphingomonas mollis. The sequence continues at coordinate 649,892 of NZ_JAELXS010000001.1, read as the reverse complement.
CGGCGATTGCCCCGGTATGGGACTTGGGAAACGGAAGCAGTCGGCTCAGGCAGCAGCGGCCAGTTCGTCGGTGGGCATCGGGCGCTTGTCGAACACTTCGTCGATCAACCCGAAATCCCTCGCCTCATCCGCTTGCAGGAACGTATCGCGATCCATCCGGCGCTCGATCTCCTCGATCGGCTGACCGGTATATTTCGAATAAAGCTCGTTCATCCGCGCCCGGATACGCAGGATTTCCTTCGCCTGAATCTCGATGTCCGATGCCATGCCCTGCGCACCGCCCGATGGCTGATGGATCATGATCCGTGCATTGGTCAGCGCAACGCGCATGCCCTTTTCGCCCGAGGCCAACAGGAAACTCCCCATCGACGCCGCCTGACCGATGCAGACCGTGCCGACCCGCGGCCGGATGTATTGCATCGTGTCATGGATCGCCATTCCCGCCGTGACGACACCGCCCGGCGAGTTGATGTACATGAAGATATCCTTCTTGGGATTCTCCGATTCCAGGAACAGCAACTGTGCGGTGATCAGGCTGGCCATGCCATCCTCGACCCCGCCCGTCACGAACACGATGCGCTCGCGCAGAAGGCGGCTGAAGATGTCGAACGACCGCTCGCCACGGTTCGACTGCTCGATGACGATCGGAACCAGACCGCTCCGGGTCTGCTGGAGACCGACGCCAGCCTGCGTCAGCGGGCTCGCGAAATCGCCGGTCTCGAACGGATTGTGCATTATTGATATCCCTTATGCCGATGACATGTAGATCGACGGTCAGGCGAGCGACTTCAAGTCCTGATCGCTCGCACAGATCGATGGCGTACCATATTCACGATACCTGCATATGTGGTGCGATCTCGGATCAATCTATGATTGCCACCCGCATCCGGTGCCACCCAATAGGCAGGATTGTCGGGCTGGGGGGAAAATCGTGGCAAAACCAACAGCGTGGTTCCGCGAACGAAATCTCTTGCTCGCTTTCCTCAGCGTGGGTGGTGCAGAGCGGATAGCCTGGGCGATCGTGCGTCCTGGCGTCGCTCATTCAGAGGCGGCATCCGTCGCGATTTCACTGGCACAGGGGCGCGGCTTCGCCGATGCCTATGCTGCGGGACAGGGCGCGACCGCCCATCTCCTGCCGATCACCCCGCTGCTGGCCAGCGGCGTATATCGCGTATTTGGCATTCGCTCCTTGCTGTCCGAGATAATTCTGGCCTGCGGGTCGATCGGCTTGGCGCTTGGGTCATATCTGCTGTTTTACAGGGCGTTCGGCCGATTGGGCGTGCCGCAATGGGCGCGACTGGGCACGTTGGCATTTTTGTGTCTTGCTCCGACATATATCGGGCAGGAAGTCATCGATTTTCGAATTTGGGAAGGCGGGTTGACCGCGTTTCTGACGGCGGTGTTTCTCGATCGCGTCATTCGCCAAGCTGATGCGTCACGCGGCGACTGGCAAAGGATCGCCCTGTTTGCGGCGCTGAATGCGGTGATATTCTTTGTGAATCCGGTGATTGGCATCGGCTGTTATTGCTGCAGTGCCATTCTTCTTTTTCAAACGATACCATGGCGGCGCATCATTCCCGCCGGCATCATCGCGGCGCTGTGCCTCGCCCTGTTTGTCGTGCCCTGGACGCTACGAAACAAGGCTGCGCTCGGTACGCCGGTTTTGCTGCGTAGCAACGGTGGACTGGAATTGGCGCTGGCCATGTATCCCGGTGCGATACGTCCGGCGGACCCGGTCAAGACCATGGAAACGCGATTGAAGGCGATCCATCCGTTCGGCAACCCCGCCGTATTACGACGCATGCACGCCGCTGGTGGCGAGGTTGCCTATGCACGCGCGCTGGGTACACAGGCGATTACGTGGATCCGATCGGCGCCGATCGATGCCGTGACGATTGCCATTCGCCATGTCACCGAGGTCTACGCCCCGCGCCCATGGCAATTCACCGTCTCGGCCCGTGGTACCGGAACCAGTATTAAAGCGCTATGTGCGATGCTGGTTGGAGTACTCGGCCTGGCAGGCGTCCTGCTCGCGGTGTTGCAGCGACGCCGTCATTGGATCTATCCCGCGCTGATGGCGACAGTACCGGTCGTATTGCTGGCGCCCTTTCAGCCGGTACCGCGCTACACCTATATGTTCTACGCCCTGCTCGCCTATTGCGCCGCTTTCCTGATATCGTCGCTGGTCGATCTATTCGTTAGGGCGCGGGGTGGGACAGATATGCCAGTCGCCTGACCTCGCGTCGACCGCGCACGACCGTGTCCAGGATCAGCCCGGCAAAAAAACTGAGCGCGGCGAGGATGATCAAGCCGGTGACGAGGATCGCGGTCGGCATCCGTGGGACCAGTCCGGTATCGACATATGTGACGGCAAGCGGCACCGACAACACGATACCGAAGAGGGCGAGCACCAGCGCGCCCGCACCGAAAAACCACAACGGCCGTTCGAACCGGTACAATGTCACGATCGTCTTCAAGATGCGCCAGCCGTCGCCATAGGTATCGAGCTTCGACGTGGACCCTTCCGGTCTTGCATAATAACGCGTCTCGATCTCTGCACAGGGCATCTTCAATTCCAGCGCGTGTACGCTGATCTCGGTCTCGATCTCGAATCCAGCCGAAAGAGATGGAAAGCTCTTGACGAAGCGACGGGAAAACACGCGATAACCGGTAAGAATATCGGTGAAACTACGCCCGAACAGACGCCCGAGCATTCCTGTCAGCAGCGCATTGCCGAACCGGTGACCACGCCGATAGGCGAGTTCGGCATCGCTGATCCGACTGCCGACGACCATGTCCAGTTTCTCGGTAATCAACTCGGCGACCAGCTTGCCCGCCGATGCGGCATCATACGTCGCATCGCCATCGGCCATTACATATACGTCCGCGTCGATATCGGCGAACATCCGCCGCACGACATTGCCCTTGCCCTGAATACGTTCGCGACGAACGATCGCCCCCGCCGCAGCCGCCATCTCGATAGTGCGGTCGCGGCTGTTATTATCATAGACGTAGATCAGAGCATCCGGCAGCGCGGCGCGGAAATCGGTCACGGTCTGACCGATTGCTGCTTCTTCGTTGTAGCATGGCAGCAGCACCGCAATCCGCGGTTGAGTTCCGGTCATCGACACCCCCCTGTGACAGCGCGTCCGCGCGCTACTTTTTGCGCATAGCAGCGTGCTTTTAACCGGGCGAGAAAAAGCGGGGCAGAAGCCGATGCTTCCACCCCGCCATCATCGCCCGAAAAGATCGTCCAACCTTCCGCCCGTCACACAGGGCGGGAAATACGCCGTCGCGACTTCGGCCACCGCAATAAAGGGCACATCAGACCAGGCCCAGGAAAACGTGGATCGGCTAATCCCCGGCCGGCAGCAAATGCCTGTGCCGCGCTACCCGCCTCCCCGGTATCGGGTTGACTACTCGACCGATCTATCGACCGAATCACAAACAGTGCGATCCGGGGCGGGATTTACCCAACAATAGTATGGATCGACGGAAAGCTCGGCCATATCGGACTAGTCTGGCAACGTCGCCTTCGACGATACCACTGCCGGATCACGTGGATTAACCGGCAGTGGCTATCGAATGACTTACTCGCCGGCGGTTTCGGCCTTCGCCTTCTTGGCACGTGGCTTCTTCACCGGCGCATCGGCGGCTTGCGCACCCTCGGCATTTTCAGCGGCCACCGGCGATGCTTCCGTCACCTGCGTTTCCGCGTCGACAGGAGCTGCTTTTTTGGCGCGTGGCTTCTTGGTGGGCGCAGCATCCGTGCCTGAGTCGGCAACGGCCTCCTCGGTTTTGGCGGTCGCCTTCTTCGCCTTCGACTTCGGTTCAGCTACTTCCGTAGCGGCTGCCTCCGCGGCGTGATCGTGGCCATGATGGTCGTGGTCATGCCCGTGATGATCGTCATCATGGTTATGGATATGCGTGCCGGTCGCGAAGCCATCTTCGCTCTCGATCGCCGCTTCCAGTTCCTCGCGCGTCGTCTCGCGATCGGTGATCTCGGCCTTGCCGAACAGGAAATCGACGACCTTGTCTTCATACAGCGGTGCGCGCAGCTGGGCAGCCGCCATCGGCTCCTGCTGGACATACTGCATGAAGCGCTGGCGATCTTCGGCATTATACTGCTGGGCAGCCTGCGCGATCAGGCGGTTCATTTCCTGCGCATTGACCTCGATGCCGTTGGCCTGACCGATCTCGGACAGCAACAGGCCCAGACGCACGCGGCGCTCGGCGATCTTCTGGTAATCCTCGCGCTCGGCCTCCATCTCGGCCTTCGCCTTCTCCGGATCGGCCTCGTGCGTCGCCTCATGCTCCAGCTGCGACCAGATCTGGGCGAACTCGGCTTCGACCATCGACGGCGGCACTTCGAAGTCGTGGCCATCGGCCAACTGGTCGAGCAGCTTGCGCTTCATGTGCGTGCGAGTCAGGCCGTTATGATCCTGCTCGATCTGCCCCTTGATGAGGCCCCTTAGCTGATCCAGACTTTCAAGGCCCAGATTCTTCGCCATGTCGTCATCGATCTTCGACTCGCCCGCGGTCTTCACCGACTTGATGACGAGATCGAACGTCGCCGGCTGACCAGCCAGTTCCTTCGCCTGATAATCTTCCGGGAAGGTGACCGAGATCTGCTTCTCCTCACCGGCTTTCACGCCGACGATCTGGTCCTCGAAACCGGGGATCAAGCGACCCGATCCGATCTCGACGCCCATGTCGGTGCCGGTGCCGCCCTCGAACGCCACGCCGTCGGCCGTCTTGCCGACGAAATCGACGGTGACGAGATCACCCTGCTCGGCCGCCTTATCGCCGGCATCGTCCCAGCGCTTCTGACCCTCGGAAAACTTCTTCAACTGCTCGTCGATCGCTTCGTCGGCGACGGGCACCGTCAGGCGTTCCAACGTCAGCGCGTCGATCGCGGGCGCCGGCACCTGCGGCAGCACTTCGAGCGCGATCTTGACCTCGGCATCCTTGCCGCGCTCGTAACCCTCGCCCAGCTCGACCGATGGCTGCATCGCGGGACGCAGCTGCTTTTCGGCCATCAGGTCCTGGATACCCTGCTGGATCGCCGAGTTCAGCGCATCCTGCGCCAGCGATTCGCCGTGCATCTTGCGGACCAGGTTCACGGGCACCTTGCCGGGACGGAAACCGGGCATCCGCACCTGTGGGGCGACGCGTTTCACTTCGGCATCGACCTTGGCGTCGATATCCTTGGCGGTGATGGTGAGCGTGTAGGCGCGCTTCAGCCCCTCGTTCAGCGTCTCGACAGTCTGCATTGCTGGCCTTCGATCTGGAGAAATCTTTTGTCGGTGGTCAACCCGCCTGCGCTAGCGGCGGGACTGGTGCGGGCGAAGGGACTCGAACCCCCACATCTTGCGATGGCAGGACCTAAACCTGCTGCGTCTACCAGTTCCGCCACGCCCGCATCCGAGACCCGCCGTTGGGCGGGCGTCTATACCAGCCCAGTGCGCTTGAGCAAGCGCCGAGGCAACCCCCGGAGCGAAGGATCGTTGAAAGGGGCCAAGGAGAGCAAATCATGGCCACGCAGCCCCCACCTGAAACGCCCGTTCCGTCGACCCAGCCGGTGCAGCCCGATGCGCCGCCACCGGAAATCTCGCCCCCGGCGCCTGATTTCGACCAGCCGTCACCCGGCATTCCCGCCGGTGATCCCGGGACGTCGCAGCCCGCGGAAATCTAGAGCTTGGCGAATACACGTCGAGATATATTTCCAGGATCAAACTAGCCGTACAGCCGACCGTTCGTCGAACGACGGACGGTCGGCCTTTTACATCACCGGATCGACACTGTAATTCATCGTCAGCTTACCTCCGCAGGAGAGAAACGACCGGATGCGACGTATCGAACGTGTGGTCGTTCTTGGCGGGGGCACCGCCGGCTGGATGACGGCGGCAGCGCTCAGTGCGACGTTCGGCCGCACGCTGTCCATCAATGTGCTGGAATCCGATGCGATCGGTACGGTCGGCGTCGGCGAAGCGACGATCCCCACGATCCACTGGTTCAACGAGCTGATCGGACTCGACGAAGCCGAATTCGTCCGTGCCACCAGGGCCAGTTTCAAGCTGGGGATCGAGTTCGTCGACTGGGCGCGGCCGGGGCACCGTTATTTCCATCCGTTCGGTCGCTATGGCGTCGATCTGGATCGTGTGCCGTTTCATCAACATTGGCTGCGCGCGCAGGCGGATGGATCGGACCGGCCGTTGTCTGCCTATTCGCTGGCGACCCAGCTGGCCGCCGCCGGACGCTTCGCCAGGTCCACCAGCGAACAGCGATCGATCCTGTCGACACTCGGCTATGCCTATCACTTCGATGCCGGTCTTTATGCGCGACATCTGCGCGGGATTGCCGAAGGCTGGGGCGTGACCCGGTTTGAGGGCGTGCTGGGGCAGATCGAGCGCGATCCTGATACGGGGTTCGTCACTGCGCTGACCACCGAACGCGGCGAGCGGCTGATGGGCGACTTGTTTATCGACTGCTCGGGCTTTCGCGCGCTGTTGATCGACGAGACGATGGGCGCGAGTTTCGAGGACTGGTCACATTGGCTGCCCTGCGATCGCGCCGTCGCCGTGCCTTGTGCTCGGGTTGCCGAGACGACGCCTTACACCCGATCGACGCTGCGCCCGGCGGGTTGGCAATGGCGCATCCCGCTGCAACACCGCACGGGCAACGGATATGTCTATGCCAGCGATTACGTGTCGGATGACGAGGCGGCGGCAACGCTGCTCGCCCATCTCGATGGCGAGGCGCTTGCCGACCCACACCTGTTGCGGTTCAAGGCGGGGTTTCGGCGCGAGGCGTGGTGCGGCAACGTGGTTGCCATCGGATTGTCGTCAGGGTTCCTGGAACCGCTGGAATCGACCAGCATCCATCTGATCCAGAGCGGGATCGCCAAGCTCATCACGCTGTTCCCCGACGCCGATTGCGACCCCGGACTGGCGCGGCAGTTCAACACGTTGTTCGGCCGCGATATGGACGGTATCCGCGACTTCCTGATCCTCCACTATCACGCCACCGAGGGTCACGATGCACCGCTGTGGCGGCATATGCGTGCGATGACCTTGCCCGACACGCTAGTTGAAAAGATGGAGCAATATACCCGCGCCGGACGGCTGATGCTCGGCACCGACGAACTGTTTCGTGAGGCGAGCTGGCTGGCGGTGCTGAACGGACAGGGCATCCATGCGGCAGGCCCCGCCCCGCTTGCCGATACGCTGGACGGCGCGGTGAACCGGCAGCAGCTCGACCGGATCGAGGCGGTCATCGCTCGCGCGGTACCCACGCTACCGCGCCATGACGAGGCGATCGCCACGCTGATCGGCGAACCGCATTGACCGGACCCCGCGTTCTGGTCCGCGAGATGGGCAACGAGCGCGAACCCGTCGCGATCATCGATAATTTCGCCGCCGATCCCGATGCCCTGCGCGCCTTTGCAGCCATGCAGGAATATGCGCCGGCAGGACGTCACTATCCGGGCATCATGGCGCCCCTGCCCGATGATTATCTCCGCCGGCAAGGGCCGTTGATCGCAATGGTCCTGCGCGAAGTGTTCGGGGCAATTGCCGAAATATCGGTGCTGGAGGCGCGGTTCTCGATCGTCACCGTCGCGCCAGCCTCGCTATCGATCGAACAGCGGTTGCCGCATGTCGATGCACTGGAGCCCGGCAGGCTGGCGTTGATCCACTATCTGGTGCCGGGCGGCACCGATGGGACCGCCTTCTACCGGCACCGCGCAACAGGGTTCGAGACGGTCGATGCGACCCGCGGCCCAGCCTATTTCGCGGCGCTCCATCGTGAGATCGAGAGCACCTCGTTACCGAACGCCTATATCGCGGCGGACACGCCCATGTTCGAGCGTACCGGCCATGTCGATGGTGCCTACAACCGTGCATTGCTGTATCGCAGCCGGGTGCTGCATTCGGGCGCCATCTCGCCCGACGCCGTCCTGCCGGCCGATCCGGGGACCGGGCGGTTGACCGTCACAGGCTTTTTCGCCGCCTAATCGCCCTTGGGCGGACGCACGGCCAGATAGACGGTGCTCCACAATTGCGCGGCGTTGGATTCGTCGACATCCGCCTTGCCCGCGCCGAATGCCACGACCTGATAACGCCCGTCGCGGAACGCCCATGACCATAATTCGGAGCTTTGCACCGCGCGCGATGCGGCGATCGCGCGCCATAATGCCGACTGCGCCGCCACCAGCCGCCGCCGCGTTGCGGTCGGCAGATCGGTGCGGGTCAATTGCCGTTCCAGCCCCGCCGCCATCATCGCCTGCTGCCACGACCACACGACCGCGCCATGATAGGCCGCAGGCGTGAACCGTCCCTGCGTCGTGCGATCGGCAAATGCAGGGTTGGCGACGAGCAGACCGATATCGGTCATCAGCCCGGCGGGAAACGGTCGCATGATCGAGGTGAAGTAGAGGTCGAGATCGGTGGGTGACGGTCGGCCGAACAACAGGTCGAACCCCTCGTCCGAATTGACGATCGGCACCGGCCGGCCATCGGCGCCGAGCGATAACGCATGGAACGCCAGCGGCTCCCGACCCAAAGCAGCGATGGCGCGATCCGCCGGTACGCCAACCGTCGCGGCATAGCGGCGAACCTGTTCACCCGCCTCCGCCGCTGGAATCTCGACGCGAAACAATGGCCCCGCCCGGTCGCGCCACACCTGTGCCATCGCTCCCGCCCGACCGAATGTCGTGCGATCCTCTGCGGATAGATACGCATCGAGCAGGCCCGCCTTCAACAGCCGATCGGCGGCCTCGATCGCGGCAGGAACCAGCGCGGCGTTGACGTCATAGGCATAGACGCCCCGGCCCAGCCCCTCCTCGCTGTCGCGCCACTCGCCGGTCATGCGCCCGGGCTTCAGCGCGATCAGGGTCCGCGCCGATGGCATATCGACAAAGGGACGTGCTTGGCCCAGCACGAAGCGCAGATTGCGGACCAGCGATGCACCGACCGCCTCGCGCTGGCCCGGTCGGCTTTCGCTGGCCAGCGGTTGCGCCAGATAGATACGGGCACGCGCCTTGCCGGAGCCGAGCAGATAGTCGGCGGCGACCGGTCCCAGCATGTAGTCGTCGTCGATCATGCCGTAATCGAGTTCGGCAGCATCGCCGGCACGGCCCGCCTTGCGGTTCTGGACGACGGCGAACTCGCCGATGCCCTCTTCATGCGCGACCTCTCCGGTGGGTGACAGCCGCGCGATCACCGCGTTCAGTCCGGACTCGATCGCGACGGGTTGCAGCGCCGGCATCAGCAGCCGCACCGACATCAGCGTATCGCGTCCGAAATAGGTGTCGAAGCGCCATGAGCCCGCCAGAAACTTCTCGCGGTAACTGAGGAAGGCGAGCGCGTTGCGCGCCGCCGGGTCGGCGGCGGCGTTTCGGTTGAGCAGTTGCGCAACAGGGATCGGCGTCAGCGGCTGGTCACCGGTCAGGGCGGTGATCTCGATCCGGATACGCCCACTGATGCCTGCAAGGATCGCTCGCTGCGCGATGCGTCCCTCAATGACGCGGATGGCAAGTTCGTAACCCGCCCCACCATCGAGCCGCTGCCGTCGCCACGTCATGGTGTTGCCGGCAGTTACCGGCATCGTCGCGACTTCGGTCGGGAAACGGCCGATCGCCTGATAATCGCGCAGAAAACGGACGTTCGACAACACCGCCTGCTTCGGCACCAGGCGCTTCGCATCGATCGTGGCGACCGCGACGACGCCGTGAAGTGCCCCGCGATCGAGCGGTCGGGGCGGCGTCTCCAGCCGCCATGTCGCGGCTCGACCGATCCGGTCGAACCACAATCCGACACCGCTGTTGCCAGCCGGAAACGCGACCAGGATTCGCGGGTCGGTGCCGTTGCGCAGCAACAGGTGAGCGGCCACCGAACCATCACGGACGAAGGCATTGAGATTCTGCCCCTCGGTCAATTGATAAGCGAGTTCGGGCCGGGACGGCGCCTGCGCCATGCCGCCGGTGGCTAGCGCCAGCGTGGCGACGCCCGACCAGATCGCGAATTTCGCCATGCCGTCACTCCATCATGAACGGGGCGGCCGAACGCCTGCGCGCTCGCCGCCCCCGTATGCCACATCGTCGCCGATCAGAACCGGAACGTCACCGATCCGCCATAGGTCGCCCCGACGATACCGCGGGCGTAGAAATACCCATCGGTGATCGCCTGCGTCTGGCCCTGTCGCGGATTACCCTCGGTCAGTCCGATGACGTTGAAGATGTTGTCGGCGTTCAGATTCAACTGGATGTTATCGCTCAGGTTATACGTCACGCCGACGCTGGTGACGCCATAACTGGGCAGCGCAACGCCGTTGCCGGCATCGGCATAGATCTTGCCGATATGCTTGTAGCGGCCATAAACCTCGCCCAGCCCGTTCGGCAATTGCACCGCCGGGGTGATCGTGAACAGCGTCGCGGGCGTGCGTTCCGGCCGGTTACCCTCGAACCCCTCCTGGTTCGCGCCGTTGATCTGCAGGTTTTGCAGCTTGGGGTCCTGAAACACGCCCTGCAGATTGACCGAGAACCAGTCGATCGGCCGCACGTTCACATCGATCTCGACACCGATCGTGCGCAGATCGGCGTTGATGTTGCTCTGCACCGTCGGGTTCACCGGATCGGCGAAATTATAGTTCTGGTTGCGGAAATTGGTGCGGAAGACGGTCGCCGATCCGTTGAACAATCGGCCATACTGGTAACGGACACCGGCCTCGTACAATTCGATCGTCGTGATCGGATCGATATTGTTGGTCTGGAACCCGTTGGCATAGCGCGCATAGATCGCGAAGTTCGGCGTGAACTGATAATTGGCGCCGACCGTGTACGACGCCTTCGACTGGGTCAGCTTTCCATTGGCCCCGGTGCGGGCCAGATTGGTGGGCGCATAGACGCCGTTGAAAGTCGACCCCACGGTGCGAACCACGCCGACGACGCCCGGCTGTACATCCTGGTTCACCGCCGCCGTCTGGCCATCGAATGCCGTGGCCGTGTCGCGTTCCCAGCGGATGCCACCGTCGATCCGCAGATCGCCGATCGCCAGCTCGTCATTGGCATAGAGCGAGACGGTCGAATCCTTGCGCTCGCGAATGCCCGCACCCCAATCGCCATAGGATACGAGGCCATTGTCGCTGAGCGTGCCGATCACGTTGTTCGATGCATCCAGCGCCACGATGTCGTAGATGTCGCTGTTCGTACGCACATCGTTCACGACGCTGGCGGTCGCCGACTGATCCTGCGACCGCTTGACGTTGTAATACATCACGCCGGCGGTCAGCGAGTTCTTGAAGTCGCCGGACTCATATTCCCATGTGCCGCCAGCATTCAGGCCGAAGTCCTTGCCGTCGATATAATCGTGGTTGAGCGTCGTCCGCTGAAGAAAGCCATTGCCGTTCAGGGCATTCAACTCGGTCGTCTGGTTCGATCCCAGCACCACACCGGTGCGCAGGTTCTTGATGCCGAAACGCTGCGTCGTGGGGAAAGCGGCAAAGCCAGCACGCAGCAGATCGATGATCGGCGACGTCGCCGGATTGGGCGTCAGATAATTGACGGCGCTGGTAAGGCCGGCATTGCCCGTGCCCGATCCGGGAAAGATGCCGTTGAAGTCATAGGAATATTTCAGATAACGGCCACGCGCGAACAGGTTGATCGAATCGCCCACCGGCTTTTCGATATCCAGCCGGATTTGCGCGGTCTTGGACTTGATGCCGTCGCGACCGCGGAAGTCGCGGAAACCACTGGGGTGTGCGAACGTCGAAACCGGCACCGCGATATTGTTGAACGCGTCACCGCCGATATTGCCGAATTGCGTGCCGAGGCCCGGAATGCCGGCAGGCTCGCCGTCATTGTATCGATAAGGCTGGGTGGCATAATAGGCGTTTTCGACATTGCCGCCCTTGGCCGACAGCCGCACGAAACCGCCGCCCTCGAACCGGTATTCCAGCGCCCCCTTCAACCGCCAGCCGGCATAATCGAACGGATTGTCGCGGACACCGGGGTTCGACTGGATATAGCCACCCACATTGAAGGCCAGATTCTCGGCGATCGGCTGCGAGTAATAGAAGTCGCCGCGCTTCAGGCCATAATTATATGCCGTGACGCGCGCGATGGCCTCGGTCCGGTTGAAGTTCGGCAATTTCGAGATGAAATTGATCGTCGCGCCAGCGCCGTTGACGGTCAGCACGCCAGACGAGCCGCCCTTTACCGCTTCCAGCCGATCGATGGTCAGGTCCTGGTCGAAGAAGAAGTCGGCGCCGCCGCCGCCATACAGGATCGGCATGCCGTCTTCCTGCAACTGCACGAAGCGCTGGCCGCCGCCCTGCAGGCCGCGCACGGAATAGTTGTTCGACACGGCGCCCGCCGTTCCCTCGACGAAGATGCCGGGGACGAGTTCGAGCATGTCGGCGGTGGAGCGCGGTGCCTTGCGATCGATGTCCGCACGATTGGCCAGCGTGATGTCGGCGGATGCGGAAATCAGGGGACGATTCCGCGTCGTCTGACCGGTGATGACGATATCCGGACCATCCTCGGTCGCGGTCGCCGGGTCCTGCGCCGGCGGCGTCTGCGCCGTCGCGGGTGGTTCGGTGGTCTGGGCGAAAGCCGGAAGCGTGATGCTCGCGCAACTGGCGAGAAGCAACGTGCGAAGGGCGCAGCGGTTGGTCATCAGTAATCCTCTCCAACGTACCGGTTTTTCTTCGAAAACCGTTGGGACGATGTTTACAGATCATTCAGATAACCGACAACGTCACTCACCCTTCATTCGAGCCTTTGTTACCGACTGTGGCAGATTCACCGCACTAGTTTGCCTCAAGGCGATGGCGGCAGTTCGACAGTGACCGTGCGACGGACGTAACCGGACGCTCGATCTGCCATTCCACCGGCGGCAGACATGGACAGACGGTAGCGCCCCTTGCCGGCAGGGTGGGTCTGCCCGCCCGTAACATGGCCTGGCACCCGGTCCGTCGTCAGCAGAAAATCGGTGCTGCCTTCCGGCGATGTCCAGGCGTCGAGACGCAACACATTGTCGGTCATCGCGACCCCCGCCACGATCGGATTGCGACTACGGGCGCCGATCGCGATGGGCGTCGACATAGCGGCGATGCCCACCCCGCCCGCATGTTCGATACGCACGTGCGTAACGCCGTGGGGGATGGCATCGACCTTCAGTCGGGCGTGCTGATCCTGCCCCTCGGAAACGAGCTTCGCCGCGACGGGCTTGCCATCGACCATCGCCCCCCGAATTCCGGCGCCGAGTGGCAGCATCGGTTCGAAATCGATCGCCAGTGCCGATCCGGGATTCTCGATATCGAGTTCCGTCCCCTCGGCATCCTGACGCATGGTCAAGGTTATCCGGTCGCGGCCGACACGCACGTTCCGCAATGTGATGGCGCCCCATTCGGGGGGCAGATGCGGCGCGAAGGTCAGGCGGCGCTCGGCACCGTGGACGTCCAGGCCGTACATACCGCGCATGGCCGCCAGCAACAGTCCGGCCGACGACCATGTCTGCTCGGGCACGGATTCGAATTCGGGGTGGTAAAGGTCGCCCGCCATCACCTCGTGCAGATGGCCCGCGCTGTCGAGCGTATCGCCTGCCGCCATCCCGCGCCATATCGCCCAAGCGTTCAGCGGCCGGTGCTGGCGCCAGAATGCCTCGGCCACCGTCGCACTGCCCAGCGTCCAGACGCTGCCGGCCGAATACAGGTTGGGGTCGTAATGGGGATCGCTCGCAGACAGGCTGCGGACGCCCCAGTCGGTCATGAAATCAGGCGTCGCGATCCGGTCGAGCAGTCGGCCGGCGCGTTCCGGCGACACGACCCCCTGCCCCAACACGCCGATCGCATCGGGGCGCAGGCTTCGGACGGGCGTGCCATCACGGCGATGGCCGGACAACCAGAAGCCGCTGGCATCGTCCCAACCGTTCGTTGCGATCGCGGATCGGGCACGGGCGGCACCTGAACGTGCCTTCGCCGCCAGCGCGTTGTTTCCCTGAAGGGCGGCGAGCTCGGCAAAACCGTCGGCGGCATCGATCCACAAGGTGGACAGGCGGATATCGTCGCGCAAATCCTCCTGCTCGTTTTGTCCCTGCTTGCCCGGCGGAATGCCCGGAAGGCCGGTGGCGGGATCGATCACCGAGATGCAATAAGCCCATGCCGCCAGCAGCGCCCGCCAGTTGTCGCGCACGAAGCCCACATCGCCCGTCGTCGCGACATAGCGCCGCACCGCCGCCAGATACTGAAAAGTGATATCGACGTGGACGTACATGTAATGATATTTGCCGACCCAATCGATCAGACCGGCACTCTGGGACATTTCGTGCCAGATCATTCCCGTCCTGGGGTCCTGATAGCGGGTGACGAAGGCGAGTTCTTCACGCGCGCGTTCGAACTGGCCGGCGGCCAACATCCCTTCCATCGCGACCAATCCGTCGCCAGCAAAGAACCAGGCATATTGCGGCCGCCGATCGGGGCGCGACAGGCCGTATCCCGCCAACGCGCCGCAACCGAGCCGATCGTTACAAGCCCAGGCGCCATCGAGCGCGAGGACAGCGGACAAGAGAGCCTTGTCCGCCGCCGGATCGGGGCTTTCGACAGCGATCGACTGGTCGAGCACCGCGGCGACATGAGCCTTGGCCTCCACCCGTGCGGCGGTTTCGCCCTGGCGCACCATGTTCGCGCCATCGACTTTCGCTTCCGGGTCGAGTGCGAAGACGATGGTGGCATGGCGCCGACCATTCTCGTCGGGGCGCGGTGCCAATAGCATGGCGAGCCGTTCCGCCGGTTGGCGTGCATAATTGACCGGATCGTCATGCGCGATTGCCTCGGCCGACGAGATCGTCGCGCTGAACCCGTGTAGCGGCTCACGCTCGACATAGCCCGACCGGGCGGCATCCCAGCCCACCGATCGCCCGCCAAGCGCCGCCGGCCACATCAGATTGAGCGACGGTCGGAAACTGGCTTCCACTTGTACGTCAGGCCGCCCCTCCACTTCATAGCGCAGGATCGTGCCTGCCTGACGGCGCGGAACGAACAGCCGTTCGCGGACGACGAAGGTAGCCCCGACATAGGTCCGCACCACCTCGGCCGGCGTGCGCTCGACGCTTCGCAACAACGGTCCGGCATCGATCGGATCGACGACGCCGGCAACCCGGAAGCGGAGACGATAATCGCTCGCCAGTTGCAGCGGCCATGCCCAGATTTCGAGACCGTCGGGATAGCCCATGACCAATGCCCGCTCGCCCTTTGCCGAGACGAAGCCGGTGACATCCTGCTGATAACGCGGTGCTTCGCGCGCACCGGCGACCACGGTCGATAACGCCCCGATACATGATGCGATGACGACGACGTGACGCAACATCTGTTCACCTGCTCCCGCATCTTCATACGATGGGTGGGATGGGGCGTATAGTGCTCGCCGCGTCAGCGCTGCCGGCATCATGGAACAGAAACATGGATCGATCGCTATCCTGATCGAGTGGGCAACAGTGAAAGGGAACAGCGTCATGCGCCTTGTTCTGGCTTTTGCATCGATCGCGACGTTGTTCGTCGGAACGACGGCCACGGCCGCGCCGGTCGATGTCCCGCAACCGTTCTTCGCATCACCCGTGTCGGACGGCATCCTCTCCTCGTCCTGCGGAACGGGAGCAGCGGGTCGTTACGGTTTTGCCGATGACGTGGTGGCCAATGTGGATCGACAGGCCGCAAGTTTGCGGAATGCCACCATCGCCACATGGTCTATCGAGTTTGCTACACCATTGATCGCGGCGAACGCGGCACGAGCCGGATTGCTCGACTAGGGCGTTAGCCATCGGGTTGTCCTTCGCCCATTTCTATCGATTGCGATATCTTCCGGAAACGGCAGGTATATGTGTCTCGCCTGCCATCATCACCTTTCGCCCATCGAGAACGTCGCCGGCCATCGATCCGCTAGAATCTTGAGCCGGTGCCGCGGTGCTGTCGCGGATGATGAGTTCATGGTGCAGCGTGACGTGCCGGGTCGGGCTATCGACATCGCGCAGGATGTCGACCAGCAGTTCGACCGCACGGCGGCCGATCATCCCCTTGGGCTGAGCGATTGTCGTCAACGCTGGCTGGAAGAAGCGGGCAAACGGCAGATCGTCGAAGCCGATCACCGAGATATCGTCGGGGCAAGACAGACCCGCCTCGGCGATCGCACTGATCGCGCCCAGCGCCATTTCGTCGCTGAAACAGAAAATGGCGGTAACCGCGCCGGGACCGCGCCGGGCAATCAATTCGGTGGCCTGAATGAAGGCTGACGCCGCCGAGTAATCGCCAATGCAAAGATGCAGGTGATCCGCCAACCCGTGCCGTTCGGCCGCCGCCATCGCCCCGGCCAGACGATCGCGACTGATCGGACTGATCGTCGGTCCGGTGATGATTCCAATATCGCGGTGACCCAGGGCGACCAGATGCTCGACGGCGTCGCTGCTGGCGGCCGCGTTATCGATATGCACGCTGGGAACGCCGATATCCGGGCTGTATTCGCACCCGTTGACGATCGGTGCCGCCGCGCCATCCCGTGACAAGAGCGGTTTCAGACTTGCCGGCAGACGGTGGCCCAGGAAGATCAGGCCATCGACCTCTCGCCGGGACAGCATTTCGGCGTATTGATCCTCGACCTCCGGATCGTGCCGGGTATCGCCGACCACGACGGCATAGCCCGCATCGCGCGCCGCTTCTTCCGCGCCGCGGATCACGCTCGCGAAAAACGGATTGGAGATATCGGGCACCGTCAGCAAGATCTTGGCGGCCCTGAGCGTACGCAGGCTTCGCGCCGCGATATTGGGCGCATAACCCAGCGTCCGGACGACCGCCAACACCCGCTCCCGCGTATGCTGCGCCACGCGTTCGGGTCTCGACAACACCCGTGATACCGTCGCCGTGGACACGCCGGCCAACGCCGCGACGTCGATGATCGTCGTCATCGCCCTGTCATGTATCGAGTTGCGGCGGTTGTCGATAGCGAGCGATGTAATCCTTTACATCGCCACCGACCGTGCCTAGCCTATGCACGAAGAAGCAGAAGAAACTGCGTGAGGAGAGGTTGGCGCATGGCCACTGCCGAAGGTGCATTGCAGGGCGTCGGACGTCCGGCGGACGGATTGCTGACTGGGCGTCTCAGCGCGCTGATGTTCATGCAGTTCTTCGTGTGGGGCGCGTGGACCGTCACGCTGGGTCTGGTGATGCAGACGGTCGGTATCGGCAACCTGATCGGCAACGCCTTTTCGGTCGGGCCGATCGCCTCGATCGTCGGATCGTTCCTGCTGGGCATGGCCGCCGCCCGATATGTCAGCCCGCGCATGCTGATGGTGATCCTGCATCTGATCGGCGGCGCCATCCTGTTCGTGCTGCCATCGCTGGTGACGCCGGAGCGCGGCGACACCCTCGTCTGGGTGCTGCTCGGCTACATGATCCTGTATATGCCGACAGTCGGGCTCGCCAACACGATCGCGCTGAAGAGCCTCGGCGATCGGACCGACCGGTTTCCCTTCGTACGCGCGTTCGGCACGCTGGGCTGGATCGCCGCCGGCCTGATCGTCGGCTGGGCCGGCCTGTCCGCCAGCCCGCAGATCTTCACGATCTCGGCGGTCGTGTCGATCGCCCTAGGACTGTACAGCTTCACGCTGCCCAACGTCGAACCCGACGCACCGCGCGATGAAAGCGTGGTCCGGCAGGTCTTCTGCGTCGAGGCGTTCAGCCTGCTGAAGCAGCGTTCGTTCATGATCTTCATCACTTGCGCGACGCTGATCTCGATCCCGCTGGCGATGTACTACGCCTATGCCTCGCCCTATGTCGGCGCGACCGGCATCGTGAATGTCGGCGGAACGCTGGCGATCGGGCAGATGTCCGAACTGGTCTTCATGTTCTCGATGCCGTGGCTCTACCGGCGGTTCGGGGTGAAGCCATTGCTGCTGGTCGGCATGGCCGCCTGGGCGCTGCGCTATGCACTGTTCGCGATCGGTGATGGCGGCTCATCGATCTGGGCGGTCTATCTCGGCGTCGCCCTGCATGGTGTCTGCTACGACTTCTTCTTCGTGGCCGGCGCGATCTACACCGGCACCATCGCGACGCCGAAGGGGGTGAACGCGCAGGCACAGGGGATGCTGACGTTGTTCACCTATGGCGTCGGCATGTTGCTCGGGTCGCAGATCGGCGCGCTTTTGTATGCGCAGTTGCCGGCTACGCCGAGCATCGCCGACTGGCAGCAGATGTGGTGGTATCCGGCGATCGCCGCCGCGCTAATCGCGATCCTGTTCCAGTTCACCTTTCGCGACACCAGGAAGGAGGCCGCCGCATGAAGGCGATGAAGGGACCGGGCATTTTCCTCGCCCAATTCATGGGTGACACGGCACCATTCGACACCTTGGAACATCTCGCCGAATGGGCGGCGGGACTGGGTTATGTCGGCGTGCAGATACCCTGCAACACGCAATTGATCGACCTGGCACTCGCCGCCGGGAGCAAGACCTATTGCGACGACCTGAGAGGGACGCTCGCCAAGCACGGCATCGAAGTCACCGAACTGTCCACGCATCTTCAGGGCCAGTTGGTCGCCGTCCATCCCGCCTATGACACGCTGTTCGATGGCTTCGCCCCACCCGAAGTGCATGGCAAACCTGCCGAGCGTCAGGCCTGGGCGGTGGAGCAGGTCAAACTGGCCGCGAAGGCGAGCGCCAATCTGGGGCTGTCGGCGCATGCCACTTTCTCGGGCGCGCTGGCTTGGCCCTATGTCTATCCGTGGCCGCAGCGGCCGGCCGGACTGGTCGAGGAGGCGTTTGCCGAACTCGCCCGCCGCTGGATACCGATCCTCGATGTCTTCGAAGCGGAGGGTGTCGATTGCGCGTTCGAGATTCACGCGGGCGAAGACCTGCACGACGGCGCGTCATGGGAACGCTTCCTCGCCGCGGTCGATCACCATCCCCGCGCGCGCCTGTTGTTCGATCCGTCGCACTTCGTATTGCAGCAGCTCGACTATCTCGATTTCATCGATCGCTATCACGACCGGATTTCGTGCTTTCACGTCAAGGATGCGGAGTTCAATCCGACCGGGCGCTCGGGTGTCTATGGCGGGTACGAGAACTGGGTGGATCGCGCCGGTCGTTTCCGCTCGCTGGGCGACGGGCAGGTCGATTTTTCATCGATCTTCAGCAAGATGGCGCAATATGGCTATGACGGCTGGGCGGTGCTCGAATGGGAGTGTGCGCTGAAGCGATCCGAAGATGGCGCACGTGAGGGCGCGCCGTTCATCCGCGACCACATGATCCGTTTGACCGAGCGTCCATTCGACGACTTCGCGGCCAGCGGCGTCGATCGTGCGGCGATCCGCTCGCTGCTCGGCCTGTCGAAGGAGCCGTCATGACCCGGCTGCGGCTCGGCATGGTCGGTGGCGGCGAAGGCGCCTTCATCGGCGCGGTCCACCGGATGGCCGCGGCGCTGGACGGCGACTGGCAGTTGGTGGCCGGCGCCTTCAGCACCGACGCTAGCCGCAACGAGCGAACCGGGGAATCGCTGGGGCTGGACTCTCAACGGGTCTATCCGTCGCTCGATACGATGATCGCACGGGAACAAGCAGTGTCGGCCGATCAGCGCATCGATGCGGTGGCGATCGTGACGCCCAACTATCTGCATGCGCCGATGGCGATCGCGGCGCTGAACGCCGGCTTCCACGTATTCTGCGAAAAGCCGATGGCGATGAGCGTAACCGAGGCCGAGGCGATCGCAAAGGCGGCCCGGGCAAGCGGACAACGCTTCGCCCTCGCCTTCACCTATAGCGGCTATCCGTTAATCGAGGAGGCCCGAGTCAGGATCGCGCGCGGTGATCTCGGCAAGATCAGGCTCGTTCAGGTCGAATATCTGCAAGGCTGGCTCAGCCTGCCGATCGACACCGATGGCAACAAGCAGGCCGAATGGCGGACGGACCCCGCCCGTGCCGGTATCGGCGGCTGCCTCGGTGATATCGGGACGCATGCCTTTCAGCTTGCCGAACATGTATCCGGATTACGCGTGCAGTCGGTATCGGCGGACGTCGCCACGCATGTACCGGGCCGGCGGCTCGACGACGATGTCAGCGCCCTGCTGCGCTTTGCCGGTGGCGCTCGCGGAACGTTGAAGGCCAGTCAGGTCGCGGCCGGCGAGGAAAACGGCCTCAAGCTGCGTATCCATGGCGAGCGCGGCGGCCTGGAATGGGCGCAGATGGAACCGAACACGCTCATGCTCCGATGGCTCGATCGCCCGACCGAGATCGTGCGGGCGGGCGGACCGGGGCTGCACGATGGTGCTACCGCGCTTCTGCGGACGCCGGCGGGTCATCCCGAGGGCTATATCGAGGCGTTTGCGAACCTCTATCGCGCTTTTGCAGCGGCCATCCGCGGCAGCAACGATCGCTCGTTTCCGGGCGTCGTCGATGGCCTCCGTACGATGCGGTTCATCGAGGCCGTGATAGAAAATGCCGGGTCCGACAAAAAATGGACCATGATCGATTCTGGAGAGAATGCATGAAGCTCGTTCTATGCCTGGCCATCGGCAGCGCCGCTGCGGCGACGATGGTCGCCGTAGCCGCGCCGACCATTGCGCAGACCGCGCCCGCCGCCGCGCCACCCGCCTTCGCTGCCTGCCGCGCCTGCCATACCGTACCGAAGGGCGGAAAGAATGGGATCGGCCCTAATTTGTACGGCGTGGTCGGTCGCGCAGCCGCCTCCGCACCCGGTTTCAATTACTCGCCCGCATTGAAGGCGTCGAAGCTGCGCTGGGACGAAAAGACGCTGGACGAGTATCTTGCGGCGCCATCGAAGAAGGTCCCCGGCACGCGCATGCCGATCTCGACTCCCGATCCGGCCAAGCGCGCGGCCATCATCGCCTATCTGAAGGCGGAAGGCGCCAAGTGATGCGCCCGCCCGTACATCGCAGTTCAGCAGGAATGCGCGTGTGATGGTTTCGCGTCGCACCGTCATCGCAGCGGGCGCCGCAGCGTCGCTGGCATCCGGGCTGGTCGCCGCCCAGCGAACCGGCTCCAACGCGGCGCGCTTCTCGCTGAAATTCGCACCACACGAGGGCAGCTTCGCCAGCCGTGGCGGGCGGATCGAACAGATCGCCTTTGCCGCGGATCAGGGCTTCACCGCCTGGGAGGACAATGAGGCCAGCCTGCGCACGGTCGCCGAGCAGGAACAGATGGCGAAAGCGCTGTCGCAGCGCGGTATGACGATGGGTGTCTTCGTCGCCAGCATGCCGAAATGGGCACAGTCGCGACCGCTGCTGGGCGCTGATGACGGGGCCGAGCGCGAGGCTTTCCTCGCCAATATCCGCGCATCGATCGACGTCGCCAAGCGCCTGAACGCCAATCGGATGACCGTCGTCACCGGCTTCATGGACCCGAGATTGCCGGTCGATATCCAGACCGCGCGCGTCATCGACGTGATGCGCCGCGCCGGCGATATCGTCGCGCCGCACAACATCGCAATGGTGATGGAGCCGCTGAACACGCGCACCAATCACCCTGGTGTTTACATGCAGACCATCGCGCAGGGCTTCGCGGTCGCGCGCGGCGTGAACAGTCCGGCGGTCAAGATATTGGCCGATCTTTATCACGAACAAATTCAGTCCGGGAACCTGATCCCCACGCTCGACACTTGCTGGAGCGAGATCGGCTATATCCAGTTCGGCGACAATCCGGGACGCAAGGAACCGACAACCGGCGAAATAAACTTCGCCAACATCGTCAAATGGTTGCGATCCAGACAATATTCGGGTGTGATCGGCATGGAGCACGGCAACTCGATAGCCGGGCGAGCGGGCGAGGATCGCCTGATCGCCGCCTATCACGAGATCGATCGAGCAGGAGGGGAACAAGGATGACGACCACGCACAAGATGGCGGCCATCATGACGGGATTGATCGCGGCTGCCGCCCTGCCGGCCGCCGCGCAGGAAAAGCCGGGATTTCGGGACACGCCGATGCTGCCCGGTGGTCAATGGCGCGTCCATGATGCCGACCGGCCTGCACCGGTCGCAGTCGCGCCGGCCGCAACGCCGGGTGGCGCCCCCGCCGATGCGGTCATCCTCTTCGACGGCCGATCGACCGACGCATGGCAGGGCGCGCGGGGAGCATGGCCGGTCGCCAATGGCGCGATGACGATCCCCTCACGCGCGAAGAGCGGCGGCGAGAACAACCTCGTATCGAAGCAGAGCTTCGGTGATGTCCAACTGCATCTGGAATTCCGGTCGCCCAACCCGCCGACCAAGACGTCTCAGGATCGCGGCAACAGCGGCATCTGGTTCATGCAGCGGTACGAGGTCCAGATCCTCGATGGTTACCAGAACCCGACCTATGCCGACGGCACGGTAGGCGCGGTCTATGGCTGGAAACCACCGCTGGTGAATGCGGCGCGCCGACCGGGCGAATGGCAAAGCTACGACATCGTATTCGAACGGCCTCGCTTCGCGGCCGATGGTGCGTTGCTGCGGCCGGCTTACGTCACGGCATTCCTGAATGGCGTGCTGGTCCAAAATCATCAGGCGATGCTTGGCACCACTATCTGGCGGCAGGTCGCCAGTTACAAAGCGCATCCCGACGCAGCGCCGATCCAGTTGCAGGATCACGACTCCCCCGTGTCGTTCCGCAACATCTGGGTTCGGCCGCTGACCGACGCGGCGATCGCGCAGGATCTTGGAAAGGACGGCAAGTGATCGACCGCAGAACTGCCCTGGCGGGCATCACCGCCATGTTCGGCACCGCCTTGTATGCACCAATCGCCCGCGCGGCCGGTGCCGTGAAGACGGCAACGATGCCGATCATCAGCGAAGGCCCACCCAGCGTGGCGGTCTTCACCCCGGTTCAACGGGCGCTGATGACCACGCTCAGCGAACGCGTACTGCCCACGACCGATACGCCGGGCGCCATTGCGGCAGGGGTGCCAGCATTCATCGAAAAGATGCTCGCCGACTGGGCGATGCCCGAAGATCGGGTGCCGATCCTCGCCGGGCTGGATGCGATCGAGGCCCGCAGTATGCAGGATTACAAGGTGCCGTCTGCCCGAACGACGGCGGTGCAGCAGGATGCGCTACTTACCCTGGCGATGAACGACGGGTTGCCGTCCGGCAGCGTTTTCTTCGAGGCTTTTCGGCAGCTTGTCCTGACCGGATATTACACGTCCGAGATCGGCATGACGCAGGAGCGCGAGTATCTGCCCGTCCCCGGCGAGTATAACGGCGCCTTTCCCTATTCTCAGGTCAACAAGGTATATTCGGCATGATCATCAACCGCAGAAACCTGTTGGCCGGCGCCGGATCGGTGGCCGCCCTCACCCTCGCCGATCTGACGATGTCACCGGCCTCCGCCGCTCAACTCAAGGCGATCGGCCTGCAACTCTACACCGTCCGCGAACTGTTCCAAAAGGACCCCGTCGCCACGTTGGAGACGGTCGCAAGGATCGGATATCGCGAGGTCGAATATGGCGGTGGTGGCTATGATGCCATGGACCATGCGATGCTGCGCAAGACGATGGACCGGCTCGGCCTGCGCGCGCCGTCGGTTCATATCGGTTATGACGCGCTGCTCGAACAATTCGACAAGTCGGTGACGATGGCGAAAACGCTCGGTGCCGACACCGTCATTCTCCCCTACATGACCGACCAATATCGGAATGAACAGGGCTGGGAAGCCGCGCTGCCGAACTTCAATCGCTTTGCCCGGGACCTGAAAAAGGCCGGACTGGGATTTGCTTACCATAACCACGATTTCGAATTCACGACCAAGCCGGGCGGCGTCAGCCTGTACGACCGGTTCCTGAAGGCGACCGACCCCGCGCTCGTGAAGGTCGAGCTCGATCTGTATTGGGCGGCACATGCCGGCGAAAATCCCGCGGCACTGATCGATCGCCTTTCGACCCGGTTATATGCCTATCACGTCAAGGACATGCGCGCCGATCGCAGCATGACAGCGGTGGGTAATGGCGCAATCGATTTCGGTGCGCTCTTCAAACTAAAGGGCAGTGCGGGAGTACGCCATTTCTACGTCGAGAACGACCAGGCGCCCGCCCCTTACATTCCCGACATCACCACCAGTTTCCGCACGCTGCGCTCGCTGCGTTTCTGATCGAATATTCGGAGAGGAATATCATGGCATCGACCAACAGGTTCGACGCGATCGTTATTGGATCGGGCGTCAGCGGCGGTTTCGCGGCAAAGGAACTGACCGAAAAAGGTCTGCGCGTGCTCATGCTCGATCGCGGCGTGATGGTCGAGCACGGCGAGGGTTA
Organism: Sphingomonas mollis; assembly: GCF_016427505.1. Classification (GTDB taxonomy): domain Bacteria; phylum Pseudomonadota; class Alphaproteobacteria; order Sphingomonadales; family Sphingomonadaceae; genus Sphingomonas; species Sphingomonas mollis. Next base: position 625,612 of record NZ_JAELXS010000001.1, on the reverse strand, counting down.
CACGTACGATGGCAAGCCCGCCTATGAAGTGCCGGCGCGCAACATCATGCCGAAACCGCTGATCGACAGCGATTATTTCATTGCCAAGCATGGTTATGTCTCGCCCAGCAATCAGCGGTTCTATAACGATGATCGACAGAACCCCTATGCCTTTGACGAAGGCAGCCAGTTCTATTGGATCAGGCCCGGCGCGGTCGGCGGCAAGTCGCTGATCTGGGGTCGCTGGACTTTTCGGTGGAGCCCAGCGGACTTCGAAGCGAACAAGCGTGACGGTATCGATGGCGAATGGCCGATCGGGTATGACGACGTCGCGCCGTGGTACAGTTATGTCGAGAAATACATCGGCGTATCGGGCTCACGCGAGAACCTGCCCTATCTGCCCGACAGCGAATTCCAGCCGCCGATGCCGATGAACGTGGCGGAGAAGTGGCTGAAGCAGCGGCTCGAAACCCAGTTTCCCGGCCGCAAGCTCATCAACACGCGCCTGTCCAACATGACCGAGGACAAGCCCGACCAGAACCGAACGAAATGCCAGTTCCGCAACCAGTGCAGCAATGGCTGCTCGTTCGGCGCCTATTTCTCGACGCAGGCGGTGACGCTGCCAGCGGCGCGTGCGACCGGACGACTGACACTGCAATCGGATGCCGTCGTCACCAATCTGGAATATGATGCAGCCCGCAAGCGGGTGACCGGCGTACGCTATATCGATGCCAAGACCGGACAGGCGGAGGTGGTGAAGGCCGATCTCGTCTTCCTGTGTGCCTCGGCGATGGCATCGACGCAGATCATGATGAACTCACGCGCACCGGGCAGCGATCGCAGCTATTTCGACGCGAGCGGGACGCTCGGTCGATATGTCATGGACCACATCTTCCGCGTCGGGATCGAGGGCGACATCCCCGGTATGGACGAATATATCGAATATGGCCGCCGGCCGGGCGGCGTCTATGTACCGCGCTTCCGCAATATCGGCGGTGACGAGGGCGTCGGGTTCAAGCGCGGCTATGGCTATCAGGGCAGCGCCCATCGCGATCCGGCGAAACCGGTCGGCTTCGGCGCTTCGATGAAGCACGCGATGCGCAAATATGGCCCATGGAAATTCAGCATGGGCGCATTCGGCGAATGCCTGCCCTATGAGGACAATCGCGTGTCCCTGCACGCTTCCAAGGTCGACCGGTTCGGTGTGCCGCTGATGCGGTTCGACGTGCGTTTCCGCGATAACGAACTGAAGATGATGGCGGATGCCCGTGTTCAGGGCGAGGCCATGCTAAAGGGCGCAGGGCTGACCAACGTCACCAGTTCCGAAAAGGAACATGTCCCCGGTGACGCCATCCACGAAATGGGCGGGGCGCGCATGGGCACCGATCCACGCCGGTCGGTGCTGAACAGTTGGAGCCAGGCACATGATGCGACCAATCTGTACGTTACAGATGGTGCACAGATGGCGTCCGTGTCATGCGTAAACCCATCGCTAACCTTCATGGCGTTGACTGCGCGGGCGGCTGACCATGCAGTCAAGCAGATGCGAAAGGCCTGATAACGATATTGCTGGAGGATTTGGGGTCCGACTCTTGAGAGTGAGGACCCCGTATCTTTTATCAGAGCCTTTATTTGAAAATCAGCCTTATTCATTGACGTGAACTAGATGGCTAATTCTGCCTCGCCTGGCAGAGGCACGTTTACGCGACCGTCGATCAGGCAAGCTCTAAAAAATCGGGTTCCTGACTGCCCCTGCCTTTCAGATCGTATATCAGTCAGCCGAAATCGATCATTCGGCCAGAACGCGCCAACGTCGGATCGCTTGGCGCGTTTTTTAACGATGGAGACGGTGACGGACATTCGCGAAGACCTGAAAACACTGGTGCTTGCGCGGTCAAACCGCTTCGCGATGTGTTCCATTGGGATCGTTCAGTCCAGAAATGGCGGGTCCGTATCGGGGGCGTCGAACGGCGGTATTGTTGAGACAATCTTCATTTCGCTGATTCACCGCCGAATGATCGGCGGTATCTGGAAGAGGGCTTGCCTCATGATTATCACCGTTACCGCCAAGCGTATGGACGCCGGATCATCCACGGCGGCCACTCAATTGCAGTTGCGCGTAGAGGTGCCCGAGCGATCTGCCACCGACACACCCCGCTCGCACCGTGCGGATTGCTGCGCCCGTAGCTGACGGCAGATAACGCAGGCAACGGCTTGTTCGCAGGGCGGGTCTTGCGCATAGCCGTTGCCGTCCGTCGGAGCCTACGTACTATCAACGATCGTCTTTTTCCCGCCATCGGTCTGCGTTTGCTGTCGGTCGGCCTGTTCGCCACCATGAACGCCTGCATCAAACTGGCCGAGGCCAGCGGGGCGGTGCTGGGCGAGATCCTGTTCTTTCGGCAGTTCGGGGCGGCGATCCTGGTGACCGGCGTGATCGCCGCGGGACCGGGACTGGCGACGGTGCGGACGAAGCGGATCGGGGCGCATGTATCGCGCTGTGCGGTCGGCGTTATCAGCATGGCCTTTACCTTTGCCGCGTTGCTGGCGCTGCCGCTGGCGGAGGCGACGACGATCGCCTTCACGACGCCGATCTTCGCGACCGTGCTGGGCGCGCTGGTGCTGGGCGAGCCGACCGGGTGGCGGCGGTGGTCGGCGGTAGCCCTTGGCTTTTCGGGTGTGCTGATCGTGATGCAGCCGGGCGGGCATGCGATCCCGTTGTACGGCGCGGCGTGCGGCATCACGGCCGCTGTCCTGACCGCGGTGATCTTCATCCTGCTGCGCCAGATCGGTCGGACGGAGAGGGCGCAGACGACGGTCTGGTGGTTCTCGGTCCTGTCGTTGCTGCCGCTCGGCGTTGTGTATCTGACGCAGGCACAGGCGCATCCGTTGAAGACGTGGCTGGTACTGATCGCGGTCGGTCTTGTCGGTGGTGGGGCGCAACTGGCGATGACGGCGTCGCTCCGCCGGGGTGCTGTGTCGCTGGTGGTGCCGTTCGATTATACGTCGCTGCTATGGGCGACGGCCTATGGCTGGCTGTTGTTCGGGGCGTTGCCGGGTGCGACGACGTGGATCGGGGCGCCGATCATCGCGGCCAGCGGCATCTATATCGTCTGGCGCGAGCATCGGCGGCGGCGGGCCGAGACGATAGCGGCGATCAGCGAGGAATAGCGCGCGACGCGGCCAGCAGGCGGCGGGCGCGCAGGAACATCTCCAGCCGCTGCACGGCGATCAGGCCCAAGGCGAACGCCATCAGCATGTCCGTCGCCGCGATCGTGTCGAGGTGCAGCCAATAAGCGCTGCCGGCGGTAGCGGCGCGGCGGAGCAGGACGAGGGCGACGACGAAGATCAACGCCGCCGGCGACGATGCCTGGCTGAGCGCGTGGGTGGCGGGATCGACTTCGATCCGCATCATCCGCCCGCGTTGCCACCCCAGCGCGCCGCCCAGCGCCAGCGCGATCAAGCAGAAGGCCCAGCCCCATCCATGCGGCGGCATCTCGACAAAGGTAAAAGCCATCAGGGCGGTGAAGATGGCGGGCATGATCCACAGCCGTTCCAGCTTCAGTGGCTGTGGCCGGCCCAGCCGTTTCCATCGGATGGCGAGCACCACCGCCAGTACGATGGCCGGGATGGCATAGCTGGCGGCGGCGCTGGGTTCGATCGGCATGGCGGACATCATGTCGCCCGCCGGTGGCGGCGTCCAGCGACGGTTGCGGGCAGCGGCGGCCGGCATGATCCGGCCCAGCCCGCCGGCTTGTTGCGAATCGAAGTTCACACTGCTTCGCACCCAGACGGGTTTTTCGGCGAACCGCATGGCCGGCGGGCGTGGAGGCGCCGCCCACGGAGCATAGCCGATCTGCCGCCTGTAGGACAGCCGCCCCCATGTCCGGGACTGGGGGCGGACGATGCCTTATTCGGCGGCCTGCGCGATGGGTGCGGGTTCCTTCCAGACGAGGATGGGCTTGCGCGCCGCCTGCGTCTCGTCGAGCCGGCTGCGGGGCGCGAAGTGGGGGGCGGTCTTCAGCGAGGCGTCGCCGGCCTTGGCCCGTTCCGCCACCGAACGAAGCGCACCGATGAACTGATCGAGTGCGGCCTTCGATTCCGTCTCGGTCGGTTCCACCAGCATCGCGCCGTGGACCACGAGGGGGAAATACACCGTCATCGGGTGATAGCCCTCGTCGATCAGCCCCTTGGCCACGTCGAGCGTCGAGAAGCCGTCGGCAAGGTTCGAATCGGAGAATAGCGCCTCGTGCATGCAAGGCCCCGCGCCAGCGAACGGCGCGTGGAGCACGTCCTCCAGACTGCGCAGCACATAGTTGGCGTTGAGGACGGCATCTTCGGCGACCTGACGCAGGCCATCGGCGCCGTGGCTGAGGATGTAGGTCAGCGCGCGAGTGAACATGCCCATCTGGCCGTGGAAGGCGACCATGCGGCCAAAGCTGTCGGCGTGATGCTCGCCGGCGGTTTCCTCCTCGATCAGGACGAAATGCTCACCCTGCTTTTCGACGAAGGGGAGCGGCGCGAAGGGCGTCAATGCTTCCGAGAAGACCACCGGGCCGGAGCCGGGTCCGCCGCCGCCATGCGGAGTGGAGAAGGTCTTGTGCAGGTTGATGTGCATCGCATCGACGCCGAGATCGCCGGGGCGCACGCGGCCGACGATGGCGTTGAAGTTCGCGCCGTCGCAATAGACGTAGCCGCCGGCGGCATGGACCGCATCGGAGATCGTCTTCAGGTCGCATTCGAACAGGCCGCAGGTATTGGGATTGGTAATCATCACGCCGGCGACATCGGGACCGAGCCGGGCGATCAGCGCGGCGGTATCGATGCGGCCATCGGGCGTGGCAGGAATGTCCTCCACCGCGAAGCCGGCAAAGGCGGCAGTGGCGGGATTGGTGCCGTGCGCCGATTCGGGCACGAGGATGACCTTGCGGGCGCCCTCCCCGCGCTTGGCCAGTGCCGCCTTGATGGCGAGGATACCGCAGAGTTCGCCGTGCGCACCGGCCTTCGGGCTCATCGCGACGCTAGTCATGCCGGTAAGCGTGACGAGCCAGTGCGCGAGCTGATGGATGACCTCCAGCGCCCCCTGCACCGTATCGACGGGAGCGAGCGGGTGGATGTCGCTGAAGCCCGGCAGTCGCGCCATCTTCTCGTTGAGGCGCGGATTGTGCTTCATCGTGCAGCTGCCGAGCGGGAACAGGCCGAGGTCGATGGCGTAGTTCTGGCGCGACAGGCGGGTGTAATGACGGACGGTCTCCGGCTCCGACAGGCCGGGGAGGCCGATCGGGGCGGTGCGGGCGAGGCCGGACAGCTTGTCATCCGCCGCGGTGGGCGCACCGAAGCCGGTGAAATCAACACCCGTCGTGGTCGCATCGCCGATCTTAAAGATCAGCGCTTCCTCCAGCATCAGCGCCTTGTTGCCGGTGAAGGTCGGTGCGGCGTCGTTGCCCTTGGTCGGCGTGGTCGGGCGCCAGCCGCTCTGATTGATGCTCATGCCAGTATCTCCTGGAGCGCGGCGGCAAGGGTTTCGACATCCTCCGCGGTGGTCGTCTCGGTGACGGCGACGACGAGGCCGTTGGCGAGGTCGCCTTCGCCCGGATAGAGCCGGCCGAGCGAGACGCCGGCCAGGATACCGCGATCGGCCAGCGTGCGAACGACGGGGCGTGCCTCGACCGGCAGCTTCAGCGTGAATTCGTTGAAGAAACCGGTGTTGACCAGCTCGACGCCGGGAATTTGCGAAAGGCGTATCGCGGCAGCGACCGCGCCGGCGTGATTGACCTCGGCCAGTTGGCGGAGACCAGCCTCACCCAGCAGTGTCATGTGGATCGAGAAGGCCAGCGCGCAAAGGCCGGAGTTGGTGCAGATGTTCGACGTCGCCTTTTCGCGACGGATATGCTGCTCACGCGTCGACAGCGTGAGCACGAAGCCGCGGCGGCCGTCCGCGTCTACCGTTTCGCCGCACAGGCGGCCGGGCATCTGACGGACATATTTGTCCTTGCAGCCGAACAGGCCGACATAGGGCCCGCCGAATTGCAGGCCGACGCCGAGCGACTGCCCCTCGCCCACCACGATATCGGCGTCCATCTCGCCGGGCGACTTCAGCGCGCCAAGCGCGACGGGTTCGGTGACGACGACGATCAGCAGCGCCTTCTTCGCATGGGCGGCGTCCGCCAGCGGCCTCAGGTCGGCGATGCGGCCGAGGATGTCGGGATACTGGACGACGACGCACGACGTATCGTCATCGATCGCGCCGATCAGCCGGTCGATATCCATGTCGGGGACGAGCCACGGCGTGGTCGTGTCGAGCACGTCGCCGGTATATTTCGCCATCGTCCTGGCGACCGACACATAATGCGGATGCAGGCCCGACGACAGGATCGCCTTGCCCTTGCGGGTGATGCGCCGGGCCATGCCGATCGCTTCCCAGCAGGCGGTCGAGCCGTCGTACATCGAGGCGTTCGCCACGTCGGTGCCGAGCAGGCGGGCGACCTGGGTCTGGAATTCGAAGAGCATCTGAAGCGTGCCCTGCGCGATTTCCGGCTGGTACGGCGTATAGGCGGTCAGGAATTCGCCGCGCTGGATCAGGTGATCGACCGAGGCCGGCACGTGATGGCGATACGCGCCGCAGCCTAGGAAGAACGGCACTTCGCCCGCCACGGTGTTCTTGCGGGCGAGCGCGGTCATGTGCCGTTCGACCGCCAGTTCGGACGCGTGGTTCGGCAGGTCGCGGACGGGACCGTCGAGGCGGGCGTCTTTGGGCACATCGACGAACAGCGCGTCGATCGTGTCGGCGCCGATGACGTCAAGCATCGCGTCGCGGTCGGGCTGGGTGAGCGGCAGGTAGCGCATTTCGTGCTCCTCCCTTCCCGCTGACGGGAGGGGCTGGGGGTGGGCGTTTTTGGGGTACGGGACGCGCTCGTTTCGGCTTTCGCCGTCGAGCACTGCCCACCCCCGACCCCTCCCGCGAGCGGGAGGGGGGAAGAAGGTTTAGAGCTTGGCGACGAAGGCTTCGTAGGCGGCCTCTTCCATCAGGCTGTCCAGTTCGCCTTCGTCCGACAGCGTGATGCGGAAGAACCAGCCTTCGCCTTCGGCGTCCGAGTTCACCAGATCGGGCGAGTCGGCGAGTGCCGGATTGCCTTCGATCACGGCGCCGGAGACGGGCGAATAGACGTCCGACGCGGCCTTCACCGATTCGACGACGGCGGCTTCGTCGCCCTTGGCCAGTTCGCGGCCATCGGCGGGCACGTCGACGAACACGATGTCGCCGAGCTGGCTCTGGGCATAGTTCGAAATGCCGACGGTGCCGATCGCACCCTCGACGTCGATCCACTCATGATCCTCGGTGAAATAGCGCATTCTTCAGGCTCCAGTCTTGGTGGATTGGCGGACGTAGCGATGGGGAACGAACGGCATCGCCGACACGGTCGCATCGTGGACCTTGCCGCGCTGGATCAGGCGGACGGCGGTGCCGACGATCGCGAGGGCGGCGGGGACATAGGCCATGGCGATCGGTGCGCCGAGCGTCGGGGCGAAGCCGCCGGAGGTGACGCGGCCGATGACCGAGCCGTCCTCGGCGACGACGGACGCGCCCTCACGCACCGGCTGGCGGCCGGTGACGATCAGGCCGACGCGCTTCACGGCGGGGCCGGATTCGCGCTCGGCGAGGATGCGGGCGGCACCGGCGAAATCACCGGCCTCGCGGCGGCGCTTCGACAGGGCGAAACCGAGATCGGCCATGACCGGCGTCGTCTCGGGATCGAGATCGTGACCGTAGAGCGGCAGGCCCGCCTCCAGCCGAAGCGAGTCGCGGGCGCCGAGGCCGATCGGCTTCACTTCGGGTTCGGCACAGATCGCGTCGGCGAAGGCGGCGGCGTGTTCGGCGGGGATCGAAATTTCGACGCCGTCCTCGCCGGTATAGCCCGAGCGGCTGATCCACAGCGGCGTGCCATTCCATTCGAACGCGCCGGCGGTCATGAACACCAGCGCTTCGACGCCGGGGATCAGGCGCGAGACGGCGTCGACCGCCTTGGGACCCTGCACCGCGAGCAGCGCCTGTTCGTCCCGCAGGTTGATGGTGATGTCGTCGGACATCGAATCGAGGAAGTGGCCGATATCGTCGTATTTGGTCGCCCCGTTGACGACGACGTAGATTTCGTCGGTGCCTTCCTCGCCGGCGCGGCGGGTGACCATCAGGTCGTCGAGCACGCCGCCCTCTTCGTTCAGCAGCAGCGAATAGCGCATGCGGTTCTGGCCGAGACCGGTGATGTCGCCGGGAAGAACGGCTTCGAGCGCCTGCGCCGGATCGACGCCGTCGCCGGTGAAGACGAGCTGGCCCATATGGCTGACGTCGAACAGGCCGGCATTCTCGCGGCACCAAAGATGCTCGGCCATGATGCCCTCATACTGGACGGGCATGATATAGCCGGCGAACGGGACCATGCGGCCACCATGGGCGCGGTGCCACGCGTCGAGCGGGAGGAGCTGCGGCTCTTCCTGATCTTCGGGTGCATCTTCGACGTTGAGGAGCGTGTCGGCTGGTAGGTCGCTCATGGTACCGTCTCCAAAAAGGGCGGACGACGGCGGGACGCCCGCGATCGATCCGAACCCCCTCTGTCACGGGACCTGAGAGCTTTCGCCGGCGTGTCTGACGGACGCGCGGCTTACCCCTTCGGTGGCCATCGACCTGAAAGGTCAGCGGCGCTTTCCAGAGTGTCGTATATCCTCGCGCGGTCCCTGGTGCCTGAGAGATTCCGGGGCGGTTGCTCCTTCGGCGCCCCGGATCAAGTCCGGGGTCTCTCCCGCGCGGGGCATCGACGGGACCGGCTCTGGCCAGCCCCGCCGGTTTAGTCAATCGGGGATCGTGTAACTTGCCTTATCGCGTCACATTATAGCGCAGTTGCGCTTCGTTGAGCTGGAAGCCGACCAGCGCCTCGAAACTGGCGGAAAGGACAGCCTTGCGTACCTCGGGCTGGGTCAGCGGATCGACGGCGGCATCGTCGTCGCCGGCCTTGCGCCGGCGGGTCAGGCGCTCGCGCACCTCGGGCGGCAGCGTCGCGGCAGCGCGGGAGACGGTGGTGGTGGCGGTGCCGCTGGCCTGCGCACGGGCCTGACCGGCGTCGAAATGCAGCTGGATCGTGCTAACGCGCTTGGCGACGGGGTTGGTGCCGCCGCGGACGACCGCGATGTAATAGGGCAGTTGCACGTCGCGGGCGCCGTCGGTGCGCAGGCGGCGGGCCTGCACGTCGAAGCTGACGGTGGTGACGATGTCGTCGGTCGCATCGGCGCAGGTGCCGCGCACGTTGGTCATGGTCGCGACCAGATCGATCGCGGACTGCGCCTGACTGGTCGGCGGATCGAAGACCGTGACGTCGCCGGTGCCGGCGGGCACGCCGACGACCGGGCAGGCGGAACGGACCGCGGAGACGCCGCCGGTCGCGTCGATCTCACCCTTGCTGGCACAGCCGGCGAGCAGGACGGCGGTGGAGGCGGCGATCAGAAGGGGGGCTTTCACGGGCGACGCATACCTTTTGCAAGCGGCCGGCGGATCGGCTGGCCCTTTGCCCGCAGCCATAGGAACCGGCTTGGACGGGCGCAAGCAATCGCGTAAGGCCGGCACCATGCAGACGCCCTTCGCCAAGCCGCCGCTCGACCTCCTGATCGCCGCGCCGCGCGGCTTTTGCGCCGGCGTCGACCGGGCGATCCGGATCGTCGAGCTGGCGATCGAAAAGCACGGCGCGCCCGTCTATGTCCGGCACGAGATCGTCCACAACAAGTTCGTGGTCGACACGCTGAAGGCGCAGGGCGCGATTTTCGTCGAGGAACTGCACGAGGTGCCTGACGGCGCGCCGGTCGTCTTCTCCGCGCATGGCGTACCGAAATCGGTGCCGGCAGCGGCGCAGGACCGGGGCCTTGATTATCTCGACGCGACCTGCCCGCTGGTGTCGAAGGTCCACCGGCAGGCGGAGCGGCTGGTCGCGGCCGGGCGGCATATCGTGTTCATCGGCCATGCCGGCCATCCCGAGGTGATCGGCACGTTCGGACAGGTGCCGGAAGGTGCCATGACGCTGATCGAGACGGATGCGGATGCCGAGACGTTCTCCCCGCCCGACCCCGCCAACCTCGCGTTCCTGACGCAGACGACGCTGTCGGTCGACGACACCGCCGCCGTGGTGGCGACGTTGCAGCGGCGCTTTCCCTTGATGCAGGCGCCGCGGGGCGAGGACATCTGTTACGCCACGTCTAATCGGCAGGCGGCGGTGAAGGCGATCGCGGCGCAGTGCGATGCGATGCTGGTGATCGGCGCGCCCAATTCGTCGAACTCCGTGCGGCTGGTCGAGGTCGCCGAGCGCGAGGGGATTCGGGCCAAGCTGATCCAGCGGGCGGCCGATCTCGACTGGGCGTTTCTGGACGGCGTCGGGACATTGGGCCTGACCGCGGGAGCCTCCGCGCCCGAACTGCTGGTGCGCGAACTGGTGGAGCGGCTGTCGGAGCGGTTCGTGGTGTCCGAGCGCGAGGAAGAGACGACGCGTGAGACGATCGCGTTCAAGCTGCCGCGCGGGCTGGAAGCGGCGGCGGCCTAATTTATTTACCGTCATTCCCGCGAAGGCGGGAATCCATAATCCCGGGACCATGAAAATTGCAGGGTTCGGAGTTTATGGATCCCCGCCTTCGCGGGAATGACGGGGGGGGTAGGTGTTCTGAACCATCGATCAGAGGCTTAGACTAAGCGATGGCTGTTTATACGCAGGTGTCGGCCGAGGCGCTGACGGCATTTCTGTCGCGCTACGATCATGGCGCGCTGGCGTCGGCAAAGGGGATCGCGGAGGGGGTCGAGAATTCCAATTATCTGGTCGATACGACGACCGGGCGCTTCATCCTGACGCTGTACGAGAAGCGGGTGGCGGCGGACGATCTGCCATTCTTCTTCGCGATGCTCGACCATCTGGCGGGCGACGGCAATCTGGTGCCGCGCGGGTTGCCCGATCGCGACGGCCGGGTGATCCAGGAACTGGAGGGGCGGCCTGCCTGCCTGATCGAATTCCTGTCGGGCGTGTCGGTGACGCGACCGACTGCAGCGCAGGCGCGGGCGGCGGCGGCGGCGATGGGGGTGATGCATCGCAGTCTGGCGAGCTTCGACGGCGGACGGCCCAATACGCTGGGCATCGATGACTGGCGGCCCCTGCTGGAGCGGTGCGGACGGTCGCTCGATACGATTCAGGCGGGGCTGTACGATCGGGTCGATCGCGCGCTGGCGGCGGTGGAGCAGGACTGGCCGCGGGACCTGCCCGTCAGCGTGATCCATGCCGATCTGTTTCCCGACAACGTCCTGATGTTGAACGATCGGGTGACGGGGCTGATCGATTTCTATTTCGCCTGCACCGACGTGCGGGCGTACGATCTGGCGGTGATGCATTCGGCCTGGGCGTTCGATCCGGCGGGCGAGCCACTGGACCCGGCGGTCGGCCGCGCGCTGGTCGAGGGCTATGACGAGGCGTTCGGGCTGTCGGTAGCGGAGCGGGCGGCGTTGCCGGTGCTGGCGCGGGGGGCTTGCCTGCGGTTCCTGCTGACACGGGCGTGGGACTGGCTGAATACGCCGGCCGATGCGCTGGTGACACGCAAGGACCCCCTCGCCTATGCGCGGCGGCTTGATTGGTATGAACGGGACAATGAATTTGATGCCGGTTGAAATCGCGACGGATGGTGCGTGCAAGGGTAATCCGGGTCCGGGCGGCTGGGGTGCGCTGATCCGCGCCGGTGGGCAGGAAAAGGAATTGTCGGGCGGCGAGAAGCTCACGACCAACAACCGGATGGAACTGACTGCGGCGATCGAGGGACTGAAGGCGCTGACCCGGCCGTGTGCGGTGACGCTGTCGACCGACAGCCGGTACGTGATGGACGGCCTGACCAAGTGGATCCACGGCTGGCAGCGCAATGGCTGGAAGACGGCGGACAAGAAGCCGGTGAAGAATGCCGAACTGTGGCAGGCGCTGCTGGATGCCGCCAAGCCGCACAAGATCGACTGGAAATGGGTGAAGGGCCATGCCGGCCACCCGGATAACGAGCGGGTCGACAAGCTGGCGTCCGATGCGGCGGTGGTGGCCGGGCGGGGGTAAGCGATCGGGGTGTCGATCAGGCCGGAAACTGCCCATTGTTCCCCGGCGGAGGCCGGGGTCCAGTTGGGTGAAGGGTTGCGATAAACTACGACGGAACTCCCAACTGGACCCCGGCCTCCGCCGGGGATCACTGGCCCGGCATCTGACTATACTTCTTCGACCGGAGCCTCCGGACCGTTTTTCAGGACGGAGGCGATGGCATTCCGGGCGCCGGCCTTGCTGGTATAGCCTTCGGTCCAGAAGATCGTTTCGCTGTTGTATTTGAACTTGGCGACATACTCGCCAGCCTTGTTCTGCTCGATCACGAATTTATGCGCCATCGTTGCTCTCCTGCTCTTGCCGGATCAGCGGATGCTATCAACGAACCGGCCCGGCGCATAGCAGGCGGGATCGACGCCGGGCAGGTCAGGCGATCGCCCCAGTATCAGCGCCGCCGCGAGCGTCGCAGCGGCCGGCGCGGTCTGGATACCGAAGCCCCCCTGCCCCGCGCACCAGAAAAAGCCGGGTTCGGCAAAGCCATAGACGGGGCGACGATCGGGCGCGAAGCTGCGCAGGCCGGCCCAGCGATGTTCCACCCCCTCGATCCGCCAATCGACCGCGCCCTGCAACCGATCGATCGCGATGGCGACGTCGATTTCTTCCGGCGCGGCGTCGCACGGGTCGGTGGGGATTTCGTCATGCGGCGACAGCCATAGACGGCCGCCCGATTCGGGTTTGAAATAGAAGCCGCCGGCGATGTCGGCGACATGCGGCAGGCCGGCTGGCGGTGCGGGATCGGTGCGCAATTGCACCATCGTGCGGCGATAGGGCCGGATTCCGATCGGCCGGACGCCGCAGCGTATGGCCACCACGTCCGCCCAGGCACCAGCGGCGTTGACCAGCACGGGGGCGATGAAGCGGCCGGCGGGCGTCTCGATCGACCATTGTCCATCCTGACGGGCCGCCGATTGCACGCCGGCATCGGTGACGATCGCCGTCCCGGCGCGGCGTGCCTGTGCCAGATAATGAGCGTGGAGCCCGGCGACGTCGATATAGGCGCAGCTCGGTTCCCAGATACCGATCGTCCAGTCGTCGCGCAGGCCGGTAACATGGGCGTGCGGATCGACCGGTTCGAGCGCGACGGGGCTGTCGCGGAATTCGTCGAGGAACGCCGCCGCCGCCACCGAGTCGCTCGCACGGCCGATATGCAGCGATCCCAGCGACTCGAGAAAACCGCCGTCGCGCAACGCCGCCCCCGATGCCGTGGTCAACGGCTGGATCGCCGGGCCGCCATAGGTTTCCGACCAGAACGCCGCCGATCGCCCGGTCGCATGGAGACCGGGGGTCGATTCGGATTCCAGCACCACGACGCGAGCATGCGGCGCGAGCGCGGCGGCGAGGCTGGCGCCGGCGATGCCGCCACCGGCGATCGCGACGTCGTATCGGCCGCCGTTACCAGGGTTGAGGACGGGGTGATCGGTCATCGAATGTCCGGTTACGGTTTCGCAAGCCCTGCCGTCTACACCGCATGGCCATGGAATGGGATTTCGTTCGGATCGCGCTGGTGCTGGTCGCCGTCGCCCTGCTGTTATCGGCGGGGATAGAAGATGCCCGCACGCGCGAGATCGCCAACCGCAAGAGCGCGGCGCTGGTGCTGCTGGCGCCCTTATGGTGGTGGGCGAATGGTGCGACGCTGTGGCCGGGTGTGCCGCTGCAACTGGCGCTGTCGCTGGCGGCGCTGGGCGTATTCGCGTTCGCATTCCACATCGGGGCGATGGGCGGCGGCGACGTGAAGCTGATCGCGGCGCTGAGCCTGTGGCTGCCGCTGCACCTGTTCGTGACGATGCTGGTCGTGATGTCGCTGGCCGGTGGCGCGGTGACGCTGGCGATGATCGTCGAGCGGCGGTTGAAGCGGGGCGATCCGGCGGGTGCGGTGGAGGTGCCGTACGGGGTGGCTATCGCCATCGCGGGCATTCTGACCCTGCGCGAACCCATCCTTAACCAATTTGGCTGATGATTAACGTCGGATCAACCGACGGCCCTTCGAAAGGCGCGAGAGAGATACATGGATAGTCGCAAGGTCATTCTGCTGGTCGGCGCGCTGATAGTGGCGGTCGTCACCGCGCTGTTCGCGCGGTCGCTGATCGCCGGCAGCGCCGCGCCGCAGGCCGCCGCCGCCAACCAGCCGCCGGTGGTCAACGGCCCGGAAGTGCTGGTGGCGACCCGCGCCCTGCCGATCGGCACCATCCTGGATGCCACCGCGCTGAAATTCCAGCCTTGGCCGCGCGAACTGGTCGACAATGCCTATTACCTGAAGGCCAGCACCGATCTGGCCAAGTTGCAGGGCACCGTGGTCCGCAACCCGATCACCGCCGGGCAGCCGGTGACGCAGGGCGCGCTGGTGAAGCCGGGCGATCGTGGCTTTCTGGCCGCGGCACTCGGGCCGGGGATGCGCGCGGTGACGGTGCCGGTATCGGCACAGGCGGCGGTCGCGGGTTTCGTGTTTCCGGGTGACCGGATCGATCTGGTGCTGACGCAATCCGTCGCCGGTGGTGGTGACGGGACGCCGCTGCATGTTTCGGAGACGATCATGCGCAACCTGCGCGTGCTCGCCACCGACCAGCGCACCGACAATATCGCGGGCGACGACGGCAAGACCGTGGTCCGCACATTCTCGAACGTGACGATCGAGGCGACGCCGAAGATCGCGGAGCAGATCGCGGTCGCCCAGACGCTGGGTTCGCTGTCGCTGTCGCTGCGGTCGATCGCCGACAATTCGAGCGAGCTGGAAGAGGCGATCGCATCGGGCGCGGTGAAGGTGCCGGATGGCGACCCGCGTGCCGAGAAGGCGATGATGCTGCAACTGGCCAGCCAGCCGCAAACCGGCGCCTCGACCTATGCGACCGGCGCCGACGTCTCCCGCTTTCAGCGCCGGTCCGTACCCGGCCGGGCGCCGGACTCGGGCGTCAGCAGCATGTCGTCGAACGGCATGATGGCCTCGGGCGGCGCACCAGCGACCATTCCCGGCGGCACCGCGCAGGCACCGGTGCCGAGCGGCCCGGTCGTGCGGATCGCCCGTGGCAACAACGTGTCCGCCGTGTCGGTGGGGGGAAAGTAAGATGCGCGTTTCGATGAAGGTGCTGGGGAAGCCGCTGGGTGGCACGCTGTGCCTCGCCCTCGCCATGCCGACGATGCCCGTTACCGCGCAGACGATGCCGGTGGTCGCGACCGCCGCTCCCAGCGCTGCGCCGGTCGTCCAGGTCAATACCGGTCGCGGGCGGCTGGTGACGCTGGCCCGGCCGATGAGCGATCTGTTCATCGCCGACGACTCGATCGCCGACGTGCAGGTCCGTTCGCCGACCCAGTTGTACATCTTCGGCAAGAAGACCGGCGAGACGACGATCTCGGCCACGGCGCGCGGCGGGGCGGTGGTGTTCACGACAACGGTGCGGGTGGGCAACAACCTCGATTCGGTCGGCGCGATGCTGGCGCTGGCGATGCCGGATGCCAAGGTCGTGACGACGCCGATGAACGGCATGATGCTGCTGACCGGCACGGTCGCGACGCCGGGCGATGCGGCCGAGGCGGAGCGGCTGGTACAGGCGTTCGTCGGTGACGGCATGAAGGTGCTGTCGCACCTGCGCACCGCGACGCCGTTGCAGGTCAATCTGCAGGTGCGTTTTGCGGAGGTGACGCGCGGCTTCGTCAAGAACGTCGGCGTCAACCTGACAGGCCAGAGCCGGGGCGGTAGCAATTTCCTGTTCGGCATCGCACAGGGTCGTCAGGGAACGATCAGCACCGTGCCGGGCGTGGTCGGTCAGCTGAATGCGCCCGTCGACACCAACGGCGCGCGGCCGGGCGACAAGCTGTTCAAGTTTCCCGCCCCCAGCGGCATCGGTACGACGCTGAATGCCGCCGGATCGCTACTGGGTCTCGACCTGTTGTCGGCCATCGATCTGGGCGAGACCATCGGGCAGGTAACGACGCTCGCCAATCCGAACCTGACGGCGCTGTCGGGCGAGACGGGCAGTTTCCTCGCCGGCGGCGAAATCCCTATCCCGATCGCTCAGGGGCTAGGCGCGGTGTCGGTGGAGTTCAAGCAATATGGCATCAGCCTGGCCTATACACCAACGGTGCTGTCGGACGGCCGCATCTCGCTTCGGGTCCGGCCGGAAGTGTCGCAGCTCGATTATTCGAACGCGGTCGCGCTGAACGGTACGCGCGTGCCGGGGATCAGTTCGCGTAGAGCGGAAACCACGGTGGAACTGGGATCGGGGCAGAGCCTGATGATCGCCGGTCTGCTGTCGAATTCGCGCAACAACTCGATCGACAAGGCGCCGTTCCTGGGTGACATCCCCATCCTGGGATCGCTGTTTCGATCGAACAGCTGGCAGCGCAACGAGACCGAGCTGGTCATCATCATCACCCCCTATCTGGTGAAACCGATGGATAGCCCGGCGGAGGTGGCCCTGCCGGTCGATGGCTACAAGGCGCCGACCGATGCCGAGCGTATCCTGCTGGGCAGGCTGAGCGATGGCCAGACCGGCGGGCAGCGGCCGGTGCCGATGATGGCGCCGCCGGTGCAGGCCGCCCCCACCCCCGGCGCCGCCATGCCGGCAGCGTCCCCCCGCAAGGCACGCGCCGGCGCGCCGGCCCCTGGTTTCACGCAATGATCGCCGCTTCCCGAGGAATCGCTTCGATGACCACGCGTTCGCTCCTACTCGCCTGCCTGATCCCGGCGCTGGCCGTCAGTGGGTGCACCGGCACCCGCAACCGCGGGCTGGAATCGGTTCACCAGCCGGTGGTCGCCCGGACGGATTATGTGCTCGACCTGCAAACAGCGGGCGGTTCGCTGGCGTCCGGCGAGGCGCAGCGGTTGCAGGGCTGGCTGGCCGGGCTTCGTACTGGCTATGGCGACCGGATCGCGATCGACGATCCGGCGGCGGGGTCGCGCGACGCGGTGGCGGAGATCGTCTCCGGTTTCGGCCTGTTGCTGGCCGATGATGCGCCGGTATCGGCGGGCACGGTCGCGCCCGGCACCGTCCGTATCGTGGTCAGCCGGATGAGGGCGCATGTGCCGGGATGCCCGGACTGGTCGCGCGATTCGTCAGTGGATTACGAACAGAACACGTCGTCGGGCTATGGCTGTTCCACCAACAGCAATCTGGCGGCGATGATCGCCAATCCGCAGGACCTGATCCGCGGCGCGGGCGCATCCGGCATGGCTGATCCGATGACGGTGTACAAATCGATCGATCTGTTCCGCAAGGCGGCCCCCAGCGGTGGCGGCGGCGCGAACGTGAAGGCCGAATCGGCGGGAGGGAAGTAGGATGAACGCACCCTGGAAACCGGCGGGCGCGGGCATTCGCGAACCCTTCGTCGCCTATGTATGCGACGACACCACCGCCGATGCGCTGCGCCCCGTCGTCGCGGAACTGGGCTGGTCGGTCGAAAAGATCCACAAAGGCGGCCTGCGCGCCGGCGTGCAGGCGCTGTCGGTGTCGGCCAGCCCGCAGATCCTGTTCGTCGATCTGGCCGAATCGGGTGATCCGCTGAACGACATCAACGGCTTGGCCGAGGTGTGCGAGCCGGGAACGGTAGTGATCGCCGCCGGACAGGTCAACGACGTGCGCCTGTACCGCGATCTCGTCGCCAGCGGCATTCAGGATTACCTGCTGAAGCCGCTGCATCCCGACATGCTGCGCGACGCGTTCGGGCAGGCGCAGGCGTTGCTCCATGCCCCGAAGGCCGCCGATGTCGCGGTCGACCGACCGCATGCGGCGATCGCGGTGATCGGTGCGCGCGGCGGGGTCGGTGCTTCGACAGTCGCATCGTCGGTCGCGTGGTTGCTGGCGGAGCGCGAGGGGCAATCGACCGCGTTGCTCGATCTCGACATCCACTTCGGTACCGCTGCGCTGTCGCTCGATCTGGAGCCGGGCCGCGGCCTGACCGACGCGATCGAGAATCCCAGCCGGATCGATGGCCTGTTCATCGAACGCGCGATGGTCCGCGCATCGGAGAAGCTGGCGGTCCTGTCGGCCGAGGCGCCGATCAACGCGCCGCTCGTCACCGATGGTGCCGCCTTTTACCAATTGCAGGAAGAAATGCGCGCCAGCTTCGAATGCACGATCGTCGACCTCCCGCGCACGATGCTGGTCCAGCATCCGCACCTGATGAGCGACGTGCAGACCGCAGTGATCGTCACCGAGCTGACGCTGGCGGCGGCGCGCGACACGATCCGCCTGCTGTCCTGGATGAAATCGAACGCCCCGCAATGTCAGGTGCAGGTGCTGGCGAACCGGGTTTTGACCGCCGGCACGCCGGAGATCACGCGCAAGGATTTCGAGACATCGATCGAGCGCAAGATCGATTTCAGCGTGCCGATGGACCAGAAACTGGCGTGTCAGGCAGCCAAGCTGGGCAAGCCACTGGCCGAGGCGGGCAAGACGACCAAAACGGTAACGCCGCTGGTCGATCTGGTCACCGCCCTGTCACGTATGGGAACGAGTGTCGGTGGCGACGTCGTGGGGGCTGCGAAGACAACGACGCTGCTGGGCAAGATCGGCGATTTCAGAAGCCTGATGGCGAAGCGCTCGCCCCAGAAGAAGTAGGCGCAAGATGCTGCCGCTCCTCCTGCTGATGCTGGGTTGTTCGCTGGTGCTGGCCATCGGCGTCATGGCCTTTTCCGGCCCGTCCACGTCGCGCATCCAGGCGCGACGGCTGGCCGGGCTGCGCAACCGTCATGCCGCCGACGTCATCGTGACGGGGCAGACGCGCGGTATCTCCAATACGCGCGATACCAAGATGGATATCGCGTTCGGCCGCATCCTGCCCAACCGCGCGCTGCTGGCAAAGCGGCTGGCGATGACGGGCAAGGACTGGACGGTCGGCCAATACGGCATGACGACGGCCGGCTTGACGGTCGTCATCCTGCTGGTGACGCTGTTGCGGGGATTGCCGGTGCTGATGGCGCTGATGATGTCGCTCGCGATCGGGGCGGGTCTGCCACATCTGGTGGTGGCCAAGGTCATCGGGCGGCGGGTAGGCAAGTTCACCGCCCGGTTCCCCGATGCGATCGAGTTGCTGGTCCGTGGCCTGCGGTCCGGCCTGCCGATCAGCGAGACGATCGGCGTCGTCGGGGCCGAGGTGGACGGCGCGATCGGCGAGGAATTCCGCGCCATCGCCGACAAGATGAAGATCGGCCGGACGATGGACGCGGCGTTGCAGGAAACCGCCGACCGGTTGGGCACGCCCGAATTCCAGTTCTTCGTCATCACCATCGCGATCCAGCGCGAGACCGGCGGCAATCTGGCCGAGACGCTGGCCAATCTGGCCGATGTGCTGCGCAAGCGCGCGCAGATGAAGCTGAAGATCCGGGCGATGTCGTCCGAATCCAAGGCATCCGCCTATATCATCGGGTCGCTGCCGTTCATCGTGTTCGGCCTGATCTGGTTCATCAACCCGTTGTATATCGGCAAGTTCTTCGTCGACGAACGGCTGATGGTGACGGGCATGGGGGGCATGATGTGGATGAGCATCGGCGCGTTCATCATGGCCAAGATGATCAGTTTCGAGATTTGAGGAACCACGGCTGATGGGCGAGACCGCCGGACCGACGCTGTTGGGCGTCGACGTGATCTGGGTTGCGACGATCCTGTCGGGCGTCGCGGCATTTGCGGTGATGGTGGCGATCTATGCCGCCACGACCGTGCGTGACCCGATGGCCAAGCGCGTGAAGGCGCTGAACGACCGGCGCGAGCAGTTGAAGGCGGGCATCACCGCATCGACCAAGCGGCGCGCGAAGCTGGTGCAACGAAACGAGACCACCGACCGGCTGCGGTCGCTGCTGGGATCGATGAAGATGCTGCAGGAAAGCCAGATCAAGGACGCGCAGCTGAAGCTGTTGCAGGCGGGCATCCGGTCGAAGGAATGGGCGGTCGCGGTGATCTTCGGCCGGCTGGCGATGCCGGTTGTGCTGGGCGGGATCATCGGCTTCTGGGTCTATGCCACCAACGGCTTTGCCGAATGGTCGCCGATGAAGAAATATGCGCTGGTCGCAGGTACGCTGATCCTGTCGTACAAGGCGCCCGACATCTTTCTGAAGAACCGGATCGCCAAACGGTCCGACGCGATCCGCAAGGGGTTACCCGATGCGCTCGATCTGCTGGTGATCTGCGCCGAGGCCGGGTTGACGGTGGATGCGGCGTTCCACCGCGTGGCCCGCGAACTGGGTCGCGCCTATCCCGAACTGGGTGAGGAATTTACGCTGACCGCGATCGAACTGGGTTTCCTGACCGACCGTCGACAGGCGTTCGAAAACCTCGCCATGCGTGTCGCGCTGGAGGCGGTGAAGGGCGTGACGACGACGATGGTGCAGACCGAGAAATACGGCACCCCCCTCGCCTCCGCGCTGCGCGTCCTGTCGTCGGAATTCCGCAACGAACGGATGATGCGGGCGGAGGAAAAGGCGGCGCGCCTGCCGGCGATCATGACCGTGCCGCTGATCTGTTTCATCCTGCCGGTGCTGTTCGTCGTGATCCTGGGACCGGCGGCCTGTTCGATCAAGGATGCGCTGCTAAGCGGGAATTGAGCCGCTGAAACCAAGCGCCGGGGCGGATCGTTGACCTTCCGTAACAGGAGTGATGCGATGTTGTTTTCGACCCCGACGCAGTTCGCGGTGCTGGCGCTGGCCCTGATCGCCGGCTGGCTATTGGGCCTGGCCAGCCATCCCGGCGGGCGCAAGTGGAAGGACCGCTATTCCGTCGAGCGCGAGGCGCATGCGGCGGCACGCAAGGATGCAGACGCGCGGATCGCAGCGGCCGAGGCGCGCGCGACCGAAGCTCAGGCCGAGACCAATCGGGTGCGGACGGCGCCTGTCGTCGAGCGCGATCTGGCGGTCGGTACGCGAACGGAAACCGTGGCGACGCGGCCGGTGGCGGTCAATCGGGCACGGCCAGCCTATCCGGTCGGCGAGCGGCGCGGATGGTTCGATTGGCAGCCGCGGACGGCGGTCGATCGTTGAAAAACAGGCCGGTCATCCTTCAACAGGAAGGATGACCGGCATCGTCTGATTATCGCGCGTTCAACGCTGCCTGTGCCGCCGCCAGTCGCGCGATCGGGACGCGGTAAGGTGAGGCCGATACGTAATCGAGGCCGATCTTCTCACAGAAAGCGATGCTCGCCGGATCGCCGCCATGTTCACCGCAGATGCCCAGCTTGATATCGGGGCGCGTCTTACGACCGCGTTCGGCGGCGAGTTCGATCAGTTCGCCGACCCCCTCGACGTCGATGCTGACGAACGGGTCCTTCGCGTAGATGCCCTGTTCGACATAAGCGCCGAGGAAGCGGGCTGCGTCGTCCCGACTGACACCGAGCGTCGTCTGGGTCAGGTCGTTGGTGCCGAACGAGAAGAATTCGCCCGACTCCGCGATCTCGCCAGCCTTCAATGCGGCGCGGGGCAGTTCGATCATCGTACCGACGAGATATTCGATCGTCCGACCGCGTTCCTCGAACACGGCCTTGGCAGCCTTGTCGACGACCGCTTTCATCAGATCGAGTTCGCGCTTGGTGGCGACGAGTGGGATCATGACTTCGGGGATCGGCGCGGTGCCGCTCTTTTCGGCGACGTCGATTGCGGCCTCGAAGATGGCGCGGGCCTGCATCTCGTAGATTTCAGGGTAGGTAACGCCCAGGCGGCAGCCGCGATGACCGAGCATCGGGTTGAACTCGTGCAACTCCGCAGCGCGGCGCTTGAGCGTGTCGATATCGATGCCGGCGGCTTGCGCCACCTCCTCGAACTCGTTTTCCTCGTGCGGCAAGAATTCGTGCAGCGGCGGATCGAGCAGGCGGACGGTAACGGGCAGGCCCGCCATGACCTCGAAGATCTCGGCGAAATCGCTGCGCTGAGCGGGCAGCAGCTTGTCGAGCGCGACGCGGCGGCCCTTCTCGTCGGTGGCCAGAATCATCTGGCGGACCGCGGTGATGCGGGCGGCATCGAAGAACATATGCTCGGTACGGCAAAGGCCGACGCCCTCCGCGCCGAATTCCCGCGCGGTGCGGCAGTCGAGTGGGGTTTCGGCGTTGGCGCGCACCTTCAGGCGGCGGACCTCGTCAGCCCAGACCATCAGCGTGCCGAAATCGCCGGCTAGTTCAGGCTGCACCGTGGCGACGAGACCGGCCATGACTTCGCCGGTCGTGCCGTCGAGGGTCAGCGTATCGCCCTCGCGCACCTCACGACCGGCAACGCGCATCACCTTGTCCTTGGCGGAGATCGAGATGCCGCCGGCGCCGGAAACGCAAGGGCGGCCCATGCCACGAGCGACGACAGCGGCGTGGCTGGTCATGCCGCCGCGCGCGGTCAGGATGCCCTTGGCCGCGTGCATGCCGTGGATGTCTTCGGGGCTGGTTTCCGTGCGGATCAGGATCACCGCCTTGCCGTCCGCCGCCCAGCGTTCGGCCGTGTCGGCATCGAATACCGCCGCGCCGGACGCGGCGCCGGGAGATGCGGGCAGGCCCTTGGCGATCACATCGCGATGCGCGTTCGGGTCGAGCGTGGGGTGGAGCAGCTGGTCGAGCGCCATCGGCTCGACGCGCAGGATCGCTTCCTCATGCGTGATGAGACCCTCGTTCGCCATGTCGACCGCGATCTTCAGCGCGGCCTTGGCGGTGCGCTTGCCGCTGCGGGTCTGGAGCATCCAGAGCTTGGTACGCTCCACCGTGAATTCGATGTCCTGCATGTCGCGGTAGTGGGTTTCGAGCGTGTCGAAGACGGCGGCCAGCTCGCCATACACCTCGGGCATGGCTTCTTCCATCGAGGCGGGCTTGGCGCCGGCTTCCTCGCGCGCGGTCTTCGTCAGATATTGCGGGGTGCGGATGCCGGCGACGACGTCCTCACCCTGCGCGTTGATGAGGAATTCGCCGTAATAGGCGCGGTCGCCCTTCGACGGATCGCGGGTGAAGGCGACGCCGGTGGCCGACGTCTCGCCCATATTGCCGAAGACCATCGCCTGAATATTGACGGCGGTGCCCCAGGCGGCGGGGATGTCGTTCAGCCGGCGATAAACCTTGGCACGTTCCGATTGCCACGATCCGAACACCGCGCCGACCGCGCCCCATAGCTGGTCGTGCACGTCCTGCGGGAACGGCTTGTTCCACTGCTTCTCGACGAGCGCCTTATATTCGGCGACCAGTGTGCGGAGATCGTCGGCGCTGAGTTCGGTGTCGAGGGTAAAGCCCTGGTCTTCCTTGGCGATCTCCAATGCTTCCTCGAACGCGCCGTGATCGAGTTCGAGGACGACATCGGCGTACATCTGGATGAAGCGGCGATAGCTGTCCCACGCGAACCGCGCATCGCCCGATGTCGCCGCGAGCCCCTCGACCGTCTCGTCGTTCAGCCCGAGGTTGAGGACGGTGTCCATCATGCCGGGCATCGACGCGCGCGCGCCGCTGCGGACCGAGACGAGCAGGGGGTCGGCGGCGTTGCCGAATGTCTTGCCGGTGACGCCCTCGATATGGGCGATGCCGGTGGCGACCTCGTCACGCAGGCTCTGCGGGAAGCTGCCGCCCTCGTCATAATAGACGGCGCAGAATTCGGTCGAGATGGTGAAGCCCGGCGGCACCGGCAGGCCGATCGATGCCATTTCTGCCAGATTCGCACCCTTGCCGCCGAGCAGGTTCCGGTCGCCCGAACCGCCGTCCGAAACACCGCCGCCGAATCGATAGACATACTGCGTCATGGCCGGTTCCTCGCTGGTCCCTGAAGGGACGATCATGGCGCCCTGTTAAACAAGTTAAACGCGGTCGTCAGCCCTCGATTTTCGAAAAGTCGGCGACCGTGTGGACGGCGGCGCGAACGCGGGCGAGGAGCGCGAGGCGGGCGATGCGTTTGTCGGGATCGACGTCGTTCACGGTGACGGCGTCGAAGAACGCATCGATCGGCGCGCGGAGGGTGGCGAGCGCTGCCATCGCGGCCTCGAAATCCTCCTGTGCCACCGCATCGGCGGCGGCGGGTTCGGCCGCGTCGAGCGCGGCGTGGAGCGCGGCCTCGGCAGGTTCCGGCGTGTAGAAGGGTGTCGACGCGGCGGCTGCCAAAGGAGCGGCACCCTCCCCCGCGAGGGCGACATTTTCCTTCTTCAGGATATTGGCGGCGCGTTTGTAGCCGGCGAGGAGGTTGGTGCCGTCCTCGGTCGTGACGAACGCCTGCAACGCGCGGACGCGGGCGAGCAGGCGGACGAGATCATCCTCGCCGCCAAGCGCGAACACCGCGTCGATCAGGTCGTGGCGAACGCCGGCCTCGCGCTGCTGAACCTTGAGGCGGTCGGCGAAGAACGACAGCAACGCCGGTGTCGCGCGGTTGGATGATTCGAGGAAGGCGGACACCACGGGGTTGTCCTCGTGAACGCCGACCCGTTCGTCGTGCAGCAGGCTCTGAATGAGTTCGCGCGTGCTGGCGAAGTCTCGCGCCGTCTTGTCGAAGACGGCGGCGAGATCGCCGCCGATCCGCATGGCGACGGTATAGCCGAAGGACTGGGCGACCTCGCCCACGG
Organism: Sphingomonas mollis; assembly: GCF_016427505.1. Classification (GTDB taxonomy): domain Bacteria; phylum Pseudomonadota; class Alphaproteobacteria; order Sphingomonadales; family Sphingomonadaceae; genus Sphingomonas; species Sphingomonas mollis. Next base: position 601,002 of record NZ_JAELXS010000001.1, on the reverse strand, counting down.
CGAAGTCGAACGCCTGATGAAGTCGCAGGCGCAGCGACGACCGCTCGATCAGCAACAGGATGCCGAGTGCGGCGCGGCGCAATGCGAACGGGTCTTTCGAACCCGTCGGCAATTCGCCGATGGCGAAGAACGACGCGACGGTATCCAGCTTGTCCGCCAGCGACACCGCGACCGTGACCGGGTCGGTCGGCACGTCGTCGCCCTGCCCGACCGGCTTGTAATGATCGCGGATCGCGGCGGCGACGGCGGGGTCTTCGCCCTGCGCGGCGGCGTAGTAGCCGCCCATCAGGCCCTGTAGCTCGGGGAATTCGCCGACCATGCCGGTGACGAGGTCCGCCTTGGCGAGGCGGGCAGCGCGTTCGGCCTGTGCCGCCAATTCTCCCCTCCCGCTTGCGGGAGGGGTCGGGGGAGGGCTTGTCACGGACAGCGCTTCGTTTGCGGACAGGCCCTCCCCTAGCCCCTCCCGCGAGCGGGAGGGGGACTGGGTGACGATGCCCTCTTCCACCAGCCATCTGGCCAGCTTCGCGACGCGATCGACCTTGTCGGCGACGGTGCCGAGCCGCTCGTGGAAGACGATCTTTTCCAGCTTCGGATGCAGGTCGTCGAGCGGCACCTTCAGGTCGGTGTCGTAGAAAAAGCGAGCATCGGCGAGGCGGGCGGCGAGGACCTTGCGGTTGCCCTCGACGATCTTGGCGCCGTCGTCATGCGCGTCGATATTGGCGGTGCAGACAAAGGCGTTCGCCAGATTGCCCGCCGCATCACGACAGACGAAATATTTCTGGTTCACGCGCGCGGTGAGCTGGATCACCTCCGGCGGGACGGCGAGGAATTGTTCGTCGAAGCGGCCGAGCAGCGGCACCGGCCATTCGGCCAGGCCGGCATTCTCGATCAGCAGCCCCTCATCGCGAACCAGCGTCAGCCCGGCCTTCGCGGCGGCCATGGTGGCGCCGAGCGCGATGATCGACTGGCGTTCGGCCTGATCGATGATGACGTGGCAGGCGCGCAGCTTCTCGACATAATCCGCCGCCGATCCGATCGTGATCGGACCGGGGTGGTGGAAACGATGGCCATAGGTCGTCGCCGAACTGGTGATGCCGGCGATTTCGATGGGAACGATCGTCTCACCGAGCAGGGCGACGATGCCGTGCAACGGGCGGACCCAGCGAAGTGACTCGGTCGAGGTGGAGGCGGCGCCCCAGCGCATCGATTTCGGCCATGGGAACGCGCGAATGATCGCGGGAATCGCCTCGGCCAGCACGGACGCGGTGGCGCGGCCGGGCTTTTCAGTAACGGCAAAGAAGATGCCGTCGCGTTCGACCAGCTGGTCGCGGGTCAGGCCGGTCTTGCGGAGGAAGCCGTCGAGCGCCTGTGGCGGGGCGGAGGTTTTCGGTCCCTTCACCTCTTCGGACACGGCCAGCGTCTCAGGCGGCAGATCGCGGGCGATCAGCGCGAGGCGGCGGGGCGTGGCGTAGGTGACGATCGCGGCGGCGGAGAGGCCGGACTTTGCCAGTTCGGCGGTGAACAGGCGGGCGAGATCATCCCGCGCCTTGTCCTGCATCCGCGCGGGAATTTCTTCGGAACGGAGTTCGAGGAGGAAGTCGGTCATCGTGTTTCAGGGCCGAAGAAGGAAGAAATGATTTGTTCGCGCGGAGGCGCGGAGACGCGGAGAAGAAGATCTGAGTTGTTCGGACGTGGGTGGGGCCGATGTTCTCCTGAACGCCGCAGGCGCTTATTATGGATCGGCGTGCGGGGCAGGCGTGCCGGGCGAAAGGCGAGCGCAACAATCCCCTTCTTCTCCGCGTCTCCGCGCCTCCGCGCGAGCAACCCTTCTTCCATCCGGTCGAGCATCGTCACACCGCCCACCCGTTCTTCTCCATCCAGGCACCACAGGCGCCCTTCGCCAGATCGCGAACGCGGCCGATATAGGCCTGACGTTCGGCGACGGAGATGACGCCGCGGGCCTGGAGCAGGTTGAAGGTGTGGCTGGCCTTGATCGCCTGTTCGTACGCCGGGATCGGCAGGCCGCGCGAGAGGCAGTTCTCGCACTCGGCGGCGGATTTGCGAAACTGGTCGAACAGCGTGTCGGTGTCGGCGACCTCGAAATTCCAGGTCGACATCTGGCGCTCGTTTTCGAGGAAGACGTCGCCATAGGATACGCCGGCGTCGTTGAACTTCAGGTCGTACACATTGTCGACGTCCTGAATGTACATGGCGAGACGTTCGAGGCCATAGGTCAGCTCGCCGGCGACGGGCTTCATGTCGAAACCACCCATCTGCTGGAAATAGGTGAACTGCGTCACCTCCATGCCGTCGCACCAGACTTCCCAGCCGAGCCCCCAGGCGCCGAGCGTGGGGGATTCCCAGTCGTCCTCGACGAAGCGGATATCGTGCAGGTTCATGTCGACGCCGATCGCGGCGAGGCTGCCGAGATACAGGTCCTGCAGGTCGGGCGGGCTGGGCTTCAGGATCACCTGATACTGGTAGTAATGCTGGAGCCGGTTGGGGTTCTCGCCATAGCGGCCGTCGGTGGGACGGCGGCAGGGCTGGACGAAGGCGGCGTTCCACGTATCCGGGCCGAGCGCGCGCAGCGTCGTGGCCGGGTGGAAGGTGCCGGCGCCCATTTCCATGTCGTAGGGCTGCAGGATCAGGCAGCCATGATCGCTCCAATAGTCATGGAGGGTAAGGATCATGCGCTGGAAGGATAGCGGGTTGGTCACGGGCGCGTCTCTGGCCGATGGGGCGGGCTCTGGCAAGAAGGGCGGCCGTTGCCTACATGCGGCGGCGATGACCCGTTCCTTCCGCGCCGCGTTCACGGCCCTCGCCCTTACCCTGTCGCTGCCAGCCTGTGCGCAAACCGCGAAGCCCGCCAACGATGCCGATCCGGCCTTGTGGGTGGTGAAGGATGCCGACACCACCATCTATCTGTTCGGCACGATCCATGTGCTGAAGCCCGGCCTGACATGGTTCGACGAGGCGGTGAAGACCGCGTTCGACCGGTCGGACGAGGTGAAGCTGGAACTGGTGATGCCCGACCCGGCGACGATGCAGGGGCTGGTGAAGGCGACCGGCCTCGCCCCGGCCGGCACGCCGCCGCTGGTCGAGCGCCTGCCGGCGGGGCGCCGGGCAGCCTATGCGCAGGCGGTGATGGATGCGGGATTGCCGGCCAATGCGCTCGACAAGTTCAAGCCGTGGCTGGCGGCCACGCAGTTGTCGATCGCGCCGCTCGGCAAGCTGGGTTACGACACGTCCAACGGCCCCGAACAGGTCATCACCGCGGCGGCGAAGGCGGCGGGCAAGCCGGTGACGGGACTGGAAACGGCAGCAGAGCAACTCGGCTATTTCAGCAGCCTGTCGGACAAGGCACAGCTGGAATTCCTGGGCAGCACCATCGACGAATTGCCGACGGTCGAAAAGGTGATGTCGAAGATGGTCGACGACTGGGCGGCCGGGCGGCCCGAGGCGCTGGCCGAGGACATGAACGATAGCCTGAAGGACTCGCCGGAAGTCGCCAAGGTGTTGCTGGTCGATCGCAACAAGCGCTGGGCGGCGTGGATCAAGCAACGCATGGCGCGGCCGGGCACGGTGTTCATCGCGGTCGGCGCGGGGCATCTGGCGGGGGCCGATTCGGTGCAGGCGCAACTGGCGACGATGGGGGTGAAGGCGACGCGGGTGGCTTATTGAGGGACGGCCGGACGCAACCTCGATTTGCGTTTTGCGCCCTTCCCCGCTATGCGCGCCCGCTTCCGGCCATGGTCATCCCTGGAGGCGTGGCGCGGGAAAGCACAAGTTTCGGAGATATGATATGAGCGACACCATTACGCTCGCAGCCGAGACGCGTGACCGGGTTGGCAAGGGAGCCTCCCGGGCGCTGCGTCGTGACGGCCGCGTGCCTGCCGTGATCTATGGACAGAACAAGGAGCCGACTTCCGTTCATCTGGAAGAGAAGGTCCTGATGAAGGCGCTGATGACCGGCCACTTCATGAACTCGGTCGTGATGGTCGGCGGCGAGCGTACGCTGCCCAAGGACGTGGCGTTCCACCCCGTCACCGATCGCCCGATCCACGTCGACTTCCTGCGCATCGGCGAGCACACGACCGTGACGGTCGCCGTGCCGGTGGTGTTCACCGACGAGGAAGAGGCCCCTGGCATCAAGCGCGGCAATGGTGTGCTCAACATCACGCGTCACGAGATCGAACTGGTGGTCGATGCTGCCGACATCCCCACCGAGATCACGATCTCGCTGAAGGGTCGCGAGATCGGCGACACGATCCACATCTCGGACGTGAACCTGCCCAAGGGCGCGACGGCCGCGATCGACGACCGCGACTTCGCGATCGCCACGATCGTGCCGCCGACCGTCCCGACCGTCGAGGACGAGCAGCTTGAGGCCGAAGTGGCCGAAGCGCAGTCGGCCGAGGCCGAAGCTGCCGCCGCCGAGCCGAACGACGACGATAACGACGACGACAAGGTGTCGGTCCAGAAGAAGGACTGATGCCGGCTGCGTCGCCCACTAGGCGGCGTACCGATCGGGGGCAGGGAAGCGGCGACGCTCCCCTGCCCCTTTTTCGTTGGGGAGAGATGACCGTGCAGATCTGGGCAGGACTGGGCAATCCGGGTGCGCAATATGCGCTGCACCGGCACAATGTCGGCTTCATGGCCGTCGATGCGATTGCCGCGGTGCACGGCTTTGGCCCGGTGCGGAAACAGTTCCAGGGCTGGACGCAGGAGGGCCGAATCGGGTCGGAGAAGGTTCTGCTGCTGAAACCGGCCACCTTCATGAACGACAGCGGCCGGTCGATCGGCGAGGCGCTGCGCTTCTACAAGCTGGATGTGGATGCGCTGACGGTGTTCCACGACGAACTCGACCTCGTGCCGTTCAAGGTGAAGGTGAAGACCGGCGGCGGCGCGGCGGGGCATAACGGCCTGCGATCGACCGACCAGCATCTGGGGCAGGAATATCGCCGGGTGCGGCTGGGCATCGGTCATCCGGGGCACAAGGACCGGGTAAGCGGTTATGTTCTCGGCAATTTCGCCAAGGCGGAGATGGACCCGCTGGCCGATATGCTGGGCGCCGTGGCGGGCGAAGCCGCGTGGTTGACGGCCAATGATCCCGTGCGGTTCATGAATGACGTCGCCATGCGCCTCGCCTGAACTGTAAATGATAGTTGATCGCAATACTAAATACTTGAATGAGACTTACTCGCAACTTGAGTGAGAGTTTATCGCAATAGTTGATTGTTGTTGTTTCGGGAACTTTGCGGGGTTACTTGGCGTTCAACAGACAACAACTTGCAACGGAGATTTCCCATGGCTCTCACCACCGCCGGCGCCGCCGCATGCGCCAAGTGCCGCTTTTTCGAGAGCGAAGCATCGGCCGATCTGGGCCTGTGCCGTTACAACCCGCCGATCAGTCAGCCCAGCGGCGATACCGCCGGTGTGTGGCCGAAGGTCGAGGCCAATGACTGGTGCGGCCACTTCGAGGCTGCTGCGGCCTGACACTGCATTCCTCATCGAATATGGAAAGCCGGTCGCGACGATGGTCGCGGCCGGCTTTTTCATGTGCGATGAAGTGGAAGACGACATTATCCAAGAGGTGGATGGGGTAGCGATCCGCTTGCGTACGCGCCACTATCCGAGGCCGTCTTGGCTAAACTGTGCAGGCGAGTGGCGGCTTTTCCCGTTACTTGGATAATGGGTGTGCTCGATTGATGGACGGGCGGATATCCAAGCGCATGCGTCATAGAACGCGGCCGGATCATCGGACACTATGCCAAAGTCCATCCTAATAAAACGGAAGTCGCGCCGGCGAAAACTTTCCGACCTTCGTCGGATTAGAGTTCCGATATGGTATCATGCTTTACCCGCTGAACAACATGTTGCCACCAGAAAGTCCCAACCGCTGGTGGCGAGGAACTTGGCCAATCTGGTGGACTATGCCCGCCAAACCAGCTGTTACGTGACGTCATCCGACGTGACCGGCGCTTGCGACGACCGCATCAGCTATGGTTGCAGCGTGATTGTCGCGCCGGATGGCAGCATCATCGCGCGGATTCCGGAATTCGGGGACGGCTTTGTCGTGTTCGACCTGCCGGACTTCCCCAAGATGGCTGGCCTTGCCACCAGCTGATCAACTATGATCCGGCTGCCCCTATGCCGGCCACACCCGGTCATGCGCTTCCTCGAACGCCGCCAGATCGTCGGGATCGTCCATCAGCCGCCGCGCTCGTTCCTTGCAGTGGAGTGCCAACGCCCGGATAGGGGCTCGCGCTGCCGGCAATGCCGCATGCAGGGCCGCCAGCGTGCTGGTAAGACGGATGGTGACCTCCGTCTCGTTGCCCCCCTCACGCAGGATCGGGCGGAAGGCGTCGGTCAACATATCCTCGATGGTCGGTCGCGGCAGATGAACGCGGGGCCGTTCCGCCCGCTCCATCAGTCCCGGCTCGTCCGGCGGCAGCCGAAGCAGGACGCGGAGCAGCGCGTTCATGACCTCGACCGCGGTACCCGGATCGTTGGTCGCGGGTGCGAGCGCGCGACTCGCGATCTCGGACAAGGCGATCAGGCCCAGGCGCGGGTCCTGATCGAACGTTCGGTGCCGCTCGATCGTGAACGCGGCGATCATCGCGGCGCGCGTTTTGTCATCGATATGTCCTTCCACGCACATCAGGTTGCGTTGGGGATGCAGCATCGTTCCTGGCAACGCACTGATATGAATGGTGAGCCCGGATCGCTCTGCGATCGCGCCGAGATCGGCGACATCGATATGAGTGACATATCCCGTCTTTTCGCCGCGGATCGGCGCGGCGGCATCGGGAATCGACACGGCCGGTCGGCCGCCGAGATAGGGATCGTCGGCGAACGCCTTCATCGCCTCCCCGGCGGCGTCCTCGACCCGGTCGATGACGTCGGACATACGCCCGAATGCGGTGATATGGGCGATCCAGCGCAGCAATGTCGCGACGACCCAGATGATAACGAGGATCGTCGCGCCGAACAGGATGATGCGACCCTCTGTACCATACACACTGGTCTGCAATCCGATGATGCCGACGATCGAAAAGACGAAGGCACCCAGGAACGTAGACAGTGCGTTCTGCGAGGTTGGATCGCTGATGAGCAGTTGCGTGGCGCGCGGCGTCGCCAGTTGCGTCGCCGACGAATAGGCGCTGACCATGGCGGTGAGGGAGAAAGTCGTCACCGCCAGCATGCTCGACGCCATGATCTGAAGGATCGTACCGACCGCTTCCTGACCCAGATCGCCGCCGAAATCATAGGGCAGATGTGGCGTCACGACGGCCGCCAGTACCGCCAGTGCGACGCTCAACAGGCTGATGAGGGCGGCGCGAAACCATACCTGCCGGATGATCCGCCTGACGATCCATGACCATCTGCTCAAATTATACGCCCTCCCCGGATCGCCATCGTTGGCGACATGATGACCAATGCACGACGCGACCGAACGTGCCGTCGATCGTATGATCCGCATTGACCGCCCCGCAGCCATCTATTAGTGAGAGGCATTCTCATTAGCGGGTGGAGTGCGTTACTTGTACGACCTCATCGATCGGCCGGTTGCCGAATTGCCTGTATTCGAGCGGTATCTTCTCGATGCGACGCGTACCTGGGTTCATGCACTGACGCTGGCGGGCGTACCCGCCGCGGCCACCGCCGGCGGTTTTGCGGAACATGGCGGCGCGACTGCCTGCGCGGCGTTCGATCAGGTCATGCGTGCGATGGATGAGGGATCGGCGGAGACGCTGGTGTTCCAGCGCCCCTGCCATTCCGATGTGGAAGAGACCGAAGCCGTCGTACTCGGCATCTGGCGGCTGGTACGCGCGGATCGGATCGCCGCGGCTCAGGCCGCCGCTGCCACGCTGGTCGATGGTACGGCCGCGCGAGCAGTGATCGCCGGGATGACGCGGGTGGTCGCGGCGGATCACATGGCGGGCTGATCCCGTCGTCACGACGGGCGCGCGGTTGACAGGCCCTCCCCTACGGCGCACCCGCATCCGCCATGGCGGTACGGCAGTTCTTTCCCACGCTTCTCTATGACGAACAGTTGGGGGACGAGGCCCTGCTGACCGAACTGGAGCATTCGGTGCGGACGCTGGCGGTCGATGACACCGCCGGCCGTCGCTGGTCGCGCGATCATGGCTATCGCGGCTATACCTCCTATGCGTCGTTGGACGACCTGCCGCGGCGCGATCCGGTCTTTGCCGATCTGAAGCGGTTGCTGGACAAGCATGTCGCCCGCTTTGCGGAGGCGTGCGCGTTCGATCTGGGCGGCAAGCGGCTTAAGCTCGACAGTCTGTGGGTGAATCTGTTGAAGACGGGCGGGCATCACAGCGCGCACCTGCATCCGCACAGCGTCGTCTCCGGTACGCTGTACGTCGTGATGCCGGAGGGGGCCGGCGGCCTGACGCTGGAGGACCCGCGCCTGCCGATGCTGATGGCTGCCCCCACTCGCCGCGCCGATGCGGTGGAGGGCATGCGGACGTTCGAAACGATCCGCCCCCTGCCCGGCACCGTGTTATTGTGGGAAAGCTGGCTGCGGCACGAAGTCGTCACCAATGCTGCCAAGGGCGAACGGATCAGCATCAGTTTCAATTATCGTTGATCGCGACAGCGTTTTGTTCCTGCGCGCTTTTCCGACTTATCGCAGGAAAAGCGCGCTTCGCCGTTAACCATTTTTCAGCACTTCTCGGGCATGGATAAGACCGGATCGGGAATGGTGGCCATCCGGTCGCCGGATCGACAGCGGGAAGGCATTATGTTCGGAGCGGTGGTCTTCACCTATGGGATGCTGATGAGCTTCGTGCTCTCGGGTGCCGCGCGCAATCGCAAGGCGCAGCGGCCCAATCCGAAAATTCTGGAATTCGTCGGCCTGGTGCTGTGCGGCGTCTCGGTCGCCCTGTCGGTGAGCCTGTTCGGCTATGCGGCGATGGACCAGCTGGCCGGCTGATCCGGCAGTCATTAAGATATGGGTGCCATTGAGGTAAGGGGCCGGGATCGCTAGAGCGACGCTTTCCCCTTCACCTACAGGAACGACGCATGGGTTTCCGCTGCGGCATCGTGGGCCTGCCCAATGTGGGCAAGTCCACCCTTTTCAATGCGCTGACCGAGACGGCGGCGGCCCAGGCGGCCAATTATCCGTTCTGCACGATAGAGCCGAACGTCGGCAACGTTGCCGTGCCCGATGCGCGGCTGGACAAGCTGGCTGCGATCGCTGGCTCCGCGAAGATCATCGAGACGCAGCTGGCGTTCGTCGACATCGCCGGGCTGGTACGCGGCGCATCCAAGGGGGAAGGACTGGGCAACCAGTTTCTGGGTAACATCCGCGAGGTGGACGCGATCGTCCATGTCCTGCGCTGCTTCGAGGACGGCGACGTCACCCATGTCGAAGGCAAGGTCGATCCGATCGCCGATGCCGAAACGGTCGAGACCGAGCTGATGCTGTCCGACCTCGAAAGCCTCGAAAAGCGCGTTCCCAGTCTGGCGAAGAAGGGTCAGCAGGGCGACAAGGAAGCGAAGATCGGCGCGTCGGTGCTGGGTCAGGCGCTGGACCTGCTGCGCGAGGGCAAGCCGGCGCGGCTGACCAGGCCAAAGGACGAGGAGGAGGCGCGCGTCTTCGCACAGGCTCAATTGCTGACCGCCAAGCCGGTGCTGTACGTCTGCAACGTCGACGAGGCGAATGCCGCCGACGGCAATGCGTTCAGCGCGCGCGTATTCGAGAAAGCAAAGGCGGAGGGTGCCGAGGCCGTGGTCGTGTCCGCGGCGATCGAGGCGGAGATCGCCACGATGCCGACCGAGGATCGCGGCGAATTCCTGGCCGAGCTGGGCCTGTCGGAAACCGGCCTCGCACGAGTGATTCAGGCGGGGTACAAGCTGTTGCACCTGCTGACCTTCTTCACCGTGGGGCCGAAGGAAGCACGGGCTTGGACGGTGCATGTCGGTGCGAAGGCACCGCAGGCGGCTGGCGAGATTCACACCGATTTCGAGCGCGGCTTCATCCGGGCCGAGACGATCGCGTTCGACGACTATATCGCACTGGGCGGTGAAAGCGGCGCGCGCGATGCGGGCAAGCTGCGTCAGGAAGGCAAGGAATATGTCGTCCATGACGGCGATGTGATGCTGTTCCGCTTCAATGTCTGACGGGTGCGTGATCGCCTCCTGACGAGTATCGCGGTCGCCGGCTTCACGTTCGGCACCGCGACTCACGCGTGGAATTTCGTACGCTTTGGCTGGTGGCCGTATCGATGTGGGCCGGCGATCCTGACGCTGTTTTGGAATGCGCTGATGCTGCTGGACGCTATCGTGGTCTTACTGTTGCTGACACGGCGGCGGGCGGGCCTGGCGATGGGAATCGCTGTCATGACGCTGGATGTGGTGGCCAACAGCTATGCGTGGCGAGTATTGGGCTATGACGGGTTCGACATCGCGGTGCCGATCCAGGCGGCATTCCTTGTTTTCCTGTTGATCGCGTGGCGGACGCTGGCGGGGCGGCGTCGCGCGGTATAAAGGCAGCGCGGCTATGCCGATCGATCTGATCTGTCTCGATGCCGATGATACGCTGTGGCATAACATGCGGCATTTCGTGGCCGCCGAGCAGGCATTGCTGGCGATGCTCGCCCCGTTCACCGATGCGGGCGTCGCGCGTGATACGCTGACCGCGTGTGAGACGCGGAACCTGCCCCTTTATGGCTATGGCGCCAAGGGCTTCACCCTGTCGATGATCGAAACCGCGCTGGAACTGGGTGGCGATGCGTTGCCGGCCAATGTTGTGCGCGAGATATTGACGGCGGGGCGCGATCTGTTGGGGCATCCAGTCGAATTGCTGGACGGGATCGAGGAGACGCTGGATGCGCTGGCGACGCGGGGGCGGCTGGTGCTGGTGACCAAGGGCGACCTGCTGCATCAGGAGGTAAAGCTGGCGGCATCCGGTCTGGGCGATCGTTTCGCGGGGATCGAGATCGTCAGCGACAAGACGCCGGCTACCTTCGCGCGCATCTTCGCCCGCTATGATGTCCGGCCGGCCCACGCCGTGATGGCGGGCGATTCGATGCGATCCGATGTATTGCCTGTGATCGAGGCGGGAGGTTGGGGCGCCTATATCCCGCAGCCGCTGGCCTGGGATCATGAACATGCCCCTGCCCCCGTCATCCATACTCGTTTCGCGCAGCTGCAGTCGCTGGCCGAACTGCCGGAATGGATCGATATGATCGGCCGTGGCGACGCATGATCGCTGGCGATCTGGCGGAATAAGCGACACATTCGCCGCAGGAGATTGTGGATGCGGTATTTCGAGGATGTAACCGTCGGCCAGCGGGCGAGCTTTGGTAAGTATGTAGTAACACGTGAAGAGGTCGTGGCCTTCGCCGAGCGATATGATCCGCAGCCCTTTCATCTGTCAGACGAGGCGGCGGCCGGTACGCATTTCGGGCGCCTGTCGGCCAGTGGCTGGCATACCTGCGCGATGACGATGGCAATGATCGTCGAGAATTTGAAGCGCCATGACGAGGCGGGACTGGGATCGCCCGGCATCGACGAGTTGCGCTGGCTCCGCCCCGTCTATCCGGGCGATACCTTGCGCTGCGAGACAGAGATACTCGACAAGCGACAGTCCAAAAGTCGACCGGAGATGGGCCTGTATCGCAGCCGCATGACCGTGTTCAATCAGAATGATGTGGCGGTAATGAGCTTCATTTCACAGGCGATGATCCGGACGCGGGAGGCTGGCTGAGTCCGCCCGCGTTACGGTCGCTGGTCAAGGTATCTGGGTCTGCGGCGCACCACCCCGCGGCATCGACCCACCGCGTGGCCCGCCCCCCCGGTTGCCGGGGCCACGGCCCTGGCCGGAATTGCCGAACCCGCGGCTCTCGCGCCGTTCCTGACGCATCTGGCCACGGAGTTCACGCTGGGCTTGGCGACGCTCTCTGTTGACCTGACCGCGATCGATGGGGCCGTCGCGGTACCCAGGTCGATCGCCACGAACGACTCCGCGATCGTTGCGGCGATCCCGGCCGCCGTCGCGGAAACGATCGCGACGGAAATCGGCCCAGTTGTCGCGTGGGCCATCACCACGGATATTGCCGCGGCGACCCTCCCAATAGCGGCGCTGGCCGTCGTTCCAACGGTGGCGACCGCGGTTGCGATCGTACACATACACGCCGGTGCCGGGGTAATAGTAATCACCGTACCAGCCGTAATAGCTGGCGAGACCGCCATAGCCGGCTCCATAACCACCATAGCCATAACCGGCATCGTACGGATCGTAATAGCTGCCGGACCCATAACCGACGTTGACGCCGGAATAGCCATAGCCATCGGTACAGGCGGACGTGGCAAAACCCAGTCCGACAAGAAAACCGGTCAACGCAAGACGACGAACAGACATGACAACCTCCACTACTGCGAGGCAAGCGGCAGAAACGCACCGCTAGTCATGGGGGAACGTGGCTGAACGATTGCTGGTTCCGCCGTACATTCTGCCGCAACTTTCCTCTTGGAAAGCTGGGGGCGATGGTCATGAAAAAGGGGCGGGACCATCGGCCCCGCCCCCTTGTCGATCAGATGGCGCCCGTTATCGGGTGGCAATCAATGCTTCACGTCGCGCCAGACGTTCTGATACGCGCCCCATGCCAGGAAGCAGAAGATCAGGATGAACACGACCGAAGCGAACCCGGCGGCGTGCCGCGCCTCCAGCTTCGGCTCCGCGGTCCATGTCAGGAACGCTGCGACGTCCTTGGCCATCTGGTCATGCGTGGCGACCGTGCCATCGGTGTAGGTCACCTGCCCGTCCGTCGTCAGCGGCGGCGGCATCGCGATGTTCAGGTTGGCGAAGTACGGATTGTAATGAAGACCGTCAGGCGTTTTCGTTTCCGGAAACTTCTTCAGCAATTCGGCTGGTTGCGGACGGTATCCGTCCTTGCCGACGAGCGAGAAGACATAGTTCGCGCCGTCATGACGTGCCTTGGCGATCAGCGACAGATCGGGCGGCAGCGCGTTGTTGTTCGCGGCGCGGGCGGCGACCTCGTTCGCGAAGGGCGACGGGAAACGATCGCTGGCGACGTTCTTGCGGGTGGCGGCTTCACCGGTATCCGGGTTCACCGACGGCGTTTCGATCACCCACTGATTGGCGATCGCCTTCACCTCGGCCTCCGAATAACCGATCTCTTCCAGATCGCGGAAGGAGACATATTTCAGGCTGTGGCAGGCGGCGCAAACCTCCTTGAACACCTGGAACCCGCGCTGGACCTGACGGCGGTCGTACTTGCCGAAGAACCCGGCCGACGACAGCCCGGCATCGCGCGGATGCAGGTGGAATTCATGCTCGGCGGTCTCGGGCGCCGGATCGGTGATCGCGGTCGATACCGTTCCCCACAGCGCCAGCGCCAGCACGAAGGTGAAGGCGGCGCCGACCAGTATTGCGATGATGCGAACCATGGTGCGTGTCAGTCCTTATCAGTTCGCGAGCGCAGTCTGGGCGGGGCTGGTGCCCCCGTGCTTCGTCAGCACGGCCTCCGTGATCGAATTCGGCAGGGCGCGAGGCCGCTCCGAGCTGGACACCAGCGGCAGGATCACAAGGAAGTGCAGGAAGTAATAGGCCGATGCCAACTGCCCCAGGATCACGTTGCGGGCGTTCGCCTCCGCACCACCGACATAGCCGAGCAGCAGAACATCGACGAGCAGCACGATCAGGAAACCGCGGTACTTCGGCCGATAGTTCGACGACCGTACCGGCGACGTGTCCAGCCAGGGCAGGAAGAACAGCAGCAGGATCGAGCCGAACATCGCCAGCACGCCCCACAGCTTGGCCGGCAGGATGAAGTCCGCCGTGAAGCTCTTCAGGATCGCGTAGAACGGCAGGAAATACCATTCCGGCACGATGTGGGCGGGCGTCGAGAGCGGGTTCGCCTCGATATAATTGTCCGGGTGACCCAGCAGGTTCGGGCTGAAAAAGATCAGCGTCGCGAAGATCAGCAGGAATACCCCGAGGCCGACCGCATCCTTGGCGGTGTAATAGGGGTGGAACGGCACCGTATCCTGCTTGCCCTTCACATCGACGCCGGTCGGGTTGTTCGAGCCGGGAATGTGCAGGGCCCAGATGTGCAGGATGATGACGCCGGCCGTGACGAACGGCAGCAGGTAATGCAGCGAGAAGAAGCGGTTCAGCGCGGCGTTGTCCGGCGCGTAACCGCCCAGCAGCCAGATTCGGATCGATTCGCCGACCAGCGGTATGGCCGAGAAGAAGCCGGTGATGACCTGCGCACCCCAGAAGCTCATCTGACCCCATGGAAGGACATAGCCCATGAAGGCGGTGGCCATCATCAGCAGGAAGATGACGACGCCAAGCAGCCACACCATCTCTCGCGGCGCCTTGTACGACCCATAATACAGGCCGCGGGCGATGTGGATGTAGACGACGAGCAGGAACATCGACGCGCCGTTCGCGTGCGCATAGCGCAGGAACCAGCCGGCGTTGACGTCGCGCATGATGCTTTCGACCGAACCGAACGCCACCCCGCCATTGGCGGCATAGTGCATGGCGAGGACGATGCCGGTGATGATCTGGATACCCAGCGCCGCCCCGGCGAGCACGCCGAAGTTCCAGAAATAGTTGAGGTTGCGCGGCACGGGATAACCGGCACCGACTGCGTTGTAGACGAGACGCGGCACGGGCAGCTTCTCGTCCAGCCAGCGCATCAGCGGCTGCTTCGGTTCATATTGCTTGGCCCAGGGAAAGCTCATGTGCGGCTACCTCAACCCACCGTCACGACGGTGTCGGAATTGAATGCATATTCGGGAACGTGCAGGTTCAGCGGCGCCGGACCCTGCCGGATACGCCCGGCGGTGTCGTAGGCCGAACCATGGCATGGGCAGAAATAGCCGCCGAACGGCCCCTTGTTCTCACCCTCGCCCGCGCCGAGCGGCACGCAACCCAGATGGGTGCAGACGCCGAGCGTGATGAGCCAGTTCTTCTTGCCCGCCTTCGTCCGCTCTTCCAGCGTCTGCGGATCGCGCAGGGTGTTGACCGGCACGGCATCGGCCGCGGCAATCTCCGCCGGTGTCAGGTTGCGGACGAACAACGGCTGTTTGCGGAACGAGGACTTGATCGCCTGACCGGGGGCGATCTTGGAAATGTCGATCTCGGTCGACGACTGCGCGAGCACGTCGGCCGACGGGTTCATCTGATTGATGAGCGGCAGCACGATCGCAACGGCACCGACGCCGGCGAACGATACCGCGGCGATATTGATGAAGTCGCGACGGCGCGGATCATGAACCTCTTCGTCGAGGAGCGCCGGGTCCTCGCCCGGGGGAAGCTGGTCTTCGACAGTCGCCATTCAGTAAAACCCTCACCTGATCGCGGATGCCCGGCGCCGTATGCGGCGTAACGCCCGCGGCCCATCCATCCCCATGGCGGGCCGCCCGACGTGTTAGCCGCCGCTTCGCCGATTTGCCAACAGCATTTTGAAAAGCCGGGTCCCTCGCTATGGAACTCTGCATGCGCCTTGCCCTGTTCGAACCCGATATCGCCGGCAATGTCGGCACGCTGTTGCGGACGGCGGCCTGCTGGGGAATCGGGATCGACCTGATCGAACCGATGGGATTCGCGTTCGGCGACCGGGCGATGGCACGGGCCGGGATGGATTATGCCGCACGGGCCGACGTGGTGCGCCATGCCGACTGGGCAGCGTTCGAACGGCAGGCCGGCGGCCGCATCGTCCTGATGACGACGGCGGGGGCAACGCCGCTGTTCGGTGCCGCATTCCGGGCAGACGACATCATCCTGCTGGGATCGGAGGGGGCTGGCGTGCCGGCCGCCGTTCAGGAGCGGGCCGACCTGCGTATCCTGATCCCGATGCGGCCCGGTTTCCGATCGTTGAACGTGGCGGTGGCGGGCGGGATCGCGATGGCGGAAGCATGTCGGCAGACAGGATGGGCATTTTGACCGCTGGCAGCGCCCGCCGCTTCGATTAGGAAGACGTTCATGACCGACCACGATCCCGATCTCCAGGCTGCCCGCGGCTGGTTCGAAAGCCTTCGCGACCGTATCTGTGCCGCGTTCGAGGCGATCGAGCGCGAGACGGGGTCCGATGCGGCGTTCGATTACATCGATTGGGACCGCGTCGATCCGTCCGGCGAGCCGGGCGGCGGTGGCGTGCGCGGGGTGATGAAGGGCCGCGTGTTCGAGAAGGTGGGGGTCAACGTATCGACCGTCGCGGGCACGTTCGAGCCCGGCTTCGCTACGTCGATCCACGGTGCCGACGCCGACCCGCGCTTTGCCGCGACCGGTATCAGCCTGGTCGCACACATGGCCAATCCGCATGTGCCCGCCGTGCATATGAATACCCGGTTCCTGACGACGACGAAGCGCTGGTTCGGCGGCGGGGCCGACCTGAACCCGCCGCTGCCGGTCGCCAGGGATACCGACGAATTCCATGCCGTGCTGAAGGCGGCGTGCGATCGCCACGACCCCGGCTATTATCCGCGGTTCAGGGAATGGGCGGATACCTATTTTTACATTCCCCATCGCGGTGTGCATCGCGGTGTAGGCGGCATTTTCTACGATCATCTGGAGGGTGATTTCGAAGCCGATTTCGCCTTCACCCGCGATGTCGGCGAGGCTTTTCTGGACGTCTATCCGCGGATCGTGCGGCGGCGGATGGATGCTGCCTTTACGGAGGCGGATATCGCCGTGCAGCGGGCATGGCGCGGGCGCTATGCCGAATTCAATCTGGTCCATGATCGCGGCACGCTGTTCGGATTGAAGACCGGCGGCAATGTCGATGCGATCCTGATGAGCCTGCCGCCGGTCGCGACATGGGATTGACGCCGGTCGCCGACGATCAGGTGGCGACGATCGTCACTACGCTTGAGATGCGGACACGGCCACCGCTGCGGCCGATGCCGCCCTCGCCGTTGCGACTGGTGCGGTGGGATCGGCCGACACCGGCCAGATACCGGGCGCTGTTCGCGCGTGTCGGGGCGCCGTGGCTATGGTTCTCGCGGCTGGTAATGACGGACGATGCGCTGGTGGCGATCATCCACGATCCCGCCGTCGCCGTATTCGCGGTCGTCGATGCCGCGGGGATCGAAGTGGGCATGCTGGAGCTGGATCATCGCGAGGCCGGCGCCTGCGAACTGCGCTATGTCGGCTTCGTGCCGGAACTGGCGGGCAAGGGCCATGGCGGCTGGCTGATGGCGGAGGCGCTGATGCGCGCCTGGGCGAAGGGCGTGTCGCGGGTATGGGTGCATACCTGCACGCTGGACCACCCCGCCGCCCTGTCCTTCTATCGCCGACATGGTTTCGTCGCGATCGGGCGGACCGTCGAGACGTTCCCCGATCCGCGCGGTATCGGCGTGTTGCCCGCCAATACCGCGCCGCAGATCCCGCTGCTGGTTCAGTTGCCCAGCGGCGCCTCGTCGTTTTCCGCGACCGTGGCGACGTAAAGCTGCGCGGTGAAGGCGGCGGCGACGACCGAGAACACAGTCGTCACCGCCGCGCCCGCCACGGAAGCCAGAAAGGTGACGGTGGGCAGCGATTCGCCCCCCAGTATCAGTCGCGCGACCAGCCCGACCACCGCCTGCACGGCCATCGTCGGCACGAGCAGGACGATGGCGAACAGGACCATCACCGCCGCGATCCGCCATGTCAGGCCGCGGGTCAGCCGGAACGAACGGGCGATGGCGCCGACACCGCGACGCTCGTTCAGGATCACCGGGTTGAGCAGCAACAGTCGCGCACCGACGAACAGCGCCAGAATGACGAACGCGATCGAATACAGGCCGATGAAGCCCGACGCGCCCGCCGGCACCGACTGCATCGCCGACGCCTGCGAGAAATCGACGCCGGCGCGCATCAAGGCGATCACCGGTGGCACCAGAGCCAGCGCGAACAGCACACCCAGCATCATGATCACACCCAATGCCGGCAACAGTCGTACCGTCGCCTGCCTGGCGGCATCGTCGCGCGTCGTCGCCGGATGCGTCGCCACGGCCAGCATCGCGAGCTGACCCCAGATGTTGGCAAGCAGCACCAGCAGCGCGACCAACGCGGCGACGATCGCCGTCGTGCGCGACGCCGGATCGGCGAACAGCACCACCGCCCGGTTGATGACCGAAGGAACAAAGATCGCCCCGATCGCGATCGGGGCGAGGATGTTGGCCCGCCCCCGCAACACTTCGACCGCCCGATCCCAGACCGTGCCCATTCTGACCATCAAACCATGTCCCGCCATGCTGTCCATTGCCCGATACGCATCGCGCATCCGGGCTTAACGAACCGATAGCCGAGCACCGCCGGATCGCAAAGTGTTGCGCGGGCGAAGGCCAGCCGCCAGATGCGCAAGGGTGAACGAACTTCCCGAACCCGAATGGCGCGTATCGCCGGGCCTGATTCCTTATGACGCGGCGCTGACCGAGATGGAGGCGCGGGCCGCGGCGATCGTGGCCCATGAAGCGCGCGAGCAGATCTGGCTGCTGGAACACCCGCCGGTCTACACCGCCGGCACCAGCGCCGACCCCGCCGAATTGGTCGATCCCCGCTTTCCGGTCATGCCGGCAGGGCGCGGTGGGCGCTATACCTATCATGGGCCGGGGCAGCGGGTGGGATATCTGATGCTCGACCTGAACGAGCGTGGGCGGGACGTGCGCTGCTTCGTCCACGGCGTCGAGGGCTGGGTGATCGCGGCACTGGCCAGATTGGGGCTGGAGGCGTTCCGGGCGCCGGGGCGCGTCGGCATCTGGACACTGGATCACGACGGGCGCGAGGCCAAGATCGGGGCAATCGGCGTGCGGGTGCGGCGCTGGGTGACGCTTCACGGCTTTTCGGTGAACGTGTCCCCCGACCTGTCCCATTTCGGGGGGATCGTGCCGTGCGGACTGCCCGACTATCCCGTCACCAGCCTCGCGGCGCTGGGCAGATCGACGACGTTGGGAGCATTTGACGACGCGCTGGCGGCGACCAGAGCGGACTTCCTGCAAACTCTTTCTTGTCCGGCAGAAAACGAGTCTTGAGGGGTTTGCGTAATCCGTTTAATGTCCACGTTGATTTGGGTATTAACCGGGCAAGCAAGCCAACCAAATCCTCTATCTAGGGAGCTTCCAAAATGCGTGCACTCATCTCCAAGGTTCTGACCGGCTCGATGATCGCCGGCGCGGCGCTCGCGGTTGCGGCCTGCGGCCCGAAGACCGAGACGACGACCGACAACACGATGGTCACCGACATGAACACCGCCGAGGGCATGGACACCATGACCGACAACATGACTGCCGTCGACGGCACCATGAACGGTGGCATGATGGCCAACGACACCATGATGGCGAACGACACGATGATGTCGAACGACACCATGATGACCAACAACATGATGTAATCCTTCACAGGATTACGTGTTGCGGAAGGGGCCGTCCGGGCGACCGGGCGGCCCCTTCTCGTTTCCGGATCAAAGCTTGCGAATATCGTTCCATGTGCGACCAGCGGTTGGCCGCATACGACGAACGGCTCGACTGCGAGATTTATCGAAACCGGCTGTGCAAGCCGGCGAAATGCTTTAGATTCCAGCGAAGAAGATTGAGCCGGGAGCTGGTGACGTGAAAAGGGTGTGGCGATCGACGTGGATGCGAGGCATCGGGACGATGGGTGTGGCAATGGCCGGCATGGCCGCCAGTCCCGCCTCGGCGCAGTTCTTCCTGCAGAGCTTCGATTATGCCGGACTGCCGGTACAGGGCGCCGAACCCGGCATGGTGCAGCCATTGCCCGGCGCGACGCCGGAAGAGGTCCGCGCGGGCCTGACCTGGACCATGCGGTCCGCGCTCAACGTCGCGGCGCTGCAATGCCAGTTCGAACCGACGCTGCTGACGGTCGGCAATTACAACGCCGTGCTGCTCGATCATAAGGACGAGCTGAAGACGACGTGGGATACGCTGAACAAGTATTTCGAACGCACCACCAAGACCAAGCGCGACGGCCAGAACGCGCTCGACCAGTTCGGTACGCGCACCTATTCCAGCTTTGCCACCGTCGCCTCGCAGTACGGATTCTGCCGGACAGCGCATTCGATCGGCCGCGACGCGCTGTTCGCGCCACGCGGCGAGTTGGGCAATGTCGCCCAGTCGCGGATGCGTGAGCTGCGCAACAGCCTGAAACCCTATGGCGAGCAGCGTTTTCCCCGTTACATCGGCTATGGCTATATGCCCGTGCCACGCCTCGACGTAACATGCTGGAACAAGAAGGCCGAGTGGCAGGTCAAGAAGTGCGGCGTATACTCATGGCCACCTGCGGGCGTGCCATCCGCCAGCGCCGTGGCCGCTCAACCGGCCAGCAGCGCGGTCGCGGTGCAGTAAGATCGTATCGCTCCCCGGCCTGCGTCGGGGAGCGGACCGGCATCCGCCATTAGCGCAAACCCAACAGCTTGTGCGTCTGGAGCGACAGCCGCCACGCCGGCCGCTCCATCACGAGATCGATACACGTCTGATGATGCGCCGCTGCGTGCGCATCATCGAGCGGCTGGATCAGCCGGTGGGTGAAATCCCACGCCTCCAACGCGACCGGATCGATCGCCGCCTGTGGCCATACCAGCTTCAACTCGTCGCCGGCGCGCTGGACGACGTTGCTGCCAGCCTTGGGACTGATGCACACCCAATCAAGGCCGGGGTGCGCCGGGATCGTGCCGTTGGATTCGATCGCGATCATGAACCCGGCGTCGTGCAACGCATCGACGATCGCATCGTCGACCTGCAGCATCGGCTCGCCACCGGTCAGTACGACGAAGCGGCGATCGAGCGATGGCCCCCAGAACCCGACGACCGCCGCCACCAGCGCGGCGGCATCGACGAACTTGCCGCCCCCCACCCCGTCGGTGCCGACGAAATCGGTATCGCAGAACCGGCAGACCGCCGTCGCACGGTCCTGCTCGCGGCCCGACCACAGGTTGCAGCCGGCGAAGCGGACGAACACGGCGCGCCGACCCGCCTGCACGCCTTCGCCCTGCAACGTCCGGAACATCTCCTTGACGGCATAGCTCATCGCCCGCGCCTCATGGCTTGGCGGCGTAGCGGGTGGGATCGGCGATCCCCGCTTCCTCGAACCCCCTGGCGCGCAGGCGGCAGCTGTCGCACAGGCCGCAGTGGAGACCACCCGGCGCCGGATCGTAACAGGACCAGCTGAGACCCATGTCGAGCCCCAGCCGCGCGCCCTCCCGCGCGATATCCGCCTTGGTCATATGTTGCAGCGGCGCGCGGATGCGGAATGGGGCGCCTTCTACCCCGGCCTTGGTGGCCAGTTCGGCGAGCCCTTCGAACGCATGGATGAATTCCGGCCGGCAATCGGGATAGCCCGAATAATCGAGCGCGTTGACGCCGATGAACAGGTCACGCGCGCCCGCCGCCTCCGCCCAGCCGAGAGCGAGACTGAGGAAGATGGTGTTGCGGGCCGGGACATAGGTGACGGGAATGCCGCCCTCCCCCTCCGCGCCCACGCCGTCCTTGGGAACATCGATATCGTCGGTCAGCGCGGAGCCGCCAAAGGCCGACAGGTCGAGCGGCAGGACGACATGGCGTTCGGCACCCAGCTCCGTGGCGACGCGGCGGGCGGCGGCCAGTTCGACGCGGTGCCGCTGGTTATAATCGATCGACAGGGCGAGCAGGCGGTATCCGGCTTCGCGCGCGAGCGCGGCGGACACCATCGAGTCCAGGCCGCCCGAGACAAGGACGACCGCAAGAGGCTGAGTGGTCATGATCCGCCGCGGGCTAGGCCAGCTTTCGACAAAAAGAAAGGGCCGCGCGGATCGCACGGCCCCGAGGTGTGATGGGAACGACCCATCGAGGGAGAAACACGTGCTGAAGAACAAGCACCTGATCTTCCTATCCGCAAAGGGGTAAACAGCGCGTTAACGCACCGGTGTCAGGTCTTCGGCGGACACCGGAAACTTCGTCGCGCAAAAGGCGCAATCGACCTCGATCACGCCATCCGCATCCGCCATCTCGCGCCGATCCTCGACCGGAAACTTCGCGAGGACACCCAGGATATGGTCGGGCGTGCAGCGGCACCCCCGCACGATCGGCGTCGACGCCAGGACGCGAATCTCGCTTTCCTCGTTGAACAGCCGCCAGATCAGCGTCTCCAGCGGGATCGCCGGATCGGCCAGCTCATCGGCGCCCATCGTACTGCCGAGAGCGGCGACATGTTCCCATTCCGGATGATCGAGCCGGGTATGAAGTCGCTCGCGCCCGGCCTCCCCCTCCGGCAGATGCTGGAGCAGCAGGCCGCCAGCGATGGTGCGGCCGGTGGCATCGCGTCCGATGCAGAGGCGGACGAGGGTCGGAATCTGCTCGGACTGGACAAAATAGCTTTGCGCCGCCTCGGCCAGCGTTTCGCCGTCGAGCGGGACGATGCCCTGATATCGTTCGCCCGAGGTGGCGAGATCGAAGGTGATCGCCAGATATCCCTGACCGAACAACGCGAACAGTGTCGGCTGCTCCGGCGCCTCTGCCAAGCGGTCGGCGTCGTACTGGATATAGCCGCGCAGTTCTCCGCCGCGATAATCGCAGACCAGCAATTGCACGACGCCGGCATCGCTGCGCGTTTGCATGGTCAGCTGACCGCTTTCGTCCTTCAGCGTCGATCCCATCAGCGCACACAGCGTCAGCGCCTCGGTCAACAGCCGCTCGATCGCCGGTGGATAGGCGTGTGCGGACAGGATCGTGTCGAGCGATGACCCCAGACGCACGACACGGCCGCGCGCGTGACGCGACGGGATGGTGAAGCCCAGGGCCCGGTCAGTGTCGGAAAGAATCTGCTCGGTCATCATCGTCATCCGTCATTCCGGCGCGAACCGGAACCTCTTGCCGCGAAGGCGCCTGAAAAGGGAAGTGCCGGTGGTTACCGACCTGACGGATATGGCCCTGACCGCGCGGCGATCAACCGATCTGGCCGAAGCACCAGCGGAGGACGGACTTCTGCGCATGCAACCGGTTTTCCGCCTCCGGCCAGATCAGCGACTGCGGACCGTCGATCACCGCCGTTGCCACTTCCTCGCCGCGATGCGCGGGGAGGCAGTGGAGGAATTTGGCGTCCGGCTTGGCCAGCGCCATCAGGTCGGGCGTGACCTGATAGGGGCCGAGCGCCTTCAGTTTGGTGTCGGCATGGGATTGACCCATCGATATCCAGGTGTCGGTGACGATGATGTCGGCTCCCTCCGCCGCCTCGCGCGGGTCGGAGACGACGCGGGCGCGACCGGAAGCCGCGACGATCGCTTCCTCGTCGGGGGCGAACCCTTGCGGACAGGCGGCGACGACATCGAACTGCATCAGCCCGGCGGCCTCGACGATCGAGGCCAGCACGTTATTGCCATCGCCCAGCCACGCGACCTTCAGGCCGGGCAGCGCCTTGCCCGATTCGATGATGGTCAGCAGGTCGGCCATGATCTGGCAAGGGTGCGAGGCATCGGTCAGGCCGTTGATGACGGGGACGGAGGCGTAATGCGCCATCTCCTCGACCTTGGCATGGTCGTCGGTGCGGATCATGATGGCGTCGCAATAGCCCGACAGGACACGCGCGGTATCGGCCACGCTCTCGCCCCGGCCGAGCTGCATGGTGCCGGCATCCATGACGATCGAGGTGCCGCCGAGCTGGCGGATCGCCATGTCGAAGCTGACGCGCGTGCGGGTGGAGTTCTTCTCGAACACCATCGCCAGCGTGTGGCCAGCGAGCGGCGCATCGGTATCCGCGCGCCCCTTTGGCCAGCCAGCACGGGCAGCCTTGCGATCGAGCGCGTCAGCCAGCATCGCGGCAATGCCGTCGGCACCCGCATCGGACAGATTCAGGAAATGGCGCATCGGAAGTCCTCCCCCGCAAGGGGAAGGAGATCGCGTTCGCAGAGCGTGGGGAGAGTAGTATCCACACACGCTGCACTATGGGGCGATCCCCCTCCACCATGCTTTGCATGGTCCCCCCTCCCCGTGCCGGGGAGGATCGTGTCAATCGTCGCTTGCCGGTACGTAGACCCGCGCGGCGTCGCTCAGTTTCTGGGTGAATTCGGCGATATGGCTTTCGTCGATCACCAGCGGCGGCAGGATGCGGACGACATTCTCGCCCGCCGCCACCGTCAGCAGCCCGTGGTTGTCGCGGCAATGGGCAACGAAGCGGCGGCTGTCGCTCTTCAGCTTCAGCCCCATCATCAGTCCGCGTCCGCGCACCTCCTGAAACAGATGATCGTGGTTGGGGATCATCTGTTCCAGCGACGACCGCAGCCGATCGCCCATCGCGGTGACGTGATCGAGGAAGCCATCGGCCTGCATCACGTCCAGCACCGCCTCTCCCGCCGCCATCGCCAGCGGGTTGCCGCCATAGGTGGAACCATGCGTGCCGGCGACCATGCCCTTGGCCGCTTCCTCGGTCGCAAGGCAGGCGCCGAGCGGGAAACCGCCGCCGATGCCCTTGGCCACCGCCATGATATCGGGCGTGATGCCATATAGCTCGTGCGCAAAGAACTTGCCGGTCCGGCTGTAACCGCACTGCACCTCATCCAGCACCAGCAACAGGCCGTGTTCGTCGCAGGCGGCACGCAGGCCGTGGATGAATTCGTCGGTGCCGACGGTCAGTCCGCCCTCACCCTGGATTGGTTCGACCAGGAAGCCGGCGGTGTTGTCGTCGATCAGCGCCAGCGCGCCGGCCAGATCGTTGAACGTCGCGTATTTGAAGCCGGGCAACAACGGCTCGAATCCGTCGCGCATCTTGGCCTGATTGGTGGCCGAGATCGTGCCGAGCGTGCGACCATGGAACGCGTTGTTGAACGTGATCAGGTCGTGCCGCTGCGGGTTGCCGTTGGCGAAATGATAACGGCGCGCGGTCTTGATCGCGCATTCCACCGCCTCTGCACCCGAATTGGTGAAGAACACCGTGTCGGCGAAGGTCGCATCGACCAGCCGCTGGGCCAGATGCTCGCCCTGCGGACTGCCGTACAGGTTCGATACGTGCATCAGGGTCGCCGCCTGATCCGCGATCGCCTTCACCAACGTCGGGTGGCCATGACCCAATGCGTTGACCGCGATGCCGCTGGCGAAATCGAGATAGCGTTCGCCATCCTCGCCGATCAGGTAGACGCCTTCGCCTCGCACCGGACGCACACCGCACCGTGGATAGACGGGCATGAGCGCGGGCGTAGACATGATGGCTCCCTCCAACGAGAAAGGGCGGCCAAGGGGGCCGCCCGATGCGCCTGATACGGGCAGACGGCACAGCCGGTCAACACCATGACCGCGCTTCCTATTCCTTACGCATCCAGCGCTTCCTCATCCAGCCGGGCGGCGTTTTCCTGGATGAAGGCGAAGCGGTGGGCGGGGTTGGTGCCCATCAGGCGATCGACCAGATCCTTCACCCCCGCCCGCTCCTCATATTCCTGTGGCAGGGTGATGCGGATCATCGATCGGCTGGCGGGGTCCATCGTGGTCTCGCGCAACTGCATCGGGTTCATCTCGCCGAGACCCTTGAAGCGCGCGACCTCGACCTTCTTGTTCCTGAACGCGGTGCGTTCCAGCTCCGCGCGGTGGGCATCGTCACGGGCGTAGAGCGACTTGGCGCCGGCGGTCAGGCGATAGAGCGGCGGCTGGGCCAGATACAGATGCCCGCGCCGGACGAGATCGGGCATCTCCTGAAAAAAGAACGTCATCAGCAACGTCGCGATATGCGCGCCATCGACATCGGCGTCGGTCATGATGACGATGCGTTCGTAACGAAGATTATCGGCGATGCAGTCCTTGCGCGTGCCGCAGCCGAGCGCCTGGATCAGGTCGGCGATTTCCTGATTGGCGAAGATCTTCGCGCTGGTGGCCGATGCCACATTCAGAATCTTGCCGCGGATCGGCAGGATCGCCTGCGTCTTGCGGTCGCGTGCCTGTTTGGCGGAGCCGCCGGCCGAATCGCCCTCGACAATGAACAACTCGGTGCCGGCGGGGTCGTTGGCGGAACAGTCGGTCAGTTTGCCGGGCAGGCGCAGCTTGCGCGCCGAGGTCGCGGTCTTGCGCTTGACGTCGCGTTCGGCCTTGCGGCGCAGGCGCTCGTCCATTCGGTCCAGGACATAGCCGAGCAGCGCCTTGCCCCGGTCCATGTTGTGGCCGAGCCAATGGTCGAAATGGTCACGCATCGCACGCTCGACCAGACCGGCGGCCTCCGGACTGGTCAGGCGATCCTTGGTCTGGCTCTGAAATTGCGGTTCGCGGATGAAGACCGAGAGCATCAGTTCGCTGCCGACCATCAAATCGTCGGCGGTGATGTCCTTTGCCTTTTTCTGGTTCACCAGTTCGCCGAAATGCCGAAGGCCACGAACAAGTGCCTGCCGCAGACCCTGTTCGTGCGTGCCGCCATCGGGGGTCGGGATGGTGTTGCAGTACCAACTGAAGCTGCCGTCGCTCCATAGCGGCCAGGCGACGGCCCATTCGACACGTCCCTGCCCGCCGGGAAAGTCCTGCGACCCGGCAAAGAAATCCGCCGTCGCGCATTCGCGACCGCCGATCTGTTCGCGCAGGTGATCGGCGAGGCCGCCGGGGAACTGGAACACCGCCTCGGCCGGCGTATCGCTGGTCTCGACCAGTCCAGCCGCGCAATGCCAACGGATTTCGACGCCCGCGAACAGGTACGCCTTGGACCGGGCCAGCTTGTAGAGACGCGCAGGTTTGAACGCGAGTTCGGGGCCGAATATCTCGGTATCGGGGGTAAAGGCGACCGAGGTGCCACGTCGATTGGGGGCGGCGCCGACCTGTTCGAGGGGGCCGAGCGTCTGGCCCTTGGCGAAACGCTGGCGGTATAGCTGCCGGTCGCGGGCGACCTCGACCACCGTGTCGGACGACAGTGCGTTGACGACGGAGATGCCGACGCCGTGCAGGCCACCACTGGTGGCATAGGCCTTGCCGGCGAACTTGCCGCCCGAGTGAAGTGTCGAGAGAATCACCTCAAGCGCCGACTTGTCGGGAAATTTCGGATGCGGATCGACCGGGATACCGCGGCCGTTGTCGGTGATGGTCAGACGATTGCCGGGTTCCAGCGTCACTTCGATCCGGGTGGCGTGGCCGGCGACCGCCTCGTCCATCGCATTGTCGAGCACCTCGGCGGCGAGATGATGCAGCGCGCGTTCGTCAGTGCCGCCGACATACATGCCGGGGCGACGGCGGACCGGCTCCAGCCCCTCCAGCACCTCGATCGACGAGGCGTCATAGCTTTCCTGAGCGGGAGGCGCCGCGAACAGATCCTTGGACATAGGAAGAACATAGGCGGTGTCGCAGGGCGACGCCAGCGCAGCGGCTGTTGCGCGATTGCCACAGCTGAAAACAACTTGGGTCAATCAGGATATTTCCAGCCTTTTCGCCCGTTTCTGGGTCTCCATTCAAAAAGATGACGGAATTTTCATGCAAAAGCTTACTGCTGGCCTGCTCGGTCTGGCCTCCTTCGCTGCGCTGGCGACGCCCGCCTTCGCACAGGAAACCACCGAGGATCGTTCATTCTCGGGCATCTATGTCGGTGCGGCCGGCGGTTACGACGTACAGCCGAACGATGTCGGTTCACGCATCCTGTTCGATCGGAATCTGGACGGCAACTTCAACAACACCGTGCTGACCGGCACCGGCGGGAACGCGTTCAACCCGGGTTTCTGCAACGGTCGCGCGACCCAAACCGCTAACGTCGCCTGCCGTAACGACAAGGACGGCTGGGCCTATTATGGCCGCGTCGGTATGGACGTGCAGCGCAGCAACATCGTGATCGGTGCGGTTGGCGAGTTCGGCAAGTCCGAGATCACCGACAGCGTTACGGGCTTCTCGTCCACGCCCGCCAACTATGTGATGACGCGCAGCGTAAAGTGGGAATCGTCGATCCGTGGTCGCGCCGGTTACGCGGCCGACACGACGCTGTTCTACGGCACGTTCGGCGCCGGCTATGCCCGCATCGACCGGTCATTCTCATCGTCGCAGAGTACCAACACGTTCACCGGTCGCGGCGATCGCAATCAGTGGGGTATCCTGGGCGGCGGCGGCATCGAGCAGAAGCTCGGCCGCAACTTCTCGGTGGGCATGGAGTATATGTACCACCAGTATCAGGATAACGACTATCGCGTCCGCGTGACCGGTCCGGCCGGTACGCCCTTCACGAATGCCACCAATGGCGGCACCGTGAACGGCACGGACATCGCGCGCAGCGACGACAAGTTCCGCTGGCACAGCATCCGCGCCACGGCGGCGTTCCGGTTCTGAGGCTTGGAAGGCTGGCGACCATGGCCGCCAGCCTTCCAAGCCCGGCCGGCAGCGCACAGCGCTGTCCGACGACGCGGCTTTGCCGCGGCGAGCCACGAGAAGAGGTCGCTTCCTGACGGGGGCGGCCTCTTTTTATGAGCGACGACGGTGCCTTATGCGACCCGTATGAAATTCGGGCCGACACCATTCGGCCTGCGCGCAGTCGAAGGTTAAGAGCCTCGACGTCGCCCGACAGTAACGGATCGGATCAAAAGCCCTATCCGACGATACGAAAAAGCCCGCCGGTTTCGCAACCAGCGGGCATCTTCATATCCAGTACCCCGGCTTTGGCCCGGTCGCGGGCAAAGCCCGTGACGTCGAACGCGGCGTAAGCCGCGTCGGCCGGGCGGACCAAGGGGCCGCTCGGCGCAGGCGCCTAGCGAACCCTTGGTCCGCCAAACGGCAGCGGCGGCGGAGGACGGCGATCGCGGCGGGGCAACTGCGCCTGATAGGCATGACCGCAGTGATCCACGCAGTACGGGAAGCCCGGATTCACCGCCTTGCCGCAAAAATGGAAGTCCGGCTCACCCGGATGACCGAGCGGCCATTTGCAGATGCGATCGTTCAAATCGAGGAGACCCGTCTTGCCGGCGATCTCGGCGGACGGCTTGGCCGGCACCAGCCGGCGCGGCGGCGCAGGCGCGATCGGCGGCTGCTGTTCGCCGGGGGCCTGGCGCAGGAAGCCGCCGGGGCCGACCGAACGCAGGATGGGCTGCGGCGGTGCTTCGCGCACGGCTTCGGGCGCCGCAACGACCTCGTCATCCTCGACTTCCGGCTCGGGTTCAGGTGCCGGGGGTGGAGGCGGCGGCGGCGGCGGTGGCGCAGCCTCCACGACCGGCTCGGGCGCAGGCTCGACCGCTACGGGCGCCGGCTCGCTCGACGATGACGATTTCACCGGCGACGGGCGCGCCTGAAGACCCAGGCGATGCGCCTTGCCGATCACGGCATTGCGGCTAACCTCGCCCAGTGCTTCCGCGATCTGGCTGGCCGTCTGGCCACCTTCCCACATCGTCCTGAGCGTTTCGATCCGCTCGTCGGTCCATGACATTAGTCGTTCCTCAGCAATACGGCCAGTTGCGGGCGGCGGCGGCAGCGACTACGCGCTTGCACGATGAGCAGCCAGCCCCCAATCGGCGAAATTCAGTCAGCGGTCCGCAACGCCCCCGGCGTGCCCGTCATCCGTAGCATCAACTGGGGCGGCCTTCGCACCCTCTATATCAAGGAGGTGCGCCGTTTCTTCAAGGTGCAACTCCAGACCATCTGGGCGCCGGCGATCACGACGCTGTTGTTTCTGGTCATCTTCACCGTCGCGCTGGGCAGCCGGCATGCGGTGCAGGTCGCTGGAATCGCGGTGCCGTTTGCCGATTTCATCGCTCCCGGCCTGATCGTGATGGGGATGCTGCAAAACGCATTCGCCAATGCCAGTTTCTCGCTGCTGGTCGGCAAGATCCAGGGGACGATCGTCGATTACCTGATGCCGCCGCTGTCGACGGCGGAATTGCTGGCGGCGCTGGTCGGCGGGGCGGTGACGCGGGCGATCTTCGTCGGATGCGCGGTGGGATTGGCGATGGCGCTGTGGCCGAGCGTGCATGTGATGCCGCGTGCGCCGCTGGCGATCCTGTGGTTCGGCATCGGCGGATCGATCTTCCTGGCGCTGCTCGGGGTGCTGACATCGGTCTGGGCGGAGAAGTTCGATCATGCCGCGGCGGTCACGAATTTCGTCGTGGCACCACTGTCGCTGCTGTCGGGGACATTCTATTCGGTCGATGCGCTGGACCCGACTTGGCGGGCGATCAGCCATGCCAACCCCTTCTTCTACATCATCTCGGGCTTCCGTTACGGCTTTCTGGGGATCGCCGATTCGCCGGTGATGTTCGGGGCGCTGGTGGTGCTGGGGATCGACGTGGTGCTCGGGCTAACCTGCTATACGCTGCTAAAGCGCGGATGGCGGCTGAAGAACTAGCCGCCGTCCGGTAACAACGCGTCGTATCCGGCCGCGTTGAACTCGATCAGGCAAAAGCCGTGGCCGAACGGATCGGCAAAGGTCGCGATGCGGCCATAGGGCGCCGACCGCGTATCGCCCTCCTGCACGGCACCAGCGGCGATGGCCCGATCGATCGCGGTGTCGAGGTCTTCCACGACGATATCGGGATGGACCGGCGTCCAGTGACGATCGTACCGCCGGACATCGCCGCTGACTGGACCGATCGTCGTGCCGGCGGCATTGGCAATCAGATAGATCGGCGCCGGCGCGCCGAGCAGTTCGACGAAATCATCATCGAAGCGGCGCCCGACCGTCAGGTCGAAAGCGATCGTATAGAAAGCGATGCCGCGATCGATGTCGGGTACGTCGATGTTGAGCAACAGTCCTGGCATGGAATGCTCCCTATCGCTTGAAGGATCGGCCGCCGAATCGGGAAGGCGACCGGTCAATCCGGGTCAGACCGCCAGCGCCTCCACCAGCGCCTTCACCTTCTTCTGCCGCCACTGCGGCAATGGCGCGACCAGCCAGTAACCGCCCCGCGACGGCACGGTGTCGCCAATCGCCACCACGCGGCCGGTCGCCAGATCGTTGGCCGCCAGCAACTCCGGCACCGTCGCACGGCCAAGGCCGGCGGCGGCGGCATCGAGCGCCAGCCCGGCGTCGGCGACCTGCATCGGCGCACTCGCATCGCCATCGGGGCTGCCAGGCCAGGTGATGATGCTCGTCGCGGCTTCGGTGGGGGCGGTAACGGTTATCATGCCGTCCGATTCGATCGCCTCCCCCTCATGCTCGCCCGGCCCGTCGCCCCAGCGGATCGCGAGATCGAGATTGGCCTGGGTGAAATCAATTCCCTCCTCGGCCGACAACAGCACGAACCGCAGGTCGGGATCGGTAGCGGCGATCCGGGCGAGGCGTGGCATCAGCCACTTTTCGGTCAGGTCGCGGGGAGCGGCGATGGTGAGGGACTTGGAGGACTGACCCGCCTGCATCGCTCGCACGGCTTCTTCGAACTGAAGGAAGCCATCGCGCAACGGCGCGAGCCCCGCCTCACCCTCCGGCGTCAGTTCCAGACCCCGCGTGGTGCGACGGAAGAGGACGACGCCCAGCGTGTCCTCCAACGCCCTGATCTGCTGGCCGACCGCCGCCGGGGTGACGGCGAGTTCGTCGGCGGCGCGGGTGAAGGACAGATGGCGGGCGGCGGCATCGAGGACGCGCAGGCCGTTCAGCGGAAGATGGGTGCGTTTCATGGCGTCACCGTGGGCGCGATCAGGGCGAAGCGGGGAATATCGACGTCGAAGGTCGCCCCGTCCTCGCCGATCATGCGGTAACTACCCTGCATGGCGCCGGTCGGCGTCGCCAGCGGGCAGCCGGAGACATAATCGAAGCTGGCGCCGGGTTCGATCAACGGCTGCTCGCCGACGACGCCCTCGCCCTCCACCGTGTGGCGCGCACCGCGACCGTCGGTGATGATCCAGTGGCGGGTGAGCAATTGCACCGTCTGATCGCCCTCGTTCTCCAGCCGGATGTGATAGGCCCAGAACCAGCGCCCCCGCGCCGGTTCGGATTGTTCGGGCAGGTAACTGACCGACACGCGCACCGTTACCCCCAGCGTCGTCGTCGCATGGGGGAACAGCGCCTTCATCACAGGCCGACCTGCCGTAGCGCCTGATCGAGATCGGCGATCACGTCGTCGGCGTCTTCCAGCCCGACGTTGAGCCGCAGCATGCCTTCGTCGATACCCATTTCGTCGCGCTTTTCGACCGAGACGCTGGCATGGGTGGTGG
This sequence comes from Sphingomonas mollis, assembly GCF_016427505.1. GTDB lineage: Bacteria > Pseudomonadota > Alphaproteobacteria > Sphingomonadales > Sphingomonadaceae > Sphingomonas > Sphingomonas mollis. The sequence continues at coordinate 568,953 of NZ_JAELXS010000001.1, read as the reverse complement.
AGGCCGGGTGCGTCATCAGCGACCGGGAGTCGCCGATGTTGTTCGAGATGTCGACCAGCGCCAGCGCGTCGAGCAATCCATGTGCCTGCTCGCGACCGCCATCCAGTTCGAAGGCAAAGATCGGGCCGGCCGCTGCCATCTGGCGCATCGCCAGTTCATGCTGCGGATGGCTGGCGAGGCCCGGATGCAGCACGCGCGGCACGCGGCCTTCGAGGAAGGTGCCGACCTTTACCGAATTTTCCGACTGGCGGCGGATACGCAGGTCGAGCGTCTCCAGCCCCTTCAACACCACCCAGGCGTTGAATGCCGATAGCGTCGGGCCGGTGTTGCGCGTGAAGGGCAGCAGCGTGTTGTCGATCCAGTCCTGCGTTCCGCAGACCGCACCGGCCAGCACCCGGCCCTGCCCGTCCATCATCTTAGTCGCTGAATAGGCGACGACATCCGCGCCGAATTCCATCGGCCGTTGCAAGGCCGGCGTGGCGAAAGCGTTGTCGACTACAGTGACGATCCCACGCTCGCGCGCAATCGCGCAGACGGCGGCGAGATCGACCACGTCCATCGTCGGGTTGGCGGGCGTTTCGAAGAAGAAGACCTTCGTCTCCGGCCTGACCGCGTCGAGAAACGCCTGCGGATCGCGGGCATCGACGACGGTGGTGGCGATGCCGAATTTGGGCAACAGCGTATCCGTCAGCCAGCGGCACGATCCGAACGCGGCGCGGCCGCCGACGAGGTGATCGCCCTGTTGCAATTGACACAACAGCGCCGCGGTCATCGCCGCCATGCCGGTCGCCATGCTGCGGCATGCCTCCGCCCCTTCCAGCAGGGCGATGCGCTGTTCCAGCATCTCGACGGTGGGGTTCTGGAGGCGGGAATAGGTCATCCCCACCTGCTCACCCGCGAACCGCGCCGCGGCGTCGCCGGCGCAGTCATAGGCATAGCCGGAGGTGAGGAAGAGCGCTTCCGACGTCTCGCCATATTCGGAACGCGCGGTGCCGCCCCGGATCGCCTGCGTCGCGGGCTTCCAGGTGGAGGTGATGGTGCGGTCCTGGCCGGTCTTGCGCTTCATCCGCGCGCTTTGCCCCGATGGGCGGACGCTTGCAAGTGAAGGGCGGACGGGGAACAAGGCGGCCCGTGCCACAATTCCTCCGCCGCCCCATCCCGCTCGGCCTGTTGATCGCGCTGGTCGCACAACTTCTGTTCGCGTGGCGACTCACCACGCCGCATAAATTGATGTTCGACGAGGTGCATTATGTGCCCGCCGCGCGCCAGTTGCTGGCGCTGGATGGCCCGATCAACATCGAACATCCGTTGATGGCCAAGACGCTGATCGCCGCCGGAATCGCGTTGTTCGGCGACAATTCGCTGGGATGGCGCGCGCTGTCGACGCTGGCGGGGACGGCGGTGGTGGCAGGCGTGTTCGCATTGTTGTGGCTGGGGACGCGGCGGCTACGCCCGGCCGCGACGGGCGCGGTGTGCGCGATGCTGGGGTTCACGGTGTTCGTGCAGGCCAGGATCGCGATGCTCGACGGGTTCATGGCGGCGTTCGTCGTGACCGGAGCGGCATGCCTGTTATGGGCGATGCACGGCACACGGCCGCAAGTGTGGCGGCGCTGGGTGGCGGGCGCGGTGCTGCTGGGGCTGGCCACGGGGTGCAAGTGGACCGCCGCGCCGTACGTGGCGTTCGCGGGGCTGGCGCTGGTGGTGCTGAAGCATCGCCGACCGGATCGATGGGCGGGCATGGACGTGATCGCCGGGCTGGCGGTACTGGGGACGGTCAGCGTCGCGACTTACTTTTTGACCTTCGCGCCGACCTTTTTCTACGCGCGCGATCCCCTGACGCTGGCGACGCTCATTCCGTTCCAGCTGAAGATGTATGCGCAGCAGACGCAGGTGCTGCCGCCGCATACCTATCAGTCATCATGGTGGACCTGGCCAGTCGATCTGCGGCCGATCTGGTATCTGTACGAGCCGGTCGACGGGGCGCAGCGCGGGGTGCTGATGATCGGCAATCCGGCGGTGATCTGGGGCGGATTGGTCGCGGTGGTGGCCTGTGCGCTCGGGTGGTTACGGACGCGCGACGTGCGGCTCGGGGTGGCGGCGGCGGTGTGGATCGCTGGTTTCGCGGTGTGGGCGGTCATCCCCAAGTCGCTGGGTTTCTTCTATTATTATTATCTGCCGAGCATCTGGCTGTGCATCGCCATCGCGGTGGCGCTGGACCGATGGCGGGTTCGGCTGGCGGGGTGGGACGAGGCGTATCTGGTGGTGGCGGCGGGGCTGTTCCTGCACTTCTACCCGATCATCTCCGCCGCACCGCTGTCGGGGCCGCGGGCGTTCGAGCGGTGGATGTGGTTGTCCAGCTGGCCCTGACGCCTGCGACGCGCCACGCCCGGCCCCTCCCATACCTATCCCAGTTGCGCCATGATCGCGTCGCCCATCGCGTCGGTACTCATGCTGCCGCCGAGATCGGCGGTGCGCGCCCCGGCCAGGATAGCGGCAGCAACGGCGGTTTCGATGCGGTCGGCGACATCGGCGCGGTCCAGCGAATGGCGCAGCATCATCGCGGCGGACAGGATCGCGGCGCAGGGGTTCGCCTTGCCCTGCCCGGCGATGTCCGGCGCGGAGCCGTGGATCGGTTCGTACATCCCCTGCGCACTGCTGCCGAGCGCGGCGGAGGGGAGCATGCCGATCGAACCGGCGCACATCGACGCCTGATCCGACAGGATGTCGCCGAAGAGATTGCCGGTGACGATCGTGTCGAACTGGCCGGGATCGCGCACCAGCTGCATCGCGGCGTTATCGACATACATGTGGCTGAGCGCCACATCGGGGAAATCGCGCGCGACCTCGTTCACCACGTCGCGCCACAGCTGCGAGGTCTCGAGGACATTGGCCTTGTCGACCGACAACAGCTTGTGACGACGGGTACGCGCGGTCTCGAACCCGACGCGGGCGATGCGGGCGACCTCGACTTCGTCATAGCGCATCAGGTCATGGCCTTCGCGCAGGCCCGTGCGGGTCAGGCCCCTGCCCTTGTCGCCGAAATAGACATCACCGGTCAGCTCGCGAACGATGACGAGATCGATCTTGCGTGCGATTTCGGGCTTGAGCGCGGAGGCGTCTTCCAAACCCGCGAACAGCTTGGCGGGGCGCAGGTTGGCGAACAGACCGAGACCCTTGCGCAGGCCGAGGATCGCCTGCTCCGGCCGCATCGCGCGCTCCAGCGCATCGAAGGCGGGATCGCCGACCGCGCCGAACAGCACTGCGTCCGACCGCTTGGCCAGTGCCAGCGTCTCCGGCGGCAGCGGGTGCCCCTGCGTGCGATAGGCGGCACCGCCGACCGCGCCCTCCTCGAACACCAGATCGGGGGCGAGCGCTTCCAGCACGCGGCGGGCCTGGGCGGTGACTTCGGGGCCGATGCCGTCGCCGGCGAGGAGTGCGATGAGGGTCATGGCGGCTGCCTCTGCCGTCCGGGACGGGCTTACGCAACCGCTCTCTTGATCCGGTCGACCAGCCGGTCGCGCGCGGCGAGCGGTGCAGCCCGGCGATCGGTGAGGATATCGCGGGCGATAAAATGGCCGGTCAGGCGCAGACCGGCCAGAATATCGGACCAGTCCGGCGTGTCCGTGCCGCCGGGCAGGAAGGCGGGGATCGGCAGCAACCGTTCCTCATATCCCGTCGCCGCATCACGGCTGACCGCCCCACCGGTGCGCGGGCTGACATAGCCAAGATCGTCGTTCGTGCCGGTCACGACACAATGATCGAGGTCGAGCCCGAAACCCAATTGACCGAGCAACAGCAGTTCATAACGGACAAGCGCCACCGACCATCCGCGCGCACTGGGCGCGGCGAGCAGCGCGGCGAGAACGCCGGTCAGCCCATCATACAGCCGCGGATAGGGCTGCGCCTCCGGCAAGGTAGCTGCGGTCAGCGCGGCGATCCAGTCGAGCGCCGCTGCAGCCAGCGGCTCGCCATGGAGCGCCGCGGCGCTGTCGACGAGTTCCAGCGTCAGCGCCGGCAGCTGCTCGGCCGTCCGCGCCCGCCATTCGCCCATCACGATGTTCCCCGGCTGAAGCACCGGCCGAAGCGACCGCGACCTGCCGCAACGGACATATCCCGGCTGCACGCCGTCATCTCTCGTCAGCGCCCGTACCACGCTGCCATGTTCACCGTGCGGCCGCGCGGACAACAGGATGGCGCGGGTGGTCAGATGCATGCAGGCGGCCGCATCGGATCAGCGCGCGTGATAGAAATCATAGACCTGCTGGGCGACTGCCGCGGAGACCCCCGGTGCCCGTTGCAGATCGTCGAGGCTGGCGTTACGGACGGCGCGGCCCGTGCCGAAGTGCATCAACAGCGCCTTCTTGCGGGCCGGGCCGATGCCCGGCACTTCGTCCAGCGGAGAGGCACCCATCGCCTTTGCCCGCTTGTCACGATGCGCACCGATCACGAAACGGTGAACCTCGTCCCGCAGCCGCTGAAGATAGAACAGGACGGGCGCGTTGACCGGCAGCGTCAGTTCGCGACCGTCCATCAGGTGGAACACCTCCCGCCCCTCGCGACCATGGTTCGGCCCCTTGGCGACGCCGACCAAGCAGACATCCTCGATGCCCAGATCCTCCAGGACTGTCTTGGCGGCGTTCAACTGACCACGGCCGCCGTCGATCAGCACCAGATCGGGCCAGCTGGCGTCGTCGCGATCGGGGTTCTCCTCCATCTGCCGGGTAAAGCGACGGCGGAACACCTCGCGCATCATGCCGAAATCGTCGTCAGTCGCCGCTTCGTTCCCCTTGATGTTGAACTTGCGGTACTGGCCCTTGCGAAACCCTTCCGGACCGGCGACGACCATGGCGCCGAGCGCGTTCGCGCCCTGGATGTGGCTGTTGTCGTAGATTTCGATGCGGTCGGGCGGCCCTTCCAGCTCGAACAGCTCGGCGATCTCGCGCAACAGTTTGGCCTGCGTCGTGCTTTCGGCGAGCCGGCGTTCCAGTGCCTCGACGGCGTTGCGCTTGGCCTGTTCCATCAGGCGCCGGCGGTCGCCGCGTTGCGGCACCGACAGCGCGACCTTGTAGCCGGCGGCATCGCCCAGCGCCTGTGCCAGCAACTCGCCTTCCTCCAATTCGCGATCGAGCAAGATGGTGCGGGCGGGCGGGACCTCTTCGTAGAATTGGGTGAGGAAGCTGGTCATCACCTCGTCCTCCGGCACCTCGGCGGTGTGGGTGGGGAAGAAGCTGCGATGGCCCCAGTTCTGGCCGCCACGGATGAAGAACGCCTGGATACCGATCAGACCGTCCTGACAGGCGAGCGCGAAGACGTCGGCATCGCCGACGCCCTCCGCATTGATCGCCTGCGTTCCCTGTACGAAGGTGAGCGCACGGAGACGATCGCGGAACAGCGCGGCGAGTTCGAAATCCATGGCCTCGGCAGCCGCCTGCATCTGCGCGCCCAGCTTGGCCTGCACCTGCGTCGATTTGCCGGCGAGGAAGTCCTTCGCGTCGCCGACCAGTTCGGCATAGTCAGCCTTGTCGATGCGGCCGACACAGGGCGCCGAGCAACGCTTGATCTGGTAGAGCAGGCAGGGCCGATCACGGGTCTTGAAGAAACCATCGGTGCAAGAGCGCAGCAGGAACAGCTTCTGCAAGGCGTTCAACGTGTTGTTGACACTGCCGGCACTGGCGAAGGGGCCATAGTAATTGCCGACCGCGCGGCGGGCACCACGATGCTTCTGGACGCGGGGGAAATCGCTGTCGGCGCGCAGCAGGATGAAGGGGAAGCTTTTGTCGTCGCGCAGCAGGACGTTGTAGGCGGGGCGATAGCGCTTGATGAGTTGCGCTTCGAGCAGCAGCGCCTCCGCCTCGTTGTTCGTCGTGACGATGGTCATCGACCGGGTTTGCGACACCATCCGCTGGAGCCGCTTCGGCAGCGCCTTGATCTGCGTGTAGTTGGCGACCCGCTGTTTCAGCGAACGCGCCTTGCCGATGTACAGCACGTCCCCCTTGGCATCCTGCATCCGGTAGACACCTGACCGTTGTGGCAGGGTTTGCAACACGTTGCGGATCGCGGCGACGCCGGCGTCGAGATCGGGCGTGTCCGATCCGCGCAGGGTGTAGGTCTGTTGTTCTTCGTTGAAGCGATCGGAGGTGGGGGCTGACATCGTTGCCGGAATCTAGGGTGCCCACCCTGCCACGGCTACCCCCGTGTCGTTATACTTGCGCGAAGAGCTTCGTGCCGACGGCACCGACGACGGTCAGCGCCATGAAGCCCATCTGCACCGGCCCGACCCGATCGCCGAAGAGGATCACGCCGCCGATGATGACGCCGACCGCGCCGAGACCGGTCCAGACCGCATAGGCGGTGCCGGCGGGCAGTCCGCGCATCGCCACCGCCAGCAGGCCCATGTTGACGAAACTGAGGACGACCGGCACCGACGATGCCTGCCACGTCGCGAGCGTTGCCGCCCATTTCAGGCTGAGCGCCCAGCAGATTTCGGTGCCGACGGCGACGGCGAGGACGAACCAATACATGGGATTCTCCCACGGGCTCGTCGGAAAGCGGGCCGCCGGAAACCCGGAAGAGGCGGCCCGATATTATTCGAAAGTGTTAGTTGGGCCGACCGAGACCGGCGATCGTGCGGCTGACCATCGCGTGGTCGGCGGTCGCATTGTGGTGCTCGGCAATCAGGAGACCCGCCGCCTTGGCGGCAGCATCGGCGGCGCGGGCGCGGACCTCGGCGATCGCAGCGCGCTCGGCGGCGGCGATCTTGTCTTCGGCCATCCTGGCGCGGCGATCCATCAGCGCTTCGGCATCGGCCTTGGCCTTGACGATGATGCCATGTGCCTCGGCACGGGCGTGGTCGCGCATGGTTTCCGCGTCGGCATGGGCCGACTTGGCCTTGGCCTCATATTCCGCCCGGAGCGCCTCGGCGTCGGCGCGCAGCTTGGCGGCCTCGTCCAACTGCGTGCGGATCGCGGCGATGCGGGTGTCGAGCATGCCACCGATCAGCGTCGGCACCTTCTTCCACAGCATGATCGCCACGACGACGAGCGCCGCGATGGCGACCCAACCGGTGGAGTCGAAGCCGAACGCGGTCGGCGACGGTGCGTGTTCCTCGGTCGAGGCGACGGTGCCGTGGACGCCGTCGCCTTCCTTGATCGGCGTGGGATTCATGCCGGTTTCGTGAGCGGCATCGGCGAGGTTGTCGGCCACGACCGTGCTGGCATTGATGCCGGGATTAGCCATGCGCCCGTACCTCCCGAACCGCATGTGCGGCCTGATCGACGCTCACCTGAACGCCCGATAGCTTGGCGACAAGCTGCTGGGCCACTTCGGCGGCGACGGTTTCAAGATTGGCCAGTGCCTCTGCCTTGGCATTGGCGATCGCCAGATCATGATGACCCAGACGCTCGGCCAGTTCGGCATCGGCCGCCTTGACCTGCAATTCGGCCGATTGCGTCGCCTGAACCTTGGCGGCGTTGGTGTCGGCGGCGGCGGCGGTGCGTGCCGCCTCCATCTCGACGCGCCATGCCTCTTCGGTCCTGTCCGCCTGAAGCCGGGCGGCTTCGGCAGCGGCAAGGTCACCGGCGATCCGCGATTCGCGCGCATCGACGGTGGCCACGATCTTCGTCACCATCCCGCGACCCACTACGAAGTAGAGGAGGCCGAACGTAATGAGCAGCCAGAAGATCTGCGAGGCATAGGTAGCGGCGATCTGGGAAATCTGGGGCATGCGCGTCCTTCAGCGTTCGGCCGGGCGCCCCCGAAAGGAGACACCCGGCCGACACGGCTTCTTTAAATCAGGCGACGAACAGCAGGATGATCATCGTCACGAAGGCGAGCAGGCCCAGAAGCTCCGCACCGGCGAAACCGATGAACAGGCGGCCCTGCTGGCTGTCCGCGGCGCCCGGATTGCGCAGCGCGCCTTCGAGGAACTTGGCGAACACGTTGCCCACGCCGAGCGAGGCGAGGCCCATGCCGATCGCGGCCAGACCGGCGCCGATCATCTTTGCGGCTTCTGCGTCCATATCAATCACTCCAGGTCAGATAAAAAAGGATGGAAAGTCTCGAAAGTCACACCTGCGCACGCGCACGCGCGTCAGTGCAGGTTCACCGCGTCGTTCAGATACACGCTCGTCAGCAACGCGAAGACATAGGCCTGGATCGCCGCGACCAGCAGTTCCAGAAGGGTGATGCCGATCATCAGCACGAAGCTGGGCAGCGTCACGATCGCCGCATAACCCGGGCCCATGTTGATGCCGTTGATGACGAACGCGGCCAGCACCTTCAGCAGGATATGCCCCGCGGTCATCGCGACGAACAGTCGCAGACCCAGCGAGAACGGGCGCACCAGAAAGCTCATCAGCTCGACGACGAAGATCAGCGGGATCATCACCACCGGCGTGCCGTGCGGCACGAACAGCGAGAAGAAGTGGAAGCCGTGGCGGCCGAAGCCGACGATCAGGACGATCGCGAACGAGATGATCGCGAGCACGCCGGTGACGGTCAGGTGGCTGGTCACGGTAAAGGGATGGACACCCGGCACGACACCGAAGGGCAGCAAGCCCAGGATGTTGGCGAACAGGATGAACATGAACAGCGAGAAGACGTAGGGAATGAACCGCTTGCCCTCAGGCCCGATGTTCGACGTCAGCATGCCCGAGACGAAGCCGGTGAAACCCTCCACGGCGGCCTGCCAGCGGCCGGGAACCAGCTCGCGCTTCATGCCGCCGACCATGAAGACCACCAGCGAGGCGAGCGTCACCACCATCCACAACGCGGAGTTGGTGAACGACAGGTCGTAACCGCCCACGATCCAGTGCGAACCCAGCACGGGTTCGATCAGGAACTGGTGCATCGGGTCGATCTTGCTGCCTTCTGCCGCCGCCACCAACTAGCTCCAAACTACGAAAAAGCGCTCGGATCACTCCGGGCGCTCGTTGCCTATACGAATGATCTGCCTGAACGCGACCGCTATCCCGAGGAACAGCAATACGATCAGTCCCCATGGCGTCGTGCCGAACCAGCGGTCTATACACCACCCGATCAGCGCGCTGCCGACCAGACTTCCGATCAGGGCCGAGATGACGCGGTTTCCCTGGGAATATCCCCGGTCCGTATCCACCTTCACCCCCGACCGTGCCGCTTCTTGAACTCGCGCCTCTCGCAAACGCTCGTCGAGCGCGGAGAGTCGCGGGTCCTCCGCGTCATGGAAGTCCCGTCCGGAGTCGTTTTCCGCCACGTATCATCCCCTGCCCGAAACACTGGCCATACCGGGGGAAACACGAGAACGGCGAGCGACCCCGCCAAGGCGCCGTCCGTTTAGAAAGCGTAACCGGCCAAGTCAACCGCATGACGGCGATCCGCCGTCATGCGGGATCGGGCCGAGGTTTAGACGCAGCGCGGATCGCGGGTCGGCGCGGCGCCCGTCCGGGTCGCCCAGACGCCATCGGGCGTGCGGTATTTTTCCCCCGGCGCCGTCTGCGCGATGAGGTTGCAGCCGCTGGTGAAGGCCATCTGTTCGACGGTCGCACCACTGGCCGACGCCTTTTGCGTATAGGCCGACTTGCGCTGGATGTTGATGTTGGCGACCACCGCGCGCAGATCGGCCGAGCCGGCGCCGACGAGGCCGATATAGCCATCCGCCTGCTCGCCCACCTGCCCCGCGGCGCGCGCGGCGGCATAGGCGGGATCGCGCTGTGCCCAGGCGGCGGCGGACAGGCCGATGGTCAGGGCCGCGGCGGCGATCAGGATGGCCTTGGTCTTCATATCAGAAAATCCCCGGGTTCTGCTGGATCAATGTCTTCGCCTCGTTATCGAGCCGGTACACCACTTCCTGCGTCACACTGATGTTCAGGTTTATCACGATCGGCTTGTCGGGCGCGGTGACGTTCACGCATCCGGCGGTCGTCACGGTCGCACCTGTCAGCATGAAGGTCGTCATTGTTCGCATCGTCGTCAACCTGAAACGGTTCATCGCATGGTCTCGCTTGCTGAAGGCTGAATGGCGGGGGTCGGCAGGGTCGGGATCGAGATCGTCGGCGGCTGCACCTGACCCGCACGCCGTTGCTGTTCGAGAAGCGCCGGCAGGTTGCGCTGGATCAGGCGGCGGGGGTCGTAAAAGGACTGCGCCGAATCGAGCAGGCCGCGAAACGGCGCCTTGATCCGCACGTTGAAGACGAAGGGCAGTTTCTGCAGGCGGCGGACGAGGAAGTTCGATTTCGCCCCCTGCCCCTGACTGATCCCGGCGAACCGGACATCGGTGACCATCTCGCCCGCCAGCGGACCGTTGAGGGTCAGCGCGAGACTGCGATAGCGCAGCGATTTCAGTGCCTGGAATGCCAGATCGCCCCAGACGCCGAGTTGCTCCTGCCCCAGTGCGCCGACATAGGCGATGGTGCCGCCGCCCTCACGCATGGCGAGCTGGCCGTTTTCGATCCGGCCGCCGGATTCGTCGAAGATCATCGGCAGGATGCCGTCGAAGGTGCCGGTGGCGTTCAGATTCTCGAAGTCGAACTGTTGCAGGAACTGGTCGGCGCGGGCGCCATCGACGCGGAAGGTCAGGCGCCGCTCGCTGGTGCCGTCGAAGGTCAGGCGCGACGGATCGAGCGTCAGGGCGCCGCCGGCGAAGGGCCAGCGCGCGCCCTCCACCTGCACCTGCGACGGACCGAGCAGCTGGTAGTTCACGGTGCCGTCCTGCACGGCGATGCCGGGATTGACGGTGCGGATCGTCGCGACCTGACCCGGCGGGGTATGCAGGCCGAGCAGATCGTCGAACCGCACGCGCGTCGCGATTCCCGTCGCCGGGCCGAACGCGGCGGCGAGATCGAGCGCGGCGGTGCCGAAATCGCCGGTGCTGGTAACGCCGGCCGGGCTCCACGCGATATGGCCGGTGCCGTCGACGGTGCCGCGCACGTCGGCGACGACGCCGAAGGTGAGCGGCGTCAGCAGATCGGGCTGGAAGCCGTCGCCGAATGCCAGCGCGGGGACGGCGAGATCGGCGGTGCCGGTGCCGATAGACAGACGATGGAGGATGGCGACGGTCGCGACGCGGGTGCCGGTCGTCGGTTCGTGCAGGGTGCCGGTGACGTCGATGCGGTCGCCCGCCAGCGTGAGCGCGACATCGCGGGCGGCCAGCGGGCGGAAACGGGGGGTGGTCGCCTGATCCGATACGGTAAGCGCGCTGGTCAATGCGAGGGTGCCGCCGGCCAGTGTCCAGTCGCCGGCCGCTGCGGACAGGATCAGCGGAACGTTGCCGATCTGGCCGCCGGCACCATCGTATCGCCCGGTCACGCGACCGCTTGCCATCGTGCCGGCCAGCGTGGCGATGTCGAGTCGTGAAAGGCGATCGGGGCTGCCGAGCCGCGCGGCGACATCGGTGAGGGTGAAGCCCGGTCGACCCAGCCGTCCTTCCCCGCCGGCGATCGTCAGCGTCAGGGGCGTGCCGCCGAGGCGACCGGCGAGGGTCGTGGCGGCGAGCCGTGCACCACCGGCGAGGCGGTTGCCGTCCAGCGTCACCAGGGCGGGACCGGTCGGGCACAGGGTCGATCGGGCGGGATCGAGCGTCAGGCCGGCGAGCGTCAAGACGTCGATCGTCACCGGCGTGCAGGAGGGATTGACGACGACGCGGCGGCGACCGTCCCAGAACAGCGAGATCGGTGCGGTCAGACCATCGACGCGACCGTTACCGATCGGGCCGGATAGTGTCGCCTGCGTCGCGATTCGCGTCGCACCGCCGGGGGTGGCCGAAAACGTGACGGGCGACAGCGCGAGGCGGGCGGTCTCCGCAGTATAGGGATCGACGATGGCGCGACCATGGATCGGCGCGCCGGCCGCCGCCTGCGACAGAGAGACGCGCAATCCGGGCAGGCCGCCGCCCCCGACGATCAACTGTCCGTCGAGGCGGACGCCGGTCCGGTCGATCGCGGTCGCCCCCCATTGCGTCAGCCGCGCGCCGCTGGCCGTGTCGATCGCGATGCGGGACAGGGCAAGCGACCTGGAGGAAACCCGAAGATCGGCCACCGCGTCGAAACGTCCACCGGCGGCGGCGATGGCGGCGCCAGCCTTTGCGACCAGCGGCGCCAGCGGTGTTCCTGCCGCCGCATCACGCCATGACGTGGCCTGTCGCAGCAGCAAGGGATCGACGCCGCCGGCGACGATGGCGGCACGGCCGGTGAATTGGGGATGGGCGCCGATCTGGTAGCGGCCATCGATCGTCAATCGGCCGGCATTGCCCTGTGCCAGTTGCGGTCGATCGGCGGTGGCGGTGATCGTGCCGTCGACCTGTCGGGCGGTGCCGGCGAAGGTCAATTGCCCGTGGGAGGCGGCGATACGGGCGCCGGTGGTCGATCCGGCGGCGGTGGCGACGCGCGCCTCGCCCCGCCAGCGATCCAGGGCGGCGCTCAGCGCGACATCCAGATCGGCGCGGGCAGTGGTGACCGTGGTGGCGTCGCACTGGATACGGGTGGCGCTGACGGGGCCGACGAGATGAGGTTGCGCGCGGGTGATCCGAATCTGCATCGATGCGGCGGTGCCGATCGCGATACAAGGGCCGGTCGCCAGTCGGGGGGCGGCCAGTCGTATGCGGCCGGCGAAACCGTCGTCGAGCTTGCCCCTGCCGGTGATTGCCAGCGCGACGGGGCCGGCCGGTGTGGCGAGGCGAATTTGCGCGTCTTCAACGTCGACATTCAGGGACGGCAGCGCGAATGGCTTGCCGGAGGGTGGCGGCAGGAGGCGATCGATCGCGCCGAGCGACACCTTGCCGTCGACCAGCTTGCCCCGCAGGCTGACACGGCCGGCGGCGACGCCGACCAGATACGGTCCCGATGGCGACAGGGCGACGCGTGTCTCCACCCAGTCGGCGGTGAGATCGGGGTTGGCGGGATCGCCGATCGAGACATTGGTCAATCGCTGGCGGCCGATGCCGAGATCGGCGACGGTATAGCGCGCCGGTACTTGCCGCCGGGTCAGTTCGCGATCGACGAAATGGGTGAGGATCGGCCGCCGCTCGATCCACAATATGCCCAGCACCGTGGAGAGCGACAGGGCGGCCGCCAGCGCGAGACGGCGTTTCCGGCGGGGTGGTCGCTCCGGCAACGGGGCGTGGTCGTCAGTCTCGTCCACGCATTCCTGCCGTTGTTCCAGCGCTCATCACCATCCCTTACGGATGGCGGCGGGCGGCGGCAATCGATCCTGCGACTTAGTCCAGCGGAACCGGGCCGGTGGTCGAGACGGGGATCTGGCCGACGCTGTGATCCTGTGCGGCGAGCAGGTAATCGGCGTTGGTCAGGAAGGGCACGGGATTGACCGCGTGGCCGTCCATCCGCACCTCGTAATGAAGGTGCGGGCCGGTGGAACGACCGGTCGAACCCATCAATGCGATCAGCTGCCCACGGGTGACGCGGGCGCCATCGGTGACGAGGATCTTCGACAGATGGCCGTACCGGGTCGCAATGCCCTTGCCATGGTTGATCTCGACGAGGTTACCGTAGCCGCCCTGACGATCGGCGTGCGAGACGATACCGTCCGCGGTGGCATAGATCGGCGTGCCGACCGGACCGGGAATATCTACCCCGGCGTGCATCGCGGCGGTGCCGCGGAAGGGATCGGAACGGATGCCGAAATTGCTGGTGAACTGAAGCTTGGCGACGGGATGGACAGAAGGGATCGCGATCGCGCCCTTGCCGAGGCCGCCGTCGAAGCTCTTCCAGGTCTGGAACAGCGACTTGAACTGACGGTCCGCCTTCAGGTCGGCGGTCGCTTCGGCGCTGGGGATCGGGATGTACTCGCCGCCGGTGGCGGGCTTGGCAGCGGCCGTTTCGTCAGCGGCCATCGCTGGCGTGGCGAACGTCGAGAAGACCAACATGGCCGAAAGGAAATGCTTGTTCATCGAACCCCGCACAACATCGCCGATCTCCCGTTTAGGGATCGGCCCGACCATCCAAGCTGATTCGCAGCCCCACCGCGTTCCAACACGATGATGTGTGGCCGGAATGTTCAGTCGGCGGCAAGGGGCGCGTAGAACTCTCGCGTCAGACCGGCACGGGCGCGCGCCGAATCGTTGAACGGTGGCTTAACGACGCCGCGAAAGTAGCGGCGGACCAGCATCTGCCAGTGCGGCGCGGGGGCGATATCGGCCTCGGCACACAAGAATCCGAACCATTTGGCGCCGAAACCGACATGGCGGATCTCGTCGGTGTAGATGCGATGGAGGATGCGGGCGCTCGGTTCGTCGCCGGCGACACGGAAGCGGGTGACGGTGTCGGGCGTGACGTCGAGACCGCGCGCCTCCAGCACCATCGGGACGACCGCGAGCCGGGCGGTGGCATCGTGCGCGGTCGCCGCCGCCGAATCCCACAGGCCGGCATGCGCGGGCAGAGCGCCATAGCGCGAACCCAGCGCGCGCAACCGCCGGTCGAGGATGGCGAAATGCATCGCCTCGTCCGCGCCGACCGACAGCCAGTCATCAATGAAACTGCGGGGAAACTGCGCGCCGAAGCGACCTGCCACGTCGAACGCGAGATCGATCGCGGAGAATTCGATATGCGCCAGCGCGTGGAGCAACGCGATCCGCCCGCGTTCCGATCCGCCGCCGCGCTTGGGCATGCGGTTGGGGGGCAGCAATTCGGGCGAGGCCGGACGGGTCGGCTGGTCGGGCATGGTCGCGTCGAAATCATGACGCAGGTCGCCGCGCCGCCACGCTCGCGCCACCGCCCGCGCGGTACGAACCTTCGATGGCGGGTCGGCGGCGAGCAGGACCGCCCGGCACGCCTCTCCCACCGTCCGCATCACGCCGCGCGCGCCGCCGCCAGCACCGCTTCGGCATGGCCGGGCACCCGCACCTTGCGCCAGACCTGACCGAGCGTGCCGTCGATGCCGAACAGGAAGGTCGCGCGCTCGATGCCCATATAGGTCTTGCCGTACATCTGCTTTTCGCCCCAGACGCCGAACGCCTCGCAGGCGCTGCCGTCCTCGTCGCTGGCGAGCGCGACGGTCAGCGCGTGCTTCGCGGTGAATTTCGTGTGGGCGGCGGGCGGGTCCTTCGACAGGCCGAGTACGGTGACGCCGGCGGCGGCGAAGTCGGCGGCGAGCGCGGAGAAATCCTGCGCCTCGCGCGTGCAGCCCGACGTATCGTCCTTCGGATAGAAGTACACGACGAGCGGCAGCGGCATCGTCGCCAGATCGAGCGGTTCGCCGTCCGGTTTCGTCACGCGGACCGGGGGAACGGGATCGCCAATGTTCATCATGCCTCCAGCGCGGACCACGCCGCCGCGACCTCCTGCCGCGCCGTATCGAGGCTGGCAACCACCGCCGACCAGTCGGGCAGGCCGAGCGCGGTCGCGACCAGCGTGCGGGTGGCATCGGCGGGCGGGGCGGCGTCGGGCGCGACGAGGCGCATCGTGACGAGCAGGCGGGTGAGCAGATCATACGCGGCTCGCATCGTCGGCGGCAGCAGTCGTCGATCGATCAGCCGATCGATCGCGGTGCCGAGATCGGGGACCAGCGCGGTGTGATGCGCCAGTTGCAGGGCGTGGACGGTAAACTCCAGATCGACGAGACCGCCGGGCAGCAGCTTCGCATCGATCGGGCCGGCGGGCGGCTTGTGACGGGCGACGTCGGCGCGCATCGTTCTGGCCTCCGCGACGATGTCGCGCGGCGGCCGGTTGCCGCCCAGCACGTCCGCGACGATCGCGTCGGTCGCCGCGCGGGCAGCGGCCGACCCGAAGACGACGCGGGCGCGGGTCAGCGCCATGTGCTCCCACGTCCAGGCGTCCTCGCGCTGATAGCGGGCGAAGCTGTCGAGCGTCACGGCGAGCGGGCCGTGCGTGCCCGATGGCCGCAGCCGCGTATCGACGGCATAGAGCGGCCCCGCCGCCGTCGCGACCGACAGTGCCGCCGTCACCCGGCTCGCGAGCCGGTTGTAATAGAGCGTCGCGCCGAGCGGCTTCGCGCCATCGGATTCGGCGGCGAAATCGCCGGTGAACAGATAGACGAGATCGAGATCGGAGGCGTGCGTCAGCACGCCGCCCCCCAGTCGGCCGAGCGCGAGGATTACCAGTTCGCTGTCCGCCACGCGGCCATGCGTCCGGGCGAATTCGGCCACCGTCGCCTCGGCAAGCACCGTGACCGCCGCCTCGGCGACGCGGGCATAGCCTGCCCCGACGACGAGCGGATCGGCGGTGCCGGCGACGATCTGCGCGCCCAGGGCGAACCGCGCCTCGCCGACTATCCGGCGGACATGGTCGAGCCGCGCGCCGTAATCGGCGACATCGCCGCCGCGCATGGTTTCGGCGAGGGCGGCGACATCCCCCACCCCGTCGAGCGCGGTCGCGTCGATCAGACCATCGAGCAGCGCCGGCCGCCGCGCCAGCTCGTCGGCGAGCGGCGGTGCGTGCGACAGCAACCGGACGAGGAGATCGGCGAGACCCGGTCGCGCCTCCAGCAGGCGGAAGATGTTGATGGCGCTGGGCATTCGCTCCAGCATCGTATCGAACCGGTGCAATGCCTGATCCGGGTCGGGTGCGCCGCCGAGCGCCTCTACCAGCGTCGGCAATACCGCCTCCAGCGCGGCACGGGCGGGCGGGCTGCGCAGGGCGGGATAGGTGCCGGCGCGCCAGGCGGCGATCCGCTGGGTCGTGGTGGCCGGATCGAACCCGGCGGCCGCGAGGGCCGGGGCGAGCGTTTCGGGATCGCGGGACAGCGCCGGGCGCTGGCGGTCGTCGAGCGCGTCATAGGTCCGGCCGACGCGCTCGACATGCGGGCGCAGCAGATCGAGCAGGGCTGCGCCATCGGCCAGCCCGTGCAGCTTCGCCACCCGGTCAAGCGGTTCGCCGGCCAGCGGCAGACGATGCGTCTGGCGATCGTCGATCATCTGCACGCGGTGTTCGATCGTGCGCAGCAGGGTATAGGCGGATGATAGCGCGGTGGCATCGTCCACGTCGATCCAGCCGGCGATCGCCAGTTCTTCCAGGGCGTCGCGCGTTGCCGGGGCACGCAAGGCGGCGTCGCGGCCGCCGTGGATCAACTGGTGGATCTGCGCGAAGAATTCGACCTCGCGGATACCGCCCCGGCCGCGTTTCAGATCGTAGCCGGGACCGAACGCCTGCCCCTGCGCATGATGGTCACGGATGCGGGCGGACAGGCCACGGATCTCGCCGACCGCGCCGAAATCGAGCGTTCGCCGCCAGACGAAGGGCCGTACCGCCGCGAGGAAACGGCGGCCCAAGTCCAGATCGCCGGCGGCGGCGCGCGCCCTGATGAACGCGGCCCGTTCCCATGCCAGTGCCTGGCTTTCGTAATAGGCGATGGCGCCGTTCACCGGCAAAGCAATCGGCGTAACCTCCGGCGAGGGGCGCAGACGCAGGTCGACGCGCAGGACATATCCTTCGCCGTCGCGGGCCTGCAGCAGTTCGACCACGCGCCGGGCGATACGGACGGCGGCCTCCTCCGGTTCTTCGCGGGCGCGGCGGGGCAGCGTTTCGGGATCGAACAACAGGATAGAATCGATGTCGGACGAGTAATTGAGTTCGCCCGATCCCTGTTTGCCCAGCGCGATCGCGGCAAAACCGCGTGGCTCCTCGTCGGGATATCGCTCGGTAAGGGCGGCGCGGATGGCGGTGTCGAGCGCGTCGTCGGCAAAACGGGTCAGCGCGCCGGTGACGGCGGTCAGATCGAGGATGCCGGCCAGATCGCCCAGCGCGATGCCCAACGCAAGCGCGCGGCGGCGGCGGCGCAGGCGGACCGCCACGGGCAGGTCGTGTGGCAGGTCGTCGGTATCGAGCAGCAACCGCCCTGCCCTCGCCGCATCGGCAACCCGCGGCTCGCGCGTTGCCAGCATGGCCAGA
The DNA here is from genome assembly GCF_016427505.1 of Sphingomonas mollis. Lineage (GTDB taxonomy): Bacteria > Pseudomonadota > Alphaproteobacteria > Sphingomonadales > Sphingomonadaceae > Sphingomonas > Sphingomonas mollis. The sequence continues at coordinate 551,119 of NZ_JAELXS010000001.1, read as the reverse complement.
AAAGGCGACCATCTGACGGCGCGATCCACCGCATCAGGCAGGCCGGTATGGACGGGCACAATCGTCATCCGATCGTCACGGATGCGAGGCCGAACGAAACGAAAGCGCCGCCCATACGTTTAAGGCGGCATGTCATGGTCAACCAGCCTTGTGATCGAACGGGACGGCGGCGAACAATTCGTTCGGCGCCCGCGCGATTATGACGCGATCGGCGGCGCGTTGCGCAATGCCTATACCGCTGCCGATCTGCCGGCGGACATGATCGAGTTGCTGCGTCGGATGGATGGACCCGCGTCGCGCCATCATTGACGACGCGACATCCATCACCTCAACGTCCGCGGCTGAGGTGGTCCACATCGCCCATGATCGAATCGAGCGCCGTCTTGCTGCTGTCGACTTCGTGATCGCGACGTGACGGCAGGGCACCGTTGGTCAACAATGCTTCCAGTGCGACGCGGCCACGGGCGACGCGGCTCTTGATCGTGCCGACGGCCACGTTGCAGATTTCCGCCGCTTCTTCATAGGCAAATCCGCCCGCGCCGACCAGAATCAACGCTTCGCGCTGTGGCTGCGGCAGGTGCATCAGGGCACGCTGCATATCGCCCAGTTCGACATGGCGATCCTGGCTTGCCGGCGCCGCGAGGATGCGATCGGCGACGAGATCGTCCCACTCGCCCTTGAAACGGGCGCGGCGCATCTGGGACAGATACAGGTTACGCAGAATGATGAAGGTCCAGGCGCGCATGTTCGTCCCGGCCTGAAACCGCTGGCGGGCGGCCCATGCCTTCAACAGCGTTTCCTGCACCAGATCGTCAGCCAGATCGCGGCTGCCGGAGAGCGAACGACCAAAGGCGCGAAGGTGCGGGATCACCTGCGCCAGTTGCTTCTTGAATTCGGGGTCGGACAACGAAACGTGTTCGACCGGTGCGATGTCCTGCTCGTCCGCGTCATCGTCACGCAGCATGGGCTGTGTCATTCTTGTCCGATCATGAGGCACGGCGCACGAATTGCGTCGCGCCAAGGTAGGCGTTGCCGCCCCGCTTTCCAACCCGTTCGAATGAAGCAACATTCACAAAGGTCTCGCGGGGCGGCGATCTGTCAACGAAACACCAGCACCGCGAAAATCACGATGATGAGTCCCAACGAGATCGGGAGGATATAGCGCGTCATGTGCGGGGTTGCCCCCGCCCGTGCCTCTTCGCCGGTCAGATGGGCCGGCTGTTCTGGATCAGTCATGATGCCTTAACCTCCCAATGTCGTTTTAGCTCCGCAACGGTTTCGTGCGGATGATTTATTCGGCCGGCACCGTGGTCTGGTCGAAGAACAACGCCTGGCTGATCGCCGCCTTCACCGTCGACCGCTGGAACGGCTTGGTGATGAGGAAGGTCGGCTCGGGGCGCTCGCCGGTCAGCAGGCGCTCCGGGAAGGCGGTGATGAAGATGACCGGCACTTCGAATTCGGCCAGAATGTCCTTCACCGCATCAATGCCCGAGCTGTCGTCGGCCAGTTGGATGTCGGCCAGCACCAGACCGGGGCGATCCTCCATGGCGAGACCGACCGCCTCGTCACGTGTGACCGCGACGCCGGTGACGTCGTGGCCGAGATCGCGGACGATCGTCTCGATATCCATCGCGATGATCGGCTCGTCCTCGATGATGAGCACGCGGGCGCGGGTCTGGTTCTCGATCTCGGACAGCGCCTCGGCGACCAGCCGGTCGACCTCGTCGGCATCGACATCGATCAGATAGGCTGCGTCTTCGGGCGAGAAACCTTCCATCGCGGTCAGCAGCAACGCCTGACGCGACAGCGGCGTCATGCGGGCAAGACGCGCGCGCGTCACCGCCTCTGCGCCGGCCAGTTCGCTGCCCAAGTTATCTTCCATCTCGTCGTAATTGGCCGACGACCAGATGCCCTGAAACATGCGGTACAGGCCCAGACGCGGGTCCACGTCGCGGGGAAACTGGTCCGGCGCGGCGACGATCGCTTCCAGCGTGGCGCGGACGTACTTGTCGCCATGGCTCTGGCTGCCCGTGAGCGCCCGGCCGTAACGCCGCAAAAAGGGAAGGTGCGGTGCGAGTTGCTGTCCGAGCGACATGTTCGATGAAAACTCCCTGAAACGTATCTGCCGGGCTTAACGCGTCAGCCCGAAAATGATGCAACGGCAAATGATCGAATACGACAATCCGGTATCCGTCCGGTTTTTCGTACTGGAGTGGGAACCATCGAGACGATTTTTGGTTTCATGCCCTTGTTCACGTCGCGCTACAAAGCGGCATACTGCGTGGCCGTCGCGTTCTGGCGGTATCTGGGGGAAAGTCGCGAAGCTTGGGTCAGGATAAGATCAAAAAGACGCCGGATTCCAGGAAAGCGGCCGTCTCCGAAAAGGACCGCGTCATGGGCTCCGCCTTGCGTTCCGTCTATCAAAAGACGGTTGAGGAAAGCGTGCCGGACGACCTGCTCGACTTGCTCGGCAAATTGACCTGACACCGGGCAGCATGCCCGTGTCAGATGCACCCGACCTCGTCACCGTCGCACCCGCCGAACGTCGATCCGGTCTCGGCCGGATTCCGACGGGCGCCAAACTTTTCCTCATCCTGAGCGCGGCGTTGCTGCCGCTCGCGCTGATCGCTGTCGTTGCTACCTTGCAGACGACCCGCCTGGCCGATTCGGAAGCGCGGGCGCGTCTGCGCATTGCGGCGACGGAAAGCGCGCGGTCGATCGCCATCGAACTGATCGGCGACATGACCGCGCTGCGGGTCGCGGTCGACGCGCTGGGCGCCGATCCCGCCGATGCGCCCAGTTGCGCGCGGGCGCAGGGCGTATTCGCGCAACAGGCCTCGGCCGGCGCGCGGTTCGCCATCACCGACCGGCGCGGGCGCCTGTTGTGCGGCGAATTGTTGCCATCGGTGCGTGCGGAGGATTCCGACCTGCCGATCGATGCGGCGATCGTCCCCAATCAGGGTGTCGTCCTGTCGTTCGGCGAAGCGCGGACGGACATCATGGCGCGCGCGTTCTTCCCGCAACAATTCCTGCGTCGGCTCGGGCGGCCGACCAGCCGCGCGACCACGTTCGCCAGCACGCTGGTGGACGGCGATAATGTACTGGAACTGGAAACGATGCCGAACGACGGCCCGTTGCGTCGCATGGAGACGCTGCGGACGGAATTGGGCATCGGCGGTCTAGTCCTGGCGACCGAGGTTCGGAGTGCGCCGATCACGTCATCGCTGGTGATCGCGCTGATGCTGCCGCTGTTGATGTGGGCTGCGGCGGCGGGGATCGCGTGGTTCGTGGTGGATCGCCTGTTGCTGCGGCCGCTGCGCCAGCTGCGGGCCAGCGTGGCGGCGTTCACGCCCGGTCAGGTGATCGATTCGCGGGCGACGAGCCTGCCGGCACAGGAGATTCGCGAACTGGGCGAGACGTTCAGGGCGATCAGCGAAACCGTCGCGGCGCATGAAGCGGGTCTGGAAGAGGGACTGCGGCGCCAGACGAAACTGACGCGGGAGGTCCATCACCGGGTCAAGAATAATTTGCAGGTGATCTCCAGCCTGATCGCGTTCCATGCCCGTGGTGCGCGCAGCCCGGATGCTTCCGCCGCCTATGCCTCGATCCAGCGGCGCGTCGATGCGCTGGCAGTCGTGCATCGTCACCATTTCGCCGAACTGGAGGAGCATCGCGGCCTGAACCTGCGAACGATGATCGGCGAACTGGCGTCCAATATCCGCGCCACCGCGTCGGAGCGGGCGCAGGCGATCGGCATCACGCTGGATGTCGACGCCTATCTGGTCAATCAGGACGTGGCGGTCGCGCTAGCCTTTCTGGTTACCGAGATGATCGAACTGGCCTCGTCCTGCGATCCGTCGGCGCAGATACGCGTGTCGGTGAAGCCGAGCGATCAGGAAGAACGTGCGACGCTGCGGGTCGTGTCGCGTGCGCTGGTCGACGGCGACCTGTTGCAGGATCTGGCACGCACCCGGTACGGCCGGGTGATGGAGGGTCTGTCGCGCCAGTTGCGGGCGAAGTTGCATCACGATCCGCTGACGGGCGCGTATGAAATCGCCTTTGCCGTGATCGGCCGGGACTGACGCCAAAAATTTTTGGACATCGGCCGGAACCGGTTTTTATCACGGCCGTTCTAACTGCGGATCGCGAATTTATGCCCCCCCGCTCTCGCGGTCCACGACATAGGCCCGGAAACATCGACCCTCCCCCCCGGTCGAGTTTTCGGGCCTTTAACGTTTTGGGTATCGGCCTTGCCATCGATCCACAGGTGGAACGATCGGCCGGGCCGAACATTGCTCACTTCGGCAGTTTCGCCTTCAGGAGGTTCTTATGCGTAAGTTGGTTGGTCTCGCGGTGGTCGCAGGCGCATTGCTGGTGTCGGCCTGCAACACGGTCGAAGGCGTTGGCAAGGATGTCAGCTCGGCCGGGGATACGGTGGCCAAGACCGCGAACGACGTAAAGTAAGCCATCGAGGCCGAGCCCGGTCGGTCCGGGATCGCGGGCTCCGGTGTCGTCGACACCGGAGCCCGTTTGCTATTCGGCTTCGAGTTCCTCGACTTCGCGGGCGCGGCGACGTTCGGTGAACCAGATGCCGATCAGGGCCGCCTCGTAGAGGATGCAGAGCGGGATCGCGAGGAGCAGCTGCGACCCGATATCCGGCGGCGTCAGTACTGCCGCGATCGCAAACGCACCGACGATCGCATAGCGCCGTGCCGAGACGAGTTGCTTGCGGGTCACGATGCCGGCGCGTTCCAGCAGCATCAACAGCACCGGCAGCAGGAACGACAGGCCGAAGCCGAACAGGAACTGCATGGTGAACGAGAGATAGTTGCCGATCGCCGGCAACGCCTCTCGCTTCACACCGCCGACGACGCCATCGAAGCCGAGCAGGAAGTGCAGCGCCATCGGAATGGCGATGTAATAGGCCATCGCGGCGCCGAGAATGAACAGCAGCGGCGTCGCCAGCAGGAACGGCAGCAATGCCCGCTTTTCCTTGCGATACAGGCCGGGCGCGACGAATTGCCAAAGCTGGTTGGCGATCACCGGGAACGCGATCATCATCGCCGCGAAGAACGAAACCTTCACCTGGACGAAGAACGCCTCGAAAATCTCGGTGTAGATCACCGTCCCCTGCCCGGCCGCCAGCAGCGGCTGGACGAGGAACGCGAAGATCGATTCCGAGAAGTAAAAGGCGATGGCGAACGCGACGACCAGCGCGGCGATGCACATCAGCAGGCGGCGGCGGAGTTCGATCAGATGATCGAGCAGCGGCGCACGGCTTTCGTCGATCTCGCTCACGAGGCGGCACCTTCGGAGCGGCCGGGCTCGACCTTCGTGGCGGGCGACACTTCCGGCTTCTCGACCATTATCGGCTGTTCCGCCGCCGTAGAATGCGTGTCGGGCGCCGGTTCATCATGGACATGACCGGCAGGTAACCCGCGATCCGGTATGGCGTCGGGATCGTCGGACGGCGCCGGATGCTCACGCATGATCCGTTCGTTCTCCGCCGCCCATTTCTTTTCCATTTCCTCCAGCTCAGCCTCGCGCACCATGGCATCGAAGCCGGAGCGGAACTGACGCGCAACACCACGCGCGCGGCCGACCCAATAGCCAACCACCCGCATCGCCTTGGGCAAATCCTTAGGACCGATCACCACCAGCGCCACGAAGGCGACGAGCAGCAACTCGGTCGGCGCGATATCGAACATGCAGGCCGCGCCTCAGCAGTAGAGGAAGATCAGCGGTCGTCGCGCGCGCGATCGGCCTCGCGATCGAACGCGGGCTCGGCGCGGGTCTGGGCCTCGATACGCTTGGCCGGCTTCGCGGCAGCATCGTCGTCCTGCTCCGCCATGCCCTTCTTGAAGTTCTTCACGCCCTTGGCGACGTCACCCATCAGGCTGGAGAATCGACCGCCGCCCAGGAGCAGGATGGCGACGACGGCGAGAACGAGCAGATGAATCGGGCTGAAGCTGCCCATGATGCGTACTCCTGAAGCTGATGATCCATCTAGGCGCTATTCAAGGGCATTTCCAGCGTCATGCCAGCGCCAGCAATGCGTTGCATCGCGCGATCGCCGCGGCGGGATCGGGAAGGTCGGTGGCCCGGGTCGATATCGCGTCGTGCAGGCGCCGCCGGGATCGATCCGACATGGGCGGCAGGGCCGCCGCCAGCGTCACGGCCTCATCGGGCGTCGCCCGGCAGCATAGCGCCAGATCACAGCCGGCCGCGACCGCCGCCATTGCCCGATCGACCAGATCGCCCGTCAGCGCGTTCATGTGGAGATCGTCGGACAGCAGCAATCCATCGAAGCCGATCGTGCCGCGAATCGTCTCGTCGATGACGGTCGGCGACAGCGTTGCCGGTCGCGCCGCATCCCAGGCGGTGAAGACCGCATGCGCCGTCATCCCCGCGCGGGCATGGGCCAGCGTTCGGAACGGTGCCATATCGTGATCCAGTTCTGCCGCCGTGGCGGTGATGATCGGTAGCGCATGATGGGGATCGACGGTCGCCCTGCCATGGCCCGGCATATGCTTGACGATACCGGTCACGCCGGCGATCGCCAACCCCTCCAGCATCGCCCGCGCCAGCGCCGCCACCTGCATCGGCCCGGCGCCCAACGCACGGTCGGCCAATGCCGGGTCGGCATCGGGATAGGCGAGGTCGAGCATCGGCGCGGCGTTCATCGTGATGCCGGCCGCCGCCAGCGTCAGTCCGATCGCCTCGCCATTGGCGCGCATCGCCTGAATCGCCGACATCGGTGCCTGTTCGTACAACGCGGCAAAACGCGCCGGGGCCGGGAACGCCGGCCATTCCGGTGGCCGCAACCGGGCGACGGCGCCGCCCTCCTGATCGATCAGGATCGGCAGGTCGTCCCGTCCGGTCAGCATCCGCAAATCGTCGGTCAGCGCCCGCAACTGGACCGGATCGATTACGTTGCGGGCGAACAGGATGAAGCCTGCCGGTGCCGACGCGGCGAAGGCGGCGCGCTCGACCGGCGACAGCGTCGGGCCGTTCAGCCCGACGATCATCGGGGTCATATCGGGCCGTGCTCCGCAAACATGATCAGCCGGCGACGAAACACGCCTCGCCCGCGACCCGGAGGCGGCCGCAGAGGTCGGCGGCCTGATTGGCGTTGCCGGCATCGACGCGGAGGCGATAGAGCGTCTTGCCGCCGCGCGCGACCGGCTGCACCGCTTTGGGTAGTGCGGCGAGATAGCCGAAGCGCTTGGCGAAGCGGCCCCATGATTCGTTGGCCACCGCTTCGCTGGGATAGGCGCCCAACTGCACCATCGTTCCCCCCGTCGACTGGCCTTGCCCAGCGGGGCGCGAGGATGTCAGCGGGGCGGCGGCGACCAGCTTGCCGCTGCGGGCCGGCACATCGGCGACCGCATTACGGCTGCCCTCGTCGTCGGTCGCCTTGGCGGCGGGTTGCGCACGGGTGGTGTCGATCGGTGCTTCCGGTACGGCGCCGAGATCGATCGCGCCGGTGCCGGCCGCCTTGCCGGCACTGGTGGCGATGGCGCTGTCGCCCTCACCCTCCACCTTCAGGCCGCCCGGTTCCTCCGGCCGCACCTTGTAGGCGGTGGTGGCGGCGGGGATCAGCTGGCCGGTGCCCGATGCCTCACGCCCGCGAAAGGTCAGGACGGCGAGGACGATGCCGGCCAACACGGCGAGACCGACCAGCACCAGCGCGATGATGCGGATGATCGGCGCGGAGGATTCTTCGTCCTCCGCATCCACCGTTTCCAGCCAGGGAAGCCGGTCTTCGTTGCGGATATGCCTGTCGTCGGCCATCAATTCATCTCCGAAACGGCTTCGACGCCCATGATCGCCAGACCGTTGCGGATAATCTGCCCTACGCCGGCCGCCAAGAAAAGCCGTGCCCGCGTGGCATCCGCATCCTCGACCACCAGAAAGCGACGATCGGGGCGATCGTTGCCGACGTTCCACAGCGCGTGAAAGGCGCCGGCCAGGTCATAGAGATAGAAAGCGATCCGATGCGGTTCGCGCGTCGATGCGGCGGTTTCGACCATGCGCGGGAACTGGGCGAGCAGCTTGACCAGCCCCAGTTCCTCCGTCCCGAGGCGGGACAGGTCGGCCTCGCCCGCCGCGATCCCCGCCTCTGCGGCGCGGCGGTGGAGCGAGGCGATGCGGGCATGCGCATACTGGACGTAGAAGACGGGATTGTCCTTGGATGCCTCGACCACCTTGGCGAAATCGAAATCCATCTGCGCGTCGGCGCGGCGCGTCAGCATGGTGAAGCGGACGACGTCGCGCCCGACCTCGCGGACGACATCGGCGAGCGTCACGAAATTGCCCGACCGCTTCGACATCTTCACCGGCTCGCCGGCGCGGAGCAGGCGAACCATCTGGATCAGCTTCACGTCGAAGCGCGTCTTGCCGCCGGTCAGCGCCGCGACGGCCGCGACGATCCGCTTGACGGTGCCGGCATGGTCGGCGCCCCAGATATCGATCAGCTGATCGGCGCCCTGCGCCTTTTGATAGTGATAGGCGAGGTCGGCGCCGAAATAGGTCCACTGGCCGTTCGACTTCCTGATCGGACGATCCTGATCGTCGCCATATTGCGTCGAGCGGAACAAGGGGAGCTCGACCGGCTCCCAATCGTCGGGCGTTTCGCCCTTGGGCTCTTCCAGCACGCCGTCATAGACCAGATCGCGGGCGCGCAGTTCCGCCTCGGCCGCCTGGGGCTTGCCGGCCGCCTGCAACTCGGCCTCGGACGAGAACAGGTCGTGGTGGATGCCGAGCAGGGCGAGATCGTCGCGGATGAGGACGAGCATCGCCGCCACTGCCCGCGTGCGGAACAGGGGCAGCCATTCAGCTTCGGGCGCGGTGACGTAGCGATCGCCGTATTCGGCCGCCAGCGCCTGACCCACCGGCACCAGATAGTCGCCGGGGTACAGCCCCTCAGGGATCGTCACGGTCTCGCCCAGCGCCTCGCGATAGCGGACATGCGCCGAGCGGCCGAGGACGTCGACCTGACCGCCGGCGTCGTTGACGTAATATTCGCGGATCACCTTGTTGCCGGCGAATTCGAGCAGGTTGGCGAGTGCGTCGCCGACCACCGCGCCGCGGCAATGGCCCATGTGCATCGGCCCGGTCGGGTTGGCCGACACATATTCGATGTTGACGGTGATGCCCTCACCCGTCGTCGAGCGGCCATAATCGGCGCCGGCGGCATGGACGGTGGCGAGTTCGGCACGCCAGCTGTCGTCGGTCAGCATCATGTTGATGAATCCGGGACCGGCCACATCGACGCGGGCGACATCGTCCAGCTTCGTCAGTTCGGCGGCCAGTCGCTCCGCCAGATCGCGCGGCTTCACGCCGGCGGGCTTGGCCAGCACCATCGCGGCGTTCGTCGCCAGATCGCCATGGCTGGCGTCGCGCGGCGGTTCCACCGTCACGTTGCGGCGGTCCAGGCCGGCCGGCAGCACGCCCGCCGTCGTCAACGTGTCGAGCGCCGCATCGATATGCGCGGCGAAGCGGGTATAAAGCGTCATGGCTGTTCCGGATGATCGAAAGCGGGGCATCTAGCGGTAAAGGCGACGCGGCTCAAATGCGGATGCATCCTGTGCAATCGCGATCCCGGACCTTTGCAATTGTCAGCCATGCTGCACCGCAATATTTGTGTGTCCAACGACATAAAGAGGACCTGATCGGGCGCCACGCCCTTCCAGCGAGGAACACGATCATGCGTACTGCTATTTTCCTGACCGCTTCCGCCATCATCTTCACCGCCGCCACGCCGGTGTCGGCCGCCGAGGGCGAGCAGAGCTTCCAGCACGAGGGTTACACCTACGTGTACAAGACATCCGACGACCATGGCCGCAAGGTCATCAGCGGTCACCGCCTGCCGGGCAACGCACCGTTTCATCTGGTGGTGAAGGACGGCCGCGTCACCGGCACGTCGGGCAACACCAACGTCGCATTCCGCACGGCGGAAGCTCGCGGCGCTGCCGGCGGCATGGCTGCCACCGGCCGCTAAGCGTTCGACATCCTGACGAAAAGGGCCTTCCCGGCATCGTGCCGGGGAGGCCCTTTTCGTATCTGGCCCACGCCGGAGGGAGGCGGTCAGAAGCCTTCGGGCAGGTCGATCGGTCCGATCAGTTCACGATAGCGGGCGATGGCGTAGCGATCAGTCATGCCGGCGACGAAATCCGCGATATGACGGCTGCGCGCTGGCTCCTGATCGGGCAAGCGATCGCGCCATTCGATCGGAATGGTGTCGGCCTGCGTGGCATAGACGGCGAACAACCCGGTGACGATGCGATGCGCCGCCTCGGCCGCCTCCAGCTGGCGAGGGTGGTGATAGAGATTGGCGTACATGAAGCGCTTCAGGTCACGCTCCTCGATCCGGAGCGCATCGGAGAAGCCGACCAGCGCCCTGCCCGCCTGCCGCACATCATCGGCACTCGTCACGCCGCTGTCGGCGATCCGCCGTTGCGTTTCGGCAATCAGGTCGGTCACCATCTCGCCTATCTGGCTGCGGATCAGCTCGCGGGCCAGCCGGGTTTCATCGACGGTCGGAAAGCGCGCGCGGACCGCGACCCAGGTCCGCGCTACCAGCGGCTGCGCCATCAACTGGTCGAGCGTCAGCAGGCCGGCGCGCAAGCCATCGTCGATGTCGTGATTGTCATAGGCGATGTCGTCGGCGATCGCCGCCACCTGTGCCTCCAGCGAGGACCAGCCCGCCAGATCGAGCGGGAACGCCGTATCCGCCGCCACCAGTGCCCAGCCGGGGTGGCGAACCGGGCCGTTATGCTTGGCCAGCCCCTCCAGCGTCTCCCAGCTGAGGTTCAGACCGTTCCATAATGGATAGGGCCGCTCGATCTCGGTCAGGGTGCGCAGCGTATGGCCATTATGGTCGAAGCCGCCCGCGGTGGCCATCGCCGCCTTCAACGCATCCTCGCCGGCATGGCCGAACGGCGGATGGCCGATATCGTGCGCGAGGCACAGGGCCTCGGTCAGGTCCTCGTTCAGGCCGAGCGCACGAGCGATGGCGCGACCGATCTGCGCGACCTCGATGCTATGCGTCAGCCGGACGCGGAAATGGTCGCCATCGGGTGCCATGAACACCTGCGTCTTGTGGCGCAGACGGCGGAAACTGATCGAGTGGATCACCCGGTCGCGATCGCGCTGGAACGCGTCGCGGGGACCACGCACGCCGTCCCCCTCCTCGGCGTGCAATCGGCCGCGACTGAATGCCGGGTCTGCGGCGTAGGGCGCGCGGACGATCATGGCGGGCGTCGTCGTCACTTGCCCGGCAGACGGGCGACCTGCTGACCCGCCTCGGTCGTGACGGGGAAGCCCGCCACGCCCTTTTTCGCGAGCTGATTGACGAAGGCGCGGGCCTCGGCATCGGTCTTGAACGGACCGGTCAGGACGCGATTGGTGGCGCGGAACGGCAGCGTATAGCCACCGCGCGTGCCCAGCACCGCCGGCGCCTTTGCCTTGGCACCGGTCCATGCCTTGGCGAGATCGCCTTCGTTCGCACCGCTGGCCACCTGCACCCAGACGCGGGCGGGATTGGCGCGGGCGGCCTTCTTCTCGGCCGCAGCTTTATCGGCCAGCACCTTGGTCTCGGCGGTCTTTTTCTTTTCGGCCAGCGCGACGCGAGCGGCGGCGCGGCGTTCGGCGGGCGTCTGCGCCGCCGCTTCTTCCTTTGCCGCCGCGGCAGCCTTGCGGGCAGCGGCACGGCGACCGGCAGCCGTCTTGGGCACGGGTTCGGCGTCCGCCGTTTCCAGTACCGTCTCTTCCCTGGCGGCAGCGGCAGCCTTGCGCGCGGCGGCGCGGCGACCGGCGGCGGTCTTCGGCTCCGCTTCGACGTCGGCGACGGCCGCGAGCGCGGCCTCTTCCCTGGCGGCAGCGGCAGCCTTGCGGGCGGCGGCACGGCGGCCGGCGGCGGTCTTCGGGACGGGCTCCACTTCGGCCACGACCGGTCGACGGCCAGCGCGGGTTGGTGTGACGTCGTCGGCCTTGGCATCGCCGGTCAGTTTGGCGGCGACGACGCGGCGGACCTGCGTATCACGCGCCTCCTTGGCCGATGCCTCGGCGACGACGCGGCGACCCGCGTCGGAGGTGGGTGCCGCGGCCACATTGGTCACGGCGCGCGGGGGTTCGACGACGCCGAGTTCGGACGCGGGGATCGACAGGCTGGCGACGATCCGCGCGAGCACCGAATCGGCGCGCTGGGTTGCCGCGCTGGACTGGACGGGGGCGACGCGATCGACGGTACGAGGAGTGACCGTCGTCGCGGCGGCGACCTCGACGGGGCGTGACACGGGTTGTTGCGGCACCGGCTGCACGACGGCGCGCGGGGCGGCCATGACGATGGCCGGTGTCGCGGGGACTGGAGTGGGAGTGGCGACGACCGGCGCGACCGTTACCGGCGCTGCCGCCACCTGCGTGACGTTCGTCGCCGGTTGCGCGGTAACGACCGGGGCAGCCGTGGCGGCGGGTCGGGTGCTGCGCGTGTCGCGCGACCGGGTATCCCGACGGCGATCGACCACGGGTGTCACCGCGGCCACCTGTACCGGCGGCGCGACGGTATCGGGGACGAACGCCGGCAGCGCGGGGATCAGCTTCGCGTCCGCCAGGCGCTCGGGGGTGGGATAGATTTCACCGAAATGCACCGCGAAGGCGCGGTCGATCGGCGAGAGCGTCGGCAGCCGCTGGAAAAAGGCGGTCAGGCCCTGCGCCATGCCGGCCGGCATCATCGTCGTGGCGATCTTGGCGGCGGCGGCAGTGTCGCCGTTCATGGCCAGCACGAAAGCCTGTGCCCGCCAGCCGGCGCGATCCTGTTTCCGGACCAGCGGATCGAGCTGTTGCAGCGCTTGCGCCTGTCGACCGGAAATGCCCAGCGACAGCGCATAGCGGCGGACCGTCTCGTCATCGCTGCCATTGGCCAGCGCGATGCGATAATCGCGCTGCGCCCGGTCCTGCTGGCCGATCAGATCATAGGCTAGGCCACGATCAGCGGCGAAGCGGCTGGGCGACAGGCCAGCTTTCTCCGCCTGATCGAAGAAGCGCAGCGCTTCGCCCGGCCGTTCCGACCGGACAAGAATAGACCCCATGCCGGCCTTCACCCGCGCGTTGCGGGGATCGATCTTGTCGGCACGGGCGAACAACGACGCGGCGGCGCTGAGATCGCCCAGCTTGATCGACAGTTCGCCCGCCTGCGCCAGCGCATCTACATCGCGCGGATTGGCGGCGATCTGACGCATCTGGGTGGCGAGCAGGTCAGCGTCGGTCAGGCCGAGCGGCTGGACCACTTCCTGCGCAAGTAGCGGCGGGGCGGCGGCGGCCATCGCCAGGATGACGGCAAGGGCGGAGGAGATCGGCAGTTTCATGAGACCTCGATCGCTACAGCCGAACGGAGCTGAACCGGCAATGTCCGGCATCCGGCCCCGCGACGAAGCGGGGGGTGCGGGCGGCGAATGACGTTACGCGACGACGGACGGATCGATCGCCATCGACAAGCCCCACGCCGATCGGTGTTCGGCGTGGGGCTTGTCGATTCCGGCGATGGAACCGTTACTGATTGTTCTGGCGGTGCAGGAAACGTGGGATATCGAGCGGCTCGGCCGGCTTGTCGTCATCCTCACGTGCCGCACCGCGCGCCGCGTTGGACATCCGCTCGAACAGCGTACCGCCCAGCTTCACGCGCGGGACAGCGGCCGGTTCGGCGGCAGCCGGCACATCGTTGCCCGGTGCGATCCAGCGGCGGCGTGTGCCGCCCTCGTCGGCGGCCGGCATCGGCACGCCCAGCGTCGGCGCGGCGGCCGTCGCCGGCGCGGGGGTCGGCGCTGGAACCGGCACGGCGTCGGCATAGCGGGGAACCACGGGTGCGGCGGGCGGCGGCGCCGGCGGCGTCACGATCGTGTCGGCACCCAGGACCAGTTCGTCGCCATCACTCGCCGAGTCGGCTGGTGCGGCAGCGGCGGCGGGCGGTGCGGCCGGCGTCGGCGCGGGTGCGGGCGTCGGCAGAGCGGCGGCAGGTTCGGTGCTGGGACGGAAGGACGGCGTTTCGTCCGAACGGCGCGGGCCACCGAAGCTGAAGCTGGTCGACGTGCCGGCCGGGGCGGCGGGGGCCATCGGCCGCTCGATCGCCTCTATACCGGTGGCGACCACGGACACGCGAATCTTGCCTTCCAGATCGGGATTGAACGCCGAACCCCAGATGATGTTGGCATCGGGATCGACCAGATCGCGAATGTGGTTGGCGGCTTCGTCGACTTCGAGCAGGCGCATGTCGTCGCCGCCGGTGATCGAGATGATGACACCCTTGGCCCCCTGCATCGACACGCCGTCGAGCAGCGGATTGGCGATCGCCTTCTGCGCGGCTTCCAGCGCGCGGTTGTCGCCGGACGCCTCGCCGGTGCCCATCATCGCCTTGCCCATCTCCTGCATCACCGAGCGGACGTCGGCGAAGTCGAGGTTGATGAGGCCGGGCATGACCATCAGGTCGGTGATGCCGCGAACGCCCTGTTGCAGGACCTCGTCGGCCATCTCGAACGCTTCCTTGAACGTCGTGTTGGCGTTGGCGATCAGGAACAGGTTCTGGTTGGGGATGACGATCAGCGTATCGACGTACTTCTGCAGCTCCTCGATCCCGCCCTCGGCGGACTTGGCGCGGCGATTGCCCTCGAACGCGAACGGCTTGGTGACGACGCCGACGGTCAGGATACCCATGTCGCGGGCCGCCTTGGCGATCACCGGCGCGGCACCGGTGCCCGTGCCGCCGCCCATGCCGGCGGCGATGAAGCACATGTGCGCGCCTTCGAGCAGCTTGGCGAGCTGGTCGATCGTCTCCTCGGCGGCGGCGCGGCCGATTTCGGGGCGGCTGCCCGCACCCAGCCCCTGCGTGATCTTGGCGCCCAACTGAATGCGGTGCGGTGCGGTGGACGACTTCAGCGCCTGCGCGTCGGTGTTGGTGACCAGGAAGTCGACGCCCTGCACATCGGCACGCATCATGTTGGCGATCGCGTTGCCGCCGGCGCCGCCCACGCCGATCACCGCGATACGCGGGGTCAGCTCATCCACCTCGGGTGCCAGGAATTCGATGCTCATCGCCAATATGTCTCCGCCGTACCCGAAATCATGATGCGCCTGTCCGGGACCTTAAGAACTCTTTTACCCGACATGGCGCGCGCCGCCAGCCGAAAAGCGCGTCGTCAATAGTTCGCGCGCGCCGCCTGGATCAACTTGCGGAACAGACCCATGCCCTTGCTGGGTCGATGCACGGTCTGCCCGGCCGGCGCCACCGCCCGCAGATCGATCGGATCGGTTGCCGCGTAAAAGGCCAGGCCGGCCAGTGTTGCAAAGGCGGGACCGCCATGGGCCTCCGGCAGGCCGGTCAATCCACGCGGCCGGCCGAGCCGTACCGAGCGGCCGAGCGCCTGTTGCGCGTAATCGGCCACACCCTTCAATTCGGCACCGCCGCCGGTCAGCACCACCTGACGACCCACCGGCCCTTCGAACTTCAACTGGGTCAGCGCCTTTCGCACCTCGCCCATCTGGTGTTCCAGCCGCTGCCGGATCACGCCGATCAGCTGCGCCTTGGTGATCTGCATGCCGGCGTGCTCGTCATCCTCGGCGGCGATCGGCATGACCGGGATCATGTCGTGATTGTCGCGCGGCGAGGCGTTGGCCGAACCGTGGAAGCACTTCATCCGCTCCGCCTGCTGCCGGCGCGTGCCGAAGGCGGAGGCGATATCGTCGGTGATATCCGCCGCGCCCATCGGCAGCGAGCACAGGCCGACCAGCATGCCGCCGGCGAACAGCGAGACGTTGGTGATCCCTGCCCCCATCTCGACCAGGGCGACGCCCAGTTCGCGCTCCTCCTCGCTCAGGCAGGCAAGGCCGGTGGCGACGGGCGAGGCGATGATCGACTTCACTTCCAGATGCGCGGAACGGACGCACAGGTCGAGGTTGCGCACGGGCGATCCATCCGCCGCGACGACATGGATGTGGACGCCCAGCCGGTCGGCGTGGAGACCCAGCGGCTTCTTCACGCCGGTCAGCCCATCGAGCGTGTAGAGCGCGGGCTGTGCGTGCAGCACCATGCGGCCCTGCGGATCGATCGACTGGCGACCCGCGGCCAGCAGCGCGTCGATATCGCCCTGCTCCACGCGGTGGCCGCCCAGTTCGAATTCGACCTCGGCGACGTCGGACACCAGCCCGCCGGCGGAGAAGCCGACCCAGACATTCTCGATATTGAGGCCAGCGATGCGTTCGGCCTGCTCCACCGCTTCGCGGACCGCCGCCTCGGTCGCGGCCATGTCGGCGATGTAGCCGCGCTTGACGCCGCGGCTTTCGCGCTGGCCGGTGCCGAGCACGATCAATTCGCCGCCGTCACCGCGCGTCGCGATCATCGCGGACACCTTGGACGAGCCGATGTCGAGCGCGGTAATCAGTCCCTCGGGTGCTACCTTGGCCATGTCTCTGTCCCCCCAACGTGCATCACCCGGCGTCCACCCCCACCGGTTCCGCTACACCACCCGCATCCGACGGATCGGCCAATGCGTGATTCTGGTCGATACCGGGCTTGCGTGCAACCAGCTTCGCCGGATCGCGCATATCGAAGCGCAGCCAGCCGCGCCCCAGCAGCGGCCGCGCACCGTCCAGTTCCGCAAACCGAACCAGCGCCCGCGGTGCGCCCTCTTCGGGGAGCGCGAGCACTTCGCCGCTTTCGAACGTCAGGTCCCAGCGGCGATTGCCGATCCACGTTGCCGCCTTGATCCGCGGTTTGAGCGCGGGTGCGGCGGCGAGCAGCGCCTGATAATTCGCTTCCTGTCGATCGGCGCCGGGGCCGATCACCAGCGGCAACGCCGGGATCGCATCGGGCCGCACCGGTTCGAGCAGCACGCCCTGCGCATCGATCAGCGTCAGTTCGCCGCGATCCTGCCACACCGCCGCCGGCGTGCGTTCGACGATATCGATCAGCAACGTATCGGGCAGCCGTCGTGACACGTGCGCATCGGCGATCCAGCCATAGCGCAACAAATTCTGCCGCACCGATTCCAGATCGACGAGCGGCATCGCCCGGCTCTGCTGATCGAGCGCGACGGCATAGACGGACATGCGGTCCATCCGTTTCAGCCCGGTGATCTCGATCTGCTGGACCCGGAACCCCGCCTGCCCGGCAGTCTCCGCCAGCGCCGCGCCGATCATGCCGGGGATGCCGATCCACGTCGCCGCCACGACGACCGACACGCCCGCGATACCGGTGATCGTCCATGTCACGGCGCGACGAAGCGTCTCCTCGCTGACGGGCAGACGCGCGACGATCCGGTCGATCATCGATACCTTTTTCACCGGCTGCTTGCGCCGGGGAGCGGGCCGCTTGGGCGGGGTGCCGCGCTTGATCGTCCGGCTCATCCCGATATGACCTTCCGGTCGGCCATCGCCTCGTCGACGATCGCCTGCACCAGTTGCGGATAGCTCATGCCGATGTGCCGCGCCTGTTCGGGGACGAGGCTGAGCGGGGTCATGCCGGGCTGGGTATTCACTTCGAGCAGGAACAGGCCATCGACGCCGCGTTCGTCGTCCCAGCGGAAATCGGAGCGGCTGGCGCCCTTGCAACCGAGCAGCCGGTGCGCCTCCAGCGCCAGTGCCTTGCAGGCATCGGCGATGTCATCGGGGATGTGTGCCGGACAGACATGCTCGGTCAGGCCGTCGGTGTATTTCGCGTCGAAATCATACCAGCCGTTCTTCGGGATCAGTTCGGTGACGCCCAGCGCGCGGTTGCCCAGCACCGCCGTCGTCAGTTCGCGACCGCGAATGTATGGCTCGGCGAGCAATTCCTCGAATTCCTGCCACGGACCCGTCGCGTCGGGAGCGATCGGATCGCCGTAATTGCCGTCCGCCGTCACGATCGCGACGCCGACCGACGAACCTTCGTTGACGGGTTTCAGCACATAGGGACGTGGCAGCGGGTCGCGTTCGAACAGGTCGGCGGACTGCACGATACGGCCGCCGGGCATCGGCACGCCGTTCGGCACCAGCGCCTGCTTCGTCAGCACCTTGTCGATCGCGATGACCGAGGTGGCGAGGCCGGAATGCGTATAGGTGACGCCCATCAGGTCCATCAGGCCCTGCACGCTGCCATCCTCGCCTGGGGTGCCGTGCAGCGCGTTGAAGACGAGATCGGGCTTCGTGTCGGCGAGGCGCGCGGCGACGTCGCGGTCCATGTCGATGCGGGTGACGCGGTGGCCGAGCGATTCCAGCGCGTCGGCGACGCCCGCGCCCGATTGCAGCGAGACGGACCGTTCGGCCGACCAGCCGCCCATCAGGACGGCGATGTGAAGGGTCTGAATATCGCTCATCACTTCAATCCCACCCGCTGGATTTCCCATTCCAGTGTCACGCCCGATTGCGCCTTCACGCGTTCGCGGACTTCCTCGCCCAGCGCCTCGATCTCGGCGGAAGAGGCACTGCCGAGGTTCAGCAGGAAATTACAGTGTTTTTCCGACACCTGCGCATCGCCGCGGGTCAGACCGCGACAGCCGGCGGCGTCGATCAGCGCCCATGCCTTGTGGCCGGGCGGGTTCTTGAAGGTCGACCCGCCTGTGCGGCTGCGCAGCGGCTGCGATGCCTCGCGCTCGGCGGCGATGCGATCCATCTCGGCACCGATCGCGGCGGGATCGCCGGGGGTGCCACGGAAGGTCGCCTCGATCACGATCGCGCCATCGGGCAGGTCGGAATGACGGTAGGTGTAGCCCAGTTGATCCACCGTCATCGGCTTCACGGTGCCGTCGCGCAGCACCACGACGCAGGCGATCAGCACGTCGGCGACCTCACGACCATAGGCGCCACCGTTCATCCGCACGAAGCCGCCGACGGTGCCGGGGATCGAGCGCAGGAACTCCACCCCGGCGATGCCGGCGTCACGCGCGGTGGAGGCGACGAGGATGCCGGACGTGCCGCCGCCACAGGTCATGGTGACGCCGTCATCCGCCGTGCGGGCGAAGGCGAAGGGCTTGCCGAGCCGTACGGTGACGCCGGGCATCCCGCCATCGCGAACGATCAGGTTCGATCCCAGCCCCAGCGGCCAGACCGGCAGCGCCGGATCGAGCGCGGCGAGGAAAGCGGAGAGGTCATCGACATCCGCCGGCTCGAACAGCCAGTCGGCCGGGCCGCCGGTCTTGAACCAGACGAGCGGCGCCAGCGGCGCGGACCGGGTCAGCCGGCCGCGCACCTGGGGCATCGTCGGGGACAGATCGGCGGCGGCCGTCACCATGGGCCGACGCCCCATAGTCGCGTCCATGCCTGCCACGCGGCCAGATTGGCTTCGGCCGCCTTGCGCGATGCCTCCTGCGCCTTCACCAGCGCGTCGCCATTGTCGACCGCCTGCTGGCCCATGTTCAGCGCCTGTTTCTGCGCGTCGAGCATCTGCTTTTGCAGGTCCATCGATGCTTTCAGCCAGTCGTTCATCGGCCCGATCCTCTTTTCGCCTCGATCGCCGGCGCGAGCGACGCCGCCCATTTGGTGATGTCGCCGGCCCCCAGACAGACGATCATATCATGGGCCTCGATCGTCGTCGCGAGTTCGTCGGCCAGCGCATCGGCATCCGCCACCACGCCAGCATGGCGGTGGCCGCGTCGTTTCAGGCCCGCGACGAGTGCCTCGGCATCGACGCCGTCGATCGGCTCCTCACCCGCGGCGTAGACCGGCGTCACCAGCACGCGATCGGCGTCGTTGAACGCGGTCTGAAAGTCCTCCATCAGATTGCCGAGCCGCGTGAAACGATGCGGCTGCACGACCGCGATCACGCGGCCCTGCGCGCCTTCGCGGGCGGCGGCGAGCACGGCGCGGATTTCGACGGGGTGATGGCCATAATCGTCGATGATGGTGGCACCGGCCACCTCACCCACCTTGGTGAAGCGCCGCTTCACGCCGCCGAATTTGGCGAAACCGTTCTGGATGGTCGCGTCGTCGATGCCCATTTCCAGTGCGACGCCGATCGCGGCCAGCGCGTTCTGGACATTGTGACGGCCGGGCATCGGCATCTCGATCCCCTCGATCGAACGCGTCGCGCCATCGCGGCCCCGCACGATGCATTCGAAGCGGTTGCCGCCCGGTATCGGCGTCACGTTGACGCCGCGCACGTCCGCCTGCGCGGAGAAACCATAGGTCACGACCCGGCGATCGCGGACACGTGGCAGGATGTTCTGCACCTCGGGATGGTCGAGGCACAACAGTGCGGCGCCATAGAAGGGCACGTTCTCGACGAATTCGACGAACGCATCCTTCACCGCATCGAACGATCCGTAATGATCGAGATGTTCGGGATCGATGTTGGTCACGACCGCGATCGTGCCGTCGAGGCGCAGGAAGCTGCCGTCGCTCTCGTCCGCCTCCACGACCATCCAGTCGCTGGCCCCGAGCCGGGCGTTGGAGCCATAGCTGTTGATGATGCCGCCGTTGATGACGGTGGGATCGACGCCACCGGCATCGAGCAGCGCGGCGACCATCGACGTCGTCGTGGTCTTGCCATGCGTGCCGGCTACCGCGACGGTGGATTTCAGGCGCATCAGTTCGGCCAGCATCTCTGCCCGGCGGACGACGGGCACGCGGCGTTCCAGCGCCGCCTCGACCTCTGGATTCGAACGCACGATCGCGGTCGAGACGACGACGACGGCGGCATCGCCGATATTGGCCGCATTGTGTCCGATCGCGACGGGGATGCCCTTGTCGCGCAGGCCCTGCACGACATAGCCCTCCGCCACGTCGGAACCCTGCACGGCATAACCGAGATTCTTCATCACCTCGGCGATGCCGGACATGCCGATGCCGCCGATGCCGACGAAGTGGATCGTGCCGATGTCGGTTGCGACACCCCTCATGCGTAAGCGGCCTTTGGCTGGCGGGTCGTTACCGGCAGACGGGCGCGCGGGGCGTCCAGGCTTTCGACCAGATCGGCGAGGTCGCTGACCGCATAGGGGCGACCGATGCTGCGCGCGCGGCCGGCGGCGTTTTCGAGGGCGGCGGGGTCGAGACCCAGTTTCTGCATCTGCTTGGCGAGTTCCACGGCGGTGAATTTCTGTTGCGGGATCGTGCGGGCGCCGCCGACATCGGTCATCTCGCGCGCATTGACAGTTTGATGATCGTCGGTCGCGGACGGCAGCGGCACAAGGATCGCGGGCCGCCCCGCGGCGGTCAGTTCGGCGATGGTCGAGGCGCCGGCGCGACCGATGACCAGATGCGCCCAGGCCAGTTGTTCGGGCATGTCGGGCAGGTATGTCGCCAGTTCGGCCGCGATCTGGTGTTCGGCATATTGCGCGCGGGCGGCGTCGATATCCTCGATCCGTGCCTGATGCGTCACCTGCAAGCGGCGGCGGAAGGTCGGCGGCAGCATCGCGAGGCCATCGGGCACCACCTGGCTGAGGACGCTGGCGCCCTGGCTGCCGCCGGTCACCAGCACGCGGAAGATGCCGTCCTCCTCCAGCAGCGGATAGGGGCGCGTGCGCAGCGCCAGTACCGCCTCACGCACCGGATTACCGACGAGGTGGGTCTTGGCGATCAGCTTTTCGGGCAGGCGCTCGGTGCGTTCGTACGACGTCGCGATCGCATCGACGCGGCGGGCGACGAGGCGGTTGACGCGGCCCAGCACCGCATTCTGCTCATGCACTGCGGTCGGAATCTTGTGCGCAAAGGCCGCGAGCAATGCGGGCATCGCCGGATAGCCGCCGAAGCCGATCACCGCGGCCGGCCGGAACGTCTTGTACAGTTCGCGCGCCATCGCCCGGCCGCGCCACATCTCGCGCAACGCCCTGGCATAGCCGAGCGGACCGCCGGCGAACCGGCCGGCCGGCAGGACATGGGTCTGAACACCGTCGAACAGTTCCGGAAAGCGCACGCCGCGCGCGTCGGATACCAGCGCGACGTGATGCCCGCGCTTCATCAGTTCGGCCGCCAGCGCCGCCGCCGGGACCATGTGACCGCCGGTGCCGCCGGCCGCCAATACGTAATGCTTCGTCATTCGCCGCTCCAGCGGACCACATAAGGCGACCGCGTCAGGAACGGATTGCGCCGGGTGAACGCCAGCAGCAAGCCCATGCCCACCGACAGCGCGATCATCGACGACCCGCCATAGCTGATGAAGGGCAACGTCATGCCCTTTGACGGGGCCATGCCGGTATTGACCGCCATCGACACCAGCGCCTGCATCCCGAACTGGGTGGCGAGGCCGGAGGCGGCGAGCAGCTTGAATTCGTCCTGTTCGTCCAGCAGCTTGACGAATACACGAACGACGATCGCCAAGAAGATGACCGCTATCACGGCGCAGGCGATCAGGCCGAATTCCTCACCGATCACCGAGAAGATGTAATCGGTATGCGCCTCGGGCAGGCCGAACTTCACAGAGCCGCCGCCCGGCCCGGTGCCGGTCCAGCCGCCCGCCGTCAGCGTGCGATGCGCGGCGTCGACCTGAAAATGGTCCGCCGCGCCTTCGCCTTCGATGCCCGGAAACAGGAACGCGTCGATCCGCTGGCGAGCGGTGCCATAGAACAGATACGCCGCCACCAGTCCGGCCGGGACCATCGCGGCCAGACCGACCAGCACCTTCGTCGGCGTGCCGGCGATCATCAACAACGCCATCCAGACCGAACAGAAGACCACCGTCTGGCCGAAATCGGGCTGCATCATCAGGACGAAGGCGATGCCGGCGGTGATGGTGCCGGTCATCAGCACGGTCGGCAGTTCCTGATCCTTGGCCTTCAGCGACAGCAGCCACGCGATCGTGACGATGAACAGCGGCTTCAGAAATTCCGATGGCTGGAACTGGGCGAAGCCATAGCCGATCCAGCGTTTCGCCCCGTTCACCTCGACCCCGATCAGCGGTGTGAGCGCGAGCAGGAGCGTGAATAGCCCCGCCCCCATGACCGCGAACCGCCGCGCCACCGTGACGGGCAGCATCGACACGCCGAACAGCACGGGCAGCGACACGCCGACCCACATCAGCTGACGCCAGAAGTAATAGAGCGGCGCGATCTTGTGCTTGTCGCCCGAATAGCGAACCGCCGAGGCGGGGCTGGCGGCCGCCACCGCGATCAGGCCGATCGCGATCAGGAACAGCGTCAGCAGCAGGAGCATCCGGTCGATGTCCCAGAACCACGTGCCGAGCGGCGATCGATCGCCACGCCCGCCGCGCCGCTTCACCTGCGCCATCAAGCGCGCGCCCTTGCCGTCGCCGGCCCGCATATCCGTCATGTCAGCGCCTCCACCGCCGCGCGGAACGCGGCCCCCCGCTCCTCATAATCGCGGAACTGATCGAAGCTAGCACAGGCTGGCGACAGGAGAACCACCTCGCCCGGTTTCGCCTGCGACGCGGCGCTGGCGACGGCGGCGGCGAGCGTGCCAGCTTGTTCGACCGGCATGTGGGGAGCGAGGACGGTGGCGAAACGCGGTCCCGCCTCGCCGATGGTGTACACCTTCACGACATGGCCGAACGAGGGCGCGCAGGCGTCGAGATCGTCGCCCTTGGCGCGTCCGCCGACGATCCAGTGGACTCGGGGGTAGGCGGCGAGCGCCGGGGCGGCGCTTTCGGGGTTGGTCGCCTTGGAATCATCGACATAGGCGACCCCGCCGACGCTGCCGATCTGTTCCATCCGGTGCGGCAGGCCGCGGAAGCTGGCGAGACCCCGGTCGATATCGACCTCCGCGATCCCCAGCGCCTGTGCGACGGCGATAGCGGCGAGCGCGTTCTGGGCGTTGTGCGGCCCTTGCAGCGACGGCCAGCCGCGCTGGTCCATGCAGACGCCCGGCGCAATCTTCGTCAGATGTTCGCCGCGAGCGGATAACGACCGCGCGATCGCTGCCGAGGGGGCGTCGCCGATGCCGATCACCGCGTCGTGCGTCGCCGACTGCATCGCGAACAGCCGGGCCTTCGAGGCGGCATAGCCGTCGAACCCGTCATAGCGATCGAGATGATCGGGCGTGATGTTCAACAACACCGCAACGTCGCAATCGAGACTTTGCGTCAGGTCGATCTGATAGCTCGACAGTTCCAGCACATAGACGCCACCATCCGGCAGCGGCTCCGCACCCAGGATCGGCAGGCCGATATTGCCGCCCATCAGCGTCGGCAGGCCGGCGGTGTCGCAGAGATGCTTGATGAGCGCGGTCGTGGTCGACTTGCCGTTGGTGCCCGTGATGCCGACGACCTTGTGCGGCGGCAGGTCGGCACGCGCTTCGGCGAACAGTTCGATGTCGCCGATGACGGGTACGCCCGCGGCGCGGGCGGCGGCGACGAGCGGGTGGGTGTTGAGGGGGACGCCGGGCGAGACGACCAGACCGGCGGCACCGTCCAGACGCAGGTCGGCGAGATCGTGAATGATGACCCCGTCGATCGCCGCTGCCCGCTCACGCGCGGCGGGGTCCGTATCCCATGCCACGACATGCGCGCCGGCCGATGCCAGCGCCGCGACCGTCGCCAGCCCCGAACGTGCCAGCCCCAGCACGGCATAGCGCTTGCCGCTCCAGGCGGAGGCGACGATCACCGCAGCTTCAACGTCGAAAGGCCGGCGAGCGCCAGCACGAACGCGATGATCCAGAAGCGGATGACGACGGTCGGCTCGCTCCAGCCGAGCTGTTCGAAATGATGGTGGATCGGCGCCATCTTGAACACGCGGCGGCCGGTGCGCTTGTAGAAGAAGACCTGGATGATGACGCTCATCGCCTCGACTACGAACAGGCCGCCGATGATGCCCAGCACGATCTCGTGATGCGCGACCACCGCGATGGTGCCGAGCGCGCCGCCCAGCGCGAGGCTGCCGGTGTCGCCCATGAAGACGGCAGCCGGCGGGGCGTTGAACCACAGGAAGGCAAGGCCCGCGCCAACGACGGCGCCGCAGAAGATCGCGAGTTCGCCGGCACCCGGCACATGCTGGATACCCAGATACTCGGCGAATTTCACGTTACCGGCCAGATACACGATCACCATGAACGCGACGCTGGCGATGATCACCGGCATGGTGGCGAGGCCGTCCAGTCCATCGGTCAGGTTCACCGCATTGCCGAACGCGACGATGGTGAAGGCGGCGAACAGCGGGTAGAAATACCAGAGTTCGATATACATGCGGTTGGTGAAGGGCAGGTACAGGCCCGTGCCGTTCTGGCGCATGATGATCCAGGCCGCGATGCCGGCGATGATGAATTCCAGTAACAGGCGCACCCGCCCCGGCACGCCGGCGGTGGTGGCTTTGCGCACCTTGTCGTAATCGTCGAGGAAGCCGATCGCGCCGAACCCCAGCGTCACGAACAGGCACGCCCAGACATAGGGGTTGGATATATCCATCCACAACAGGATCGCCAGCGACATCGCGGTCAGGATCATCAGCCCGCCCATGGTCGGTGTGCCGCGCTTGGCCAGATGCGTCTGCGGCCCGTCGGCACGGATCGGCTGACCCTTGCCCTGGCGTACGCGCAGCCAGCCGATGAATTTCGGACCGATGATGAGGCCGATGAACAGCGCCGTCGCCACCGCCGCACCGGTGCGGAACGACTGATAGCGGATGAGGTTGAGCAGCCCCTGGAAACCCAGATGCTCGGCGATCCAGTACAACATTATCCGCCCTTCAGACCCGCGATCACGCGCGCCAGCCCGACCCCGTTGGAACCCTTGACCAGCACCGCGTCACCGGGGGCGATCAGGGCGCGCAACCGATCGAGCGCCATCGAAGCGTCGGGCACATGGACGATTGCGACCCGGCCCTCAAGCCTTTCCGCGAGAGGCCGCATCGCTTCACCGACCAGGATGGCCGTTTCGACGCGGGCGTCCTCGACCGGGCCGGCGAGATCGGCGTGATAGTCGGCCGACGCCTCGCCCAGTTCGCGCATTTCGCCCAGCACCGCGACATGGCGACCGGGTTCATGCGCCAACACCGCCAGCGTCGCTCGCATCGATGCGGGATTGGCGTTGTAGCTTTCGTCGATCACCAGCGCGTCGCCGGCCGTCACGAAGCGGGCGCCCCGACCGGGCAAGCCACCCAGCTCCGCCAGCGCCAGTCCCGCCATCGCCAGATCGCCGCCGACCGCATCGACCGCCGCCAGCACGGCGAGCGCATTCGATACCCAATGGGCGCCGGGCTGCGACAGGGTGAAGCTCAGTTCGCGGTCGCCGATCCGCGCGGTCACGAAGCTGCCGCCGCTTTTCACACGCACTGCCTCGATCGCGCGGACGTCGGCGGCCGGATCGCTGCCGAACGTCACGATCCGCTCCGCATGGGGTCGCGCCGCGGCGATCAGCCGGTCGCGATGCGGGCTGTCGTACGGGATGATCGCCACCCCGCCCGGTTCGAGGCCACGGAAAATCTCGCCCTTGGCATCCGCGATCGCGCTTTCGTCGGGGAAGAAGGCGGTATGCGCCGGTGCGATGGCGGTGACGACGGCGACGTGCGGTCGGACCAGCGTCGTCAGATGGGCCAGTTCGCCCGGGTGGTTCATGCCCATCTCGAACACCGCCGCATGGGTATCGGCCGGCATCCGGGCGAGACTGAGCGGTACACCGGTGTGGTTGTTGTAGCTTTTGACCGATCGATGCGCCTGCCCGCGCCAGATGCGATCGAGGCAGGCGTACAGCGCTTCCTTCGCGCTCGTTTTGCCGACCGAGCCGGTGACGCCGATCACCCTGGCTGCCGTGCGGGCGCGCGATGCGCGCGCCAGGTCTTCCAGCGCGGCGAAGGTATCGGCGACGCGGACATGCGGTCCGTCACATACATCCGATACGATCGCGCCGGTGGCCCCTTGCGCGAAGGCCTGCGTCAGGAACCGGTGGCCGTCTGTCGCTTCGCCGGTCAGCGCGATGAACAGGTCGCCCGGTCCGACTTCGCGACTGTCGAACGCGACACCCGTTGCCGTGAAATCAACGGAGGCGCGACCGCCGGTAGCAGCGGCGATCGCGGCCGACGTCCACAAGCTCATCCGTCCGCCCCGTACCGCAGGCCGAGTTTGGGGCGTTCGGGGGCGGGGACGTTGCGCGTTTTCGGTGAGACTGTCTTGGCCGGCATCACCAGCTTGCGGTCTTTGGGGGATCGGAACCAGTCGGCGGTGACCGACAGACCTTCAAACTCATCGGCCGCCTCGATCGCGGACCAATTCAACCCTGCCCTCATCCAACGCACTCCCGTGCTACGGCGACATCATCGAACGGCAGCACCATGTCGCCGACGATCTGTCCCTGTTCATGCCCCTTGCCGGCAATCAGAACGATGTCCGCCGGCCCCGCATCGCGGATCGCGGCGGCGATGGCGGTGCGGCGGTCGCCGATCTCGATCGCGTCGGGTGCGCCCTTCAGCACCGCCCGCCGGATGACCGACGCGTCCTCGCCACGCGGATTATCGTCGGTGACGATCACCCGGTCGGCCTGCGCCGCCGCCACCTGCCCCATCGGTTCGCGCTTGCCGGTATCGCGGTCGCCACCGGCGCCGAATACCACGATCAACTGCCCGGCGGCATGGGGCTTCAGCGCCGCGATGGCCGCTTCCAGCGCATCGGGGGTATGGGCGTAATCGACATAGATCGGCGCCCCGGATTTCGCGATGGCGGCGCGTTCCAGCCGCCCGCGTACCGGTTGCAACCGGGCCAGCGCCTGCAAGGTCGGTACGACCGGTCCGCCGGTCGCGATCACCAGGCCGGCCGCGACGAGCGCGTTGGCGGCCTGATACGCGCCGATCAGCGGCAGTTCGATGCGGTGCGTGGCGCCTTCCGCCTCGATCGTCAGCCCTTGTCCCAACAGGCTCGGTTCCCGACCGACGAGGCGCAGCGTGCTGCCGCGCGTGCCGACGGTGATGAGGCGGTTGCCGCGTTCGCGCGCCAGATCGACGACGCGAGCCGATTCCGGATCGTCGGCCCAGACGACGGCGGTGCCGTCCGGCGACAGCACTTCGGAGAACAAGCGCATCTTGGCGGTCAGATACGCCGCCATGTCGCCGTGATAGTCCAGGTGATCGCGACTGAGGTTGGTGAACGCCGCCGCACCGACCGTCAGCCCCTCGGTCCGGTATTGCGTCAGACCGTGGCTGGATGCCTCGAAGGCCAGATGCGTCACGCCCTCGCGGGCCAGCCCGGCGACGTTGGACAGGAACGTCACGACATCGGGCGTCGTCAGCCCGGTCGTCACCCGTTCGTCGGCCGTGGTGACGCCGAGCGTACCGATCGACGCCGCGTGATGACCGGTCATCCGCCATAGCTGGCGGACCATCTCGACCGTCGATGTCTTGCCGTTGGTGCCGGTCACCGCCACCACGGTATCGGGAAACGGACCGAAGAAGCGGGCGGCGGCGCGGGCGAAGGCGGCGCGGGGTTCGTCATCCACGATGTGGACAGCGCCCTTGACCACCGCTTCGGGCCGGGCGACCACCGCGATCGCCCCGGCGCGGATGGCATCGGCGATGAAGTCCTCGCCGTTCACGCGTGCCCCGCGAAAGGCGCCGAAGATGGTGCCCGGCGCAACCTTGCGATGATCGATCGCGAAGCCGGTGACAGCCGCGTCCTCGTTGCCACCGGTCAGCTGGCCGAGCCTCATCGCGCGCCGCTCATTGGCCGGTCGCCGGTCGGCGGCTGGGATCGTCCCACAGGGTCGGCGTGATATCCGACACGTCGATATCGCGCGCCTCGTCGGGAACCACGCCCAGGATCGCCCCGACCCGCGAAATCGTGCGCCCGACGACGGGGGCGGCGTTCCACGCGGCGGTCTTCCACCCGGAAGTCTCCTTCGTGCCCAGCGGCGAATCGAGCATGGCGAGCACGACGTAACGGGGCGCATCCATCGGGAATGCCGCCGCGAAGGTCGCGACGTTGCGCGAACGGTCATAGCCACCCGCCACCGCCGCCTCGGCCGTGCCGGTCTTGCCGCCGACGCGGTATCCCGGCGCCTCGCCCTTGCGACCGGTGCCGCGCTGGACGATCAGGCGCAGCATCTGCCGCATCCGAGCACTCGTCTGTTCGCTGATGACGCGGCGGCCGGCGGCGGCATGACCCGGTTCGACCTTCAGCAACGTCGCCGGCCGCCAGATCCCGCCATTGACGAGCGTGGCATAGGCGTTGGCGAGATGCAGCGGCGTCACCGCGATGCCGTGGCCGTAGGCGGTGGTCATCGTCGTGGTACGCGCCCAGTATTTCGGCCACAGCGGGCCGCCCTTTTCGCGCAGTTCGATATCGGGCTTGGTATCGAAACCGAGCTTCCTGAACATCGCCTGCATCCGCTGCGGCCCGACCTCGTCGGCGACGCGGGCGGTGGCGATGTTGGACGAATAGATCAGCGTTTCCGCCATGTTCAGCCAGCGCTTCGGGTCGCCGCGCTCGTCATGGATCGTATAGCCGCCGACCTTTAGCGGGTGGGTCGCGTCGAAGCGGCGTGCGAAGGAGGTGACGACGCCGGTATCCATCGCCGTCGCCATCGTGATCGGCTTGAAGGTGGAGCCAAGTTCGAACACGCTCTGGGTGGTGATGTTGCGCAGTTCCTCGCTGCCGGCCATGCCGACGCGGTTGGGATTGAACGTCGGCAGCGACACCATGGCGATCACCTCGCCCGTCGCGACATCCAGGACGATGCCACCCGCGCCACGCGCCGAGAAGGTGGTCATCGCGCGGCCGAGTTCGCTCTCCATCGCCGCCTGCACGCGAGTATCGATCGACAGGGCGACCGGCTGGCCGGCGGTGGCGGGGTTGGTCAGGCGTTCGTCGAGCACGCGCTCCATACCGCTCATGCCGTGGCCATCGGTCGACAGGAAGCCGAGCGCATGCGCGGCCATCGACGATTGCGGATACAGGCGCTGCGTTTCGCGCGCGAAGACGATCGCCGGCTCGCCCAGCGCATTGACCTGCTCGACCAGGGCGGGCGAGGCGCGGCGTTGCAGATAGGTGAACGAGACGTCCTTGGTCAGCTGGCCATAGAACCAGGCCTGATCGCCGCGATCGGGCATCAGCGCGGCCAGCTTCGATGCCAGCTCCATCTTGTCGCCCATCAGGTCGCGCGGATGCACCGCGATCGTCCAGGCATCGATCGTCCGGGCGAGCGGCGCGCCATTGCGATCGACGATGTCGCCCCGCCCCGCCAGCGTCGCGACACGGGCCTGCGCCTCCGCACCCGAAAACATCGCCAGCACCGCCAGCCGCCCGAGTACCAGCACCACCGCCATGGCGAACAGCAGCATCAGCATCATCAGCCGCGTGTGGGCGGTCGCCACCAGTTGATGGCGCTGCTTGGCGTTACCGCGTTGCGCGATCGGCCGGGCGACGAGGGCGGTCAACGCTTGCGACCCGCCTCGGCGCGTGCGCCCGACAGGATGTCGCCGAGCGTGGTGTCGGACAGCAGCTTGCGATCGAGCAGCGCGACCGCTTCCGGCCGCACCTTCGCCACCGCGGCGACGGCGGCGCGGCGGGCGACCGACATCTCCGTGCTGCGCGTGGGTGCGATCGCGACCGTGGCGATCGCCCGCTGGACGGCGGGGGCGGCAACGGGCGGCGGGGTATTGGCGGCGACGAGCGTCATCGCGGCGGGCTGTGCCGGGGCAGCACCGGCGGGCACGACCAGCGCGGCGGTCCGAACCGTGGCCCCGCCCATCGGCGCGGTCACGTCGAGCGAGGCGAGCTGCGCCTCGTCGCTGACGAACTGGCCGGCGGTGGGCGCCGACAGGGCCAGCGTGTCACCGTTCCACTTTTCCAGCTGGGCCAGATTCGCGCGCGTGTCGAACTCGGTCTCCAGCGCGCGGATATCACGCTCGGCGACCGTGATGCGGCGGTTGACCTGTTCGAGCTTCTTGCGCTCGCCCGCGACCTGCAGCGAGACGAGGTAGAAGCCGAGCACGATCGCGACGCACCCGCCGAACCAGCCGATCCCCCTTAGTCTGTACGCCGCCGTCATACGCTCACCTCCACATGCCCAAGGTCGTCCTGCCACGCCGGCGCCGCCGTCCGCCGTGCCGTCCGCAATGTCGCGGAGCGGGCGCGCGGGTTCGCGGCCACCTCCGCCTCGCCGGCGCGGACACCGCGGCCGACCAGTTCGAAACTCGGTGCCGGACCCTGAATGGCCTGCGGCAGATGACGCGATGCTGAAGGCGCACCGCCCGACCGATCGCGCAGAAACCGCTTCACCATGCGATCCTCCAGGCTGTGGAACGTCACCACCGCCAGCCGGCCACCCGGTTTCAACACGCGTTCCGCCGCGGCGAGACCATCGGCCAGTTCGCCCAGTTCGCGGTTCACATGGATGCGGATCGCCTGGAAGGTCCGCGTCGCCGGGTCCTTCTTGTCGTGCGGCTTGTAGCCCAGCGCGCGACGGACGATCGAGGCCAGTTCGCCGGTCCGGGTCAACGGTCGCGCCGCGACGATGGCGCGGGCGATCCGCCGCGATTTGGGCTCGTCGCCATACCGATAGATGACGTCGGCGATCAGCGCTTCATCGGCCTCGTTGCAGAACTCGGCCGCGCTCATGCCGGCCTGCGCCATGCGCATGTCGAGTGGTCCATCGGACTGGAACGAAAAGCCGCGATCCGCCTGATCCAGCTGCATCGACGACACGCCGATATCCATCGTTACGCCATCGACCGGCCCGGCGCCGATTCCGTCCAGCGCCGACTCCATCGCCGAGAAATCGGCATGGATCAGCGTCAGCCCGTCGATCGCGGCAGCTTCACCGGCGGCGATCGCATCGGGATCGCGATCGAACGCGATCACCCGCGCGCCGCTGGTCAGGATGGCACGGGTATAACCGCCGGCACCGAAGGTCGCATCGACCATCACCTCACCCGAAGCGGGAGCGAGCGCGGCGACGACTTCGGTCATCAGCACGGGGACATGCGGGGCGCTCACAGCGCGATTCCCTTCGACTGCATATAGAAGCGTGCCATTTCCTTGACGACGACAGGCATATCCTCGGTCGCGATCAGGGTCTGGGGATCCCAGATTTCGATATAGTCGAGCACGCCATAGAAGAACGCATGCTCGCCGATGCCGGCATAGAAACGGGGGAACGCCGGCATGATGAAGCGACCGGAACCGTCGAACGGCACCGCTTCGCCCGCCGCGGCGCGACGCTTGATATTGTAGTCGTACTCACCGTCCGCGCTGGTATTTTCCGCCTCGCGACGATCCAGCCGCTCGGCCAGGATGTCGAGATAGCCCGAATCATAGGCGACGAGGCAGCGGTTCTTCTGGTGGGCGCCGATGATGATCGTGCCGCCGGTCTTGCCATCCGCCTTGGGCGCATTGGCGGCGAGCGTGGCGCGAAGTGCGGAGGGGATAGCAACCCGGCCCTTGTCGTCGACAAGGCCAATGCCGTCTCCCTGATACCGCCCCCTGTTCAACACGCCAAACTCCACCCCGGCACACACGACTCTCCGGCCTCGGACCGCGACCATCGCCACGATCCGGATGCCCAACGCATTCGGAGAGTCTGCCCCTGAAGTAACCTGGGTGTACCAGCGACCCCCGTGGCTAGCAACGGGATTTTTGGGGATTTGTGGGGATAATCCCCCTCATTTGACGGTCTGGACGGGATAGCCGGGCTTATACAATTCGTTGCGGGAACCCCGATACGCGGCGGTCATGTATTCGACCGCTGCGGGGATGCATCGACAGCCCCAAACGCCTGCATCGATACACAGGCAGCGATGGAGGAGAGATCGCCGACCCGTGCCGACGTTCAAATATCGCGGGATGTCTTCAGGAGAAGCCCGTCAGGGCGCGGTGGTCACTTCGGCCGTGGGCGCGGGGGCAGGCGCGGACACCGGGTTGGCGCTGCTGGGCGCCGCCCCCATTTCCGCGAGCGGTTCGCCGGAGCCCATCATCGACATATCGTTGCCGGCGGCCATTTCGGCCACGACATTGGCCTGAGCGGAGCCACCCACCGGCTGCTCATGCGTCGCCAGACGCAGCACGGTGCTCGCCAGGGCGATCAGCATTACCACCACGGCGAGGCCGATCATACCGACCTTGATGCGCTGGAGCGATTGCGAGGGGTCGGGCTTGCCTTTCATCTCGTCGTCGGAATGTAACAACATAGCGTGCGCTGCTCAAGCCGATCCTCAGGCCAGCCCCTTTTGCGCGCGCCACGCCGGATCGTGCAGCGTCGACAGATAGCGAAAACCCGTGTCGCACAGGATCGTCGCGATCCGCTTGCCCGGCCCCAGCGACCGCGCCAGCCGTATCGCGCCAGCGACGTTGATGCCCGATGACAGGCCGAGACACAGTCCCTCTTCGTCGAGCAGACGGCGGACCCAGTCATATCCTTCCTGATCGCCGACCCGGAATTGCGTGTCGATCGGCGCCCCTTCCAGATTGGCGGTGATCCGGCCCTGACCGATGCCCTCGGCGACGGACGACCCCTCCGACTTCAACTCGCCATGGGCATAATATTCGTACAGCGCCGCGCCGTGCGGGTCGGTCAGGGCGATCGTGACCCCTTCATCCTTCGCCTTCAGCCCCATGCCGACGCCGGCGATGGTGCCGCCGGTGCCGGCCGCACAGGTGAAGCCGTCGATGCGACCGTCCATCTGCGCCCAGATCTCCTCGGCAGTGCCGACGATATGTGCGCGGCGGTTGGCGATGTTGTCGAACTGGTTTGCCCAGATCGCGCCGGGGGTCTCCTCGGCGATCCGGCGCGAGGTGTGCACGAAATGGCACGGGCTGGCATAGGGCGCAGCGGGCACCAGGACCAGTTCGGCACCTAGCGCGCGCAGCGTGTCCATCTTTTCCCGACTTTGCGTTTCGGGCATGACGATGATCGTCCTGTACCCCTTGGCATTGGCGACCAGCGCCAGCCCGATGCCCGTGTTGCCCGCCGTCCCCTCGACGATGGTGCCGCCGGCCTGCAACGTGCCCCGCGCCTCGGCATCCTCGACGATGAACAGCGCCGCGCGGTCCTTGATCGAGGCGCCGGGGTTGGCGAATTCGCACTTGCCGAAGATGTCGCAGCCCGTCTCTTCGCTTGGTCCTTTCAGACGGACGAGCGGCGTATGGCCGATAAGGGAAAGCGTGTCGGGAGCTGTATGCATCGCCGCTAGATGGCCCGCGCCCCCGCCCCCGGCAAGCGATAGTGGCTTCGTTGCGGGCAACTCCGACTGACGGTATAACAGGTGCGCCAAGAGGTAGAAGATGGGTGTTCAGTTCAACATCAAGGACGCGGAAACCGTTCGCAAGACGCGGGAACTGGCGAGCGGCAGTGGCCGGTCGATGACCGAGGTGATCCGCGCCGCGATCGATCGCGAATGGCGCGAGCGCGAGGATCTGGTCGCTGACAAAATTCGACGGGCGAACGAAATTGTGGATCGCATTCAGGCACAGCTTCCCGAAGGATGGCGCGGCAAGACGTCGAAGGAGATCATGGACGAACTTTACGATGAGGATGGCTTGCCGCGATGATCGTCGACACATCCGCCATCATCGCGATCGTCTTTGGCGAGCCGGAGAAGGACCTTTTCCTGTCACGACTGGCCGTGGCGGAGCATCCGAGGATGTCGGCGGGTTCATGGATCGAGTTGGAGATCGTGGCGATCAGTCGCGGCACGCCCGCCATAGCCTATGAAATTGAAATGCTATTTCAGACATTTGATATCGCCATAGAGGCCGTTTCCCGCGAACAGGCGCGGATAGGGCGCGAAGCCTATCGCCGTTTTGGCCGGGGCATCGGCCATCGGGCCGACCTGAATTTTGGCGATTGCTTTGCCTATGCGCTGGCGAAAGAAACCGGAGAGCCCCTACTCTTCAAGGGTGACGATTTTGCGCATACCGATGTGATCGCCGCTATCCGCTGAGCCGGCGGAAATGCGCTGGCGCGACCAATTTGTTCCTGTATTGTTCTGCAATCGTGGTTGCACCGACTCACTCTTCTGCTGTCCTCGCCTCCCCTCCCGACAAGCAGTCGGCATGGGATGATGATCGCGACATCATGAACTTGCCACCACGACCGTTACGCTGGCTGTTCCTCGACCTGAATTCCTATTTCGCCAGTGTCGAGC
This sequence comes from Sphingomonas mollis, assembly GCF_016427505.1. Lineage (GTDB taxonomy): Bacteria > Pseudomonadota > Alphaproteobacteria > Sphingomonadales > Sphingomonadaceae > Sphingomonas > Sphingomonas mollis. The sequence continues at coordinate 516,143 of NZ_JAELXS010000001.1, read as the reverse complement.
AGCAGTTGCAGCCGTCGTTGCGTGGGCGGCCGGTACTGGTGGCGCCGGTCGGTTCCGATACGACCGTGGCGATCGCCGCGTCGATCGAGGCCAAGCGGTATGGCATCGGCACCGGTACGCCGGTCTGGCGCGCGAAGGAATTGTGTCCGCAGGTCATCGTCACGCCCGCGCGGCACGAACGCTATGTCGAGTTCCACGACGCGATCATCGCCGAGGTCGAGCGGCATATCCCGATCACCCGCGTCTGTTCGATCGACGAGGTCGCCTGCCGCCTGCTCGACAATGAGAACGGCCGCGACGCCGCGGTGGCGCTGGCTGGCCGGATCAAGGCGGGCATCACCGGGCGGGTCGGCGAGCGGCTGACATCGTCGATCGGTATCGCCCCCAATCGCCTGCTGGCCAAGCTGGCGTCGGACCTGCGTAAACCCGACGGACTGGTCGTCTTCGAACAAGGCGATCTGCCGCATGCGTTGTTCGATCTGCGCCTGCGCGACATCGCGGGCATCGGCGAAAAGATGGAACGGCGGCTGGCCCGCGACGGCGTCAACGATATCCGGCAGCTGTGTGATCGTCGGCCGCGCGATGCCGGTATGGCCTGGGGCGGCACAGATGGCGATCGGCTATGGTATCTGCTGCACGGGGTCGACTTGCCCGATCGGCCGACCCGGTCGCGCACCGTCGGGCATAGCCATGTCCTGTCGCCGCGCCATCGCGGTGTCGAACCGGCGCGCCTCACGGCGCGGCGCCTCGCGCTGAAGGCCGCCAGCCGGTTGCGGCGCAAGGGCTATCGCGCGCGGCTGTTGATGCTCCATGCCCGGTTCGAGGATGACAAATCGAGCTGGCGGACCTCGATCAAGCTGCCCGCGACGCAGGACAGCTTCGTCGTGCTTCATCATCTCGACACGCTGTTTCCCCGTCTGCACGCCGCCGCATCTTCCCGGCCCGGCGGGTTCCGGTTGCGTCTGGTCGGCGTGACATTGGCCGAGATCGAACCGGTCGCCGCCGAACAGGGATCGCTGTTCGCCTTTCTCGATCCGGACGATCCGCTGGCGCGCGAGACGCGGGGACTGGCGCTCAGCCGGGCGATGGACCGGATCAACCAGCGTTGGGGTCGCAATGCCGTGTCAGTCGGGCCGCTGAACGGCGGGCGGCTCGACCGGATCGGCACCCGCATCGCCTTTGGCCGCATTCCGGAGGCCGCGGAGTTTCATGAGTAAGGCAGGCTGTCGCTTGACGCACCGCAGCAGATCGGCAAAGCGTCGTCCCGCTATGAAGATGCATATCCTCCTCATCGCCGCGCCACTCGCGCTCCTGACTGCGTGCAACTCGCAGCCATCCACGCCTGAAGTGCTTGATTCCAATCCGGATCCCATGGCCAATCAGATCGCCAATGCCGCGCCGGTCGAGCTGCCGCCGGCCATCCGCGCGGACAAGACGTTCCGTTGTGCGGATGGATCGGTCATCGGCGTCGCCTTCTTCCAGGGCGATACACTGGCCAACGTCCGCATCCCGGCAACCGGCACCCCGACCCGCCTGACCGCCCCGGCGAAGGGTGAGCCCTATACCGCCGAAGGCGGCTGGAAGCTGACCGGCGACGACAAGGCCGTGACGGTGACCGAGCCGGGCAAGAAGGCGCTTAGCTGCCACACCTGATCGTTGCCGATCATGACATCATCGGGCCGGTGGAGTGATCCGCCGGCCTTTTTCTTGGCACTTGCCACCGGCACGCCCTGCCGCCACCGTGATCGGCGACCATGGATACTCTTGATCCGCAACTCGTGCTCGGCGCCTATGCGGTCGGGGTGTTCCCGATGGCCGACCATCGCGATGCCGACAGCGTATATTGGGTGGAGCCACGGCAGCGGGCCATCCTGCCCTTGGACGGGTTTCGCCTGTCACGCACCTTGCGGCGGACGTTGGTCGCGGACCGGTTCCGGGTGACGGCGGACAAGGACTTTGCCGGCATCCTGCGCCTCTGTGCCGAAAGCATCGAGGGCCGTCCGGACACGTGGATCAACGGCAGCATCGAACAGGTGTTCATCCGCCTGCACGCGATGGGCCATGCACACTCAATCGAGTGCTGGGACGGGGACCGTCTGGTCGGAGGCCTGTACGGCCTGGCACTGGGCCGTGCGTTCTTCGGCGAAAGCATGGTCAGCCGCGCGACCGATGCGTCGAAGGTGGCGCTGGCGTGGCTGGTGGCCCGATTGATCGCAGGCGGCTTCACGTTGCTCGATTGTCAGTTCCAGACACCACATCTGGCATCGCTGGGCGCGGTGGAGATGCCGCGCGCGGATTATATGGGGTTGTTGTCCGACGCGTTGGCCGGTGTCGTGGATGGCTCGCCATCGGCGGCGGGTGTGCTGGCCTCGGGCGATTTCGGCCGGCTCGACCGCGGCGGCACCGACAACGTCTCGGTATCCGGTCCGGTCGTCGGGAAGGACATCGTGCAGCTTTTGGTCCACACGTCGTAAACCGGGTGCTGGACGACGTTTAGTGCCGGTCGCTCCTTGAACAGCCAGCCGGAAAAGGCGCGACGCCACGCGCGGTCGGGTCCACGGACGTTGAGCTGCACGAAGGCGCCGGTCAGCTGATCGACCTCCCATGGCGCGGTCCGGTCGCAGGCGCGCAGCCGGACGACGACATCGCCGACGCGAACCGCATGACCCGGCTTCACCGTCAGTTCGCGGCTTTCGCCGTTCCGCTTGTTCAACAGGCCCAGTACCGCGACCCGGTCCGCCATCGGTGTGGCACCCGCGACCGCCGCCTGCGTCGCGCCGGTATCGAGTGTCTCGATATCGGAAGGCGCTCCCTCCGGCACGTCCTGTTGCACCGCGACGCCGGTCGTCGGCGTGGTCGGTCCTTGCAGCGCGCGGTAGCCGAGCCAGCCGCCGACCCCCAGCGCCACGACCAGCACGGCCGCGGCGAGCCAGCGGATCATCCCTCCGGCGTCCAGGCTTCGTAGTCGCCGGTCGCGGCGGCGCGATGGCCGCCCTTCTCCATGGCACCGGCGGGGCGATAGGCGAGTGCGGTGCCGGTCATGTTCGCAACCGCCGGCTTCTCCCACACGCGCTGGGGCGGCAGTGAGCGATCGGGCACTTCGTCGACCTGACGGTGCAGCCAGGCGAACCAGTCGGGCGGTACGCGGCTGGCATCGTTGGCGCCAAGATAGATGACCCAGCGACGGGGCAGGCCCGCCGTATCGGCGCCACCCTGATAATAGACATTGCCCAGTGCGTCGTCGCCGACCCTGGTCATGCCCCGCAGGCCATAGAAGCGCGTGCCGATGGTGGCGCCATTCCACCAGGTGAAGATCGAGGTCAGGATACCCATGCGACAGCGCTTACCGCGCCCATCGCCGCCCATCAACAACGACCTTCATCTGGCCGGTCCGGGGGCTGCCGTGGCGGATACGGGCCAGCGGACCATATCGCCCTCGCCGATACCCAGTTCAGCGGCGCGGCCGCCCGGCACTTCCAGCACGGCGGCGATCGGCTCGCCCGATGCGACGGGCGCTTCGGAAAAGGGTATCGTGTTATCGGCAATGCGCGCGATGCTGCCGTCCGCCCGGATGAAGATGATGTCGAGCGCGCTGGGCGTGTTCTTCATCCAGAAGCTCGCCTCGCGCGCCGGGCCACCTTCGGGCGGATAGGGCGCGAAGAGCATGGCCGAATCGGGGGGCAGGTCGGTGCGGAACATCAGGCCGCGCGCCTGTTCGGCGGTGGTCTGCGCCAGTTCCGCCCGAAAGACGTGGTGGGTACCACCGCTGACGATCGTGACCGGGACGATCCGGGTGGCTGCATCTTTCATACCTGAATCACCACAGCCGGCGAGCATCAGGCCGACGGACAGCCCGGCGGTAATCGCCTTCATTCGCTGGCCTCGACCACGACCGCCAGTGGCCCTTTTCGACCAGACACGATCCGCGCGCGCAGCCGCTGTTCGGGTTCGACCTCGGCGATGCCGCCGCGCCGCAACGTTTCCATATGGACGAAGACATCGCTGCCATCGCTGTCGCGGACCAGAAAGCCATAGCCCTTCAGACGATTGAACCATTTGACGCTGGCGGGTTCGAACGGCCCCGCCGTGTCGATCAGCGTGACCGGATCGATCCGGTCCTTCAGATCGCGCGCGCGTGGTGGTGGCGCTTCCTCGACGGCACCGGACAGGTCGATCGTCAGGATTTCACGCGCCTGGAAACCACGGCCCCGTTCGACCGACATCGTCTCGATCCGCGCGCCTTCGGGCAGGCTTCGCCGTCCATGCGGTTGCAGCACGCTGAAATGGACGAGGATATCGCCCATCGTGGCATCGTCCGCGACCGCGAAGCCGAAGCCGCGGGTCACGTCGAACCATTTGATTACACCTCCGACCGGCACGGCATCCGGCGCCGCACCGTCGTCGGTGTGCGCCACATGCGTTTCCGACGGCATACCTAACCCCTGATCGGCCCCTGCTAGCATGGTTCATCGATCTCGCAATATTCAGTCGGCATGACGCCGTCGAAATCGACCACGGCGTCCGGCGCCGTCGTGACGATACGTCGCGACAGACCGAACGAGTGCCCCGCCCGCACCATCGCCGCTATCTGCTTCTCCTGCAGGGGGCGATCCGCGACCGTCAGGGCAAAGGGGCCGAAGCGTCGCTTCCGCGCCATCGTCAGCGCGCTGTCGATTGTAGATCGTATCATTACGGGACGGACGGCCGCCGCATCGGCCTCGCCGACACGGGCCTGACGCAGTGCCGCGGTCACTCGTCCCGCCCCCAGACCCCGCCGGGTGAGCGATACGGCCCGTGCCTCTGCAAACGCACGGTCGTCGACATAGCCCAGCGTCACCATCCGCTCCGCCAACTCCTGCGGATCGGCGGCGGGACCATCCCATCCCCGCTCCCGGATCTTGCGGCGAAGATAGTCGGCCAGCTTGCCGCGCGTGGTCGCGAACCGCTCGACATAGCGCAGCGCCAGCCGTTCCAGCGCGGCCGAATCGAGCGGCGGTATCGTCCGTGCGGTTCGGGTTGGTCCTGTCATCGCCTTTATTGTGCCACACTGCCTAAGGAAGAGACAATCGGCGCACCTGCGCAGCTCCGAAGGATCACTTGTGACGATGACGACCGAAACTCAATCCCAGGCCGCGCCGATCGCGACGCCGACCCAGGACGAGCTTCCCCGCCGTTTCGCCGATTTCGAGACGCTGGGTGACGCACTGGATTACGCCGCGCAAGGATCGCGCGGGCTGAATTTCCACGATGCCCGCGGCACGCTGACGCAGCCTTACGCCTATGCCGCGCTGCGCGACGACGCGCTGGCCATGGCACGGCGGCTGGTCGCCGCCGGGATCAAGCCGGAGGATCGGATCGCGCTGGTCGCCGAAACATCGGCGCAGTTCGCGGCGTTGTTCTTCGGCGTGGTCTATGCCGGGGCATGGCCGGTGCCGTTGCCGCTGCCGACCTCGTTCGGCGGACGCGATTCGTACATCGACCAGTTGCGTGTGCAGCTGGCCAGTTGCGATCCCAGCATGTTGATCTATCCCCCGGAGCTGGCGTCGCTGGCCGGTGACGCCGCGGTTCAGGCGGGCGTGGCGGGTATCGACTGGGCCAGCTTTGCCGAGCGTGAGGCACCGGCGGTCGATCTGCCGCAGGCGGACGGCGATCAGGTCGCGTATCTGCAATATTCCAGTGGCTCGACCCGCTTTCCGCACGGCGTCGCCATCACTCACCGGGCGCTGCTCAACAATCTTGCCGCGCACAGCCATGGGATGAAGGTGCAGGCCAGTGACCGCTGCGTATCGTGGCTGCCATGGTATCATGACATGGGTCTGGTCGGTTGCTTCCTGTCGCCGGTCGCCAATCAGGTATCCACCGATTATCTGAAGACCGAGGACTTCGCGCGACGGCCGCTGGCGTGGCTTGACCTCATCAGCCGTAACGGGGGTACCACCCTCTCCTATTCGCCGACCTTCGGGTACGACATCTGCGCGCGGCGCATCTCGTCGCTGACCAAGGCGTCCGACCGGTTCGACCTGTCGCGCTGGCGGGTGGCGGGCAATGGCGCCGACATGATTCGCCCGGATGTGATGCAGAGCTTCGTCGATGCATTCGCCGATGCCGGATTTCAGGCGGGTGCCTTCCTGCCGTCCTATGGCCTGGCCGAGGCGACGCTGGCGGTGTCGATCATGCCGCCGGGCGAGGGCATCCGCGTCGAACTGGTCGAGGAGACCGAGTTGTCGGGCGCGCATGCCAATGACGACCGGCCGCAGCGTTTCCGCGCGATCGTGAACTGCGGCAAGCCCGTGCGTGACATGGAGGTCGCGATCCGTGAGGAAAACGGCACGCCACTGCCCGAACGGGCGATCGGCAAGGTCTGGTGCCGTGGCCCATCGGTCATGGTTGGTTATTTCCGCGATCAGGCGGCGACCGACGCCTGTCTTGTCGATGGCTGGCTGGATACCGGCGACATGGGATACATGTCGGACGGCTATATTTACATTGTAGGCCGCGCGAAGGACATGATCATCGTCAACGGCCGCAATCACTGGCCGCAGGATATCGAATGGGCGGTGGAACAGCTGCCGGGCTTCAAGGCCGGTGACATAGCCGCCTTTGCGATCACGACCCCCGGTGGCGAAGAGACGCCCGCCGTACTCGTCCAGTGCCGCAGTTCCGACGATGGCGAGCGCACGCGTCTGCGTGATGCGATTCGCGAGCGGGTGCGGTCGGTGACGGGCATGAACTGCGTGATCGAATTGATCCCGCCGCGCACGCTGCCCCGTACCTCGTCGGGCAAGCTGTCCCGGGCGAAGGCGCGCAACCTGTATCTGGCGGGCGAGATCAAGCCTTACGATATCGCCGCCTGATCGTTCGACCGCCCCCACCGATATTGCGGCACCACGGAAACCTGCTGCTAACTATCTGGCATTATAATCCGGGGGGTGAACGACGACGACGCCCCCGTGACACCCCCGCCGGCCGGCATCAGCGATCTGCTGGCGCTGCGCGAGCGTGCGGGGACGGCCGAATGGGGCAGGATCCGCGCGACCCAGCTGTTTGCGGGACGCCGGCTTGCGCTGTTCATGCTGGCGGCGAACATCACCGGTGCCATCGCCACCCTGTGGCTGCTGCGCCCCTGGATCGCGGCATGGCAGCTGGGTCTGTGGGCGGCCGTCACGCTAACGATCGCGGGCGTCGTCGCGCATCGCCGCCATTCCACCAGACACCGCCAGAACGGCTATGCGAGCCTCGCCGACGTCCGCAACACGGGGCTGGAAGGGCTGGCGCTCGGTTTCATCTGGTCGGTCGTGCCGATCGTCTTCTGCCCGCAGACCGCACCGGGGGTGGCTGCCGGTCTGGGCATCGTCATGGCCATCATGATGACCGCCGCCGCCTTCACGATGGCGCCACTGGTATTGGCCACGTTGGGTTTTCTGCTGGTGCTGGGGCTTGCGCTGATCGGCAGGCTGGCGTTCGAACATAATTTCGCGGCGTCGGCAGGATTTTCGGTCTTCTGCATCCTGCTGGTCGCCATCTGCATCAGTCGGGCGCGGGGATTGGTGGCGTTGCGGGCGGCCGAGATCGCACTGGGCGAACGGGACGAGACGGTCAGCCTGTTGCTGCGCGAGTTCGAGGAAGCCGGCGCCGACTGGCTGTGGGAAACCGACAAGGGCCGGCGGGTGGTGAAGGCCAGCCCTCGATTCGCGGTCGCCTGCGGCCTCGATCCGATCACGATCAACGGCATGCCCCTGTTGCAGGTGCTGGCGGGACCGAACTGGGATAGCGGGCAATTCGCCGCCGGCCTGCACGAACTGGCTGGCCGGCTGAACGGACGGGAGGGTTTTCGCGACCTGCGGTTGCCGGTGTACGTCGGGGGTGAGGAACGCTGGTGGGAACTGGCCGCCGCGCCACGCCATGACGAGCGCGGTGGCTTTGCGGGGTTTCGCGGCGTGGGCTCCGACATCACAGAACAGCGGGCCTCGGCGGACAAGATCAACCGCATGGCGCGGTACGACGCGCTGACCGGCCTGCCGAACCGGTTGCTCATCAACGAGACGCTGGGCCGGGCGATGGCCGAGGCGGAAAAATGGGGCGGTCGCTGCGCCTTTATGATGATCGATCTCGATCGGTTCAAGGCGGTCAACGACACGCTGGGCCATCAGATCGGCGACCGCGTATTGAGCCGGGTGTCCGAACGTCTCGCCCAGATGATGGAGAGCGGCACGCTGTGCGGCCGGTTGGGCGGTGACGAGTTCGCGGTGGTGGTGCCGGACGTCAAGGACGAGGACGCCTTGCTCCATAGCGCGCAACGGATCATCGACACCCTGTCGCGGCCCTATGAGGTCGATCAGCAGACCTTCTATATCGGCGCCTCGATCGGCATCGCGATCGGGCCGCGCGATGGCGAGGATGCCGAGACCTTGATCCGATCGGCCGATCTGGCGCTCTATCGGTCCAAGGATGCGGGTGGTGGCGTCGTCCATGCCTATGAGCCGCAGTTGCATGCGCAGGCCGAGGAGCGGCGGTTGCTGGAAATGGCGCTGCGCCAGGCATTGGAAAAGGGCGAGATGCACATCGCCTACCAACCGGTGGTCGATGCAGAGACGGGCAATCTGGGCGGTTTCGAGGCCTTGCTACGTTGGCAGAGCACCGAATTCGGTGCGGTATCGCCGGTGAAGTTCATACCCTTGGCCGAGGAGGCGCGGCTGATCGCACCGATCGGCGCGTGGGTGTTGCGCACCGCCTGCCTGGAAGCGGCACGGTGGCCGGGCCATGTCCGGGTCGCGGTCAACGTGTCGCCCGATCAGCTGCAGAACCCGCATTTCGTGACCACGGTGGCGTCGGCGCTGGCCAATTCCGGCCTGTCGCCGGAGCGGCTGGAGCTGGAAGTCACCGAGAGCGTGTTCATGCACGAGGGGCTTGGTGCCACCAAGGTGCTGGAGCGGGTGCTCGATCTGGGGGTGCGATTGTCGCTCGACGATTTCGGCACGGGCTATTCGTCGCTCGGCTATCTGTCGCGGACCCGATTTTCGACGATCAAGATCGATCGCAGCTTCGTGCAGAACGCATCGCGCGGCGAGCGCGAGGCGGTGGCGATCATCCGCGCCGTGGTGGCTCTGGCCGACAGCCTCGGCATGGCGACGACCGCAGAGGGCGTCGAAACCGAGGCGGAGCACCGCATGGTACAGGGTTTCGGCTGCACCAAGGTTCAGGGATATTATTTCAGCAGGCCGCTACCGGTCGCGGAAGCACGCGCGCTGGTGCAGAAACGATACGATTCCCGCGCGGCCTGATCGCTTTTCTGGGTTCAGAAGGTCATCCCTGTGGCGTGACTATACGCCGCGGCGGCCCGGATGAAATCGACGAAGAAACCGATCCACATCGCCGACAGGATGATGGCGGACGCGAAATAGAGCCGGAACCGGGCCTGAAGCGAACCCTTGCCGATATGTACCCGGCTATGCGCCGCCCGCAGCAGGACGAATATCCACGCCAGCAGCACCTGCGCGATGCCCGCCTGCCGCGTGCCCATCAGCAACGGGACGATCGCGAAGAACAGCACCGGCATCTCGAACAGATTGCGCAGGTTGTTCGCCGCGGTATCGACGCCGTCGAAATACCGATTGGTCGCGCTGGCGGTCGCGAAATCATCCGCGGATGGCGGCGTCCGCTTCAGATGGCCCAGCCGCTGGACGAGCATCGTCGACCAGGTCGTAAAGATCAGCGCGACCATCGCGAAGGTCGGCCACATGATATGCAAAAGGATCATAGGCCCGACGAATGCCGCGTTTGCGGGCCAATCGATAGCCCCGACAAGCGATTGATGGGCAGGGATGGCAAATCGCTGCGTACGGGCAGCATCGGCGTGATCGACACGGTGCTATCCCGACCCATAATAATCTTTGCTGGGAAAATGGCGGTCGCTACGCCACGTCCGTGAGCATGACCCGTATCTCGTTCAGCGCCCAGGTGTTCCTGGGCATGGCCATCGGCCTGATCCTCGGCTTCTGGGCGCGCTCGCTCGGCGAGACGAGCGCCCTGGCGGAGACGTTGAGGATCGTCGGCGAGACATTCGTTCAGTTGCTCAGGGCGCTGGTCGTGCCGCTGGTCTTCACAGCCATCGTCGCCTCGATCGCGGCGCTGCGCGATGTCGGCAATGCGGCACGACTGGTCGGCAGCACGCTGATCTGGTTCGCGATCACCGCGTTGATTGCGGTCAGCATCGGTCTGGCGCTCGGCGTGCTGATCCAGCCCGGCGTGCAGACCGGCGTCGATGTCGCGGCGGCGGTGCGGCCCGCGACGACGGGATCGTGGCTCGACTTCCTGCGCGGGCTGGTGCCGTCGAACATGCTGGGTCTGGCCGCATCGACCAGGATTACTGAGGGCACGGCCAGCACGACGCTGTCGTTCAACATCCTCCAGATCATCGTCGTCGCGATCGCGCTGGGCGTGGCTGCGGTGCGCATCGGTGGCGCGGGCGAGGCATTCCTGACCTTCAACGCCTCGGCATTGGCGATCTTTCGACAGATATTGCGGTGGGTCGTGCGGCTGACGCCGATCGGCACGGCTGGTCTGCTCGGCCACGCGGTCGTTCAATATGGCTGGCAGTCGTTGTCGGCACTGGGCGCCTTTGCCGGGGCCGTCTATATCGGACTGGGACTGGTCCTGCTGGTCGTCTATCCGACGCTGCTGAAGCTGAACGGCCTGTCGGTACGCGGCTTCTTCGCGGCGGCATGGCCCGCGATCCAGCTGGGTTTCGTCTCGCGATCGTCGATCGCCACGCTGCCCGTCACCGAAGCCGCCGTCGAGCGGATCGGCGTGCCGAAAAGCTATGCCGCCTTCGCCGTCCCCTTTGCTGCGACGACCAAGATGGATGGATGCGCCGCCATCTATCCGGCCATCGCCGCGCTGTTCGTGGCGCAATATTATGGCATCGCGCTCCATGCGTCGGATTTCCTGCTCATCGTCATCGTGTCGGTGATCGGTTCTGCCGCGACGGCTGGTCTGACCGGCGCTCTGGTCATGCTGACGCTGACGCTATCGACGCTTGGATTGCCGCTGGAGGGTGCAGGGTTGTTGCTGGCGATCGATCCGATCCTCGACATGGGTCGCACCGCGGTGAACGTGGCGGGACAGGCGCTGATCCCTACGATCGTCGCCAAGCGTCAGGGAATGCTCGCCGACATCGACCCGGCCGACCCCGCCCTGGCCCCCGCCGCATGAGCGCCGTTGCCAGATTGCGGACCGCCACCCGCCCCGCGCATGACGGCGTGGATAATGCCTTTGGCGGTTACGACCTGACCGATCCCGATGATTATCGCCGGTTCTTGCTGGCGCATGCCCGTGCGTTACCCGCGGCGGAAACCGTGCTGAGCCGCGACACCGACTTGCCGAACTGGCGGGAGCGTCGATCGCTGCTGCTCGCCGATCTTGCCGACCTGGATTTGCCGCCACCGCCACTGCTCGACTTCACCCTGCCGGATCGGCCGGGCGCGGCATGGGGTGCGTTGTATGTGACGGAGGGGTCGCGATTGGGTGGCGTGATGCTTGCCCGCAGCGTACCCGATACGCTGCCCAGCCGATATCTGGCGGCCCGTCATCTGTCCGGCGAGTGGCGGGAATTGCTGTCGGCGATCGATCGCCGGGGTACGGACGAGGCATGGATCGACGGTGCGCTGGCTGGTGCGGCCGCTACCTTCGATCTTTACGCCCGCGCCGCCTGACGCATCAGCCGGTCTTGGCCGCGCCGACGGGCGCGGTCAGGATGGCACGAAGGCCCGGCTGGTTGTCGGTCAGATCCATCTCGCCATCCAGTCGATCGATCATCGCGGACATCATGCGGCTGCCGAAGCCAGCATTATGCCCCGATTTGCCCCTCCCCTCATCCGCGACGATCAGGCGGAAACGGGCGCGGTGTTGTTCCAGCGTGATCGCGATCGGCCCCGCCGCGCCGTCATAGGCGTACTTCGTCGCGTTGATCACCAGTTCAGTCATGACCAGCCCGATATTGACCGCTCGATCCGTCGCCACCAGCACCGGCGCCAGATCGATCGTCATCTGCGACGCCCAGTCCTTGCCCAGCGACACCTTCATGTCCCCGGACAACTCCTCCAGATACCGCGACAGATCGACCGTTTCGATATGATCGTCGCGGTACAGCCGCCGGTGAACCTGCGCCACGGCCGCCATGCGCGCCTGCGCCTCGCGCAACTGATCCGCGACCTCACCCGGCCCGGCCGCCCGCGCCTGCAAGGACAGGAAGGCGGAGACGAGCTGCAAGCTGTTCTGAATGCGATGATCGACCTCCTTCATCAGGAGGTCCTTCTGCTGGAGGAGCGAATCCTTTTCTGCGACGGTCTGCTGCAACTGGCCGTTGAGCATTCGCAACTGCCGCGCCTGATGGGCATCGTGGAACGCCCGGCGCAGACGATGCGCGGCCTCCACCTCCTCCAATGTCCACCGGCGCGACCGTCCGCGGACGGCCTCCGTCCAGGTTTCGAACGAGGCGCGCGGCGTCAGCGTTTCACCGGCATCCAGCTGCACCGACTTGTGCGGATTGCCCGCCCATTCGATTTCCTCAACCTCCTCGACGCGGAACCAGAGCAACGTTCCACCGCCATCCGTCAGCGGCATCGCCAACAGGCCGCTGGCCTTGTCCGCATAGACCTGCGCCGCGTGCATCACGCTGCCGAGTGCGTGCGTGGAGAATGGCTCCATCCCCGCATGCGTCCGCGTCCAGGCCGCAATATCGGCGATGGCGGCCGGCGGCGGGCATGTGCCGTCGCTGATGACGGTGCGGCCCTGGATGAAGGCGAACCCGTCGCCGGCAAGCATCATCCGCAATTCCGCCTTCGCCCCCTCGATCGACTGGGCGAGGCTGACGGTATCGTTCAGATGGGGAACGACCGCATCTTCCGCCGCGCGCAGGCGCAATCGCTCGCGATAGGTCTCGGCCTCTTCCTTGGCGCGAATCTGTCGGGCGAGACCGGACGCGAGGGTCGCCGCCGCCAATCGCACGTCAGCGGGCAGCAGACGCGGCTCCGCATGATGACAGGCGACGAGGCCCCAGAGCAGACCATCCTTCACTATCGAGATCGACGCGGACGCGCCGACCCCCATGTTCCGCAGATACCGGAGATGGATCGGCGACACGCTGCGCACGGCGACATCCGACAGATCGGTATCGGCGAACGTCGCGGGTCGGATCGGCTGTGGTACGTAATCCACCGTCGGGATAGCCCGCGTGCGATTGCGGATATACAGCGCGCGTGCCTGACGGGGGATGTCGGACGCCGGGAAATGATGGTGCATGAACGTCGACAGCGCCGGATCACGATCCTCCGCCACGACGCGTCCAGCGTCGTCGTCCAGAAAGCGATACACCATCACCCGGTCGAAACCGGTCAACGCCCGAAACGCCACCGCCGCCCGTTCGCACAGGGCCTGAACGCCGGTCGCCCGTTCGAAACCGGTCGCGAACGTATCGAGCCAGTTGAGCGTCGCGCCCGCCGTCATCGGCGCCGGGGAGGCGGATTCAAGCTCGACGAGCAACCGATCACCCGCCCGGTGGATCGAAACATCGAAGGACGCCGCGCCCGCCGTCATCGGCGCACCCATCAGTGTCCCTCCGCCGATCGGCGCCGATGCCAGCAACGCCGATACGTCCTGACCGATCAGCGTCGACAGCGATGCCCCCAGCCACGCATCGCCGAACAGCGTTTCCAGATCGCCTGCCCCGGCGATCACGGCCAACGTGTTCGTATCGGCGATCAGCAACAGCCCATGCGGCTGGATCGATCCCGGAATGTGGATCGGCTCGCGATCGCAAACGGTGAGATCCAGCCCCGGATCGGTGGGAATGCTTTGCGACGCCATGCTTCGTACTTCATCCTCTTCGCAGGGCGAGACATGGACGTTTCACCGATGCAACGCAAATGCACGGCGGGTCGAATCAGGCCCCCTCGATCAATTCCTTGATGCGCCCGGCGAGCGCTTCCATCGCGAAGGGCTTCGTCATGATGTGCATACCGGCATCGAGCAATCCGTTACCGATCACCGCATTCTCGGCATAACCGGTGATGAAGAGGATTTTCAGCGTCGGTCGGCCCACACGCGCCGCGTCCGCCATCTGCCGGCCATTCATGCCGCCGGGCAGGCCGACATCGGTCACGAGCAGATCGATGCGCCGATCGGACTGCATGATCTTCAGGCCGGCGGCCCCATCGGCCGCCTCGATCGCGGCATAGCCCAGTTCCTCCAGCACCTCCATCACCAGCATCCGGACGGTGGGTTCGTCGTCCACGACCAGCACCGTCTCGCCAGCGCGCGCGCGCGGCGCATCGGCCAGATCGGGTTCCACTTCCCCCTCATCCGCCACGCCGAAGTGACGGGGCAGGTAGATACAGATCAGCGATCCATCACCGGGTTCGGAATAGATGCGGACATGTCCGCCGGACTGCCGCGCGAACCCATAGATCATCGACAGGCCGAGCCCCGTGCCGACGCCCAGCGGTTTCGTCGTGAAGAACGGGTCGAATGCCTTGGTGATCACGTCGGGGGTCATGCCGGTGCCGGTATCCGACACGCAAAGCGATACATATTGACCCGCGGTCAGATCACGATCGCGCGCCGCCCGATCGTCGAGCCAGCGGTTGCCGGTCTCGATCGTCAGACGGCCGCCGTCCGGCATAGCATCACGTGCATTGATGCAGAGGTTCAGCAGAGCGTTTTCCAGCTGATGCGGATCGACCAGGGTCGACCATAGCCCCCCTGCCCCGACGACCTCCACCTCGATGGCCGGTCCGACGGTCCGGCGAACGAGGTCTTCCATTCCGGCAACCAGACGGTTGATATCGGTCGGCTTGGGATCGAGCGTCTGGCGCCGCGAAAAGGCGAGCAGGCGGTGCGTCAGTGCGGCGGCACGCTTCGCCGCCCCCTGTGCGGCCAGCGAGTACCGCTCGACATCCGCGTACCGGCCCTGCGCGATACGGACGCCGAGCAGTTCCAAGCTGCCCGAGATGCCGGTCAGCAGGTTGTTGAAATCGTGAGCGATCCCGCCGGTCAACTGGCCGACCGCCTCCATCTTCTGGCTTTGACGCAACGCCTCCTCGGCTCGCATCAATTCGGCGGTGCGCACCGACACCTGTTCCTCCAGCGTCGCGTTCAACGCCTCCAGATCGGCCGCCGCGCAGCGGTAATCGTCGACATCGGTGTTGGAGCCGATCCAGCGGATCAATTCGCCATTGTCGCCGCGCACCGGCTCGCCGCGCGCGACGAACCATCGGTAGGTTCCGTCCGCGCGACGCATGCGGAATTCGTTCTCGTACACCGTGCCGGCGAGCCGCGCGGCTGCCCATGATTTCTCTGCATCGCTCAGATCATCGGGATGAATGACCGCGCGCCAGGCATCCAGACCAACCAGCGATCCCGTCGCAGCGCCGGTGTAGACATAAGCCTGATCGTTGAACCAGTAGAACGCACCATCGGTGCGCGCCGCCCAGATCTGGTTCGGCACGGCCTGCGTAAAAACGCGAAACTCTTCCTCGCTCTCGCGCCGCGCCTGTTCGGCCCGAACGCGTTCGGTCGCGGCCCGCACCCGGACGGCAAATTCCCTCATCAGCGCGATGTCATAATCGCCGTAAGGACGCGGATGCCGGTTGTTGACGAACACGAGCGCCACGAACTGCCCCTGTTCGAGCAGGGGCATGTTGACGAACGATGCGGCATCGATCGCCATCAGGACATCGGCGGTATCGGCCGTCCTGGGAT
Organism: Sphingomonas mollis; assembly: GCF_016427505.1. Taxonomy (GTDB): domain Bacteria; phylum Pseudomonadota; class Alphaproteobacteria; order Sphingomonadales; family Sphingomonadaceae; genus Sphingomonas; species Sphingomonas mollis. The sequence goes on along the minus strand of NZ_JAELXS010000001.1, from coordinate 500,387 downwards.
CGACCGTGACATCGGCGATCGCCACCGTTCGTCCCGCTTTCAGATCGTCGATATACGATCCATGATCCCGGAATTGCAGCGTGCCCGAAATGCTCCGAACACCCGGTGCATTCCAGTCGCGCTCGATCGTGATGGTTTCGGCGATCCGATCGATCACGCCGTAGCCGGCCCGGCTGACGTCGAGCGTCCGCCCAAGAATCTCCGACGCGACATAAGCGATATCGCCGACGTCGCTCAAATCCGCGATCCGGTCGCTCAGTTCGAGTAACGCCGCCTGACGGATCGCGGCGTTCTTCTGGTCGCTGATATCGAAACTGACACCGGGAAACCGAAGCGGCCGCCCCTCGTCATCCATTCGGCAACGCCCCTGCGCCGCAACCCAGCGCACCGATCCATCCGGTTGCACCAGTCGATATTCCGCGGTGAAAGTATCACCGGTCTCCAGCGCGATCACGATCTTTTTCTGCGTCGCCGGCCTGTCCCCTGGATGAATACCGGCGAAGAACGAGGTCAACGGCGCGCCACGTGCGGCGACGACCGGATCGACCCCATACAGCGTGGCGAAACGGATATCCGCACGGACCAGATCGGCGGGTACGTCCCAGTCCCAGGTGCCGATGCCCCTGCCCGCCGACAGCGCATATTGCAGCCGCTCGTCACTTTCGCGGGCGTCCTGTTCACTGCGTCGACGTTCGGTAATGTCGGAAAACAGGATCGCGACCTGACGCGCTTCCGCTTCGCCCACCCGCAAGGCGTGGACATCGAACCAGCGACCCATCGCGGCCGATCCGTTTTCAAAACGTTCAGGCTGACCGGTCATCGCGACCCCGCCATAGATGTCGAACCAGTGCTGTTCGAGCATCGGCACCAGATCGCTTGCCGTACGACCGACGGGACTGAACAGCCCCGTCTGTTGTTCGAACGCACGGTTGACCGCCAGAAAGCGGTAATCGCACGGCCGCTCACCGTCGAATATCATCTGGATAATGCAGAACCCGGCATCGACCGCATCGAACAACTGGCGATAGATATCCGGTGACAAGGCGTCACCGGACGGAAGGGAGTGCTGCATCGGGCCGCTGATCCTGTGCGCTGCCACGGCTGGCGTCTGCCGCATGAAGGCAGACGCAAAGGGCGGTCGTCAGTTCCCGCGCTAGCACGCGACGATGGCGGCGATGACGCTGAGTGTCTCTTCCGGGTCACGCACGCGCACGGTGTCGAGCCCCAGTTCCTTAGCCGGGTAATCGTTACCGCCGGGGAATATGGCATCGCCGATGAACATCATCGCATCCAGCGGAATGCCGCTGGCATCGCGCAGTTTCTTCAGGCCATATGCCTTGTCGACACCTTCGCGCGTGATGTCGATCGAGGTCGCGCCGCCCATGTTGATCGACAGGCCCGGCAACCGCTGGCGCAGATCGGCCTGGATCACCTTGCGCTTGGCGAAATCGGGGTCCCAGCTTTCCTTGGCATGGAGCGGTGCCTCCTGCCCCAATGCCGAAAAGGTGATCTGGCTGCCGCGATCCTCGATCCGTTCGCCCCATGTCTGCTCGGGCACGAAGCCCGTCGCTTCCAGGGCGGCGTCGAAGGCGGTCAGGATGTTGGCCTTCGTCTCGTCATCGAACAGTTCGGCATAGACCGGCGACCAGTCGCCATCGCGGTGCGTGTAGAGCTTCGTGCCGGTGGTGGGCATCAGCCACAGCTTCGATCGATCGGCCCGGTCCGGCAGGCGGCTGGCGACCTGCTTCTGGAACTGCGGCCAGTCGCCGCCCGAAATGACGGCGACATGCGCCACGCCCAGCAGATCGGCCAGCGCCTCGCCCATGGGTTCACCCAACGGCTGCTTGCTCTCGGCCAGCGTGCCATCCAGATCGAATGCGACGAGCTGCTTCATTCCGTGTCCCTTTTCAAAATCATGTGATCGATGGCGTGCGCGACGCCATCGGCATCGTTCGCCAGCGTGACCAGATCGGCTTTCGCCTTCACCGCGTCGGGCGCGTTCCCCATGGCGATCGACAGGCCCGCGCGCACCAGCATCGCGACATCGTTCGCCTGATCGCCGATCGCGACGGTATCGTCCAGCGAGACGCCGAACGACGCCGCCAGTTCCTCGATACCGACACCCTTGTTCGCCTCGACCGCCGTGACGTCCAGATAATAGGTCTGGCTCTGCACGATGGTCGCGCGATCACCCCATTGCCTGGTGCGATCATGGAGGCCGCCGAGCAGGGCCGGATCGTCGCTGACGAAGGTGATCTTGTCGGCCCGGTCCAACAGCGCGTCGAAATCGTCGGTCACGATCGGCTGCTGGTCCGAGGCGACGCGCTCATGTTGGACATGCACACCCTGGTCGGTGGAGGCATACCAGCGATCGTCGGCGAAGACCCAGCGATCCACCGCGGCATCGCCGACCATCGCCCAGATATCACGCGCCAGTTGCGGATCGATCCGGTGATGCTCCAGCACCTCCCCCGATCGTCGAAAAACGATGCCGCCATTGAACGCACCGATCGGCTCGTCCAGTTCCAGCGCGTCTGCGATCGGCATCACGCCCGATCGCGGCCGTGCGGAGATAATCGTGAAGCCGATATCCGCCGCCCGCAACCGGGCGACGGCGGCGATCGTGCCGGATGTCAGCTGCTTGTCCTTGTCGACCAGCGTACCGTCGACATCGGACACCACCAGGCGTGGCGTCACTGCGGGATTTCCACATGCCCGCCAAAGCCATAGCGCATCGCCGACAGCACCTTGTCACCATAGGTATGGTCGATACGGCTGCGGTAACGGGCGAACAGCGAGGCGGTGAGCACGTTGGCCGGCACCTTTTGCTCCATCGCCGCGTCGATCGTCCACTGACCCTCGCCCGAATCGGCGACGCTGCCGGAGAACTGTTCCAGCATCTCGTCCTTGGCCAGCGCGATCGCCGTCAGGTCGAGCAGCCATGACGAGATCACGCTACCACGCCGCCAGACCTCGGCGATGTCGGTCAGGTTCAGGTCGAAGCGCTGGTCCTCGGCGATCTTGTCGGTGTTCTTCGACTTCAGGATGTCGAAGCCCTCGGCATAGGCCTGCATCAGGCCATATTCGATGCCGTTGTGGATCATCTTCACGAAGTGGCCCGAGCCGGCCGGGCCGGCATGGATGTATCCACGCTCGGCTCGCGGATCGACCTTGTCCGCAACCCGGCCGGGGGTTTTGACGATATCACCCGTACCCGGCGCGAGCGTGTCGAAGATCGGATCGAGCAGATCGACCGTTTCCTTATCGCCGCCGATCATCATGCAGTATCCGCGCTCGCGCCCCCACACGCCGCCAGAGGTGCCGACGTCGACATAGTGAAGACCCTTCTCCGCCAGCGCCTTCGCGCGGCGGATATCGTCCTTGTAGAAGCTGTTGCCGCCATCGATGACGATATCGCCGGCCTGCGCATCGGCGGCGATCGTCTCGATCGTGGTTTCGGTGATCTCGCCGGCGGGCAGCATCACCCACCAGATCGCCGGACTGTCCAGCTTGCTGCGCAGATCGTCCAATGACGTGGCGGGTTCGGCGCCGTCATCGGCCAGCGCCTTCACCGCATCGGCATTGCGGTCGAAGGCCACGATCTGGTGACCACCGGCCATCAGGCGTCGGGCCATGTTGCCGCCCATTCGGCCGAGGCCGATCATTCCGATCTTCATGCTGTTTTCCTGGTATCGGGGGAGCGGATCAGGCGGTTGCCGGCTGCTTCTTCGCGATCGAACCAAGCAGGTCGTCGAACGCCTTCGCGAACGAAGCCACGCCCTCCGAAACCAGCGTGTCGGTCACGCCGTTCAGGTTCAAACCCAGACGTTCCGCTTCGGCCAAGACATGCCGGGCCTCGTCTACCTTGTCCGTCAGCGTGGTCGCGACGGTGCCGTGATCGCGGAACGCATCCATCGTCTTCGGCGGCATCGTGTTGACCGTGTCGGGACCGATCAGCGTGTCGATATACAGCGTATCGGGATAGGCAGGGTCCTTCACGCCCGTCGATGCCCAGAGCAGCCGCTGCGGTTGCGCACCCTTGGCGGCCAATGCCTGCCAACGATCCGATGCGACGAACTCCTCGTACCAGGCATAGGCCAACTTGGCATTGGCGATCGCTACCTTGCCGCGCACCGCCTTCAACGCTTCGGCCTCCGCATCGCCATCCTCGACGCGCTGATCGATCTGGTTGTCGATCATCGTATCGATCCGGCTGACGAAGAAGCTGGCCACCGATGCGATCCGGTCGATCGGCTGTCCCTGCCGAACGCGCTCTTCCAGCCCCATCGTATAGGCTTCGGCAACCTTCTTGTATGCGTCGAGCGCGAACAACAGCGTCACGTTGACGTTGATCCCCGCCGCGATCGTCGCCGCGATGGCCGGGCCGCCGGCGGGGGTGCCGGGGATCTTGATCATCAGATTTGGCCGATCGACCGCGTCCCACAATTTACGGGCCTCGGCGATGGTGGCATCGGTGTCGTCGGCGATATACGGCGACACCTCCAGGCTGACATAGCCGTCCTTCGCGTCCAGCCTGTCATAGACGGGCTTCAGCGTTTCCGCCGCCGCCTTGATATCCTCGATCGCCAGATGCTCGTAGCGATCGATCGTCGCGGCCTCGGGATGCTCCTTGTCATAGGCGGCCAGCGTGCCGTCATAGGCCTCGTCATGACCCATCGCCTTTTCGAAAATCGACGGGTTGGAAGTCACGCCGGTCAGGCCATCCTCCTCCACCAGCGTCTTCAGACCGCCGGCTTCGAGGAACTTGCGATCCACGAAGTCGAGCCACACCGCCGTACCGGCGGCGGAAAGATCGGAGAGCTTGCTCATGACAGTCATTCCTTGTCGGTGGAGGCGGCCTCGGCAATCAACGCCCGCGCCTTGTCTGCAATCTGATCGACGGTGAAGCCGAACTTGTCCGCCAGCTTCGCCAGCGGCGCGGACGCGCCGAAGGTCGACATGGTGACCGTGTCGCCATGGCTGCCGACATACCGATCCCAGCCGAGCGATCCGGCCATCTCGACCGCCAGCCGCGCCTTGGTTGCAGGCGGCAAGACCGAATCCTTGTACCCCTTTTCCTGCAATTCGAACCGGAACCAGCTCGGCAGCGAGACGACGCGGGCGCGGACGCCGTCGGCGGTCAGCTTTTCATAAGCATCCACCACCAGCGACAATTCACTGCCTGTGCCGATCAGGATGACCTCGGGGTCGCCCTCACAATCTGCCAGTACGTAACCACCCTTCATCACGCCTTCGGCCGACGCGTATTTTTCGCGATCGAGGGTCGGCAGCGCCTGACGCGAGAAGATCAGCGCGGTCGGGCGATCGGCCTTTTCCAGCGCAGCCCGCCATGCCCATGCGACCTCGTTGGCATCGCCCGGCCGGATCGTATCGAGACCTGGGATCGCGCGCAGCGTCGCCATGTGCTCGATGGGCTGGTGGGTCGGACCGTCTTCGCCGACACCGATCGAGTCATGGGTGAACACCCAGATGTCGCCCAGTTCCATGATCGCCGACAGCCGGATCGGCGCGCGCATATAGTCCGCGAACACCAGGAAGGTGGAGCCGTAGGAACGCAGATGCGACAGCGCCATGCCGTTCACGACCGCGCCCATGCCATGCTCACGCACGCCGAAGTGGAAATTGCGGCCGCCATAATTATTCGCCTCGAACGACGGCTGCCCCTTGATATCGGTCTTCGTGGAGGGCGCAAGATCGGCGGAACCGCCGATCAGCCACGGCACCTTCCCCGCAATCGCGTTCAGCACCTTGCCGCCGGAATCGCGGCTTGCCAGCCCCTTGGCATCGGCCGGGAAGAAGGGGATGTCGGCATCCCATCCCTCGGGCAGGCTGTCCTTCAGCAACAGGTCGAGCTCGGCACCCAGATCGGGATGTGCCTGACGATAACGATCGGTCATCGCGACCCATTCGTCGCGCAGCGGCTTCGACCGGACTTCCAGCGCCTGACGAAGCGCCTCGGCGACACCATCGGGGACGTAGAAGCTCTTGTCCTCGGGCCAGCCATAGGCCTTCTTCGTCAGGCGGACATTCTCTTCGCCCAGCGGTTCGCCATGCGCCTTTTCGCTGCCGGCCTTGGGGCTGCCCCAGCCGATCACTGAATGGACGACGATGAAGGTCGGGCGATCGGTCGTCGCCTTGAACTGCTCGATCGCCTTGGCCAACGCATTGGTGTCGTTGGCGTCGTCGACATGAATGACGTTCCAGCCATATGCCTTGAAGCGCAGGCCGACATCCTCGTCGAACGCCAGATCGGTGCCGCCCTCGATCGAGATATGATTGCTGTCGTAGATCCAGCAAAGGTTCGACAGCTTCAGATGGCCGGCAATGCTCGCCGCCTCGGATGTGACGCCCTCCATCATGTCGCCATCGCCGCACAGCGAATAGACGTCGTGATCGAAGATCGGAAAGCCGTCCTTGTTGTACCGCGCCGCCAGCCAGCGCTCGGCGATCGCCATGCCGACCGAGTTACCGCAACCCTGCCCCAGCGGACCGGTCGTCGTCTCAACGCCCGTCGTATGGCGGTATTCGGGGTGACCGGGCGTCTTCGACGACAACTGCCGGAACTGCTCGATATCGTGAAGGCTGACCGCCTCGTTGCCCGTCTTGTTCCCCTCGGCGTCGATCTCCTCGATGCCGGCGAGATGGATCAGGCTGTACAGCAACATGCTGGCATGGCCCACCGACAGCACGAAGCGATCGCGGTTCGGCCAGTCGGCATGGGCCGGATCGTACCGCAGGAATTTCGCCCACAGCGTATAGCCGACCGGCGCCAGCGCCATCGGCGTGCCGGGATGGCCGGAATTCGCCTTTTGCACGGCATCCATCGACAGCGTGCGAATCGTGTCGATCGCCAGTCGTTCTGGACTGCCGTCCTCATGAAGATGGGCATCCACGGGTGTGGCAGTCAGGGTATCGGACATGGAGAGGGCCTCGTTATGGTCGTTGACCGAACGCGCGTACCTTCGGTCGGTTGCGAGATGGGGACGCCCCTAACGGCTTGCCAGTCGCCGTTCCAGCCGCGTAACGATTCCGAGTGCGGAAATATAGGCCGCGTCGATCTCCGACAGGAACAGTCCATGGCCGACGACGCCGGGCACCGTGGAAAGCCAGCCAGCCAGCCGATCCCAGTCGTCCGTATGCGCGCCCATGCAGTCCAGCACGATATTGCCGTTATCGGTCAGCGTCTTGCCGCCATCACGAAGATGGACAGCGCAGAACATCGATCGCAGGGCCGCCGATACATAGGCCGTGGCGAACGGGACGACCTCGACGGGCAGTCTAGCACCGCCGATCGCCGCGACCTTCTTGGAACCATCGGCGATCACCACCATCCGGTCGCTGGCCGCCGCCACGATCTTTTCGCGGAGCATCGCCCCACCGGCTCCCTTGATGGCACGAAAACCGTCGTCGATCTCGTCGACGCCATCGATCGTCAGGTCGACCCGATCGACACGGGCGAAATCCACGACCTTGATCCCGACCTGCCGGGCCAGTCGCGCGCTGGCCTCCGACGTCGCGACCGCATCGATGGCCATGCCGGCGCGACCGATCGCTTGGATCGCGTGGGCAGCCGTGGACCCGGTGCCGAGACCGATCAGCATCCCTTCCCCGACCTCCGCAACGGCCGCTTCCGCCGCCAGTCGCTTATCGTCGTCGGGCGATCGCATGTCGTCATTCATGAATGCCACAACCCGCGCGCCCTTGATCCGTGTCCCGTGACCAGTCAAAAATGACCCTGTGACGGCAACCAATTGCCCGCTCGAACATTTGACGCCCGTTCCGGGCGGAAATCCGGCAGCCAGACAGGTACGATTATCTTGCAATCACTGGAAGTGCGGCACGGTGCCGCGTGCATCGCGATCGGCCTCGCCCTGGCGCTTGCTGCCTGCGGTGGAGGCGAATCCGCGCAAAAGGGTCAGGGCAAGGGTGGCAGCCAGCCGGGACAGGGAACGCCGCAAGTCGGGTTCGTCGTCGTCCAGCCGACCGAGGCCGCCCTGGTTACCGAACTGGCAGGCCGCACCACCGCCTTCGAAAGCTCGGATGTCCGGCCGCAGGTGACGGGCCTGATCCGCCGCCGCTTCTTCACCGAGGGCGCGTTGGTCCGTCAGGGACAGCCGCTCTACGAGATCGACCCGCGCCTGTATCGCGCCGCCGCCAACGAGGCGAGCGCCAACCTGGCCAGCGCGCAGGCCAATCGCGAGGCAACCCGCATCCTCGCCGAACGATATCGCCCGCTGGCGGAAATCGAGGCGATCTCCAAGCAGGATTACACCAACGCCGTCGCGCAGGCGCGGCAGGCAAGCGCGTCGGTCGCGCAGACGCGGGCAGCGCTGGAAACGGCGCGGATCAATCTGCGCTTTACGACCGTGCCGGCGCCGATTTCCGGGCGGATCGGTCGGTCGCTATTCACGGTGGGCGCGCTGGTGTCGGCGACGCAGACCGATCCGCTGGCACAGATTCAGCGGCTGGACCCGATGTTCGTCGATATTCAGCAATCCGCCGATGCCCTGCTGTCGCTCCGTCGCAGTCTCGCCTCGCAAGGGATCGTATCGACCGCCGCGCGAGTCCGTCTGACCCTGCCCGACGGCAGCGATTATGGACAGACCGGGACGATCGAGTTTTCCGAGGCACTGGTCGATCCGACCACCGGCACAACGACGCTCCGCGCCCGTTTCCCGAATGCGCAGGGCATCCTGCTCCCCGGTATGTTCGTCCGCGCCCGGTTCGCGCAGGCGATCAACCAGCGCGCGTTCCTCGTTCCCCAACAGGGCGTCAGTCGCGATCCACAGGGCAACGCGACCGTCATTCTGGTCGGCCCGGACAACAAGGCCGTCCAGAAGAAAGTGACGGCGGAACGCACGCAGGGCGAATACTGGGTCGTCACGCAGGGCCTGAACCCCGGCGACCGGATCATCGTGCAGGGCCTGAGCAAGCTGCGCCCCGGCCAATCCGTGAAACCGGTGCCGGCGAACACGCCGCAGCGCGTGCAGGCGCCGCAACAGGGCAAGGACGGCGACGGCCAGACCGGCCAATCAAAGCAGAAGGCCGGCTGACGCCCTCATGATAAGCCGCATCTTCATCGATCGCCCGATTTTCGCGTGGGTGATCGCGATCATCATCATGCTCGCCGGCGTCGGCGGCATCATGGGCCTGCCGATCGCGCAATATCCCGATGTCGCGCCGCCGCAGGTGACCATCCGGGCAACCTATCCGGGCGCCAATGCCCAGACGCTGCAGAACTCCGTGACGCAGGTCGTCGAACAGACGCTGACCGGCATCGACGGCCTGTTGTATTTCCAGTCGACGTCTTCCTCGCATGGTCAGGTGACGATCACCTGCACCTTCGACAAGGGCACCGATCCCGACATCGCACAGGTTCAGGTCCAGAACCAGGTCCAGCAATCGCTCAGTCGACTGCCCAGTCAGGTACAGCAACAGGGCCTGATCGTCCGCAAGTCCAATCCGGACTTCCTGTTGATCGCCGCCGTGTATGACACGACCGATCGCACGACCAATCGCGACGTGTCCGACTATCTGACATCGACGTTGCAGGACCCGCTGGGCCGCACGCCCGGCGTCGGCGATACCAACGTGTTCGGATCGCAATATGCGATGCGCATCTGGCTCGATCCGAACAAGCTCAACAGTTTCCAGTTGATGCCGTCGGACGTCATCACCGCCATCCAGAACCAGAATACCGAGGTTGCCGCCGGTGAGATCGGCGGCCAGCCATCGCCCGACAAGCAATATCTGAACGCCGTCGTGACGGCGCAGTCGCGGCTCCAGACGCCCGAGCAATTCCGCAACATCATCCTGAAGACGCTGAACAACGGCGCCGCCGTTCGCGTCTCCGATATCGGCTGGGTCGAACTCGGTGCCGAAAATTACTCCGCTCGCAGTCGGATCAACCAGCACCCGGGTGCCGGTATCGCAGTGCTGCTCGCCCCCGGCGCCGACGCGCTGAAGACGGCGGAACTGGTCAAGGCGCAGGTCGAGCAAGCGTCGAAGAGCTTCCCGCCGGGCTACGAATACACCTTCGTCAACGACTCGACCGAATTCATCAAACTGTCGATCGAGGAGGTGGTGAAGACCCTGATCGAGGCGGTGATCCTTGTCGTCATCGTCATGTTCGTGTTCCTCCAGAGCTGGCGTGCGACCCTGATCCCGACGATCGCGGTGCCGGTCGTGCTGCTGGGGACGTTCGCGGTCTTCTATCTCGCGGGCTTCTCGATCAACACGTTGACGTTGTTCGGCCTTGTGCTGGCGATCGGCTTGCTCGTCGACGACGCCATCGTGGTGGTCGAGAATGTCGAGCGGTTGATGGAGGAAGACCCGAACCTGACGCCGCGTGAGGCGACGATCCGGTCGATGGACGAGATCACCGTGGCGCTGGTCGCGATCGCGCTGGTGCTGTCGGCGGTGTTCCTGCCGATGGCGTTCTTCGGTGGGTCGACCGGCGTGATCTATCGCCAGTTCTCGCTGACGATCGTGTCGGCGATGATCCTGTCGGTAGTCGTGGCGCTGGTGCTCTCGCCGGCTCTTACCACCACCCTGCTGAAACAGAAGAAGCAGGACGAAAACGGCGATCCGGTGGAGGATGGCTGGCTGGGCCGCCGCTTCCCCAAGGTTGCGCATTTCTTCGCCCGCGCCCGCGACAATTTCAACAATTGGTTCGATCGCACGTCGGACCGATATGTCGATACGGTCAAAAAGATCGTCGCGGCGAAGTGGTTGTGGCTGGGTATCTATGGCGTCACCGTCGTCGTGCTGGCGCTGTTGTTCATGCGCCTGCCCACCGGCTTCCTGCCCACCGAGGATCAGGGCATCGCCATCGTCCAGTTCCAGTTGCCGCCGGGCGCGACACAGAACAGGACGTTCGAGGTCCAGAAGGAAGTCGAGAAATATTTCGTCGGCAACGAAGGCGCCAATGTCGCGACCATGTTCACGGTCAGCGGCGTCGGCGGCGGTGGCGCGCCGGGCGGCCAGAACACCGGCATCGGCTTTGCGGCGCTGAAGGATTGGTCGCTGCGGGAAGGCGCCGATAATTCGGCCGATGCGATCACCGGCCGTGCCTCCGGCGCGTTCGCCAATCTGCGCGATGCACAGGTCTATGCGCTGGTGCCGCCCGCCGTTCGTGGTCTGGGCCAGTCGAACGGCTTCACGATCGAGTTCCAGAACACGTCGGGGATGAGCCAGGAGAAGTTCGCCGCCGCTCGCGACAAGCTGCTCGCGGCAGCCGCCGCCGAACCGACGCTGGCCGGCGTGCGACTGACCGAATTGCCCGACGTGCCGACCGTGAAGGTCGATGTCGATCCACAGAAGCTGGCCTCGCTCGGCCTGACGCAATCGACCGTCAATTCGACGCTGTCGACCGCCTGGGGTGGCCAGTACGTCAACGACTTCCTCGATCGCGGTCGCGTGAAGCGCGTTTACGTTCAGGGTGACGCGCCCTATCGGTCGACCCCGTCCGATCTCAGCCAATGGTTCGTCCGTGGGTCCAGTGGCCAGATGGCGCCGTTCTCGTCGTTCGCGACGACCAGTTGGCAGCAGGCACCTGTGTCGTTGTCGCGGTTCAATGGCATTCCGTCCTTCGAATTCCAGGGTTCGTCGGCCCCCGGCACCAGCTCGGGTCAGGCGCTGGAGACGATGCGGCGGCTGGCCGGCGATATCCCCGGCACGTCGGTCGAGCTGGCAGGATTGTCCTATCAGGAAGACGTATCGTCGGGGCAGGCGCCGATCCTGTACGGGCTGTCGATCCTCGTCGTGTTCCTGTGTCTTGCCGCGCTGTATGAAAGCTGGTCGATCCCGTTCGCCGTGCTGCTCATCATTCCGCTGGGGCTGATCGGCGCCATCGCGTTCGTGACGCTGCGCAACCTGACGAACGACGTCTATCTCCAGATCGGTCTGCTGACGACGATGGGACTGGCGGCCAAGAACGCCATTTTGATGATCGAGTTCGCCGAACAGGCCGAACGGCAGGGCAAACGCGTGCTGGATGCGGCGCTGGAAGCGGCGAAGATCCGTCTGCGACCGATCCTGATGACGTCGTTCGCCTTCATCTTCGGCGTGCTGCCATTGGCGATTTCGACGGGGGCCGGCGCGAACAGCCGTATCGCGATCGGCACGGCCGTGATCGGCGGCATGTTGTCCGCGACGTTCCTCGCGATCTTCTACATCCCGCTGTTCTTCGTCCTCGTCCGTCGCGGCGTGCGCGATGGCATGGCCAAGTTGCGTGGCAAGCCCACCGGCTTTCAGAGCGATGGTCACAACGATAGTGAGGCATATGGCCCGCCCGAACCGCAAGGCCCTCATCGGCCGGAGACGGCATGATGCGTAAGACGTTTCCCCTGCTGCTGGCGGCGACGGTGATGGCCGGCTGTTCGCTCGCCCCGAAATATGTTCGGCCGGAATTACCGGTGCCGACATCGTGGCCGATCGGCGACGCCTATCTCCGCCAGTCGGAAGCGACGCTGCCTGCCATCACCTACCCGGCGGTCTTCACCGATCGCCGACTCCAATCGCTGATCGAACAGGCGCTGGTGAACAACCGCGACCTGCGCGTGGCCGCCGCCAATATTCAGGCGGCGCGCGCCCAGTATCGCATCCAGCGCGCCGATCTGTTTCCGCAGGTCGATGCGACGGGGCGCTATACCTATTCCGGCGGCGGTCGGGGCGCGTCCAGCGTGGCCGGTGGCGGAACGGGAACTGGTACAGGGACCGGAACGGGAACCGGCAACACGGGAACGGGCACCGGCACGGGCGGCACCGTCGTTACCACATCGTCGTCGAACAGCGCGTGGTCGGTCGGTCTGGGCGTCACCTCATTCGAACTCGACCTGTTTGGCCGTATCCGCAATCTGAGCCGCGCGGCGCTCGACCGGTATTTCAGCACCGAGGCAGCCGCCCGTGCGACCCGGCTGACGCTGGTAGGCGATATCGCCGATGCATGGCTGACCTATGCCGCCGACCAGAGCCTGCTCCGCATTGCGCAGGACACCGCCTCGTCGGCGCAACGATCGGTGGTGCTGACCCGCGCCCGTCTGCGCGGTGGCATTTCGGCGCGAACCGACGTGGCGCAGGCCGAACAGATCCTCGCGACCGCGGAATCCGATCTGGCGCAGCAGCGGACGCTGGTCGCGCAGGATGCGAACGCGATGCAGCTATTGGTCGGTGCGCCGATCGATCCGGCGTTGCTGCCGGCCACGATCGATGCCGCCTCCGCCACGGTTGCCGCCCTGCCCGCCGGGCTCGACTCGGGCATATTGCTGCGCCGCCCCGACGTGGTGCAGGCGGAGTATGAACTGCGGGCCACCAATGCGGAGATCGGCGCCGCCCGTGCCGCGCTGTTCCCCCGTATCTCGCTCACCGGCCTGATCGGGTTCGCCTCAACCGCGCTGTCGTCGTTGTTCACGAACGACGCGTTCAATTATTCGGCCGCCCCCAGCGTCAGCTATCCGATCTTTCAGGCCGGCGCGGCGCGGGCCAATGTGCGGTACACGCAGGCACAACGCGATGCGGCGCTGGCTACGTACGAAAAGGCGATACAGACCGCTTTTCAGGAGACGGCCGATGCGCTGGCCCGCCAAGGGACCATCGCCGATCAGTTGGTCGCCAATCGCCGGCTCGTCGCCTCGACCGCCGATACGCTGCAATTGACGGACGCGTCCTATCGAGGGGGCGTGACGCAATTCCTGAACACGCTCGATGCGCAGCGTTCGCTATATTCGGCCCAGCGGACGCTGGTGGCGACGCAACTGACGGCCGCGTCCAACCGGGTCACCTTGTACCGTGTACTGGGTGGCGACTCATCGCTGGAGGCGATGGCTGATGGCCCTCGGCCCGTTTCGCCCTCAGCTACGTCGGCCGCGGCATCGACACCCTGATCGATCTCGATGCCGCGATCTCGGGGTTATTGCTTGAACGGGGTCACGGCGTCCTTGCCGAATTGCATGATGAGTTCGCCCACCTCGCGCGCCTGCGTCATCGCCCGGTTGCCCTGATCGCGCAGATAGTCGCTCTGGATGCGCATCACCTCGGTGATATCTTTGGCCCGCGTGGCGGCACGCATCGCAGCGAAGGCTTCACGCGTGTTCGTCTCGACCTGATCGATGATCTTTGCGCCGATCGTCGATCCCTGCTCGGCGATCTTCTGTCCGGCTTCGTTCATCTTTTCCGCACCGGCCTTCGCCTGATCCTGAAATTCCGTCGCCATCTGGGCTCTCCTGCTTGTGATTGATGAGTCGGAAACGATCTTACGCCGATCATGATCCTTCCCTAACGATCGCGCCATATCGCCATTGCCCGCTCGTAAGCAGCGGCGGCCTTGTCGCGCATTTCCTCCAGCCGGGCGAGGTCGTCCGCCTGCCGCCGCTCCGCCTCACGCCGCTCGCGCGCCAGCGTCGCCGCGCGGCGATCGAAGGCTTGCGTCGTCTTGCGGGCATACGCGGCCGCGTCCTCGATCGCCTGTTCGGCCTGCTCCAGCTCCGCGCGATCCGGTTTTGGTAGGTTCCTGGATGTGGTTTTGGCCCGAACCTTCGGCTTTTTGTCCGCAGGCAACGCCGCCATCTGTTCGGCGGCGGACCCGCGAGAGCGACGGATGACCGTGCCGGGCGAGGCCAGCGGCTCGGCCATCAATTCGGCGTCCGTCACCTCCTCGGCGATGCCGCGGGCAAACAGGTCGCGGTCGGCGCCCCATGCCGCCAACGCCGCCTTGCGGCTGGGCGCGGCGACATAGGCGTCGTGAAAGCCGATCGGCATCCGGAAAACCTTGAGCGCACGGGCCATCGTCGAAGGAGTACGTCACCGGCCGCCGCCGTCAATCGTCCGTCTGCGACGATGATGCCGAGGTTCGATACAACCTGCCCTTTCCCCCCGCGCGCACCGCTGCTATCGCGCACGCACGCATTCGCTCATCCGACGCCCTCGCGCCCGCGCGGCCCTGCCGCCCGACGGGTGCCGTGGGACAACAGGCAAAGGACGCCCATGACCGCCATCGGCCAGGACACGCTGAACACCCGCTCCACCCTATCGGTCGGCAGCAAGACATACGACTATTACAGCCTGGCCAAGGCGGCCGAGCAGCTCGGCGACATCTCGCGCCTGCCCTTCTCGATGAAGGTGCTGCTGGAGAATTTGCTTCGCTTCGAGGACGGCGTCACCGTGACGCGCGAGGATATTCAGGCGATCGTCGACTGGCAGCAGGATGCCCGGTCGAACCGCGAGATCCAGTATCGCCCCGCGCGCGTGCTGATGCAGGATTTCACCGGCGTCCCCTGCGTCGTCGATCTGGCGGCGATGCGCGATGCCATCACCAAGCTGGGCGGCGATGCGGCCAAGATCAATCCGCAGGTGCCCGTCCATCTGGTCATCGACCATTCGGTCATGGTCGACGAGTTCGGCACGCCGAAGGCGTTCCAGGATAACGTCGATCTGGAATATCAGCGCAACATGGAGCGTTACGAGTTCCTGAAATGGGGATCGAAGGCGCTCGACAATTTCCAGGTCGTGCCGCCGGGCACGGGCATCTGCCATCAGGTGAACCTGGAATATATCGGTCAGGCGATCTGGGCATCGCAGGAGATCGGCCAGCACGCGATGGGCACGTCGGCGATCGCCTATCCGGATACGCTGGTCGGCACCGACAGCCACACGACGATGATCAACGGCCTGGGCGTGCTCGGCTGGGGCGTCGGCGGGATCGAGGCGGAGGCCGCGATGCTCGGCCAGCCGGTGTCGATGCTGATCCCCGAAGTCGTCGGCTTCAAGCTGACCGGCGAACTGGCCGAGGGCATCACCGCCACCGATCTGGTCCTCACCGTCACGCAGATGCTGCGCAAGAAGGGCGTCGTCGGCCGCTTCGTCGAGTTCTATGGTCCCGGCCTGTCGAAGATGACGCTCGCCGATCGCGCGACGATCGCCAACATGGCGCCGGAATATGGCGCGACCTGCGGGTTCTTCCCGATCGACGAGCGGACGATGGACTATATGCGCCTGACCGCGCGATCCGACGAGAACGTCGCGCTGGTCGAGGCTTACGCCAAAGCCAACGGCTTCTGGCGTGACGAGAACGCGGCGGACCCGATCTTTACCGATACGCTGGAACTCGACATGGGCACCGTCGTGCCGTCGCTGGCCGGCCCGAAGCGGCCGCAGGACAAGGTGTCGCTGAACAAGGTCGACGAGGTGTTCAACGGCGACCTGTTCAAGGTCTATCACAAGGAGCAGGCCAAGCGCGTCGCGGTCGAGGGTGCCACCCACGACATCGGCGATGGCGACGTGGTGATAGCCGCGATCACCAGCTGCACCAACACGTCGAACCCGTCGGTGCTGGTCGCCGCCGGTCTGGTCGCCCGCAAGGCGAACGCCCTCGGCCTGAAGTCGAAGCCATGGGTGAAGACGTCGCTGGCGCCAGGGTCGCAGGTCGTGACCGATTACCTCGACAAGGCGGGGCTGACCGCCGACCTGAACGCGATGGGCTTCAACCTGGTCGGCTATGGCTGCACGACCTGCATCGGCAATTCGGGGCCGCTGTCGGGTCCGATCTCGGCCGCGATCAATGAGAACGACCTCGTCGCTGCGTCGGTGCTGTCGGGCAACCGCAACTTCGAGGGCCGCGTATCGGCCGATGTGCGTGCTAACTTCCTCGCCTCGCCGCCGCTGGTGGTCGCCTATGCGATCAAGGGCAGCGTCACGACCGACATGATCGAAACGCCGCTGGGTCAGGGCAGCGACGGGCAGGACGTGTATCTGAAGGATGTGTGGCCGACCAACGACGAGGTCGCGACGGTGATGAATGCGAACATCAACGACGAGATGTTCCGCACCCGGTACGGCAACGTCTATCAGGGCGATGAGAAGTGGTCGGGCATCGAAGTCACCGGATCGGCGACCTATGCCTGGCCGGCTGCGTCGACCTATGTCGCGAACCCGCCCTATTTCGAGGGCATGGAGATGACGCCGGCACCGGTCATGGACATCATCGAGGCGAAGCCGCTGGCGATCCTGGGCGATTCCATCACCACCGACCACATCAGCCCGGCCGGTTCGATCAAGGCAGACAGCCCCGCGGGTCGCTGGCTGTCGGAGCGGCAGGTCAGCCGCGCCGACTTCAACAGCTATGGCGCGCGCCGCGGCAACGATCAGGTGATGGTGCGCGGCACCTTCGCCAATATCCGCATCCGCAACGAGATGGTGCCGGGTATCGAAGGCGGCATGACCAAGTACGAGGGCGAGGTCATGGCGATCTATGACGCCGCCATGCGCCACAAGGCGGACGGCACGCCGCTCGTCATCGTCGCGGGCAAGGAATATGGCACCGGCTCAAGCCGTGACTGGGCAGCGAAGGGCACCAACCTGCTCGGCGTGCGGGCGGTCATCACCGAGAGCTTCGAGCGTATCCACCGGTCGAACCTGGTCGGCATGGGCGTGCTGCCGCTGCAGTTTGCCGAGGGCGTGACGCGGGAGACGCTGGGTCTCGACGGATCGGAGACGTTCACGATCCACAACGTCGCGGCGATCCGTCCGCGTCAGGATGTCGAGGTCACGCTGGTCCGTGCGGACGGCAAGTCCGAGACGTTCATGACGCGCTGCCGGATCGATACCGTCAACGAGCTGGAATACTTCCTGAACGGCGGCATCCTGCAGTACGTACTGCGGAATCTGGCGGCCTGATGCAAAAATGGGGGTATGGTCGGTCGCCATACCCCCTCTTCCCGGATCGACTGCAAATCTTCTATGCGCGCGGGTCCGGATGATCGACATAGAAGACGATGCGGGGGTGATGGATGCGCGGACAGATACTCGGTGTGGATACGCGGACCGGTGACGGACTGGTTACCGGTGACGATGGTCGTCGATACATTTTCAGCCCAGCCGACTGGGCGCATCGAGGTGAGCCGACAATCGGCGCCTATGTGGACTTCGAAACCAGCGAGAATCGCGCGCTGAGCATCTGTCCGATGCCCGTCGCTGCCCCACTGACTACATCTGCACCCGTGGATGCGGTGCCTTTTAACGATCGCAACAAATATGTCGCGGCGGCGCTGGCGTTTCTGCTGGGGACGCTGGGCATCCACCGCTTTTATCTTGGGCAAACCGGATCGGCGATTGCGATGATCGTGCTCAGTTGTACGGTAATTGGATTGCTTGTGACCGGACCATTGGCGCTGATCGACACGATCCGCTACCTAATGATGTCCGACGTCGAATTCGCCAACCGATACCCGCGTAAGAACGTCTGATGCCGGTCGTCGGCATCAAACGGTAAAGCTCTCTCCGCATCCACAGGCGCCCTTGGCGTTGGGATTGGCGAACACGAAACCGGCGGTGAAGTCGTCTTCCACCCAATCCATCGTCGATCCGATCAGGTACAGGATCGATCCGCCATCGACGAACAATACCCCGCCGGGGGTTTCGATCCGCTCATCGAACGGCTTCGCCTCAGTGACGTAATCGACCGAATAGGCGAGGCCGGAGCAGCCGCGTTTGGGAGTCGACAGCTTCACGCCGATCGCGTCGCCGGGGGCGCGGGCCATCAGGTCGGCGATGCGGGCGTGCGCCGATGGGGTCAGGTTGAGCGCCGCCGGGCGGGCGCGGAGCGTGGTGGCCATCAGAGCATCCCCAATTCCAGTTTGGCGTCGTCAGACATCTTCTGCGGGTCCCATGGCGGGTCCCAGACCAGATTAACATCGGCCGTCGAAATGCCGGGAACCGAAGACACCCGCATCTCGACCTCGGCCGGCATCGATTCCGCGACGGGGCAATTGGGCGTCGTCAGCGTCATCGACACGACGGCATGGCCATTGTCCGTCACCTCGACACCGTAGATCAGGCCGAGATCGTAGATGTTGACCGGGATTTCGGGGTCGTAGATTTCCTTGAGGGAATCGACCACCGCCTCGTACAGCGCGCCGCCGGGTTCGCCGGGGGCGTCACCCTGCGGCTTCTGCGCCAGGAAGCCGGACAGGTAATCGCGTTCGCGCGGAGCGGGTGCAGCCGCCTCGACCGCATCGTCCACGCGTGCCTTGGGTGGGGGCTGGACGCCGTCCACTTCCTCGACCTCGAACCCGTTCATCCGAAAATCCTTGTTACCCGTTCCACGCCCTTGACCAGCGCCTCGACGTCCTGCGGGCCGTTATAGACGCCGAAACTCGCACGCGCGGTCGCCTCGACACCCAGCGCATCCATCAGCGGCTGCGCGCAATGGTGGCCGGCGCGAATCGCGACCTGTGCTTCGTCCAAGATGGTGCCGATGTCGTGCGGATGCACCCCCTCGATCGTAAAGCTGACGATGCCGGCGGAATCGTCCGGTCCGAGCAGGCGGACGGAGTTGATGCTGCCGAGCGCCTCGCGCGCCTGCGCCACCAGCGCGGTTTCGTGCGCGTGGATGCGGGTCAGGCCGATGTCGTCGACATAATCGATCGCGGCATGGAGGCCGAGCGCGCCGACGATATGCGGCGTCCCCGCCTCGAACCGGCCCGGCGGCGGCGCGTAGGTCGTCTTCGCGAAGGTGACGCGGTCGATCATCGACCCGCCGCCCTGCCATGGCGGCATCGCATCGAGCAGGTCGGCCCGCGCCCACAGGACGCCGAGACCGGTCGGGCCGTAGAGCTTGTGTGCCGAGAAGACATAGAAGTCGCAGCCGAGCGCGGTGACGTCCACCGGCAGGCGCGGCACCGACTGGCAGCCGTCGATAAGGATCTTCGCGCCGACACCGTGCGCCAGTTCGACCGCGCGCGGTACGTCGAGCACCGAGCCAAGGACGTTGGAGACATGGGCGAGCGCCACCAGCTTGTGCCGGTCGGTCAGCATCGTCGCCATCGCGTCGAGATCGATGCGGCCATCGGCGGTGAGCGGGCAGACGTCGATCGCGGCGCCGACGCGTTCGGCGACCATCTGCCACGGCACGATATTGCTGTGATGCTCCAGCATCGACAGCATGATGCGGTCGCCAGCCTTCAGCTGCGTACCGGCCCAGCATTGCGCGACGAGGTTGATCGCCTCGGTCGCGCCGCGGACGAAGACGCATTCCTCTGGCGAAGCCGCGCCGATGAAGCGGGCAACGCGGCCGCGCACCGCTTCATAGGCGACGGTCATGTCGGCCGAGCGGGCGTACACGCCGCGGTGCACGGTGGCGTAGGTTTCGCCGTACGCGCGGGTGATGGCATCAACGACGACCTGCGGCTTCTGCGCGGTGGCGGCGGTGTCCAGATAGGCCCAGCCCGCCGGGATCGCAGGGAAGTCGGCCAGCGCGTCGAGGGGGGCGGCGCTGCTCACAGGGCGCCGTCCAGCCATGTTTCGGCGTCCGCCGAAAACGCGGCGCGGACGGTATTGTCGCCGATCCGGTCGAGCGCGTCGGCCACGAAGGCGGTCGTCAGCAACGCCTGTGCGCGGGCATGGGGGATGCCGCGGCTCTGCATGTAGAACAGGGCGCGGGCATCCAGTTCGCCGACCGTGGCGCCGTGGGCGCACTTCACGTCGTCGGCGAAGATTTCCAGTTCCGGCTTCAGGTTCACCGTCGCGGTACGCTTCAGGAGCAGGCCGCGAAGCGACTGGACGCCGTCGGTCTTCTGCGCGTCGCGCGCGACCTCGACACGGGCGGCGAGGCTGGCGGTCGAACGATCGGCGGCGACTGCACGCCAGACCTGCTGGCTGCTGCCATGGGGTTCGGCATGGCGGACGGCGACCGCGCATTCCTGACGCTGGTCGCCGGCGGTGAGGAGCGCGCCGCCGTAGTCGGCGAAGGCACCCGCGCCTGCGACGATGGTCGCATCGATGCGGGTGCCGGCCTGACCGGCACCGAGGAAGATGGTGACGAGGCTGGCTCCGGTGCCCAGTGCGGCGTCTTCGCGCAAGCTGGTGAAGCCACCCGCCTGCAACAGGCGGACCGAGCGCATCAGCCGGGCGGTGGCGCCGAGCGTGACGCGAAGGTAGCGGTTGGCCCAGCCGGCGCCGACATAGGTCTCGACGACCTGCGCGACGGCATCGTCGGCGAGGACGATCTCGGACGGCAGATGATTGGCGCCGCCGGTGGAGATGTGGACGATCTGTACCGGGTGTGCGGCGGCATCGGTATCGAGATGCAGCGACCAGCCGGGGCCGGTGGCGCGCTGGCCGAGTGCGTGGTCGCCGGCCTCGATCGACCGCAGCGTGACGCGGTCGAGCGTGCTGGCGGCCTGATCGACCACGCCGTCACGCACGACGATGCGAGCGCCGGGAAGATCGATCCACCAGTCGGCGGCGTTCTCGGTCGCGTCGGACCATGGCAATGAGGCGGCGGCGGCGATCGCCTCCGGATCAGCCCAACGCCATTCTTCCTCACGGGTTGAGGGCAGTTCGATCAGGCTCACGCCGTCACCTGCGCATAGCCCTCGCGCTCCAGTTCGTGCGCGAGGTCGGCACCGCCGGAGCGGACGATGCGGCCGTCGGCGAGGACGTGGACGACATCGGGCTGCACGTAATCGAGCAGGCGCTGGTAATGGGTAATGAGCAGCACCGCCTTGTCGGGCGCGCGCATGATGCGGTTGATGCCGTCGCCGACGATGCGGAGCGCATCGATGTCGAGGCCGGAATCGGTTTCGTCGAGGATCGCGAACCTGGGGTTCACGATGCCCATCTGGACCATCTCGTTGCGCTTCTTCTCGCCGCCGGAAAAGCCGACATTGACGGGACGCTTCAGCATCTCGGCATCCATGTCGAGCTTGCGGGCTTCCTCGCGCGCCAGCTTCAGGAATTCGGCACCGGACAGCGGCTTTTCCTCGCGGGTCGCGCGTTGGGCGTTCAGGGCCTCGCGGAGGAACTGCACGTTGCTGACGCCGGGGATTTCGACCGGGTACTGGAAGCCGAGGAACACGCCGGCGGCGGCGCGCTGGTGCGGTTCCAGTTCCAGCAGGTCCTGACCGTTGAAGGTGATCGAGCCGGCGGTGACTTCGTAGCCGGGGCGACCACCGAGGACATAGCCGAGCGTCGACTTGCCGGCGCCGTTCGGCCCCATGATCGCATGGATCTCGCCCGCGTTGACGGTCAGGGACAGGCCCTTGAGGATTTCCTTGCCGTCGATTTCGGCGTGGAGGTTTTCAATCTTGAGCATCAGTTTACTTGCCCGCTTTTTCGCGTGAAATCCATATTGTCGAGAATACCAGAGTACTCGCTTGCTACCTTGGCTACAGCCGGAAGGTCATTTGCGATAGCTCGGATGGGACGAAGTCCAAACCTTGCCTGAGCGCCCGCCTCATGAAGGTTCTCAATTATGCTTCGGGCATTACGCAAAATCTTTTCAGCAATCTCATTCGGACCAAGCACGCTCGCAAACTTACTGCTTTCATTGACGTTAAAATCGGCGCGCTGTTCGATTCGCTCGAACCGAGTGAGTAGAGCGTCAACTTCTCGCTCGACCTTCTCTTTCGTGGGAAAGAGCATTACCCCACACTCCCCTCAAGACTGATCCCCAACAGCTTCTGCGCCTCGACCGCGAATTCCATCGGCAGTTGCTTCAGCACTTCACGGGCAAAACCGTTGACGATCAGGGCGACGGCGGCTTCCTGATCGAGGCCGCGGGACATGGCGTAGAACAGCTGGTCCTCGCTGATCTTCGACGTGGTCGCCTCATGCTCGATCTGCGCGCTGGGGTTGCGGATTTCGATGTACGGGATGGTGTGGGCGCCGCACTGGTCGCCCAGCAACAGGCTGTCGCACTGGGTGAAGTTGCGGACGCCCTCTGCCGTGGGAGCGACGCGGACAAGGCCGCGATAGGTGTTGTCGCTGCGGCCGGCGCTGATCCCCTTCGACACGATCGTGGATCGCGTGTTCTTGCCAAGATGGATCATCTTGGTGCCGGTATCCGCCTGCTGCCGGTTGTTCGTCACCGCGACCGAGTAGAATTCGCCGACGCTGCCGTCGCCAGCGAGCACGCAGCTCGGGTATTTCCAGGTGATTGCGGAGCCGGTTTCGACCTGCGTCCACGATACCTTGCTGTTCCTGCCCTGACACAGCGCGCGCTTGGTCACGAAGTTATAGATGCCGCCGACACCGTTCTCGTCGCCCGGATACCAGTTCTGGACGGTCGAATATTTGATCTCGGCATCGTCGAGCGCGACCAGTTCCACCACGGCGGCGTGGAGCTGGTTCTCGTCGCGCATCGGGGCGGTGCAGCCCTCCAGATACGAGACGTAGCTGCCCTTGTCGGCGACGATCAGCGTGCGTTCGAACTGGCCGGTATTCTCGGCATTTATACGGAAATAGGTCGACAACTCCATCGGGCAGCGGACGCCCTCTGGAATGTAGACGAACGTGCCGTCGCTGAAGACGGCGGAGTTCAACGTGGCGAAATAATTATCGCGCTGCGGCACGACCTTGCCCAGCCATTTGCGGACGAGATCGGGATATTCCTTGATGGCTTCCGAGATCGACCGGAAGATGACGCCGGCGGCCTCCAGTTCCTTGCGGAAGGTGGTGGCGACCGAGACGCTGTCGAACACCGCGTCCACGGCAACGCGGCGCTTGGGCTGGCCGTCCGCGTCCAGTTCCTCGACGCCGGCGAGCATCTTCTGCTCGGCGATCGGGATGCCGAGCTTTTCGTAAACGCGAAGGATTTCGGGATCGACCTCGTCCAGCGAACCGAGCTTCGGCTTCGCCTTGGGCTCGGCGTAGTAATAGGCGTCCTGATAATCGATCGGGGGCACGTTCATCTTGGCCCAGTCCGGGGCCGCCATCGTTTGCCACAGGCGAAACGCCTTCAATCGCCAGTCGAGCATCCAGACGGGCTCGCCCTTCTTGGCGGAGATGTAGCGGACGGTGTCTTCGGACAGGCCCTTGGGCGCGAATTCCTGTTCGATGTCCGAGGAGAAACCCCACTCGTACGTCTTCGATACGGCCGCATAGGCCTCGGCGTTCTTGGTCGCCATCACGCGATCTCCGCAATCTTGGTCTGGTGCCCGACCGGGGCTTTGACATCATGGGCGAGGTGGGCGAGGCTGACCCCCGCCAGTGCACCGCGAACGGCGGCGTTGACGATATTCCAATGCGGTTTCACGCGGCAGCTTCCCTCGATGGCGCAGTCATGGCGCGCCTCATCCACACAGGTCGTGAGCGCGATCGGCCCCTCCACCGCCTCGATCACATCGGCAAGGCTGATCGACGACGGCGGGCGCGACAGGCGGAAACCGCCGCCGGTGCCGCGTGCGCTTTCCAGCAGGCCGGCAGCGCTGAGGCGGCTGACGAGCTTTTGCGCGGTCGGCAGCGGCACGCCGGTTTCCTCCGCGAGCAACGTCGCGTTCAGCCGACCCGCGCCGCCGCAATGGCGCGCGGCGGCGGTCATCATGACGACCGCGTAATCGGCGAGGGAAGAGAGACGCATGAGGCAATCGGACCAATCTGTTCGGATTGCAGATGGTGCAGCGCGGGGTGCGGATCAACCGCTATCTTTGCTAACGACTCGCAAGGGGCGGTGTGGGGAGGAAGAAGATTTGTTCGCGCGGAGGCGCGGAGAAGAAGAAAGACGAGATGATTGCGCTGCGCGCGGCATCCAGCGCCGCAGGCAGCTATTCATTCCCTGGCCGGATCACGGACGCTGCCGACAGCCGCGCGCCCCGCCGCCCTTCTTCTCCGCGCCTCCGCGCCTCCGCGCGAACAAACCTTCTTTGACCCTCGCCCCACACCACGGCAAAGGCGACGGCATGGCCATCTATCATCCCCTGCTCTTCTCGCTCGATGCCGAGCGCGCGCATAACCTGACCGTGAAGGCGTTGGCGGCGTGGGGACGGGTGGGAACGCCGCTGGGGCGGGACGCAGCGGCGTATCCCCGGCTGGCGACGCGGGTGGCGGGGATCGATTTCGCCAATCCGGTCGGGCTGGCGGCGGGGGTCGACAAGAACGGCGAGGCGATTGCGGGGTTTTTCGGGCTGGGCTTCGGATCGGTCGAGATCGGGACGCTGACGCCGCGGCCACAGCCGGGCAATCCGAAGCCGCGACTATTCCGTCTGGTCGAGGACCGGGCGGTGGTGAACCGTTATGGCTTCAACAACGACGGGCTGGCGGCCGGGCTGGCGCGCGCGAAGACGGCGAGACGTGCAGGTGTGCTGGGCATCAATGTCGGCGCTAACAAGGATTCGACCGACCGCGTGGCGGATTACGCGGCGGGCGTGGCGGCGGCGGCGCCGCTGGCGGATTATGTGACGATCAACATCAGTTCGCCCAACACGCCGGGCCTGCGCGATCTGCAGGCGCAGCCGATGCTGGGCGAATTGCTGGCGGCGTCGCGCGCGGCGGCGGGGGTGACGCCGCTGTTCCTGAAGGTCGCGCCCGATCTGGATCGGGCCGGCATGGCGGTGGTGGCGCGGGCGGCGATCGATGCGCGGCTGGATGCGCTGATCGTCGGCAACACCACGATCTCGCGGCCCGCGGATTTGCGGTCGGGGGCGGCGGGCGAGACGGGCGGGCTGTCGGGCGCTCCGCTGGCCCCGCTGGCACGGGCGGCACTGGTCGAGGCACGGGCGGCGACGGGTGGGGCAATCCCGCTGATCGCGGTCGGGGGGATCGCCAGCGGTGAGGAAGCCTATGCGCGCATTCGGGCGGGAGCAAGCATGGTGCAACTGTACACCGCACTCGCCTATGAGGGGCCGGGGTTGCCGGGGCGGATGCTGCGCGATCTGGATGCGCTGTTGCTGCGTGACGGCTTTGCCGGCGTGGCGGACGCGGTCGGGTAACGGCTTGTAGGGCGCGCGGATGCCGTTACGGTTCGGCGCCATGAAGAAACTGCTCGTCGTCGCCGCGTTCCTGCTCCCCTGCCCCGTGCTGGCGCAGGGCGTCGTCACCTCCGCCGATCCACGCGCGACCGAGGCGGGACAGGAAATCCTTCGCCAGGGCGGCAGCGCGACCGATGCGGCGATGGCGATGATGCTGGCGCTGACCGTGGTGGAGCCGCAGTCGTCGGGGATCGGCGGTGGCGGCTTTCTGGTCCATAACGACGGGCGCACCGGCAAGATCGACACGATCGACGGGCGCGAGACCGCACCGGCGGCGGCGAGCCGTACGCGCTGGCTGAACCCGGATGGCACCGCGATGCCGTTCGGCCAGGCGTTTCCGGGCGGCAAGTCGGTCGGCGTACCCGGCAATATCCGGCTGATGGCGATGGCCGAGAAGAAATGGGGCAAGCTGCCTTGGGCAGCGCTGTTCCAGCCGGCGATCCGGCTGGCCGAACAGGGTTATGCCGCGACCGCGCCGATGGACCGGGCGGTGAAGACGGTCGCGCCCCTGTGGAAGCAGTTCGACGACACGCGGATGCTGTACGGTGAGGTGCGGATCGGCGAGACGGTGAAGAACCCGCGGCTGGCAGCGACGCTCAGGATGCTGGCCGACAAGGGGCCGGATGCATTCTACACCGGCGACAATGCCAGGGAACTGCTGCGCGTCGCGACCGAAAGCCGCGTCGCGCCGAGCGACATGACCGCTGCCGATCTGCTGGCGTACAAGGCGAAGGAACGGCCGGCGGTCTGCGGGTCCTATCGCGGTTATCGCGTGTGCGGGATGGGACCGCCCTCGTCCGGCGGGATCACCGTGTTGCAGGTGCTGGGCATGCTGGAACGGTTCGACCTGAAAAAGCTGGGCAAGGATTCGCCTGTCGCGTGGCACCTGATCGGCGAGGCGATGCAACTGGCCTATGCCGACCGCGACAAATATCTGGGCGATCCGGACTTCATCGCCAATCCGGTGACGGGGATGATCGACCGGGGGTATCTGCGCCGTCGGTCGGCGTCGATCTCGCCGACGAAGACGTTGGGGACTTACACGGCGGGGACGCCCACGGGCGCGGGCAAGCGGACAGCGGCAATGTCGTCGGAAGTGCCGGCGACGACGCATTTCGTGGCGGTCGACAAAGCGGGCGACATCGTGACGATGACCTCTACCGTGGAGGGGCCATTCGGCAGCCAACTGATCGCCAACGGTTACGTCCTGAACAACGAACTGACCGATTTCACCTTCTCCCCCGAAAAGGACGGCGCGCCTGTGGCGAACCGGGTCGAGGGCGGCAAGCGGCCGCTGTCGTCGATGTCGCCGACGATCGTGTACGACAAGGCGGGCAAGCCGGTCTTCGCGGTCGGCGCGGCGGGCGGGCGGACGATCATCATGCAGGTCGCCAAGGCGCTGATCGCCCATTTCGACTGGGGCCTGCCGGCGCGGGCGGCACTGGGCGAGCCGCAATTGTTCTTCAACCGCGACGGGCTGGTCGTGGAGGCAGGCACGCGGCTGGTGGCGATGCAGCCGGCGCTGGAGAAGCTGGGCCACAAGGTGACCGTCGGTCGCCTGCCGCTGAAGGCGAACGCGGCGGAGCGGACCGCGACGGGATGGGTCGGGGCGGCCGATCCGCGTAGCGTGGGTACGGCACTGAACGATTGATCGACGTCTGAAAAGGACGCCTGAAGGAGAGACGATGCGGACGCTGGAACATTTCCCCAATCTGGTGACGATGTTCTTCACCCGTGCGCGCGAAAAGGGCGACGCGCCGTTCCTGTGGACGAAGAAGGACGGGCGCTGGCAATCGACCAGTTGGGCAGAGGCGGCGCGACAGGTCGCCAGCCTTGCCACCGGGCTGAAGGCGATCGGCATGAAGCGCGGCGACCGGGTGATGCTGGTCAGCGAGAACCGGCCGGAATGGTGCATCGCCGATCTGGGCATCATGGCGGCGGGTTGCGTGACGGTGCCGACCTACATCACCAATACCGAACGCGATCACATGCATATCCTGGAAAATTCCGGCGCATGCGGGATCATCGTATCGACCGCCAGGCTGGCCAAGGTGCTGCTGCCCGCAGTGCTGCGATCCAATCAGGGGCAGACGGTGATCGGCATCGACGAGATGCGCGCACCGGCGGGGAGCATCGACTTCCACGACTGGGCGACGCTGATCGCGCAGCACCCCGCCGATCCCGGGACGGTGGCGGCATCGGTGGCGGACGTCGGGCGCGGCGATCTGGCATGCATCATCTACACCAGTGGAACCGGCGGCGCGCCGCGCGGGGTGATGCAGCATCACGGCGCGATCCTGCACAACGTCAACGGCTGCTGCACCGTCATCTCCGAGGATTTCGGCTGGGATGACGAGGTGTTCCTGTCGTTCCTCCCCCTCTCCCACGCGTATGAACATAGTGGCGGGCAGTTCTTCCCGATCGGCCTCGGCGGGCAGATCTATTATTCGGAAGGGCTGGAGAAGCTGGCCGCGAATATCGAGGAGGTGCGCCCGACGATCATGGTCGTGGTGCCCCGCCTGTTCGAGGTGTTGCGGACGCGGATCGCGAAGACGATCGCCAAACAGGGCGGCCTGCCCGAACGGCTGCTCGACCGGGCGCTCGATCTGGGGATGCGGCGGTACGAAGGGCGGTTGCGCTTGGTCGACCGGCCGATCCAGCTGGCGATCAATGTGCTGTTCAAGCCGAAGATCGCGAAGAAATTCGGCGGGCGGCTGAAGGCGATGGTGTCGGGCGGCGCGCCGTTGAACCCGGAGATCGGCGTGTTCTTCGAATCGCTCGGACTGACGTTCCTGCAAGGCTATGGACAGACGGAGGCGGCGCCGGTGATCTCCTGCAACCGGCCGGCGGCGGGGATACGGATGGACTCGGTCGGACCGCCGCTGCCGAATACGGAGGTGCGGATCGCCGACGATGGCGAGATTCTGGTGCGCGGCGAACTGGTGATGCATGGATACTGGCGCAACGAGGGCGAGACGGCGCGGGTACTGAAGGACGGCTGGCTGCACACCGGCGACATCGGCGAGATCGATGCAGGCGGACGGATCAGGATCACCGACCGCAAGAAGGACCTCATCATCAACGACAAGGGCGACAATGTCGCGCCGCAGAAGGTCGAGGGCATGCTGACTCTGCAACCCGAGATCGGGCAGGCGATGATCTTCGGCGACCGACGGCCGTACATGGTCGCGCTGCTGGTGCCGGACCCGGAATGGACGCAGGAATGGTGCGCGCGGGGTGGCGGGAAGTGCGACTTCCGCACGCTGACCGACGACCTCGATTATCGCGCCGCGCTGTCGGCGGCGGTGGAGCGGGTGAACAAGGACCTGTCGGTGACGGAGCGCGTCCGCCGCTTCGTGCTGGCGGACGGGCCATTCACGATCGAGAACGAACAATTGACGCCGAGCCTGAAGATCAGGCGGCATGTGATCCGGCAGGTTTATGGCGAGCGGCTGGAGGGATTGTACCGGTAGGAACGGTGCCGCCGCGCCCGGCAGCGGCACCGACATTCGATTATTTCGCCGCGACCGCCCCGACCTTGTCCTTCGGCACCACCGCCAGCGTCCAGTC
This sequence comes from Sphingomonas mollis, assembly GCF_016427505.1. GTDB lineage: Bacteria > Pseudomonadota > Alphaproteobacteria > Sphingomonadales > Sphingomonadaceae > Sphingomonas > Sphingomonas mollis. Next base: position 471,057 of record NZ_JAELXS010000001.1, on the reverse strand, counting down.
GGTATCCGGCCGCAGATAGCGGGCGGCGAGCGCTTGGATTTCGGCGGGCGTGGCGCTCATCAGATCGGTGCCCAGCGAGCGCACCGCCGCCAGCCGGCGCGGGTCGAGCGTGCCGCCGCCCATCTGGGACAACCAGAACTGGCTGGAAGTCGAGGCGCGCATCAGTTGCTGCGCCATCGGCTTCACCGTGCGCTCCAGCTCGTCGGCGCCGACCGGGTTCTTCGCCAGATCGGCCGCGATCTCGCGCGACAGGCGGAAGAACATCGCGACATTGTCGGGCGACACCTGACCGATGGCGACGAGGCGGCCGCCGGCGGTCATGCCCATCGGCCATTGGCTTTGCACCGAAGGGCTGTAGCTGGCGCCCGATTCCTGCCGCAACCGCTCGAACAGGCGATCGGAGAACAACTGCGCGAGCACATCGAGCTGGCGGCTGGTGCGGATTTCGGCGACGCCGCCGGCGGTCGGCCAGGCGATCACCGCTGCGGCCTGCGTATCGGGGCCGTCATGCGTGCGGATCACCGGCGTCGCGACGTGCGCGGGAAAGCGGACGACGGGTGCCGGCGGCGCGGCGGCCGTCCGCGGCTTCATCGCGCCGAACGTATCGCCGACCGCGGCGATCGCCTCGTCGGTCTTCACGTCGCCGAAGACCATCACCTCGATCGGCCCTTCGGCCAGCAGCGGTTGCCAGAGATGGCGGAAGTTCTTGGGCGTCAACGCGGCGATCTGGGCCGGCGTCGGCGTCGTCCAGCGGGGATCGCCGTCGCGCAGCAATCCTTCCAGATCGCGACCGAGCACGCCGGACGGTGAAGCGCCATAGCCGGCCTGCGCCGCCTGTGCGCCGGCCCGTGCGCGGGCGATGGGTGCCGGGTCCCAGCCGGGGACCGCCAGCTTGGCCGCCATCAGCTTCAGCTGGTCCTTGTAATCGGCCGGCGAGGTCATCGCCGCCAGCATGAAAGCGTCGTCGTCGATCCCGAAATCAAGGCCGATGCGCCGGCCCGACGACAATTGTTCGAGATCGCCTTGATCGAGCTTGCCGACGCCGCTGGCGACCAGCGCGCTGTCGGCTGCCCATGCCGGGCTGGGCTTGTCGGCGGGCAAGGCACCATAACCGCCGCCGAAGCGGGTGCGGACATAGACGCGGCCGGTTTCGGACGGGTTGGCGAACACCAGCAGGCGAACGCCGTTGGCGAACGTGACCTGTTCGACGCCGATATCGGCCATCGCGCTGCGCGCGACGACCTTGCCCGGCGTGCCGAGCGACGGCAGGCTGGCGAAATCGACCGACGACTGGACGCGCCGCTTGCCGGCGAGGCCGGTGACGTCCGCCTTCAGCGCGGCGTCCAGCTTGGCGGCGACGCCGGTTTCGGGGGTCGGCGTATTGACGATCGCCCGGGTGGCATCGCCCTGGAAGATGCGGCGCGTGGCGGCCAGCACCGTTTCGGGCGTGAACATCTTCTTGGCGCGCGCATCCTTGAAGATTTCATAGGACGTAGCGGGCGAGGTCACGGTTTCGCGGATGTCCAGCGCCTCGGCCATGTCGTCCGCCTGCTTGCCGCCGGCCTCGACGCGGGAAGTTTCGACGATGGTACGCAGGACGGTATCGTAATCGGCCAGTTCGCGGTCGATCTCCCCCTGCGTCGGGGCGGTGGCCATCGCATCGGCGGCGACGGCGCGCACGTCCTTCAACGCGGCGGCCCATTGATCGCCGACCGGCACGATGGTGGTGAAGGTGCCGTTGGCGGACCGTTCCTCGTCGTTCAGCGACACGGAGGCCTGCAGGAACGATCCGCCGCTGCGCGCGCGCTGTTCCAGCCGGCGGCTGACGAGGCGCGAGGCGACGGTGTCGACCATTCGCTTCTGGTTGAAGATCACGGTGTCGGCATTGAACTGCCACGGGCGCAGCACGGCGGTGGCGACGATCGACGGCAGGCCGGGTTCGACCAGCGTGGCGGTGGCGGGTTTCGTCGGATCAGGCTTGCCGAAATCGGGATCGGCGGGGTTGGGGCCGATCGGCTGCCAGCCGGCGAAATGCTTGACGATCAGGCGCGAGAACAGCGCCGGGTCCATATCGCCGGAAATGATGACGACGGCACGGCTGGGGCGATACCAGCGATCGTGGAATGCCTTGATGGTCGCGCCGTTAGCCGCGAGCAGCGTCCTTTCGGTGCCGATCGGCGAGCGTTCGGCCAGCCGCTGGCCGGCGAAGAACGTCTCGCGCAGCGCATCCTGGAACTTCACCTGCGGGCCCGGCTGTTCGCGGCGTTCGGCCAGCACGATCGGGCGCTCGGCACCGACCGATGCGTCGGACAGGATCGGCGCGGCCATCATGCCCGACAGGATGTGGAGCGATTCGTCCAGCCCCGCCTCGGTCGCGGAGGGCAGGTCGAGTTTATAGAGCGTCTGCGTCGGCGTAGTCTGCGCATTGGAATCGGAGCCGAAGGTGGCGCCCAGCCGCTGCCACACCCGCTTCGCCTCGCCATCGGGGACATAGGCGGAGGAGCGGAAGCTCAGATGCTCGATGAAATGGGCAAAGCCGCGCTCGCTGTCGGTTTCGTGCAGCGAGCCGACATCCATCGCGACGCGGACCGACACCTGACCGGGCGGCACCCCATTCTTGCGGACCGCGAAGCGCAGGCCGTTGGGCAGCGTACCGAAGCTCCATTCGGGATCGGGCGCGATGTCGCTGCCCTTGTACAGCCACGCGCTGGTATCGACCGGCACCGGCGCGGCCGCCGCGACGGCGGCGGCCGGCGGTTTGGGCCGGGCGGCGGGACGGGACTGGCCGGCGAGCGACGTGGTCGACAGCAGCAGAAGGGAAAGAGCGGAAACGCGGAACGCGCGCGGGAAAAACGCCATGGAGCGCCATGTAGCGATCCCGGCGGCGTCCCGCCACGGTTTCGTCGCACATCCCCCGAACGACTATCCCGCTTGATCCCCCGGCCCCGCCACGCCACATGCGAGCGTATGTTGATCGAGACCGAAACCACGCCGAACCCGGCGACGCTGAAATTCCTGCCCGGCCGTATGGTGATGGAAGCGGGCACCCGCGACTTCGCAACGCCGGAGGAAGCGGAGCAGAGCCCGCTCGCCGAGGCGCTGTTCGGGCTGGGCGATGTAACCGGCGTGTTCTTCGGTCGCGATTTCGTGTCGGTGACGGCGGGACCGGGCGCCGAATGGCGCGACCTGAAGCCCGACGTGCTGTCGATCCTGCTCGACCATTTCACCGCGCAGATGCCGTTGTTCCGCGCGGCGAGTGCAGGCTTCTCCGTGCCGCCGGCGGACGACGTGCTGACCGACGATCCGGCGGATGCCGAGATCGTGGCGCAGATCCGCGAGCTGATCGAAACGCGCGTGCGCCCGGCGGTGGCGAACGACGGTGGTGACATCGTCTATCGCGGCTTCGACAAGGGTAAGGTCTATCTGCAATTACAGGGTGCGTGCGCCGGTTGTCCGTCGTCGTCGGCCACGTTGAAGAACGGGATCGAGCAGTTGCTGCGCCATTATGTCCCCGAAGTCATCGAAGTGAGGGCGGTCTGATGGCGGCGATCGACCGGAACGCGATCGACCAGCTTTTCCTGAACGCCCGCAGCTACAACCATTATACCGACACCCCCGTCGCCGAGGCCGATCTGCACGCGATCTGGGAGCTGGCGAAGATGGGGCCGACATCGGCCAACCAGCTGCCGGCGCGGCTGGTGTGGTGCACGAGCCAGGACGCGAAGGACAAGCTGGCCGCCTGCGCCAGCGATACCAATGCCGACAAGATCCGCAAGGCGCCCGTCGCGGTGATCGTGGCGATGGATCACGAGTTTCACGAACTGCTGCCCGAGCTGTTTCCGCACACCGATGCGAAGAGCTGGTTCACCGGCAATGCCGAACTGCGTGCGGCCTCCGCGTTCCGCAATTCGACGTTGCAGGGTGCGTATCTCATCATGGCGGCGCGGGCGTTGGGGTTCGACATGGGACCAATGTCGGGCTTCGATGCCGGCGCGGTGGACAAGGCGTTCTTCAGCGACCGGCCGGCGGTGAAGACGAACTTCATCTCGACGCTGGGCCATGGCGATCCGTCGACGTTGCACGAGCGGTTGCCGCGGCCGTCGTTCGACCGGTTCAACAGCATCGCCTGATGGCCGGTGGACGCCCCGACGGGGTCCGGCATGACGGATAGCATGACCAGAACGCTGGTGATCGAGACGGCGACCGCCGCGTGCTCGGTCGCGCTGATCGAGGACGGGCGGGTGATCGACGCCCGGCACGATGTCGTCGGGCGTGGCCATGCCGAACGGCTGATACCGATGATCGCGTCGTTGATCGATGGCGGCCGCGCGGATCGCATCGCCGTCGATGTCGGGCCGGGCAGCTTCACGGGCGTCCGTGTCGGCATCGCGGCGGCGCGCGGACTGGCACTGGGCTGGGGCGGCACGGTGCGGGGGTTTTCGTCCGTGGCGCTGGTCGCCGCCGCCGCATTGGCGCGCAAACCCTTGCAGCGGATTGCGGTGGTGCTGGAAGCGGGGCATGGCGAGGTTTTCATGCAGATGTTCGATGCCTCGCTGTCGCCGATCGACGCCGTCGTCTCGCTGCCGCCGATGGTGGCGATGACGGCGATCGGAACGATTCCGGCGGTCGGCAACGGCGTGAAGCGGCTGGCGGGCGTATCGGCGGATGCGGCGGCCGATCTGACCGAAGCGTTGCCGGATGCGCGCGACTGGACGCTGCTCCCTGCCCTGCTCGCCGATCTCGATCCGCGTCCGCTCTATGGCCGTGCGCCGGATGCGAAGCTGCCCGGCTGATGGCGACGCGCTCGCTGATCCTGCGCCACGGCGATGCCCGCGATGCCGCATCGATCGATACCGTCATGGCCGCCGCCTTCGACCCGCGATATGGCGAAGCGTGGACACGCAGCCAGTGCCTGGGTGTGCTGGCCATGCCCGGCGTCCACCTGACGCTGGCCTTCATCGACGATCGACCGGCCGGATTTTCGCTGACGCGGGCGATCGCGGGCGAGGCGGAGTTGCTGTTGCTGGCGGTCGCGCCGGGCTTTCGACGCACCGGGGTCGGCGGCGCGTTGCTGCGTGGCGTGATCGCCGATTGCCAGTCGCGTGACGTGACGATCCTGCATCTGGAGGTGCGCGCCGATAACGACGCGGTGGCGCTGTATGAGGCCAATGGATTTGCCAAGGTGGGCGAGCGGCGTGGCTATTATCGCGGGCGCGACGGACGTCACTATGACGCACATACCTATTCGCGACCGATCTGATTTTCCTTATTGCGAGTCGGTATCCCTTTTCGCAACAAGCGAACGCGCCTACATGATCCCTAACTGAAGGGTAAGGCACCATGGCGCGCAAGATCGATCTGGAAGCACTCTGCAACGAGAAGGGGCTGCGCATCACCGAACAGCGCCGCGTGATCGCGCGCGTGCTGTCGGAGGCGGAGGACCATCCCGATGTCGAGAAGGTGTATGAACGCGCCTCCGCCATCGACAAGGGTATCTCGATCGCGACCGTATATCGCACGGTGCGGCTGTTCGAGGAGGCGGGCATCCTCGACCGCCACGATTTCGGTGACGGCCGCGCTCGCTACGAGCCTTCGCCCGAAGCACATCACGACCATCTGATCGATGTTGAGTCCGGTCGCGTGCTGGAATTCGTCGATCCCGAACTGGAGCAGTTGCAGAAGGCGATCGCCGAGCGCCTGGGCTTCCGGCTGGTCGATCACCGCATGGAGCTGTACGGCGTCAGCCTAGACCGCAAGGTCTGAGCGACAAGGGCCGCCATGGGTAATATCCGGCTGGTCGGTCGCCTGTCGGCGCTGATCGTCGCGCTGGCGATCGGCCTGCCCTTGCACGGGGCATGGCGGTTGCTCCGCCGGCCCTCGCCGTGGCCACGTCGGTTTCTGGCGACGAGCGCATGGATCATCGGGGCGCGGCCGCGGGTCGTCGGCGTGCCGGTGGCGCGGGATGTCGTGCTCCTCGCCAACCATCTGTGGTGGATGGATATCCTGTTGCTGACCGGCTGCGCGAATGCGGTGTTCGTGGCCAAGGGCGAGTTGCGCACGGTGCCGCTGGTCGGGTGGCTGGCGGCGCTGAACGACACGGTCTTCGTCGCGCGGGGCGAGCGGATGGCGGTGAGCGCGCAGGTGGCCGATGTCGCGCGCGCGATCGGGCCGCGACCGGTGGCGATCTTTCCCGAAGGCACGACGGGCGACGGGCGGACGCTGTTGCCGTTCAAGTCGGCGCTGTTGGGTGCGATCGATCCGCCGCCGCCGGACGTCCGCGTCCAACCCGTCGGGATCGATTATGGCGTCGACACCACCGGTCTGGCGTGGACGGGGGATGAGCCGGGCCTGTCGCATGCGCTGCGCGTGTTGCGGCGGGCGGGGCATTTCACCGCGACGCTGCGCTTTCACCCGCCGTTCGTGCCGATCGGGCGCAAGGCGACCGCCGCCGAGGCGCGTCGGCTGATCGAGGCGGGCGGCCGCCCTTCCCTTTCGGACACGACCGAAAACGCGTAAGGGCGCGGCTATGAAGCCTGCTCCCCAGACCTATCACGTCAAGTCGTTCGGCTGCCAGATGAACGTCTATGACGGCGAACGGATGGCCGAACTGATGGCGGCGCAGGGGATGACTCCGGCCGCCGATGCCGCCGGGGCCGATCTCGTGGTGCTCAACACGTGCCACATCCGCGAGCGCGCGACCGAGAAGGTGTATTCGGACATCGGCCGCATCCGCAAGGACGCCGGCAAGCAGGGCCGCGTGCCGATGATCGCGATCGCCGGTTGCGTCGCACAGGCCGAGGGTGCTGAGATCGTCGCGCGCGCGAAGGTCGATGTGGTGGTCGGTCCGCAGGCGTATCACAATCTGCCCGCGCTGGTGGCGCAGGCGGTGGTGGGCGAAGCGGCGCTGGACACCGACATGCCGCTCGCGTCGAAGTTCGGCAAACTCCCCGCCCGGCGCAAGGTGGGGCCGAGCGCGTTCCTGACGGTGCAGGAGGGGTGCGACAAGTTCTGCACCTATTGCGTCGTGCCCTATACGCGCGGAGCTGAGATCAGCCGGCCGTTCGCGGCGATCGTCGATGAGGCGAAGGCGCTGGTCGATGCCGGCGCGCGCGAGATCACGTTGCTGGGGCAGAACGTCAACGCGTGGGACGACGACGGTCGCGGCCTGCACGACCTGATCCGCACGCTGGACCGGATCGAGGGGCTGGCGCGCATCCGCTACACCACCAGCCATCCCAACGACATGCGTCAGGGACTGATCGACGCGCACGGCGATGTCGAAAGCCTGATGCCGTTCCTGCATCTGCCGGTGCAGTCGGGATCGACGCGCATCCTGAAGGCGATGAACCGCAGCCATGGCCGTGACGATTATCTGCGGCTGATGGACCGGGTGCGCGCGGTGCGGCCGGACATCGCGCTGTCGGGCGATTTCATCGTCGGCTTTCCCGGCGAGACCGAGGCGGATTTCGCCGATACGCTGAGCCTGGTCGACGCGATGGGCTATGCGCAGGCGTTCTCGTTCAAATACAGCCCGCGCCCCGGCACCCCCGCCGCCACGATGACCGACGAGGTGCCGGAGGCGGTGATGGACGAGCGGTTGCAGCGGTTGCAGGCGGCACTGGGCCGCGACCAGCAGGCGTTCAACCGTGCCTCGGTCGGGCGGACCTGCACCGTGCTGGTGGAGCGACGTGGCAAGCTGCCCGGCCAGATGCTGGGCAAGTCGCCGTGGCTGCAATCGGTGCACCTGATGGGCGACCATGCGATCGGCGATCTGGTCGAGGTGGAACTGGCGGCGGCAGGACCATTGTCGATGACCGGTGTGGCCCGAATGCCGGTCGCCGCCTGAATCGGCGAAAGCGGCTTTCCTTTCCCGCCGCGGCATCCCACATTCGGCTTCGACTCGTAGTCTAGAAAGGACCCGATGAGCCGTAAGCCAGTCCCCGCGCAGGCGGGCGAGCGTTCCCGTGTCGAGGTGCTCTTCGACAAACCCCAGGTTCTTGCGCAGTTGTTCGGGCAGTATGACCAGAATTTGGTCGCGCTGGAAAATCGGCTGGGCGTCTACATCACCGCGCGGGGCAACCGCATCGGGCTGGAAGGCACGGCGGAGCAGGTGGCGATCGCCCGCGACGTGCTGCACGACCTGCACAACCGCATCCAGCGCGGCGAGCAGATCGATACCGGACTGGTCGATGCGTCGATCGCGATGGCGAACGAGCCGACGCTCGACGGCATCGTCTCGGCCGAACGTGGTGGCACGCCGCCGATCATGATCCGCACGCGCAAGAAGACGATCGCGCCGCGCACCGCCGCGCAGGCCTATTACATGCGCGAACTGGTGACGAACGACATGATCTTCGCGCTCGGGCCGGCGGGTACGGGCAAGACCTATATCGCCGTCGCGCAGGCGGTGGCGCAGCTCATCACCGGCAGCGTCCAGCGACTGATCCTGTCGCGTCCTGCGGTCGAGGCGGGCGAGAAGCTGGGCTTCCTGCCCGGCGACATGAAGGAAAAGGTCGATCCTTATCTGCGGCCACTCTACGACGCGTTGTACGATTGCCTGCCCGCCGAGCAGGTCGAACGGCGGATCGCGTCGGGCGAGATCGAGATCGCCCCGATCGCGTTCATGCGCGGGCGGACACTGGCGGACGCGTTCGTGATCCTCGACGAGGCGCAGAACACGACGCCGGCACAGATGAAGATGTTCCTGACCCGCTTCGGGCAGAACAGCCGGATGGTGATCTGCGGCGATCCCAATCAGGTCGATCTACCCGGTGGGGTCAAGGCCAGCGGGCTGGCCGATGCGGTCGTGCGGCTGGAGGGAGTGGAGAGCATCTCGATGTGCCGTTTCACCGCTGCGGATGTCGTGCGCCACCCGATCGTCGGCCGGATCGTCGAGGCCTATGAGGGTGTCGGCGGCACTGGTTGACGGTGAGGATATACCCGATTAAATTCGGGATATACCGGAGGAAGTAATGGCGTCGTTGTATATCAAGGATGAGGAAACGACCCGCCTTGCGCAGGAACTGGCGGAGCGTCGGCATCTGACGAAGACGGCGGCGGTGCGGCTGGCGCTGACCAACGAGTTGGCAAAGGACACACCGACCCGATCGTTGCACGAGATCGCCGACGAACTGCGACGCACGTCCACGCTACGGTTCGACCCGACGGTGGTGATCGACAAGGCATTTTACGATTCGTTGAATGACGAGGAAGACGATTGACGATCTTCATCGACGCGTCGGCTTTGGTCGCGATCATCAAGAACGAGCCTGAAGCCTATTCCTTCATCGAGACGATTGGAAAATATCAGACACGGCTCACCAGCGGGCTGGCGATGTGGGAAGCGATACGGGCTGTCGCCAAAGCGGGTGAGGATGACATCGCCGAGGCATCGCGCCTCTGCGAATGTTTTCGTCTGGATTTCGGGATCGTCGTCGTGCCGATCGACCATGCCGCGGCGACGGAAGCGGTCGATGCCCATCGGCGTTACGGCAAGGGTAGCGGCCACCCTGCCCGCCTCAACATGGGCGACTGCTTCGCCTATGCCTGCGCGAAGACGAACGCGGCCGCCCTGCTCTACAAGGGCGACGATTTCATTCACACGGATTTGGGTTAGGACACGGGCATGATCCAGATCGAACTCTCCATCGAAACGCCGTGGCCCGAAGGCGACTGGCAGGCGCTGGCCGAACGCGCCGCGCGTGCGGCGATCGAGCGCACGCCGCAGGGACCGTTGCTGACCACGCCGGCGGCGATCGAGATTTCTGTGCGCCTCACCTCCAACGAGGAAGTCCATGGCCTGAACCGGCAGTATCGCGGCAAGGACAAGCCGACCAACGTCCTGTCCTTCCCGATGGTACAGCCCGACCTGATCGACACGATCAGCCAGAATTCCGACGATGGCGAGGTGTTACTGGGCGATATCGTGCTGGCGCACGGCGTCTGCGTGGCCGAAGCGGCGGAACGCGGCATCGCCGTCGAGACGCATGCGACCCATTTGATGGTGCATGGCGTCCTGCACCTGCTAGGCTATGATCATATGAACGACGACGAGGCGGAAGCGATGGAGGAGATCGAGCGGGAGGCGCTCGGCACCCTCGGCATCGCGGACCCTTACCTGATACGAGAGGCATAATTGTCCGAGGACCGAAGTAGCGCCGGCAACGGCGACCACGACAGCATCTGGCGGGGACTGAAGTCCCTGATATTCGGTAACGATGCCGAGGAATCGCTCCGCGACCAGCTGGAAGAGGCGATCGACCGGCACGAGGGCGATCCCGCCCCCGATGCCAAGGGCGACCTGACCCCGCTGGAGCGGCAGATGGTGCGCAACCTGCTCCATTTCGGCGAGCGCGATGCCGGCGATGTCGGCGTGCCGCGCGCGGATATCGTCGCGGTGGAGGAGCAGACCAGCTTCGATCACCTCGTCCAGATTTTCGCCGAGGCGGGGCACAGCCGCCTGCCGGTCTATCGCGAGAAGCTCGATACGATCATCGGCATGGTCCATATCAAGGACGTGTTCACGATCCTGGCGACGGGGGCGCCGCATCCGGATAGCCTGGCCGGTCTGATCCGCGAGCCACTGTACGTGCCGATGTCGCGCGGGGCGCTCGACGTACTGGCTGACATGCGATCGAAACGCGTGCATCTGGCGGTCGTGCTCGACGAATATTCGGGCACCGAAGGACTCGTGACGATCGAGGACCTGATCGAGGAGATCACCGGCGATATCGAGGACGAGCATGACGACGCGCCGACCGCGCTGCTGATCCCGCTAGACGGCGGGTCATGGGATGCTGACGCGCGCGCGCCGCTGAAGGATGTGGCGAGCGTCGTGGACGACCGGCTGGGGGAGACGGAAGAGGACGTCGATACGCTGGGCGGCCTTGCCGCGGTGCTGGCGGGCCGGGTGCCGCCGGTGGGCGAGTGCGTCGATCATATTTCCGGCTGGAAGCTGGAGATCACGGAGGCGGACGAACGGCGGGTCCATCGCCTGCGGCTGCATCCCCCGGTGGCGCTGGTGATCGAGGAGGATTGACGATCGGCCTCTCTCGGTACTGATCGGGCAAATCTCGCGTCAATCTTCCACTGATCGATTTTGCCACTTTAATCGATCAGGCTAATCCATTGCCGATTTGCCGCCGGACCCCTTATCTGGGTCAGGTACGCGATGGAATGATCGAGGAGAGAGACATGGACGCGATTACCGAGGGCAGCCCGATCAACGATCCGGGCAAGCAGCCGGCCGCGAAGCGCGCGCTGCTGGGCCGTACCGCTCGCGATTGGTGGCCGGACACGCTGCCGCTGGAAATCCTGCAGGCGGATGGCCTGTCGGCAAACCCGATGGGCGATGATTTCGATTACCGCGAGGCGTTCAAGAAGCTCGACTATGCCGCGGTCAAGGCGGACATCACGGCGCTGATGACCGACAGCCAGCCCTGGTGGCCGGCCGATTACGGACATTACGGCCCGTTCTTCATCCGCATGGCGTGGCACTCGGCCGGCACCTATCGCACCGGCGACGGTCGCGGTGGTTCGTCGTCGGGCGCACAGCGGTTCGCGCCGCTCAATTCATGGCCCGATAACGGCAATCTCGACAAGGCCCGCCGCCTGTTGTGGCCGATCAAGCAGAAATACGGTCGGGCGCTCAGCTGGGCCGACCTGTTCATCCTGACCGGCAATGTCGCGATCGAATCGATGGGCGGGCCGACGTTCGGCTTTTCCGGTGGTCGCGCCGATGTGTTCGAGCCGCTGAAGGACATCTACTGGGGCACCGAAGAGGAGTGGCTCGGCCAGACCCGCATCGACGAGGAAGCGGGCATGGCGCTGGAGGAGCCGCTGGCGGCGATCCAGCATGGCCTGATCTATGTGAACCCGGAAGGTCCCGGCGGTTGCCCGAACCCGATGGGATCGGCGCGCGACATGCGCGAGACGTTCGCACGGATGGGTATGGACGATGTGGAGACGGCGGCGCTGACCGCCGGTGGCCATACCTTCGGCAAGGCGCACGGTAATGGCGATGCGTCGAAGGTCGGCAAGGAGCCGGAAGGGTCGGACATCGCGGCACAGGGTCTAGGCTGGACCTCGACCCACGGCACCGGAATGGGCGACGACACGATCACCTCGGGCATCGAGGGCGCGTGGACGCCGACGCCGATCACGTGGGACATGACGTATTTCGACATGCTGCTCGACCATGAATACGAGCTGGTCCGCAGCCCCGCCGGCGCGCATCAGTTCCAGCCGGTCGGCAATCCCGCCGAAACGCTGGCCCCCGGCGCGCATTCGCCCGACAAGCGCGTGCCGACGATGATGACATCGGCCGACATGGCACTGAAGGTCGATCCGAAATACCGCGCGGTCATGGAGAAGTTCCGGGCGGACCCCGCCTACTTCGCCGATGCCTGGGCTCGCGCATGGTTCAAACTGACCCACCGCGACATGGGGCCGAAGCAGCGTTACCTCGGCCCGGAAGTGCCGTCCGAGGAACTGATCTGGCAGGATCCGATCCCGAAGGCCGACTACAAGCCGATCGACTCGTTCGACGTCACCGACCTCAAGAAGGCGATCGCCAATTCGGGCCTGGAAATTTCGGAGCTGGTCGCCACGGCATGGGCATCCGCATCGACGTATCGCCGCTCCGACCATCGCGGCGGTGCCAACGGTGCGCGTATCCGCTTCGCGCCGCAAAAGGACTGGGAGGTCAACGAGCCCGAACAGCTCGCGCGTGTGCTGAAGGTCTATGAGGGCATCAAGGCCGAGTTCGATGCGAAGGACCCGAGCGAGGGGGCCAAGCGCGTGTCGATCGCAGACCTGATCGTGCTGGGTGGTTCGGTCGGGATCGAGGCGGCGGCGAAGGCGGCCGGCAAGACGATCGAGGTGCCGTTCACCCCCGGTCGTACCGATGCGCTGGAGGAACAGACCGATGCCGAGAGCTTCAAGGTGCTGGAGCCCAAGGCCGACGCGTTCCGCAACTATCTCCAGACGCGCTTCACGGTGCCGACGGAGGAGTTGATGGTCGACAAGGCACAATTGCTGGGCCTGTCCGCGCCGGAGATGGCGGTGCTGATCGGCGGCCTGCGCGTGCTGGGTGCCAACACCGCAAAGGCGAAGGAGCATGGCGTGTTCACCACGCGGCCGGGTCAGTTGACGAACGACTTTTTCGTCAACCTGCTCGATATGAACACGGTGTGGAAGCAGGTCGATGAGCGCAGCGACCAGGAATATGTCGGCACCACGCGCGGCACCCATGACCATAAGTGGACCGCATCGCGGACCGACCTGATTTTCGGGTCGAATTCGCAGTTGCGGGCACTGGCCGAGGTCTATGCCTGCGCCGATGCGGAAGACGTTTTCGTCGCCGAGTTCGTGACGGCATGGACGAAGGTGATGAACGCCGACCGGTACGACCTGCTCGACTGAGCGGTTTCGCCGTTGAATGAATTGAGGGCGTCGGCAGCAATGCCGGCGCCCTTCTTTCATCCGGTCGCCGGCATTGCCGCGCTCGACGTCGCCGCCTAGATATCGGTCATGCTGAAGCACATCCTGCGCGTCCTTGCGCTCGTCATCGTCGTGGGTGGCGGTATCTTTGCCTATATGGCGTGGCCCGATCAGGCGCAGGTGCCGATCGCGGCGGTGGAGGGGCAACGGCCCGACATTACCGCCCCGCGTATCCAGACGATTCCCACCGTCGAGGTCGCCGATGCGGTCGGCTGGCCGGCGGGCGCGAAACCCGTGGCGGCGCCGGGTCTTCAGGTCGCGGCCTTTGCGGAGGGGTTGGATCATCCCCGCTGGATGTATCGCCTGCCCAATGGCGACGTGCTGGTGGCGGAAACGAACTCACCGCCGCGCGATGGCGGCGGTATCCAGGCATGGGTGATGAAGCATTTGATGGGCAAGGCCGGCGCCGGCGTGCCATCGGCGAACCGCCTGACCTTGCTTCGCGACGCGAATGGTGACGGCGTCGCCGAGCAGCGGACGGTGTTCATGACCGGGCTGAACTCGCCGTTCGGCATGGCGCTGATGGATGGGCAGCTCTACGTCGCCAACACCGACGCGCTGGTGCGGGTGCCCTATACGGCGGGGCAGACGAGCATCGCCGCGAAGCCGGAACTGGTCGTGAAGCTGAACGGCGGCGGCAATCACTGGGCGCGCAACGTGATCCCGGCGCCGGACGGCAAGACGCTGTTCGTCAGCGTCGGATCGGCCACCAACATCGCCGAAAAGGGCATGGACGCCGAGAAATACCGCGCCAACATCCTGCAGGTGTGGCCCGACAAAAACTGGCGCATCTATGCCGCTGGCCTACGCAATCCCAATGGCATGGCGCTGAACCCCGCGACCGGCAATCTTTGGACGGTAGTGAACGAGCGCGATCTGCTGGGATCGGATCTGGCACCGGATTACCTGACGCAGGTGGAATTCGGCGATCACTTCGGCTGGCCGTGGTTCTATTGGGGCGGCTATCCCGACAAACGGGTCGAGCCGCAGAACATCGCGTTGCAGGAATATTCGAAGCGCCCGGATTACGCGTTGGGCCCGCATGTCGCAGCACTGGGGCTGACGTTCGCGCCCGATGCGAAACTGGGCGATCGCTGGGCGCAGGGCGCGTTCATCGGCGAGCACGGTTCATGGAACCGCAAGCCGGTGTCGGGCTACAAGGTCGTCTGGGTGCCGTTCGGCCCCAACGGCTACCCCAAGCCGGGGGTCAAGCCGGTGGACGTGCTGACCGGCTTTCTGTCGAAGGATGGCGATGCGCTGGGTCGCCCGGTCGGCGTCATTACCGATCGGACCGGTGGGCTGCTGGTGGCGGACGATGTCGGCAACCGCATCTGGCGGGTCAGCGCCGCCGGGCAGGTCGCCACTCGCTGATTTGCTGCCGCCGCTGCGGGTAGCCGCGGCGGCGATGTCGGGCCAGCGTCGACCCGTTCAGACCTTGGCGGAATAGATCATCCGGCCGGGGCCGAGATTGGCGAAGACCCGGTCGAGATCGTCCTCGCCGACCGCGAAGCAGCCCTGACTGCGGCCGAGCACGCCGTGCGTACGAATCATGTCGGGGTTCGCGTACCACGCCGAATGGACGACGATCGCCCGGCCCAGTGCGTTGCAGTTCGTGGGGTCCAGCCCCATCAACCGCTGCGACCGGCCATGCTTGCCGACATAATAATCAGCGGTGACGAACGCACCCTCTGACGAGGCGTTGGAGCCGAAGTCGTTGGAGAAGCGCTCGACATAGCCGGTATGCGCAGGGTCGGAGCCGCTGCCATGCGCGACCAGCAACGACTGGCTGCGACCGCTGATGAGATCGACGAGGTGGAAACGTGCCTGGTCAGAGCCCGCGGTGAAGTCGGCGATCGCGATCTGGTCGCGCTGGGCGATCCGGGCGCCGTGACGGTTCAGGGCGGCCAGGGCATTGCGCAGCAGTTCCGGACGGACCACGCGAGCCGATACCAGCGGCGCCGGCGCGATCCGGGCGGTTGGTTCGATCTGTGTCATATCGCGGGTCGCGCAGGCGACGGCGCCCGGCAGTGCGATCGTTCCGGCCAACGTCAGGCCGGTCTTCAAAAATGCGCGTCGTGCGCGCGCCACATCGTGATCGTGCATCGAATTCCCGATTACCAAGCAGCCCCTTCCGATGCTCGATAGCACAAAACACCTGAATTTTCTTAACCTTCCTCGCCACTTGTTCCCCGCCGAAGGGCCATTCGCCGCAAACTTGCCCCATCTTGTCGCACGGCGTGGCGATGGCACATTTCGTCGAATCAGACGTTGACATCCTGAAATTCGATAAATCTGAAGGGCGTACGCGTATGAAATCCGGTTTGCTCGCTGTCGCTGCCTGCGTGACGATGATGATGGGCGCGACCCCCGCCATGGCGGCGGATACGGGCGCCATGGTGGAAGAGGCCGCCGCGACACTGGAGCCGAATCGCTATGTCTGGGTCGATCCCGGCACAACCGATCCGGTGACCGTGGTCGTAAGCATTCCGCAGCAACGCGCGTTCGTCTATCGCGGGCAAGTACTGGTCGCCGCATCGAGCGTATCGACCGGCCGGGATGGCAACGACACGCCCACCGGCATCTATCCCATCCTGCAAAAGAACGAGGTCCATAAATCGAACTTGTATAACGATGCGCCGATGCCGTTCATGCAGCGCCTGACATGGGACGGGATCGCCCTGCACGCCGGCCGCAATCCCGGCTTTCCCGATTCGCATGGCTGCATCCGTTTGCCGGCCAGTTTCGCCAAGAAGCTGTTCGCCGTCACCGATCTGGGCAGCACGGTCGTCGTGACCGACCAATATGTCGAGGGCAGAACGCTCGACCCGACCCTGCTCATGACGGATACCATGCAGGCCAACAACGACCGGCTGGCCGCCGTTATGGGCTATTAAGCGGGTAGCCCCAGCGCGCGCAGGCGCGGCAACAGATCGTCGACACCGGTAAACAGGAACGCCGTCATGCCGACAGACTGTGCGCCGGCGACATTATCTGCGTTGTCGTCGATAAAGATCGCATCACCCGCGTCGATGCGGAAACGGTCGAGCGCCAGTCGATAGATCGCCGCATCCGGCTTCACGAGCTTCTCCTCGCCCGACACGACGATATCGCGAAACCGGCCGAACAACGCCGCTTCCTTCGCGCGAAAGGGCGGAAAGAACTCGTGGCTGAAATTGGTGATCGCGAACAGCGGCACACCGGCATGATCCAGCCGTGCGACCAGATCGTGCATCCCGGAAATGGGCCCGGGAATGCTGTCGCCAAAGCGCGGCCCCCATGCCGCGATCAGATCGGCATGCTGCGGATGCAATGCCGCAAGCTCCGCCGACGTATCGGCGAAGTCGCGGCCAGCATCGTGCTGGAAATGCCAGTCGTGCGTGACGACATGGCGCAGGAACGATTCGAGCGCCTCACCCCGTGGGATCAGACGCTCGTACAGGAACCGTGGGTCCCAATCGTACAGGACGCGGCCGATGTCGAAGATGACCGACGACACCGGCATCGCGGGCTGGATCAGCCTTGGCGCGCCTTGAAACGACGGTTCGTCTTGTTGATGACATAGGTACGGCCGCGACGACGGATCACGCGATTATCGCGATGGCGGTCCTTGAGCGACTTCAGCGAATTGCGGATCTTCATGGTTGCGCGCTTCTGTTCGAATGGTGTCGGAAAGCGCTGGCGCCTAGTGGTCGATCACGTGCAAGTCAAGCAACGGAGCGCCGCTCTGGCGCGTTACGCCTTCGCAACATTCGCTCGACCACCGTCCTTTCAAGGGGTTTCCATGTCCATCCGCCCGCTCACCGCCCTGCTCCCCCTCGGTCTGGCCCTGTCGGCCTGCGCGACCGGCGGCGCACTGCCACCGACCGAAGTGATTCGCTATCATCTGGGCGAGCCGGTCGATCGCGGCACGATCCGCGTCGAGCCATTGGCGACGGGTACGGCGAGCATCGAGTTCAAGACCTATGCCGCCGCGGTGGAAACGCAGCTGTTGCGCAACGGCTATGCGATGCCGGCGGTGGGTACGCAGCCGCAACTGGTGGCGACCGTCGGCTTCAATCGCGCGAACCGGCTGGGACCGCCAAGATCGTCGCCGGTGC
Organism: Sphingomonas mollis; assembly: GCF_016427505.1. GTDB lineage: Bacteria > Pseudomonadota > Alphaproteobacteria > Sphingomonadales > Sphingomonadaceae > Sphingomonas > Sphingomonas mollis. Next base: position 453,460 of record NZ_JAELXS010000001.1, on the reverse strand, counting down.
AGATCGGCCTGGGCGGCGGATCGTTCGGTGGCGGGCGTCGCGGCGGCGGCGTCGGTCTGGGCGGCGGGATCGGCTTTCCGATCGGCGGTGGCGGCCCGCGCGAACTGGTGGTGACCGAGCTGGTCGTGACGATCAAGCGCCGCGCCGACCAGTCGCCCGTGTGGGAAGGCCGCGCGCAGGCGGTGGGCGACCCGCGCAAGGTGGAGGGCGATGCTGACGTGCAGGCGGCAAAGCTCGCCGCCGCGCTATTCACGGGGTTTCCGGGTGAGTCGGGCCGCACTATCGAGGTGAAATGACCCTCACCTCCTCTCCCCTCGCCATCAACGCCGCCTTCGATGGCGGCAATATCCGCGTCGTCTCGATCGACGACGCGGCCGATGGCTGCCGCATCGATCTGGAGATCGTCGCCGATCACCAGTCGGATTTCTTCCAGTGGTTCTATTTCCGGGTCGCCGGGGCGCGGGCCGGACAGGCGATCACGTTCCGCATCCTGAATGCGGGCAAGTCGGCCTATCCGTTCGGCTGGCCGGGGTACAAGGTACGCGGATCGACCGATCGGCTGGCGTGGCGGATGATCGACACCGGTTATGCCGACGGCGTGCTGGAATGGACGTGGACGGCGGACGCCTCACTGGGCTGGTTCGCCTATTTCGCGCCCTACACGATGGAACAGCACGAGGCGCTGGTGGCGCGCATCGCGGCGATGCCGGGCGTGCGTCACCGTGAGCTGGGCCAGAGCCTCGACGGGCAGGCGATCGATTACCTGTCGATCGGCACCGGTCCGAAACAGGTCTGGCTCTATGGTCGTCAGCACCCCGGCGAATCGATGACCGAATGGTGGATGGAAGGCGCGCTGGAGCGGCTGACCGATGCCGCCGATCCCGTCACCGCGGCGTTGCTGGCCAAGGCAACCTTCCATGTCGTGCCGAACATGAATCCGGACGGCACGCGGCGCGGACATCTGCGCACCAATGCAGCGGGCGTGAACCTGAATCGCGAATGGCACGCCCCCTCGCCCGAGCGCAGCCCGGAAGTGCTGTGCGTGCGCGATGCGATGGATGCGACCGGCGTCGATGTGGCGATGGACGTGCATGGCGACGAGGCGATCCCGGCCAACTTCCTTGCCGGATACGAGGGTATTCCGTCATGGACGGATGCGCATGGCGAGAAGTTCTACGACTATGGCCGTCGTCTTGCTGCCCACACGCCCGACTTCCAGACCGATAAGGGCTATACCAAATCGGCGCCGGGCAATGCCAATCTGTCGATGTCGACCAACCAGCTGGCAGAGCGATTCGGCGCGGTGTCGATGACGCTGGAGATGCCGTTCAAGGATCACGATCCTAACGCCGACCCGGAATTCGGCTGGAGCGGCGAACGGTCTAAGAGGCTGGCGCATGCCATGTTGGAGACGCTGGCCGGGATGATCGACGAGCTGTGACGCCGGCACTGGTGATCCGGCAGGATGATCCGGCGGCGGCACATGTCGCGCCGCTGCTGGCCCTGCACCTGACCGAATTGCGCGGCCACATGCGCAAATTTGCCTTCGCGCTGGATGCGACGGGGCTGTCGGCGCCCAGCGTGACGTTCTGGACCGCGTGGCAGGGCGAGACGCTGGCGGGCTTCGCCGCGTTGAAGCGGCTGGACGGCGAACAGGCCGAAGTGAAGTCGATGCGCGCGGCCCCGGCGGCGCGGCGGACGGGTGTCGGCCGCGCGCTGCTGACGCATGTGATCGGCGAGGCGCGGGCGCGGGGTTGTCGCGTCCTGCATCTCGAAACCGGCACCGCCGACCTGCACGCGCCCGCCGTCGCGCTATACCATAGTGCGGGCTTCGTGGACGCCGGGCCGTTCGGCGACTATCAGCCCAGCCCGCATAACCAATTTATGTCGCTCGACCTGTAAGGAACCCGCATGCCCAAGCTCGTCCTGATCCGCCACGGCCAGTCGACCTGGAACCTGGAGAATCGCTTCACCGGCTGGTGGGACGTGGACGTCACCGAGCGGGGCGCGGCCGAGGCGCGGGCGGCGGGCGAGTTGATGGCCGCGAAGGGTCTCGATTTCGACCAGACCTTCACCAGTCTGCAGCTGCGCGCGATCAAAACGCTGAACCTGGCGCTGGAGGCGATGGGCCGGTTGTGGCTGCCGACCGAGAAGGACTGGCGCCTGAACGAGCGGCATTATGGCGGCCTGACCGGTCTCGACAAGGCGGAGACGGTGGCCAAGCACGGCGAGGATCAGGTGAAGATCTGGCGCCGCAGCTTCGACGTGCCGCCGCCGGTCAGCGAGCCGGGTGGCGAGTTCGATATGACGCATGACCGTCGCTATGCCGGTATTGCCATCCCGACGACCGAAAGCCTGAAGGACACGATCGAGCGCGTCCTGCCCTATTGGGAAGAGCGGATCGCGCCGGCGCTGAAGGACGGGCAGCGCGTGCTGATCTCCGCGCACGGCAATTCACTGCGCGCGCTGGTGAAGCATCTGTCGAATATCCCGGACGACGAGATCACCGGACTGGAGATCCCGACAGGCCAGCCGATCGTGTACGAGCTCGATGCCGACCTGAACCCGACCGACCGCTATTACCTGTCGGAGCGTTGATCTGTCGATGACGAGCGAGCGGGCGCTGGCGATCCTCGGCTGGGTCGCCACCGCCACCGCGGTGGCGATGTACCTGTCGTACATCGACCAGATCGCGCTGAACCTGAAGGGCGAGAAGGGATCGACGATCCAGCCGCTGGCGACGATGGTCAACTGCGCGCTGTGGGTCGCCTATGGCTTCCTGAGGCCCAAGCGCGACTGGCCGATCGTGTTCGCCAATGCGCCGGGCGTGCTGTTGGGCGGTATCTCGCTGGCGACGGCGCTGTAGGCGTTGCCCTGCCCCGTGACGCTCGCTAGGCGACGGACATGACACTGGTCGGCATCATCATGGGCTCGACGTCCGATTGGGACACGATGCGCCACGCCGCCGAGACGCTCGATGCGCTTGGCGTTCCGTACGAGACGAAAGTCGTATCGGCGCATCGCACGCCGCAGCGGCTGGTCGAATACGCCACCGGCGCGGCGGATCGGGGGCTGAAGGTCATCATCGGCGGCGCGGGCGGCGCGGCGCATCTGCCGGGCATGGCGGCGGCGATGACGCATCTGCCGGTGCTGGGCGTGCCGGTGGAATCGAAGGCGCTGAAGGGCATGGATAGCCTGTTGTCGATCGTCCAGATGCCCGGCGGCATTCCGGTGGGGACGCTGGCGATCGGGAAAGCGGGCGCGATCAACGCGGGGCTGCTGGCCGCCGCGATCCTCGCCACGGGTGACGAGGCGCTGACCGAACGGCTGAAGGCGTGGCGCGCGGCGCAGACCGACGGCGTGGCGATCGATCCGGCATGATCGAACCGGGCTCCACGATCGGTATCCTCGGCGGCGGGCAGCTGGGGCGGATGCTGGCGGTCGCGGCCGCGCAACTGGGGTATCGCACGCATGTGCTGGCGCCCGATCGCGAGAGCGTGGCGGCGCAGACCGCGTCCAGCCTGACGCGGGCGGATTACCACAACCGCATCGTGCTGGCCGACTTCGCCGAGGCGTGCGACGTGGTGACGTACGAGTTCGAGAATATCGCGCTGGGGCCGGTGGAATGGCTGGCGGAGCGGGTGCCGGTGCATCCGCATCCCCGCGCACTGGCGGCGGCGCAGGAGCGGATCGCGGAGAAGCGGTTCGTGGAGAGCGTCGGCGGACGCCCCGCGCGCTGGGCGGCGGTGGACAGTCGCGAGACGCTGGAGACGGCGATCGCCCATGTCGGCACGCCGGCGGTGCTGAAGACGGCGCGGTTCGGGTATGACGGCAAGGGGCAGGTGCGGCTGTCCTCCCCGGCCGATACGGATGCGGCGTGGGAGGCGATCGGCGGGCCGGCGGTGCTGGAGGCGTTCGTGACGTTCGAGCATGAATTCTCGATCCTGATCGTGCGCGGGCAGGACGGCGCGACGGTGCGATACGATGCGCCGCTGAACGTGCATGAGGATGCGATCCTGCGCACCTCGACCCTCCCCGCCCCCGCCGCCGTGCTGGCGCAGGTCGACGAGGCGACGGCGCTGGCGTGCCGGATCGCGGCCGAGCTGGATTATGTCGGCGTGCTGGCGTGCGAGTTCTTCGCCACGGCCGAGGGGCCGGTGTTCAACGAGATGGCACCGCGGGTGCATAACTCCGGCCACTGGACGATGGAGGGGGCGGAGACGTCCCAGTTCGAGAACCATATCCGGGCGATCTGTGGATTGCCGCTGGGGTCGACGGCGTTGACCGGTGCGAGCGTGACGATGCGCAACCTGATCGGCGACGATCCGTGGTCCGACGCACTGGTCGAGCCGGGCGCGCACCTGCATCTGTATGGCAAGGGCGCGGCGCGGCCGGGGCGCAAGATGGGGCATGTGACGCGGGTGGTGCGGGGCTAGGCTTTCGGGCGGCGCCCATTACGGTTGGTGGGATGAACCATCGATTCGCCCTGCTTGCCCTGTCCTGCCTGACCATCGCCGCCGCGCCTCAGATGGCGCCGCAGGTGTCGTCGCTACCTGAGCCGGCACCCTCTCCGATCCTGCCGCCTGCGCCGAAGCGCTATGCCACGGTCGGGGTGACGATCGTGACGAGCGAGGGGCCGATCGTACTGGAACTGGAGCGCGAGCGGGCGCCGGTCACGACGGCCAATTTCCTGCGCTATGTCGATGGCAATCGGTTCGACGGCACGACCTTCTACCGGGCGATGAAGCTGGGCGAGGCGGGGCTGATCCAGGGCGGCGTGCGCAATGCGACCAAGCTGGTCTATCCGCCGATCGCGCATGAGCCGACGACGAAGACGGGCCTGACGCATGACGACGGCGCGATCTCGCTGGGGCGGGCGGAGCCGGGGACCGGGCGGGGCGACTTCTTCATCATGGTGGGGTCGGTGCCGACGCTGGATGCGAACCCGGCGACGGGGGACAAGCTGGGCTATGCGGTGTTCGGACATGTGACGAGCGGGATGGAGATCGTCCGGCACATATTGGGCGAGGCGACGTCGCCGACCGCGGGACCACCGGGGATGAAGGGCCAGATGCTGGTCGCCCCGGTGCGTATCCTGACGGTGCGGCGGGTAGTTATTGCGAATCGAACTTCGCGTTGATTCGCACTCAGGAGGGTTTTTCTGTCGGTTGTTCCCGCTGCGAATATTCGATGAAGCGACCGCGAAGGGCAGGGTAGCTGTTTTTCGGTCTGTAGGACAGCGCATGCGGAAGCCCCCCTCCACCATCGGCTGCGCCGACGGTCCCCCTCCCCGCGAAGCGGGGAGGATTTAGGCTATCGGCGGACGTCCAGGCCGCCGGCTAGGTAGGCGTCCAGGTCGGGCTGGCGGAAGAGGCTGGCGTCGCCGGGGAGCGAGTGCTTGAGCGCGGCCAGCGCGAGGCCGGTCGCCGCCGCGTTGGCGATGTCGCCGCCAGAGCGCAGCGCGTGGAGGACGCCGGCCGCAAAGGCGTCGCCGCCGCCGATGCGATCGACGATGCCAGCAAGGACGACTTCCTCTGTCTGCGCCTGACCCTCGCGCGAGTCGACGCGGGCGGACAGACGGTGGAGATCGACATGTTCGACATGGCGCGCGGTCGAGGCGATTGTCTGGAGCCGGGGAAAGGCATCGAATGCGGCCTCGGCAGCGTGACGGCGGCGGTCCTCGCCGTCGCCGGAGAAATCGTCTCGGCCCAGCAATAGGGCGATGTCGCGGTGGTTGCCGAACATCAGGTCGGCATGTGCGACCAGTTGGGTCAGGATGCGGCGGGGGTCGGAATCCCAGCGTTCCCACAATTTGCCCCGCCAGTTGCCGTCGAACGACACGGGGATGCCCCGATCGGTGGCGGCGCGGGCGGCGGCGATGGCGCTTTCGGCGGGTACGGGGCCAAGCGCCGGGGTGATGCCGGAGAGGTGGAAACGATCGACCCCGGCGAGCAGCGTATCCCACTCCCAGGCGCTCGTCGGTGCGTCGGCGAACGACGACCATGCACGGTCGTATATGACCTCGGTTGCGCGCAGACCGGCGCCGGAGGTGACGAAATAGAGGCCCATGCGGTCGCCGCCGAGTGCGATCGTGCCGGTATCGACACCGTGTCCGCGCAGCGTGGTGATGGCGGTGCGGCCGAGATCATTGTCGGGAACGATCGTCGCCATGCCGACGTCATGGCCGAGCCGGGCGAGCTGGGTGACGACGTTCGCCTCCGCGCCCGCGACCCATACGTCGAGGCGGGGGGTCTGGAGCAACAGCTCGCGGCCCGGTGGCGACAGGCGCAGCATGATCTCGCCGAATGCCAGGAACTTGGCCATGCCTTCCACCCTCACCCTTCCGGCGCGTTGCGCCTCCCTCCCTCTCCCGGTGGGAGAGGGATATCGTTATCGCGCGAGCCAGCCGCCATCCACCGCCAGGATGTGGCCCTGCACATATTTCGCCGCGTTGCTGGCGAGGAAGACGGCGGCGCCGCCGAGATCGTCGGCATCGCCCCAGCGGGCGGCGGGGATGCGATCGAGGATCGATTTGTTGCGGGCCTCGTCTGCCTGCAACGCGGCGGTGTTGTTGGTGGCGATATAGCCGGGGGCGATCGCGTTGACGTTGATGTTCTTGCTGGCCCACTCGTTGGCAAGCAGCTTCGTCAGGCCGCCGATGCCGCTCTTGGATGCGGTGTAGCTCGGCACGCGGATGCCGCCCTGAAAGGTCAGCATCGAGGCGATATTGATGATCTTGCCGCCGCCGTGGGCGATCATGTGGCGACCGGCGGCCTGACACAGGAAGAACACCGATTTCAGATTGGTATCGACGACCGCGTCCCAATCCTCCTCGGTGAAATCGACCGCGTCGGCGCGGCGGATGATGCCGGCATTGTTGACGAGGATGTCGAGGCCGCCGAGCTTCGCGACGGTTTCGTCGACGACGCGGCCGACGGGTTCGATCGTGGAGAGATCGGCGGAGATGACCTCCGCGTTGCGGCCCAGTGCACGGATCTCGGCGACGGTTTCTTCGGCGGGCGTGCGGCCGACACAGGCGACGTCGGCGCCGGCGGCGGCGAGGGCCACGGCGATGGCCTGACCGATGCCGGTGTTCGCGCCGGTGACGATGGCGATCTTGCCGGTGAGATCGAAGGGGCTGGTGGTCATTGCTACCTCATTCCCCTCCCGCTTGCGGGAGGGGTTAGGGGAGGGCATGTCGGGCGATACCGCGGGACAGGCCCTCCCCCGACCCCTCCCGCAAGCGGGAGGGGAGACGAGACCCCCTTCCCTGACGGCATTCCGGGAGGACAGGCCCTCCCCCGACCCCTCCCGCAAAGCGGGAGGGGAGTATTGGTTACGCCAGCTGGCAGATGTCGAGGACGTTCATGTCGGTATAGTCCTGGTTCTCGCCGGCCATCGCCCAGATGAAGGCATAGGCGCGGGTGCCGGAGCCCATGTGGACCGACCAGGGCGGCGAGATGACCGATTCCTCATTGCCGACGACGATGTGGCGCATGGCCTCACCCTCGCCCATGTAATGGAACACCTTGTCGTTGTCGGTCGGCAGTTCGAAGTAGAAATAGATCTCGCTGCGCCGCTCGTGGATGTGCGGGGGCATCGTGTTCCAGACGCTGCCGGGCTTCAGGACGGTCAGGCCCATGACCAGTTGCGCCGAATCGCAGACGCCGGGGATGACGAGCTGGAAGATGGTGCGCTCGTTGGATTCCTCCAGGCTGCCGCGCTCCAGCGCGTTGGCGTCGGCGATGCCCAGCTTGCGGGTGGCGAACGCCTTGTGCGCGGGGCACGACGCCAGATAATAACGCGCGCCCTCTCCGGCGAATTCGACGTCGGCGGCGCCCATCGTGACGTACAGGCAATCCTTGTTGCCGAGCGTGAACGTCTCGCCATCGACGGTCACGGTGCCCTCGACGTCGCCGACGTTGACGATCGCGAGTTCGCGGCGTTCGAGGAAGGGGTGGCCGACGGCCGACTTCGGCTCGGTCTGCGCGGGCAGCTTCACCGGCGCACCGGCGACGGCGACGCCGCCGATCACGAAGCGGTCGGCATGGGTGTAATTCAGGACGCACTCGCCGTCGCGGAACAGGCCCTGGATCAGGTAGCGGTCGCGCAGTTCGTCGTTGGAGACGCATTCCATCATGTCGGGATGCGTGGCGTAGTAGGTGCGGTCGAACATCAGATCACTCCGGTTTCGGCGGTGGCGTCGGCAAAGCCGGGGGCCGCGCGCCCTGACAGGGGAACGCTACGACGGCCACCCCGTCAGGGGAAGCCGTCGCTCCTGCGTTTGACCACCTATTCGCACATGCTGGGATGATTTCCCAAATGTTTATTGTGGATCGGTTGCAGCCTCATCCGGGAAGGCGTTGGTCGGCTTGCTGCCCCACACGGCGTAGAACAGGATGTACAGTTCGCACACCGCGGTCAGCACGAAGGAAAGCTGCAGGCCGTAACTGTCGGCCAGCCAGCCCTGCACCGCGACCAGCGCGCCACCGGCGATCGCCATGATGAGCAGGCCCGAGCCTTCCTCGGTCAGCGGCCCCAGCCCCTTGATGCCGAGCGTGAAGATCGTCGGGAACATGATCGAGTGGAACAGGCCGACGAGGATCAGCGACCACATCGCGACATGGCCGGTCGTGACGACGGTGATCGACATGACGACGAACGCGCCGATCGAGAAGAACGCCAGCACCTTGTCCGCCGCGACCTTCTGCATGATCGCCGAGCCGACGAAGCGGCCGACCATCATGCCGCCCCACAGGAACGTCAGGTAGCGACCGGCCGATTCGGTGGTCATGTTGCCGATTTCGGGGCGGCTGACGAAGTTCACGAACAGGTTGCCGACGCCGATCTCGGCGATCAGGTAGATGAAGATCGCGGGGATGCCGAAGACGAGGTTGCGATGCTTCCACAGCGAGTGGTTGCGGCGCTCTTCCTTGGCGACGCGGCTGGTGGCCGATCCCATCGCCGGCAGCGGGAAACGGGCGATGATGATCGCCAGCACGACCAGCACGATCGCGACGAGTGCATAGGGCAGGACGACCGACTGCGCGTCGGCCAGTCGCTCCGCCTGGGTCAGGACGACACCGGCCTCCGCCGTGCCGCCCTTCGACCGACCGAGGATCAGGTACGCGCCGAACAGCGGCGCGAGCATGGTGCCGGCCGAGTTCATCGCCTGCACCAGATTGAGCCGCGACGATGCGGTTTTCGGCGATCCCAGCACGGTGACGTACGGATTGGCCGCGACCTGCAACAGGGTGATGCCGCTGGCGATCACGAACAGCATGACCAGCGTGACGCCATAGGACGGGATGCTGGCGGCGAGGATCATGCCCAGCGCGCCGGCGGCCATGATAAGCAGGCCGATGACCAGCGACTTCTGATACCCGATCCGCTCGATCAGCTTGGCCGACGGGATCGAGGCGAAGAAATAGGCGATGAACCACACGCTTTCGATCAGCGCGGCCTGAAAATAGCTGAGGTCGAACACGCTGCGCAGATGCGGCAGCAGCGTACCGTTGATGACGGTGATGAAGCCCCACATGAAGAACAGGCTGGCGAGCAGGCCCAGCGCCTTGCCATAACCCGATGTGGGTTGGCCGGGCGCGATGGCGCTCGCGCTGGTGGTGCCAATCGGTGCGGCCATGCGTGCAAACCCCTCTTTGTTTTTTCGCGCATCCGGTCCGCAGGTACGCGGGCAGACTTGCTCTTGCGCTTTTTGTCTGAGTATAAGCGATGGCAGAGTACGTCAACGGTCGGCAACTGGCCGGAACGGGAGGATCGTCCATGAATATATTACCGGCCGCCGGCGCCGCCGCGCTTGCCCTCGCCTCGGGCAGCGCCCATGCCGCGGAAGCGAAGCGCGCCCCGTTCGGCACGCTGGCCGATGGCCGCGCGGTGGAGGCGGTGACGCTGACCAACACCCACGGCGTGACCGCGCGGATCATTAATTACGGTGCCATCCTGCAATCGGTGCAGACCCCCGACCGCGCCGGCAAATCGGCCGAGATCGCGCTGGGGTACGACAGCATGGACGGGTATCTGAAGGCGCCCAATTATTTCGGCGCGACGGTGGGCCGTTATGCCAACCGGATCGCGGGCGGCAAATTCTCGCTGGACGGCAAGCAGTACACGCTGGCGCTCAACAACCAGACGAACGCGTTGCACGGTGGCAAGGTCGGCTTCGACAAGGTGCTGTGGCGCATCGTCGACGTGAAGAACGGGCCGGCACCGTCGGTGACGCTGTCCTACACCAGCGCGGATGGCGAGGAAGGCTATCCGGGCAAGCTGGACGTGACGGCCACCTACACGCTGGACGACAGCAACGCGCTGACCGTGGAATACAAGGCGAAGACGGACAAGCCGACGATCGTCAACATGACGAACCACAGCTTCTTCAACCTCAACGGCGAAGGATCGGGCAAGTCGATCCTGACCCATGTCCTGACCCTGCCCGCCGAACAGTTCACGCCGGTATCCGCGGCGCTGATCCCCACGGGCGAGCGGCGGGCGGTGGCGAACACGCCGTTCGATTTCCGCACCCCCCGCGTGATCGGCGACCGGGTACGCGACGGCCGCGACCAGCAGATCGTGTTCGGTCAGGGGTACGACCACAACTACATCCTCGGCGCCGCCGACGCGAAGGGGCTCCGTGCCGCCGCGCGGGTGGAGGAGCCGTCGACCGGCCGCGTGCTGGAGATCGCGACCAACCAGCCGGGCGTGCAGTTCTACACCGGCAACTTCCTCGACGGGACGGCGATCGGCCGTTCCGGCCTCGCCTATCGCCAGTCGGACGGGCTGGCGCTGGAACCGCAGGTGTTCCCGGATACGCCCAACCAGCCGGCGTTCGGTTCGGCCCGACTCGATCCGGGCCAGACATATCGCAGCGTCATCGTCTATCGTTTCTCGACCAGCGCCCGCTGATCCAACCCCGGACTACCATCACCATGACCGACCGCCCGAAGCTGCGCAGCCGCGCCTGGTTCGACAATCCCGACAATATCGACATGACGGCGCTGTATCTGGAGCGCTACCTGAACTTCGGCCTGTCGCTGGAGGAATTGCAGTCGGGCAAGCCGATCATCGGCATCGCGCAGACCGGCAGCGACCTTTCCCCCTGCAACCGCCACCATCTGGTGCTGGCGGAGCGGGTGCGCGACGGTATCCGTGAGATGGGCGGCATCCCGCTGGAATTCCCGGTCCATCCCATTCAGGAGACGGGCAAGCGGCCGACCGCTGGCCTCGACCGGAATCTCGCCTATCTGGCGCTGGTCGAGGTGCTGTACGGCTATCCGCTGGACGGCGTGGTGCTGACGATCGGGTGCGACAAGACGACGCCGGCGTGCCTGATGGCGGCGGCGACGGTGAACATCCCGGCGATCGCGCTGTCGGTCGGGCCGATGCTGAACGGCTGGCACAAGGGCGAGCGCACCGGGTCGGGGACGATCGTGTGGAAGGCGCGTCAGTTGCTGGCGGCGGGCGAGATCGACGATGCGGAGTTCATCCGGCTGGTCGCGTCGTCGGCGCCATCGACCGGTTACTGCAACACGATGGGCACCGCCACGACGATGAACTCGCTGTGCGAGGCGCTCGGCATGTCGCTGCCCGGCTCGGCCGCGATCCCGGCGCCCTATCGCGACCGGCAGGAAGTGGCATGGCGGACGGGCAAGCGCATCGTCGAGATGGTCGCGGAGGATATCAAGCCTTCAGACATCCTGACGAAACCGGCGTTTCACAACGCGATCAAGGTCAATTCCGCGATCGGCGGATCGACCAACGCGCCGATCCATCTGGCCGCCATCGCGCGCCATATCGGCGTCGAGCTGCCGCTGAAGGACTGGGAGACGGAGGGGCACAAGGTGCCGTTGCTCGTCAACCTGCAACCGGCGGGCGAATATCTGGGCGAGGATTATTACCGCGCGGGCGGCGTGCCGGCGGTGGTGAACCAGTTGATGGGCCAGGGCCTGATCGCCGAGGACGCGCTGACTGTGAACGGCCGGACGATGGGCGACAATTGCCGCGGCGTGGCGATCGAGGACGAGAAGGTCATCCGTCCGTTTGCCGAGCCGCTGAAGGAAGATGCGGGCTTCATCGTGCTGTCGGGCAATCTGTTCGACGCGGCAGTGATGAAGACCAGCGTGATCGGGCCGGAGTTCCGCGAACGTTATCTGTCGAACCCCGACGATCCCGAGGCGTTCGAGGGGCCAGCGGTCGTGTTCGACGGGCCGGAGGATTATCACCACCGCATCGACGATCCCTCGGTCGGCATCACGCCCGAGACGCTGTTGTTCATGCGCGGCGCCGGCCCCATCGGCTATCCGGGTGCGGCCGAGGTCGTGAACATGCGGCCGCCGGCCTATCTGATTACCGAGGGCGTCCACGCCCTGCCCTGCATCGGCGATGGTCGCCAGTCGGGCACGTCGGGGTCGCCGTCGATCCTGAACGCCAGCCCGGAAGCGGCGGCGGGCGGCAGCCTGGCGTTGCTGCGCACCGGTGACCGCGTGCGTGTCGATCTGGGCAAGGGCACGGTCGACGCGTTGATCGCGCCGGAGGAGATCGAGGCGCGGCGGGCGGCGTTGCAGGCGGCGGGTGGCTATGCCTATCCCGCCTCGCAGACGCCGTGGCAGGAGATCAGCCGCAGCCATGTCGGCCAGATGAATACCGGTGCGATCGTCGAGGGTGCGGAGAAATACCAGCGGATCGCGCAGACGCGGGGGTTGCCGCGGGATAACCATTGATGAGGTGGCCGGTTCGGGGCGATTTTCCGTTTCGGGCCGGTTGTCGATTGGTTGGGCGTATCGACATTTCTCGTTTTGATTCACGCGAAGCCGCGAAGATTCCAGAAATAGTAGTTTGTTCGCGCGGAGGCGCGGAGGACGCAGAGGTGATGGACCTGCCGCGACAGCGGCCTGTCTATCACGACCGAAGCAGGGATGACGCGCTGCCGCGCATGAAACACCTCCGCGTTCTTTGCGCCTCCGCGCGAACACTCTCTTTCTTCGCATCCTGGCGCAATTGAACGTTGATCCGACCCGAATCTCGGGTGACCAAAAACTCATCCGTCCGTCATTGCGAGCGAAGCGAAGCAACCCAGGGCGTTACGTGCCGCCTTGGGTTGCTTCGCTTCGCTCGCAATGACGGGTCAAACCGAGGTATTCATACTCTAATGCAATCCCCTCTGCGTCCGGGCGATCACCGGTGAGTTGACCGGCCGGTCGCCGAACACCGGCGGCGGATCAAGGTCGCGGCTGCGGGTCAGCAGGGCGCGGGCGTCGCCGGGGCTGAGCGTGGGCCGGCCGTCCTGCCCGGCGGCGGCAATCACGCGGTCGAGCAGGTCGAGCCCTTCGGGCCAGCGACCGATGCCGCTGGCGGCATTGATGTGGCCGGTATCGCCGACATCGACGAAATGACTGCCCCACTCGGCCGCCAGACTGTGGGCGCGGTCGATCGTGATCCACGGGTCATCGGTGCTGGCGACGACCATCGACGGAAACGGCAAGGGGATGCGCGGGCTGGGTGCGAACGCTTTCAGCTCGGGACAGGCATCGGACCGGTCGGTATCGGCGGGCGCGACCAGCAGCGCGCCGGCGACGGGCCAGCCATAGGGTTGCGGGCTGAGTTGCGCCCACCACGCTACCGCCAGACAGCCGAGACTGTGCGCGACGAGGATCACCGGTGCCTCGGCATGGCGGATCGCCTCGTCCAGCTTCGTCACCCAGCTGTTGCGGTGGGGCGTGTTCCACATGCCCAGATCGGCGCGGTGGACGCCCGGCACCGATTGTTCCCACAGGGTCTGCCAGTGCGAAGGCCCGGAGCCGCCCAGACCCGGCACGGTCAGGATCGTAGGTCGAACGGCGTCATACGCGGCGAATGAACCCATCACGCTTCTCCTTCGAGTCGCCAGGAGACTGGTTTCTTGCCACCGGAAGCGGCCGACCATCTTCCCGATCTCTATCTATACCCCACCACATTAGTGGACAATAGAGACTGCGGTGAAGCGAACGGCCGTCGCGATGGTTCCCGGCGCGCGAGGCGCCCCTGCCCTACGCACCCCTGCCCTATGCGAAGGCCGACCAGCCGGTGCGGTCGCACAGCATCTCCAGCGCGTGCACGCCCAGGATCGAATTGCCGTGCTGGTCGAGATTGGGCGACCATGTCGCGATCGAGGCGATCCCCGGCGCCACCGCGATGATGCCGCCGCCGACGCCGCTCTTGGCGGGCAGGCCGACGCGGTAGGCGAAGTCGCCGGAGCCGTCATAATGACCGCATGTCGTCATCAGTGCCAGCAGCCGGCGCATCCGCCGGGCGGTGCGATCGGCGTCGGGATCGTCCGGATGATGCGCGGTATCGGCAAGGAATCGTCCGGCCAGCGCCAGTTGCCGGCAATTCAGGGTGATCGCGCATTGCCGCACATAGGCGGTCATCACGTCGTCGACGGGCGCATGGAGATTACCGTGCGCCTTGGCGAAATACATCATCGCGCGGTTCAGGTCGCCGGCCTCTTCCCCGGAAGCGAGGACGTCGTCGTCGAGGCCGATCGTCTCGCCGCCGCCGATCGCGCGCTGCACCAGCCGCAGGACCGCGCCCTCCGCCCGGTCGTCGGGGAATTGTTCGACGAGCATGTCAACGACCACGAGCGCGCCGGCGTTGATGAACGGATTGCGCGGCACGCCCTTGTTGCGTTCGAGATCGATCATCGAATTGAACGGATCGCCGGACGGTTCGCGACCGACGCGGTGGAACACATCGTCGCCGATCGCCGACAGCGCCAGTTCCAGCGCGAAGACCTTCGATATGCTTTGGATCGGGAAGCCGGTGGCGATGTCGCCGGCGGTAAACACGCGGCCATCGGTGGTGGCGACGGCGATGCCGAACGGACCGGGGGCGACGCCCTCCTCCTTGGCGTCGGCGCTGGCCTCTATCGTGGCGGCCTCGGCGACGATCGCGGTGGCGACCTCATCGACGATATGTTGCAGGTCGATCGACACGCCGGCTCCTTCATGGTGGGGAGCCGCTCAACCCATGAGGAACGGCGAGGGTCCGTGGTTCGGTCAGTCACACCCCGGCAGATCGACATGGATGCGGCGGTATCGGGCCTCGACGAAGCTGTAGATGCCGAACAGGCCGAGGCCGATGCCGGTGGCAGCGAGGAGCCATTGGCCGCCGGGCTGGCCCTGCAACATGCCGAGCGCCGCCGCCATGCCGCCGGCCTCGCTCGCCTGTGCCTGCCACGCGGCGAGCGTGAAGAAGCCGGCGAGGATCACGAACACCAGCGCCCGTGCGCCATAACCGAGCCGGCCGATGGTGCAGACATAGCCCGGCGTCGGCGTATCGCTGCGCAGGTCGACGGCGAAACCGCCGGTCCATGCCTTGTGCGCCTGTTGCCCGGCCGCGACGATCAGGCCGACCGCAACGATGCCGACGAGGATCTGGCCGAACGGTTGCGCGAGCAGCCATGCGGTCCAGTCGCGCGCGCTCTCGTCGCCGGGGGACGTGCCGCCGGTGGTCTTGCCGATATCCAGCGCGATGCGGGCGGCGGTCCAGGCGAGGATGACGTGGGCGATGCCGCTGACCAGGTGGCCGAGCCGCTTGAAATTACCCTTCGCGTCACGAGCGATCCGTTCGGGATTGGCCAATCCCTCGGTCAGGCGCCAGACCGCATAGCCAAGCATCCCGGCGGCGATGACCGCCAGCAGGATATGGCCGAACTGCTCGTCGGCGAGCGAAGCGATCGCGCCCTGATTGTCCGCCGTCTGGCCATCGCGCAGCGCCGCGTCGATCGCGAACCAGCCGACGAGTAGATAGACGAGGCCCCGCGCGGCGAAGCCCAATCGGGCCAGCCATGTCGCATTGCGGTCGGTAAACATGGTTGGTGCAGCCCCGGCGGTGGTAAATGTTGCGCAGACTCAACAATCCTTAGTCGCCCGTGTTCCTGTCGTCGGCGATCAGGCCGCGACCGCCTGTTCGGTGTCGCGCAGGGCCAGCGCCACCAGCTCGGTCATGCGGACGCGTGCCAGGTCGCCGTCACCCGCCGCGATCGCATCGTACAGCGCGAAATGTTCGGGCATCGGATCGCGCGGCGGCAGGGTGCGGCGCTGTTTGAAGATCGTCGTCCAGCCGACCGCCGCGGCGATGGTGGTCGACAATGTCGTCAACGGCTCGTTGCGCGTCGCCTCCAGCACCAGATTGTGGAACAATTGGTCGGCAGTGCGGCCGGCGGGGGATGCGAGGCCGTGATGCGCCATGTCGTGCAGCGCCGCCCCCATGCGGGACAGTTCGTCGGCGGTGCGCCGTTCCGCAGCGAAGGCGGCGGCGGCGGGTTCGATCATCATGCGCAGTTCGAACAGGCTGCGGATGAAGACCTCATCGGGCTCGCTCTCGAACATCCAGGCGAGGACGTCGGGATCGAGCATGTTCCAGCGCCGGCGGTCGCTGACGCGGGTGCCCGTCTTGGGCCGGCTTTCGACCAGCCCTTTGGCGGCGAGGATACGCACCGCCTCGCGATACGCGCTGCGCGATACGTCGAGGCGGTGGCTGAACTCGATCTCGCCGGGCAGGATCTCGCCCGGCTGATGATGGCCGGTGACGATCGCGACGCCCAGATCGTGCGCGATGTTGCCATGGATGCGGCGCGGTGCACTGGTCCCCAGCGGCGATGTTTCCGGCGTCGATCGCTGGCGGCTCACCGCATTTCTCCTGTCAGCCCGCGACCATGGGCGCGGGGTCCGCAGGTGTCGACCGATCAGTAATGGAACGGCTCCACCGGCACGCGGACGCCGCGCAGGAACGCGTCGGTGACGTGCGCCAGCGGGGTGGTGTCGGCATCCGATTTGCCAGCGGCGATCAGTCTGGCGAACTGGTCGTACAGGCCGCGATACTCGGCCTCCGGCGCGGTGGTCTTCAGCACGCCGTCGATCCACAATTCGTTACCGCCCTTGGCCAGCAGCATCGTGCCGGCGGCGGTTTCGGCATGGACCTCCCAGGTATGGGGGCCCGGCTGGCGGAAATCGAACTCGGCGGCGACGGGGACGCCGGCGGTATCGACATAGGTCAGGTCGGCGGCGATCGGCGCGGCGCGGTTCTCGGGGAACTCCAGCGTCGCATCGGTCAGGAAGAAACGGCGCGGCAGGATCGCGGTCAGCACCGACAGCGCGTTGATGCCAGGATCGAACACGCCAAGCGCGCCCGCCTCCCACAGCCATTCCTGCCCCGGATGCCAGACGCGGACGTCCTCCTTCCAGATGGCCTTGACCGAATGGATCGTGGTGCCGGCGAGCCACGCGCGGGTGTCGTCGATCGCGGCGCCGTAACGCGAATGCCAGCTGGCGAAGAGTGACACACCGGCCGTCTCCGCCTGTTCGGCGAGTGCGGCAACCTCACCCAGCGTCATGCCGGGGGGCTTTTCGAGGAAGACGTGCTTGCCGCTGGCGATGGCGAGGCGGGCGGCGTCGTAGCGCACATGCGGTGGCTGGCAGAGGGTGATCGCGTCGATCGTCTCGGGACCGTCGAGCATCTCCTCGATCGAGGAATAGGAGGGCGTGCCCTCGACGCTGCCGTGACGGCTGGCGGTGGCGACCAGTTCGAAATCGGGCGAGGCGGCGATGGTGGGGATGTGCTGGTCGTGCGCGATCTTGCCGACGCCGACGAGGCCGAGACGGATCGTCATCAGAGCGCCCTCACCGCGACTGGGCTGTGCGTATCGGTGGCGACGGTGTTGCGCAACGGCAGCGCGAAGGGCGCGGCTTCTATCTCGAACACGTCGCCTTCCTGCGTCGTCACGCCGTCGCTGAACGACAGGGTGGCGGTGCCGAAGAAATGGACGTGAACGTCGCCGGGGGCGCGAAACAGCGCGTATTTGAAATGATGGTGTTCGAGATTGGCCAGGCTATGCGACATGTTCGCCTCGCCCGACAGGAACGGCTTTTCCCACAGCGTCGCGCCGTCACGGATGATGCGGCTGGTGCCGATCACTTCCTGCGGTAATTCGCCCACGAGCAGTTCGGGGCCGATCGCAGCGGGGCGCAGTTTCGAATGGGCGAGCCAGAGGTAGTTGCCGCGCTCCGTCACATGGTCGGAGAATTCGTTGGCGAGGGCGAAGCCGATGCGGACGGGCGTGCCGTCGGAGGCGACGAGATACACGCCAGCGATCTCCGGCTCCTCGCCTGCATCCTTGGCGAAGGCGGGGGAGACGAGCGGCTGGCCGGGGGCGACCAGCGACAGGCCGTTGCCCTTGTAGAACCATTCGGGCTGCGCGCCCTCGGTGCCGGCGGCGGGCTTGCCGCCCTCCACCCCCATCAGGAACATCTTCATCGAATCGGTGGGAGCCGCGTCGGCCTTGGCGGCGCGGTGCATCTGATCGCGACCCTCGGCGGAACCAAGATGGGTCAGGCCGGTGCCGGTCAGGATGCAATGCGCGGGATCGTCATGGTCGATCGGCGCGAGCAGGGTTACCTGATCGAGATCGACCACATCGCCAAGACCGGCGGCAGCGACGGCGGCGGCGAGATCGTGGCCGGCATCGATCGCCCCCTGCGCCAGCGCGCGGACGCTGGTGGCGCCGGTCACGCGGCGGGGAACGCGGTCCTCACCCAGCGCGGCAACACCGCGGTTACCGGACGCATCGCGGAATTGCAGCAACGACAGGCGCATCGGCCATCCTCTCCTGATCGGACCTGCGGTCCATTACTCAGACAAGTCGATAGCGGGTGGATGCGCGGGCGGCAAGCGCCTCGTCAGATATCAAGGCCCATCTGGTAGATGCGGTCGGCGTTGCGGCCCCACATCGCGCGGCGCTCGTCATCGGAATAGCTTGCGATGACCGTCGCATAGGCGCCCAGCGTATCGTCGAAATCGCCGAACAGGCGGTCGGTGGGGAAATCGCTGGCGACGAGGCAGCGGTCGGGGCCGAACAGGTCGACCGTCTCGGTGATCCACGGTCGCGCATCGTCCGCGGTCCATGGTCGCTGGACGAAGCCGAAGCCGGAAATCTTCATCGCTACCTGCGGCAGGGCGGCGAGCGCGGCCATGCCGGCGCGCCACTCAGCCCGGCCATCGGTGTCGTCGGGAACGGGCATGCCGAGATGATTGACGATCACCGGCGTACCCGGATGGCGGGCCAGCAGCGTGGCGAGCGCGGGAAACTGTGCGGGATAGGCCTGAAGATCGAAGGACAGGCCGTATTTGGCGAGCAGCGCGAAGCCGCGTTCCCAGGCGGGATCGGTCGTCAGGTCGCGCGGCGTATAGGTGCGGCGCGGGGTGGCGTGCCAGTTGACGATGTGGCGGATGCCGCGAACCCGGCCATGCGCAGCATGGGCGGCAAGCAATCGCTCGACGTCCGGATCGTCGAGCGCGGCGAAGGCGACGATGCCCATCGGCAGGTTGCTGTCGTTCGCCTGTGCTTCGAGCCATTCGGTTTCAGCCAGCGCATCGTCGCCATGCGCGCCGGCATCGATATGGACGATGCCGGCGACGGCCCAGCCGGCTGCCTCGGCGCGATAGTCGGCGGGGCGGTAGGTGTGGGCGATCGGCTCGACGCTGCCATTGGGGCCGTCGTCGGCGAAGGGCGGCGTCAGCCATGGGTAGCGGAGATGGTCGAGGTCCCAGAGATGGACGTGGGCATCGATGAAAGGAACGTCGCGCATGGATCAGGCTCCGCGATAATTGCCGTAACCGATGACGATGGTGGCGAGGACGAGGATGGCGACACCGCTCCACACCATGCCCCGGACGCGGGGGGCGGCATCCTTCCACTCGCGAAAGGCGAAGCCCCACAATGTGCCGAAGATGATGATCGACGCCATGTGCAACGTCCATGACGAGAAGCCGTAGCGACCCATCTGGCTCTCGCCCATCGTGTAGAAGAAGAACTGGAAATACCACGCGATGCCGGCGACCGCGCAGAGCAGGTAGTTGCGCAGCATCGGCGCCCTGGCGGGGGCGGTCGATCCGGCGGCGGTGGCAGCGGGTTCGAACGTGGCACCGTGATCGGGCGAAACAGTCTGTGCGGCGGGATCGCTGGCGACGCCCCTGCCCAGCCCCCGACCGACCCACTGCCCGGCGCTGCGGTTTTTCACGACAAGGTATCCGCACCACAGCGCGTTGGTGATGAGGCCGCCGAACATGACGAGACACAATACCGGCAGCCCGGTCCAGAGCGGTCCGGTGCCGGCGGCGGCGGACAGGGCCTTGATCGGTTCACCGGCGGCGAGGCCAAAGGCGAAACAGGCCGACATGATGCCGGCGAAGATCGCGACGACGATGCCCTTTTTGAAATCGAACTCGGCGACGGCGGCAGCCTTCTCTTCTTCGGACAGCGCGGCATCCTTGCGGGCGCCAGCCATGGCGACGACGATGATGCCGACCAGCGTCAGCAGGATGCCGGCAAGGATGATGTTGCCCGATGCGGTGGCGAGCAGCTTTTCATGGAAATCGCCGAGGAACAGTGGCGGCACCAGCGTGCCGAACACCGTACACAACCCCAGCACCACCGCCATGCCGAGCGACAGGCCGAGATAGCGCATCGTCAGGCCATAGCCGAGGCCGCCAAAGCCCCAGAGGACGCCGAAGAACACCGGCCACCAGATGTTGGGCGACGGCGTCGCGGCCAGCACGCCGAGCAGGTCGTTGGTCTGGATGCTGGCGAAGAACCACGGCGCGAGCAGCCAAGAGAAAATGCCGCCGGTGAGCCAATACACCTCCCACGACCAGCGCTTCACGCCCCGGTAGGGGACGTAGAAACTGGCGGAGGCAAGGCCGCCCAGCCAGTGGAACGCGACGCCGATCAGGGGATTGCCCATGGTTGCTCCGTCGAAATGAAAAGAACCGTTCGTCCTGAGTAGTCGCTGAGCCTGTCGAAGCGACATATCGAAGGACTGGCCCGCCTAGGGCAATGTCGTTCGATACGGGTCTTCGACTTCACTCAGCCCCTACTCAGGACGAACGAAAGGTGGTCAGAACGTCGTGCGGCCGCCGGATGTGTCGAACGTCGAGGCGGTCGTGAAACTGCATTCCTCGCTCGCCATGAAGCACACCATCGCCGCCGATTCGTCGATCTCACCCAAGCGACCCATGGGAATCTTCGATCGCATGTAATCGACCTGGCTCTTGGGCAGTTGCTCCAGGATCGGGCTTTCGAAGGTCGCGGGGGTCAGCGTGTTGGCGATGATACCCTTGCCGGCCAGCTCCTTGCCCAGCGACTTGGTGAAGCCGATCACGCCGGCCTTGGACGCGGAATAGGCCGAGGCGTTGGGGTTGCCCTCCTTGCCCGCCACCGATGCCACGTTGACGATCCGGCCATAGCCGTTCGCCAGCATCAACGGCACGACCGACCGGTTGCAATAGAACAGGCCGTTCAGATTGATGTCGACGACGCGCAGCCAGCTGTCGATCGGGAATTCATGCACCGGCACGGTCGCGCCGGTGATGCCCGCCGAACAGACCAGCACGTCGATCCGGCCGCCGAGCGCCGCGTTCGATTCCTGCGCGGCGTTGGCGACGGCGGCATGGTCGGACACATCGATCGCGACGGTGTGAGTCGCGCCGACATCGCCGCGCGCGGCGGCGAGCGCGTCGGGGTTCAGGTCCCAGAGGCACACCTTGCCACCCTCGGCGACGATGCGCTTCGCCACCGCCTTGCCGAGACCGGACGCGCCGCCGGTGACGATCGCGGTGCGGCCGTCGAAGCGGCCCGGAAAGGTCGTCATGCGGCGGTGCCGGTGCGCGGGTGCGCCCAGGCGACGACGTTCTGCGTCTGCGTGCCGAGCTTGTCGATCGACAGCGTCATCGTGTCGCCCGCCTTCAGGAAGATCGCCTCGGGCTTCTTGCCCTCGCCCACGCCCGGCGGCGTGCCGGTGATGAGCAGGTCGCCCGGCTCCAGCGTGACATATTCGCTGACGTAGGAAATCAGCTCGTCGATCGCGAAGATCATCGTCTTCGTGTTGCCGGTCTGCATCCGGTCGCCGTTCACGTCGAGCGACATGGCGAGATCCTGCGGATTACCCACCTCGTCCGGCGTCACCAGCCATGGGCCGACGGGGCAGAAGGTGTCGTGGCCCTTGCCCTTCGACCACTGGGTGCCGCGCTGCTTCTGGTTGAAGCGCTCCGACACGTCGTTCGCCAGCACGTAACCGGCGACGTGATCCATCGCCTCGGCCTTGTCGACATAGCGGCAGGTCTTGCCGATGATGACGCCCAGCTCGACTTCCCAGTCGCCGTGGGTGGAGTTCTTCGGCAGCACGACCTGATCGTTCGGGCCGGTCAGGCTGGATAGCGCCTTCATGAACATCATCGGTTCGGTCGGGATCGGCAGGTTCGATTCGATCGCATGGTCGCGGTAGTTGAGGCCGATCGCGACGATCTTGCCGATGCCGGCGACGGGCACGCCGTAACGCGGGCTGCCCTCCACCACGGGCAGGCTGGCGGCATCGACGCCGGCTAGGGTCGTGAGGCTGGCGACGGTGATGTCGTCGACCTTGCCCGACAGGTCGCGGATCGCGCCATCGGCATCGACCAGACCGGGTTTCTCGGCGCCCTTGGGGCCATAACGGCAGAGTTTCATGGGGGTAGGTCCTTTGGAAGAGTTCAATCTCTTCCCTCCCGCTTGCGGGAGGGGTCGGGGGTGGGCGGTTCCGCAAACTCTTTGCCCGGGGACAGGCCCACCCCAAACCCCTCCCGCGAGCGGGAGGGGCTTAATTAGTGCGTGTACGGCCGGTGCAGTGCCACTTCCGGGTTCAGTTCCACGCCGAACCCGGGCTTGTCGAGTGCCGACGCCTTCAGCCGCCCGTTCTGCGGCACCGGCTCGCCCAGCAACTGCGGGCTGAACATCGGCACCACTTCGGTCGGTCCCGGATGCATCATCAGGAATTCGGCGAAGGGCGAGTTGTGGCGGGTGATGACGAAATGATAGCTGTAGACCGACGATCCGTGCGGCACGACCATCTTGCCCTTGGCATCGGCCAGCGCGCTGATCTTCAGCAACTCGGTCACGCCGCCGCACCAGCCCACATCGGGCTGGATGATGTCGCAGCAATCCATCTCCATCAACATGCGGAAGCCCCAGCGGGTCGCCTCATGCTCGCCGGTGGTCACCAGCATCCCCTTGGGCACGTTGCGCTTCAGTTCGGCATAGCCCCAGTAATCGTCGGGGCTGATCGCCTCCTCGATCCATTTCAGGCCATGTTCGTGGCAGGCGATGGCGAGGCGGGTGGCGTAGTCGACGTCGAGCGCCATCCAGCAATCGTACATCAGCCAGAAATCGTCGCCGACCTTCGACCGCATGTCGGCCAGCAGCGCGACGTTCTTGTGCAGCCCCTCCAGCCCCTCGGCCGGACCGTGGTGCAGCGGCAGCTTGCCGCCGATGAAGCCCAGTTCCTTCGCGATATCGGGCCGCGCGCCGGTGGCATAGAATTGCAGTTCGTCACGCACCGCGCCGCCGAGCAGATGATACACCGGCTCCTGCCGCAGCTTGCCGAGCAGGTCCCACAGCGCCAGGTCGACGCCGGAGATCGCGTTCACGACCAGACCCTTGCGCCCGTAATATTGGGTCGAGAAGTACATCTGGTCCCAGATCTTCTCATATTCCGCCGGATCGCGTCCTTCGAGGAAGCGGGCGAGGTGCTTCTCGACGATGAACGCCGCCGGCTCGCCGCCGGTCGTCACCGCGAAGCCGGTCGTGCCGTCCTCCGCTTCGATCTGCACCACCAGCGTGCCGAGCACGTTGATGCCGAAGCTCTGCCGCGACTGGCGATATTCGGGATAGCGGCTCATCGGCGTGGCGATGTGGTCGTCGATCCAGTGGCCTTCGCCCTGATCGTGATAATCGGCACCGCCGCCGCGCACGACGAACGCGCGGACGTGCTTGATCTTCGACAGGCTCATGCGTCTTCTCCGAACATGAGAGATAGGCAGCGCGTACCAGCATTTGGTACGTCGTCGCATCGCAGTGGATGACGATTGCTGTCCAAGGCCCCTCTCCTACCGCTTGCAGCGGCTTAACTTCCACATTATGGAATGGCGTATTACGAAATGAAAAACTCTCCGTCAAATCCAGAATCGGCCGACAGCACGGTCAAGAGCCCGCCCGGCAGCCAGACGCTGCTGCGCGGGCTCGACGTGCTGGACGCCGTGGTCGATGGGCCGATCGCGCTCGCCGATCTCGCCGCCCGGTTGGGGCTGACGCGGTCCACCACGCATCGGCTGGCCAATGCCCTGATCGACCGGCGATACCTGACGTTCGTGCCGCGGCTGGGATACCAGTTCGGACCGAAGCTGCTGGAGCTGGGCTTCCTGGCGCAGCGGCAGGCGGACGTGGTGCAGATCGCGCGACCGCATATTGAGGAACTGGCGACGCTGAGCGAGGATACGGTGCATCTCGGCATCCTCGACCAGGACCGGGCGCTGTACCTCGACAAGATTCCGGGCCGGCGGCGGGTGGAGATTTCCAGCCGGATCGGCGATCGCCAGCCGCTGACCGCGACGGGTCTGGGCAAGGCGCTGATGCTCGACGACCTGCCGACGCGGTGGGAAATGCTGTTCGCGGGCGATCAGGCGGCGGGCGCACCGGCGGCCGATTACGGTCTGTGGGCGGAGCGGATGCAGGGCTATGTCGGTGCCGGCCGCGCGTTCGATCTGGAAGAGAATCAGGACCAGATACGCTGCGTCGCCGCGCCGATCCGCGATGCATCCGGTCGGATCGTCGCGGCGATCAGCGTGTCGAGCGCGGCGCAATACATGTCCGACGAACGGATGGGAACGCTGAGCGACGACGTGCGCGGCACCGCGACCGCGATCAGCCGCGATCTCGGCTGGACCGACGAGACGCCGATACCCAGGCAAAAGCGATAATCAGGAGAGCGTTCGTGAAGTTACTGGAAGGCAAGACGGTATTGGTAACGGGTGCGTCGGCCGGAATCGGCCGCGCCGCCGCGATCGGCGCGGCGCGCCACGGTGCCGACGTGGTCATCAACTTCTCGCGCGACGAAGCCGGCGCGGCATCGGCCGTCGCGGAGATCGAGGCGCTGGGCCAGCGCGGCCTGTACGTGCAGGGCGACGTCGCCGATCCGGCCACCGCGAAGGACTTCGTGGCGAAGGCCGTCGACAAGTTTGGCAAGGTGGACGTGTTCGTCAACAATGCGGGCATCTGCCCCTTCCATGCCTTCCTCGACATGCCGGTCGAGACGTTCGAGCGGACGATGCGCGTCAACATGCACGGCGCCTATTTCATGGTGCAGGCGGCGGCCAACCAGATGGTCAAGCAGGGTCACGGCGGCGCGATCGTCGCGGTGTCGTCGATCTCGGCCCTTGTCGGTGGCGAGTACCAGACGCATTATACCCCGACCAAGGCGGGCGTGCATTCGCTGATGCAGTCGACCGCGATCGCGCTGGGTAAATACGGCATCCGCTGCAACTCGGTGCTGCCGGGCACGATCCTGACCGACATCAACAAGGACGATCTCGCCGACGTCGAGAAGCGCGACTATATGGAAAAGCGCATTCCGCTCGGCCGGCTGGGGCAGCCCGACGATCTGGAAGGGCCGATCGTGTTCCTCGCCTCCGATCTCGCCAAATACGTCACCGGTGCGGCACTGCTGGTCGATGGCGGCATGTTCGTAAACCTCCAATAGGGCTTTGACAGTAATGGCAAAGGCGGCATCCGCGCTCGATTACCGGGAACTCGCGCGGCGGCGACTGCCGCATTTCCTGTTCGAATATATCGACGGCGGTTCCTATGCGGAGGTGACGCTGCGCCGGAACGTCGCCGATCTGGAGGCGATCGCGCTGCGCCAACGGGTGCTGACCGATGTGTCGACGCTGGACCTGACGACGACGCTGTTCGGGCGCGAGCAGAAGCTGCCGGTGGCGCTCGCCCCGATCGGCCTTGCCGGCATGAACGCGCGGCGTGGCGAGGTGCAGGCGGCACGGGCGGCGGAGAAGGCGGGGATTCCGTTCTGTCTGTCGACCGTGTCGGCCTGTCCGATCGACGAGGTCGCGCGCGGCACCAGCCAGCCGATCTGGTTCCAGTTGTACATGATCCGCGACCGGGGGTTCATGAAGGACCTGCTGGCGCAGGCAAAGGCCGCCGGGTGCACCGCGCTGATCTTCACCGTCGACATGCCGGTGCCGGGATCGCGGTATCGCGATTACCGGTCGGGGCTGGCTGGGGCTTCCGGGTTCGCTGGTTCGTTCCGGCGGACGGTGCAATCGATGCTGCGACCCGCCTGGGCGTGGGACGTGGGCGTGAAGGGGCGGCCGCACCAGTTGGGCAACGTCGCGCCGGTGCTGGGGAAGAATACCGGGCTGGAGGATTTCTTCGCCTGGATGCGCAACAATTTCGATCCGACCGTGTCGTGGAAGGATCTGGAGTTTATTCGAGACAGTTGGGACGGGCCACTGGTCATCAAGGGTATCCTCGACCGCGAGGATGCGATTGCCGCGGCCGATCTGGGCGCGGACGGGATCGTCGTGTCGAACCATGGCGGACGACAGCTGGACGGCGTCCCCTCCACCGCGCGGGCGCTGCCGCCGATCGCGGATGCGGTGCGGGATCGACTGACGATCCTGGCGGACGGTGGCGTGCGGTCGGGGCTGGACGTGGTGCGGATGCTGGCGCTGGGCGCGCATGGCGTACTGCTGGGCCGGGCATGGGTCTATGCGCTGGCGGCGGCGGGTGAGGCGGGCGTGACGCATATGCTGCAACTGATGGAGGCGGAGATGCGGGTGGCGATGGCGCTAACCAGTTGCACCAGCATCGACCGGATCACGCGGGATGCCCTGGTGGATGTCAGGGGCTGACCTGAGTTTCGAAAATAAGAAGGTTTTGTTCGCGCGGAGGCGCGGAGACGCGGAGAAGAAGAAAGTAGCTATAGCGCTGCGCGCGGCTGGTCTTTGACGCCGCAGGCGTCTTTCATCACGCCTGTCATCGCCGGAGCAGGATCGGGTGCGTCATGTTGGAACGGCAACCACCCCTTCTTCTCCGCGCCTCCGCGCCTCCGCGCGAACCAACCTTCTCTCCTTGATCGACGCACCGAAGCCGACACCACGCGACAAACCGCTTGCATCATATGAAATACATCATGATTATCTGGGACAGAAGCGGCGTCAGATCGCGATTGGTTGCCCGAGGAGTGGTGCATGAAGTTCGCGTCCCTGTTGCTCGCCCTTGCCCTGCCCGCCGCCGCCGTGGCGCAGACGCCCTCCCCCGCCGCGCAAAAGCCCGCGTCGTGGGTCGATGCGAAGACGGGGCACCGGGTGATGCGGCTGTCGGATGCGCCGGGTAATTACCTGCTGTATTTCAATTACAACGCCTTCACGCCGCAGGGCGACAAGATGGTGTTCTCGACCGCCGAGGGCATCTCGGTCGTCGATCTGAAGACGTGGGCCGTGAAGGCGCTGGTAAAACAGAAGATCGTGCGACTGCTGTTCACCGGTCACAAGACGCGCACCGCCTATTATACCGTCCGCGCCACCGGCAAGGCGGCGACGACGGGCGCGGGATCGGACGGGCAGCGCGATCCGCTGGAGCTGTGGGCGGCCGATATCGACAGCGGCAAGGCGAGGAAGGTCATCGACCTGCCCGCCGGTCAGATCGACACCATGAACGCGGACGAGACGCTGGTCGCGGGTCAGGTCGCCGAACGCGCCATGCCCTTGCAGCCGGGGCGGACCGAGCGCAGCGGCAAGACCGATCAGGCGGAATATGCCGCGAACGGCCCCGACGGCAAACCCCTGCCCTTTGCCGAGGCCAAGGAAGTGCGGCTGAACGACCGGCTGGAAGCGCGAATTCCGATGGAGATCTTCACGATCGACCTGAAGACCGGCGCACGCACGGTGGCGCACAAGGCGACCGACTGGCTGAACCACCTGCAATTCTCGCCGACCGATCCGGGGCTGCTGATGTTCTGCCACGAGGGGCCGTGGCACAAAGTGGATCGCATCTGGACGATCCGTACCGACGGCACGCAGCTGACGAAAATCCATACGCGCATGATGAACATGGAGATCGCGGGCCATGAGTGGTGGAGCCCGGACGGCAAGACGATCTGGTACGATCTGCAAACTCCGCGGGGACAGGTGTTCTGGGTGGCGGGATACGACGTCGCGACGCAGAAGCGGCGCTGGTATCATGTCGAGCGCAATCAGTGGTCGGTGCACTACAACACCTCGTCGGACGGCAAGACCTTTGCCGGGGACGGCGGCGACAGCGAGATGGTGGCGCATGCGCCGGACGGGAAATGGATCTACCTGCTGACCCCGCAGGCGATCCCCGATGTCGCGGGTATCCATGCGGCGGACGCGGACAGTCTGATCGCGCCGGGGACGTTCGCGCCGGAGCGGCTGGTCGACCTGTCGAAGCACAATTACCAGCTTGAACCGAACATCCACTTCACGCCGGACAACAAGTGGATAGTGTTCCGGTCGAACATGGAAGGCCGCAACGCGATCTACGCAGTCGAGGTGGCGAAGGCCGCGCAGGAAGCGGGCAAGTGAGCCGTCCGTTTGAAAAGGCCGCCGCCGGCACCTCCATCACCGTTCCCCGGCGGAGGCCGGGGTCCAGTTGGAATGGCGGTGGTGGCTTACATAAAAGCTTTCCCAACTGGGCCCCGGCCTCCGCCGGGGTAGTAAAAGGAGTTGGAACGAGAAGCCGTCTCGCGATCTTCTTCGCGCCGCTGATGCTGCTGGCCACCCCGGCCCTCGCGGGCGACAAAATGCCGTTCGATGCGGACTGGCGCTTCACGCGCGGCGATGTGGCCGGCGCCGAAACCACGCAATTCGGCGACACCGGCTGGACGAAGATCGACCTGCCACACGACTGGGCGATCACCGGGCCGTTCGACGAACATGCCGCCGCGACCGGATCGGGGGCATTCCTGCCGACCGGCGTCGCATGGTATCGCAAGCATTTCGCGCTGACCCCCGAGATGCGCGGCAAGCGGGTGTTCGTCGAGTTCGACGGCGTCATGGAGCGGTCGGGCGTCTGGGTAAACGGCGTGCATGTCGGCCACCGGCCCAGTGGCTATGCGAGCTTCCGCTACGAGATCACGCCGCATCTGAAGGCGGATGGCGACAACGTCATCGCCGTGCGGGCGGATACGTCGTCGCAGCCGGCGTCGCGCTGGTATGCGGGCGGCGGCATCTATCGCCATGTCCGGCTGATCGTGAGCGGCGACGTGCACGTCGATACCGATGGCACCTATGTCACGACGCCGGTGCTGACCGCCGATGCGGCGACGGTTGCGGTGCGCAGCAGCGTCGTCAATCAGGGCACGGCGGAGCGGACCGCGCATCTGGAGGTCGATCTGATCGGCCCCGATGGCCGCCGGGTCGTGACGACGAAGGGCGCGGCGGTCGCGCTGTCGGTCGGGCGGACGATCGATCTGTCGGCGCAAGGCTCGGTGGCGAAGCCGCGCCGCTGGGACATTAACGACCCGGCGATGCACAGTGCGGTGGTGCGGGTCGTCGCGGATGACGGCAGCGTGCTGGACGAGGACCGGGTCAGCTTCGGCATCCGTGATATGAAGTTCGAGGCGCCGACCGGTTTCTGGCTGAACGGCCGCAACTTCAAGCTGAAGGGTGCGGCGATCCACGCCGATGGCGGCGCGTTCGGCATGGCGGTGCCGCTGAGTTTCTACGAACGCCGGTTGAAGGGGCTGAAGGCGCTGGGCGTCAACGCGATCCGCACCGCGCATCATCCGTTCGGGCCGGAATTCCTCGACCTGTGCGACCGGCTGGGGCTGGTGGTGATGGACGAGGCGTTCGACATGTGGACGGTGGCGAAGAACCCGCAGGATTATCACCTGTTCTTCACCGACTGGTCGACGATCGATGCGCGCGCGATGGCGCGGCGCGATCGCAACCATCCCTCGATCGCGATCTGGTCGATCGGGAACGAGATCCACGACACGCCCTATCCGCTGGTCGCGCAGTCGATCATCACGCGGCTGCGCAACGTGTTCCATGCCGAGGACCCGAGCCGCCCGGTGACGATGGCGCTGTTCCGCCCGAACGTGACGCATGATTACGAGAACGGCACTGCCGATCTGCTCGACGTGGTCGGCCAGAATTACCGCGAGAACGAACTGGCCAAGGCGCATGCCGACAAGCCCAGCCGCAAGATCATCGGTACGGAGAACGGTAAGAACCGCAGCAACTGGCTCGTGGTGCGTGACGACCCGGCCTATGCGGGCATGTTCCTGTGGACCGGCGTCGATTATCTGGGCGAGGCGGATCGATCGGGCTGGCCGGCGATCAGCAATCCATCGGGTCTGGTCGATCGCACCGATGTGGTGAAGCCGATCGGCTGGGAACGCGCAAGCTGGTGGTCCGACACTCCCGTGGTGAAGGTCGCGCGGCGGGTGACGGAGGTGATCGACATCAGCGAGATGCCGACGATGGTCGGCGTCGCCCTGCCCCAGCCCAAGGGGCCGGGCGCGCTGGCCGATTGGTCGCCGACGAACCGCGCGCCGCATGCCGAGACGGTCGAGGTGTACAGCAATGCGCCCGAGGTCGAGTTGATCGTCAATGGCCGCTCGCAGGGGCGCAAACTCCGACCGGCCGACGACAGCGCGCGGACATGGCAGGTCGGGTTCGTGCCGGGCGAGGTACGGGCGATCGGATGGGACGGGAAACGCAAGGTCGCCGAGGACCGGTTGCGCACGGCAGGACCGGCGGCGGCGATCCGGCTGGTGCCGGAGGCGCGGACGATCGGGCGCGGCTTCGATGCGGTCGGTTATGTCCGGGTCGAGGTGGTCGATGCGAAGGGTGTGGTCGTCCCCGATGCGGCGGTGCCGGTGACGGTCGCGGTCGATGGCGGGACGCTGGCGGCGTTCGACAATGCCGGCGTGACCGACCACACCGCTTTCGCCAGCCCGACGCGGACGACCAATGCCGGCCGCGCGCTGGCGATGGTGCGCGCCGGCGACGGGCGCGGGCCGGTGCGGCTGAGCGCGACCGCGCCCGGATTGAAGAGCGCCACCACCAGCTTTGCGAGCGACCGATGATCCGTGCGACCTTTGCCACCCTCGCCGCCATATTGCTGGTCGGCGCGACCGAGCCGCCGCGCATCTTCATCGCCAGCGATTCGACGGCGCAGGATTACAAGGCGGACAAGGCACCGCAATCCGGCTGGGGCACGATGCTTCGCTGCTGGACGCCGCTGGCGGTCGAAAACCGCGCGATCGGCGGGCGCAGCACGCGCAGCTTCATCGCGGAGGGGCGGTTCGACAAAATCGCGACCGACATTCGAGCCGGCGATACGCTGTTGATCCAGTTCGGTCATAACGACGCGGATACGAAGAAGATGGCGGAGCGGTTCACGCCGATTCCCGATTACATCGCGAACCTGCGCCGCTTCGTGAGCATGGCGCGCAAACATGGCGCGTTGCCGGTCATCATCACGCCGGTCACCCGCCGCGCGTTCAAGGACGGGCATGTGCCGCGCAGTTTCCCGCTGTACGAGGATGCGGCCAAGCAGGTCGCGGCAGAGACGAAGACGCCGCTGATCGACCTGTCGCTGCTGTCGCGCGGCTGGGTGGAGCGGGCGGGCGAGGACGGGTCGCGCGGATATTATCTGCACGCGACCGCCGCCGATAACTGGCCGGGCTTTCCCAAGGGCGTCGATGACGATGTGCATTTCAGCAAGGCGGGTGCCGAAGGTGTCGCGGCGCTGGTCGCGGGCGGGTTGAAGCGCACGCGCTTGCCGGTCGCGGAGACGATTCGGCGGCGGCCCCTATGCCGTTGATAGCGGCGCGGCTGATCGCAATCGCCATGGTTGCGATGATCGCCTCGCCCGTCGTGGCGCAGCGGTTCGACCTGAAAACAGCGCGGCCCTATGATGGTGCATCGGGGTTCGAGCCGGGACAGCCGCGCCTGTTCTCCGTCAAGGTGCCCGAGGGCAATTACCGCGTCACCGTGACGCTGGGCGATCCGAAACACGCATCGGAGACGACGATCAAGGCGGAGAGCCGGCGGTTGATGCTTGACGCCGTGGCCGTGCCGCGCAGCCGATCGGTTACGCGCAGCTTCGTCGTCAATGTCCGCACCGCCGCCCTGCCCCCGCCGCCAGCCAATGCGCCGGGCGGGGTCGCGGTGCGGCTGAATGCGCGCGAGGCGGGATCGTTCAGCTGGGACGACAAATTAACGCTGGAGATACTGGGCGACCGCGCCGCCGCGACGGCGGTGGCGATCGAGCCGGCCGATGTGCCGACGCTGTACTTGCTGGGTGATTCAACTGTTACGGACCAGCGGTTCGAGCCGGCGGCGAGCTGGGGGCAGATGCTGCCGGTATTCTTCGGCTCCGGCATCGCGGTGGCGAACCATGCGGAATCGGGCGAGACGCTGAAGTCGTTCGTTACCGAGCTACGGCTGGACAAGGCGCTGTCGCGGGTACGCCCGGGCGACTGGGCGATGATCCAGTTCGGGCATAACGACCAGAAGGCGCAATGGCCGCAGACGCATGCGCCGGCCGCGACGACCTATCGCGACTGGCTGCGCACGTACATTGCGGAGTTCCGGCGGCGGGGCGCGGTGCCGATCCTCGTCACCTCGCCCGAGCGGCGGAACTGGACGGGCGATCGGATCAAGCCGACGCTCGCGGATTATGCCGGGGCGGTGCGCGCGGTGGCGGCCGAGGAGAAGGTGCCGCTGATCGACCTGAACGCCGCGTCTATCGCGTTCTACGAGGCATTGGGGCCGGCGCGCGCGCCGCTGGCGTTCAACGATGGCGGCAAGGATGCGACGCATCACGACAATTACGGCGCATGGGGGCTGGCACGCGCGGTGGCGGAGGCGGTACGGACGTCGGGCCTGCCGCTCGCGGCCATGCTCGCACCCGGCCTGACGCCGTTCGACCCCGCGCATCCTCCCGCACCCGACACATTCCGGATCGCCCCCAGCGTCGTATCCAGCGACCAGCGACCGGCAGGAAACTGATCCGATGGACCGCCGCACGTTACTGGCCGCTGGACTCGCCGCTGGAGTGACCGCGACCGCGCCGCTGCGCGCGCAACTGTCCGCCAAACCGGCGCAGCGTATTCCGCTCTGGCCGGGGCGCGTGCCGGGGGGCGAGGGTCTGAGCGTTGCCGACACCTTCGTGAAGCGGTCGCCCGATGGCCCGGCGGACGACATCGCGTGGACGCATCTGGCGACGCCGGTGCTGAAGGTGACGCCGGCGTCGAAGCCGAACGGCACGGCGGTGCTGATGATCCCCGGCGGCGGCTACACCCGGATCGCGGTGGGCAACGCGCCGTCGAATCTGGCGCAGATGTATGCGGCGAACGGCGTCAGTGCGTTCGAGCTGTTGTACCGCCTGCCGCACGACAACTGGGCGGCCGGGCCGGATGCGCCGTTGCAGGATGCACAGCGGGCGATGCGGATCATCCGCGCCGGCGCGCGGCGGTGGGGCTTCGATCCGGTGCGGGTGCTGGCGCTGGGCTTTTCGGCGGGCGGGCATCTGGTCGGGCGACTGGCGGAGCAAGTGGGGTCGGCGACGTACCAGCCGGTCGATGCCGCCGATACGCTGTCGGCGAAACCGATCGCGGTGGGCATGTTCTTTCCGGTGGTGACGATGGCGGAGGCGGATGCGCACGGGCCGTCGAAGCGCGAATTGCTGGGGTCAGCGCCGACCACGCAGATGAGCGACACATACTCGCTGGAGCGGCATGTACCGGCGGATATGCCGCCGACGTTCGTGTGTCACTGTGCGGACGACAGGACGGTGCCGTACACCAACAGCATCCGCATGTTCACCGCGTTGCAGGCCGCGAAGATCCCGTCCGAGATGATGATCGCCGAGGCGGGTGGGCACGGTGTGCCGCTGATCGGACGCGATGGTCGTCCGCATGTGTGGCTCGATCTGGTTGCGGCGTTTGCGGCGCGGCATGGGTGGGTGGCGGCGTGATCGTGCAGCGAGCGGTGGTCCTGCGCGGCTGGGGTCTGAATGGGTTCGCGCGGAGGCGCGGAGGCGCGGAGAAGAAGGAGTGGTCGTCGTCACAGGTGATGCGACGGAGCGCCATCCGGCGGGGGCAGTCTTTATCGAAGACGCCTGCGGCGTCGAGACGAAGCCGCGCGCAGCGCCTTGACCTTCTCTTCTTCTCCGCGTCTCCGCGCCTCCGCGCGAACCCACCTTCTTCTATGGTCAAAGTGGCGTGATCGGACGCCGGACATTGATCGGCGCAGGACTGGCGATGCCGCTGCTCACCGCCACGACGGTCCCCGTCGATGTGCGCAACTTCGGGGCGAAGGGCGATGGCGTCGCGCTGGACCATGACGCGATAAACCGCGCGATCGTCGCGGTGGCACGGACGGGCGGGACGGTGCTGGTGCCGGCGGGGCGGTATCTGTGTTTCTCGATCCGGTTGCTGAGCGGCATCACGTTGATGCTGGCGGAGGGCGCGGTGATCGAGGCGGCCGATCCGGCCCGTCATGCAGGTGGATATGACCTGCCCGAACCGCCCTCGAACGATGTGTATCAGGATTTCGGACACAGCCATTTCCACAACAGCCTGATCTGGGGCGACGGCGTGCATGACGTCGCGATCATCGGCCCCGGCATGATCGACGGCATCGGCCTGACCCGCGAGGGTCCGGGCGCGCGGTGGACAAAGGCAGGATCGCATCCCGCCTCAATGCGCGGTGTGACGGCATCGGAGATGCGGCAACTGGAACCAGACCGCAGCCTGATGAACGGCCGCGGGAACAAGGCGATCGCGCTGAAGAATGCGCGGCGGGTGCGGATCGCCGACCTGACGATCGCCCGCGGCGGGCATTTCGCGATCCTCGCCACCGGATGCGACGATGTGGCGATCGAGCGGCTCCGCATCGACACCAACCGCGACGGCATCGACATCGACGCCTGCCGCCACGTCACCATCCGCGACTGCCAGGTCAACAGCCCCAATGACGACGCGATCGTGTTGAAGGCCAGCTATGCATTGGGCGAGACGCGGGCGTGCGAGGACGTGACGATCACCGGCTGCACGGTATCGGGATACGACCCCGGCACGCTGCTGGACGGTACGCGCGGGCGCACGCAGGCACTGGCGCCCGACCGCGACCGCGTGACCGGGCGGATCAAGCTGGGCACCGAATCGACCGGCGGTTTCCGGCGGATCAGGATCGAGGACTGCCGCTTCCTGCGCTCACGCGGCCTCGCGATCGAAATGGTCGATGGCGGCGTGCTGGAGGAGGTGACGGCGCGCAACCTGTCGATGGAGGAAGTGACGACCGCACCCTTGTTCCTGCGGCTGGGCGACCGGCGGCGTGGGCCGGCGGGGACGGGTGTCGGCCGGCTGCGGCATGTATCGATCGCCAACCTGACCGCGACCGGCATCGACCCGCGCTATGCCGCGACGATCGCCGGCCTGCCCGACCGGCCGGTCGAGGATGTGCGATTGACCAATATCGACCTGCGCTATGCCGGCGGCGGCACGGCGGCAGAGGCGGCTCGGGTGGTGCCGGAGGCGCGGGACGGCTATCCGGAACCGAGCATGTTCGGCACGCTGCCGGCTTATGGCCTGTATGTCCGTCACGTCCGGGGGCTGGCGGTGAAGGGGCTGACGATCGCCACCGACACGCCCGACACACGGCCGCCGGTGATCGTCGAGGACGCACGCAACGTTCGCATCACGGACTTGCGCGCAAGCGGCGAGCCGGTCGTGCGCGACGGTCGGAATGTCAGGATCGACGCTGCGTCGTAATTGACGACCTCGCCTGGATCGGGCATGACTCCCAGATAATGATCCGTTGTTCCACATAATCAACGGACGGAGGAGTCGATGTCCACTCACGCGTTTCGCATGCAGCTGAAGCCCGGCACGATCGCCGAGTATCGCCGTCGTCACGACGAGATCTGGCCGGAACTGGCCGAGGCGATCTCGGCGGCGGGCATCTATGACTATTCGATCTTCCTGGACGAAGAGACGCTGTCGCTGTTCGCGGTGCTGAAGCGGCGCGACGATCATACCAGCGACCAGTTGCCGCATCAGCCGGTCATGCGGCGCTGGTGGGATTACATGGCCGAATTGATGGTCGTGGAGCCGGACAACAAGCCGGTCGAATGGCCGCTCGTGCCGCTGTTCCATCTCGCCTGATGCGTCGTCTCGCCCTTCTCGCCGCGCTGCTTGGCGCCACCGCCGCCCCCGCGCAGGTCGCCGCGCCGGCCAAACAGCGCGTGGCGTTCGACGAGCGGTCGTTCATCGTCGACGGCAAGCCGACGCTGATCTGGTCGAGCGAATTCCACCCGTTCCGCCTGCCCTCGCCCGACCTGTGGCGCGACATCCTGCAGAAGATGAAGGCGAGCGGGTTCAACGCCGTCGCGATCTATTTCGACTGGGGATATCACAGCCCGAAACAGGGCGTGTACGACTTCACCGGCATTCGCGACATGGACCGGGTGCTGGACATGGCGAAGGAGGAAGGGCTCTACGTCATCACCCGCGCCGGGCCGTATGTGAATGCGGAACTGTCGCGCGGCGGCTTTCCCGGCTGGCTGGTCAACCAGCGTGCGAAAGCGCGTACCGACGATCCCGAATATATGGCGGCGGCTGATGAATGGCTGACCCGCATCAACGCGATCATCGCGCGCCATCAATTGAATGACGGGCGCGGCACCGTGATCCTGCACCAGATCGAGAATGAGCTGGCGCTGACCACGCCGTCGCAATCGCGCTACATGCAGCACCTGTACGACAAGGCGCGCGCCGACGGCATCACCGTGCCGATCTTCCACAACGATCAGGGCCGCAACGGATATTGGGTGCCCAAATCGTCGACCGTGCCGTTGACGGTGCCGGGGCCGCAGGAACTGTACGCGTTCGACGGCTATCCCGGCGCGACCTGTACCGTCCACAACACCGTGACCAAGGGCGCCCCCGCCCCCGACTGGGGCCTTTATGGCGAGGGCGCGCGGGGCGGCGCGAGTGCATCGCCCAAGACGCCGGGGTTCATCGCGGAGTTCGGTGGCGGCTGGTTCGATTACTGGGGATCGAACGGCATGTACCCGTGCAACGCGATCCAGCGCGGCGTCGGTTACCAGCGCGTGTTCTATGGCACCAACATCGCCAACGGCATCGCCGCGCAGAGTTTCTACATGGGCTATGGCGGCACCAGCTGGGGCTGGTTGCCGGCCCCGGTGGTGTATACGTCGTATGATTACGGCTCGGCGATTTCGGAGCCGCGCGTCTTGCGCGACAAGGCGCTGGAGCTGAAGCAACTCGGCCAGTTCGCGACCGGCGTTCCCGATCTGGCGAAGCTGGTGAAGGCACCGCCGGTCACCGTGTCGGTCGCCGACGTGCAGGTCTATTCGGATCGCAATCCCGATACCGATGCGCGGTTGCTGTTCGTGGCGCACAAGCCGTCGACATCGGGTGGTGACAAGAGTTTCACGATCACCGCCGACCTGCCAGATGGCCGCTATAGTTTCGCCAGCGAGTTGCATGGGCTGGACGCGAAGCTGTTGCTGGCGGGGTATGATCTCGAACGCCAGCGGTTGGTCTATTCGACCTCCGAATTGCAGACCTCGTTGCGGCGGGGGGCGGAGGATATCGCGCTGTTCTACGGCCGTCCGGGCGAGAAGGGCGAGACCGTGCTGCGCTTCGCCGCCGCGCCGAAGGTCACCGTGCTGGAGGGCGATGTCTCGTCCAGCTGGGATGCGGGCAAGCGCGATCTGAAGCTGAACTATGCGCACACCGGCCTTGCGCGGGTGCGGATCGAGGGGGGCAAAGCGCCGCTGACGTTGCTGATCGGTGAGGTGAAGGAGGCGCAGCGCTTCTTCCGCCCCGATGCGGCGACGCTGGTGCGCGGGCCGAATCTCGTGCGACATGCGGCGCCGGCGGGTGGAACGCTGAGCCTGACCGGCGATACGGCTGGCGGCGAGCCGCTGGAAGTGTGGAGCGGCGCGGCGCGCGTGCGGTGGAACGGGCAATCGGTCGCCACCGGACGTTCGGCGAGCGGCAGTCTGGTGGCGCGGGCGCCGCTGGCGGGTCCCCGTGCACTGGCCTTGCCGGAACTGACCGCTTGGCGGACGGCGGCGGGATCACCCGAAACCGATCCGCGCTTCGATGACAGCACATGGGCGGTCGCATCGGGCGGCCGCAATGCCAGCACGATAAAGCCGCCGACCGGGCAGCCGAGCCTGTCGATGGATGGCTACGGCTTCCACGACGGCGACGTCTGGTATCGCGGGCGCTTCACCGGATCGCCCGAGGCGAAGACGATCGCGCTGCATTATGGCGCGGGCGGTGCGGGGATGCTGCAATTGTGGTTCGACGGGAAACTGATCGGCCAGCACGAATTGCCGACCGGCCTGCCCCGCCCGATCACCACCGGCGTTGCGGAGTTTGCGTTGCCCGAGGCGGCGTCCGCGCCCGGCGAGCATGTGCTGTCCGTGATGGTGCGCAACAACGGCCATAACTGGGACCTTGATTCCGACGAGTTCCACAAGGAAGCGCGCGGACTGATCTCCGTGTCGATCGCGCGGCCCGGCGGCATCAGCTTCGCAGTTCCGGTGGCGTGGAAGATTCAGGGCAAGCTGGGCGGCGAGGACCTGCCCGATCCCGTGCGCGGCCCCGCCAACAATGGCGGCCAATATGGCGAGCGGATGGGCTGGCACCTGCCGGGCTTCGACGACGCCGGCTGGACGCCCGCGAGCGTGCCGGTGGCGACGCCGGTGCCGGGAACGGTGTGGTATCGCACCCGCTTCGACCTGAACGTCCCCAAGGGTGACGATGCGACGATCGGCGTCCAGATCGGCGATCCCGCGACGCCGCGTTCGCCGGGACCGGGGCGTTACCGCGTGCTGATCTTCGTCAACGGCTGGCAGATGGGGCAGTTCGCTGCCAATGTCGGGCCGCAGCGCACCTTCCCCGTGCCGGAAGGTATTTTGAACCACCGTGGCCGCAACAGCATCGCGCTGGCCGTCACCGGCGACGGTGCGCCGGGTGCCGCGCTGGAACCGGTCAAGCTCGTCACGCTTCATCATGTTCGCGGAGGCGTGCCAGTCGGCCTCGTCGCCGCTCCCACCACCCTATCGACCCCCAAGGAGTAATTCGTGGCCGCCCTAACCCATCAGGTTCCGCGCAAGCAGGTGACCGACGCGATCACGTTGTTGATCGACAACCTCGTCAACATCAAGGACGAGACGGGCGAGTTCCTGCTGCGGCTGGAGGACGGCCGCGTCATCGACACCAAGGGGTGGAACGACTGGGAATGGACGCACGGCATCGGCCTGTTCGGGCTGTGGCGCTATTACGAGCAGACCGGCGATGCCCATGCCTATGATGTGATGGTCAAGTGGTTCGAGGACCGCTTCGCCGCGGGCACGCCGACCAAGAACATCAACACCATGTCGCCGTTCCTGACGCTCGCCTATCTGTACGAGCAGACCGGGGATCAGAGCTATATCCCCTATCTCGACACCTGGGCCGAATGGCTGATGGCCGATGACGGCCTGCCCAAGACCGAGGAGGGCGGGTTCCAGCACATCGTCTTCAACGACGAGAATCCGGGTGAGCTGTGGGACGACACGCTGATGATGTCGGTGCTGCCGCTGGCCAAGATCGGCCTGCTGCTGAACCGTCCGCATTATGTGGAGGAGGCCAAGCGGCAGTTCCTGATCCACATAAAATATCTGTTCGATACGAAGACCGGCCTGTGGTTTCACGGCTGGGACTTCAACGAACGGCATAATTTTGCCGGCGCCCTGTGGGCGCGGGGCAATTGCTGGGTCACGATCGCGATCCCCGAGATCATCGAGATGCTCGATCTGCCCAAGGGCGATGCGTTCCGCACCTTCCTGATCGATACGCTGGCCGCACAGGTGAAGACGCTGGCGCAGCATCAGGACGAGAGCGGCCTGTGGCACACGCTGATCGTCGATCCGACCAGCTATCTGGAAGCATCGGCCACCGCCGGCTTCGCGTACGGCATCCTGAAGGCGGTGCGGAAGGGATATCTGCCGCGCCATTATGAGAGCGTCGGAATCAAGGCGGTGCAGGCGGTGCTGGCCAATATCGACGACAAGGGCGAGTTGAAGCAGGTCAGCTTCGGCACCGCGATGGGCGACACGATGCAGTTCTACAAGGACATCGCGCTGACCAGCATGCCGTACGGCCAGAGCCTCGCGATCGTTGCGCTGGGCGAGTTCCTGCGCTCGTATATCTGACGACTGACCGATGGCTGTTCCCCGGCGAAGGCCGGGGTCCAGTTGGGCCGAAGCGACGCGAAGACGCGCAACGCCCGCCAACGACCCACATCGCAACTGGACCCCGGCCGGCGCCGGGGAACGGATTGTTCTTACGTTGAGGAAGCCCATGGCCAGCACGCCCGCCGCTGTCGTTCCCGCGATGCCCGTGGCCCCCACGCGGCCGGTGCGCTGGTACAATTTGCTCGCCTATGGCTCGAACGATGTCCTCGGCGCCGGGTCGATGGCGGTCATCAGCACGTGGATACTGATCTTCTATACCAGCTTCTGCGGGCTGTCGGCGGCGCAGGCGACGATCATCTTCGGCGTGGCGCGGGTGCTGGATGCGTTCACCAGTCCGATGATCGGGCATCTGTCCGATAACATCGGACGGACGCGGCTGGGGAAAAGGTTCGGGCGGCGGCGGTTCTTCATCCTGGCCGCCATTCCGCTGCTGCCGGCGTTCGCGATCATGTGGGTGTCGGGGCAGAGCTTCTGGTATTACCTCGTCACCTACGTGCTGTTCGAGATGGTCTATGCGATGGAGATCATCCCGTACGAGACGCTCGCATCCGAAATGGCGACCGATTACCGGACCAAGGCGAAGTTCGCCGGCGCGCGCATCCTGTGCGGCCAGTGCTCCGCGATCGCCGCCGCGTTCCTGCCGGCCTGGCTGATCGCGTATCTGGGACCGGATTCGCCCGATACCTATCTGTACATGGGCATCATCTTCTCGATCCTGTTCATGGGCGCGGCGGGGCTGCTCTATGCATTCAGTTGGGAGCGGGAACGCCCGCCCGAGCTTGAGGCGGAGGAGGATGCGCGCGAGCGGCCGACGCTGGGCGCGTCGTTCCGGGCGCTGTACCGCAACCTGTTCTCGACGCTGCGCATCCGCGCCTTTCGCCTGCATCTGGGCATGTATCTGGGCGGGTACATCAGTCAGGATATCTACAACGCGGCCTTCACCTATTTCGTGATCTTTGCGCTGGCCGGATCGACGGCGATCGTCGGGCAGCTGGTCGGCGTGACGTATATCGTGCAGCTCGTGGCGGTGGTGCTGGCGATCAACTTCGCGCTGCGGCTGTCGCCGGCGATGGCGTACCGGTTCGCGGCGCTGAGTTTCGCGATCGGGGTGTTCATCTTCCTCGGCATGTACGGCGCGGGCTATACTGCGACGTCGTCGCTGTTCTGGCTGCCGGTGGTGTTCGCCGGGCTCGGCCGCGGCGCGCTGAACTACATCCCGTGGGCGACGTACAATTACATGGCGGACGTGGACGAGATCGTCACGGGCCGCCGCCGCGAGGGCGCCTTTGCCGGCGTGATGACGTTCGTTCGCAAGATGAGCCAAGCCGCAGCGGTCATTCTGGTGGGTCAGGTGATGCAGGCGTCGGGCTTCGTATCGAAGGCGACCGTCCAGAGTCCGCAGGCGATCGCGGCGATCGTCGGCGTGCTGGGGCTGGGCACGGTCGCGATGCTGATCTTCGGTGTGATCGTATCGACGCGCTTCCGGCTCGATCCGAAGACCCACGCGATCCTGCTGGACGAGATCGAGCATCTGCGCGCCGGCCACGACACGCCCACCGACGAACGTAACGCGCGCGTGGTCGAGGATCTGTCGGGCTGGCGATACGACCAGCTCTGGGGCCGGAACCCGGTGGCATGAGCGCGACGATGTTCGGGGCGGACAGCGCCCTGCCCCTGTGGGACGAACAGCCGGTCGAGGGCGCGTTCACGATCACCGATGCCGGGGTCGTCGGCGGGGTGGCGCGGCCGTGGCTGTTCGGTTTCGCCCCCGCCAACCCGACCGGCGCGGCGATGCTGGTGCTGGGCGGCGGCGGCTATACACAATTGATGGTGGAGCGCGAGGGCGTCGCGGTGGCGCGCTGGCTGAACGGGCTGGGCATCCACGCCTATGTGCTGGTACATCGCTTCCCGACCGCCGACACCGGACCGATGGCACCGCGCGCCGATGCGATCCGCGCGATGGCAATGATCCGGGCGCACGGTCATGGGCAAGTCGGTGTCGTCGGCCTGTCGTCGGGCGGGCATCTGGCCGCATGCCTGCTCGCGGCGGGAGCGGAAGTGGCGCGGCCGGACGTGGCGGTGATCGGCTACGCCCCGATCTCGACCAACGCGGCGGGCCGCACCGTCATCGCGGACAAGCCGCCGCTGCCGCCGGTGGAGAAGCAGGCGCTGTACGACCGGCTGCAACCCGACGCGCAACTGGCGGACGCACCGCCGCCGGTGTTCATCGTCTATGCCGGCAACGATCCGGTCGTGCCGGTGGCGAACGCGTACCGGCTGAAGGACGCGCTAGTCGCGAAGGGCGGTGCGCCGGAACTGCATGTGTTCGCCGATGCCCCGCACGGCTTTGCGCTGGATACCAAGACGGGGCCGGTGCGGCTGTGGCCCGAACTCTGCGCGGCGTGGCTGCGGCAGGTGGATTTCGTGCCGAAGGCCTGAGTCCGTCGTTGCGAGCGTAGCGAAGCAATCCAGAGCGTCACGCGCGCGGCCTCTGGATTGCTTCGCTGCGCTCGCAACGACGATGGGGTGTGAAAAAAGCCCCTCCTCTTCAGAGGAGGGGTTGGGGAGAAGGACGCCCTCTCGGTTGAGACATCCCCACCCCCAACCCCTCCCGCAAGCGGGAGGGGCTTTTCAGGCGATCAGCGCAGGTCCAGCATCACCACCGACTTCGCCGGCAACGTCACCGTCAGCGTGCCGCCGGCAATCTGCGCGCCGGTGAACGCCGCTGGCTTCACCGCATCGCCCGACCCGAAGTCGTTATGCGCCCCGATCGTGGCCGCCGTCAGGATGCGCCCCGTCACGCCGGTCGCCGCGACGCCTGTGATCGCCACCGACACCGATGCCGCCCGGTTGGGGTCGACGTTGGTCAGGGCTACGCGGACCACGCCGTCCGTACCGCGAGCGGCGGCGGCGCTGACCGATGGCACCGTCCACTGTTCCTTGTTGTACCACGGCGATTTCAGTTCCAGCGGC
Source organism: Sphingomonas mollis (assembly GCF_016427505.1). Lineage (GTDB taxonomy): Bacteria > Pseudomonadota > Alphaproteobacteria > Sphingomonadales > Sphingomonadaceae > Sphingomonas > Sphingomonas mollis. The sequence goes on along the minus strand of NZ_JAELXS010000001.1, from coordinate 410,298 downwards.
AGATAGGTCGCGTCCTGGAATCCCTTGTACATCTCGAACACGTGATAGGTCGGGGTCAGCACCATCTGCCCCTCGCGCGTCAGGATCATCGCCTGCAGCACGTTCACCATCTGGGCGATGTTGGTCATCCGCACGCGATCGGCATGACGCGCGAAGATGTTGATGTTCAGCGCCGCGACGATCGCATCGCGCATCGTGTTCTGCTGATACAGGAAGCCGGGATTCGTGTTCGGCTCGACGTCGTACCACGTCCCCCATTCGTCGACCGCCATGTTCACGCGCTTCTTGGGATCATATTTGTCCATGATCGCGCCGTGCTTCGTAATCAGTTCGTCCATCTTCAGCGTCTTCGAGATGGTGCGGGCGTAATCCTCCTCGGTGAACTGCGTCGCCGACCCCTTGCGCCCCCAGTCACCCGGCACCGTGTAATAATGCACGCCGATGCCGTCGATGCGGTCGCCCGCCTCGCGCATCATCACTTCGGTCCAGTTGTAATCGTCGGAGTTCGCACCGCTGGCGATGCGCAGCGTCTTCGTACCCTCCGGCACCTTTATGAAGGTGCCATAACGGCGGGTCAGATCGGCGGCATAGTCCGGCTTCATATTGCCGCCGCATCCCCACAGCTCGTTGCCGATGCCGAACATCGGCAGCTTCCATGGTTGCTTGCGGCCGTTCTTCGCGCGCTCGTCCGCCAGCGTACCGGCAGGCGAAGTCATGTATTCGACCCATTCGGCCATCTCGGCCGGGGTGCCGTTGCCGACATTGCCGGATACATACGCCTCGGCACCGATCAGTTCGGCGAAATCCATGAATTCATGCGTGCCGAACGCATTCGATTCGGTGACACCGCCCCAATGCGTGTTGATCTTCACCGGGCGCTTGTTGCGGGCACCGATACCTTCCCGCCAGTGATATTCGTCGGCGAAGCAGCCGCCCGGCCAACGCACGACCGGCACCTTCAGCGCACGCAGCGCCGCGACGACATCGTTGCGATACCCGCGGGTGTTGGGGATCTTCGATCCCGGCCCGACCCACAGGCCGCCATAGATGCCGTAGCCCAGATGCTCAGCGAACTGGCTGAAGATGCGGCGGTCGATCACCGGCCCCGGCGCATCGGCCTTCAACGTGGCCGTCGCGGTCACGGTGGTGGCCGACGGCGCGGCCTCCTGCGCCATCGCCGCCATCGGCGTCATCACCATCGCCGCCGACGCCATTACCAGCGCGAACAATCCTGCTCTCATCCGATCCTGCTCCCTTGTTATATTGTCTGAGTAATCGATCGGGAGCGGTACGTAAAGCTCAGGATACCTGTTGCGATTTTCCCTTCTCCGACCAGGCCGGAATCGTCCCGCGATCGATCGCGTCGGGCACCAGCGCCAGCAACTGGATCGCGGCCAGCCCCCATTGCGAGGCGGCGTTGGTCGACACCCCCGGCCATTCCATGACCCCCGCCACTGTACGGCGCGGATCGTTGGTCCAAGTGCCCAGCCCCGCCTCGCCCGAGAAAAACTCGCTCGCGGCGCGGGTCGCCAGCGCCGGGTCATGCTCCATCTGCGCGGCATAGGCGGTCAGGCGCGAATGTCCCTCGCGCAGGTTGCGGGGGCCGGCGGGCGGGCCGAACTTCGCCACGAACTGGTCGCGCGGCGCATTGTACCAGCGGCAATATTCCAGCCACGCGGCGCGGTAACGCGGCACGTCGATCAGCTGGATCAGTTCCGCATTCACCTCCACCGCGCCGAACACCGCGCTCAGATGCGACAGCCGGATCTTCCTGCCGGGATCCAGGTAACGCCCGCTCTTCAATTCGAACGGCGCGCTGCCGGTCAGCCAGCCGCGCTCCATGCGGCCGATACTGTCCATGCCGTTCGCCACCCGGTCGCGCCACTTCGTGTCGCCGGTTCGCTCCCATTCCGTCAGCCACGCGCCGGCCATCGCGGTCCAGCTGGGGCCGAAGCCCATGTCGATCGTGCCGGCTGGCGTCGGGGCGGGCGGGCCGCTTGGTACCTTGCGACCGATCTCGACACGGGTCAGCGTCTCGTCCGATGTCAGCAGGTCGCGCATCAGGTCGCCGACCCGCTCGTCGGCGGTCAGGTAATAGAATAGCCGGCGATAGGCGACGTTGGACACCCGCGGCTGTTTCGAACTGTCGGAGAAATGCTGCACGCCGTGGCGCGTGCCCATCCCCTTGAAGCGGCCGAGATGATACGTATCCACCTCACCGGTATGGCGCGTCATCGCCTCCGCCAACCGGAACGCCTGCGCCTTGCCGCTGCGCAGCGCCGCGTACCAGAGCCACAGGTCGGGCGAGAGTTCACTGTTCGCCCAGGCGAAACCGCCGATGTCGTATTTCCACTGATGCCGGTCGGAATCATAGCTGTGCATCACATCGCCATGGTTCCAGAACCCGTACCAGTTCCGCCGATCGACCTCGCCCGCATAGAAATCGACGAGGTGATCGAGCTGATCCTCGATCGCCGCGCGATTGGGGGTGGAGCGATCGGGCAGGTTCCAGATGCCCAGCACCTCCGCCGTGTGCAGGCTGGCGGGATCGGCCATCAACTGCGGCGGCACGGCACTGGCGGCGGCCATCGCCTGCAGCGTGCCGGTATCGGGGGTGGCGGGCAGCGCCCACAGCGTCAGTTCGCTGGTGCGGGCGATGCCGGTCGCCGAATCCCAGCCGGGTTCGTAATCCTCATAGGTGACGTCCAGCCCCTCGTTCTGGGCGGCGAATTCCTCCATCCCCATGACGCCGCGATACGGGCGCAGGTCCATCGGCGGCGCCTCGGGCGACCACATCCACGCCGTCAATTTCGCCTTGTCGGTCGCGGCATCGCGGATGTGCAGCGCGCTGGGATGGCGTTGCCAGAAATAGCGTTGCGCGATGGCGACGCCGCCCTCCGGGCCACCGACATAGGCGAGCCCCGGCGCGCGCGACCCTTGCGCGGAATCGACCCAGGCATGGCCCTCCTCCGTCCGCTTCACGATAGTGAAGCCGTGCGCGGTCGGCTGTTCCAGCGACACGTCGCCCCAGGCGGGGATACGCTCCAGCTTGTCGCGCACCGCCGGCGCCATCGACGCCAGTGCGGGCGTGGCACGGCCGGCGATCTGCGCCGCGCGGAACGCCTCGCCGGGATCTCGACGCAGGCCGGTCAGCGGCCGCACACCCTCCACGAACATCGCGCCATCGGTGGCGAGGCGCAGGTGGCGATCGTGCAGCGCACCACGCATCGGCACGCTCGCCTGCACGCCGATCGCCGACAGGAAATCCTTCGCGGGATCGCCGTCATAGATGAAACTGTGGACGATGCGCAGATGGCTGGTGCCGGCATAGGCATAGAGGCGCACGGTGAACGGCAGCCAACTCTTGCCGGCACCCTGATGCATCCCGCTCAGCCGGATCACCGCGCGGATCGGGCCGGTGCTTTCCACGACGGCGTTGTCGATGCGACCGGTAAAGGCGGCGGGTGCGCCATCGAGCGAGGGGCGCATCGCGCCGACCAGCGTGACGGGGCCGAGCACCGGCCGGTCGCCCTGTCGCGCGCCACGGATCAACACGTCGCCGCTCCGGGCGATCTCCCACGTCAGCGCGCCGGTGCGGACGGTGATGGTGTCGCTACGCTCGGTCACGCGCACCGGTTGCGACGGCATGGCGGGGCGACCGGGCGCGACCGCCAACCCCTCCATCGCCGTGCCGGGCGGCACCGCATGGGCGGTCCATTTAATCGATCCGTCGGGCCAGGTGGCGGTGGTCCAGTGCTGCGACGGCACCGCCCCGCCACCCGCACTCACCGACAGCGCCGCGCCTTTCCGCAAGGCACCGCGCGGCCACGCGACGCCGACCGTCTGCCCCAGATGCGATGGCGGCGCGGCGCCGTCGATCCAGCCCAGCGGCACCGGGCGAACGGCAGCCGGGCGCGCGATCGCGGCTCCCGTGCCGGGTGCGGCGACGGCAACGCCGCCCAACAGCGCGGTCTTCACCGCATCACGTCGGTTGATGGTCATGGCTCTCAAATCCTTCAGGGATGCGTGACGCGCACATGGCGCAGGCGCCAGTGGCTGGCGGTGGTGCGGAAACCGAACCAGCCGCGCGTGTAGGGATGCGGATCGTCCATCGCGAACAGCGGCGCGCCATCGCGACTGACCGCAATCCGCCGCCCGTCCGCGACCAGCCGGATGCGCGTCCAGCGATTGGCGACCAGCATTGCCGGCCGGTCGGCGCGGTCATGCTGCGGCAACAACGGCCGGTCGCCGGGCCGCCCGACATAGCGCCGCATCCGCGTCGTCGTGTTCCGGTTGCCGCCGATGCCGACATAATAGGTGAGAAGCGTGTCGTATTCCTCGAACCTGCCCGATCGCGGCGCGGCAAGCGGCGAGCCATCGGTCGCGCCCGGATCGGTCGCCATCCAGAAGGCGTTCAGATCGCTGACCGTATCGTTTGCGCCGCCAGCGGCAACCGCCATCGCCTCGAACTCGATCGCCACCGGCCCCGACAGGCGCTTCGCATACCAGAGCGTCAGCCCGCCGGCAGTATCGACGTCGATCGTCCCCGCCGCCATGCGAACGCGAGCGGCCGGATTTTCCGCCTCGATCCGCCACGCATCGGCGCGGATCGGCAGGTCGCGGGCCGGCAATGCGGCCGCCATCATCGTGGAGCAAACCGCCACTCCCCAAAAAAGAGGCCCGACGCGAACGGATCGCGCCGGGCCTATCCGACCGCCATGAAACGGACGATCGGAGGGGGAACTTTCAGGCGCCGGGCGGGCGGCAGCGGACATGGTCGGCACCTGCTCGCCCCGGTTCGTCACAGCTTCAACTGTGCGCCTACGAAGATGCGCTGACCGGGATAGGAGTACTCGATCGGCCGCGCGGCATCGATATAGGTCTTCGTGAACTCTTTGCCGAGGTTTTGCGCTTCGACCCAGACGTTGTAGCGCGGGGTGATGCGGAACAGCACCTTGCCATCGATATAGGTTTCACCACGACGGAAGATCGGATTGTTGCCGTTCGCAGCGTTGCTTGCCTCGACAAGCCATGAGCTACGACGGTTGTAGTTGAACTTCACGTTCAGCCAATCCTTGTCGTAGAATACGCTGGCGTTGTAGGTGAACTTCGACAAACCCGGATATGCGTTCAGCGGCTCGCCCGTGGCCTGATTGGTCAGCGCGTTGTTGAGTACGCGGGCATAGGTAAAGTTACCGCTGAGGCCAAAACCGTCAAACGGCTGTGGCAGGAACGTGAACACGGTCTGCGCGCTCGCCTCGAACCCGTCGAGCTTTGCACCGAAGCCGTTGACTGGCTGACGCACTGTATAAAGGGTGCCATCGCCGAACAGATTGACGTCCGCTCGCGTCTGGTTGGCGAGCACGAAGCTCTCGATATTCTTGTAATAGTAGCCAAGGCTGATGAGCGTATCGACGTTGGGATACCACGCGACGTTCAAATCATACTGAGAAGCACGATAAGGCAGCAGATCGGGATTGCCCGCCGTGCAGATGTCGTTGATGCCCACGGTATCCAACGTATCGAACGTGCAGGCGATCGAAGGCGACAGATCTGTTGGTCTGGGACGAGCGAGGTTTTTCGCATAGGTTCCGCGAACGAACAGGTTTTGTTGCACTTCCAGATTGAAATTCACGGCAGGCAACCAGTCGTGATAGTCGTTCTGAAGTGTGATTTCCTGCACTGACGTCGCCACCGTCTCGGTGACGGCCGGCACGATCGTACCATTGGGCAATGTGATACCGGTGCCGGCGACGATGCGCCGCTCGTTACGCGTATTGACGCTGGTGCCGCGATCACGCGTGTAGGTGTAGCGCAGACCGGCATTGCCCGTCAGGCGCATGCCGAACAATTCCTGTTCGAAATTGAATTTCAGATACCCGGCGACGATGTCCTCGTTGATGACATAACTCGGTATCTGCGGCAGGCCGTCGGCGAAACGGACATTGTCCTGATCGAAACCGGAAAGGTCATAATAGCGCGACAGGTTGCCGTAATCGAACAGGGGAATCGCGAGTCGCGTTGGCGCACCGTCCGGGGCAACGGAAAGGCCCGAGAACAGCGGCGCACCGCCAGTAACACCTGCATTCTGCGCCACAAACTGCTGATACTGCGATTGCGTCAGATAAACGGTATTGGCCGCACGAACGGCGGGCGGAGTATCGGTGATGATCGTGTTCAGCGAAACGTTGGCGCTTGTCTGAAACAGGGCTGGCACGCCGACGATGCCGGCGGCTGGAACCGCCGTTACCTGTGGCCGCAACAACCGGTTACCGCCGCCGAGATAGCGAAAAAATCCGGATTCACGATACTGGCCACCAAATTCCACGCTGCTCAGCACCGGTAACAGGCCGCTGGTGTCGTAATCGACATCCAGCTTCAACTGCTTCTCACTCGTGCCAGCATCTTCGGGACGATACTGAACGCTTGGCCCCGCCTGCAACAACCGCTGCCCATTGGCACCTGTACGGTTGAAATTGGCGTAGTCAGCTGGATTTGCCGGATCAAAGCTTTCCGGGAAGGTCAGCACGGGCACCCCCGCCTCGTTGCGGCGATCGACCTGGATGCTGCCCACACCGGTGCTGATCGCCACCAGGTTGGTATTGTTGATGAGCTTTGCCTTGGAATAGGAAGCAAGGCCGATCATCTTCATCCGGTCCAGTTCCCAGTTGAAACCGGTCTGATAATATTGCGTCAGCTGGTTATAGTCGAAATCGCGACGTTGCACCGAAACGATGCTGTTTGCGCCAAGATAGGTCGGCGCCGCCGCCGTGCCGGTATTGATGCCGTTAGCCTGCGTGATCCAGCTGGTGACGGTGTGCGTCTCTTGGTCGATACTGAATGTGCCCGGGGTAATGCGCTGCCGGCTGGCGCCCTCGAACAGGTTCGTGCCGAGCGCACGACCGACCGGAGTGATCGGACCATCGAAGTTGAAGCGATCGACTGAACCGGCGTTCACCGCATAATTGGCATCGCGTAATTGCTGGATACGCTGATTGACCTGCGCTTGCCCCCAGACGTTGAAGTTGTCGGCGACCTTGAACTGCAATTGGAAATCGGCGGTCGTGCGCTTGTCGTTGCGGTCCAGCGTCCGGTAACGGGCGATCGTTGGAGCCCAGTCGAAAAACTGGGTTTCGCAGGCAAGACGATTGGCGGTCGCGACCGCCTGCGTATTGCCGGTCGCGCCGGAGCAACTCTCATAGGTCGCGTAATTGGCATAGGTCGGATTAGCGATCGTCTTGGTGGTCGAGCGATCGAAATCGGCAATGCGCCCCCAATTCGTGTTCGCTGCGTAATCTTCGCGCGTATCGACATCGGAATAGGTAACGTTGACGATGAAGCCGAGCCGGTTGTCTAGATAATCGCCACGGCCTGCCGTCAGATTGAACCGTGGTTTCCAAGACTCGGTCAGATCAAGGTGCTGCGCCTCCGCCCGGACACTGAAGATCGGGTTCTTCAATTCCAGCGGACGCCGCGTCTCGACGCTGACCGTGCCGCCAATGCCGCCTTCGGTCAGATCGACCGTATAGCCCTTGTACACATCGATCGACTTGACCAGTTCGACCGCCAGTTCACGGAAGTCACCGCCGCGACCACCGAGCGCCGACTGCTGGCTGACACCATTGATCTCGACACGGTTCAGATCGGGTTCGACGCCACGGATCGAGATTTGGTTGCCCTCACCAAAGGCGCGGCTCAACTGCACGCCGGTGATGCGACCCAACGCTTCACCGACGTTCTTGTCCGGGAAGCTGGCGATGTCGTCGGCGACGATCGAATCGACCACCGTGCCGGCGTTCTTCTTGCGGGCGATCGCGGACTGCAGGGACGCGCGGGTACCGGTGACGATGATGTCTTCGGGGTTGGTGTTTTCCGGCGTGTCCGGCGTCGCCGGGTCCTGCGTCGTAGACACCGTCTCCGGCGCGGCTTCGACGGCCTGGCTGCCGGTCGTATCGGTCGCAGGGGCGGTCGTCGTGGCCGTTTGCGCCTGCGCGGGCGCGATCAGGGCCATGCCGCTCGCCAATGCGATGATCGAGGTCGCGCCCTGGATGGCGACCATACGGGTCCGAAACGTCATCAAGCAAACCTCCCCTGTCATCACTCCCCGCGGCACCGGTCAGGGTACCGCCGGCACTTTTCCCATGCCTTAAATCCGACATATCCGAGATCGGGCAGGATGCAAATCTATTTTCAACATGTCGAAAATTAATCCATATGTTAGGACAAAGAAAATATGAGGAGGATGTCATGCGAAGGATTTGGTGGGCGGCGTGGCTTCCCATGGCGGTCGCGACGGGGGCTGTGGCTTATGCCGCGAGCCCGACCGCATCGGTCGGCGGGCGCCAGATGGAGCGGCTGGATCGTGGCCTGATCGCGGTGCCGGCGACGGATGGCGGCAACCATGTCCAGTGGCGATCGCTCGGCACCGATCCCGCCGGCACCCGCTTCGAAATCTGGCGCGATGGCCGGCGGCTGGCTGCGATTGGCGGCGGCGAGGCCACCAGCTTTCATGATCGCAGCGGCACCGCCACGTCGCGCTACACCATCACCGTACCGGGCACGCGGGAACGCGCCGCCGCCGTAACCCCTTGGGCCGCCGGTTTCCTGCGCATCCCGCTCGACAAGCCGGCCGACCGCACGACGCCCGATGGCGAGCGATATGGCTATACCGCCAACGACGTCAGCGTCGGCGATCTGGATGGCGACGGCCGCTACGAGCTGATCGTGAAATGGTATCCGACGATCGCCAAGGACAATGCCTTTGCCGGCTATACCGGCGAGACGCTGCTCGATGCCTATACGCTGGATGGCAAGCGGCTCTGGCGGATCGATCTGGGTCGCAATATCCGATCCGGCGCGCACTATACGCAGTTCATGGTGCAGGACTTCGACGGCGATGGCCAGGCGGAGGTGATGATGAAGACCGCCGACGGCACGATCGACGGCACCAGTCGGACAATTGGCGATGCGAAGGCAGACTGGCGCGGCACGGCAGCGGATGGCGAGGTCGATCAACGCGACCGCACAGGCTCGAAGACGCTGGCCGACGGCCGCCGCGTTGCGCCGCTGGTCGGGCGTATCCTGAAGGGGCCGGAGTTCATCTCGGTCTTCGACGGTCGCACCGGCGGGATGCTCGCCACCGCGCCCTATGCGCCGCCACGCGATGCGACCACGACAACGCCGACGACCGCGCAGCTGACCGCGACCTGGGGCGATGGCTATGCCAACCGGTCCGATCGGTATCTGGCGGGCGTCGCCTATCTGGACGGCGCGCGGCCGAGCGCGATCTTCGGGCGCGGCTATTATGCGCGGTCGACGGTGGCGGCATGGGACTGGCGCGATGGCAAGCTGACGCAACGCTGGTTGTTCGATTCCGCCGCGCCGGGCAACGCCGCCTTCGGCGGTCAGGGCAATCACCAATTGTCGGTCGCCGATGTCGATGGCGATGGCCGCGACGAGGTGATCTATGGGTCGATGGCGATCGACGATACCGGGCGCGGTCTGTGGTCGAGCGGACTGGGGCACGGCGATGCGATGCACGTCTCCGATCTCGATCCGACGCGGCCTGGACTGGAGAAGTTCGGCGTGCATGAAGATGTGCGCGGCAATGGCGGGATCGGCGCGGCGATGCTCGATGCCCGCACCGGCGAGCGATTGTGGACGAAGCCCGCCGACACCGACACCGGGCGCGGCATCGCCGCCGATATCGATCCCCGCCATCCGGGCGCCGAAATCTGGGCATCCAACGCGCGCGATCTGTTCGACGTTAAGGGTCGGGCGATCCCCGGCGGCCGGCCTCGCGCCGCCAATTTCGCGATCTGGTGGGACGGCGATCCGTTGCGCGAACTGCTCGACGGGACGCGGATCGGCAAATGGGACTGGCTGACCGGCACGGAGCGGCCGCTATTGTCGCCGGAGGGCGCGGCGTCGAACAACGGCACGAAGAACAATCCGGCGCTGAGTGCGGATATCCTGGGCGACTGGCGCGAGGAACTGGTGGTCCGCGATACCGACAGCACAGAACTGCGGATCTACGCCACGCCGTATCCGACGAAGTACCGGCTGGCGACGTTGATGCACGACCCGGTCTATCGCGCGGGCGTCGCGTGGCAGAACACGGCATATAATCAGCCGCCGCACACGTCGTTCGATATGATGACGCGGCTGGAGGGCAGAACCGGGCGATGAATTGTTCCCCGGCGGAGGCCGGGGTCCAGTTGGGAGCCGCTGATTATCGAGCGCTGCGGCCGGTCACTACCACCTTTCCAACTGGACCCCGGCCTCCGCCGGGGATCGGTCACGCGGTAAACGACGCCGTCGTCTTCGCCCTCACCTCGTCCACCGTCACCCCCTGCGCGCATTCGACCAGCCGGAACGGCGTATCGTGATCCGCCCGCTGGAACACCGCCAGATCGGTGACGATCATGTCGACCACGTTCTTCCCCGTCAGCGGCAGGGAACAGGCTGGAATGAACTTGGGGTCGCCGTTCTTCGACGTGTGTTCCATCACGACGATGATCTTCTTCACCCCGGCGACCAGGTCCATCGCCCCGCCCATGCCCTTGATCATCTTGCCGGGGATCATCCAGTTGGCGATGTCGCCACCCTCGCTGACCTCCATCGCGCCCAGCACGGTCAGGTCGATATGGCCGCCGCGGATCATCGCGAAGCTCTGCTCGCTGCCGAAATAGGCGGAGGACGGCAGCTCGCTGATCGTCTGCTTGCCGGCGTTGATAAGGTCGGCATCGACCTCGTCGTCATAAGGGAACGGGCCGATGCCCAGCATCCCGTTCTCCGACTGCAACGTCACCGTCATGCCGGCGGGGATGTTGTTGGCCACCAGCGTCGGGATGCCGATGCCGAGATTCACGTAGAAGCCGTCCTGCAATTCCTGCGCGGCGCGGGCGGCCATCTGGTCACGAGTCCAGGCCATCAGTTCAGCTTCCCTTCCTGTATCGTCTCGATCTTGCCAAACTGGTCGCGCAGTTGCTCACCCACGCCATCGACGATCGCCTGAAGCGCCTGCCTCTCGTCGATCGACCATGTGCCGGCATAGGCGCGGGCCGCATGGCGGATAGTGTCGGCCATCAGATAACCGAAGACGGTGGGATCTTCGAGCACATGCGCGGCGATCCACACGCTACTGCCCGCACCATCGGTGATCCAGATACGTGCGATCTCCGCCGACTCCTCGGTCAGCACATCGCCGTCCTCCAGCCGGATGGCGCCCTGCTGCTCCGTCTTCATGCTGGCTCCCTTTCGCGCACGGTACGGAACTCGATCTTCTTGTCGTAAGGGCTGCCGACGATCATCCGCTTAACATAGATGCCGGGCAGATGGATGTGGTCGGGATCGAGCGAGCCGACCGGCACCACCTCCTCCACTTCCGCCACGCAGATGCGGCCGGCGGTGGCCATCGGCTGGTTGAAGTTGCGCGCGGTCTTGCGGAAGATCAGGTTGCCGCTCTCGTCCGCCTTCCACCCCTTGATGATCGACAGGTCGGCACGGATGCCGCGTTCGAGGATGAACTCCTCACCGTCGAAGACCTTCACCTCCTTGCCCTCCGCCACCTGCGTGCCGACGCCGGTCTTGGTGTAGAAGCCGGGGATACCGGCGCCGCCCGCGCGGCAACGTTCGGCCAGCGTCCCCTGCGGGCAGAACTCCACGTCCAGCTCGCCGCTCAGATATTGCCGCTCGAACTCCTTGTTCTCGCCGACATAGCTGGAGATCATCTTCTTCACCTGTCGCGTGCGCAGCAGCTTGCCGAGCCCTTCGTTATCGATGCCGGCATTGTTGCTGGCGATCGTCAGGCCGGTGGTGCCCGCATCGCGGATCGCGTCGATCAGGCGCTCGGGAATCCCGCACAGGCCGAACCCGCCCGCACAGATCGTCATGCCGTCGTGGAGCAATCCCTCCAGCGCGCTCGCGGCATCCGGGTAAAGCTTTCGCATCGATATCCCTCCGTTTGCCGACGCGTTAAGCGGCCCGGTGCCCTGCGGTCAATTGCACGCGAAAGTTGACTTTCACGTACGACGCGCTAGTGGCACCCCCGCGTTCGGCAGGCTTCTGCCCGCCGAACTCCGTCCGAGACAGCAGGTGTCGTGGGTTTGCCACGGCTTAATGTCCTGCCGAGACGGGGATAGAGATTTATCTGCCGTATTCCATGCGGCCGGTCCCCCTTCCCCATCGATGGACTCAACCGGGCACGTCCTTTTCGGGCGTGTCCAAACGTGGAGAATGGCATGGATCGGACTGAAAAGGCCGCAGCCGTCGCCGAGTTGAACCGTAACTTTGCCGAAGTCGGCGTGGTCGTCGTGACCCGCAACCTCGGCATGACCGTCGCACAGTCCACTGTGCTGCGCGGCAAGATGCGGGACGCTGGCGCGACGTACAAGGTCTCGAAGAACAAGCTTGCCAGGATCGCGCTCGACGGGACCGACTATGGATCGATCGGCGATATGCTGACCGGCCCTGTCGCTCTCGCTTCCTCGATCGACCCGGTCGCCGCAGCCAAGGTTGCGGTCGATTTCGCGAAGACGAACGACAAGTTCGAAATCGTGGGTGGCGCGATGGGCTCGACGCCCCTCGACGTCGCGGGCATCCAGGCACTCGCAACGCTGCCGTCGCTGGACGAACTGCGTGCCAAGATCGTCGGCCTCATCGTGGCACCCGCCACGAAGATCGCCACGATCACGCAGGCTCCGGCTGCACAGCTCGCGCGCGTGCTGTCCGCCTATGCGGAGAAGGAGGCGGCATAAGCCGTCTTGAGCATTCCTGGTTTCAACCTGAACTTTGGGGGCATCGTCCCCCGCATGGAGAATACACATGGCAGACCTGAACGCGCTCGTTGAGAGCCTGAGCGAACTGACCGTCCTGGAAGCAGCCGAGCTGTCGAAGCTGCTCGAAGAGAAGTGGGGCGTTTCGGCCGCAGCAGCGGTCGCAGCACCGGCAGCTGGCGGCGGCGCCGCCGCACCGGCCGCTGAAGAGCAGACCGAGTTCGACGTGATCCTGACCGGCGACGGTGGCAAGAAGATCAACGTCATCAAGGAAGTCCGCGCGATCACCGGCCTGGGCCTGACGGAAGCCAAGACGCTCGTCGAGAGCGCTCCGAAGGCCGTCAAGGAAGGCGTGAACAAGGACGAGGCCGCCAAGCTGAAGGCTCAGCTGGAAGCAGCCGGCGCGACCGTCGAGGTCAAGTAAGCCGCAGCAGGAATGCGGGGCAGCGAAGCTACCCGGCATCCCTGCAAGGCCGGCCGGCGGGCATAGCCCGACCGACGTCATGGGATTTACTCCCATGACGGCTCGCCAAGGATAAAGGGCGGCTCCCACACGGGGGCCGCCCTTTCTCGTTTCGGCGAAAAAAGCGGCCAGAACCGGACGATCTTAGCTCACCCGTTCGTCCTGAGTAGGGATTGAGCCCTTCGACTTCGCTCAGCAACCGTATTGCGGGTCAAGCAGGATCGGCACGCCATGGTCGATCATGGGCGAGCATGGAGTTAGCGGTGGTGATAAGTTTGCGCATGGCGGCGACGATGGCGACCTTGGGCGGCTTTCCTTGTTCGCGCAGGTGCTTGTAGAACGGGCGTATGGCGGGATTGCAGCGGATGGCGACCACCGTGGCCATGTAGAGGCAGCAGCGTGCCGACATTCGTCCGCCGGCGATATGTGCCTGGCCGCGGGACATGCCACTGTCACGGTTCATGGGGGCGACACCGGTGAGCGCGGCGATCTGCTTGTTGCCGGTGGTACCGAGTTCCGGCAATTCGGCGACCAGCGTTGCAGCGGTGACGACCCCGACACCGGGGATGCTCCGCAGCAGTTCAGCACGCCGGGCGAGCATGCCATCAGCTTCGATGGCGTCGGCGATCGCTTGGTCGATGGCGGCGATTTCCCCGACCAGGAAAGCCAGGTGCCGTTCAACCGAACCGGTGACGAGCGGCTGCCCCGGGATCGGCTCGCGCTGCTTTTCCTGGGCGGCGGTATCGACTAGCTGGCGGCGTCGGCGGACCAGGTCGGTCAGCCGGACCTGTTCAGGCGATGGTGCAGGCGATGCCGGCGGCTGCATGGCATCAGCGAACCGCAAGATGGCGGCCGCGTCAATCTCGTCCGTTTTCGCCAGTCGACCGGTGGCACGGGTGAAAAATCCCGCACCTGGCGGGGGTTGACCCGGCTGAGCGAAACCGCCCCGGCGGCCAGGTCGCTCGTCAAGCGTCGTGTGTACCCGCCGGTCGCCTCGCAGACGACATGTGGGCTGTTCAGCCGTTGGACCCGCCGGATCAGCGCGGCAATGCCGCTGGCATCGTTCGGCGTGCGCCATACCTTGGACACGCCGGGAAAGGCGACATCGAGATGATGCTTGGAAACGTCGATGCCGACATGGCTTGGCTGCTGCATGATGACTCCACCTCGCATGCGGGCTCGGGCGCCCGATCAACCGTTCGACACAATCACGAGGGAGCAGGCGGCCGAGCTGAGTTGCGATCTCGAAGACCAAGGAGAGCCACGATCTGCCCGCTCCCGCGCGATGCCGGGTCATGAACCGGCATCGCGCGGGAGCAGCGCATCACATCTGCGCCGATCCTGCCAGCAATATACGAGGAGAGCCTTGTCGAAAGCCCGTATCGAAGGACAGGTTGGTAGCCGGAACGGTGCTTCGATACGAGCCCTCGATACGCCCCTGCGGGGCTACTCGATCTCTACTCAGCACGAACAGACAGATGAAGACATACGATTGTTCTTGAGCGCCACCCCGCCTTCAAACGAAGAAGCCAAACAGGCAAAGTCAGCGAAGGAACAACGAATGATCTCTGACAGCATCAGGATATTCGCAGCGATCGCGGTCGCCATCGCCATCGCCATCACCTTCGCCGCCCCCTCACCCGCCGCCCCGCACTCCCCCATCATCCGATCCGAATTCATCTACACCACCGCCCCCTATCCGCAGGCCCACGCCTCGACGATCGTCGAGTTGCCCGATGGCACGCTGGCCGCTTCCTGGTTCGGCGGCACTGGCGAAAGCCGCCCGGACGTAGCGATCTGGTTCGCCCGCCGCGGCCCCGCCGGCTGGGCGACGCCCGTCGCGGTCGCCGACGGCAAGACCACGGACGGCCGCCAGTTTCCGACCTGGAACCCGGTCCTGTTCCAGCCGCCCGGCGGCGACCTGCACCTGTTCTACAAGGTCGGCCCGTCACCGCGCGACTGGTGGGGCATGGTCATCACCTTCACCGATGGCGGTCGTCACTGGAGCACCCCGCGTCGCCTTCCCGATGGCGTCCTCGGCCCGATCAAGAACAAGCCCGTCATCGCCCCGGACGGCGCATGGCTTTCCCCCTCCAGCCGCGAGGAAGGGACGCCAGAGGACAATATCTGGTCGATCCGCATCGAGCGCAGCACCGATCGCGGCCGGACATGGCGGGTCGGCGACCGGATCGCCTCGCCGATGCATATCGAGGCGATCCAGCCCAGCATCCTGTCGCACCCCGCCGGCAAGCTGGAACTGGTCGCCCGCACCCGACAGGGAGCGCTGGCCATGAGCTGGTCAAGCGACGCCGGCGTCACGTGGTCGCCGCTCGCCGCGATCGACCTGCCCAATCCCAATGCCGGCACCGATGCGGTGACGCTGCGCGATGGCCGTCAGCTCATCGTCTATAATCACAGCGCCCATTTCCCCGACCGCCCCGGCGACGGCCCCCGCTGGCCGCTCAACATCGGCCTGTCGGATGACGGCATCCACTGGCGCAACGCCCTGACGCTGGAGAGCCGACCCGTGCCCGATGGCTATGCCTATCCCGCCGTCATCCAGACACGCGACGGCCTGATCCACGTCACCTACACCCACAACCGCACCCGCATCCGCCACGTCGTGATCGATCCGCGCCGACTGAGGTAACGCGGCTTACCCTTTGACACGACCCAACACCGACCCTATATCGCGATCCTTGCCACAGTCTCCGGGAAACGACGCGCCGTCGCGCAGCGCGCTGATCGAATGGGAAACTGACGGTATCAGGACGCCGAAAGCCGACGCACGGGTTGCGATCGGCTTTTTTGCGTCCGACCCCTGCGCCCGTAATTCTGGCTGATGAGGCAAAAGCTACCCATGGCAACCAAGGCGATCGACGGCGGGAGCGCACGGCGCACCGAGAGCGGCACCGCGAAGCGGCGCATCCGCAAGGTCTTCGGCAACATCCACGAAGTGGTGCAGATGCCGAACCTGATCGAGGTTCAGCGCGAAAGCTATGAGCAGTTCCTGCGTTCGGACAAGTCGATCGGCCACGTCTCGGGCCTGGAAAAGACGCTGCGCAGCGTCTTCCCGATCCAGGATTTCGCCGGCACCGCCTATCTCGATTTCGACGATTACGTCCTTGAACCGCCGAAGTTCGACGTCGAGGAATGCCGTCAGCGGGGCATCACCTATGCCGCGCCGATGCGCGTCACCCTCCGCCTGACCGCGTTCGAGGTCGACCCCGACACGGAAGCCAAGTCGGTCATCGATATCAAGGAGCAGGACGTCTACATGGGCGACATGCCCCTGATGACGGAGAACGGCACCTTCTTCATCAACGGCACCGAGCGCGTGATCGTGTCGCAGATGCACCGGTCGCCGGGCGTGCTGTTCGACCATGATCGCGGCAAGACGCACGCATCGGGCAAGTATCTGTTCGCTGCCCGCGTGATCCCGTATCGCGGTTCGTGGCTCGATTTCGAATTCGACGCCAAGGACATCGTGAACGTCCGCATCGACCGCAAGCGCAAGCTGCCGGTCACGGCGCTGCTCTATGCGCTCGGCATGACGAGCGAGGACATCCTCAGCCAGTTCTATAACCGCGTCACCTATGTGCGCGGTCAGGGCGGCTGGATCATCCCGTTCGATCCGGCCAACTGGCGCGGCGTGAAGCCGTTGTTCGACATCGTCGACGCCTCGTCGGGCGAAGTCGTGTTCGCTGCGCAACAGAAGATCTCGCCGCGCGCCGCCAACAAGTCGGCCAAGGACGGTCTGACCGAGCTGCTGATTCCGACTGAAGAAATCTACGGCCGCTATTCCGCCTATGATCTCATCAACGAGACCACCGGCGAAATCTATGTCGAGGCCGGCGACGAAATCTCGGCGGAAAATCTGGAGGCGTTGGACAAGGCCGGGATCGAGCGGATCGAACTGCTCGACATCGACCATGTTTCGGTGGGTCCGTGGATTCGCAACACGCTGAAGGCCGACAAGGCCGAAGAGCGCGAGCAGGCACTGTCCGACATCTATCGCGTGATGCGCCCCGGCGAGCCGCCGACGCTGGAGACGGCCGAGTCGCTGTTCTCGGGCCTGTTCTTCGATCCCGATCGCTACGACCTGTCGGCCGTCGGCCGCGTGAAGCTGAACATGCGTCTCGACCTCGATGCCGAGGATACCGTAACGACGCTGCGCACCGAGGACATCCTGGCGGTCATCAAGACGCTGGTCGATCTGAAGGACGGCAAGGGCGACATCGACGATATCGACAACCTCGGTAACCGTCGTGTCCGCTCGGTCGGCGAGTTGCTGGAGAACCAGTACCGCGTCGGCCTGCTCCGCATGGAGCGCGCCGTGAAGGAGCGCATGTCGTCGGTCGATGTATCGACGGTGATGCCGAACGACCTCATCAACGCCAAGCCGGCGGTCGCCGCGGTGCGTGAATTCTTCGGCTCGTCGCAGCTGTCGCAGTTCATGGATCAGACGAACCCGCTGTCCGAAGTGACGCACAAGCGTCGCGTTTCGGCGCTTGGGCCGGGCGGCCTGACGCGTGAGCGTGCGGGCTTCGAGGTCCGCGACGTTCACCCGACCCACTATGGCCGCATCTGCCCGATCGAAACGCCGGAAGGCCCGAACATCGGTCTCATCAACTCGCTGGCGTCGTTCAGCCGGGTGAACAAGTACGGCTTCATCGAGACGCCGTACCGCAAGGTCGTCGATCACAAGGTGACGAACGACGTCGTCTATCTGTCGGCGATGGAAGAGGCCAAGCACACGATCGCGCAGGCATCGGCCGAACTGACCGAGGACAACGGGTTCGCCGAGGAACTGGTGTCGTCGCGTCAGGCGGGCGAATTCCTGATGGCGCTGCCCGACAACATCACCCTGATGGACGTCAGCCCGAAGCAGCTCGTCTCGGTCGCCGCGTCGCTCATTCCGTTCCTGGAAAACGATGACGCCAACCGCGCGCTGATGGGTTCGAACATGCAGCGTCAGGCCGTGCCGCTGGTACGCGCCGAGGCGCCGTTCGTCGGCACCGGCATGGAAGAGACGGTGGCCCGCGATTCCGGCGCCGCCATCTCGGCCCGCCGCGCCGGCATCGTCGATCAGGTCGATGCGTCGCGTATCGTCATCCGCGCCACGGGTGAGGTCGATGCCGGCAAGTCGGGCGTAGACATCTACACGCTGATGAAGTTCCAGCGCTCGAACCAGTCGACCTGCATCAACCAGCGTCCGCTGGTGAAGGTGGGCGACGTCATCATGGCCGGCGACGTGCTGGCCGATGGTCCGTCGACCGAGTTCGGCGAGCTGGCGCTGGGCCGCAACGCGCTCGTCGCGTTCATGCCGTGGAACGGCTACAACTACGAGGACTCGATCCTCATCTCCGAGCGGATCGTGAAGGACGACGTGTTCACGTCGATCCATATCGACGAGTTCGAGGTGATGGCCCGCGACACCAAGCTGGGGCCGGAGGACATCACCCGCGACATCCCCAACGTCGGTGAGGAAGCCCTGCGCAACCTCGACGAAGCGGGCATCGTGTACATCGGCGCAGAGGTCGAGCCGGGCGACATCCTCGTCGGCAAGATCACGCCGAAGGGCGAAAGCCCGATGACGCCGGAGGAGAAGCTGCTCCGCGCCATCTTCGGTGAAAAGGCATCGGACGTGCGCGACACCTCGCTGCGCCTGCCGCCGGGCGTTGCCGGCACGATCGTCGACGTCCGCGTCTTCAATCGCCACGGCATCGACAAGGACGAGCGCGCGATGGCGATCGAGCGCGAGGAGATCGAGCGCCTGAAGAAGGACTCGGACGACGAGCGCGCGATCCTCAACCGGGCGACCTGGAGCCGCCTGCGCGAAATGCTGCTCGATCAGGTCGCGACGGCTGTGCCGAAGGGCCTGAAGAAGGGCTCGGCGATCGACATGGACCTGCTGGACAGCGTCGACCGACACGACTGGTGGAAGTTCGCGGTGCAGGACGACAAGGTCCAGTCCGATCTGGAAGCCGTCAAGCAGCAGTATGACGACGCCGCCAAGCTGATCACCGACAAGTTCCACGACCGTCGCGAGAAGCTGGAGCGGGGCGACGAGTTGCCGCCGGGCGTGCTGAAGATGGTCAAGGTCTTCGTCGCGGTGAAGCGCAAGCTGCAACCGGGCGACAAGATGGCCGGCCGTCACGGCAACAAGGGCGTCATCAGCCGCATCCTGCCGCAGGAGGACATGCCCTTCCTCGCGGACGGAACGCCGGTCGATCTCGTGCTGAACCCGCTGGGCGTGCCAAGCCGCATGAACGTCGGTCAGATCTTTGAGACGCATCTGGGCTGGGCCGCACGCGGTCTGGGCCAGCAGATCAGCGTCGCGCTGGACGATTGGCGCGAGGCCAATCCCGATGTCAAGGCGGGTGCGATGCCCGAGGCGGTCAAGGAGCGGCTGAAGGTCGTCTACGGCGATCACTACATCGCCGACATCGAGGCGCGCGACGGGCAGGAGATCGTCGAACTGGCGGAGAACCTGCGCGGCGGCGTTCCGATGGGCACCCCGGTGTTCGACGGCGCGGTCGAAGCCGATGTGGCGGCGATGCTGGAACTGGCGGGCCTCGACGTGTCGGGCCAGTCGGACCTGTTCGACGGCCGCACCGGCGATCAGTTCGACCGCAAGGTCACGGTGGGCATCATCTACATGCTGAAGCTCCATCACCTTGTGGACGACAAGATCCACGCCCGGTCGATCGGGCCGTACTCACTCGTCACGCAGCAGCCGCTGGGTGGCAAGGCGCAGTTCGGCGGCCAGCGCTTCGGCGAGATGGAGGTTTGGGCGCTCCAGGCCTATGGCGCCGCCTATACCTTGCAGGAAATGCTGACGGTGAAATCGGACGACGTGGTCGGCCGCACCAAGGTCTACGAGGCGATCGTCAAGGGTGACGACACGTTCGAGGCCGGCATTCCGGAGAGCTTCAACGTGCTCGTCAAGGAAATGCGCTCGCTGGGCCTGAACGTCGATCTCAAGAGCAACGAGGTCGACGCGGACGGCATCGCCATCGCGGCGGAGTAATCCTTCTGCTCCCCTCCCGCTCGCGGGAGGGGTCGGGGGAGGGCCTGTGGGCAGGCACTTCCCCGGTAACAGGCCCTCCCCTAGCCCCTCCCGCAAGCGGGAGGGGAATGAGGTACAGACATGAACGAACTGACCAATTTCGCCAATCCGATCGCGAAGCCCGAAACCTTCGACCAGATCCAGATCGGTATCGCTTCCCCCGACAAGATCCGTTCGTGGTCGTTCGGCGAGATCAAGAAGCCCGAAACCATCAACTATCGCACGTTCAAGCCAGAGCGTGACGGCCTGTTCTGCGCGCGCATCTTCGGTCCGATCAAGGATTACGAGTGCCTGTGCGGCAAGTACAAGCGCATGAAGTACAAGGGCATCGTCTGCGAGAAGTGCGGTGTCGAAGTCACGGTGTCGAAAGTTCGCCGCGAGCGGATGGGCCATATCGAACTGGCCGCGCCGGTCGCGCACATCTGGTTCCTGAAGTCGCTGCCGTCGCGCATCGGCCTGTTGCTCGACATGCAGCTGAAGCAGCTGGAGCGCGTGCTGTATTTCGAGGCGTATATCGTCATCGAACCGGGCCTGACCCCGCTGGAGAAGTTCTCGCTGCTGACCGAGGATGAACTCCTCGACGCGCAGGACCAGTATGGCGAAGACGCGTTCTCGGCCGGCATCGGCGCCGAGGCGGTCCGCATCATGCTGGAATCGCTCGACCTTGAAGGCGAGCGCAAGGAACTGCTTGAAGAGCTGGCGACGACCAAGTCCGAGCTGAAGCCCAAGAAGATCATCAAGCGCCTGAAGGTCGTCGAGTCCTTCATCGATTCGGGCAACCGTCCGGAGTGGATGATCCTCGAAGTCGTGCCGGTCATCCCGCCCGAACTGCGCCCGCTGGTGCCGCTGGACGGCGGCCGCTTCGCGACGTCGGATCTGAACGACCTGTATCGCCGCGTCATCAACCGCAACAACCGCCTGAAGCGGCTGATGGAACTCCGCGCGCCGGACATCATCGTCCGCAACGAGAAGCGCATGTTGCAGGAGGCGGTCGACGCCCTTTTCGACAACGGCCGTCGTGGTCGCACGATCACCGGCGCCAACAAGCGTCCGCTGAAGTCGCTGTCCGACATGCTGAAGGGCAAGCAGGGCCGCTTCCGCCAGAACCTTCTGGGCAAGCGCGTCGATTATTCGGGTCGTTCGGTCATCGTGACCGGTCCCGAGTTGAAGCTGCACCAGTGCGGCCTGCCGAAGAAGATGGCGCTCGAACTGTTCAAGCCGTTCATCTACGCGCGCCTCGACGCCAAGGGCCTCAGCATGACGCTGAAGCAGGCGAAGAAGTGGGTCGAGAAGGAGCGCAAGGAAGTCTGGGACATCCTGGACGAGGTGATCCGCGAGCATCCCGTGATGCTGAACCGCGCGCCGACGCTCCACCGTCTGGGCATCCAGGCGTTCGAGCCGGTGCTGATCGAGGGCAAGGCGATCCAGCTCCACCCGCTAGTCTGCTCCGCGTTCAACGCCGATTTCGACGGCGACCAGATGGCCGTGCACGTCCCCCTGAGCCTCGAGGCCCAGCTGGAAGCGCGCGTCCTGATGATGTCGACGAACAACATCCTGTCGCCCGCCAACGGCAAGCCGATCATCGTGCCGTCGCAGGACATGGTGCTGGGCTTGTATTACCTGTCGATGCTGAAGGAAGGCGAGCCCGGCGAGGGCATGCTGATCTCCGATATGTCGGAAGTGCATCAGGCGCTGGAGGCCAAGGCCGTCACGCTGCACACCAAGATCATCAGCCGCGTTCCGCAGACCGACGAGAACGGCAAGCAGTATATGAAGCGGTTCGAGACGACGCCGGGACGCATGTTGCTGGGTGAAACCCTGCCGCAATCGTCGAAGGTGCCGTTCGAGACCGTCAACCGCCTCCTCACCAAGAAGGACGTGGGCGACGTGATCGACGAGGTCTATCGCCACACCGGCCAGAAGGAGACCGTGCTGTTCGCCGACGCGATCATGGCGCTGGGCTTCCGTCACGCGTTCCGCGCCGGCATCTCGTTCGGCAAGGACGACATGATCATCGCGCCGGACAAGGACAAGCTGGTCGACGAGACGCGCGATCAGGTGAAGGACTTCGAGCAGCAGTATCAGGACGGCCTGATTACGCAGCAGGAGAAGTACAACAAGGTGATCGACGCCTGGAGCCGTTGCGGCGACCAGGTCGCGAACTCCATGATGAACGAGATCAAGGCGGTCCGGCATTACACCGACGGTCCCAACAAGGGCCGCGAGAAGGACATCAACTCGATCTACATGATGGCGCACTCCGGTGCCCGTGGCTCGCAGGCGCAGATCAAGCAGCTCGCCGGTATGCGCGGGCTGATGGCCAAGCCGTCGGGCGAGATCATCGAGACGCCGATCATCTCGAACTTCAAGGAGGGCCTGACCGTCCTCGAATACTTCAACTCCACCCACGGCGCCCGCAAGGGCCTCGCGGATACGGCGTTGAAGACCGCCAACTCGGGCTACCTCACCCGCCGTCTCGTCGACGTGTCGCAGGATTGCGTCATCATCGAGGAGGATTGCGGCACCGAGCGTGCGCTGGAGATGAAGGCGATCGTGCAGGGCGGCTCGGTCATCGCGTCGCTCGGCGAGCGTATCCTGGGCCGCACCACGGCCGAGGACGTGGTCGATGCGAAGACCGGCAAGGTCGTCATCCCGACGGGCACGCTGCTCGACGAGGCGATGATCGTGCAGATCGAGGCGATCGGCATCCAGGGCATGAAGATCCGCAGCCCGCTGGTCTGCGAATCGAAGATCGGCGTCTGCGGCAAGTGCTACGGCCGTGATCTCGCACGCGGTACGCCGGTGAACATCGGCGAGGCGGTCGGCGTGATCGCGGCGCAGTCGATCGGCGAGCCGGGCACGCAGTTGACGATGCGGACCTTCCACATCGGCGGCGCGGCCCAGCTGAACGAGCAGTCGAACCTGGAGGCGCCGGTCGACGGCACCGCCCAGTTCCGCGACCTGCGCCTCATCGTCGACCAGCGTGGTCGCCGCGTGACGCTCAGCCGCTCGGGCGAGATCGCGATCCTCGACATGGATGGTCGCGAGCTGTCGACGCACCGTATCCCCTACGGCGCCTATGTGTTGTTCGAGGACGGCCATGTGCTGACCAAGGGCGATCGCATGGCCGAATGGGACCCGTTCACCATGCCGGTGATTACGGAGAACTCGGGCATCGTGAAGTATGTCGACCTGATCGAGGGCAAGACGCTCACCGAGCAGACCGACGAAGCGACGGGCATCGCCCAGCGCGTCGTCATCGACTATCGCACGTCGACCAAGTCGAAGGAGGATCTGCGTCCCCGCCTGACCCTGACCGGCGAAGGCGAGGCGGAGGCCGCCCGTTACATGCTGGCATCGGGCGCCACCCTGTCGGTGGATGACAATGCGCAGGTCCATGCCGGTGACGTGCTGGCCCGTGTCAGCCGCGAGTCCGCCAAGACCCGCGACATCACCGGCGGTCTGCCGCGCGTCGCCGAACTGTTCGAGGCACGTATCCCCAAGGAGGCGGCGATCATCGCCAAGGTTTCCGGCCGGGTCGTGTTCGGCAAGGATTACAAGGCGAAGCGCAAGATCGGCATCCAGCCCGAGGATGGCGGCGATATCGTCGAGTATCTGGTGCCGAAGTCGAAGGTGATCGACGTTCAGGAAGGCGACTACGTCAAGCGTGGCGACAACCTGATCGGCGGCAGCCCCGATCCGCACGACATCCTGGAGACGATGGGGATCGAGCCGCTGGCCGAATATCTCGTGTCGGAAATCCAGGAGGTCTATCGTCTCCAGGGCGTGAAGATCAACGACAAGCACATCGAGACCATCGTTCGTCAGATGCTGCAGAAGGTCGAGATCACCGACGGCGGCGACACCACGCTGCTGAAGGGCGAGCAGGTCGATCGCGACGAGATGGATGCGGTCAACGACAAGCTCGACAAGGGTCAGGCACGCGCAGCGGGCAAGCCCGTCCTGCTCGGCATCACCAAGGCGTCGTTGCAGACCCGCAGCTTCATCTCGGCGGCGTCGTTCCAGGAGACCACCCGCGTCCTCACCGAGGCGGCGGTCCAGGGCAAGCAGGACACGCTGATGGGCCTGAAGGAGAACGTGATCGTCGGTCGCCTGATCCCGGCCGGTACGGGTGCGGGCATGAACCGCCTGCGCGTGGCGGCCACCAGCCGCGACGTCGCGCTCCGGGCGCAACAGAAGGCCCTGTCGGCCTCGATCGTCGCGCCGCTGACGGCCGCCGATCAGCGCGCCGCCGAAAAGGCCCGTACCGCACGCGAAAGCGCTGGCACGGGTGACGATGCACTGGCTGCGGTCGTAACGTCGGGCACCGGCACCGACGCCGATGCGGGCGAGTATCTGAACGACTGATCCGTCGTTCAGGCTGAATGAGGAAAAGCCGTCATCCGGACCAACGGATGGCGGCTTTTTCTTTTCCCTCTCCCATCGGGAGAGGGAGGGAGGCGCGAAGCGCCGGAAGGGTGAGGGTCGGCGTCAGCAAAAAAAACTGTCCTACAGCCTTCGATGTACGTACTCCCCCAACACCTACTCTTTCTCACCGAAGCGATTAAACTCACGGACACCCTCGCGCGCTGGCGCCCGCGCGCGCGGCCGCAGGTGTGACTTTAGCGACTTTCCGGCCGGGTCCCAATCGCCACCGCCTGTCCCGTTTCCTGCCCGCTGTCGCTGCACCGCAACAAAACACGGTCATCCACGACTTGTTTAACCCCGTGATTTAAGGGATGAAGCCAGCATGCAATCCACCCTGCCCACCCTGATCGAACCGCGCCGCCACGGCGATGCCCGCGGATGGTTTACCGAGGTCTATAACGAGGCGACGTTCGCCGAACGTGGCATCACCTGCCGCTTCGTGCAGGACAATCATTCGATGTCGGCCCCGCGCTTCACGCTGCGCGGCCTGCATTTCCAGCGCCAGCCGCACGGGCAGGACAAGCTGGTGCGCTGCATCCGTGGCCGCATTTTCGACGTCGCGGTCGATGTCCGGAAAGGATCGCCGACCTATGGCCAGTATGTCGGGGCGGAACTGACCGCGGAAAACGGCCACCAGTTGTTCGTACCCGTCGGTTTCGCCCACGGCTTCCTGACGCTGGAGGAGGATTGCGAGGTCACGTACAAGGTGTCGTCGCTCTACGCCCCCGATTGCGACGGCGGCGTCCGCTGGGACAGTTGCGGTATCGACTGGCCGATGCCCGCCAGCACTGTCCCCGAACTGTCGCCCAAGGACGTGAAGCTCCCGACGCTCGCCGATTTCGACAGCCCCTTCCCTTATGACGGCAGCCCGCTGGCGCCCCTGGCTTGAGGTAACATCATGCGCATTCTGCTTACCGGCGGTGCCGGCTTCATCGGCTCGGCCCTCGTCCGCCAGCTGATCGACCACAGCGAGCACGAGGTCCTGAACTTCGACAAGCTGACCTATGCCGGCACGCTGACCACCGTCGAAAAGGTGTCCAGCTCCAACCGCTATCGCTTCGTGCAGGGCGATATCTGCGACGGCGCCGCCGTTCGCGCGGCGATCGAGGAATTCAGGCCCGAGATCATCACGCATCTCGCCGCCGAGAGCCATGTCGATCGGTCGATCGACGGCCCGGACGCGTTCATCCAGACCAACATCGTCGGCACGTTCCAGATGCTGACCGAGGCCCGCCGCTACTGGCAGACGCTGGAGGGCGCCGCGAAGGAAGCCTTCCGCTTCCACCACATCTCGACCGACGAAGTATTCGGCTCGCTGGGCGACACCGGCTTCTTCACCGAAGAGACGCCCTACGACCCGCGCTCGCCCTATTCGGCATCCAAGGCGAGCAGCGATCACCTCGTCTCGGCATGGGGCCACACGTTCGGCCTGCCGGTGCTCATCACCAACTGCTCGAACAATTACGGGCCGTACCACTTCCCGGAGAAGCTGGTGCCGCTGATGATCGTCAAGGCGCTCGCCGGCGAGACGCTGCCCGTCTATGGCAAGGGCGATCAGGTCCGCGACTGGCTGTTCGTCGAGGATCACGCCCGCGCGTTGCAGACCGTGTTCGAAAAGGGGCAGATCGGCCGCACCTATAATATCGGCGGCAACAACGAGAAGCAGAACGTCGAGGTGGTGAACACCGTCTGCTCGATCCTCGATCGCCTGCGCCCACGCGCCGATGGCCAGTCCTATGCGACGCAGATCGGCTACGTCGCCGACCGCCCCGGCCACGACAAGCGCTACGCGATCGACGCCAGCCGTATCCGCGACGAACTCGGCTGGAGCCCCGCCGAAACCTTCGACAGCGGCATCGAGAAGACCGTCGGCTGGTATCTGGCCAACGAAAGCTGGTGGCGGCCGATCGTCGAGAAGAGCGGCGCCGACCAGCGTCGCGGTCTGGCGGCCTGACCTTGTCCGTGAAGTACGTCCTCGTCACCGGTGCCTCCGGGCAGGTCGGCACCGAACTGGCCCGTCACGCCTGGCCGGAGGGATGGGCTGCGGTCGCGCTGACCCGCGCCGATCTCGACCTGACCGATCCCGCCGCGATCACCGCAACGGTGGCGGCGGGTCATGACGGCCAGCCTTGGGCGGCCATCGTCTCGGCCGGCGCCTATACCGCGGTCGACAAGGCGGAAACCGACGTGCTGACGGCATGGGCGGTCAATGCGATCGCCCCCGCCGCACTGGCGGCGGCGGCGCAGGCGGCGGGCATCCCGATCGTCCATGTCTCGACCGATTATGTCTTCGCCGGCGACCGCGACGGCGAATGGGAGATCGACGATCCCGTCGCCCCGCTCGGCGTCTATGGCGCATCGAAGCTGGGCGGCGAACTCGCCGTCCGCACCGCCTGCCCCCGCCATGCGATCGTCCGCACCGCGTGGGTGGTCAGCGCGCATGGCAACAACTTCATCAAGACGATGCTGCGCGTCGGGGCGGATCGTCCGACCCTGCGCGTCGTCGCCGATCAGCGCGGCAGCCCGACCAGCGCCACCGACCTCGCCGCCGCGCTCGCCACGCTGGCGGTACGGCTGGTCGAGGACATCGACGCGCCGACTGGCACCTATCACTTCTCCAACGCCGGCCCGACCGACTGGCACGGCTTTGCCGAGGAGATCTTCCGCCAGTCGGCCGCGCGTGGTGGCCCCTCCCCCACGGTGGAGCCGATCACGACGGCGGACTATCCGACCCCGGCGAAGCGCCCGGCCAATTCGCTGCTCAGCCACCGCGCGATCGAGCGCGAACACGGCATCCATCCCCGTGGCTGGCAATCGGCGCTGGGCGACATTCTCGACGAACTCCTGGGAGCACCCAAATGAAGGGCATCATTCTGGCCGGCGGCTCCGGCACCCGGCTCCATCCGGCGACGCTGGCGATCAACAAGCAGTTGCTGCCGGTCTACGACAAGCCGATGATCTATTACCCGCTGTCGGTGCTGATGCTGGCGGGGATCCGCGACATCCTCATCATCTCCAGCCCCGAATATATCGACAATTACAAGCGCATGTTCGGCGATGGGTCGAACTGGGGCCTGTCGATCGATTACGCCGAACAGCCGAAGCCCGAGGGGCTGGCGCAGGCGTTCACGATCGGCGCGGACTTCATCGGTGACGACCGTGTCGCGCTGGTGCTGGGCGACAACATCTTCTTCGGCGCGCACCTGACCGACCTGCTGGCAAGCGCCGTGGCGCGGACCGAGGGTGCGACCGTGTTCAGCTATCGCGTCGACGATCCCGAGCGGTACGGCGTTGTTGAACTGGCGGCTGGCGGCAAGGCGATCAGCCTTGAGGAAAAGCCGGAAAAGCCCAGGTCCAACCACGCGGTCACCGGCTTGTATTTCTACGACAACCGCGTGGTGCAGCTAGCCCGCGATCTTAAGCCGTCGCATCGCGGCGAACTGGAGATCACCGATCTCAACCGGCTTTATATGGAGTCGGGCGATCTATACGTCGAACAGATGGGCCGCGGTTATGCGTGGCTGGATACCGGCACGCATGATTCGCTGCTGGAGGCGTCGGAATTCGTCCGCACGATCCAGCATCGTCAGGGCATCCAAGTCGCCTGTCTGGAAGAGATCGCGTTCGAAAAGGGCTTCATCACCGCCGATCAGGCGCGTGAGCGTGGCGAAGCGCTGAAGAAGACCGCCTATGGCCGCGCCATCCTCGCCGCGGTCAACGACGCTCACTGATCGATCGAAACATCCCCGGCCGTCATCGCCTGATCCCCGGCGCTGGCGGCCGCCGGCACGGCCTTTCCGGTCGCGCCGCATTCGCGCAGGCTCTTCACCTCGTTATCGCCGCCGCGCTTGATAAGCACCGACAACGTCCGGCACCCGCCGGCGGACGGCCCCGCGACGACGAAGCCGCGCTCACTGCCGTCCGATTTAGCCCATTGCTGCATCTGACCGGTCCTCATCGCCGCCGACACCGCCGGCTGCATTGCCAGCAGTCGGGTGACGGATTGGTCGGGCGCCGGATCATCGTCGATCACCGACACAGCCGTATCGTCCGCCACCGCGTCCGCCGACGGCACCGGTGACGCGGCAACAGCGGTGACCGGCACCACAGCGGGCTTCCTGATGGCTTTCGCCTTTACGACGGCGGTTCGCGGCTTTTCCGGCACGGCGATGCTCAACGTGTAGCGATTGCCCGCCGCTGCCCGGTCGGAATTCACCGCAAGACCCAGCGTCGTCGCACCCGCGATCAGCGCCAGCATGATCCCAAGCATCGTCGTGATCGACCGCCGCTGCGGGGCCGCGCGATGGTCGATGACCTGCAACGCGGTACAGGAAGAGCGATAATCGACCTTGGTAAAGGACCAGCGCCGCGACCCCGTGACCAGTGTCCAGGATCGCTCATACCGGTGGATGTCATCCACGAACGGATCGATCGGCCGCGTCGTCATCATGGTTCCCCCATGATCGCATTCTACGCCATCGTCGGATCAAGGCCAGCCCGGAAAGTGCGGGCAGTCCGTCCCGCCATGGACCGAAGAAAAAGGGGCGCCGCGACCATGGTGGCGACGCCCCTTCGTCAGATATCCGGATGGATCAGGCGAACACGACGTTCGTGCGGCGGCGACGAGCGCGCATCGCCAGACCGATCATGCCGAACCCGGCCAGCATCGTGAGCCAGGTCGAAGGCTCCGGCACGGCGAACACGACGTTGTCAACTTCCGCCGAGTTCAGGCCGCTGCTGAACGAGATGCCACCGATCTTGGCTTCGCCGCTGCCCACCGAATAGGTGATGCGACGGTTGAAGTACGGGAACGACCGGTCACCATTCGGTTCGAACGGCAGGGTGAAATCGGCGCCGGTATAGGCGGCGATCAGGGCACCGGTGGTGCTGAAGATGCGGACCGAGTTAAAGGTGTCGATCGAACCCAGGAAGAAGCTGACCGACTCGAAGGCAGTCGAACCCTGATACGATGCGACGCCGCCGCCATAGACGGCCAGATAGTCGCTGCCGTCGCTGAACGCCGGCTGTGCACTGCACTTCGTGACGCACGACAATGGCGTGGTGCCGGAAACGATCGCGGCGTTGCTCAGCGTGAACGCCGGCGTTGCCGCGTTGAAGTTGAACGTCAGCGCGCCGGCGGGGGCGGCGAACGTGGCGGCGCTACCCTGCTCGGAAACCAGCGTGGCGGCCGATGCCGGGACGGAAACCAGTGCGCCGAGAGCGGCGGCGGCGAACAATACCTGCTTGATCATCATAATCTCCCTGTTTCACCTTGTCTTGCAACCTGCGCTTCGCTGATGGAGCGCTTGATCGCGGGGGCGAACCGCGTTGCGGCCTGCAATCGGTAAAGCAGTCGTTAATCGGCGAGTAAAGCTGTTGCCGGCGATAAAAGGCTCGCTTTCGGACGATTTATGCGCCGGTGTGGTTAACGGGTCAGATCCCCGTCCCATGCTGAAACAGCACCCCGCCGGTTAATCGGCGGAAAGGGTCGGCGATCGCGATCCCGACTCTACCATGGTGCCGGCCGGCCGAATCAGTAGGCGGATTTGGGAAAAAGCACGGCTGCGACGGTGCGGGCCATGATGTAGAGGTCGAAACCCACCGACCAGTGATCGATGTAGAACAGATCGAACTCGACGCGCTTCAGCAACTTCTCGTCGGTATCGGTTTCGCCGCGCCAGCCGTTCACTTGCGCCCACCCGGTCATGCCCGGCTTCACGCGGTGGCGGGCGGCGTATTTCTGCGTAGCCTCGCTGAACAACACGCCCGCCACCCTTGTCGAGGGGGCGTGCGGGCGCGGACCGACGAGCGACATGTTGCCGATCACGACGTTGAAGAGCTGCGGAATCTCATCGATGCTCGTGGCCCGGATGATCCGGCCGACGCGCGTCACGCGCGGATCGCTGACCTGCGCCTGCTTGATCTCGTCATATTGCAGCGTGTCGTTACGCATCGACCGGAATTTCCAGATGCGGAAGCGGCGATGGTTGAAACCCTCCCGCTCCTGCTTGAAGAACACCGGACCGGGACTGTCGATCTTGATCGCCAGCGCCACCATCGCCAGGAACGGCGCCGCCAGGATCAGGACGATCGACCCGAGCAGCAGATCCTCCACCCGCTTGATGACCTGATCGACATCGTTGATCGGCCGCTCGAACAGGGTCATCAGTGGCAGATCGCCGAGCATCACCATCGACTGGCCGGCCATCGTGAACGACGACAGGTCGGGCGCCAGCCGGATCAGCACCGGCAGCATCGCCAGCCGCCCGACCACGTCCTGCAATTCCTCGTCACTGGCGAACGGCATCGCGACGATGACCTGATCGATCCGTTCGGCGCGGATATCCGTCAGCAGTTGCTCGACCCCGCCGCGCAGGGGAATACAGCCGCCGTCGTCACCGGTGCCGCGATCGTCGTAACATCCGACGATATCCACCGTCAGCACGCTGTTCGACCGGATGTAGCTGGCCAGCCGGCGCCCCTGCGTATTCGCGCCGAGGATGGCGACACGCTCGTTGAAGATGCCGCGCCGCTTCAGCGATCGCAGCCCTACCGTCGTCAGGCCACGTACCACGACGAGGGATAGCGCCACCGACACGAACCAGAAAACCGTCCATCCGCGCGAGAAGCCCTCGGACGCCTTCAGGAAAAATGCCAGCGTCAACATCGCGACGCAGGACCCGATCCAGGCCGTCAGCACCCGCGTCCATCCGAAACGCAGCGAGAAGCGGGCATCGACGTCGTAACAGCCGATCAGCTCGCCGATCAGCGCATAGACGACCGCGCTGAGCCACGCGACGCGGACATATTCGTCCAGCGGCCGCAGATCGAATATCGCAAAGGTCAGCCAGATGCCTAGCAGCCCGACGATCAGCACGGTCAGGCCCTCGAACAGCCGCGCCGCGAGGCTCGACAGTTCCAGCATCGCCGGCGTGCGACTCGCACGCCGATTCTGCTTCGGAGGGCCGGCCCCGGCGCCGTTGCCAGCATCAGTCACCGGGCTCACGATCGTCTCAACTCCCATTCCCCCGTTCTACCCCTTGGTCACCATGATAAGGATAGCATGATTAACAGTGCGCAAACTCGATCCCGATCAGTCCCGATCGGTTCTGATCCACGTCCGCTCGCGCCGCACCAGCGCCGCCAACGACAGGCCGAGCTTCCACACGACATAGCGCGGTACATCGCGCCAACCCCGTAACAAAGCTGTTTGACCGTGCGCCATCAGCGCGACGACGACCGCGGTCACCGCCATCACCGTCATTACCATCAGGATACCCATCGCCGCCCCACCGACACCGGCGATGACGAAGGCCAGCACCAACAGCAGGGTCGCGGCGATGTCGAGCGTCAACAGCGGCACCAGCGGCGGCGTCAGCAGGTGCAGGCCCAGCCACGCCAGACCGGGGCGGCGGGTGGTGACGGCACGGCGGAACAACGCACCGGCGCTGTCGCCCGCCACTTGGAAAAAGCCGGACTCCCAGCGGCGACGCTGCACCGCCGTGCCGCGATCGGAACTGGCCGACCCGAGCACGATCGCCAGCGGATCGAACGACGGCGGCCGCCCCGCCAGGCTGGATTGTACGCCCAGCATCAGGTCTTCGGCGACATGCCCCGTCGCCAGCGGCAGATCGGCGAAGATCGCCCACGGAAACGCCATGCCCGATCCGGTCAGCAACGCCGGCGCGCCAATCCGGGCCGCGCCCAGCTGACGCACGGCGTTCTTGATATAGAAGGCGGCGGCGGAAAAGCGGGCGACGCTGCCATCCGCATCGGTGACGGCGATCGTATAGGCGCTCTGCACCGGGCGGCCAGACGCGATCGCCGCGCCGGCGAGCCGCACGAGCGCACCGGCGGCCGGCACGGTATCGGCATCCACCACGATCACGCACGCGGGCGGATCGCCGGCCAGTTCCTGCCGACCGCGATCGAGCGCGAAGCCCTTGCCCCGCCGGTCGACATCATGCCGCTCGACCACATCCGCCCCGGCTGCCCGCGCGACGGCAGCGGTCTGGTCCGAACAATTGTCGGCCACCACCAGAATACGCATGTCGGCGGGGATGCCGGCCCGCATCGCCGCCAGCACCTTGCCGATCCCCAGCTCCTCATCATGGGCCGGCACCAATATGACGGTCGATGCAGCATCGAAGGGCGGCAGCGTGCCCCGCGCATCACGGCGCGGGATCGCACCGCCCCACGCCTCGACCAGAAAGACGCCGGTCGCCAGGATCAGCGGGGCGACCACCAGCAGGCAGAGCAGGTCGATTACCGTCATGCCGCCTCCATATATTTCAGCAGCAAAGCCGCGTTGCGCCCCGCATCGTGGTCGTGCGCAACCCGGCGGCGACCCTCCGCGCCCATCGCCGCGCGGCGATCGGCATCCGCCGACAGCGCTTCGGCCATCGCATCGGCCAGTGCCTCGACCGACCCCGCCGGCACGACCCAGCCACAGCCGTCATCGACCAGTTCGGGAATGCCCGCCACCGCCGTCGTCACGACCGGCGTGCCGACCGCCAGCGACTCCATGATGACGACCGGCAGGCCTTCCGCGAAACTCGGCAGGACCATCGCCCGCGACGCCCGCAACTGTGCAGCGACCGCCGCCCCGCCCTTGCTGCCCAGCAAGGCGACCTGTCCGCCCAGCCCCCGCGCGGCGATGCCGCGTTCCAGTTCGTCGCGCAGTGGACCATCCCCGACCAGCGCCACGCGCGGCCGCACGCCGCGTTCGCCCAGCAGGGTCAACGCGTCCAGCAGGATCGGCAGCCCCTTTTGCGGCGCGAGGCGTGCGATGCAGCAGAAATCGAAACCGGGTTCGGCATCGGCCTGTGCGGCGTCGATTGCCGCCAGATCGACGCCGCAGCGGACCACCACGATACGCGGCCAATGCGCCGTATCGACCCAGCGGCACAACTGGCTGCGCCCATAATCGCTGATCGCCACGGTGAACTTCGCATCGGCGATCTTGCCGGCGAGATCGAGCTGGCGCGGCTCGTCGAACTCGTCGGGGCCATGCACCGTGAAACTATACGGGATGCCCGAGATCAGATGCGCCATCCGCGCGACGGCGGCGGGATTGGTGCCGAAATGCGCGTGCAGATGGCGGACATCGGCGCGGTGCATCGCCGAACTAAGCGAACAGGCCTCCGCCAGATAGGCCACGCGCGCCACGAACCCACGCGCGGTCGGCGGCGTCATCGCCTTGCTTGCACGCCACGCGGCCCATGCGCCCCCCGGCCGCCGCAGCACCAACCCCGCCGCGCCCAGCAACAGCGGCACTGCCTTCGTCAGGATCACCGCCGTCTTCTCCCGCTCCGCGCGATCGGCGGGGTCGGGCAGGTCATCGGGCGCGGCGCGGATCGAAAAACGGTGTACGCGGTGACCGGCCGCCTCGATACCCAGGATTTCCCGGCGAACGAAGGTGTGGCTCACGGTCGGATAACGGTTGACGAGATACGCGATGTTCATGACTGATCGGATCGCCCCGCCCCGTTGTACACCGATGATACGCCTTCGGTATAAACGACAAAGACGATCGGACGCGCAAGGTCAACGTCTTCCCCTTCCAACCCCTCTTGTCAGTGTCGGGGAAAGTCGGGTTTAGCGGTGGAAAGCCGCACTATCACGGGAAAGAGATCACGCGCATGACCGGCAGCATCGACGATCCGGCCCCGTCGCGGACGACCGTGATCGAACCCGACTGGTCGCGCGAATATAAGGGGCGGCTGCAATGGTATCCCTCGCGCGCCCTGCTGCGCGCGATCCGCGATTATCAGGCGGCCAGCGGTCCCTTCGCCCGGTTGAAGCGTCGGCTGGCGTCCGAGCGCCATCGCTTCTGGTCGATCATTACCGGCGCGGACATCCCGATCGGCGCACGGATCGGTGGCGGCCTGATGATGCCGCATCCGTCCGGAATCGTCATTTCACCCTGGGCGGTGATCGGCCCCAACTGCCTGTTGTTCCAGCAGGTGACGATCGGCAACACGGGCAAGGGCGCGCCGACGCTGGGCGCGCATGTCGATGTCGGGGCGGGTGCCAAGATCATCGGACCGGTGACGATCGGCGATCACGCCCGGATCGGCGCGAACGCCGTCGTGACGTCCGACATACCCGCCGGCGCCACCGCCGTCGGCATCCCCGCGCGGGTCATCAGCGGGGCAGACTGACCCCGGCCGTATCCGGCAAGGCCCGCAACCGGATCGTCGCCGGTACTCCGATGGCCAGCGCGCCCGCCGGCACATCGGTCAGCACCACGGCATTGGCCCCGATCGCCGCTCCTGCCCCGATCGTGACACGGCCCAGGATCACCGCCCCCGCCCCGACGTTCACGTCGGCCATCAGCACCGGCGCATCCTGCAACCGGTCGAGCGAGCGGACGCCCAGCGTGCAGTTCTGCCGGATGATGCAGCGATCGCCGATCACGGTCGACCCGTGCACCACGATCCCGCCCTGATGCTCGATCACGACATCGACCCCGACCGTCGCGGTATAGGGCAATTCGATGCCATAGATGTTCCGGCACCAGCGAAATGCCCACACGTACAGGACGGACAGCGGGGCGCGGAACGGCTGCCGCACCCCCATCCGCCAGACACCGAAACGATAGGCTGCGATCGTGCGGAAACCGGGCTTGGTCCAGTCCTGACCGTGCGCCCGCCAATCCGCCTTTATCCGCCGACACAGATCGCCCAGCGTCATGCCCGCTGCGCTTCCGGGCCCTTGTATTCGATCAGCGATCCGCTGCGCCCGGTCAGCCGCCGCCAGTGGAACAGCGCCGCGCCCTTGATCTGCGCGAACTTGCCCAGCACCAGATGGAACGCCAGCGACCACGCCGCCCGATCGTCCAGCCCCGGCCGATGCCGCATCCGGCGGGCGATCCGCACGACCTGCACCGGATAGAGCAACGCGATGGCAAGGCCGGCCCACCATCCGATCGCCAGCGCCGCGACGACGATCAGAATCGGCAGCAACCCTGCCCAGACGGTCATGCTGCGCACCTCGCGCCGCCAGTGCGGATCGCCGGCCGCGCCATGCCGCCACGCCAGTTGCGCAAATGCATGCCCGCTGCGCTCGGTGCGCCGCCACCACTGGCCGAACCGCGTCATCGCCGCATCATGTCGGGTCATCTCCGCATCCAGCCGTCGGATGCGCCAGCCCGATGTCCGTAGCCGCAGGCACAGGTCCGGCTCCTCCCCGGCGATCAGTTCGGGCGCATAGCCCCCCGCCTGATCCAGCGCCGCGCGACGGAACAGCGCGTCGCCGCCACAGGAATTGGCCTCCCCCACCGGCACGTTCCACTCGTCGTCGCACATGCGGTTATAGATGCTGGCATCGGGGAAGCGCTCGCGCCGACGACCGAACACCACGGCCAGTCCGGGATCGGCGACGAGAGCCGCGACGGCGGTATCCAGCCACGCGGCATCGAGCTCGCAATCGCCATCCACCACCTGCACGAACTCGGTCGGATGCCCGGCCAGCGCCGCCAGCCCGGCATTGCGGGCCAACGCCGCCGTGAAGCGCGTACCGGGCGGCAGGGTGACGACCTCCACGCCTTGCGTCTGGGCAAAGGCCACGCTGCCGTCGGTCGATCCCGAATCGACATAGATGCGCGCGGCATCGGCGGGCAGCGAGCGGAGACAGGTCTTCAACCGCTCCCCCTCGTTGCGCCCGATCGCGATGATCGCAGGCGATGGCCGGGCTTCGGTCATGATCGCGTCTTCCAGTGCGGCAATTGATCCTGTGGACCATCCCAGCGGCCGATCGCCGTTTCCCGGTCTAGCGAGGACGGCCCCACGCCGTTACGGATCAGGTCGCGCCATTCGCCCGGCGCATGCGCGCTGTCACGGCCCAGCCCGGCGATCTCGCGCAGGCGCCAGATCGCATAGCCGCCCAGCCATGCGATCCCCGACAGCCGCGCCTGCAACGGGCCATAGGCCTTCGCGAAGAACCGCCGACGCGACCGGAACCAGTAATCGGGCAAGGGTCGCTGCGCGCTCGCGCCATCGACCACGCCCGTCGCCGCGCCGCCGACATGCCAGACGCGGCTGGCCGGACAATGCAGCGACCGCCACCCCGCGGTCGCGAGGCGATGCATCAGCTCGACCTCCTCAAAATACAGGAAGAACCCCTCGTCGAACAGGCCGCAGTCGCGCAGCGCCTCCGCCCGCAACAACACGCTGGCGCCGGTCACCCAGTCGGCTTCGGTCGTCTCGGCCGTCTCGATGACCAGCGGTGCACTGCCGACGAGGCGTTCGATCAACGGCGTATTGGCACCACGCAGAAACTCGCGCGCGACGGTGGGGAAACGAAAGGCGGAACCGAGCGGATGCCCCTCGGGCGACAGCAGCAGGCTGCCGGCCGATGCCGCCTTCGGCGCATCGACCAATGTCGCCACCAGCAACGCCAACGCGCCCTCCTCGATCACCGCATCGGGGTTCACCAGATAGATGAATTCGGGCGGATCGCTCCGCGTCAACGCGCGACGGATCGCCTGATTATTGGCCCAGCCGAAACCACCGTTAAACGCCAGCGGCAGGAATGTCACCCAGTCGGCGAACGCGTCCGCCGTCACCGCGTCGGCCAGCTTCTCGGCCGATCCATCATCCGATCCGCCATCGACCAGGATCGCATCCAGCCCCGGCAGGAAACGCCGTTCCCGGTCGAGCGCCGCCAGACACGCCATCGCCAGATCGGGCGTGCGGTAATTGACGATCACCGCCGTCACGCGACGGTCGATGATACGCGGCAGCGTGAGGGTCGTCATATCGATGTTCGACCGGCAACACCGGCCCGCGGGCCTGCCACCCGGACCGGGTCTCGCCCCGTTCCTGCCGTGGCCATACCGAGGATCAAATCACGCACCTGTTTCCGCGCTCCCGTGCGTCCGCCGCGTCTCACCCCGCAGCGGCATCGCCGTTCTCCTACGCCGTGGCCGTTCTGCATGGCAAGCAGCGGCACCGGGGGACATCCGCCGGTCAACGGATATGAAAGACCGAATGTCCCAGCACATCGACGCCATAACCGACGGCCAGACCGGCGAGGCCCGCTGCGATGATGAGCAATTCGCGTGACGGGCGGAAGAAGCCCTGTCGCGCGAGCTGCGTCCAGGCATAGACCTGCCCGGCCAGTTCCACCGTACCGACCACCCAGATGATCCCGATCGGTCCGAAATACGTCCACCCCACCCAGGCGCCGGCGCCCAGATAGATGATCCGGACGACGTTGGCGGCAAAGGTGTAGCTCGTCTTGCCGATCGTAATCATGATGTCGTTGGCGACGCTCGTCCCCGCCGCGAAGAAGGTCGAGATCAGCAGGATCTGCAGATAATGGCCCGCATCGGTATATCGCGGATCGTACAGGATGTTCACGACCAGCGGCGCGCAGCCGATGAATCCGCCGACGGCAAAAGCGTACAGCAACGACAACCGCATGCGGACGCTGTAGAATTTCTCCCTCAGCGCGCCCGGATCGTTGCGGAAAATCTCGGCATATTGCGGATACAGCACCCGCCCCGCATAGGACCCGACCAGCGACACCGGCGTCGCCGCCAGCCCCGCCGCCATCACGTAAAGCCCCATGATGCTGAGCGGAAAGGCACGCGACAGCACCAGCTTGTCGCCCTGGCTGATGACCAGCGTCAGCATCGTCGAACCGGTGATGAACCGCGAAAACCGCCACAGCTCGGCCGCCCGCTCGCGCGAGAAATTGAAGCGCTGCCCGGAATCCGGGTACAGCTTGTAGCTGAAGAACACGCCCATCAGCTGACCGAGCAGGCTGGAGAAGATGATCGCCCAGTATGAATGGAACACCAGCGCCAGCGCGATGGTGATGGCGGCCCCCAGCAACTGGCTCATCACGTCGATCGCGCTGAGCAG
This sequence comes from Sphingomonas mollis, assembly GCF_016427505.1. Lineage (GTDB taxonomy): Bacteria > Pseudomonadota > Alphaproteobacteria > Sphingomonadales > Sphingomonadaceae > Sphingomonas > Sphingomonas mollis. The sequence goes on along the minus strand of NZ_JAELXS010000001.1, from coordinate 371,688 downwards.
CCGGACCTTGCGATTGCGCAACGCCGTGAACGGCGCCATCGAGCCCAGCCCGTCAATGATCGAGAACAGTCCCGCCGCCGCGATCGCCCATTGCAGATACGGTTTCTGCATATAATCGGCGACCGTGCTCGCCAGTACCGCGATCAGGATCGACAATATGATCCCGCGGATCAGGCGCAGCGTCCACACCTGATCGCGAAATTCGCGCTCGGCGCTCCGCTCGTGCCGGACCATGAAGGCGATGATGCCGACGTCGGAGATCAACGCGAACGTCACCATCACCGACGTCACGATGCCGGCGACCGCGAACGCCTCGACGTTCAGCAGGCGTGTCAGGATCATCGAGCTGCCGATGCGCAGCAGGTTCTGGAACACCATCACCCCGACGACGACGCCGGCGTCGCTCGCCAGGCCGCGTCGCGCCGCGCCGATCCCGGACATCAGGGGGTTCTTCAGCATTCTCGGGTGCATCGTCACTCACTTTGGTCGTGCGGATCAGGAGGAACGAACGGATCGGTCATGCGCGTCGGCGTAGACGTCCTGCCACCGCGTCAACAGATCACGCCAACGGAACCCCAGCGCCATCGCCTTGGCCCGCGCGCGTTCCGACAGGCCATCGGCAAAGGCGCCGTCCTGCCCCAGCCGATCCATCGCCGCGGCCACCGCCGCCACGACATCGTCCTCGCTGGTCGGTGCGATCATGATCGCCTCGTCGGCGGTCAGCAATTCCTGCGGCCCCGCCCAATCGACGCAGACCACCGGCAGGCCCAGCACCATCGCCTCCTGAAACGCGATCCCGTTCGCCTCGGCCACGGAGGGCAGCACCAGCGCACGGTATCCCGACAGCCGGTCGTACAGTTCAGGCCCCGCCGGCACCCAGCCGACGAACTTTACACGCTCACCCAGACCCAGCTCCGCGACCAGCGTCTGCAACGCCGGCCGTTCGCTGCCGTCACCGATGATGTCCAGCGTCGCCTCTGGATGCGCCCGCGCCAGCGCCCTGATCGCCAGGTCGCACCCCTTGTACGGCACCAGCCGACCCAGATGCAGGAACGACCGGTTGACGCCAGCATGCGCGATCCGCGCGCGGTCGACCAGCGCGTCGGGAATGCCGCAATCGAGCGTGAAAACGAACTGGTCGGCGGTGCAGCCACCCATCGCCAGCGCATCCGCCGTCCGCTCGCCACCGGAGATCAGCAGCAATGCCTGTTTCTTGCCGTGGAACAGAAGCCCGAGCAGCGCCTGCATCGGCCGCAACACCGCGCGGCCCAGCTTCTTGCCCAGCGGCTCCCGCGACTGAAAGGCGGCCGGATGCGCGACGTTGCCATTGAGCGGCCCGATCACCACCGATCGCCCCGGCATCCGGAAATACGGCAGCACGGGGGAAATCGGCGAGGTGAAATGGACCACCCACGGATCGAAACGCTCGGCGACCGTCCGGCTCAACCGGTGCAGCTGCCATCCGTTCAACAGTCCCAGCAACGGCTTCAGCCGCAGCCGGTGCAGCCAGATCTGCGCCACATCGTCCTCGACATAATCGATCGCCAGATCGGGCTGGTCGCGCCGCATCTCGTCGCGCACGCGTGCATGCGTCACCTGACGGACGTCATGGCCCATCGCCCGCAGTTCGAGGTGAATCTGGAGCGCCTTCAGACCCTCGCCGCCCATCTGGCGCGAGATATTGGGGGCGACGAGCAGGATGCGCTGTCGGCTGTCCCCGCGATCGCCGGTCGCGGTATCCGGCATCAGCCGTTACCCAGCACCGAATAGAGACCCAGCTTGCGCGCCAGTCGCCGGATGCGGATCTTGCGTTCGAACTTGACCCGCGGATAGCGGACGAACGGCCGCACCGGCGTCGCCTCGACCCGTGGCGATCCATCGGCGAACACGCCTTCGCGCTCGGCATCGACCAGCCAGTCCTTGGCGATCCCGCCGGCGTGGAACGCCTTCATCCGTCCGAACGCCAGCTTGCGCAGCATCTCCGGACCGCTGCGACCCAGTCGCCGCGCCAGTCGCCCGGTGACCGTGTTGCCGTAACAATGCCAGCTGTCCGGATCGAGATAGCCGCCGCCCATCCGCTCGGCCAGCGCCGCCCAGACGATCGATTCGACATGCATCGAATGCGCGTACGACCCGGTGTCGAGCGTCTCCAGCAAACGCTCCAGTTCCGCATAGGGCAACGGCGCCCGAAACTGGCAGACGCCGATATCGGTATGGTCCGCCATCGGCACCGACTTCGCATAGGCGTCGCGCACCAGCGGTTCGGGCAACAGGCAATTCGGCCGCTGCCACATCAGCAACAGGCCGGTGGCCGGCGTCGGTTCGAACGTGAAGCGGTTCGGGAAATAAACGTCCGGATCGATGATGATGACTTCTTCGCCCGGCGCGGCATACAGCACCGGATCGGTGATCTTGCGCCAGCACGGATGCCCGCCCCGGAACCGGACGATCGCCGGATAATCACGGAAGATATCGGCGGCGCGGGCATCGGCATCGGCCTGATCGTACACCGTCAGGCGATGCACGGTGCCATCGGCCAGCGGCTCCATCGCCTCGCGCAGGGCCGCCGCATCGGCCGGCGCATCGGTCAGCAGGAAAAGATCGATCGGTTCCTGCGACTGCTGCAACAGGCTGGCGAGACAGGCCCGCGCATAGCGCAGCGACCGCGCGCCGAGTACGCAATATACCTTGCGAAACACCGTTCCGCCCGTCGCTGCACCGTCAACGATCAATTGTAGTAATCCGAATAGCCACTGCCCTTGCCATAGCCGTAGCCATAATCGTCGCCGGTAAAACCCTGGACGTAATTGTTCAGGACCGTGCCGAAGCAGCGCACCGATTTCATCAGGCGCATCGAATCGCGAACCTGCTTGGCCGTCGTGACCCCGTCCTCGACCACCATCAGGTAACCGTCGATCAGCTCGCCTACGATCATCGCATCGTCATTGGCGAAGATCGGCGGCAGGTCGCACAGCACGACCGCCTGTTCCGGCATCGCCCGCGCCGCCGCGATCAGTTCCTGGAACCGCGAACCGGCCAGCAACTCGGACGACAGCACCTTGCGCACCGCCGCCGGGTAGATGGTCAGTTCCTGCCCCTCCACGCCCCACGCGATCTCGGACAGATCGTCGATCCGCCCCGCCAGATATTCGGTCATGCCTTGTTCGACCGGCAAGTTGAACCGCTCCGCCACCGATCCGCGCCGCAGGTCGAGATCGATCAGCACCGTCTTCAGATCGGGCAACCGCGCCATCGATGCGGCCAGATTGCACGCGACGAACGTCTTGCCGACCCGCGGGGTGGCGGACGTGACGCCGATCACCCGGACGCCGCTCGCGACCAGCCGGGCGATCTGCGTGCGCAACAGGTTGAACGGCCGCGACCGCTCGTCCCGGCTACGAAACCCGACGATCGCCTCGCCCAGATTTTCCGTAGGCAGGAAGTGCCGGGGCTCGGTGCCGATGATCGGCAGGCCGGAGGGGGCCGGAGACTGAAAATTCATCGACAAATTCCCGTGCTCAGCTCGTGACCGCGGCGGCCGGTGCATTCTTGCGACGCAGCAACGTCTGCCACCATTTCTTCTTCTGCAACAGCTTCGGCACGATCACCAACGGCGGCTCGCCGGTGATGTCCTGCAAGGCGCCGACGCCGCGGATCGGCCGCGCGATCAGTTCGAGCAACAGCGCGATCGCCAGACCCAGACCGCCACCGGCGATGATGCCGCCGGCGATCAGGACCGGCCGGTTGGGCGAGGAGGGATGATCCGGCACGACCGGCGGATCGATCACGCTCAACCGCTCGCCGCGCTGCTGCTCGCTGATCCGGGCGGACCCGCGCGCGTTCATCAGGTTGGTCTGGATCGTCTGGTAATTGCCCCGCAGGCCATCGGCGCGCGCCTGCAACTGCGAAATCTGCTCCTGCACCGCCGGTGCCCGTGCCTGCGCGTTGGCGACCGCGCTGGTACGCGCCGCCGCACTGCCCTGTGCCGCCTGCAGATTCGCGATCGACTGGTTGTTCGTCGCGATCTGGGCGCGGATCTGGGCACCAAGATCGGCCCGCGTCACGTTGGTCGCGGCGAATTTCTTCGATTCGGCCAGCCGCTGTTCGGCGAGGCGGACATCGGGGTGATTGTCCGAATAGATCGCCCGCATGCTGGCCAGCTGCGCCTCGGCCGCGATGACACCCGGATCGCGGTCGATCGCACCCGATTGCTGGCGAAGCTGCGCACCCAACTGCGCGTTCTCCCGCTGCAGGCTGGCGATCTGGCCCGAATAATCGCTGCCGCCCGGCAACATCAGGCTGTTGGCGCTGGACAGGGCCATGCCGTTGGTCAGCTTGATGCTTTCGATCTGCCGTTCGATCGCGCTGATCTGGCCCGACAGGCTGCCCGCCTGCTCTTGCAGGAACTCGACCGTGCCCGTCACCTGCTCGGCGGTCTGGCTGGCATCCAGCCTCACCAGTCGCTCGACGAAGTCCTGCGCGACGATCTGCGCCTTTTGCGGCTCCGAATAATCGAACGTAAGCGTAAAGGCGATCGTGTTGGAACCCGGACCGTTGCCGATATCCGCCGCCACCGGCGAGATGCTGGTCGATCCGCGCATCTTGTCGAGGATCGCCGACAGCGGCTTCTTCTGCCGCTCTTCGCCATACAGGTTGTTCGCCTCGATCAGCTCGATCAGGTCGGGGCGGCTGAGGATCTGCTGGCGCACCTTGGCGATGCGGCGATCGATCAGGCTGTTGGCCCCCTGACCGCCGACCAGCTCGCTGGGCAATTGCGGCGATTCGACCAGCAACGTCGCGCCCGACCGATAGGTCGACGGCATCAGGAACGCGGCGGCGCTGCCCAGAATCGTCCCTGCCACCAGCGGCCCGACGATCCACCAGCGGCGCTGCCATGCGATCGATGGCAGATAGGCGATGAAGCCAGCACCGCTGCCCTCATTGTCCATGTCCTGGGAATAGCCTTCGTTCATTCACGTCCACCAATCGCCACCGAGAGACCGAGCCGTGCGCTCAGGTCCGATCCACTCGCATACACGCCATTAACGTACCGATAACCGACCGAACCGACCGCCGACAGTCGCCGCCCCAGCGCCCGGCTGAGACTGACGTCGCTGGAAAACAAGTCTTGCGAACCGGCGTTCAGCAGGCTGGTGCCGGTGCTGACGATACCGTTGTTGGTATGGTTGTAGGAACCGTTGACGCCGATGTTCAACACTTCGCTCAACCGTTGCGAATAGGTCAGGCTGACCTGATTTTGCACCGTCACGCCGCCCAGCCCGGTCGCACCGGGAACACGCGACACGGACAGGCACCCGCTGCCCCGTTCACCCTGGCGGCAGACCGATCCCTCCAGCGAAACCGACGTGGACGTGCCGTTCAGGCTGTCCTTCACGATGCCGGCGCCGATCGCCGCGGTGATCGACCAGATTTCCGATAGCGTCCGCGAATAGGTCAGGCGCGGGGTATAGATCTGCGACGACAGGCCGCGGCTGTAATCCACCTTGCTCGCCGCGATCTGGAAACCGCCCGACGAAATCTCGGACAGGGTCCGCGAATAGCCGAAATTGGCGCCATAGCTCTTGTTGTTGGAAACGAACGCGTCGCCGCCGGGAAGCACGTTCCCGCCGGGATAGGTCGTCCGCGATCCGAAGATGCCCAGATTGGCCGACGACCGGGTGCTGAGCGCATAGGAGCCGTTCAACTGCGCCGACAGCTGGTTGCGCCGTTGCCGCAGACCGATCAGGCCGACATCGCCGTTCACGCCCGTCAGGTCGGGCCCGATGACCGCCGGCGTCGTCAGGATCGGTGCCGTCGCGACAGGCGTCGTCACCGTCGTACCGCCCGTCACCCCGGTGGTCGGCGTCGTGACCGTCGACACGTTGGGAATGTTGAACCCGCCGTTATTGCCGAGGATCGAACTGTCGTACGATGCGGAAAGGCCGAGCGATGCGCGTGGATTCAACTGCGTGCCGGCATTCACCCCGACGCCGTAGCCATCGTTGCTGCCATAGCGCGAGAAGTAATCGGAGCGGTTGTAATTGCCGGTGATCGTCGCCTGATTGACGCCGTCGATCAGCTCCAGCGACGGTCGGATATCGACCTGCGTCGATCCCGCCCCGCGCTTCTCCTCGCCGAGGAAAGGGTTGGTGGAATAGGAACCGCCCACCGTCGCGGTCAGCGACGGGACGGTGGTGATCTGCGCCCCGGCGCCACCCCAGGGGACGACGACGGCCATCGCGGTCAACGACGCCGTGGCGAGCGAGAGACGGCGCATCGTCACGGGACGATGACCGTGTCGCCGCTCTGCAACTCGGGCAGGCCGGTCAGATCGCGGGCGCTGGGGTTGCCCTTGATCGCATCGCTCAACCGGACGCGGATCGGGGTCAGGCCGCTACCCTGCTTGCGCAGGATGATGATGTCGTTGGTGTTGGCGAAATCGGTCGGACCGCCGGCGATGAACAACGCCTCCAGTACGTTCAGATAGCGCCCCGGCGTGAACGAACCCGGTGCCCGCACCTTGCCGATCACCGAGAACTGGAAACCCGATGGCGTGCGGATCGATACCGTCACCTGCGGCACCTGCTCGCGGAACTGGCTGGCCAACCCGCGTGAGATCGCCGCCTCGATCTCGCCCGGCAGCTTGCCGGCCGCGTCGATCCGGCCGGCGAGGGGGAACGAAAACGTGCCGTCGGGGAGGACGCGGACGCCGCGCTGCAACCGCTCTTCGCCCCAGACATAGACTTCCAGCTCGTCGCCGGGATTGATGCGATAGGGAGGCAGGGTCGCCGTCGCCCGCGCCGTGGGCTGCTGTTGTGCGGCTGCCGGCAAGCCACCGACCATCGACGTCGCCGCGCCGGCAATCGCCAGCGCCCGCACCAGGACCATCTTCATCCGAAACCCCCACGCCTATTCGTTCGTGCTGCTTGCCTTAGCTTCAGAACCTTGAGAAAGCCATACGCCAAGCGCCGGCGGCATCGGCCGGACGGCATGATAGGGCAGATCACCTGCCCTGGGCAGACGAACGATCGGAAACCGGGTGATGGTCAGACAACAGCGGCGACGCGGCGCGCGAATCGCGACGTCCCGGCACCCCGGCGGTGGATCGGCGCGGCGGATCGTGATGACGGCGCTGGCGGTCGGCGGCGCGATCCTGCTCGCCGGCTGCCAGTCCCCCGCCGAACGCGCGGCGGAGGCGATGGCGATGGCGCAACAGCTCGCGTCGGCCGGCCAATATGGCCCGGCGCAGCAGCAATTCGACATCGCCGTCGCGGCGCGCGACGATCTGCCCGAACTGTGGATGGCGCGCGCGCGCAACCAGGTCGCGCTGAACGATTATGCCGGCGCGTTCGGTTCGTTCCGCAACGCACTGGATCAGGATCGCACGAATCGCGAGGCGCTGGATGCCGTGGCGCAATTGTCGCTGGCGACCGGCCGGCTGGACGATGCCCGCGATTACGCGACGCAGATATTGTCGCTCGATCCGAACAACATGAACGCCCTGCTCGTCGATGCCACCGTCGCCTTCCGTCGTGGCCGGCTGGACTACACCGAAAAGCAGATCGCGAAGATCAGGACGCTGGAACCCGATAACGAGGCGGGCCGCGTCCTCGCCAGTCAGTTCGCCCAGCGTCGGGGCAGGCTTGCAGAGGCGCAGTCGCTGATCGAGCCGATCTTCATCGCCGGCGAGGGCGGCCGCGAGCTGCGACGGCAGCTGCAATCGCTCTACGAACGCAGCGGCAATGCCCGTGGCCTGCTCGCCATCGCGCAGCGCAATGCCGCCGAGCAACCGCGCGATCCCGCCACGCAACTGGCCCTCGCCAAACAACTGCTGTTGTCCGGGCAGGACCGCGCCGCGGCGCAGGCGCTCGACCAGATCCACCGCGCCGCACCGGGCGATGCCCAGCGCGACCTGACCGTGGCGATGCTCGCCGATGTCGATGTCGCCGGCCCGACGCTGATCGCGATGCTCGCCACCCTGTCGCCGCCCGATCCGGAACTGGCGCTGGCCGCCGCGCAATATGCGCTCGCGCGCGGTGATTATGCCACCGCGGAACGGCTGCTGGCGCCAACCGCGCGTGATCGTCAGGTCGGACCCGATACCGCCGACGAACAGGGCGCCTATGCGCTGGCGCTCGCCGGGCTCGGCCGCACCGACGATGCCGCCGGTCGCGCAAAGACGGCGCTGCAATTCGATGACGGCCAGACCGAGGCGCTGATGGCGCGCACGCTCGTCGAACTGGCGGCCCGCAACATTGACGGGGCGCTCCGCGATGCCCGCGTCGTCGCGGCCCAGAGCGCGGACTATGCGCCGGGCTCCGCCCTGCTCTCGCGCGTCTTCAACGTCGCGGGGGACAAGCTGCTGGCGGACAGGGCGCTGTTCGATGCGATCAACGCCGACCGCAACGATCCCATCGCGCTTCGCCAGCTCACGACCATGCTGGTCCAGCGTGGCCGCGGCGACGATGCGATCGACTATGCGCGCGGCTTCACCGTCCGCAACCCCGCCTCCGTCGCCGGCTGGTCGATCCGCCAACAGCTCTGCCGCCAGACCCGCGACGCCAACTGCACCGCCCGTGCGACCGCGATGATCGCGCGCCTGCACGGCCAGTCGGCGGCGCTGCCCGCCACGCCCGAGGACGAGCAACTGGCCGAACGCGATTACAGCGACGGCGGAGACGCGAAATGATCGATGGTCGCCCCCGCACGACGTTTCTCGGCATTGATTACGACCCGCTGACGCTGGCGGAGGTCGCGGCGCAGCTCGACGCCCGTCCCGCCACCGCGCCCTTCGCCTATCTGGTGACGCCCAATGTCGATCACGTCGTCCGCCTGCACGACGATCACGGCACCGATCGCGAGACGATCTGGGCGGCCTATCGCGGCGCGACCTGGTGCACCTGCGACAGCCGCATCCTCGCCGCCCTCGCCCGCCCGCAAGGGATCGACCTGCCGGTGGCGGCGGGCAGCGACCTGACCGCGCTGATCCTGGAAAAACTGTGCCGGCCGGGCGATCGGATCGCCGTCATCGGCGGCGGCGAATCGACCGTCATCGCGCTGGCGAAGCGCTTTCCCGATCTCGACATCGTCCAGCACAGCCCGCCGATGGGCCTGCGCCACGATCCCGTCGCGATGGCCGCCGCCGCCCGGTTCGCGACCGACGCGCGGGCGCGGTTCACGTTCCTGGCGATCGGATCGCCGCAGCAGGAACTGCTCGCCGCGCTCATCGCGCGATCGGATGGGGCGACCGGTATCGGCCTGTGCATCGGCGCGGCGATCGAATTCGTCGTCGGCGAAAGCAAACGCGCGCCCCGCGTGCTTCAGCGGCTGCATCTGGAATGGGCGTTCCGGCTGGCGTCGAACCCGCGTCGCCTGTGGAAACGCTATCTCGTCACCGGCCCGCGCATCTTCCGGCTGGCCCGGCAGCATCGTGGCGGGGCAACGCCCGGCGCATAGGGGCAGCGCCGGGCGTCACGTAACATCAGGTCTTGTTGGCGCCTGCCGCTGCCGGCTTGCCGGCATCGGTCTTGGGCGCGAAGCCCGGCTGGTATTCGATCTTCGCCGCGTCGCGCGCCTGCTTGAGCTGCTTCTGGGCGATTTCCGACACCGCGGTCTTCCGGATGGCCTCGGCGGCGATCCGACGGGCCTGCTCGCCGGCGATCGGCTGAGATTCCTTGCCGGTGATGACGCTGACGACACCCTTGCCGCCGGTCGCCACGACGAACGGCTCGCCGGCCGGCAGCGCGTTGACCTGCGCCAGGAACTGCGGCGGCGTCGCCACCGTATCCAGCTTGCCCGGTGCCCGCTGGAACGGGATCGACATGCCACGCAGGCGCGTCGCCACCGCGTCGAGCGTGTGGTCGGCTTCCAGCGCCTTCAACCCGCTGGTATCGGCCGGCAGCGGGAACACGATCTGGTCGATCGCATAGACGGTGCGGTTGGCGAACATCTCGGGATGGCTGGCGATGTAGCGATCGATATCGGCCGCGGTCGGCACCGGCACGTTCTTCGTGACCTGCTGACCCAGCATGCCGATCATGACCTCGTCGTCCATGCGGCGCTGCTGCTGCAGGTAATCCGGGTCCTTGTCGATCCCCCGGTCGCGCGCCTGCTGCACCAGCAGCTTGCGGTTGATGAGGCTCTGCAGGGCGGCGGCGCGGATCACTTCCTTGTCACCACCGGTCGGCGCGTTCTTCAACTCGCCGTTCAGTTCCGACAGCGACACTTCCTCGCCATTCACCACGGCCACGACCTGACCGGTGGCGGAGCGCTTGCACCCCGTCACGGCGATCGCCGATGCCATAAGCAGGATCGTTAATGCTTTAGATCGCATAACCGTCTTTCACTCCTAACCAACGTCCAGTAACCGGATATGGCAAGCCCATCAGGTGAAGGGTGCCCGCATATACCGCCCAAGGCGGAATTCTAGAAGGAATACGTGATGCAGACTGTGTACGATTGGATCACGGTGGCCTTCTTTGCCGGGCTCGTGGTCCTGCTGCTCCAGCGTTCCGTGGGACCGGAGGAGAAACAGGATTCGATGCTCCATTACATCGTGCCTGCCGGTGGTTGCGCCGTCACCAATTATCTCGGCAACAATGGCTACGACGCGTTCGCGATCCTCATCTTCGTCGGCATCATCGCGTATACCCTGTACTTTCTGAAACCCTTCGCGCGGACCTGATCCATTTCCGGCCCGCCCGGCCTTCGGGCTAGTGCGGGCCGATCAGCATTTCCCGCCCCTGCTTGCCGGTCGATGCCACCATCGTCTGCACGAACCGCGTCAGCGTCGCGAAGGCGGCGTCGCGGTCCGTACCGATGATCGAAGCGCGCGCCAGCAGGCCGTCCGGGATCGACCCCTGCAGGTTCGCCTTCGCCATCATCAGGCGCTGGTCGAACCAGCGCACCGGCATCGAATCGCCCACCCGCGTCCAGTACACCACATACTCCCGCCGCGCGCCGCGATCGGCGGTCAGCAGGCGGACGGGGATCGCGAAATCCTTGGTGATCGGGATCTCCTCGGCCGTGTTCTCGATGATCGAGAACCCCGCCGCCGGATAACACACCTCCGGACGGTGGACCTGCAACCGCCCCTCCTGCACGCTGCTATACGCCAGCACGAGCATTACCGATTCGTCGTCGCGGCCGTTCTCGGCATAGACCCGCGTCAGCAGCTGTTCGTACAGCGTGCGCGACAGCTGGTCCTCCGGCGGCAGCACCAGCCCCGATTCGGTCAGGTAGCGCCACGGCCCCAGCGTCGTCGGCACCAGCCGCTCGAACCCCTTCTCGCTGATCCGCGCGACGCTCCGCTGCGGCACGTACAGCTCTGACAGCACCACCGTTCCGCCGACCGCCAGGCCGATGATCATCTTGCGCCGCGAGATATTGCGGCCGCCGGTCGTCTCCGCGCTCATGCCTTCATCAATCCAAGCCGATAGCCGACGACCGTGAAGATCTTGTCGACCAGGAAAATCGTCAGCACCGACACCACGAACATGAACAGGCCGGCGGCTTCGTGCAGGAAGCCCTGCGCCACCGCCTCGCCGCCATAATAGGTCAGCAGGACGAGCATCAGCACGCGCAGGAAATTGGCGAACACCGCGATCGGGAAGATCGTCATGATCAGGAGCAGCGTGTACCGCCAGCTCGCATTGTGGCGCAGATAGACATAGAAACTGCCGATCGCCGTCAGGCTGATGAGCGAGTTCAACCCGGCGCACGCCGCCGCGATCAACAGCTCGAACTGGCCGATATAGATGCTGACGCCCGACGTCGCGACCGGATAGCCGATGCCCGAGAGCAAGCCCACCACCGCCTTGGAAATCGCCAGCTTCACCGGCTGTGTCGCGATATCGACGAACGTGTCGGGGATCGGGATCAGGAACAGCGAATACAGGATCGGGAACCACAGCACTTCCAGCGATCGACGCCCGCCGACCGCATACAGGATCGCCACGAACGACAGATACGCGGCCAGCCCACGCACTTCGAGCAACCCGGTGATCCGCGCCGCCGCATACAGGATCAGGCACGGCACCAGAAACATATAGGCGATCCACGCGCGCGGCGGATCTGCAACCGCCGCCGCCTGTTTGGCACTGAGCGCGAAGATCCAGATGGCGGTGGCGAACACGATCGGGGCATGCGCCGCCTGATCCGTGCCCCATCCGCGCGCGGCCAGCTCGAACAGCGTCGGCCCGGCCAGCAGGATAAGGCCCAGCCAATAGATCGGGTCACGGCGCAGCGCCGCCCAGATGACGGTCGCCCTCGCCAGCCACTCTTCGCGCCGGGGTGGCAATGTGGGCGGCGTACCGCCCGCCGCTAGCCCCTTTGCATTGGTCGGCGAGACCCATTCCGGCTCTGACGATGCGGTAGGTGAAGAAGCGCTCAGGTCCATGATATCAGCAAGTCTAACCCGCAAAGGTTAAGGGCGAACCCACAAGGCGCTGATGAGCGGCGTTCCACGTCGATGGATACCGAACGGCGCAAGCGGCTTTCCGGTAATGTCGCACCCCCTCCAACACGTTGGATGTAGCGGTCGTCCGCGAATTTGGCAATCCGCGACCAAGCGTGGCGTCATTGCGATAATGTACAGATGCGGCCACTGTCCCTACACGGGACTCGGGCACCGTCATTGGGGAGAACAGGGACATGGCTGACAATCGGGGTCGCATCGCTCGCCATCGCATGGCCGCAGCGCGGGTGAACCGCTGATGCAGCATGACGAGATCGAACGGCGGACACGGCGGCGGCGGCGGGTCCGATCGCTGCTCGCGATATGGGCGGTGTTCGTGTCGGTGTTCCTGTTGTGGCAGACCCTGACCTATCGCGGGCTGATGGCGCTGGCTGCGGAGTGGCAGTTCAACACCTTCGGCCGTTACTATCCCTCCCTCACCTATATCCTGCTGGCCACGATCATCGCGTCGCCGGTACTCTGGTTGCTTCGTGGCCGTCGTCGCCGCGACGATGAACGGGATGGCGACCGGGATGGCGACCGCCACGACGATACCACGATGACGGAGGCGGCACAGGTCGCTGCGAAGCTGCCGGGGCGCAACTTCATCCGCGCCATCCTCGGCGTGGCCGGCGGCTGTGTGGTGGCTTGTCTGGTCGTGCTGATCGCGATGGCCTCGCTGCCCAGCGACGTCGGTCAGGTGCAGCGCATCGCCATCGGCTCGCCCGCGGCGATGGAGCCGCGCACCGGCCCGACCGAACTGGTCGGCTCCGTCCTGCGCAGCCGCACCGCCGGCCTGAATCAGGAACTGCTCGTCGCCCGCCGCACCATCCGTTTCGCGCCGATGCTGTCGCCCGGCGGCAACAATCGCGAGGCGCTGCATTTCTTCGTCGAGATCGGCGCCGACGAGAATGCGGCGACGTTGCAGAGCGACGGCACGCGCGAAGGCGTGCTTCGCCGTCACGGTCTGCCCGGCGAACTGGTCCGCCTGTTCCAATATGCCGGTTACGAGGTCGCCGACCCCTATTACGTCCTGTTCGCCTCGCGCAGCGCGCTGCAATGGCCGTACCGGGTGGCGGCGATCCAGTTGGCGATCGTCGGCCTGATCTGCCTGATCGCGGCGGGCGGTCTGCATGTGCGGCGCGAACGGTTACGCCGGCATCTGCGCGATCAGGACGAGGTGATCGCGCCGGCGACGACATCGCCGGCCTAGAGCCAGTTGCATGAAATCGGACCCACCCCCGACCGTTCGGCTTGAAGCGGAGGCCACCTTTCCACACGGCGCTTCGACTTCGGCGCGACGCGACGAAGTTTATCCTGAGCGGCTGGCTTGCCAGCCAGTCGAAGGGCTCAGCACGAACGGGTCGGATTAAGCGCTTGATGCTCTAGAGCGGGACCGGACCATGGGGAACCACCGCCACGAAGCGGGCGCCCCAAGGGCGATGACGATGGTTCGACATGGCCCGGTCCCGCTCCAAATTTCCTAATGCCGCGTTAACGGAGCCATGGAAGGCAATCTTCAGGCCTGTGGGCGCAAAGTATGCTCATGGCTGCTTCGCTGTCCTTCAAATCCTTCTCGCTGGCCCTGGCCGCGCTCGGCTTCACCGGCGTCGCTCCACCCAGCGGCGGCGCGCGCGTCGTGCCGCTGCCGGCGGTGATCCCGGTCGTCGCCGCAGAGGACACGATCGACCCGCTGACCCTGACCAGGGCGCATGACGGCCTGTTCTACGTCACCGCCAAAGTGAACGGGGTCCCGATTCGCTTCGTCGTGGATACCGGTGCCAATGTCGTCGTCCTGACCAAGGAAGACGCCCTCGCCGCCGGGGTCGAAAAAGCCGCCGGCCCCAGCCGCGCCTTGCAGACCGCCGCCGGCGAATCGGGGATGCACTGGGCGAAGATCGATCACGTCACGATCGGCGACCACGCCGTCACCAGTGCCGACGCCGCGATCTTGACGGGCAACGGCCCGCCGCATTCGCTGCTCGGTCAATCGGTGCTGTCGCGCCTCGACTCGGTCACGATGCGCGGCAATCGCCTGGAACTACGCTGACGCCGTTCCCGAGGCCATGTCTCCCAACAGGAGCAGGTCGTCCGCCAGCGCCGTTCGTCCTGAGCGAAGTCGAAGGGCAAGCCAAAAACCTCGCCAATCGACGACTTCCCTGTCACCGTTCGTGCTGGGTAGAGACCGAGTAGCCCGAAGGGGCGTATCGAGGACTCGTATCGAAGCACCGCCCCGCATCCCAACCTGCGATAAAAGCCGGCTACCCAAAGGATAGCCGACTCAACCGCAATCAGACCGCAGGAACAGCCGCTGCCTTCGCCCGGCGCGCGCGACGGGTCACGATACCAACCAGCCCCATGCCCAACAGCAACATCATCCACGATGCCGGTTCCGGCACCGGCGTCACCGGATCGGGCGTCGGCGTCGTGATCGGCGGCACCACCGGCGTATCGGTCGGTGTCGCGGTGGGGGTGCTCGTCGGCGTCGCGGTCGGCGTGCTGGTGGGCGTCGCCGTGGGTGTCCCGGTCGGCGTCGCAGTCGGAACCGCCGTCGGCTCCGGCACCGGCGTCGCGGTCGCGACCGGATCGGGCGTCGGCGTGGTTCCCGTCGGTCCCGGTCCACTGCCGACCAGACCGAAGCCCGGCGTCAACGCCGCCAGCTGCGGCCCCGGAGACCCGGCGCTGCTCGCCGGCGTCAAGCCACCGGCATCGCTGACCAGCACCGGCGGACCATCGGTCGCGGGCGTCAGGAAGCTATCGTTGACCGGCGAATCAGGCACCGTCCCCGGTACCAGGTTCGACAGCACGGTGCGCGCCGGTCCCTGCGGCGCCGTCGGCCGCCCCGACCGGAAAGCGCGCGCGAACGACGTCGGCGTCATCACCCCGAAGCGTCTGAGCGTCGGGATCACGGGTGCCGGCACCACGGCCGCGAAAGCGGCGGGTATCCGCCCTTCCTCGAATAGCGCTCGCTCCGTATGGGGAGATAGGGCAACGATGGCGAACACGGTAACAAGACCGCCGACTACGACCGCCTGGAAGCGTCGTTCGTGTGAAGCCAAGGCCAAGGGGGAAGATATCATGATGCGGTTCCTCACCTGCATGTATAGCGCGGTCAACGACCGATGGCGATCATCGATGCGTCGTTTTCAGGGGCCGACCGTCCCGACCGGCCCGTTCGGGGACTCTGCACGCTCGCGCCGGTGGCAAATGACCCGGATCGGGACGGCGATGCTGCCGGTCGCGCTCGCCGCCTGCACCGTGGGACCCGGCAACGACGATGCCGCGATCGTCCGGGCGACGCTGGCGTTGCTGCAATCCGGCCGTGCGCCGACCGCGCCGGGCCTGTGCGTCGATTCGCGCCCCCGCGGTGCCGCGCTCGCCATCTTCCGCACGATGCGGATGACGACCGAGCCGGACGAGCGGCCATGGCGCCTGCCCGCCCCGCTCGGCACGCCGCCGCGCGTCGTCGGCCGCCAGTTGTTCGACGACGCCACCGGCCGCGACCGGCTGCGTATCCGCGAACCCGATGCGGAAACCGCCGAGCTGCCGCGTGAGACGCAGGCCCGCTTCGATGCCGCCGCCCGCGCGCTGTCGCTGGCCGACCGCTCCGAATCGTTCGCGATGAACGACGACATTGCACCCGCCGGCATGGCCGTCCGCTGGTGGCTGATGAACCGGATCATGCGCGGGTGCGAACGGACGTTCGTCCTGTCGCGGATCGCGCGCAATGATCGCATCGGCTTCATCACCGTCACCGCCGATCACTGGGGCACCACCTATGCGGTCGAGCGCGCCACCGATGGCTGGCGCGTGACCGGCCAGTGGGACAAGTGGCTCTATTGATCGCATGCCGCCCCCGCTGCTGAGTTCAGCGTTCAGGCCGCTGCTGAGTTCAGCGTTCAGGCCAGCGCCGTCAGGATCGCGCCGATGATGATCCACGGCACGATCAGCCCGGTCAGGATGATCGGCCCCCGGAACTGACGGATACGCCGCTCGATCGCATCGAGCGGCGGGTCTTCGCGCATGACCATCGCCGGCGAGGCAACCGTGCCGAAATCGGCGCGGACGATCGTCTGCGGCGGTTCGGCCACGTCGATGCCGTCGATCGACACCGGCCGCAGGAAGCTGCAGCCATATTGATTGCCGTTCTGGCGCACGACCCGCGCGGTATGGCGGCCCAGGCCGGCGATACCGATCGACACCGTCGAATCCATCGCGATCGGCTCGTCGCTCTGCATCCGGAAGCCGGTCGACGACAGGTCGTCGATCTGCACGTCGATCGGCCGCTGGTCGTCGCGGCGCACCGTGGCGCCCAGATTCACCGGCTGCCGATCGGCGATCCGCTCGTCCTGCTCGCGATAGAGCTTCGCCGTCAGCGACATGATACGCATCTCCAACCGATCATCGGTCAGTCTATGCGGTCGGTGGGGTTAGGGGCGCGTCAACAGCGCTGGTTAACGCGGGGGGCGAAGGGCACCGCCGACCCGATCGGTCGACGGTGCCCTTCATTTCCTCAGGCCGCTGCGAAACGTACCGTCGTCCGGCGCCGTCCGTACCGGATGGCGCCGCCGACCAGGCCGAAGCCGACCAGCATCATCGCCCACGTCGTCGGCTCCGGCACCGGCGCCAGCACGCGATAGATGTCGGCCGACGTCGTCAGATACGACGAGTTCGCCAGCACGTCGAAGTTTAGGTTCCACCCGATCGCATCGAACGCGGCCAGATCGGTCGCGGTCACTTCACCCATCTGGCTGAAGCAGAAATTGGGGTCCATGATCCCGATCTGGTTGGTGCAGCCGCCCTTGTCCTTGAAGTGCGACGCCTGCTGCCGGTCACCGAAATTGCGACCGGTCGAAAAGCGCGAATCGCCGAACAGTTGCGAATAGCCGCCGTCGATCGAGAAATACGCGGGCGATCCCACCGCCAGATCGAGCACCGGTCCCGAACCGGGCACGACGTTGGTCGGGTCCTGGCTGTACCGGAACAGGTCGAGCGTCGTGAAGATGGCGCCCGACCCATTGATGTTGGCGGCGGCATTGCCCGGATTGTCGTAGATGTCGACACCGCTGGTGAAGCCCAGCGCGTGCCCGATCTCGTGGATCGCCACGCCGATGAAATCCATCCGGCCCGCCGTGATCCCGTCGCTGGGATCGAAATCGAACGCGAAATTGCTGCTGAAATTCACCTGCGCATCACGGGTCGCAGCCGGAAAGCCGGTGAAGCCCAGCGCCTTCAGCGCCGCGCCGTTGACGCCCATCGTCGTGTTGTTGAGCGTGTCGTCGGCATCGAACACCCGCTTGGTGGTGTCGATCCCCACCTTCGTCGCGTCGTTGCGATACCCGCTGGTGATCGCCTGCAGGCCACCGGCGCTGGTCAGCGGCATCAGGTTGGCGACGGCGATCGCGTCGAGCCTGCTGTCGCCGGTCGCCGCGAGCTGTTCGTAGATGTCGGTCGTGGCGACCCGATAACGCGTGCTGCCCGTCGATCCGATGACGTTGGCGGCGAGCGCGTTGTACCCGATCTCCAGCCGGACGGTGACGTCGTTGGTCAGGACCGACGCCCAGTAATCGGTCGCGATCCTGAACCCGATTTCGGCCGGCGTACCGCGGACCGATCCGTTGTAATCGACCAGATCGAACGTCAGTGCCTGTGCCGGCGCCGCGGTCAATGCCGCCACCGCGACCCCTGCTGCGAAAACGTGTTTCATCATGCTCATGAACGCTGACCCTTTACCTGGCGCCTATCGCCGGTTCGCCACCGGGCGTGATCGACCGGTCGGGATCGGTCAGCGCCGCTGTCTGGTTAACGGATCGTTCATCATTGGCTGATTATCAATTGTTTCTTCGAGCTTCCGCCACGGTTCTGTCATGCCGCGGCATATTTGCCACATGCGTCGTCAGTCGCCGGCAAACCGCAGCGCCGGCACGCCGCGTTCGCGCTCGTTGATCGACAGCGACCGGCCCACCGGCGGCAACGATCGTTGCCGGCAATCGGGCCGGAAACATGCCCGGCACCCCAGCCCGATCGGTGTCGCCGGCCCGGCCAGATCGACCCCGCGCACCGCCGCCAGCGATCCCGCCCGCGCCACCTCCACGCCGATGCCGATCGCAAAACCGACCGGCTCCCCGCCCCAACCCTGTGACGAGACGACCCGCTGCATCGTCACCCAGCGCGCACCGTCCTCTAGTTCAATTACTTGCACCTGCGTCGCCCCCGGCCGGTCGAACACGCCGTGTACCTGCCACAGGGGGCAACGACCCGCGGCGGTGGCCAGCACCGATCCGCTCGCCCCGGCGAACCGCTTCGACACCTGCCCCGCCCGATCCAGCCGGATCATGAAGAACGGCAGCCCGCGCATCCCCACCCGCTGCAACGTCGTCAGCCGGTGCGCGACCTGTTCATACCCCATGCCGAACCGGCGTTGCAGCAGGTCGAGGTCGTAACCGCTCCCCTCGCACGCCCGCAGGAACCGGGCATAGGGCATGACGATCGCGCCGGCGAAGTAACTGGCCAGATGCCGCCGGAACAGCCGCTCCGCAACCCGGTCGGCAAAGCCCGCCCCGCGCGCCAGCGCCTCGATCTCCGTCCGCGCCTCGATCAGGCCCAGGTGGAACGCGACCGCGAAGACCCGCCCCGGCGCGTCCAGCGCCTCGCTCAACTGCAACTGCCGCGCATGCAGGTCCAGCCGGCGGAGCGCGTCGGGCATCACGTCGACCGGCAACACCCGGATCGACAGCCCGTGCTTCACCCGCAACCGCTCGACCATCGCGCCGTACAGGTCGGCACCGACCAGCCGCAGGTCGTCGGCCAGCATCTCGGCCTGCTGGTCCAGATCGGCGAAGTGGTTCTGCCACCGCTCCACCTCCTGCCGCACCAGCGCCAGCGGATCGTCGCCGCCGGTCGCCGCCGTATCGCTCCCCGCCCCGCCCAGCCGGTCGAACGCCCGCGCGAACGCCTCCGCCCCACCGGGCGCGGCCGCCAGCCATTCGTCCACCTCGGATCGATCGACCTCCAGATCGGCGAACAGCGGATCGGCCAGCCGCCGCCGGATCGCCACCGCGCCGCCGCCCGGCTCCCCCGCCGCCAGCGTCCGCGGATCGAGATCGAACTGCTCCGCCATCCGCACCAGCAACGATGCCGACAGCGGCCGATGGTTGCGCTCGATCAGGTTCAGATAACTGGGCGACACCGCCAGCATCTCCGCCATCGCCGCCTGCGTCAGGCCCGCCCGCCGCCGCAATCGCCGCACCGCCTGCCCCGCCAACAGCTTCCGCTCCGCCACGCCCGTCCCCTTGTAAAGAACATTACATCCTTACCAAAACCTGACGGCGCAACCCAACGATATGACGCAATTTCCGGCAAGAACTTGTTCTAATATGACCAACCCTGCCGCATCAAACCGTCACAAGCAACGCCGGATCAGGCGGCTGCTTCATGGAGGGACGAGATGAATACCGAACCAGCACGCAGCCGCGCCGTCTTCTCGACCGAGGATTTCGGCCTGATGAAGGAAGCGGTCGCCGATTATGTCCGCAAGATCGCGGACGACCCCCGCTCGGTCAAATTCTCCAATCTGTACCACCGGCTCGGCCGGCTCGGCTGATCGCATCATTCGCGGGGAGGAAGTAGATATGGGATATCAGGATCGCATCGCGCAGGCCGAACGGCTGACCCGGGCACGCGGACCGGCATGGGACGGCATCGGCGCGGCGGCGGTGGCCCGCATGCAGACGCAGAACCGCTTCCGCACCGGGCTCGACATCGCCCGGTACACGGCCGCGATCATGCGCCGCGACATGGCCGCCTATGATGCCGATCCGGCCGCCTACACCCAGTCGCTGGGCTGCTGGCACGGGTTCATTGGCCAGCAAAAGCTCATCAGCATCAAGAAGCATTTCGGCACCACCGACCGCCGCTACCTGTACCTGTCGGGCTGGATGGTGGCGGCGCTCCGCTCCGAATTCGGCCCCCTGCCCGACCAGTCGATGCACGAGAAGACCAGCGTCCCCGCGCTGATCGAGGAACTCTACACCTTCCTCCGCCAGGCCGATGCGCGCGAGCTGGGCCAGCTGTTCCGCGATCTGGACATCGCGCAGACCGCCGGCAACCGGATCGAGGAACAGCGCCTGATCCACGCCATCGACCAGCACCAGACGCACGTCGTGCCGATCATCGCCGATATCGACGCCGGCTTCGGCAACGCCGAGGCGACGTACCTGCTGGCGCGCAAGATGATCGAGGCGGGCGCCTGCGCGCTCCAGATCGAAAATCAGGTCAGCGACGAAAAACAATGCGGCCATCAGGACGGCAAGGTGACGGTCCCGCACGAGGACTTCCTCGCCAAGATCCGCGCCTGCCGATACGCGTTCCTCGAACTCGGCATCGATGACGGCATCATCGTCGCGCGCACCGATTCGCTCGGCGCCGGACTGACCAAGCAGATCGCCTGGTCGCGCGAACCCGGCGATCTCGCCGACCGGTACAACGCCTTTCTCGATTGCGAGGAAGTGACCGACCTCGCCAGCTTGCGCGGCGACGTCCTGATCGAACGCGACGGCAAGCTGATGCGGCCGAAACGCCTGCCGTCGAACTTGTTCCAGTTCCGCGAAGGCAGCGGCGTCGATCGCTGCGTGCTGGACTGCATCGCCTCGCTCCAGAATGGCGCCGACCTGTTGTGGATCGAAACGGAAAAGCCGCATATCGAGCAGATCGCCGGCATGGTCGACCGCATCCGCGACGTCGTGCCCGACGCCAAGCTGGTCTATAACAACTCGCCCTCGTTCAACTGGACGCTCAATTTCCGCCAACAGGTGTACGACGCATGGACCGCCGCCGGCCGCGACGTCGCCGCCTATGACCGCGCCCGCCTGATGAGCGCGGACTATGACGATACGCCGCTCGGGATCGAGGCGGACGACCGCATCCGCAACTTCCAGCGCGAGGCATCGGCGCGGGCGGGCATCTTCCATCACCTCATCACCCTGCCCACCTATCACACCGCCGCGCTGTCGACCGACGAACTGGCCCGCGAATATTTCGGCGAAGCGGGGATGCTCGGCTATGTCGAGGGCGTGCAGCGTCAGGAGATCCGCCGCGGCATCGCCTGCGTCCGCCACCAGAACATGTCGGGCAGCGACATCGGCGACGACCACAAGGAATATTTCGCCGGCGACGCGGCCCTCAAGGCAGGCGGCGTCCACAACACGATGAACCAGTTCGCCGCCTGACGATGCCCCTTCCCTCTCCCCTCGGGAGAGGGAAGGAGCGACGAAGCCGCCATCCCAACGCCTCGTCATTGCGAGCGCAGCGAAGCAACCCAGTGTCCCGCGTGCCGCCCTGGATTGCTTCGCTACGCTCGCAACGACGAACATCGATCGGTCTTCGGTGAAAATAGAGCATCGAGCACTTGATCCGAACCGTTCGTGCTGAGCCCTTCGACTGGCTGGCAAGCCAGCCGCTCAGGATAAACTTCGGCGCTTAGCGCCGAAGTCGAAGCACTTTATGGAAAGGTGGCCTTCGACTTTGCTCAGGCCGAACGGTTAGTGGTTGGCTCGATTTTCACGCAATTTGCTCTATGTCCTACACCACCCCATCGAGGTTATCCCCACCGGATGACCACCCTCCCCGCCCCCCGGCGTCCCGCGCGCATACATCCCCCGCGCGGGCGCGCCCGCGCGTGGACGGGTGTGACTTTCGAGACTTTCCACACCCGCCAGCGGTCGCGAAACTCAGCTGATCTGCCGCTTCTCCAGCTTCCGCGCCAAGGTCCGCCGATGCATCCCCAGCCGCCGCGCGGTCTCCGAGATGTTGAACCCCGTAGCCGCCAGCGCCTCGTTGATATGCTCCCATTCGACCGTCTTGATCGAACTCGGCCGAACGCTGATCGGCGCGGTCGCATCGCCGCCGCCGACCTTGCCGAACGCCGCCTCGATGTCATCGGTATTGGCCGGCTTGGCGAGATAGTGGCAGGCGCCCAGCTTGATCGCCTCGACCGCGGTCGAGATGCTGGCGAACCCGGTCAGGACGACGATCAGCATCGCCGGATCGTGCCGGTGCAGCGTCTGCACGCATTCCAGCCCGGATGCTGTGCCCAGCTTCAGGTCGACCACCGCCCGGTCGAACGTCCCCTCCGCCAGCAGCGCCGCCAGCTCCTCGGGGCCGGCCGCGGTCGACACCAGATAGCCGCGCCGTTCGAACGATCGCCTCAGCGTGCGGGCGAAGACCTGATCGTCCTCCACGATCACCAGCGTATCTGCCATGCTACCGTCCTTCCTCGTCGATGCCGATCGTCGACAACGGCAACGTCAGCGTCACCACCGCGCCGCCCCCCGGCCGGTTGGCGGCATCGGCCCGCCCGCCCAGCTTGCGCACGACATTGACCGCCAGGAACAGGCCGACGCCGTGGCCCGATCCCTTGGTCGAGATATGGGGCTTGCCGAAATCGGCGAGAAGAGCGGGCGCGAAACCCGGACCATGGTCGCGCACCGCCAGCACCAGCGCCGCGTCGCGCACCCTCGCCTCCAGCTCGATACCCTCGGGCGATGCTTCGCCAGCATTGTCCAGGATGTTGGCGATCGCCTGTCGCAACGTCGGTTCCGCCACTATCGGCACGTCCGCCGCCTCGTCGCGGACATATGCCAGCGGTATCCCGGCATGACTCGTGCGCCAGCCCTCCACGACATGGTCGATAAAGGCATGGGTCGAGGTGACCTCCGGCCCCTCGCCGCGCGGTTCGCCGGCGGATTGCAGGATTTCGGTGACGATCGCCTTGCAGCGGGCGACCTCGGCCTGCATCTCCTCGATCTCGCCCAGCAGGTCACGGTGACGCTGGAACACCGGCATCCGTCGCCAGTCGCTCAGGATCACCGACAGCGATGCCAGCGGCGTCCCCAGCTCATGCGCCGCACCGCTCGCCAGCATCCCCATGCGAACGATATGATCCTCCTCGGCCGCCTGTTGCCGCAGATCGGCGAGGCCGGCGTCCCGGGCCCGCAGGTTGCGCGTGATCCGCGTCACGAACATCATCAGCAACGTCGCGATCAGTCCGAAACACAACCACGCGCCCAGCGTGAAAAGCTCGCGCGCATCCATCGCCAGCGACGACGGCAACAGCAATGGGCGATAGATGACGGTCAGCAGCGCAAAGCACAGGCTGGTGATGACCACCACCGCCCACGCCGCCCATGCGTTCAGCAGGATCGCCCCCAGCACGACCTGCAACAGGAACAGCGACACAAACGGATTCGTCGCCCCGCCGCTCAACCCCAGTTGCAACGTCAGCGAGGCGATGTCGAACAGCAGCGCGAAGAACAGTTCCAGATTGCCGATCGTCCGCTGCCGCATCCGCGGCGTGCTCGCCAGATTGACCAAAGCCGCCACGCCGACGATCACCAGCATCGGCACCAGCGGCAGCGGAACCCCCATCGGCCCGCTGGCGATCAGGATCGTGACCAGCTGGCCCGCCACCGCCAGCCACCGCAACTCGACCAGCTGGCGCATGTTCCGCGCGCCCGTGCGGTCGGGACCGCCCGTCACCTTGCGCGCCAGCGACAGCAGCGGCGGATCGATCATCCGTCCTGCCCGCCGCTTCTCTTGCCGCTCCGCACCACCATGACCATCGCGCCCGCCACCATCGCCGCCAGCGCATACCATGTAATGGCATAGACCAGATGATTGTTCGGAAACCGGATCACCGTCATCCCGCCGACCGGGTAGCCGCCTGCGTTGGGCGTCGCATCCGCATCGACGAAATAGGGCGCCGCCACGATCCCGCGAGCCTGAGCGATTGCGGCCACGTCGCGGGAGAACCAGCGGTCCGCCGCGGGATCGTTGCTGCGCAGGAACCCACCCTTCGGCTCAGTCAACCGCACCAGCCCGACGATCGAGGTGTCGCCCTGCGGTACTACACGCCCCAGCCCCGCCGGCTCGGTCGGCACGAAGCCGCGGTTGACCAGCACGACCGGCCCGGCCGTCGTCGCCAGCGGCACCATCACCCAGTATCCGGCGCCCCGCTCGGTCAGCGCCTGCACCAATGTAGGTGCGCCCGGCAGGAAACGGCCAGTCAGCCGCACCCGCCGGTATTCGTCATCGCGCAGATCGCCGCCCAACGCCGACACCGCAACGGGCTTCCCGTGCACCCGCGCCTCGACGCGGGCGATCAGGTCCAGCTTCCACGCCCGGCGCTGCACCTGCCAGGTGCCCAACGCCACGAGCGCGATCACCAGCATCCCGCCCAGTCCCAGCACCAGGGCCAGGCCGCGCGGGCGCCGGCGGTCGGTCACCGCATCTCGCTCATCGCCTCGGCGGGCATCATGTTGCTGTTCAGATGGTACATGACCCAGATCGACCCGGACAAGGTGATGACGACCAGCACGACGGTGAACACCAGCGCCATCATCGTCCACCCGCCCTCGGACTTGGAATCCATATGCAGGAAATAGATCATGTGGACGATGATCTGCACGAACGCGAACGCCATGATCGCCATCGCCGTGACGCCGGCCGACAACGGCCCGCCCATCACCAGCCAGAACGGGATCGCCGTCAGCACCACCGACAGCGCGAAGCCGATCAGATAGCTCTTGCGCGATCCATGGCCATGGGTGTCGCCATGGCTGTGCAGTTCATGATCGTGGTTCGCCTCGTCGTCGGCCACGGCCGAGGAGGGAACATTCACGGGGCCGGCGCTCATCGCAGCACTCCCAGCAGATATACGAAGGTGAAGACGCCGATCCAGACGACGTCGAGGAAGTGCCAGAACATGCTGAGGCACAGCAGCCGGCGCTTGTTCTCCTGGATCAGGCCGCGGCGCGATACCTGCACCATCAGCGTGACCAGCCAGATGATGCCGAACGTCACGTGAAGCCCGTGCGTGCCGACCAGCGTGAAGAACGCCGACAGGAACGCCGACCGCTGCGGCGTGGCGCCTTCATGGATCAGGTTGGCGAATTCGTAGAGTTCGATCGACAGGAACGCGAGGCCGAACAGCCCGGTGATGGCCAGCCACCCTTGCGTCTCGCGCTGCGCCCCGCGCTCCATGGCCAGCATCGCGAAGCCATAGGTGATCGACGACAGCAGCAGCATCGACGTGTTGAGCGCGACGAGCGGCAACTCGAAGATTTCCCGCGGCGTCGGCCCGCCGGCATAGGCGGTACCAAGCACGCCATAGGTGGCGAACAGGACCGCGAAGATGAGGCAATCGCTCATCAGGTAGATCCAGAAGCCAAGGGCGGTGCCGCCCATGCCGCCGTGATCGTGCGCTTCCTCCTCGGCGAGGTAGAAGGTCGCCTTCTGCGCCGGATCGCTGGAAAGGGTAGAGGACGACATCAGTTGTGGCTCCCCACCCCGGCCGGCAGCGCCAGGAGGCGGGTACGCTCGCCCTCCTCGTGCAGCACCTCGTCGGCCGGAATGTAATAGTCGCGGTCATAATTGAAGCTGTGGAAGATCGACACGCCGACGATCGCGGCGAAGCTGATCGCCGCCAGCCACCAGATGTACCAGATCATCCCGAACGCGAAGGCGATGCTGATGCCTGCCAGGATCACGCCGGTGCCGGTGCTCTTGGGCATGTGGATCGGACGATACCCCTCCACCGGCCGCTCGTACCCGCGCGCCTTCATGTCCGACCACGCATCCAGATCATGGACGACAGGCGTGAACGCGAAGTTGTAGTGCGGCGGCGGCGACGAGGTCGACCATTCCATCGTCCGGCCACCCCAGGGATCGCCGGTCGTATCGCGCAGCGCCTCGCGGTTCCGCACCGAGACGAAGATTTGCATCAGGAATGCGCCGATCCCGACCGCGATGATTGCGGCACCGATCGCGGCGATGATGAACCAGATCTGCAGCGACGGATCGTCGAAGTGGCGCAGACGACGGGTGATGCCCATCAGGCCGAGCACGTACAGCGGCCCGAACGCGACCCAGAAGCCGATCGACCAGCACCAGAACGACACGAGGCCCCACTTCTTGTCCAGCGTGTATCCGAACGCCTTGGGCCACCAGTAATTGATGCCCGCGAACGCCCCGAACAGCACGCCGCCGATGATGACGTTATGGAAATGCGCAACAAGGAACAGCGAGTTGTGCAGCACGAAGTCCGCCGGCGGCACCGCCAGCAGCACGCCGGTCATCCCGCCGACCGTGAAGGTCAGCATGAACGAGATCGTCCACATCATCGGCAGCTCGAACCGGATCTTGCCCCGGTACATCGTGAACAGCCAGTTGAAGATCTTCGCCCCCGTTGGGATTGAGATCACCATCGTGGTGATGCCGAAGAACGAATTGACGCTCGCCCCGGACCCCATGGTGAAGAAGTGGTGCAGCCAGACGAGGTACGACAGAATGGTGATGACCACCGTCGCATAGACCATCGAGGTATAGCCGAAGAGCCGCTTGCCAGAGAAAGTCGAGGTAACTTCAGAGAAGATGCCGAACGCCGGCAGGATCAGGATGTACACCTCCGGATGGCCCCAGATCCAGATGAGGTTGAAGTACATCATCGGATTGCCGCCGGCCTGGTTCGTGAAGAAATTCGTGCCGACGTAGCGATCGAGAGACAAGAGGACGAGCGTCGCGGTCAGGACCGGGAAGCTGGCGACGATCAGGATGTTGGTGCACAGGCTGGTCCAGCAGAACACCGGCAGCTTCATCATCGTCATGCCGGGCGCGCGCATCTTGATGATCGTCACGACCAGATTGATGCCCGACAGCGTCGTGCCGACACCGGCCACCTGCAACGCCCAGATGTAATAATCGACGCCGACGTCCGGACTGTAATCCAGTCCCGACAGTGGCGGGAACGCCAGCCAGCCGGTCCGCGCGAACTCGCCGATGAACAACGACATCATGATGATGACGGCACCCGCCGCGGTCATCCAGAAGCTGAAATTGTTCAGATACGGAAACGACACGTCGCGCGCGCCGATCTGGAGCGGGATGACGTAGTTCATCAACCCGGTCACCAGCGGCATCGCCACGAAGAAGATCATGATGACGCCGTGGGCGGTGAACACCTGATCGTAATGGTGCGCGTTCAGATAGCCCTCGTTCGCGCCGAACGCCATCGCCTGCTGCCCGCGCATCATGATCGCGTCGGCAAAGCCGCGCAGCAGCATGACGATCGCCAGCACCATGTACATGATGCCGACCTTCTTATGGTCGACGCTGGTGAACCACTCCTTCCAGAGATAACCCCACAGCTTGAAATAGGTCAGCAGGCCGAGCACGCCGATACCGCCGATCACCACCGCGACGAAGGTCGCGACGACGATCGGTTCGTGGATCGGCAGGCTGTCGATCGTCAACCGGCCGAAGATGGTCTTCAGGAATGTGGGGTCCATGGCGGGTGCCTTCAGGCGCGGTCGGCGGCGCCGGCGGCGCGCGCGTGGGGGATGGTGGAACGGGGGTCGAGCGCGGTCATGTCGCGGTTGCGTTCATTGCCGGGGGCCGCGTTGCCCGGCGATCCGGGCAGGCGCTCCTTGCTCTGGTGCGGCGACGTGCCCTTCTCACCGGGGTCTTTCAGCAACGCGCCCTCGGCCTTGTCGCCGTGCATCGGCGCAGCGTCGTTGACCGGCGGGCTGCCCGAACCGGGCCGCATGCTGTGCGGGTCACCGCCGCCACGGCGGTCGTGACCCATCATGTCGGACATGCACGGCTTGCCCGGTTCGACGCAGCGGTTGACGATCTTGCCGAACAACCCGTCCTCCACGGTCGCGAAACGGATCACCGGCACCTTTTCGGTCGGCTTTTCGAGACGGGTGTAGATCGACGCGTCGAGCCGCCGCGGATCGGCCTTCACCCGTTCCACCCACTGGGCGAAGCCGGATTGGTCCATGCCCAGCATCTTGAACTTCATGTCCGAGAAACCGGCACCGCTATAGTGCGCGGCGATCCCGTCGAACGTGCCGGGCTCGTTCAGCACCGCGTGCAGCTTCGTCTCCATGCCCGGCATCGCATAGATCTGGCCGGCGAGCGCGGGGATATAGAACGAGTTCATGACCGACGAGGCGGTGATGCGGAACGTGATCGGGCGATCAACCGGCGCAGCCAGCTCGTTGACCGTCGCGATCCCGAGTTCGGGATAGATGAACAGCCACTTCCAGTCGAGCGCGACGACCTGCACCTCCAGCGGCTTCACGCCGGCCTTCAGCGGCTGTCCCGCCTTCAGCCGGTCGATCGGACGATACGGGTCGAGCAGATGGGTGCTGCTCCATGTCACCGCGCCCAGAAAGATGATGATAAGCAGCGGTGCCGACCAGATGCCGAGTTCCAGCATCGTCGAATGGTCGAAATCGGGATCGTACGCGGCGTCCTTGTTGCCGGCGCGATAGCGCCAGGCGAACACCACGGTCGCGACCATCACCGGAATGACGATCAGCAGCATCAGGCCGACCGAGATCAGGATCAGGTCGCGCTGTTGCAGGGCGACGTCGCCCGACGGGTTCATCACCACCATGTTGCACCCCGGCAGGAGCGCCAACAGGGCAAGCGGAGCCCAGCGGCCTTTGAGGACGCGGGCGGCGGACGCGACGGGGGGAAGGTGCGGCATAATGGCGGGCAGCTAGGCCGTTACGCTGCACTGCGACATTGGACAGTTTGTCCAATCCCCTCCGGCCTATGCTATCGTCATAAGCCGCCCTGCGAGCACCCGAGTCCGGCGCTCGCATGTTTATTCGGAGCCATGGCCGTGAGTGCAGCAACCGCCGCGTCGAATTCGACGCAACTCGAACGCGACGCGCGCCAGATCAACTCTGACGGCCACAAGGTCGCGCCCGGCGAGATCGCGATCGGCGTCATCATCGGCCGGACCTCCGAATTCTTCGATTTCTTCGTGTACGCCATCGCATCGGTACTGGTGTTCCCGTCGCTGATCTTTCCGTACGTCGATGCGCTGACGGGGACGATGTACTCATTTGCGCTCTTCGCGCTGGCATTCATCGCCCGGCCGCTCGGCACCGCGCTCTTCAGCATCATGGACCGCCGTTATGGTCGCAGCGTCCGCTTGACGATGGCACTGTTCCTGCTCGGCGGATCGACGATGGCGGTGGCGTTCCTGCCCGGTTACGAGCAGATCGGCAGCTATGCCGCGGTCCTGCTCGGCCTGCTCCGCATCGGTCAGGGCATGGCACTGGGCGGCGTGTGGGACGGGTTGCCCTCGCTTCTGTCGCTGAACGCCCCGGAGGAGAAGCGCGGCTGGTATGCGATGATCCCGCAGCTGGGCGCGCCGATCGGCCTGTTCGTGGCGTCCAGCCTCTTCGCGTTCTTTCTCGCGACGCTGACCACAGCCGACTTCCTTGAATGGGGCTGGCGCTATCCGTTCTTCGTGGCGTTCGCGATCAATGTGGTGGCGCTGTTCGCCCGCCTGCGCATCGTCGCCACTCCGGAATTTCAGGAGATGTTCGAAAGCCGCGAGTTGCAGCCCGCCTCGATCCGCGAGACGATACGGTTCGAGGGTCGCGTGATCCTGCTCGGCGCGTTCGCCCCGCTCGCCAGCTTCGCGCTGTTTCACCTCGTCACGGTGTTTCCGCTGTCATGGGTCGTGCTGTTCACACAGCAGGCGCCGGTGCGTTTTCTGGTGATCGAGATGATCGGCGCCGGCTTCGGCGTCGTGTCGATCCTCGCATCGGGCATTATCGCCGACCGGGTCGGCCGGCGTACCCTGCTCGGCGTGTCCGCCGCGTTGATCGCCGCCTATAGCGGCTTCGCGCCTCAGTTGCTGAACGGTGGCGATATGGGCGAGACGATCTACACGATCGTCGGCTTCATCCTGCTTGGTCTCGCCTTCGGTCAGTCGTCGGGCGTCATCGCTTCGCGCTTCACGCCAGCGCGACGCTATACCGGTTCCGCGCTGACGTCCGATCTCGCCTGGCTGGTCGGCGCCGGCTTCGCGCCACTCGCCGCGCTGTTCCTGTCGAGCAATTTCGGACTGCTGGCGGCCGGTGCGTATCTGTTGTCGGGCGCTGCCTGTACGCTAATCGCGCTGGGTTTGAACAAGGAGATGGGCCGCCGGATGGGCTGATCGGAAATTCCGGTCGCATCGATAAGAGAAACCGATTTCCATGCTGCATCGCAGCAAGGTAACAGCGTTTTCACGTTGCGATGCACAAAGGAGTTTCCATGTCGCTCATCGGTACCCAGCTGAAGCCCTTCACGACCCAGGCGTACAAGCAGGGCAAGTTCCTGACAGTGTCCGACGCCGACGTGCGTGGCACATGGGCGATATTCTTCTTCTATCCGGCCGATTTCACGTTCGTCTGCCCGACCGAGCTCGAAGACCTCGCCGACCAGCACGACACGTTCGCGCGCATGGGCGTCGAAATCTACAGCGTGTCGACCGACACGCATTTCAGCCACAAGGCATGGCACGACACGTCGCCCGCGATCGGCAAGATCCGCTATACCATGCTGGGTGATCCCGCCGGCGTCATCACCAACAATTTCGGCGTGATGCGCGAAGGCCAGGGCCTCGCCGATCGCGGCACCTTCGTCGTCGATCCCGATGGCGTGATCCAGTTCATGGAGATCACCTCGGAAGGCGTCGGCCGCAACGCGATGGAATTGCTGCGCAAGGTGAAGGCCGCGCAGTACATCGCCGCGCATCCGGGTGAGGTCTGCCCCGCCAAGTGGGAAGAGGGCGAAGAGACGCTCGCTCCCTCGCTCGACCTCGTCGGCAAGATCTGATTTCGCGCTCCTCCCCGCACGCGGGGAGGTGGCAGGCCAAAGGCCTGACGGAGGGGGGCTTCCACGAACGTACCGCTCGCGGCGATCCCTCCTCCACCAGCTTCGCTGGTACCCCTCCCCGTGCCGGGGAGGATTAACTAAAGAGGAGCCGTCCGTGCTCGACGCCAATCTCAAGACCCAGCTTAAGACCTATCTCGCCAACATCCGCCAGCCGATCGAGCTGGTCGCGTCGCTGGACGACGGCGCCAAGTCGGCCGAGATGCTGTCGCTGCTTACCGAGATCGCGGCGCTGTCCGACGATGTCACCGTCGTCCGCCGGGATGACGACCGCCGTCGCCCCTCTTTCATGATTCGCCGCACCGGCACCGACCTCGGCGTCCGCTTCGCCGGCATCCCGATGGGGCATGAATTCACCTCGCTGGTGCTGGCGCTGCTTCAGGTCGGCGGTCATCCGTCGAAGCTGGCGCAGGACGTGATCCAGCAGGTCCGCGACCTCGATGGCGATTATGCCTTCGAAACCTATTTCTCGCTGTCGTGCCAGAACTGCCCCGATGTGGTGCAGGCGCTGAACCTGATGAGCGTCATCAACCCCCGCATCAGCCATGTCGCGATTGAGGGCAGCCTGTTTCAGGACGAGGTGGCCAGCCGCGGCGTCATGTCCGTGCCGGCGATCTTCATGAACGGCGAGTTGTTCGCATCGGGCCGGATGGACGTGGAGCAGGTGCTCGCCAGGCTCGACACCGGCAGCACCGCCCGCGCCGCTGAGAAGATCAGCGCCAAGGACCCGTTCGACGTCCTCGTCATCGGTGGCGGCCCCGCCGGCGCGGCCGCGGCGATCTATGCCGCGCGCAAGGGGATCCGCACCGGCATCGCCGCCGAGCGGTTTGGCGGACAGGTGCTCGACACGATGTCGATCGAGAATTTCATTTCGGTCCAGCATACCGAAGGGCCGAAGCTGGTCGCGAACATGGAACAGCATGTTGCCGAGTACGGCGTCGATCTGATGAACCTGCAACGCGCCGAACGGCTGATCCCGGCGCGTGAGGAAGGCGGTCTGCACGAGGTGCGGCTTGCCAGCGGTGCCTCGCTGAAGGCGCGGACGGTGATCCTGTCGACCGGCGCGCGCTGGCGGCAGATGAACGTGCCGGGCGAGGAAGCTTATCGGAACAAGGGCGTCACCTATTGCCCGCATTGCGACGGCCCCCTGTTCCGCGGCAAGCGCGTCGCGGTGATCGGTGGCGGCAACAGCGGTGTCGAGGCGGCGATCGACCTCGCCGGTCTGGTCGCGCACGTCACGCTGATCGAATTCGATACCGACCTGCGCGCCGATGCCGTCCTCCAGCGAAAACTCGCCAGCCTGCCGAATGTAAAGGTCATCACGTCGGCGATGACGACCGAGGTGGTCGGTGACGGCGACCGGGTGGCGGGCCTGCATTACAAGGACCGGCACCACGGCACGCTGCACCAGATCGAGCTTGAGGGCATCTTTGTCCAGATCGGTCTGGTCCCCAACACCGAATGGCTGAAGGACACCGTCGCGCTGACCCTGCGCGGCGAGATCGAGGTGGACGATCGCGGCGAAACCTCGTTGCCGGGCATCTTTGCCGCTGGCGACGTGACGACGGTGCCGTTCAAGCAGATCGTCGTCGCGATGGGTGAGGGATCGAAGGCATCGCTCGCCGCCTTCGATCACCTGATCCGCCTGCCGGTGCCGGACGCCGCGCTGATCGCCGCCTGACACGCTGACCGGGTTGAGGCGGCGCTCTTTGCGACACCCGCCTTAACCCGGTCGCAACGCCGGCCATATATGGCTTCATCCCTCCGCGAGGCCGCGGTATAGCCACCCCGCCTGTCGCGGCTCTGGAGGATCATCATTATCAGCCCCCAATCGATCTGGCCGGCCGTCAAACGGCGCATCTGGCCGCTGACGTCGCGTATCGAGGATATCGACGCCGATCGGGCGGTGAAGCCGAAGCTGGCGCAGCTTCGCGCTTCGTCCTTCTATGCCGACATGCCCCGTCGCCGTATCCTGGCGCTGGGCGTGCAATCACCCCGCCGGCCCGGATCGCTCGATCGCATCTATCAGACGATGCAGAACAGCGGTCGTCATGAGGTCGTGGTCGACAGCAAGGGCGTCGATGGGATCGGCAAGCTCGACAACATCAATCTGCTGGTCGAGCGCCATGATATCAGCCAGTTCGACTGGATCTGGATGGTGGACGACGATGTCGAGTTGCCCGCCGATTTCACCGATCCGTTCGTGGCGCTGTCCGAATATGCCGATCTGAAGATCAGCTCGCCCGCCCATCGCTCGTTCTCCTATTGGAGCCACGACGTCACGCATCGCCAGCGCGGCATGCTGGTCCGTCAGACCAATTTCGTCGAAGTCGGACCGATCACCGCGTTCCACCGCGATACCTATGCCTCCGTGTTTCCGCTGCCCAGCCTGCGTTATGGCTGGGGTCTCGATCTGGTCTGGCCGGTGATCGCCGAGCGTAACGGGTGGAAGGTCGGCGTGGTAGACGGCGTCGCGCTGCGTCACACCAGTCCCATCGCCGCGACGTACGATGTCGCCGCCGCCGGGGCCGAAGCGGAGGCCTATATGGCGCCGTACGGCGTCAAGACGGGCGTCCACAAGATCGTGACGATCGACCGGATCGCCTCGATCGAAGACCGTCCGTCGCGTGGCTGACACGATGCCTGCCGTCGGCCTCACCACGTTGATGCTGGTGCTGCCGCTACCTATCTTCTGCGACGGCGACGCCTGCGTGATCGATCGTCAGGCGCATAACGGTATCCGCCGCTGGCTCGACAATTTCGACCGTCTCATCCTCTGCATGCCGGAACTGCCGGCGGCCGATGCGTCGGCGGACGTATCGCCACTCCTGAAAGACGATTTCGGTGGCCGCTGTCGCCTCGTCCGGTTGCCCGACCATCGCCAGCCGGTGCCGTTCATGAAGGTGCTGGGGACGACGACGAAGCAACTGGACGCGTTGATCGACGAAAGCACGCACCTGTGCTTCGCGATCGGCGGCCTGTTCGGCGACTGGGCGGCGGTGGCTGCCCTGCGCGCCGCCAAGAAGGGCCGGAAAGCGGCGATCTGGACCGACCGGGTCGAATCAGAAGTGCTGGGCTTCACCGCGTCGCAAGCCACGGGTCTTCGCAAGGTCTATTGGTCGGCCACGGCATGGGCGATGCGGCATTACGAGCGGCTGGTAATCCGGCGCAGCGCGCTCGGGCTGTTCCACGGCGCGGACTGCTTTGCCGCCTATGCGGCCTACAGCCCCGATCCGCATCTGGTCCACGATATCCATCTGTCGGAAGACTCGCGGATCAGCCCGGCCGAACTGGACGCCAAGACACGGCGGTCGGGTCCCTTGTCGATCATCTATGCCGGGCGCGCACATCCCGACAAGGGCGTGCTGGAATGGGTCGAAACGCTGAACCTGCTGGCGCATGCCGGTGTCGATTATCAGGCCACCTGGTACGGCGATGGTCCGCAGTTCGACGAAGCACGCCGCGCGGTGTCGGCGGCGGGGTTGGAGGGCAGCATCGCCTTCCCCGGCCCGCTGCGGGATCGCGATGCGCTGATGCGGCATATGCGCGCGGCCGACATCTTCCTGTTCTGTCACAAGACGCCGGAATCACCGCGTTGCCTGGTCGAGGCGCTGATCTCCGGCACACCGATCGTCGGCTACGACAGCAGCTATCCCGACGATCTGATAAAGGAACATCGCGGCGGCGTGCTGACCGAGGGCAACCCCGTGGCACTCGCCCGCGCGCTGGAAACACTGGCCAAGGATCGCGAGCGGCTCGCAACCCTGACACGAGCGGCAGCGGCGGATGGCTATCCGTTCACCGACGTCCATGTTTTCCGCCACCGTTCCGACCTGATCAAGGCCGCGTCGTAACGCGGCCTTGATCGGCGCTGTCAGTCCGGCTTCTTCGCCACGCCGACCAGCGACGGCCGCAGCAGGCGGTCCTTGATCATGTAACCCGCCTGCATCTCCTGCACGATCGTCCCCGGCGCTTCATCGCTGGCCAGTTCCATCATCGCCTGATGCTTGTTCGGGTCGAGCGGCAGGCCCATCGCGTCGATCCGCGTGATGCCGTGGCGCGACAGCACGCTGTCGAGTTCGCGGCCGGTCGCATCCAGCCCGGTGACGAGACCCTTGAACCGCTCGTCCTCGCGTGCATCCGCCGGAATCGCCGCCAGACCACGCGACAGATTGTCCGCCACCGACAGGATATCGCGGGCAAAGCTGGTCGCGGCATAGGCGCGCGCATCGACCGCGTCCTTTTCGGCACGACGGCGAACGTTCTGGATATCCGCCTGCGCATAAAGCGTGGCCTGTTTCGCCTCGGCTAGCTGGTTCTCCAGTTCGGCGATACGGGCCGCGGCGCCGTCATGCTCGGCTACTTCGGGCGCTGCCTCGGCCGTTTCCTGCCGCAAGGTGTCGGCGCCGGATTCATTCTCGTCGATCATCATATTCCCTGTGTTTCAGCCCATCAGACGGGCGAGCGTTGCCGCCGTGAAATCCACCATGGGCACGACCCGCGCGTAGTTCAACCGCGTCGGCCCGATCACACCGACCACACCGACCACTTGTCCGCCCGGTCCCCGGAACGGTCGAGCGATGACCGACGATCCACTGAGCGCGAACAGTTTGTTCTCCGCGCCGATGAAAATGCGCGTCGCATCGCCCGCGCTGGCGGAATCGAGCAGGCTCGCAATCTCCTGCTTGCCATCGAGATCGTCGAGCAGATCGCGCACCCGGTCGAGATCGGCGGCCGCCGCCGCATCGATCAACCGCCCCTGCCCGCGCACGATCAGCACCGGCCGGCGGTCGCCATCCTCGCTCCACACCGCCAGCCCACGCTCCACCAGCGTCCGCGCCGCACCGTCCAGCGCCGCGCGGCCATCCGCGAGTTCCCGTTCGATCCGCGCCCGCGCCTCGCCCAGCGTCAGGCCACCGAGCGTCGCCGACATGTAATTCCCCGCCTCGACCAGTGCCGATCCCGTCAGGCCGGGCGGCAGGTCGAGCACCCGGTTCTCGACCGTGCCGTCCTCGGCGACCAGCACCGCCAGCGCCTGCACCGGCGACAGCGGCACGAAGCCGATCGAGCGCAGCGTCAGCTCGCGCTTGGGCACCAGCACCAGCCCCGCACAGGCCGACAGGCCCGACAGCGCGGCGGTGGTGGCCGCCAGCGCAGCCTCCACCGGGCCGCCGCGGCCGGCGTTGCGACCGAGTTCCGCCTCGATCTGCGCACGCTCATCCGCCGATGGTTCGGTGGCCTGCATCATGCCATCGACGAACAGGCGCAGCCCGCGCTCGGTCGGCACCCGGCCGGCGGAGGTATGCGGGCTGGCGAGCAGGCCGAGCGATTCGAGCTGGCCCATCACGTGCCGGATCGACGCGGGCGACAGGTTCAGGCCGGTGGCGAGCGCGATGGTCTTCGACCCCACCGGCACGCCCGACGTCAGATAACCGTCCACGACCGCTCGAAAGATATCGCGCGCCCGGTCGGTCAGTTCGGTGACGGGAGGGCCCATCCCCATGATCTAGGCTGGCGTGGCCCGGAACGGAAGGCTACGCAGCCGCACCGGTTCACGAGTAAGGAATTCCCATGCGCCCCAGCGGCCGCACGCCAGACCAGATGCGCACGATCACGATCGAGCCGCGCTTCACCCGCCATGCCGAGGGTTCGGTGCTGATCGGCTTCGGCGACACGAAAGTGCTCGTCACCGCCTCGATCGAAGAACGCGTGCCGCCGTTCCTGCGCGGCAAGGGCGAAGGCTGGGTCACCGCCGAATATGGCATGCTGCCCCGCGCCACCCACACCCGCAGCAACCGTGAGGCGGCGAAGGGCAAGCAGTCCGGCCGGACGCAGGAAATCCAGCGGCTGATCGGTCGTTCGCTGCGTGCGGTGGTCGATATGAAGGCGCTGGGCGAACGCCAGATCGTGCTGGATTGCGACGTGATCCAGGCCGATGGCGGCACCCGCACCGCGTCGATCTCCGGCGCCTGGGTCGCGCTGCGCCTTGCGGTCGACGGACTGCTGGCGTCGGGCAAGCTGACGGTCGATCCGATTCGCCAGAAGGTCGCGGCGGTCAGTTGCGGCATCTATCAGGGTACGGCCGTCCTCGACCTCGATTACGACGAGGATTCGAACGCCGATGCCGACGGCAATTTCGTGCTGCTGGAAAACGGCCATATCGCCGAGGCGCAGGCGACCGCCGAACACGCGACCTATGACGAGGAATCGCTGCTCCGCCTGCTGCGACTTGCGCGGATGGGTTGTGCGGATATCTTCCGGGCGCAGGCGGAGGCGGTGAAGAAATGAGCGGCGAGGGCAAGGAACCACAGGCGATCCGCAAGCTGACACCGGGTCGGCTGGTGATCGCCAGTCACAATGCCGGCAAGGTGCGCGAGATCGCCGCGCTGCTCGCCGGCCGCGGCCTCGACGTCGTGTCGGCGGCCGAACTGGACCTGCCCGAACCGGAAGAGACGGGCACGACCTTCGTCATGAATGCCGAACTGAAGGCGCGGGTGGCATCCGACCTGTCGGGCCTGCCGGCGCTGGCCGATGACAGCGGGCTGTGCGTCGATGCGCTGGGCGGCGATCCCGGCATCTTTTCGGCGCGCTGGGCCGGCGAATCGAAGGATTTCGGCATGGCGATGGACCTGATCGAGCGCAACGTCGCCGCATCCGGCCCCGCACCGGCGCGCACCGCGCATTTCGTCTGCGCGCTCGCGCTGGCGTGGCCGGACGGGCATGTTGAATGGTTCGAGGGACGCGTCGACGGCTCGCTGGTCACTCCGCCGCGTGGCGACAAGGGCCATGGCTACGACCCGATGTTCCAGCCCGACGGTTACGACACGACCTTCGCCGAGATGGACGAGGACCTGAAGAACGAGATCAGCCACCGGGGCGTGGCGTTCCGGCAGATGGTGGCGGCGGTCTTCTGACCCACCGTCGCCGGACGGGCCGTCAGAAGGCGGCGCGGCCGATCACGTTGCCGGCCGGGCTATAGCGACAGACGAGGTAATCCTCCTCATCGTCGCTGGCCATGCCGCACCCCACCTCCCGCGTGCCGCGCCACACGATCTGGGCGTAATGGCCGACGTCCTGCCACTGGCCGGTGCGGCTGAACGCGGGTGCAGGTGCGTTGACGAAGTTGCGCGACTCCTCGACCCAGGCGCCGGCCATCTCGTCGAAGCGATAGGCGCCGCGCGTGCCCATCCAGAGATTCTCGCCCTGCGCCTCCTGCATCAAATCGCCCGAATGACGGAAGCGACCGGTGCGGGCGAGTTCGTCGGCATACGCCTGCGCCCGGACGGCCAGATCGGGATTCCATGCAAGTGGCCCTACCCCCACCGCGCGGCGGGCGGCGCTATGAGCGCCCAGCATCGTGTCGCGCAACGTGTCGCCTGAAAATTGCGTCGATCCGATCGCGGGCATCTCGGCCGCTGCCATCAGGCTGACGATCAACAAGGGAAGTTTTGCCAACTCCATGCCCGATCATCTATCGGGCAAAGATGAAACCGGACAGAATGCCTATCGTTAACCCGTCCGACACCGCGACCGATCTGGCGCTATATGTCCACTGGCCGTTCTGCGTGTCGAAATGCCCCTATTGCGATTTCAACAGCCATGTCCGGGCCGAAGTCGATCAACAGGCGTGGCGAAGCGCCTTGCTCGCCGATCTGGCGTACGAGGCGTCGCTGCTGCCCGGCCGGCGAGTGGGATCGGTGTTCTTCGGCGGGGGTACGCCGTCGCTGATGCCGCCGGCCACCGTCGCCGCGGTGCTGGATGCGGCGGCGGCGGCATGGGGCTTCACCGACGGCGTCGAGATCACGCTGGAGGCGAACCCCTCCTCGGTCGAGGCCGCCCGTTTCGCCGATCTGGCGGCGGCGGGGGTGAACCGGGTGTCGCTCGGGCTGCAATCGCTGGACGATGAGGCGCTGCATTTTCTGGGTCGGGCGCATGACGTGGCCGAGGGACTGGGCGCGCTCGCCGTGGCGCAGTCGGTGTTCGCGCGGGTCAGTTTCGACCTGATCTATGCGCGGCCGGGGCAGACGATGGCGGCGTGGTCCGACGAGCTGACGCGTGCGCTGTCGTTCGGAACCGAGCATCTGTCGCTGTACCAGTTGACGGTGGAACCCGGCACACGCTTCGCCACCGAGGCGCTGGCGGGGCGGCTGGTGCTGCCCGATGGCGATGCGGCGGCCGATTTGTTCGAAGCGACGCGGGCGATGACCGCCGCGGCCGGGCTGCCGGCCTATGAGACGTCGAACCATGCGCGGCCGGGGGCGGAGAGCCGCCACAACCTGACCTATTGGCGATATGGCGATTATGCCGGTATCGGTCCCGGTGCGCATGGCCGGCGCGGCGGGCTGGCGACGGTGCGGCATCGCAAACCCGAGAACTGGCTGGGCGCGGTGGAGCGCAACGGCCACGGTGCGCAGAGCGAGGATGTGCTACCCCCGCACGATCGCGCCACCGAGGCGCTGTTGATGGGCCTGCGGCTGGCCGAGGGGATCGACCTGACACGGATCGCGGCGCTGGCCGGGGGTGTCGCGCCGGTGGACCGGTCGGCGGTCGTCCGCCTGTCCGCGCTGGGCCTGATCGAGCGGACCGGCGACTGGCTGCGGGTGACGGAAGCCGGGGCGCTGTTGCTGGATGCGATCCTGCCCGAAGTCGTGCTGGATGCGCCGGTGATCGCGGCCTGATCCCCTTCGGAAAGTCCCGAAAGTCACACCCTACTTACGCGCGCGGGATCGCGTGTGTGCGCATGAGGGCGGCGGGATGCGGGTGGCGGACGATGAGAAAGACCGGTGGTGGGGAAACCATAACCGGATGCGGCCCTGTAGGACATGGCCGCATCCGGCCGGCCCGCCTATTTACCGAAACCCGCCGGGGCCGGCGACACGGTTGTCGCGGCGCCGCCGGTCACTTCCTGCACCTCCAGCGCGCGTTCGGCGACGCCGTCGCGGTTGAAGCGGAAGGCGCCGTCGATGCCGGAGAAACCGTCGGCGTCGCGCAACCGACCTTCGGGGAAACGCTGACCCACCTTCCAGTCGCGGGAGATGCGGACGGTCAGCAGGACCGCGTCATAGCCGAGGCTCGACAGGCGATAGGGCGCGGTGCCGAAGCGGGCGCGGTATTTGGTGACGTACTGGCGATAGAGCGTGTTCGATACGCTGGCGAACCACGCGCCGCTCAGCGCCGGCCGGGCGATGCCGGTGTCGGAGTTCCACAATTCGGTGCCGAGCAGCCGCGTCGATGCGCCGGCGCCGCGCTTGATCGCGGGCGCCGCCGCCGCCGCGGTCGCCGCCGCATCGGCGACGAGCACCGCGTCATAGGGCGACTTCGCCGCCAGCCGTTGCGCCGCCGCGCCGATCGCGCCGGCGGTGCGGCCATAGGGCTGGAGCGAGACGACCTGCCCCCCCGCCCCTTCCACGGCGCGCAGGAACGCGGTCGACGCGCGCTCGCCGTACAGGCCGTTGGGGACCAGTCCGGCGAAGGTCGTGACGCCGCGCGACCGGGCGTAATCGACGACGCGCTCGATCGACTGCGACGGGACATAGCCCATCAGATACGCACCGTTGCCGGCGACGCCGGTGTCGTTGGAGAAACTGAGCACCGGCACGCCCGCCGCCCGCGCGATCGGGGCGACCGCGCGCACGTCGTCGGCGAGCAACGGCCCCAGGATCAGCTGCGCGCCCTCGGCGATCGCCCGATTCGCGGCGGCGGCGGCACCGCCGGCGGTGTCGTAATTGGTGATCCGCACCGACTGGTTCTGGGTATCGAGCAGCGCCAGCATCGTCGCGTTGGCGATCGACTGGCCGACGCCGGCGTTGCTGCCCGACAGCGGCACGAGCAGCGCGACCCGGTTGCGCGCGGTGTCCTTGGGGATGCCGAGTTCGACCGATGGCGGCGCGACCGGCCCGGTCGGGCGCGTCACCACGCGTTCGGGCGGGCGTTCGACGCCGCGCGGCAGGACGGTCTGACATGCACTGAGCAGGCACGCGGCCGTCAAGGCGATCCAGCGTCCAACACCCAAACGTTGCGGTAGTGCTCCGGCGTCTGCCATGACGGTATCCATGCTCCCTCTTGATCCCGGCCTCTACATCGTTGCCACCCCTATCGGCAATCTTGGTGACCTATCGCCCCGCGCGGCGGACATATTGACGCGCGCCGACGTAATCGCGGTGGAGGACAGCCGCGTCACGGCCGGCCTGCTTCGCCATATCGGCGCGAAGCGGCCGATGGTGCCGTATCACGACCATAATGCCGAAGGGGTCCGCCCCGGCCTGATCGCGCGGATGGCGACGGAGGCCGTGGCGCTGGTATCGGATGCCGGCACGCCGCTGATCTCCGACCCCGGATACAAGCTGGTCCGCGATGCGCGGGCGGCGGGGCATCTGGTGGTAACGATCCCCGGCCCGTGCGCGGCGGTCGCGGCGCTGACGCTGGCGGGCCTGCCGACCGACCGGTTCCTGTTCGTCGGTTTCCTGCCGTCGAAGGAAAAGGCGCGCGGGGAAGCGATCGCCGAGATCGCCGGCATCCGCGCGACATTGGTGATGTACGAATCGGGGCCACGTCTGGCCGCCTGCCTGAACGCGCTGGCCGCCGGTCTGGGCGACCGCGAGGCGGCGGTGACGCGCGAGATCAGCAAGAAGTTCGAGGAGGCGGTGACGGGATCGCTGTCGATGCTCGCCGCCCGCTATGCCGATGCCCCCCCGCGCGGCGAGATCGTGGTCGTCGTCGCCCCGCCGGGCGAGGCCGCGCCGGCGAGCGCGGCGGATGGCGATGCCGCGCTGGCCGAGGCGCTGACCCGCCTGCCCGCCGGACGGGCCGCGAGCGAAGTGGCCAAGCAACTCGGGCTGGACCGGCGGACGCTGTATGCGCGGGCGCTGACGATGAAATGATGGGGAAATGATGGGGAAATGAGCGGGAAGTGACCGGGAAGCGATCCGTTCGTCCCCATCGACGATCACCGCGCGTTGGGTCGGTGTTTTCCGGGAGATACGCCAATGACCGATCACGAGAATAAGACCGATATGAACGAGAAGAAGGGCTTCAAACCGGCAAAGGTACTGGTGATGGCAATGGTCGCCGTGCTGTTCGGCGCGTCGGCGTTGATGGCGTGGTATATCCACCGGACGGCCGATCCGGCGAAGATGCAGCAGCCCGAACAGGCGCAACGCGAGATGCAGCAGTGACGGGCGACCGATCGATCCGATGACGTCGAACACGCCACCGCCCGCCGGCCCTCGCCGTGCCAAACCCGATCGACGCGTCGCCGAGGCCGCCGGCCGGCGCGGCGAGCGGCTGGCCGGGTGGTGGCTGCGGCTGAAGGGATGGCGCATCCTCGACCGACGCGTGCGCACGCCGGCGGGCGAGGTAGATCTGGTCGCGTTCTTGGAGACGGCATTTACACCGTGGCTCCAGTGGAGGAAGAAGTAGGCATGCGGATGCCAGATTGGTCAACAGACGGTTGGTGTTTGGAAGATGGGGAACAGCGTGCGTCAGCTGCCCCGGCCACCTTCGAAATCCCGAGCCGTGAGTTGCGACAAACGCTTAAGCCGGGAGACTTGGCGAAACTTATATTCCGCATTGCTGTCGATGACGCGGACGGAGACGATGCCGTCGAACGAATGTGGGTGGTTGTTCGTGAGCGACATCCCTTTGGTTATGTTGGCGTGCTAGACAATCAACCCTCCGCTATCGCCAAGAACGATAGCCTTTGGAGCGGAACAGAGCTGCCCTTTGAGTTCCGTCACATCATAGCCGTCGATCATGCCACTTCCGAGAGCATGAACATTGTTACAAGCGAACCTTCGATCCCATGGGCATGAAGCTGAAAGCACGCTCGAAGGAAAACCGTCGTGCTTCTGAAGAGTCAGGCCGACGAGGCGAGCGCTTGGCGGCGTGGTGGCTGCGGCTCAAGGGGTGGCGCATCCTTGACAGACGTGTCCGCACGCCAGCGGGCGAGGTGGACCTCGTCGCTCGGAAAGGAAATTTGATAGCATTCGTCGAGGTGAAGACGCGGGGGTCCGCTGCCGAACTGGACTGGGCGATCGACCAGCGGCGGCTGGCGCGGGTCGCGGCGGCGGCGGAGGTGCTGATGCCGCGCTATGCCGGGCCGGGTGACGATATTCGCGTCGACGTGCTGTTGATGGCACCTGGGATGCGGCCGCGGCATATCGAGAATGCGTGGATGCCGTGACCGCGATCGGGTGACATTCGGATGTCCGATGCCTAAGTGCCGCGCTGCCCTTGCCGTCACCCCGGCGGAAGCCGGGGTCTCTTCGTAACGGGGAGACCCCGGCTTCCGCCGGGGTGACGGATTTGGAGGAGCCACGAAAGGATCGTTGCATGTCCCTGACCGTCGCCGTCCAGATGGACCCGCTTGCCGATATCAACATTGCCGGGGATTCGAGCTTCGCGCTGATGCTGTCAGCGCAGACGCGGGGGCATCGGCTGTTGCATTACGATGCGGGCGACCTGAACTGGTCGGAGGGGCGGCTATGGACGCGGGCGCATCCGGTGACGGTGCAGCGGGTGCAGGGCGATCACTTTCGCGTCGGCGATCCCGTCAGCCTCGATCTGGGGGACGAGGCGGATGTGGTGCTGATGCGGCAGGACCCGCCGTTCGACCTGGGCTATATCACCGCGACGCATCTGCTGGAGCGGATCACCGACCGCACTTTGGTGGTTAACGACCCCGCCAGCGTCCGCAACGCGCCCGAAAAGGTGTTCGTGCTGGATTATGCGCGCTTCATGCCGCCGACGCTCGTCACGCGCTCGCTGGAGGAAACGCGGGCGTTCCTGAAGGAGCATGGCGCGATCGTCATCAAGCCGCTGCACGGCAATGGCGGGAAGGCGATCTTCCGCGTCGGGCCGGAGGGCGAGAACCTGTCGGCGCTGATGGAGGTGTTCAACCAGACATGGCGCGAGCCGCATATGGTGCAGGCGTTCCTGCCCGACGTGGCCAAGGGCGACAAGCGCATCGTGCTGGTCGATGGCGAGGTGGCGGGCGCGATCAACCGGCTGCCCGGAGAGGGCGAGATCAGGTCCAATCTGGCGGTCGGCGGATCGGCGGAGAAGACGGAATTGACCGAGAAGGAGCGCGAGATCTGCGCCGTGCTCGGGCCGGCGCTGAAGGCGCGCGGGCTGCTGTTCGTCGGCATCGACGTGATCGGCGGCGAGTGGCTGACGGAGATCAACGTCACCTCCCCCACCGGCATCGTCGCGATCGAGCGGTTCGACGGCACGGATGTCGCGGGCATGATCTGGGATGCGATCGAGCGAAAAGTGGGCGAGCGAAAAGTGGGCGAGCGAAAGACCGCCCTGCCTCGTTAAGCGGCGATGGCATTCATCATGACCCAGTTCCCATGACCCAATTCATCGTCGAATGGATCGCGCGGGGCGGGTATCTCGGCATCGCCCTGTTGATGGCGCTGGAGAACATCGTCCCGCCGATCCCGTCAGAGGTCATCATG
This sequence comes from Sphingomonas mollis, assembly GCF_016427505.1. Taxonomy (GTDB): domain Bacteria; phylum Pseudomonadota; class Alphaproteobacteria; order Sphingomonadales; family Sphingomonadaceae; genus Sphingomonas; species Sphingomonas mollis. The sequence goes on along the minus strand of NZ_JAELXS010000001.1, from coordinate 327,039 downwards.
GGGCTGGGCGGAATGGCGGTGGCGCGGGGACGGATGCAGCTCGGCTGGCTGATCCTGGCGGGCACCGTCGGGACGGTTGCGGGCAATTACTTCTGGTACTGGGTCGGGCGACGGTTCGGGTATCAGGGCTTGCGGCCCTTCGTCGCGCGGTGGGGACGCTGGCTGACGGTGGAGTGGGAGGATGTCGAGCGCATCACCCGCTTTTTCCACGACCGGGGCGGCTGGGTGGTCTTCGTGTTCCGCTTCATGCCGACGTTCCGGACGATGGTGTCGCTGCCCGCCGGCATGTCGGCGATGCCGCGCTGGCGGTTCCTGATCGCGACGGCAGGCGGGTCGGCGATCTGGAACACGATCCTGGCGGGCGCGGGGCTGTATCTGGACCAGCGGTTCGAGGAACTGGACCGATATGTCGGGCCGGCGGCGGTCGCGCTGACGGTGGCGATCGTGCTGTTCTATATCTACCGCGTGGTGACGTGGCAGCCGCGCGAGCAGCGCGACTGACCATTGTCACGCGCGCGGATGGGCGTGGCGATAGATGTCGAGCAGATGCGCGGCGTCGACGGCGGTATAGACCTGCGTCGAACTTAGGCTGGCATGCCCCAGCAATTGCTGGAGCGAGCGGAGGTCGGCACCGCGCCCGAGCAGATGCGTGGCGAAGCTGTGGCGCAAGGCATGGGGCGTGGTCCGCTCGCCAAGGCCCAGCCGGGCGCGGGCGCCGCGTACCGACAGGCGGACCACGGCGGGGTCGAGCGGGCCGCCGCGCGCGCCGCGAAAAAGTGCCTCGGTGCGGAGCAGCGGCCAGGGGCATTGGCGGACATACTCCTCGATCGCGACGCGCACTTGCGGGAGCAGCGGGACGATGCGGGTCTTGGCGCGCTTGCCGGTGACGGTCAGCGTCTCGCCCAGCGGCATCGCGGCGCCGGTCAGCGCCAGCGCCTCGCCGATGCGCAGGCCGCCGCCGTACAGCAGCAGGAGCAGCGCCCAGTCGCGGGCGCCGATCCATGGTTCGCGTGCGTCCTCGGCCACGTCCTCGGCCAGCGCGATGACGTCGGCGGGGGCGACGGGGCGCGGGATGCCCTTTGCCACTTTCGGGCCGCGCAGGCGGGGGCTGGCGGTGCCGGTCCATTCGAGAAAGCCGCGGACCGCCGACAGCTCGCGCGCGGCCGACGCGTTGCCGAGGCCGTCGCCGCGCCGGCTGGCGAGGAAGGCGCGCAGGTCCGCCGCGGTGATGGCTGCCAGCGCCTTCGCATCGATCGCGCCGCCCCAATGCTGGCTGAGGAAGGCCAGCAGCCGGTCGGCGGTGGCGTGATAGGCGCGCACGGTATGCACCGACCGCCGCCGGTCGCGCGACAGATGCGCGGCCCAGTCGGCGGCGAGCGGATGCGGGAGGGCGACGACGGGCATGGCCAGGTATGTGCCATCCGCCGTGCCCGGGCGCCATGCCTGTCGTCACCCCTTGGATCGTCATTGCGAGCGTAGCGAAGCAACCCAGTGCAGCGCGCGGAACACTGGGTTGCTTCGCTGCGCTCGCAATGACGAAGGGTTGGGAGAATGCCCCATGCTCTCGACTTCACGCCTTCGACTTCACGCCTTCGACTTCACGGGGACTCCCGAAGGCCCCATATAGCGGCCCGATGTCGCGCGCCCGTGTCCTGCTCCTCAATGCCGCCCTCGGGCCGCTCGATTACCGTGTGCCGCATGGGATGACGGTGGAGCCGGGGTCGATCGTCGTCGCGCCGCTGGGGCCGCGCCAGTTGCTGGGCGTGGCGTGGGAGGCGGAGCGGATGCCGTCGGACGCGGAGGTCGGCGACAACCGGCTGCGGCCGTTGCTGGCGGTGGCCGATGTGCCGCCGCTGCGCCCTGCCCTGCGGCGGCTGGTGGAGTGGACGGCGGATTACTACCTCGCGCCGCCCGCCGCCGTGCTGCGCATGTGCCTCGCCTCAACCTCGGCGCTGGAGGGCGCGCGGACGGTGACGGAGTATCGCGCCACGGGCGAGGTGCCGGGGCGGCTGACGCCGCAGCGCGAACAGGCGCTGGAGCGGATCGGCGATCGACAGGGCCTGATCCGCGAGCTGGCGGGTATTGCCGATGTGTCCGACGCGGTGATCCGGGGGCTGGTGAAGGCCGGCGTGCTGGAGGCGGTGACGGTGGACATCGACAGCCCCTATCCCGTGCCCGACCCCGCCTTCGGCCCGCCCGACCTGTCCGACGACCAGCGCGCGGCGGCGGATGTGCTGGCGGCGGGGGTGGCGGCGCACCGGTTCGAGCCGACCCTGCTCGACGGCGTGACCGGATCGGGCAAGACCGAGGTGTATTTCGAGGCGGTGGCGGAAGCGATCCGGCAGGGTCGCCAGACGCTGGTCCTGCTGCCCGAAATCGCGCTGACCGAGCCGTTCCTGAAACGCTTCCGCGACCGGTTCGGGGTGGAGCCGGTAGCGTGGCATTCGGGACTGCGCTCCACCCAGCGGCGGCGCGCGTGGCGAGCGATCGCGAGCGGCGAGGCATTGGTGACGGTGGGGGCGCGGTCGGCGCTGTTCCTGCCCTATGCGGCGCTCGGCCTGATCGTGGTGGACGAGGCGCACGAGACGAGTTTCAAGCAGGAAGAGGGCGTGCATTACCACGCCCGCGACGTGGCGGTGATGCGCGGCAAATTCGAGGAATGCCCCGTCATCCTCGCCTCCGCCACGCCGGCGATCGAGACGCGGCAACAGGTGGCGCTGGGCCGCTATGCCGAACTGAAGCTGACCGGGCGGTTCGGGTTGGCGGAAATGCCGGTGATCGAGGCGATCGACCTGATCCAGGAGCCGCCCGAACGCGGCCGCTGGCTGAGCCCCCGGCTGGTAAAGGCGATGGGCGAGACGTTGGAACGGCGCGAACAGTCGCTGCTGTTCCTGAACCGGCGGGGCTATGCACCGCTGACGCTGTGCCGGACGTGCGGGCATCGGTTCCAGTGCCCCAATTGCACCGCGTGGATGGTGGAACACCGGCTGACGCGGCGGCTGGCGTGCCATCATTGCGGGCATGTCGAACCGGTTCCGCGCGCCTGCCCCGAGTGCAAGGGCGAGGATACGCTGGTCGCGTGCGGCCCCGGCGTGGAGCGGATCGCGGACGAGGTGGCGGTGCTGTTTCCCGACGCGAAGACGGCGGTCGTCACCAGCGACACGATCTGGTCGCCGGCCAAGGCGGCGGAGTTCGTCGGCCGGATGGAGATGGGCGATATCGACATCGTCGTCGGTACGCAGCTGGTGACGAAGGGATACCACTTTCCCAACCTGACGCTGGTCGGCGTGATCGATGCCGATCTGGGGCTGGAGGGCGGCGATCTGCGCGCGGCGGAGCGGACGTTCCAGCAGATAAGGCAGGTATCGGGTCGCGCCGGTCGCGGCGAGAAGCCGGGGCGCGTCTATATCCAGACGCACAGTCCCGGCGCGCAGGTGATGCAGGCGCTGATTACCGGCGATGCCGATGCGTTCTATGCGGCGGAGACGGAGGCACGGGCGGATGCGGGCGCGCCGCCGTTCGGGCGCTATGCGGCGATCGTGGTGTCGTCGGAGGATCAGGCCTGCGCGCATGAGACCGCGTTGCTGGTCGGGCGGGCGGCGCCGAAGGTCGACGGAATGGCGGTGTATGGGCCGGCGCCGGCACCGCTGGCGATGCTGCGCGGGCGGCACCGGTATCGGTTGCTGGTCCATGCGCGCCGGGCGCTGGATGTGCAGGATGTGATCCGGGCCTGGCTGGGGGCGCTGGACTGGTCGGCCAAGGCGCGGGTTACGGTGGATGTGGACCCTTATAGCTTTTTGTGAGGCGGGGCTGGTTCACGCGAAGGCGCGAAGAGAAGAAGTAGATGGTTCGCGCGGAGGCGCGGAGACGCGGAGGTGTTGTGCACCGGGCGAACGTGAGGCCGAGCGCTCTCGGGCGGGCAGATTGGTTCGATGGAAAATAGACGGTTGCGTGAGGCGCAACCCTCCGCGTCTCCGCGTGAAATCTATCTGCTTCGCGTCTTCGCGGCTTCGCGTGAGCCTCTCACCGAGGCGGCAAGAATCGATCCGTCCTTGTGCTCAGCTTTTGCAGCTACACTGGTTACGTCCGTGTTCCTGCGAACGCAGGAACCCAGAGCCGCTGACGATGTCGCTTTTGATCCTGGACTCCTGCCTTCGCAGGAGCACGACGTTTATGCCACTGGCGAGCCCGGATCAGCCTGCGTGTTCGGCAAGGATCGTCAGGCCCTTCGCGTTGACCTCCGCGAAGCCGCTCTTGATCGCGACGGTTTCGGGTGTGCCGCCTTGGCTGCGATAGATCGAGATGATGCCGTCGCGGACGGTGGACATGAAGGGGGCGTGGCCCTCCAGCACGCCGAAATCGCCCTCGGTGCCGGGGACGACGACCATGTGAACTTCCTCCGAGCGGAGGAGCTTTTCGGGCGTGACGAGTTCGAAGTGGAGCATCTTGTTACCTTCTCCCCTCTCGCTTGCAGGAGGGGTCGGGGGAGGGCCTGTCACGGAGGATAGTCCTCGCGGACAGGCCCTCCCCTAGCCCCTCCCGCGAGCGGGAGGGGGACAAATAGTCGGCTTTACGCCTCCTGTGCCATCTTCTCGGCCTTGGCGACGGCTTCGTCGATGCCGCCGACCATGTAGAAGGCGGCTTCGGGCAGGTGGTCGTATTCGCCGTTCACCACACCCTTGAAGCTGCGGATCGTGTCCTCGATCTGCACGAACTTGCCGCTGATGCCGGTGAAGACCTCGGCGACGTGGAACGGCTGGCTGAGGAACTTCTGGATCTTGCGGGCGCGCGTGACGGTCAGCTTGTCCTCTTCGGACAGCTCGTCCATCCCGAGGATGGCGATGATGTCCTGCAGCGACTTGTAGCGCTGGAGCAGCGACTGCACCGCACGGGCGGTATCATAGTGATCCTGACCGACGACGCGGGGTTCGAGGACGCGCGACGTGGAATCGAGCGGATCGACCGCCGGGTAGATGCCCAGCTCCGAAATCGCGCGGTTCAGCACCGTCGTGGCGTCAAGATGCGCGAACGACGTGGCCGGGGCCGGATCGGTAAGATCGTCGGCGGGGACGTAGACGGCCTGCACCGAGGTGATCGAGCCCTTGTTGGTGGACGTGATCCGCTCCTGCAGCGCACCCATGTCGGTCGACAGCGTTGGCTGATAGCCCACCGCCGACGGGATGCGGCCGAGCAGCGCCGACACTTCGGCGCCCGCCTGGGTGAAGCGGAAGATGTTGTCGACGAAGAACAGCACGTCCTGCCCCTCGACGTCGCGGAAATACTCGGCGATTGTCAGGCCCGACAGGGCGACGCGGGCGCGGGCGCCCGGCGGCTCGTTCATCTGGCCGAACACCAGTGCGACCTTCGATCCCTCGCTGGTCGGATTGCCGTCGGCATCCTTGGCGATGACGCCCGCGTCGAGGAATTCGTGATAGAGATCGTTACCCTCGCGGGTACGCTCGCCGACGCCGGCGAACACCGACGTGCCGCCATGACCCTTGGCGATGTTGTTGATCAGCTCCTGGATCAGCACGGTTTTGCCGACGCCGGCGCCGCCGAACAGGCCGATCTTGCCGCCCTTCGCATAGGGCGCGAGCAGATCGATGACCTTGATGCCGGTCACCAGGATGGCGTTCTCGGTCGACTGGTCGACGAACAGCGGCGCATCGGCATGGATCGGGCTGCGCAGGTCGGTGAGGACGGGGCCACGCTCGTCGATCGGCTCGCCGATGACGTTCATGATACGGCCGAGCGTCGCCGGGCCGACGGGGACGCTGATCTGCGCGCCGGTGTCGGTAACGGTCTGGCCGCGGGTCAGGCCTTCGGTCGCGTCCATCGCGATCGTGCGGACGGTGTTCTCACCCAGATGCTGCGCGACTTCCAGCACCAGCTTGTTGCCGTTGTTGCTGGTTTCCAGCGCGGACAGGATCGCCGGCAGCTGCTCGGGGAAATGCACGTCGACGACCGCGCCGATGACCTGCGCGATCGTGCCGACGTTATTGGTGGCGCCAGTGGTCTGGCGAATATCTTCAGCGGCGGTTGCCATGGCGTTCTTCCTGCTTCGAAACGTTAAAGCGCTTCCGCGCCAGAAATGATCTCGACCAGTTCGGTCGTGATCGCGGCCTGGCGGGCGCGGTTGTACTGGATGGAGAGGCGCTTGATCATGTCGCCGGCGTTCTTGGTCGCGTTCTCCATCGCGTTCATGCGGCTGCCCTGTTCGGAGGCCGCATTTTCGAGGAGCGCGCGGAAGATCTGGATCGCGACGTTGCGCGGCAACAGATCGGCAAGGATGGTTTCCTCGTCCGGTTCATATTCCGTCACCGCACCGCCGCTAGTCGATTCGACCTTGTTCGCGCCCGTTTTGGGGGCGAGCGGTACGGGGACGATCTGGATGCCCGTGGGCTCCTGCACCAAGGCCGAGACGAACCTGGAATAGAACAGGTGCGCGACGTCGAATTCGCCGTTCAGATAGCGCGCGATGACGTCGTCGGCGACGACGCGGGCGTCGTCGAACGTCAGCTTCTTGATCGCGCCCATCTCATGGTCAGCGAGGATCGCGGTGGGGTAGAAGCGCTTCAGCACCCGGCCCTTCTTGCCGGCGAGGTAGAACTTCACCGTCTTGCCCTGCGCGGTCAGCTCGTCCGCCTTGCGGCGGGCGGCGCGGACGATGTTGGTGTTGAACGCGCCGGCCAGACCCCGTTCGGAGGTGGCGACGACGATCAGATGCACCTGGTCCTTGCCGGTGCCCGCCAGCAATGGCGACGCACCGACACCGCTGATGCGACCGGCGAGCGAGGCCATGACCTGTTCCAGCCGTTCGGCATAGGGACGGCCGTTCTGCGCCGCTTCCTGCGCACGGCGCAGCTTGGCGGCGGCGACCATCTTCATCGCCTTGGTGATCTTCTGCGTCGACTTCACCGAGCCGATGCGGATCTTGAGGGCCTTGAGTGACGCCATCTTCTACTTTCTACCCCCTCTCCCCTTCAGGGGAGAGGGCCGGGGAGAGGGGGATGAGGGTAGTGCGCCGCACTGCCCCTCTCCCCTGCCCTCTCCCCTAAAGGAGAGAGGGAGTTACGATTTACGCGAAGGTCTTCGCGAACTGGTCGAGCGCGGCCTTCAGCCCCGCCTTCGCCTCGTCACCCAGATCGCGGGTTTCGCGGATCTTGGTGAGGACGCCGGCGTGGTTGGCGCGCAGGTCGGACAGCATCGCGGTTTCGTACCGCGTCACGTCCGCCACCGGCACCTTGTCGATATACCCTTGCGTACCGGCGAAGATCGACGCGGTCTGCTCCTCGAACGGCATCGGCGCGAACTGCTTCTGCTTCAGCAGCTCGGTCAGACGCGCGCCGCGGTTCAGCAGCTTCTGCGTCGAGGCATCGAGGTCCGAGCCGAACTGCGCGAACGCCGCCATCTCGCGATACTGCGCCAGTTCCAGCTTGATCGAGCCCGACACCTTCTTCATCGCCTTGGTCTGCGCGGCCGAGCCGACGCGGCTGACCGACAGACCGACGTTGATCGCGGGACGGATGCCGGCGAAGAACAGGTCGGTTTCGAGGAAGATCTGGCCGTCGGTGATCGAAATCACGTTGGTCGGGATGTACGCCGACACGTCGCCCGCCTGCGTCTCGATGATCGGCAGCGCGGTGAGCGAGCCGCCGCCATTGGCGTCCGACATCTTGGCGGCGCGTTCCAGCAGGCGCGAGTGGAGATAGAACACGTCGCCGGGATAGGCTTCGCGGCCCGGCGGGCGACGCAGCAGCAGCGACATCTGGCGATAGGCGACGGCCTGCTTCGACAGATCGTCGAACACGATCAGTGCGTGCATGCCGTTGTCACGGAAATACTCGCCCATCGCGGTGCCGGTATAGGGCGCCAGGAACTGGAGCGGCGCAGGCTCCGACGCGGTCGCGGCGACGACGATGGAATATTCCATCGCGCCATTCTCTTCGAGCGTCTTCACAAGCTGGGCGACGGTCGAACGCTTCTGGCCGACCGCGACGTACACGCAATACAGCTTCTTCGATTCGTCGGTGCCGGCGTTCACGCCCTTCTGGTTGATGAAGGCGTCGATCGCGACGGCGGACTTGCCGGTCTGGCGATCGCCGATGATGAGTTCGCGCTGGCCACGGCCGACCGGCACCAGCGCGTCGATCGCCTTCAGGCCCGACTGCATCGGCTCGCTGACCGACTGGCGCGGGATGATGCCGGGGGCCTTCACCTCGACGCGGCTGCGCTTCTCGGCGACGATCGGGCCCTTGCCGTCGATCGGGTTGCCGAGGCCGTCGACCACGCGGCCGAGCAGACCCTTGCCGACGGGGACGTCGACGATCGTGCCGGTGCGCTTGACGACGTCGCCTTCCTTGATCTCGGCGTCCGAGCCGAAGATCACGACGCCGACGTTATCGGCTTCGAGGTTCAGGGCCATGCCCTGCACGCCGTTGGCGAATTCGACCATCTCGCCGGCCTGGACGTTGTCGAGGCCATAGATGCGGGCGATGCCGTCGCCGACCGACAGCACCTGACCGGTCTCGGAGACCTGTGCCTGGTCACCGAAACTGGCGATCTGGTCCTTGATGACCTTCGAGATTTCTGCGGCGCGGATATCCATCAACTCAGCCTTTCATCGCGTGCGCGAGAGCGTTCAAACGGGTGCGGATCGACGAATCGATCATCTGGGAACCGAGGCGGACCACCAGGCCGCCGAGCAATGCGGGATCGACCGACAGATCGACCGACACGTCGCGGCCGACGCGCTGGCGCAACTGCTGCTTCAGCTCGCCGACCTGATCGTCGGTGAGCGGGTGGGCGCTGGTCACTTCGGCCGACATCTCGCCACGGTGGCGGGCGGCGAGCGTACGAAACGCGCGGGCGATCGCCGATAGCTGGCCGAGACGGCGGTTTTCGGCGAGGACGCCGAGGAAATTCTTGGTCGTGGGATCGACGCCGAGCTGGTCGGCGACGGCCAGCACGGCCTTCACCGCCGCGCCGCGCGCGATCAGCGGGCTGGTCGTCAGCCGGCGCAGATCGTCCGACTGCGACAGTGCGTCACGAATCGTGGCGAGGCTGGCTTCCACCACCTCGATGCTCTTCGATTCGCGTGCAAGGTCGAACAGCGCCACGGCATAGCGACCGCCCAAGCTTGCCTGAATACCGCCAGCTGTCTCCACGGACCCGGAATTCCTCGTCATCAGAACGGTTTTGCCCATAGGAAACGGAGCGCCGAAAAGCGCTGCCGATAGGCTGCGGCGCGGCTAGCATGGGGGTGGCGCGGATGCAAGACGGTGGACAGTCCGCATTCAGGATCAGGGCCGTATCGGTCGCTCGAATGGCGGAGGAAGCGGGCGATGTTGGGCAAGGAGGGGCGCGGCGTGTTGGGAATGGCCATGACGATCGGGTCGATCGCGACCGCCCTGCCCGCCCACGCCGAAACGCTGCGTATCGAGGGCATCTTCGCCGCCACGGCGCGGGAAGCCAGTTTCCTGCCGACGATCGGCGTCGATACCCTGTCCGGGCCGGAGGGCGAGCAACTGGGGATGGCGATCGAGCGGCAACTGGAGGAACTGGAAACTAGCGGCGTGCCGCATCCCCGGCTGGTGCCGGCGTCGCTGCGCCCCGATGGCCTGTTGCGCGGACAGGCCGACGTCGCGGTCGAGGAGAATGATTATACCGAGGCGCGCGAACGCTGCACCGAGAAGAAGGACGGCAAATGCGTGCGGCGGGTGACGTACCGCGTCGCCTGCACCACACGGACCATCCGCTTGCGCGCCGACCTGCAACTGATCCGTCGCAGCGACGGGCGGACGCTCTATGCCGTGCCGCAGACGCGCGACGACAGCGGATCGTGGTGCGAGGATGGCGGCGTGGAGCCGATCGTCGGGCTGGCGGTGGACGTGATGACCGAGTCGATCGCGCGGGCGGTGCGGCTCGATCTCGCGCCGCACCGCGAGCGCTATACGATCCGCGTGCAGGAGAACCGCGACGGCCTGCCGCACGATACTGCCGACCGGTTCAAGCAGGCGGTGCATCTGACCAAGACCGACCAGTCCGCCGCCTGCCGCACCTTCGCGGATGTCGACCGGATGGCGCCCGACAACGGATCGACGCTGTTCAATCTGGCACTGTGTGCCGAGGCGGAGGGGCGGTATGCGATGGCGGGCGACCTCTACACCCGCGCCCGGATCTTCTCGCCGCGAGCGGGCGGCGATATCAGCAAGGGGCTGGGCCGCGTACGGTCGCTGGCCGATGGCGAGGCGGATGTGAAGCGGATGGCCGCGCTTTGACCGCAAGCGCCGGGATGAGCCGGCGGGGCGGACGCGCTATATCGGCGGCATGATCGACAACGCCATCATCGATACCGACACGGCCTGGGCCGCCTTTGCCGCGCGCGACCGGGCCGCCGACGACCGCTTCGTCGTCGCGGTGACGAGCACGCATATCTATTGCCGGCCGAGCTGTCCGGCGCGGCGGCCGAAGCGCGAGCATGTCCGCTTCTACCCCGATGCCGATGCGGCGCGGACGGCGGGCTATCGCGCGTGCCGACGGTGCCTGCCCGATGCGGTGGCACGCGACCGGACGGCGGTGGCGGCGGCCGCCGCGCTGCTGGATACCGGCGCGACGCCGACGCTGGCCGATCTGGCGGCGCGGGTCGGCTATGCGCCGCATCATTTCCAGCGGCTGTTCGTGCGCGCGACGGGGATCAGCCCCGCCGCCTATATGCGTGCGCGCCGCGCCGACCGCGCCGCCGCTGTGCTGGCGACGAGCGACAGCGTGACGGCGGCGATCTACGACGCGGGATATGCCGCGCCGAGCCGCTTCTATGACGAGGCCGCACCGCGACTGGGGATGACGCCCGGCCAGCGGCGGCGGGGGGCGCCCGGCGAAACGATCCGGTGGACGCGGGCCGACACCAGTCTGGGACCGCTGCTGATCGCGGCGACGAACAAGGGGTTGTGCCGGGTGGCGTTCGACGAGGACGAGACGACGCTGGCGCGGTCGTTCCCCCATGCCACGATCCTGCCGGGCGATGCCGCGCTGGACGCCTGGGCCGAGCAAGTGGTGGCAATGGTCGAGACGCCGGGGCGCGATGCCGACCTGCCGCTCGACGTGCGCGGCACCGCGTTTCAGGAATCGGTGTGGCGGGCGCTGCGCACGATCCCGCCGGGTGAGACGCGCAGCTATGCCGAACTGGCGGCGCTCGCCGGTCATGCCACCGCGATGCGCGCGGTCGGCAGTGCATGCGGGGCGAACGATCTGGCGGTGGTCATCCCCTGCCACCGCATCCTGCGCGGCGATGGCGCGATCGGCGGCTATGCCTATGGCCCCGACCGCAAGCGGGTGTTGCTGGAGCGGGAGGCGCAGGCGCCGGATCGGGCGGGCCAAGATCGATAGCGGTCAGTCCGTCTTCTGCTGGTCGTCCATCGACTGTGCATCCCGTTCCGCAAACGCCCGCGCGGCTTTTTCATCCATGCCATCCAGTTGCGCGACGAGCTTGGCGGCCGGATTGTCGGCGGCGGCATGCGGGTTGAACGCCAATGGCCGCAACGCCGCCTTCGCCCCGGCGACATCCCCCCGGCGAAGCAGTTCGCGGGCGGACAGCCAGCGCAGCGACGGGTCCTGCGATACGAGTTGGCTGGCCCTAAGCAGGCCGTCGATGGCAGCGGTATTGGGCCTGCGCCGCTCCATCATGAAGCTCTGGTAATAGAGCGACAGCGCTGCGGCATCGTTGTTGTCGACCCGGTTCGCCTTGACGATCCAGCTGCGCGCTTCCTTCCAGCCGGCATCGTCCGCCCTGGTGGCGGCGGCGCGGCGCAGGCGGACGCGGGCCTTGTACAGCAACGCCTGCACCGACCGGGGATCGGCCGCCAGCGCGCGATCGGCGGCCGCCTCCGCCGCGATATCCTCGCCCGCGTCATAGGCCATCTCCGCCAGCCATCCCTGCACCAGCGCATCGCCCGGTGCCTCGGCGGCGATGGCGATCGCCCTGGCATAGATCGGCTGCGCGGTCTGACGGCCGACCCCGCGCGTCGATCGCATCCGGAGCGGGATCATCGCCGCCTGTGTGCGGTTGAGCGTGGTGATGGTGATGTCGGGCGACCCCAGTCGCGCACGCGGAATCTCCTTCACGGTGAAGCGGTTGCGCGACAGATAGGTGTTCAGTTCCTTGTTCAGCACGCCGACGTCGCCGAACGACTCCTGTGCCGCCGCCACGCTGGATTTGCCCGCCGCGATCGCGGCGAGATAGGCGTCGAACTGCTTCCCGCGTTCGGCATTGCTGAACAGGTAATGCGTCAACAACCAGCCGCGGCTGTACATCGCCTCCCGGTCGCCATCCGACAATTTCGCCGTCCCGAACGCGAACAGCCGTTCGACGGGGACGGGATTGGTGCGCAACGCCATGACCCGGTGGTTGGCGGGCATGCCGAACCGAACCTTGTCCCGCTCGAACGCCGTCACACCGATATATTCGGCGAACCCTTCGCTGAACCAGCCGGGATAGGGCGCGGCGTAGGTGCCGAGCAGATAATGATGGGCATATTCGTGGAACAGCACATTGTCCGGTTCGGTGCCATTGGGGAAGCGCGCCGGCGTGAAGGCGATCGAACCGGTCGCCCGTGGAATATAGAAGCCGCCGATATTGCGGCCTCCCTCGCCGAACAGTTCCTGCACCTCCCCCATGTCGTCGACGATGAAGACGGTAAGCGGATTGGCGCGGCGATCCTCGTCCGGCACATCGACCCGCCCGAGCATCTGCATCAGCGCGTCGAGCTGTTCCAGCCGCGTCACCTTTTCGCGCAGGGCCGCCTCGTTGCCGTCGGAATAGACGATGAAATGCGGGGAACGGGCCAGCCGCCATGCCGCGGATGCCGGCGATGCCACGGCCAACGCCGCCATCGCACAGCCCAGTCGTCGCCACCGTGCCATCCGCATCTCCCCCGTATATGAGCGTGTAGATCGCCGGCGCACGGTTGCGCAATCCGGATCACGCGCAACGCAAAATTAGCCAAATCTAAAATGTTGACGCCTATCGATCTGCTTAACTCGAAAGGTTTGGGTATGAGCGCGTTCGGTCGGCGTAGTGGCGTGAGTGGTGGTCAGCCGGTGAGGCCGGCGTTCGGCGTCGCGCGGCCGATGCAGGGCGGCGGGCTGGCCCCCCGTACCGAGCCACGCGCGGAAGAGGGCGGGCAGCAATTCCCGCCGATCGACATGGCGTCGCTGTCGGGCGATGGCGATGTCGGCATGTCCGGGGCGACCGTCGATGCGATGCAGCGGCTGTCCGATCGCCAGAACTCGTCGGGCGAGGCGGGCAACAGCCGGGTCGAGGGATTCGAAAGCTCGATCCACAAGATCAAGGAACAGGTGCTCCCCCGCCTGCTGGAACGTGTCGATCCCGAAGCGGCGGCGACGCTGGGCAAGGACGAGCTGGCCGAGGAATTCCGCCCGATCATCGGCGAGGTGCTGGCCGAGCTGAAGCTGACCCTCAACCGCCGCGAGCAGTTCGCGCTGGAAAAGGTGCTGGTCGACGAACTGCTGGGTCTGGGGCCGCTGGAGGAATTGCTGGCCGATCCGAACGTCAGCGACATCATGGTCAATGGTCCCGACCAGACCTATGTCGAGCGCAAGGGCAAGCTGGAACTGGCGCAGGTGCAGTTCCGCGACGAGGAGCATCTGTTCCAGATCGCGCAACGCATCGTCAATTCGGTCGGCCGCCGCGTCGACCAGACATCGCCGCTGGCCGACGCCCGGTTGAAGGACGGCAGCCGCGTCAACGTGATCGTGCCGCCGCTCAGCTTGCGCGGCACCGCGATCTCGATCCGTAAATTCTCCGCCAAGCCGATCACCATCGACATGATGGCGGGCTTCGGCAGCATGAGCCCGAAGATGGCGACCGCGCTGAAGATCGCGGGCGCCAGCCGGTTCAACGTCGTCATCTCCGGCGGTACGGGTTCGGGCAAGACGACGATGCTGAACGCCCTGTCGAAGATGATCGACCCCGGCGAGCGCGTGCTGACGATCGAGGACGCGGCCGAGCTTCGCCTGCAGCAGCCGCACTGGCTGCCGCTGGAAACCCGGCCGGCCAATCTGGAGGGTCAGGGCGAGATATCGATCCGAGATCTGGTGAAGAACGCGCTGCGTATGCGACCGGACCGGATCATCCTGGGTGAAATCCGTGGTTCCGAATGTTTCGACATGCTGGCGGCCATGAACACCGGCCATGACGGATCGATGTGTACCCTCCACGCCAACTCCCCGCGCGAGGCGCTGGCCCGTATGGAGAACATGGTGATGATGTCGGACATCAAGGTGCCCAAGGAGGCGATCAGCCGCCAGATCGCCGATTCGGTCGAGCTCATCATCCAGGTGAAGCGCCTGCGCGACGGCTCTCGCCGCGTGACCAACGTCACCGAGGTCATCGGCATGGAAGGCCCGGTGATCGTGACGCAGGAGCTGTTCAAGTTCGAGTATCTCGACGAAAGCGCCGACGGCAAGATCATCGGCGAATACCGGTCGATGGGCCTGCGCCCCTATACGCTGGAAAAGGCCAAGCAGTTCGGGTTCGATCAGGCGTATCTGGAAGCCTGTCTGTAGAACGCTGCTGACGGCAAGACACGGGGGCGTTCCCGCTATAGGGGGCGGCCATGTCGCGCTCTTCCCCCGTTCGCCTTGTCGCCACCGCGCCGCGCCCGGCATGGCGCGGCCGATCGATCCCGTCGTCGCCCGTCGCGCGGTTCCTGTGGCTGCTGGTGGCGGCAATCGCAACGCGGGTGGCGCTGTACGGCGATCCCCTGATGCTGAGCGACGAGCAATTCTACCTGCTGGTCGGCGACCGGATGCTGCAAGGGGCATGGCCGTTCGTCGATATCTTCGATCGCAAGCCGGTGGGGCTGTTCTTGATCTTCGCCGGGCTGCGCGCGATCGGCGGCAACGGCATCCTCGTCTATCAACTGGGCGCGACGCTGTGTGCGGCGCTCACCGCGTTCGTCGCCACGCGGATCGCCCGCCGGTTCGCGTCGCCCAGTACGGCCTGCCGATGGCCGGTGCGGCACTATATGCCTTGGACGGCATTCGCTCCGCCAAACGCCAGCGGGCGCGTGGGGCGGCGGCGATGCTGCTCGTCGGGATCGCGATGCAGATCAAATATACGACGCTGTCCGTGGCGAGCGCGGCTGGACTGGATCACCCGCGACCGGACGGGTCGAGGGCGCTGGCGGTACGCCGCGGCATCACGGTGCTGCTGATCGGCGTGGCGATCGCCGTGCTGGTGACCGGGCTGCGCGTGCGCCAGCGTGGCACGCCGGCCCAGGCCGCCGCGCTGGTCGGGCTGATCGGCGACCGGCCGGCGGGATGCCTGTTCGGATATAACAGCGAGCCGATCTTCTATTACCTGACGCGATCCTGCCTGCCGACCGCCTATGTCTTTCGCAGTCATGTGGGCCAGACGGTCGAATCGAAGGGGATCGGCGTCGATCCGGTCGCCGAGACCGCGCGCCTGCTGGCCCGCGATCCCGGCGTGATCGTGATGCGCGAACGCAAGACGACGACCAATCCGGCGACCGAGGCGCTGGTACTGCGCGCGGTCGCCGACCGGTATCGGCTGGTGGGCGTCGTGCGGATCGGCCGGCTGCGCCAGTTCGTCTACCGCCTCCGTGACGCCCCGCCCCGCTAGACGGTGACTGTAACGGTCGCCGTCACCGACGGCAGGTTCCGCTGACGCAGGGCGACCGACACGACGCCGCGATACCCAGCCGTCAGCGCCGGCACCCGGACCACCGCCTGCCCCGCGATGGATGACGACAGCGTCCGCGCAGGGGTCCAGTCGCCGCCGTCCAGCGCATGGTCATAGCCATCGGGACTGCCGGTGTAGCCGATCGCCAGATCGATCGTGCGAGCGCCGACATCGAACGTCGCCGACCGGATCGCCAGCGGCGCGACCACCGCGCCCCATGTAACATCCGCCATCGCCGGCCCGACGGTGACGACGAAGCGCACGCCGGTGCCGCGCACCGGTTGCAGGGCGTCGAGCAGGTCCGCCGACACCCATTCCGATACCAGCACGCCGTCCTGATAGAAGCCGGCACTGCCGTCCGCCGCCGTCCGCAACGCGATCATCGCGGTGCCGGGTTGTGCCACCAGTCGCGGCGCGAAGGTGCGATAGGCGAAGCCGCTGACGTCATCCATGACGCCGCCGACCAGCCGCGACAGGCGGTAATGATCGTCGTCGATGATCCGGAACACCATGCCGTCGCCCGGTCCCGTCATCCGGAAATAGAAGTCGGCGGTGTTGGTCGCCCGGCGGAACCGCGCGCCGACCGTCTGGGCGGCCGATCCGGTGTCGCGATAGGCGAGGCTGGACAGCGTGCCGACGTTGATCGGCCCCGTGAGGTGCGGGGCAAGCACCACGTCGGCCGGCGCAGGCGTTGGCGTTGGCGTCGGTGTCGGTGTCGGTGTCGGTGTCGGGGCTGGCGCCGCGACGATGGCGATCGCGGTCGATCGGGGCGATCCGGTCGCACCGGCCAGCGTCTCGATCAGCGATCCGGCGACGCCGCCGGCCGCGATGCCGTCGAACGCATATCGACGGGCGGCACTGTTGATCGTCAACCCCGGCAGGTCGGTGGTGAACATCGAGCCGGCCGATGCACCCGCGATCGTCCCGGTGGACGCCGTTCCCGCCGTCAGCGCGCCGGACAGGGTCAAAGCGCCCAGCGCAACGGCGGGCGGCGGTACGGCAACCTCGCCATCGAACGTCATCGATCGCTGCGTGAAGGCCGCGCCATCGGCACCCGCGCGGATCGTCACGCGCGTGACCACCGCGCCCGTCACGCCGCCGTCGAGCGACGCGACACCGCTTGCCGAGGCCGCCACCGTCATCAGCCCGCTCGCGATCACGTCGCGGCCCAGCCGGTATCGCTCCGCCAGTTCGGCGATTACCGGCTGGCCGTACAGCGCCTCCGACAGGCGACCGTCGCGGGCGAAGCGGACGAAGGCGCCGCTGGCATCGGCCATCGCCTCCCCGGCGATCGCATCGACCGTCTCGCGGCCGTCGCCATAGAAGGACAGTACGAACGCGCGGCTCGTGAGCGGCATCACCGCGCCGGCGGGGTCGAGGAATTGCACGTCGAGCAGGAACGGCTCACCAGCCGACAGCGTGAAGGTGGAAAGATCGCTGGCGATCGTCAGCATCATCATGTCTCCGAATGGAAATAGGAAAGGTCAGCCACCGGTGGCGAGCCGATAGGCACAGGCGGCGGTCGCCGCGTCGGCGAGCGCGGCCCGCCGCGCCGCCCGGTCGTCGGCGACCTGCGCCGCCGCCAGTGCGCGATCGACCAGCAGGCCGAGCGCATCGATCTGCGCGGTTTGCGCAGGCGACAGATATGGCCGGAACAACAGGGCGACGGCGCGTGCCGCTTCATGGGCGCGTTGCAGGCGGACGATGGCGGGGTCCGCTGTCGTCGTTCGCATCGCGATGGCCGTGCAGGCGCCCAGGCACAGCGCGGCGATCGGGATCAGCGCCGCCCTCACCGCTCCACCCCCGTGTCGACGCGGCGGAACAACAGGCCGCCGATCGTACCGAGCAGCGTGACGAGCCCCGTTGTGACCTTGTCCGACGTAGCAATCAGGCCATCGGGCAGCACCTTGCCGAGCAGGCCCGACACGATGACCGGCGCCAGCGCGACCACCAGGGTCGCCAGCACGACGGCAAGGAACGCGCGGTAGCGCAGTCGTTGCTCGCTCATGCCGGCTCCCCCACCCGGTTCGCCAGCCAGCCATACAGGAACGCCTCGTTGGCCGGCCGCCGTTCGGCCAGCGTCAGGTAGCGCGCACCCTGCAACGCCTCGATCGCCTTCAGCAGAACGCTTTCCCCGATCGCACGACGCGTACGGAGGAACGCGTCGAGTGCGGCCAGCGTCGCCGCGCCGATCCGGCCGTCCAGCGTCAGGTCGGCATAATCGGTGGCGCCGCGATTGAGCGCGTTCAGCACGCGTTGCAGGAACAGGACGGCGGTCGCCGTCCCCATGTTCACGCCCGTGTCGAACAGCTCGGCCGCGACCAGCGGCGCGCGCGCCGCCACCGCGTCCAGCCCCGGCCGGTCCCAATAGAGCCGGCGATAGATCGTCACCGCCGCACTGCGCAGGAAATGCCGCATGTCGCCGCGCCACCCATGCTCGCGCGCCACCGCCATGGTGATGCCCCAGCGGGTCGCCCCGCCGCGATCGGCGGGATGATCGGCATACCCGCCCTCCCGATCGATCACCGCGTCGATCAATTCATCGATGTTCATGGCCACCCCCATTCGTCATTGAGGGCAACCAACTATCCTATCTGGTTAGTTGTAGGACAGCCCTTTCGCCGCCGCCGCAATCCGACCACCATTGCGGATTAGTGGTTCGACCAGAATTCACTTTGCTGTTCCCCGGCGGAGGCCGGGGAGCAGAAGGGCGGCGGGCCTCGACGATCTGAAGGCACGGTCAAGGAAAACGGACACACGCATGAAAGCCATCATCATCGCGGCGGGCCAGGGCTCGCGCCTGTTGCCGCTGACGCTGGAGACGCCGAAATGCCTGGTGCCGGTGGGCGGTCGCGCGATCCTGGATCATCAGTTGCGCGCGGTGGAGCAGGCGGGGATTCGCCACGCCGTGGTCGTCGGCGGTTACCGGGTCGAACAGATCGCCGAGCATCTGGCGCGGCATGGCGGCGCGGTGGCGACCGACCTGATCTTCAATCCGTTCTGGGCGGCGGGCAGCAGCATCGGCAGCGTCTGGGCGGCGCGCGCCTGCCTGAACGATCCGTTTGTGCTGATGAATGGCGATACGGTGTTCGATGCCGGTATCCTCGCCGCCGCGGTGAACGACGAACGGCGCGGCGTGAAACTGGTGGTCGATACGCTGGACGAGCCGGAGCCGGACGACATGCTGGTCGAGGTGGCGAGCAACCGCGTGCGCGCGGTCGGCAAGACGCTGGATACCGCGCGGGCGACGCACCGGTCGCTGGGCGTCGTCGCGTCGAAGGGGGGCGGCGCCTATGCCGACGCGCTTCGCGCGGTCATCGGCGCGGCGGACGGCATCCATGCGTTCCACCATGCGATTATCGACCGGCTGGCAGGCGTCGATGCGGTCGCCGCCGTCACCGTGCCGCGCGACGCGCACTGGCAGGAGATCGACCGGCCCGACGATATCGAACGCTGGCGACGGGAGCATGGCGCTTGAGCCGGCAAGGCCCGAAGAAAAAGGGTCCGGTCGCCTTCCTGTTCCTGGGCGAGACGTTGTTGATCCCGCATCTCTATCCGATCGTCGAGGCGCTGGCGGCGGACGGCGATGTGGCGATCGACCTGTGGGTGGCGACCTCCGTCCACGAAACGCTGCTGACCCGGTGGAGCGAGGGGCTGACCGGCGTCCGCATCCGCCGGGTGCCGGGGTTCCGGCGGATCGCCGACGCGGGCGAGGGACAGAATCCGCCGCTGCCGCCCAAAATCCCGACGTTGCTGCGGCTGTTGCCGCATCTGCTGCGCGCCCGCGCGGCGGTGTGTGCGGAACAGACCAGCCTGTGGCTGCCGCGCTTGCTGCCGCTGCGCACGCCCTTCGTGAAGACCTCGCACGGCGTCGGATCGATGAGCGCGCGCGACGATCCTCGCCGCCGCGCCGCCGCGGTGATGATGGTGCCGAGCGAGCGGGAACGCGCGACGTATCTCGAACGCGGCTTCGATCCGGCGCGGGTGGTGGCGACGGGATATGTGAAGGCGTCGTTCCGGCAGCGGAGCATGACCAATCTGCCCTTTGCCGAGCCGCGTCCGACGATCCTCTATGCCCCGCATTGGCAGCGACACCGCTCGTCCTGGTGGGCATGGGGGGCCGATACCGTGCGGCGGATCGCCCAGGATGGCCGCTGGAACCTGATCTTCGCGCCGCATCAGCGGCTGGCGGAGGGTGCGCCGGAGGTGCGGGCGGTGATGGACGAGGTACGCGGCCTGCCCAACGTCCATTGCGACATGGATGGCTTCGCGATGGTCGATGGCAGCTACACCGCCGCCGCCGACCTCTATCTGGGCGATACGTCGAGCCAGGTGATCGAATTCCTGCAACGCCCGCGCCCCTGCGTGTTCCTGAATGCGGGCGGCGTCGAGTGGCGGGGCGATCCCTCCTATGCGCAATGGACCTGCGGTGAGGTCGTGAACGATGTCGGCGATCTGCTGCCGATGCTGGCGCGGGCACCGGCGGTGCATGATTCGTTTGCCGCGATCCAGGCACGGTTCGCAGGCGACTCGCTGGGCGACACGCGCGGGTCAGCCCCCGCACGCGCGGCACGGGTCATCCGGGACCTGCTCGACAAACGAGCGTGATGGGGTAACGCGCCCCCATGACTTCTCCCGCGCTCGCCACCATCGGCGACAATTCCACGCATCTATGGGGCATGACCAATGCCGAACGCGTGCGCCGCATCTCGCAGGCGCAGGGGTTCGACGAACAGGGTCCCACCATCATCCTGGCGCATCTGGATTACGCGTTCGATCCGATGTGGACCACGTATCTGAAATCCCGGCCCGGCACGGTCGTGACGCGGAACGGCCGGCCGGTGCTGGCGCATGTCGGCGAGGTCGAGGCGAACGAGGCGGCGGCGCTGATGATCGCCGGCCGGCCGCTCCCCGGCCTAAAGGTGATCGAGGCGGAGGACGAGGCTGGCATCCTGAACGAGGTGCTGAGGAAGCGCGAACGGCCGTTCATGGAACCGCTGACCCCCGCGACCGTGCCGGCGATCGAGCGGCTGAGCTACAAGGGTGCGTACAAGGGCGTGACCGACGTCCTGACCAAATATCTCTGGCCCGAATGGGCGTTCCGGCTGACGCAGCTGTCGGCGCGTATCGGGATCAGCCCCAACGGCATCACCGCGATCGGCAGCGTGCTGTGCATCATGGCGACGGTGGCGTTCTGGTACGGCTGGTTCTGGACCGGCCTCGCCACCGGCCTCGTCTTCATGGTGCTCGACACCGTCGACGGGAAGCTGGCGCGGTGCACGATCACCTCGTCGAAACTGGGCAATGCGTGGGATCACGGCGTCGATCTGGTCCATCCGCCCTTCTGGTGGTGGGCATGGGCGGCGGGGTGTGCACCCTATGGCCGGGCGCTGTCGGACGAGATGTTCTGGATCGTGATCGGCACGATGTTGTTCGGCTATGTCGCGCAACGGCTGATCGAGGGAGCGTTCATCGTCCGCTTCGGGATGCACATCCATGTCTGGCAGAAATTCGACAGCGATTTCCGGCTGGTCACCGCGCGGCGCAATCCGAACATGGTGATCCTGCTCGCCGGACTGCTGATCGGGCGGCCGGACTGGGGGATCATCGGGGTGGCCGCGTGGACCGCGATCTCGCTGGTGGTGCATCTGGTGCGGCTGTTGCAGGCGATGGCGGTGAAGCGCGCCGGCGTGGCGATGGTGAGCTGGCTGGCGTGATTTTGGTGGGGATTAATCCCATGTCCCATCCCCCCTTCCGTCATCCCGGCGAACGCCGGGACCCATGGTTGGGGCGCATTAGATAGCGGGTGCAAACTTACCCCGACCTGCGTGTCCATGGGTCCCGGCGTTCGCCGGGATGACGGAGGGAAGGACTGGCGGAACGATCAGGAGCCCGTCCTGACCCGCCACAAACAATACACCGCCAGCGCGTAAAGAAAGCGGCTGTAATCCCGCTTCCCCGCACGGTGATCGGCGAACACCCGATCCACCGCCGCCGCGTGCCAGATACTCTCGCCTCGCGCACCGCTGTCGCGCCACAGCTCCTCGGCATAGCGACCGAAATCGCCCGCGAACCACGCCGACAGCGGCATCTGGAAACCCTGCTTGCGGCGGTCGAGGATGCCGGTGGGCAGCCATGGCGCGATGGCTTCGCGCACCACATGCTTCCCCACCCGGCCGTTCAGCTTCATGTGCACCGGCGTCCCCAATGCCAGATCGATCATCGGCTGGCCGAGCATCGGCACCCGCACCTCCAGCGAGTGCGCCATGCTGGCGCGATCGACTTTGGTCAGCATCGCGCCGGGCAGGTTGAGCGCCAGGTCGCACAGGCCGAACTGCTCCAGCGTGTCGGCCGAAATCGCACCGGCATCGGGAAAATATTCTGCGCACAGCCGCTCGATCTCACCCTCGCCGCCACCGGCGCGGGCGAGGAAATCGGGGGTGAAGACGCGATTTCGAAAGCCCGCCGCCGTGATCTGCGTCTTGGCGAAGAACCGCGCGACGCCGCTGGGCAGGCCCGCGCTCGCCGCCGTCTTCGTCCATCGCTGGATACGCTCGTTCAGCGCGCGCGAGGGCAGCGGCGGGATCGCGCCGATCGCCCGGGCGGCATGGCGCAGGGGGGCTGGCAGGCGGCCGATCCGGCGTTCGGTGGCGTGGCGTTTATAGCCGAAGAACAGTTCGTCGCCGCCGTCCCCCGACAGCGCGACCTTCACCTGTTCGGCCGCCACCTTGCTGACATACCAGGTCGGCACCATCGACGGGTCGGCGAACGGCTCGTCATAGGCCGCCGCCACCGCCGGCAGCAGATCGCGGGCGTGGGCCATTTCCAGTCGCCGGCTTTCGTGACGGGTGCCGAGCGCGCGGGCGATCGCCTCCGCCGGGCCGCTTTCGTCGACGCGCGGGTCGGGGAAACCGATCGTGAAGGTGCGGACCGGGCGATCGGATATCCGCATCATCGCGGCCACCACCGCCGACGAATCGACTCCACCCGACAGGAACGCGCCGACCTCGACATCCGCGACCATCTGTTCCGCCACGGTTTCCAGCCACCGGGTGCGGAACCGGTCGACCCATTCGCCGTCGCCGAGCGGTTCGGGCGTCGTGTAGCGCGGCGTCCAATACGCACGCAGCACCGGCTCGCCGCCCGCCGCCAGCGTCAGCACATGCCCCGGCGGCAGCGTCCTGACCTGCGCATGGATCGATCGCGGCGTTCGCACATGCCCGAAGCGGAAATAGTCGAGCAGCCCGCGCTCGTCGGTGTCGAACGCGAAACCAGGCAGCAGCGTCAGCGCCTTCAGTTCCGATGCGAAGGCGAACCCGGCGGGCTGGTCGGTATAATAGAGAGGCTTGATCCCCACCGGGTCGCGCGCCAGCGTCAGCGTGCGGGTCGCCCGATCCCACACCGCCACCGCGAACATCCCGTCCAGCCGCGACCAGATGCCGTCGCCCCAGCGTTCATAGCCGGCCAGAACGACCTCGGTATCACCATGGCTGTCGAACGCCCGGCCCATCGCCGCCAGCTCGGCGCGCAGGGCGGGGAAGTTGTAGATTTCGCCGTTGAACACCAGCGCATAGCGGCCACCCGGCGAATGAAAGGGCTGATGCCCGCCGGCCAGATCGACGATGCTGAGCCGCCGCATGCCGAATCCGAAATCGCGATCGACGAACACGCCCTCGTCGTCCGGACCGCGGTGGACGATCGCGGCGCATTGCGCGCGCACCGTGTCGGCGGAGACGCCCCGTCCGCGTGCATAAAGACCGGCGATGCCGCAGATGGTGCCATACTCCCGATTGATCGCGATCAGCGCATAGGGCGGACCCGCCCGCCATGTCACGGCTCTTGCCGCATCCGGTCGAGCCGCTTAATCCCCGACGGACGCATGTCGAGCCCCCCGCCATCATCGTCCCCCCTGCCGTCCGGGGATAGTTCGGGCGGCCTGTTCCGCGCCGCCGCGCGCAATCTCGGCTGGCTGCTGGCAAGCCGCAGCGTGCTGGCGGTGCTGTCCCTGTTCTATCTGGGTATCGCCACGCGCTCGCTGGGCGTCGTCGGGTTCGGCCGCTTCGCGCTCATCACCGGCGCGGCGCAGACGCTGGCGACGCTGGTCGCGTTCCAAAGCTGGCAGGTGATCGTGCAATACGGCGTCGGTCCGCTCGCCACCCGCGACGACGGGGCGCTGGCCCGGCTGTTCCGGGGCAGCGCGATCCTCGATTTTCTGGGATCGATCGTCGGGGCCGGGCTGGCCTGGCTGATCCTCGACCTGTGGGGCGAGGCGCTGGGCATCGGTGCCACGCTGAAGCGGGCGACGCTGATCTTCGTCATCATCCAGCTCGTCACGATCCGGTCGACGCCGCTCGGCATCCTGCGCCTGCGCGACCGGTTCGCGCTGGCCGCCATCGCCGACAGCGTGACGCCGGTCGCGCGCTTCTTCGGCGCGATCGGGGTGTGGCTGATCCATCCGACCGTGCAGGGGTTTCTGGCGGCGTGGGCGGCGGCGGAGGTGCTGACCGCGGCGACATACTGGATCATGGTCGCGCGCAGCGGCGATCTGGGGCTGATGTGGCGCGGGCGCGGATCGCGGCATCTGGCGCGTGAGCATCCCGGCATCGTCCGCTTCGCGCTCAGCACCAATGCCAGCTCCACGCTCGGCCTGTCGAGCAAGCAGATCCCGTTGCTGCTGGTCGGCGCGGCGGCGGGACCGGCGGCGGCGGGCGTGTTCCGCCTCGCCTCGCAGATCGCGCAGGCGCTGGCGAAATTGTCGCAACTCATCTCGCGTGCCGCTTTTCCGGAGGTGGTGAAGACGTTGCGCGATGCCCCGCCGGCGCTCCTTGCGCGGCTGATGTCGCGGTTGTTCCTGGGCAGCGGACTGGCGGCGGTGGCGATCATGGCGCTGGTGCTGGTGGCGGGCAAGCCGGTGCTGAATCTGGTCGGCGGGCGTGATTTCCGGGGCGCGTGGCCGGTCCTGCTGTGGCTGTCGGTCGCCGGCTGCCTCGATCTGGCGACGACCGGCGTCGATACGGTGATGACCGCGATGCAGCGCGCGGGCAGCGTCTTCGCGATCCGGGCCGCCGGCGTCGGCGTGCTGTTCGGCGCGACTGCGATGCTGACCCCCTGGTACGGCGCCACCGGGGTCGCGATGGCAGTGACGGTGGGATCGGCGGCGGTCGCGGTGCTGATGGCGATCGCCGCGCTGCGCCTGTCACGCGCCCCTCGCCACAATTCGCCACAGTAAAGCCGCGGTTCACGCCCACATCCTTATCGCAGTTGCGAAAAGAGATGCGTTCGATGAAAACCCTGTTCCTGCTCGCCGCCCTGTCGGGCGTGATGGCGGCCGTCCCGGCGGCGGCGCAATCCTGCACCGGCACGCCCGGTGGCAATGCGGTGAAGCTGACCGTGCAGGCGACCGGCCTGCACAGCGGCGACGGCGAGGTCGCGTTCACCGTCTATCCGGACGACAAGGGCCGCTTTCTGGCCAAGGGCGGCAAGTTGCTGCGCGCGCGCGTGCCGACCCGCGCGCCGGCGACCACCGCCTGTTTCTGGCTGCCGCCCGGTTACTACGCCATCGCGCAATATCACGACGAGAATGGCGACCACAGTTTCAACCGGACGCTGTGGGCGCCCAAGGAAGGATTCGGCTTTTCCAACGATGCGCCGACCTCGATCGGCCTGCCCTCGTTCGCGTCCGCACGGTTCGCCGTTCCCGCCGGCGGTGCGACCATCCGCATGGCGATGCGTTACCGTCGTTGAGGAGCGATCGTGATGATCCCGTCACAAATTTGTAGCAGCCATGCCATGTTCGCGGTAGCGAGGTAAGCGTGTCGTCATTTTCGCCTGCCAGCGTTCTCGCCTTTGCCGGACCTGAGTCCGCGCGATCGGTAACGGTGAAAGCCGCGCCGACCGCCGCCGCGGTCGGTCGCCTGCGCATCGGCATCGTCTGCAATCCCAAAAGCCATCTGAACCATGGCGCGGAGTACGAAGCGGGCGTGCCCGGCGTCGACAGCGTCCTGCTCGCCGCACCCGGCACCCGCGCCGCACTAGCCGATACGCTGGCCGAGTTCGCCGAGCGAAAGATCGACCTGCTGGTGATCGACGGTGGTGACGGCACGGTCCGCGACGTACTGACCTGTGCCGCGCATCTGTGGAAGGGCAAGTGGCCCGATATCGCGGTGATCCCGTCGGGCAAGACGAACGCGTTGGCGATCGATCTGGGCATTCCGTCCGGCTGGACGCTGGCCGATGCGCTGGCCGCCGTGACGCGCGGCCGCCGGGTCGAACGCCGCCCGGTCGAGATCGCGCGCGATGACGGATCGCGCCCGCTGCGCGGTTTCCTGTTCGGCGCCGGTGCGTTCGTGAAGGCGACCGAACTGGCCCAGCATACGCACCGCGCGGGTGCCTTCAACGGCGTCGCGGTCGGCCTCGCCCTCGGCTGGGCGTTGATCCAGACGATGTTCGGCGGGGCCACGAGCAGTTGGCGTGTGGGCACCCCGCTCGGTCTGAAGCTGCCCGGCGGGTCGGTCGATCCCCGGCCCCGCTATCTGTTGCTCGCCTCTGCGCTGCGCCAGTTGCCGCTGGGGCTGAAGCCGTTCGGGCAACCGCGTGACGGCATGAAGCTGTTGGTAGTCGATGCGCCGCCGAAGCGGCTGATGCTGACCGTCCCGGCCCTGCTGGCGGGATCGGAAGCCGACTGGATGCGGCGGGCCGGGTATCACCATATCGACACCGCGTCGTTCGAGGTGTCGCTGGACGATGGCTTCATCCTCGATGGCGAGCATTTCGCCGGTGGCAAGCTGGCGGTGCGGCAAGGGCCGGTTCTCTCCTTCATCGCCCCATGATCCCGTGATTGACGCGCTGGACGCGTATGTCGCCGCCGCGCTGGACGCCGGGGTTCGCATCGAAGTGCGCGATCTTGCCGAGATGCTGGCGGCGGAGCCGTCGGTGCAGGCGGTGCTGTTCTATGGATCGAACCTGCGCACCGGCTCGCTCGACGGCGTGCTCGATTTCTACGTCCTGACCGCCGGCCCGCCGGAACGCGGGCTGTGGCCGACCGTCAGCTACCGTGAAGTCACGCGCGACGGCGTCACCCTGCGCGCCAAGATCGCGACGATGCGGCTGGCGACGTTTCGGGCGGCGGCATCGGGCGACCTGATCGACACGACGATCTGGACCCGCTTCGTCCAGCCCGCCGCCCTCGTCTGGCAGCGCGATGACGAGGCCCGCGCCGGCGTGGTGCAGGCGATCGCCGCCGCTGCCGTAACCGCCGCACGCTTCGCCGCCGCGCTCGGTCCAGCGCGCGGGACCGCCGCAGATTACTGGCGCGCGCTGTTCCGCCAGACCTATGCCGCCGAACTGCGCGTCGAAAAGAGCGGGCGGGAGGAGCAGATCCTCGACCACGGCGCCGGCCGCTATCAGGCGATCCTGCCGCTGGCGTGGCAGGCCGGTGGCATCGCCTTCGACCGCGACGGCGACATCCTCACCCCCGATGTGTCGGACCGGGCACGGATACTCGCCCGCTGGCACCGCCGCCGCCGCGCCGGCAAGCCGCTCAACATCGCCCGGCTGGTCCGTGCCGCCTTCACCTTCGACGGCGCCGCCGCCTATGGCCTGTGGAAGGTGGAGCGGCATACCGGTGTGAAGGTGGCGCTGACGCCGTGGCGCGAGCGGCATCCGATCCTGTCGGCACCGGCGGTCTTCTGGCAAGTGTGGCGGTCGCGGCGATGACCGACACGGCGACAGGCTGGTCGGCATTGATCCTCGCCGGGTCGCGGCCGGGGGTGGTCGATCCGCTCGCCGCCTATGCTGGGGTGCCGCACAAGGCGCTGATCGTGCTGAACGGCGAGACGCTGCTTGCCCGCGTCGCCGCCGCCGTGCGCGGGGCCGGCGCGACGATGATCGCGGTGTCGGCGGACGATCCCGCCGTCATTGCCG
This sequence comes from Sphingomonas mollis, assembly GCF_016427505.1. Lineage (GTDB taxonomy): Bacteria > Pseudomonadota > Alphaproteobacteria > Sphingomonadales > Sphingomonadaceae > Sphingomonas > Sphingomonas mollis. Next base: position 299,393 of record NZ_JAELXS010000001.1, on the reverse strand, counting down.
AGGCGAACCGGCTGAGCCTGCGCGTGATCCCGACCGCGTCGGGACCGAGCGGCAGCGTCGCGCGCGGGCTGGAGGCGCTGGGGGCGCCCCTGCTCGTCACCACCGCCGACCATGCCTTGTTGCAGCCGGCGTGGATCGACCGCTTCATCGCCGATCTGCCGCCGGGCACGGATGTGGCGACATTACTGGCGCGGCAGGACGTGATCGAGGCGGCGGCGCCCGGCACGCGCCGCACCTATCTGCGCTTCGCCGATGGCGCATGGTCGGGATGCAACCTGTTCTGGCTTGCCACCCCCCGCGCCGCCGCCGCGATCGGCCTGTGGGCGCAGGTCGAGGCGGATCGCAAGCGCCCCTGGCGCATCGTCCGCCGCCTCGGCCCCGGCCTGCTCCTCCGCTACCTGACCGGCCGCCTGACGTTGAACGATGCCGTTCGCCATCTCGGCCGCCGTGCCGGCGTGGAAGCGGCCGTGGTCGCGACGCCCTATGGCCTGGCCGCCGTCGACGTCGACAAACCCGCCGACCTCGACCTGGTCAGAACGCTGCTTCCCTAGAGCACTAAGCGCTAAATCCGACCCGTTCGTGCTGAGCGAAGTCGAAGCACCGTGTGGAAAGGTGGCCTTCGACTGCGCTCAGGCCGAACGGTCGAGGGTGGGTCCGATTTCACGCAACTTGCTCTGAATCATCGATGATCCGGGGCTGTCCTACACACGAACAAACCGGTATCCTCGAAAGGCATGCATTCCATGCCGCCCGCCCAAGGCGAGAAAAAACCTCGTCCGGGTGCGAATCAGTGCGAACTTCGATTCGCAACAAGCCCCGTCAAAGCCCGCTGCCGAGCCTCTCCAGCGACTTCCCCTTGGTCTCCGGAAAGAACAGCAGCACGACGACGAACTGCGCCGCCATCATCGCGGCGAACACCACGAACGGCGCCCCGCGCGACGCGGCGGCGACCAGTGGAAAGCCGGTGGCGATCACCGCGTCCACCGCCCAATGGGTCGACGATCCCAGCGCCTGTCCCCGCGCCCGCACCTCGGTCGGGAAGATCTCGCTGACATAGACCCAGATCACCGCCCCCTGGCTGAAGGCGAAGAACGCGATGAAACCGACCAGCAGCCACAACAGCCACTCCTCGCCCACCCCGCTCAGGAACACCGCCGCCGTCCCCGCCAGCGTCGCGGTCAACCCGACCGATCCGATCAGCAGCAACGTCCGCCGCCCCAGCCGGTCGATGACGGTCAGCGCCAGCGCGGTGAAGAACAGGTTCGCGGCACCGATCACGATCGCCTGCTTGTCCGCCGACACATTGTCGAAGCCGGCGGCGGCGAAGATGTCGTTCAGATAATAGAGGATGGCGTTGATGCCCGACAGCTGGTTGAACGCGGCGATGGTGATCGCCAGCAGCATCGGCTTGCGATGCCGCCGCCAGCTCAACTTCGCCTCGCCGGTGGTGTCGTCAGCACGGTGAAAGCTCGCCAGTTCCGCCTTTGGATCGGCGATGCCCAGCCGCCCCAGCACGTCCAACGCCTCGTCATCGCGGCGCTTTGCCGCCAGCCAGCGCGGGCTGTCTGGGATGGTGAACAGCAACAGCAGCAACAAGAGCGCCGGCGCCGCCGTGACGCCGAACTTCACCCGCCACTCCCAGTCGCCGAGATCGAGGCTGGAAACCCAGAAATTACTCAGATACGCGACGAGGATGCCCAGCACGACGTTCAACTGGAACGCGCCGACCAAGGCGCCGCGCTTCTCCGCCGGCGCGATCTCCGCGATATACACCGGCGCCAGCACCGACGACGCACCGACCGCCAGCCCCGCCATCACCCGGAACAGCAGCAACGCGCCCCAGTCCCATGCCAGCAGGCAACCCAGACCCGACACGACATACAGCAGCGCGATCGCCTGCAACGACACGCGCGCGCCGAACCGGTCGCCCGGCTTTCCCGCCAGCAGGGCGCCGGCCAGCGTACCCCACAACGCGCTCGACACGGTGACGCCGACGCCGGCCGCATCCAGCGAGAACGCCTGACGCACGCCCGCCGTCGTCCCCGCGATGACGGCCGTGTCGAAACCGAACAACAGCCCGGCCAGCGCCCCCACGGCGACGCCGCGTGCCAGCGTTGCGTTCATCGGATCATTCCTCCCCCAGTCGTGCCATCGACATGGCGGAGCAACCCGCGGCGGGTCAAGGCATCATGGCGCTGTGATTCCGCCGCCACAGCGGATAGCGTGATCGGATAAACGAGGGGGAAAGGATGACCGTGACCGTTCAGGACGACGTGCTGGAGCAACTGGCCGCGACACCGGCCTATCGCCATCTCACCCGTACCCGCAACCGGTTCGCGGCGGTGCTGACCACGATCATCCTGATCGCCTATTTCGGTTTCATCCTGCTGATCGCGTTCGATCCCACCTTTCTCGGCCGGTCGATCGCCGGCGGTGCGACGACGCTGGGGGTGCCGGTCGGGCTGGGCATCATCATCCTCGCGATCGCGCTGACCGGGTTATACGTCTGGCGGGCGAACCGGGTGTTCGACGCCGATCTCGCCGCCGTGCTGCGCGCGGTCGACGCGTGAGGCGCATCGCGACGGGCGTCGCCACTGTCGGCGGAATCGCCCTTGCCGATGCAGCGCAGGCGCACGCCGTCGCGCCCGGTGGCGCGCAGCAACCGACCAACTGGATCGCGCTCGGCATGTTCGCGGGCTTCGTCCTGCTGACGCTGGGCATCACCCGCTGGGCAGCGCGCAAAACGAAGACGGCATCCGATTTCTATACCGCCGGCGGTGGCATCACCGGGTTCCAGAATGGACTCGCGATCGCCGGCGATTTCATGTCGGCGGCGTCGTTCCTCGGCATTTCCGCGCAGATCTACGCCGATGGGTATGACGGGCTGATCTATTCGATCGGCTTCCTCGTCGGGTGGCCGATCCTGTTGTTCCTGATGGCGGAGCGGCTGCGCAATCTGGGGCGCTTCACCTTTGCCGATGTCGCCTCGTTCCGCTTCGCGCAGACGCCGGTCAGGACGTTCGCGGCGATATCGACGCTGATGGTCGTGCTGTTCTACCTGATCGCACAGATGGTCGGCGCGGGGCAGTTGATCCGGCTGCTGTTCGGCCTGCCCTATGGCTATGCGGTCGTGATCGTCGGCGTGCTGATGACCTTCTACGTCCTGTTCGGCGGCATGACCGCGACGACATGGGTGCAGATCGTCAAGGCGGGCCTGTTGCTGGGCGCGGCGACGTTCATCGCGGTGGCGGTGCTGGCCAAATTCGGCTTTTCGCCCGAAGCGATGTTCGCCCGCGCCGTCGAGGTGAAGACGCAACTGGCGCTGGGCAAGGGCGCGACGCCAGAGGTCGCCGCAAGGGCCGGCAGCGCGATCATGGCCCCCGGCGGCTTCGTGAAGGACCCGGTCTCCGCCATATCGCTCGGCATGGCGCTGATGTTCGGCACCGCCGGCCTGCCGCATATCCTGATGCGCTTCTTTACCGTGCCAGATGCCAAGGCGGCGCGGACCTCGGTGCTGTGGGCGACGGGATGGATCGGGTATTTCTACCTGCTGACCTTCATCATCGGCTTCGGCGCGATCGTGCTGGTAGCGACCGATCCGGGCTATCTCGATGCGGCGGGCGCGTTGCGCGGTGGCGGCAACATGGCGGCGATCCATCTGGCGCATGCGGTGGGTGGCGATATCTTTCTGGGCTTCATCTCGGCGGTTGCGTTCGCCACCATCCTCGCGGTGGTCGCGGGCCTGACCCTGTCGGGCGCGTCGGCGGTCAGCCACGATCTGTACGCCAGCGTCTTCGCGCGCGGCCGGGTCGATTCCGCGAAAGAACTGCGCGTGTCGCGGATCACCGTACTGGTGCTGGCGGCCATCGCGATCGTGCTGGGCATCCTGTTCGAATCGCAGAATGTCGCGTTCATGGTCAGCTTCGCCTTCGCGCTCGCGGCGTCGGCCAATTTCCCGGTGCTGCTGCTGTCGTTGTTGTGGCGCGGCTGCACGACACGGGGCGTGGTGGCGGGTGGCGCGACCGGGCTGGTGCTGGCGCTGGGCCTGACCATACTGTCCCCGGCGATCTGGGTGACGGTGCTGGGTCATACCGCGCCGATCTATCCTTATGGCTCGCCGGCGATCTTTTCGATGCCGGCGGCGTTCTTCGTCATCTGGCTGGTGTCGACATTGGATCGCAGCGGCCGGGCGGCGGTGGACCGGGGCGGCTATCTGGCGCAGCGCGTCCGGTCGGAAACGGGCATTGGCGCGGCGGGCGCGAGCGACCACTGACCCGGCCTTGCCGCTCGCCGCCCAAGTCTGATAGCGCGATCTGTCATCAAGGGGTCGCGAAACGGCCCGACAGTCGCTATCTGTCCGACAATAGAACAATCAAGGAATGTGAGTGATGATCGACGGAGCCATGCTGATCGGCAGCGACGAACGCCAGGCGACGGCGCGTTTCAGCGCGATCGATCCTGCGAGCGGCGAGACGCTGACGCCCGATTTCTCGTCTGCCGATGCCGGCGCGGTCGCCGATGCCTGTGCGCTCGCCGATGCCGCCTTCCCGGTCTATTCGGCGACGACGCCCGAGGATCGCGCCGCGTTTCTGGAAGGCATCGCCGATCAGATCGTCGCGATCGGCGACGACCTGATCGTCCGCGCGATGAGCGAAAGCGGCCTGCCGCGTGCCCGGCTGGAGGGTGAGCGCGGCCGGACCGTCGGCCAGTTGAAGCTGTTCGCGCAGGTCGTGCGTCAGGGCGACTGGCTGGATGCCACGATCGATCCCGCTTTGCCCGATCGCGCCCCGCTGCCCCGCCCCGACCTGCGCCGCGTCAATCTGGCGATCGGCCCGGTCGCGGTGTTCGGCGCGTCGAACTTCCCGCTCGCCTTCTCGGTCGCCGGTGGCGACACCGCCTCGGCACTGGCCGCCGGTTGCCCGGTGGTGGTGAAGGGCCATCCGGCACATCCCGGCACCGGCGAACTGGTCGCCCGCGCGATCGCCAAGGCGGTGGCGAATGCCGGCCTGCCCGCCGGTACGTTCTCGTACCTGCCGGGTGAAACCAACGATCTGGGCGGTGCGCTGGTTGCCGATCCGCGCATCCAGGCGGTCGGCTTCACCGGATCGCGCGGCGGTGGCCTCGCGCTGGTGCGGATCGCCGCCGAACGCGAGCAGCCGATCCCGGTCTATGCCGAAATGTCGAGCATCAACCCCGTCATCCTGTTCCCCGCCGCGCTGGAAGCACGGGGCGAGGCGATGGCGACGGCGTTCGTCCAGTCGCTGACGATGGGCGCGGGCCAGTTCTGCACCAACCCCGGTCTGGTGCTCGCGATCGACGGCCCGGCGCTGGACGCGTTCATCGCGGCAGCGACCACCGCGATGACCGGCAGCCAGCCGGCCGTGATGCTGTCGCCGGGCATCCATGCCAGCTTCGAACAGGGCGTCGATGCCCTCGCCGCGCATCAGTCGGTAAAGACGGTCGCCCGCGGTTGCGTGGGCGATGGCGTCAATCAGGCCGTTGGCGCGCTGTTCCAGACGGATGCGACCAGCTTTCTGGCCGATCGTGCGCTGGGCCATGAGGTGTTCGGATCGTCGTCGATCGTCGTCCGCTGCGCCGACATGGCCGAGATCGCCAGCGTCATCGCCTCGCTGGAGGGCCAGTTGACCGCGACGTTGCAGATGGATGCCGCGGACGAGGCGGATGCCGCGCATCTGGTACCGGTGATCGCGCGCCGCGTCGGCCGCATCCTCGCCAATGGCTGGCCGACGGGCGTCGAGGTGAGCCACGCGATGGTGCATGGCGGCCCCTTCCCCGCCACCAGCGACGGTCGCACCACATCGGTCGGCACGCTGGCGATCTATCGCTTCCTGCGGCCGGTGTGCTTCCAGAATCTGGCGCCGTCGTTGCTGCCAGCCGCGCTGGGCGACGGCAATCCATGGGGTGTCGCCCGCCGGATGGACGGCACGCGCGAGGTGTCGCCGCGCTGACCTGCGCGACGGCCCGCGCCGTGGTGCAACTTGCCCCCTGTCGTCCGGCGGTTCATGCTGCCGGACGGAAGGGGTCTGCATGAAGGAACCGCGCGCCTCCCGGCGCCAGCGCAACGCGCCGACGATCAGCGACGTGGCGAAACTGGCCGGCGTGTCGCCGATGACGGTATCGCGCGTCATCAACAACGAGGGCAATGTCCGCGACGAGACGCGCGAGATCGTGCGGACCGCGATCGCCGAGCTGAACTATGCGCCCAGCGCTGCGGCGCGGGCGCTGGCCGGTGGCGAGGAAATCCGCATCGGCCTGCTCCATTCCAATCCCAGCTTTGCGTATCTCAGCGAATTTCTGGTCGGCAGCCTCGATCAGGCGAGCCGCAGCAACGTGCAACTGGTCGTCGAGAAATGCGACGAGGCCGGGCTGGAAGGCACCGCGGTCGAACATCTGATGAAGGGACGGATCGACGGCATCGTACTGCCGCCGCCACTGTCGGATTCCGCCGCCGTGCTGGCAGCACTGGAGAAGCAGGACGTGCTGGTCGTCGCGGTAGCCACCGGTCGCGCGCCGGAATGGGCGATGGCGGTCAGCATCGACGATGCGCGGGCGGCCTACGACATGACGCGTCATCTGGGCGGACTGGGCCATCGCCGCATCGGCTTCATCACCGGCAACCGCAACCAGACGGCGAGCGGCGAGCGGCTGGCCGGTTACCGGATGGCGCTGGCCGATCTGGGTTTGCCCGATGTGCCGGAACTGGTCGCGGAGGGATTGTTCACCTATCGATCCGGGCTGGATGCCGCCGACCAGTTGCTGGACCTGACCGATCCGCCGACCGCGATCTTCGCCTCCAACGACGACATGGCGGCGGCGACCGTCGCCATCGCGCATCGCCGCGGGCTGGACGTGCCGGGCGACCTGACGGTGTGCGGGTTCGACGACACCGCGCTGGCGACGACGATCTGGCCCGAACTGACGACCATCCGCCAGCCGGTGACCGAGATGTCGCGTACCGCCGTCGACCTGCTGGTCCGCGCGATCCGGGCACGCAAGGCTGGCCGTGCCGCCGATCCCGAGCATCCCCGCCAGGTCACCGCCGATTACACGCTGGTGCGCCGACAATCCGATGCGGCCCCGCGCCAGCGGCCGGCGGCGCGGCGGAGCGAACGCTGAACGGGGATGCGTCGGCCCGGTCCGGCAAAAATCACCGTCCCGTCCGAACACATCGCGACGACGCGCGTTCGGTGAGGATGGTTGGTACCGAAGGGGCGCTATGCTCCTGATCCTGTTCGTCGCGCTCGTCGGCAGTTGCATAGTTCCGCTCGTCGCCCGGATCATGGGGAAGGGCGCGGGGCTGGTCGTCGCGCTGTTCCCGTTCGGGCTACTGGGCGCATTCATCGCGCTGGCGCCGGTAATCGAGCGTGGCTGGGTGCGGAGCGAGAGCTGGCGCTGGGCGCCGTCGCTGGGTCTTGACGTGACGCTGAGGCTCGATGGCTTCTCGTTTCTGTTCTGCCTGTTGATTACGGCCATCGGCGGGTTGGTGACGATCTATTCGGGCGGTTACCTGACCAACAGGTCGCGGCCGGACCGCAGCCGGTTCCTGACGCTTATCCTGTTGTTCATGACGGCGATGCTGGGATCGGTGCTGGCCGACAATATGCTGGTGCTGATCGTGTTCTGGGAAGCGACCAGCGTGTTGTCGTTCCTGCTGATCGGTTTCGACGGCCGCAGCGCCCGTGCCCGCCGTGCGGCGATCATGGCGTTGCAGGTCACGGCCGGCGGTGGCCTGGCCCTCGTCGCCGCGACGGTGATGATCGGGCATGTGCTGGGCAGCTATTCGCTGTCGGGTGCGATCGACCGGGCGCCGGAGATACTGGCGAGCCCGCTGGCGGCGCCGATCATCATCGGCATCCTGATCGCGGCCTTCACCAAATCGGCGCAGTTCCCGTTCCATTTCTGGCTGCCGAACGCGATGCAGGCACCGACGCCGGCATCGTCCTATCTACACTCGGCGACGATGGTGAAGCTGGGCATATATCTGCTCGCGCGGTTCGAACCGTTGGTCGCGGGTATCTGGTGGGGGCGCACCGTCCTCATCACCGTCGCCTGCATCACCATGCTGATCGCCGCTACGCAGGCGTTGCGGGCAGAGAGTTTCAAGGCGGCGCTCGCCTATTCGACGATCGCGTCGCTCGGCATCCTCGTGTTGCTGGTCGGGCTGGACGGACCGGCGGCGACGGTGGCGATGATCGGGTTCCTGCTGGCGCATGCGCTGTACAAGGCGGCACTGTTCTTCTGCGCCGGATCGGTGCTGCATTCGACCGGACTGGGCAGTCTGCGCGCGCTGGGGGGCCTGCGCAAATCCTTACCGCTGACGGCGCTCGCTTGCACTGGGGCCAGCCTGTCGATGGCGGGCATCCCGCCGTTTCTGGGTTTTATCTCGAAGGAGTTCCTGTTCGAGGCGCAGTTGGAGAGCAGTTGGGAGCTGATCCCGCTGGCGATCGCGGTGCTGGTCAACGCGGTGATGGTCGGCGTCGCCGCGGTCATCACGCTGAAGCCGTTCTTCCTGAAGGCGGATCATCCGATCGAGATCGAGCATCCCGAAAGTCTGTCGGTCGCGGTGCCGCCGCTGCTATTGTCGCTGGCCGGACTGGTCATCAGCCTGGAACCCGACTGGATCACCCGCGTCGCGATCCGTCCGGCGGTGGCAGCCGTCTACCGACAACCGGTGAAGGTGGACGTGGCGGTATGGCATGGGCTGACGCCGATGCTGGCGCTGAGCGCGGTCGTCGTCGCGATCGGTTTCGTGATCGTGCGCTACTGGCGGCCGATCCATCTGCGGTTGCGGCGTCAGGGTGGCTTCGAACGCTTCGGGATCGAGCGGATGTGGGAACGTCTGCTCCGTACGCTGTTGCGCGCCAGCGCGGCGTTGACGCGGCTGGTGGAGCATGGCGACCTTCGCCGCTATCTGGCGACGACGATCGGGGTGATCGCCGCGCTGGTGATCGCGACCTGGTGGCGGATTGGGGCGGCGCCGCGCATCGTCATCGGCGACCGGCCGATGCTTGGCGATATATTGGTAACGCTGACCGGCGTTGCGGGCGCACTGGCGGCGGCGCGGGCGAAGAACCTGTTGACGGCGATGGTGGCGGTGGGGCTGACGGGGTTTGCGGTGGCGATCACCTTCATGACCAACGGCGCACCCGATCTGGCAATCACGCAGTTCGCGGTCGAGGCGCTGATCGTCGTGCTGCTGACCGCCCTGCTGCTGATCGTTCCGCTGTCCGTGAAATCGACGCGATCGGGTTCGCAACGACGGACGGACGGCATCATCGCCGCATCGTTCGGCATGGTGATGTTTGTCACACTGCTCGACATGGCGGCGGTGCAGAACGCCACGCCCGCGGCCGACTGGTTCGGGCAGATGAGCTACATCGCCGGACAGGGGCATAATGTCGTCAACGTGATCCTCGTCGACTTCCGGGGATTCGACACGCTCGGCGAGACCGCGGTGATCGCCATCGCGGCGCTGCTGGCGGGATCGTTGCTGGGCGTGCGGCCCGGCAAGCGGGACGGCGACGATGCCGGTCAACCGGTGCATTACAGCTTCGCCGCCGCCAGCGGCCCCTTGTTCGTGCTGTTGCTGGTCGCATCGATCGTCATCCTGTGGCGCGGCCATGACCAGCCGGGCGGCGGGTTCGTCGGCGGGCTGGCGGCGGCGCTGGCGTTTGCGATCCTGTCGCTGGCGCGGGGCGTGCGATCCGCCGAGCGGACGTTGCGCGCGCAACCATCGACGCTGGTCGGCGCGGGTCTGGTGCTTGCCATCGTCAGCGGCCTGCCGGGCATGATGGGCGGTCAGGCGTTCATGACGCAATTATGGACCGAACCCTATGGCTGGGTGCCGAAATTGAGCACGACCATTTCGTTCGATCTGGGCGTGTACATGGTCGTCGTCGGCGCGGTGCTGGCGTTCCTGTTCGGGTTGCAGCGCGAGGCGGCGCGATGAACGTGCTGTATGCCGCTGCGGTCGCCGCGATCATGGCGGCGGCGATCTATATGATCCTGTCGCGCAACCTCGTGCGAATCATGCTGGGACTTGCCCTGTTGTCGACAGGCGCCAACCTGTTGCTGTTCACCGCCGGCGACTTCTCCAACCGCCAGCCACCGATCATCGCGCCGGGCCAGGACCGCTTGGGCGACGCAGCGGACCCGCTGGCGCAGGCGCTGATCCTGACCGCGATCGTCATCGGCTTCGCGCTGACGGTGGTATTGGCGACGGTGGTGTTGCGCGCATGGCGGGCGACGGGATCGCTGGATGCCCGCACCGTCGAGGCGACCGAGCAGCCCGACGCTCCCGAACTTCTGGACCCGGACAATGGGTGATCCGCTGGTCCTGCTGGCGCCGGTTGGCATTCCGTTGCTGGGCGTAGCGGTCACCGCGCTACTGCGAACCCGGCCACGCGCGTGCGAGGCGCTTGGTTTCGTCTCCGTCGCCGCGACGCTGATCGCCGCGATCGCGCTGATCCGGCGGGCGATCGATGGCGGACCGGCGGCGCTGGTGGTGTTCGGCGGCTGGCCACAGGCGATCGGCATCGCGTTCGCCGCCCGCCTGCCGGGCCCGGCGCTGGTGGTGGTGGCGTCGATCATCGCGCTCGCGGTGGCGCTGTACGGCCATGCCGATATCGGGCCACGTCGGCGGCGGCGTGGGTACGATGCGATGAGCCTCGCGATGCTGGCGGCGGTCAACGGCGCGTTCCTGACCACCGACCTGTTCAACCTGTACGTCTGGTTCGAACTGGCGTTGCTCGCCGCGCTGGGTCTCATCACGATCGACCGGCGGGAGGCGCAGATCGGCGGCGCGATCCGCTATGCGGCGTTCGGCATGGTCGGGGCGACGGCGGTACTGGCCGGTATCGGCATCATCTATGGCGTCGCGGGGACACTTGATCTGGAGACGCTGGCGACGCAATTGGGCAGCGGTCCGCCGAGCGTGGCGGTCGCGGCGGCGGGGACCTTGCTGCTGTGCGGTTTCGCGCTGAAGTCCGGGCTGTTTCCATTCCATGCGTGGTTGCCGGCGTCCTATGCGTCGGCGCCTCTGCCGGCGGCGGCGGCGTTTGCGGGGTTGCTGACCAAGATGGGTTTCTACGCCCTGCTGGTCATCGTCGCCGGCGTGTTCGGCGGGATCGGCGCGACCACGGCGGTCAGCCCCCCCCTGCTGACGACGATCGGCGTCATGGCGGCGGCGACAATGATCCTGTGCGCGCTGTCGGCGCTGGCGCAGAGCGATATCCGCCGCATCCTGGGATATCAGGTCGTGGCGCAGGTCGGTTATATGGCGGCGGGACTGGCAATCGGCACGCGCGACGGCGTGGCGGGGGCGGTCTTCTACATGGTGCATTCGATGATCCTGCAGGCCAACCTGTTCCTGGGCGCCGGCGCGATCCGGCGCGCGACGGGCAGCTGGGACCTGACGCGCGCGGGCGGGATGACGCGGTCCAATCCCTTGTTCGCGTTCCTGTTCGCGGTGCCGATCCTGTCACTGGCCGGTATTCCGCCGCTGTCGGGTTTCTGGGCGAAGCTGCTGGTGATCCGCGCCGCGTTCGACGGCGGCAGCGCGTGGATCGCGGCGGCGGCGCTGGTCGCGGCGATGCTGACGATCGTATCGATGGCGACGATCTGGTCGGAGGCGTGCTGGAAGAGCCTGAGCGGGCGGCGGGTGCGCAAGGTGCCGGGCGCGATGCTGGCCGGCATGGCGGTGCTGTCGGCGGTCACGCTGGCGATCGGACTGATGCCGGAACCGCTGCTGCGGATCGCGCGGCTGTCGGCGGACGCGCTGGGAGGGACAGGCTCATGAGCATCCTCCGCAAAGCCGTCGCGGTCGTGGTGCTGGCGGTCAGCTTCGTCGCCGACCTGTTCTTCTCGTCCTTCGCGGTGGCGCGGCTGGTCCTGTCGCCACGGATCGAGACGCATCCGGCGATCGTGATGGTGCCGGTGGCGGTGGAGCGGCCATGGGCGGTGGCGCTTTTCGCCTATTTCACCTCGCTGACGCCGGGATCGACCTGCCTGCATGTCGCCGACGATCGCCGTACCCTGTATCTGCATGTGCTGGATACGCGCGATCCGGCGGCGACGATCGCGCGCTTCAAGCGGCTGTACGAGCGCCCCATCGCGGAGCTGGAACGGTGATTGATCTGCAACTGGTCGCCGCCATCCTGTCGGTGGTGCTGTGCGTCGCACTGGGTCTGGCCGGATGGCGGATGGTGCGCGGACCGAGCTTCGCCGACCGGTTCGTCGCGTTCGACATGCTGACGGCGGTCGCGGTGGCGTTTTCGGCGCTGACGGCGGTATCGACGGGGCGGAGCGCGTTTCTGGACATCGCGCTGGGCCTGTCGCTCATCAATTTCGTGGCGACGGCGGCCTTCGCGGTATTTCTGGAACGGAAAGGTGGCGGGCGATGATCGTGTTGGGGGTCGCCATGCTGGCGTTGGGCGTCGGGTTCCTGCTGGTGGCGGCGATCGGCCTCGTCCGGTTGCCCGATCCGTTTCAGCGGATGCACAGCGCAACGAAGGCGGGGACGCTGGGGACCAGCCTGATCGTGCTGGGCGTGCTGTTGCTCGACCAGACGGCGCGGTTGTCGACGGGGTTGCTGACGATCCTGTTCCTGCTGCTGACCCTGCCGATCGGTGCGCAGTTGCTGGGCCGTGCGGCCTATCTGTCGGGCGCCCGGATGGAGGGGGTGGACGACGATCCGCTGGCTGACGTGCTCGATCGCGCCGAAGCGAAGCCGACCGATCGACCCGACTGACGCGATCGATCATGGCGATTGCGGGCCGGCGGCGCTAAGTCGCCGGTATGTTGCGCATTACCGATCTGAAGCTGCCCCTGAACCATGCGGAGGAGGCGTTGCCCGCCGCGATCCGCAACCGGCTGCGCATCACGCCGCGCGATCTGGTCCGCTACACCATCGCCCGGCGCGCGCATGATGCGCGGGACAAGATGGACATCCAGCTCGTCTATTCGGTCGACGTGACGCTGAAGAACGAGGCGCCGGTGCTCGCCCGGTTCCGGCGCGACCGGCATGTAAATACGACGCCCGACACCGGATACCGCTTCGTGACGAAGGCGCCGGCCGATTATGCGGGGCCGCGACCGGTGGTGGTGGGTGCCGGACCCTGCGGCCTGTTCGCCGGGCTGATCCTGGCGCAGATGGGGTTCCGCCCGATCATCCTCGATCGCGGCAAGGTGGTGCGCGAGCGGACCAAGGACACTTGGGGCCTGTGGCGGCGCAGCGAGCTGAACCCCGAATCCAACGTGCAGTTCGGCGAAGGCGGGGCCGGCACCTTTTCCGACGGCAAGTTGTGGAGCCAGATCAAGGACCCCCGCCACCTCGGCCGCAAGGTGCTGATCGAGTTCGTGAAAGCCGGCGCGCCGCCCGAAATTCTGACCGAGGCACACCCGCATATCGGCACGTTCCGGCTGGTCACGATGGTCGAGAGCATGCGCCGGACGGTGGAGGCATTGGGCGGCGAATATCGCTTCGAACACCGGGTCGACGATCTCGACATCGCCGAGGATGCCGATGGCGCACGCCGCCTGCGCGGCATCCGCCTGCACAGCGGCGAGGTGATGGAGACCGGTCCGGTGGTCTTCGCGGTCGGGCACAGCGCACGCGACACGTTCCACATGCTCCACGATCGCGGCGTGTATCTGGAGGCCAAGCCGTTTTCGATCGGCGTCCGCATCGAACATCCACAAAGCTGGATCGACCATGCGCGGTTCGGGCCATGCGCCGGACATCCCGATCTGGGTGCCGCCGCGTACAGCCTGTCGCACCACTGCAAGAACGGGCGCACGGTCTACAGCTTTTGCATGTGTCCGGGCGGCACCGTCGTCGCAGCGACATCGGAGGTCGGGCGGGTCGCGACCAATGGCATGAGCCAGTATTCGCGCAACGAGCGCAATGCCAATTCCGGCATCGTCGTCGGCATCGATCCGGCGCGCGATTATCCAGGCCATCCGCTGGCCGGCATCGAACTGCAACGACATTGGGAAACGCGCGCGTTCGAGGTGGGCGGCGGCACGTACAAGGCACCGGCGCAGCGACTGGGCGACTTTCTGGCGGGGCGCCCATCGACGGCGCTGGGCAGCGTCATCCCGTCCTATCGCCCCGGCGTGGAGCTGACCGATCTGGCGGCCTGCCTGCCGGAGTTCGCGGTAACGGCGATGCGGGAGGCGCTGGTAGCGTTCGGGCGGGAGATACCCGGTTACGATCATCCCGATGCAGTGCTGACCGGCGTGGAGACGCGGACATCGTCGCCGATCCGGGTGACGCGGGGCGACGATTTCCAGAGCGTCAACACCGCCGGGCTCTATCCGGCCGGCGAGGGCGCGGGGTATGCGGGCGGCATCCTGTCGGCGGCGGTGGACGGGATCAAGATCGCCGAGGCGGTGGCGCTGGCACTGACGGGTGCAGCGGGACAGGTCGGCGGCGGGCGCGACCGCTGAACCGGATCAGTCGACGACCTTCAACCGCGCGCGGCCGACGGCGGCCGTGCGCAGCAATTCATCGACCTTCGCGGCGAGATCGACCTGACGGAACGGCTTGGCGAGACGCATGACGTCGGCCGGCACATCCTCACCCGCGGCCGCATAACCGGTGACGAGCAGCGCCGGCAGCCGGATGCCCGATGCGCGCACCTCGTTGATGAGCTGTCCGCCCGTCATCCCCGGCATCAAATAGTCGCTGACGAGCATGTCGGCCTCCGCCCCCGCACGGATCGCGCTCAGCGCCTGCGTCCCGGAATTCGTCTCGATCACGGTATAACCGATGTCGCGCAGCATATCGGCGGTGGCCGAGCGAACCAGATCCTCGTCGTCGACCAGCAGGATCGTCGCCGCCCGCCGCGCCGCGACGGGTTCGGCGCTCTGCTCGCCGGTGCCGGCCGCCGCTTCGTCGGTGGCGGGCAGCCATAACTCCACCGCCGTGCCGCGACCGGGCTCGCTGCTCAGGCGCAACGTGCCACCGGACTGCGCGGCGAGGCCATGGATCATCGACAGGCCCAGCCCCGTCCCCTTGCCGACGCCTTTGGTCGAGAAGAACGGCTCGGTGGCGCGGGCCAGCGTGGCGCGATCCATGCCGGTGCCGGTGTCGGTCGCGATCAGGCGGACATAGCTGCCGGCTTGAAGGCCGACGCCGTTGCGGTCGTCCACGACGACATCGCCGACACCGATGACCAGCTTGCCGCCACCCGGCATCGCATCGCGCGCGTTGATCGCGAGGTTCAGCAGCGCCAGTTCCAGCTGGTTCGGATCGACCCGCGCCGACGACAGATGCCGGGGGATTTCGAGGCTGACGACGATCGACGGCCCCAGCGACCGCCGGATCAGATCGACGATCCCGTCGATCAGCGCGCCGACGTCCACGGCGCGCGGTTGCAACGCCTGTCGGCGGGCGAAGGACAGCAGCCGCTGCGTCAACGTCGCGGCGCGCTCGGCCGCCTGCAATGCGCCGCTAATCATCCGCTGCGTCCGCTCGTCGTCCTTGTGACGCCGGCGGAGCAGGTCGAGGCTGCCGACGATCGGCGTCAGCAGGTTGTTGAAGTCGTGGGCCACGCCGCCGGTCAGTTGTCCGATCGCATCCATCTTCTGCGCCTGCGCCAGTTGCGCATTGGCCTCGCGGCGGTCGGTGATGTCGGAAATGACGCCGGTCATCCGCACCGGCGTGCCATCGGCGCCGTATCGCACCCGCCCCTGTGCCACGATCCAGCGACTTTCCCCCGTCGCGGCGGTGATCGCGCATTCGACATCCAGCGTACCGGATTTCAGCGCATCATCAAACGTCTTGTCGACCATGGCGCGCTGGGCCGGATCGACGTGGTTGAGAAACATATCCTTATCCCACCGATCGAGCATCGTCGCATAGCCAAATATCTCGTCATGACGCGGCGTACGCCGCGCGTCGCCCGTCACCAGATCGAGATCCCAGCTACCCATCGCGGCCGCATCGAGTGCGATTTCGAGACTGTCGCGTGCCGCCTCCAGATCGCGGGTCCGGTCGACGACCGCGCGTTCGAGCGTGTCGGCGGCGTCACGCAGTTCATATTGGCGATGCCGCGCCTTCAAGGCGGATCGCACCGCGCCCAGCATCGCCTCGGCATGGAGCGGTCGTTCCAGCAACACGACATTGCCCAGATCGGCCAGGCGCTGCGTCGCCATCGCCGTTCGCGGTGCCCTGGTACCATTGGCAAGGACGACGAACGGGATATCCGCCCATGCCGGCTGTGCTGCTACCCAAGCCGTCAGCGCGGCCGGATCGGTCATCACCAACGCCTCTTCGGTCAGCATCACGACGTCGGCACCGGCCCGCAATGCCGTCAACAGCGCCACCTGATCGGCACAGACTTCGGCGCGGATGTCGTTACGCGCCAGCAGACCAGCGGCGATCGCCGCGTCGCGACCACGGGGCGCCAGGATGAGGACCCTGCCCTCCATATTATCCGTGTGCGTCCATTGATCCCATCCGGCTTGCCATCAACGTCTTGCCTTCACCGGAGAAAGTGGGAACGCCCGTCAGCACGCCCTGGAAATCGTGCAGCGGCTTCCCGACCTGCAAGCCGTTGCTGCCTATCTGAAACTCGCGGATCGCCCTTTCGTGCCGTGCGGTGCGGGTCTTGATGACGGAAATCGCCTGACGCACTTCGCCATGCGCCTCGAAATAGCGCAACTGCACGACGGTATCGGACAGGTAGCTGAGGTCCACATCCGACCGGATATCGCCCATCACGCCGTGCAGACCCAGGATCAGCAGGCTGACGACGCCCTTTTGTCCAAGATACGTCAGCATCTCGTGCATCTGGAGCACCAGGAATTGCTCGTTGGGCATCGATTGCAGATAGGCGTTCAGGCTGTCGATAATGACGACGCGAGCGCCGTCTTCCTCGACCGCCGCCTGGATCGACCCGGCGAATTGTCCCGGCGACATCTCCGCCGGATCGATCGCCCGGATCGAAAGCGTGCCGCTATCTAGATAGGGTTGCAGGTCCATGCCGAGCGCGGCGCTGCGGGTCATCAGGGTCGGCAGGCGTTCGTCGAAGAGGAAATAGGCGGCCTTCTCCCCTCGTTTCAGGGCGGCCACCATGCACTGGACCGACGCGGTCGTCTTGCCGACGCCCGCCGGCCCGGTCAGCAATGTCGCGGTTCCCGGCACTAGCCCGCCGCCCAGCAGCGCGTCCAGTTCGGACGATCCGGTGGATACCGTGTCGCCCGCCTCCCGTGCATCATGTTCCGCAGCGACCAGCCGCGGATAGACACACAGGCCGCCACGCTCGATCTCGAAATCGTGATAGCCGCCGCGGAAACGCACGCCACGCATCTTCACAACATGCAGTCGCCGTCGCTGTGCGCCGAAACCGGACAGGACCTGTTCGAGGGCGATCACGCCGTGCGCGATGCTGTGCAATTGCAGGTCGCTGCCGCTTGCACTCTTGTCGTCGAGGAACAGAACCGTGCATTGCCGGGTCGAGAAGAAATGTTTCAGCGCGAGGATCTGGCGGCGATAGCGGATCGGGCTTTGCGCCAGCAGCCGCAGTTCCGACAGGCTGTCGATCACGACGCGCGTCGGGCGTAGTTCGTCGACCTTGGCCATCATGTCGCGGATCGTCTCGCCCAGTTCGACCTCGCTGGGGTGGAGGAGTGTCTGTTCCTGATCCTCGCCCAGGCCATCGACCGGCACCATCTCGAACAACGTCAGCGCATCGAGCGACCAGCCGTGAGTCTTCGCGACGGCGCGCAGTTCGACCTCGGTTTCGGCGAGGGTGATGTAAAGACCGGTGTCGCCGACTTCCGCGCCGGCCAGCAGGAAGCCCAGCCCGAGCGTCGTCTTGCCCGTGCCCGGCGTCCCTTCGACCAGATACATCCGGTCCGGCGTCAACCCGCCGTTGAGGATATCGTCCAGCCCCTTGATGCCCGTCAGCGCAAGCGCGGGCAGTATATCTTCTGACGACAAGCGACGATCCCCTCGTTCACCCCGGCACGATGCACCGCAAGTGATGGACGCGATACGGGATAATCAGCTGCTCGCCTAGCATCCATGGGTCCGATCCGCTGCCCTATGCATCGCCCCAGCGACGCAGCAGATTGTGATAGACGCCCGTCAGCCGGATCGCCGCCGGATCGGCATGGCCATGGCGGCCGGCGACGTCCTGGACCGCATGATCCAGCTCGAACAACAGCCGGCGTTCGCCATCGTCGCGAACCATCGACTGTATCCAAAAGAACGATGCCACGCGCCGCCCGCGCGTGACCGGCGTGACATGGTGCAGGCTGGACGCCGGATAGAGAACCATGTGGCCGGCAGGCAGCTTCACCCGCTGATCGCCGAACTGCTCCTCGACCACCAGTTCGCCGCCGTCATAGCTGTCGGGATCGGCGAGAAAGAGCGTGGCCGACAGGTCGCTGCGAATGCGGAAATCGCTGCCGCGCTGCATCCTGATCGCGTTGTCGACATGCGTGCCGAAGCTGTGGCCGTCGCCATACCGGTTGAACAGCGGCGGGAACACTTTCAGCGGCAGGGCGGCGGCGATAAACAGCGGCGAACGGCCCAGCGCGTCGAGCACGATGCCTCCCGCTTCCCGCGCCGCCGCCGATCCTTCCGGCAGTTGCTCGTTGCGCTTGGCGAGCGCCGATTGCGCGCCGGAGGTGGCGTTGCCGTCGATCCAGTCGGCAGCGTCGAGCAGGGCGCGCACCCGCGCCAGTTCGACGGGCGACAAGACATCGGGAATGGCGATCAACATGGCGTCGGCCCCTGGAAGCGTGACCGAGCAGGCGGGGATCGCGACGGCAACGGCGAGCACATCGGCATTATTGCGAATGATTATCGCCGTCAACGCCGGTGCCGGCCATGGCGCCGTCGGCCGTCAGTCGAGCGCCCTGAACCGGATGGCCTGTCCACCGCCCGGCGCGAGAACGAGATCAAGCATATCGACGTCGGTCACGGTCCGGCTGCTGATGGCGATCCGCTCGGGCGCGGTGCGCCAGTCGGCGCCCGGACCGTCGGCATAGATCTGCGCCTCGTACCGGCGGCCCTTCGTCAGGAAATCGAGCGGCACCTTCAGCGTGCGCGCCTCGCCATTGGTGATCGCGCCCAGATACCAGTCCGGGCCGGCACGATCCTGTCGGGCGACGACGGCGTAATCGCCGATCCGGCCCTGCAGGGTCCGCGACTGTTCCCAATCGGTCGGCACGTCGCGGATGAAGCGGAAGGCGCCCGGATGCTCGTCATAATGCTCGGGCAGATCGACGGCCATCTGTACCGGGCTATAGAGCACGACGTACAGCGCCAGCTGGTTGGCGAGTGTGGAGGGAACGCGGTTGTTCGGCCGCGTCGCGCGATAATCGAAGTGGAATACGCCCGGCGTGTAGTCGAACGGCCCGGACAGCAACCGCGTGAACGGCAGGATGGTCGTGTGGTCCGGCGCGTTGCCGGTATCGGGGCTGCCGCCATTATATTCCTGACCGCGCGCGCCCTCGCGGCTCATCAAATTGGGCCAGGTTCGGCGCAGGCCGGTATCCTTGACGGGTTCGTGCGGGAAGATCGCGATCCGGTGGCGGGCGCTGGCCTCCACCACCTTCTGGAAAGCCTCAACGGCATATTGCCCGTCCGGCCATTCCGTCAGGTCGAGCTTCGTGCCGACATAGCCGAGCTTGATCGACCGCACGCCGTAGCGGTCGTAATAATCGAGCGCCGGTTCCAGTTGCGCCAGATAGTCCTTCACCTGACCGCCGGTTTCGTGATGCCCGATCAGGTTCACGCCCTTCGCCTTCGCATAAGCCGAGACAACGGGCATATCGAATGCCGGCTGCGCGCGGTCGAGGACGAAGCGCGAATGGCCGTTCTTCCACCATTCCGGCACATCCCAGCCGACGTTCCAGCCCTCGACCAGCACGCCCTTGATACCATGCGCCGCCGCCCAGTCGATATACTGCCTGGTGCGATCGGTGGTCGCGCCCAGCCTCGGGCCAGGCTCCCATGTCAGCAGGCCGGTATGCATCGCCCAGAAGATGCCGATATATTTCTGCGGCACCGCCCACGCCACATCGCCCAGCCGGTTGGGCTCGTTCAGGTTGAGGACGATCGTCGAGTCCGCCAGATGCGCGGCATCGTCGGCCACCATCACCACCCGCCACGGGGTCGCCTGCCCGCCTTGCACGCGCGCGCGATCACCGTTCGACCAGGGTGACAGATCGGCCTTCAGCGTGCGGCTGTTCTCGTCGGGCATGCGCAGGTTCATCGACGGGAAATCGACCAAAGCCGCCTCGTGAACCGCCAGTGCGATGCCGTCCCCCTCCAACGTCAACGGCGTCTGCGCGGTCTGGATCGCCGACAGGGCCGATCGGCTATATTCATATTCGCTGTATTTCTCGCGATAGGCGGGGATCGACCAGGCGCGGTAATTATGCGCGAAGTGGAATTCGGTCGCCTCGTCGCCGACGATCAACCGGTCGCCGGCCGCACCCGGCAGCGTATAGCGGAAACCGAAGCCGTCATCGAACACCCGGAATTCAACGCCCAGCGTACGGCCATCCACCGCCGCCAGCGTGATCGCGAGGCCGTTGTACCGCTCGCGCATCTGGCGCCGTTCGCCCCATGGCTGCTGCCAAGCGGCGTCATGCGCCAGCGGTTGCGCCTTCAGGATACGGAAGCCGGTATCGAGGGGTGCGGCGTCCTTGAACCGGAATCCCAGTTTCGACCGGTCGAGGATCGGCCGCCCCTTGAACGAGGCGCGATAGACGGCATCGCCCTTGTCCACCGCCAGATCGACGACGATGCGGCCATCGGGGGATCGGATCGATCGCCACTCCTGCGCCGCTGCGGGTGCCGCCGACACCATGGAACCCACCAATGCCGGAACCGCCCAACGATGCATCATCGCCCCCTCGCCCATGCCCGCCCGACCTGCTTTGCGGGCGTTGCGCGACATGGCATAATTGGCATAGCAATCGTTTGCAATACACCATCATCCAGTCGATCGAAGGCCGGTCGGCGGTGTGATGATATGATCGGATCGGGAGATCGCCATGCGTCTGGCATCGTTGTTCGTCGTTCTATGCGGCATGTTGACCACCGTCGCCGCCGCGCAATGGCCGCAACCCGATCCGCGGCCCCGCTATCATTTCGCGCCTGCCCGAAACTGGATGAACGATCCCAACGGCCTGGTCTGGTACGGTGGCGAGTACCACCTGTTCTATCAATATAATCCGCACGGAGACCGGTGGGGGCATATGAGCTGGGGCCATGCCGTCAGCCGCGATCTGGTCACATGGGAAGAACTGCCCTTGGCGATCCCCGAGACGGACGTGATGGCATTTTCGGGCAGCGCCGTCGTCGATCGGCGGAACACCAGCGGCTTCGGGCGGGCGGGCAAGCCCGCGATGGTCGCCATCTACACCGGCTTCGATCCCGTCACGAAGAACCAGTCGCAATATGCCGCCTACAGCAACGATCGCGGCCGGACCTTCACGCCCTATGGCAAGGTTCTCGACATCGGATCGTCCGAGTTCCGCGACCCGAAGGTGTTCTGGCACGACGACACGCACCGGTGGGTGATGATCGCCGTCCGGGCGATTGAGAACAGGGCGACGATCTATACCTCGCCCGATCTGAAGCACTGGACTCACGCCAGCGATTTCGGCCCCGCCGGCGCACGGGGGAAGAACTGGGAATGTCCCGATCTATTCGAGTTGCCCGTCGCGAACGGTCGTCCCGGCGAGAAGCGGTGGGTGCTGAGCGTCAGTCAGGGCGATAACGGCCCCGGTGGCGGATCGGGCGGCCAGTGGTTCGTCGGATCGTTCGACGGCACCCGCTTCACGCTGGAGCCGGACTGGTCGGGAGAGCCGCACTGGATGGATGCCGGCGCGGATTTCTATGCGGCGGTGTCGTGGAACGACGTGCCCGATGGTCGCCGTATCTGGATCGGCTGGGCCAATGACTGGCGCTACGCCAACGACATCCCGACCTATCCCGCCCGCGGACTGATGACCGTGCCGCGCGTCCTGTCCCTGCGCCGGGATGGAAGCGACTGGCGGGTCGTGCAAGCGCCGGTGCGCGAACTGGATAGCCATCATGGGCCGATCCGGCAGATCGACCATATCCGCCTGACGGCGACGCCCACGCCATTGCCGCTACCCGGCGATAGCGCGGATGCCACGATGACCATCGATCCGCTCGATGCGAAACAGATCGTCCTGACGCTGAGCGATGCGCAAGGATATCAGACGCTGGTCGGCTACACGCCCGCGACACGGGAAGTGTTCATCGACCGCACCCGGTCCGGCCCGCATTTCCACGATGCCTTTGCGGACCGGCATGTGGCACGCCTGCCAAGTGGCACCGGTTCCGTCACGTTGCGCCTGTTGATCGATCGCTCGATCATCGAACTCTATGCCGCCGACGGCACCCGTACGATCACCGACCGTTTCTATCCAGGCAAAGGCCCGCTGACCTGGGCGGCCAGCACGACCGGCGGGTCGGCGGACATCAGCCGCCTGAGCATCGCGGCGATCGATCCGGCGGCATCGGCGCGGCGGCAGTGACGGCGATCACGGCAAGCGATACTGCCTAGATGTCGCGCGGGCGGAAATCGGCGACCAGATGCCCCTTCTCGTCCATCCGTGCCGGAACGATGCCGGGCTTTTCGCGGAACGGCGCTTCGTCGTCGTTGCCGAAGATGGTGCACCACCAGCGGCCTTGCTTGTCGCGAAAGATGTTGCCGCCGCCACCGCACGGCACACTTTCATACCGGTCGCGGTAAGGGCCGAACGGCTTGTCGGACGTCGCGAGCGCGAAGGAATAGCGGTTGGGGACGAAGCGATCGACGGCGCCCAGATAATAGCGGCCATCATGCTTGAACATGGTCGCGCCCTCGAACCCGATATCCTTGTAATCATGCCGGATGCATTTCTTGTTGTGATGGGCCGGGTCCGGGTCGGGGGTTTCCAGCACGATCGGTTGCCAGTCGCCGTCATAGCCCGACAGGTCCTTCTTCAGGCGGACCATCTCGAACGCGCCGCCATAGGTCAGGTAGACCGAACCGTCGTCGTCGCCGAACAGCGTCGCGTCGATACCGTTGCGCAGCGGCGCGTCGGGCGAGAAGGCGTGAACATACGGCCCCTCCGCACGGCCGGTCGTGCTGCGCAGGATCGCGATGCCCGATCGGCTGATCGAATGGCAGATGTAGTAATTGCCGTTGATGAAGTGGATTTCGGGCGCCCAGACCGCGCGGAAATAATCGCCCTTGCGGACGGTCCAGTTCTTTTCCCAGCCGCCGTCGCGTTCGATGCTCCAGACCAGTCCCAGATAATCCCAACGCTTCAGATCGGGCGAGCGCCAGAGTTCGACACCGTCATTCTGTTTCCAGATGTCGTCGCCGGTCGATCCGGTCATGTAATAGTTTCCATCGCCGCCCAGACAGACGATCGTGTCACGCAGATGGACATGAAGCAGCGGCTTCACCGGCGGAATCAGACCCTGCGACACGACGCGGCCGGAATCCGATTCGCCCCATGGCAACAGATTGGCCGGTGCCGGTCCGGGGCCGCGATAGCGCACGCCCTTGCGATCGACCGCCGCCTCGCTGGTGACCCAGCCGCCACGCTCCGTGGCGGGCGTGACGCGCTGGCCGGGGCCGCTGCGCCCCTTCACATCGAAATAACCGGCCGGCGGCGGCGCGACGCGGCGGCCGACATCGTCCTCGATGGGAAACGGCGGTCGCTTCCGGACAGTCGCCCCCTGCGCCATGACACGCGGTGTGGTGGCAAGCAGCGCCACACCACCCGCAAGGACCATGCGGCGATCGATCGAGGAACCGTCGGTCATCGTCGTGTCTCCGATCAGAACTTGAAGCGTGCGCCGAAATAGAATTGCCGGCCGAACCGATGGTTGAGCACCACGCGGTCCGTGGCGTCGATGTACTGATCCTTCGGTTCGTCGGTCAGGTTGTTGCCCTCGACCGTCAGCGTGATGTTCTTGGTGATGTTGATGCCGATCGAGGCATCGACGTTCAGCGCGCCGTTGACCCCCTCCTCATTATTCTGGTCGCGCGCACCGCCGCCGAACGCCTCGACATAGCCCGACCGGTACGACACCGACCCGCGCATGCTGAGGAGCGAGTCCTCGTAGAACAACGTACCGTTGGCGGTGTGCTTCGACAGGTTGGTGAGCGGCCCGATGACGGTGCCGACCCCGCCCGGCCCCGGATATCTCAGATCGGCCTTCACATAGGTGTAGTTGGTCAGGACGCCGAGGTTGCGCAGGATGCCGGGCAGGAACGACAGCTGGTGCTGATAATTGATCTCGAAGCCCTTCAGCTTGCCGCCCTCGCCGTTGATCGTCCGGCGCACGGTGACGGGCACGTCGACCGCGAGTCCTTGATCGGTCGCAAGGTTCAGCGGGAAGCCGAGCTGGTTGAACGGCACCAGCGTGGAGATCTGCGTGCCGCTGAGCGACCCGATGTTCTTCTGGAACAGGCTGACCGCGAGCAGCGATCCGCGCGCGAAATACCATTCCGCCGACACGTCCAGATTGGATGCCTCGGTCGGGTTCAGGAAGGGATTGCCCTGGTTGAACACCTGGTTGGCGGCCTGCAACGTCAGGTTGCCGCCGGGCGACAGCGCACCGAGACCGGGGCGGGTGATGACCTGCGCGGCGCCGAAGCGGAGTTGCAGGTTGCTCGTCAGCTCCGCGACCAGATTGATCGATGGTAACCAGTTGTCATAGTTGCGCTTGACCGTGATCGGATTGGCGGCACCGCTGGCCAGCCCGTAGCCGAACGATGTCTGCCCGGTCCTCACGTAACGGACACCGGCATCGCCGCGGAAGGTGATGCCACCCAGTTCCCGCTCGAAATCGAGCATGAACCACAGCGCCTTGTCGACTTCCTTGATGTTGCCGGTGTTGCTGGCGGCGGTGGCGTTGGGGTTCGTACCCGCCACGTCGCGGCCGTTGACGCGAAAGTCGACCTGTTGGCCGTTGATGTTCCTGACACAGTTGCAATAGATGCCGAGCGTGTCGATGAACCCCTGCAGATTGGGGATGACGTAGCTGCTGCGCGTCGGATCGCCGGTGGCGCCGTTGAACGGCGATGTCAGCGCCGCGACCTGCGCCGCCGTCAGCGTACCGGAACTGGTTTCCGCGACGAAGCGGCGCGATTCGAACGTGTCGTACCGGAAACGTCGATACTCGCCGCCGACCGACAGCTTGAAGCCATCCGTCACGTCCCACTCGCCGGCGAGCTTGGTCGACAGGAAGTCGTTCTTTACCTCGTTCTGGCGGATGCGGATGTCGGAGGTGCCATTGATGAACGACCAGCTGGCCGGGTTCGCGGTGTCGAAGCCCCAGTTCATCGTCGGCAGGCGATCGTTGTCGCGGTAATCCCAGCTGAACCCGTCCGTGTTCAGCCGGTCGAGCACGACGGTGGTCTGGACGGGGCTGTCGAACGTGGACTTCGAGTAACCGACATAGCCGTTCAGGCGGAAATGATCGGTGATCTCCTGCTTCAGGACCGTGTTGGCCTGATAGAAGGTCGTACTGAATTCATCGCGGCGGGATTCGATGCGGGCATCGACATCGTCGAAGACACCGTAGACCAGATTGTTTCGGTCGTCGACCTCACCCGTGCGGATGATCGACTGCGCCTTGCCGGTCGCGCCGGTGCGGCTGAACGACAGTGCCTCGATATAGTTTTCCTGCCGCTCGGTCTTGGACTTCGCGTACAGCCCCTCGATCACGATCTCCGTGCCATCGTTCGGTTTCCACTGCACGGCACCGGTCAGACCCAGCCGTTCGATGTCGTTCGACCATGTGTCGTATCGCGGGATGCGGGGATGATAGATCAGATTGCCCCAGTTCGATCCGTTGGTGGCGGGCACCGTATTGATCTGGGCGATACTGTATCCCGGCAGGGTGGACGCGGCGTTGAAGCCGCCATTGGCACCGGTGGGGCTCCAGCGCACCGTCGAATGCCCCGTCTCGTCGATGGTGCGGGTGGAATAGGCGGCGGAGAACAGTGCCCCCAGCGTGCCGGAGCCGTTCTGCCAGCTGACGAGGCCGGCAAGACGCGGGTCCCAGCTTTTCGACAGGTCGTTATATCCGGCGCGCGCCGACCCGGCGACGACGAAACGGTCGCGGAAATCGAGCGGGCGCGCGGCCTGCAAGTCGACGGTCGCGCCCAGCGACCCTTCCTCGACCGAAGCAGAGGCGGTCTTGCGGACCGTCAGCGAGTTGAACAGCTCCGACGCGAAGACATTGAAATCGAAACCGCGACCGCGATTGACCGCGCCGCCGGCATCGGAGCCGCCCGTCGTGGCCACCGCCTCCATGCCGTTGATCCGCACGCGGGTATATTCGGGGCCAAGCCCGCGCACCGCGATGCTGCGCCCCTCGCCGCCTTCGCGCGAGATGGCGACGCCGGGAATGCGCTGGAGCGATTCGGCCAGATTGTTGTCGGGAAACTTGGCGATGTCTTCGGACTTGATGACATCGACCGCGCCCGTGGCGCGGCGCTTTTCGATCTGCGCGCTCTGGATGGAGCTGCGGAAACCGGTTACCACGATATCGGGCGCACTGGGCTCGGGCGCATCGTCAGTTTGCGGGGAAGACGGCGTTTCCTGCGCTGCATCAACAGTTTGGGCGACAGCGGGCGATAACCAGGCGATTGCGATGACCGCAGCCGAAACACCACCGATGAAATGTCGACGAAGCGCAACCGTAGAAGAAACCATGTTTATCCTCCCCATCATGACGCAAGTATCGGCCGCGACTGTTCACGACCGCCGCTGGTCCTTTGATTCGCTGTCTTGTCGGCATCATATGACACCGGGATCAATCTTGTCATCAACCTGTCGATGCTAGGCGAAGGTCGCCATGATTTCGTCGGCGAAAAGAGGTTGGATCGATGCGCGTACCGCATCGGTGCGGATGGCCGGTCATCGGCGCACGATGCTGTCAGGACATCAATCGATTTGCATTGCGGCATGGAACGGGCGGCCATCGTTCGCCTAGACCATCCGACAAGAGAACCAGAAAATCGGACGGGAGAATCGCGCATGACGGACGGAACGGGAACGATCGTACGCCCGACGCGCGTCCGCTATTTCATCATCGCGCTGATCTTCGTCATCACCTCGCTCAACTATGCGGATCGCGCGACCTTCTCGATCGCCGGTTCGGCCGCGTCCGACGAACTGGGGCTGAACGCAGTGCAGATGGGTTTCATTCTGTCCGCCTTCGCCTGGTCCTACGCCGCCGCGCAGATACCGGGCGGCGCATTGCTCGACCGGTTCGGCACGCGCTGGATCTACATCGCGGCGATCGGGACATGGTCGGTCTTCACCGCGATCCAGGGGTTCGCCGGTTTCTTTTTCGGCGCCACCGTCGTTACGCAGTTGTTCGTGATGCGCTTTCTGGTCGGGCTGTGCGAGGCGCCGTCCTTCCCCGGCAATGCCCGCATCGTCGCGGCGTGGTTTCCGGCGCACGAGCGCGGTACGGCGTCGGCCATCTTCAATTCCGCGCAGTATTTCTCGCTGGTCGCGTTCGCACCGCTGATGGGCTGGATCGTCCACACGACGAGCTGGCGGGCCGTGTTCTTCGTCATGGGCGGGCTCGGCCTCCTCGCGATGGTCGCCTTCTCCGCGTTCATCCGCGATCCGGTGAAACACAAATGGGCAAATCAGGCCGAGATCGACCTGATCCGTGAAGGCGGCGGGCTGGTGGAGCTGGACTCGCAGAACCGCAAGGGCAGCGAGCCGACCTTCACCTGGCATAATGTGCGCCAGTTACTGACCAGCCGGATGATGATCGGCGTCTATCTGGGTCAATATTGCATCAACGTGCTGACGTACTTCTTCGTGACGTGGTTTCCGATCTATCTGGTCAAGGATCGCGGGTTCGACATTCTGCAGGCCGGGTTCGTCGCCGCGGTGCCGGCACTGTGCGGTTTCGCCGGCGGCATCGTCGGCGGCTTGATATCGGATAGGATCCTCGCCCGCACCGGGTCGATCACGCTGGCGCGCAAGGCACCGTTGCTGGGCGGGATGCTGCTGGCCAGCCTCATCATGGCGGCGGTCTACATCGACAGCCAATGGGGCGTGGTCGCGATCATGTCGCTGGCGTTCTTCGGCAAGGGTGTCGCCTCGCTCGGATGGGCCGTGATGTCCGACGTGGCGCCGCGCAAGCTGGCCGGGCTGGCGGGCGGTGTGTTCAACACGTTCGGCAACACCGCCGGCATCGTCACGCCGATCGTCGTCGGCATACTGGTCGCGCGCGGGGGATCGTTCGATACCGCGCTGGTGTTCGTCGGCGCGCATTGCCTGCTGACCATCGTCGCCTATTTCGTCATCGTCCAGAAGCTGGAACGGCTGGAGCTGGTCGCATGACGATCGATCGACGCGCCGTATTGACGAGTGGCGGCGTGGCGGCGCTGGCGATGGCGCTGCCGGGCATCGCCCGCGCCGCGACCGCCGCGATCGTCATCGATACGCCGATGCCGCCGCCGCGCTGGGCCGTGCTGCAACGCCATCTGATCGCGATGCAAAGCGACGCGGCGCGTGCATTCCACGATCGCTATTTCAACCGCCGGCACGAGATCGAGGCGTTCCTGCGCTGGGGCGCCAACGACGGCCCCGACGATGCGATCGAGGCGATCAACGACTGGCCCTATCTCTATCTGGTCGGTGGCGACGCCGGCATCCTCGATCTGGCGCGCGCGGTGCAGGAGGCGCACTTCGCGCAATTCTCCCGCGCCCGTACCCGCGACGTGCCGATGGGTCGGCAGGGCATGTACGTCCGCGAATTTCCGCCGCAGATGGACTGGCAACATATCAGCGAGGGGCTGACGACGTTCAATCAGCTGGGCCTGTGCACGCCCGGCGATCGTCGCCTGATCGACCGCACTCGCCGCTTCGCCGATTTCTACACCGGCCGCGATCCGAAGGCACCCAATTACGATCCCAGGCTGCGGCTGATCCGGTCGATGTTCAACGGCAGCATCGGTCCGCTGATGCGCCCGGCCACCATGCTCGACTGGGCGGGCGACCCGTTCGACACCAGCCGGTTCGAGATGGTGCATGGCGAGACCAGCTATGCCCAGACGCTGGAGCATTACCGCGAATATACCGAGACGATGGGCGACAACCCGCTGAACCTCCATTCGACCGCGCTCGGTCTCAATGCATGGATGATGACGGGCGAGACGCGGTTCCGCGACTGGATGCTCGACTATGTCGACGCATGGGCCGCCCGCGCCCGCGCCAATGACGGCATCCTGCCGAGCAACATCGGGGTCGATGGCCGCATCGGCGGCGGCGCACGCGGCCGATGGTATGGCGGCACCTATGGCTGGGGGTTCAGCCCGGTCTCGCCCGTGACCGGCAAGCGCGAGGATCGCAACCGCATCCCGCGCGCGATCATGGGCTTCATGAACGCCTATCTCGCGACGGGCGACGATCGTTATCTGCAAGCGTGGCGCGATCAGAATGCGCGGATCAACGCGGCTTCGCGGACCGTTGACGGCGTCCTGTCCGCGCCGACGATGCACGGCGACCGGGGCTGGTACGGATTCAAGCCCGGTCCCTATCGGCTCAACACCGGCGAAATCTGGTATCTGTCGATGCGCGAGAGCGATCGGGCCGCAATGGCGGCCACGCCGTGGACCGACTTCCTGGGCGGCAAGGCACCGGGTTGGGCCGAACAGGCGTTGATGGACGACATGGACCTGGTGCGAACCCAGATGGTCCGCGTCCGCGAGGATAAAACGACCGCGCAGACCCGGCTGGCGGACAATCCGATCGAGCGCAATCCGGTGTCCGTCACCGCCCTGCTGCACCAGACGATGGGCGCGATCCATGTCGCGCGGCCGCCCTGGTCACCCAACTCCCCCAATCAGGGCGGCACCCTGCTGTTCACGCGGTTGCGCCATTTCGATGCGGATCGCCAGCGACCGGGCCTGCCCGAAGACGTCGCCGCGCTGGTCGAGAAACTGGAGGAGGGCAGCACGACGTTGTCGCTGGTGAACCTGAACCCGGCACTGCCACGGCGGATGGTGATCCGTGGCGGCGGCTATGGCGAACACCGGATCGAGGCGGTGCGGATCGGCGACCGGCGCATCGCCGTCGGCCGCCGCGACGTTACGGTACGGCTGGAGCCCGGTTCGGGTGCGCGGATCGTTCTGGAGATGCGGCGCCACAGCCAGCCACCGACGCTCGACTGGCCCGACCTGACCGGGTGATCGATCGTCGGCGCCCGCCGATCAATGCGGCTGCGCCACCGCCTTCAGGCACAGTTCCCGGAACGCCGGCAGGGCGGCATTGCCACTTTCGCGCCGCCACGCCAGATGCAGCTCGACCGGGGTCTGCGGTTCGCAGATCAGGGGACGGAACACGACCCCGCGCGGATTCATCCCCGCCGCCGCTTCGGGAACGATCCCCGGCGCCAGTCCCGCCCCGACCAACCCCAACAGCGAGTGAATCTGGGTGACGTGCTGGACATAATGGGGCGACGCGCCGGCGCGCTCGAACAGACTGCCGAGCAGATGGTGGAAATATCCTGCCCCCCGCTGCGTGTACATGACCAGATCGGTGCCGTCGAAGTCCTTGGGGACGAAGCTGGCCTGCGTCGATCGCGGATCGGATTCGGGCAGGGCGACGAGCAGCTTCTCCAGCAACAGCGGCACCGAATCGAACTGCACCCGGTCGACCGGCGGGCGGACCAGCGCGAGATCGATCAGGCCGGTATGCAGCGCCTCGAACTGATCGCCGGATACCAGTTCGTGCAGCTGCAATTCCAGTCCCGGCAATTCGGCCGCCGCACGTTTGACGATACCGGGCAACAGGACATAGCCGGACACGGCGGTGAAGCCGATGGAGATACGGCCCGTCTCCCCCTTCCACACCCGTCGCGCCGCCAGTGCGGCGCTTTCGGACAGGCGGACGATCCGCTTCGCTTCCTGCAGGAACGTCTCGCCGGCCAGCGTCAACGTGACGCGGCGGCTGGCGCGGTTGAACAGTTCGACGCCGAGAATACGTTCCAGCACCTGGATTTGCCGGCTGAGCGGCGACTGCGTGATGTGCAACCGTTCGGCGGCCCGACCGAAGTGGAGTTCCTCGGCCAGAACGACGAAGCAGCGCAGATGGGTCAACTCGAACATGGTCGAGGGATACATCGTGTCGCCCCGAACGGGAAGCGCGCGGCGTCGTTCATCCCGTCGGGCGATCGATGTCGCGCGGACATGGATCGATCCATTCTAAGCGGTGGGTGGGCGCCCCGGCAGTCTTTACCAACGGTGCATCAGTCAATCGGAGCATCGCGATGTCGCCTCAGGAAATGGCCACCACGATCGGTGGCGGCCTATTGTCGTTTCCGGTCACGCACTTCGACCGGAATATGGTCTTCGACGAAGGCGCCTACCGCGAACATTGCGCATGGCTCGCCGGCTATGCGGTGGCCGGCCTGTTCGCGGCCGGCGGCACCGGTGAGTTCTTCTCGCTGACGCCGCGCGAAGTACCGCTGATCGTGAAGGCGGCGGTCGAGGAAGCCGGCGGCAAGGTGCCCGTCCTGTCCGGTTGCGGCTACGGCACCGCGATCGCGACCGAGATGGCGCGCGACGTGGAACGGGCCGGCGCCGCCGGCATCCTGCTGCTGCCGCCCTATCTGGTGCAGCCGACGCAGGAGGGGCTTGCCGCGCATATCGAGGCGGTGTGTCGCGCGACCTCGCTCGGCGTGATCGTGTACAACCGCGACAATGCGATCGTGCAGGAGGATACGCTCGCCGGGCTGTGCGATCGCAACGCCAATCTGATCGGGTACAAGGACGGCGTCGGCGACGTCGAACTGATGATGCGCATCTATGCCAAAATGGGCGATCGGCTGACCTATATCGGCGGCCTGCCCACGGCGGAGACGTTCGCGCCGGCCTATCTGGAAATGGGCGTGACGACCTATTCCTCGGCGATCTTCAACTTCATGCCGGAATGGGCCCTGGGCTTCTACGACGCGGTTCGCGCACGTGACACGGCGACGATATTGGCGCAGCTGAACGCGTTCGTCCTTCCCTATATCGCGATCCGCAACCGCAGCGCGGGATATGCGGTGTCGATCGTCAAGGCGGGCATGACCGTCGTCGGCCGCCCCGCCGGCCCCGTCCGGTCGCCGCTGACCGACCTGACGCCGGACGAAGTGGCGATGCTCGCCGCGCTGGTCGAAACGGCGAAGACACCGCTGAAGGCAGCGGCCTGACGATCGACGAAAGGATGGCAGGCATCGTGACGATCGATCGCAGAGCCCTGATCGCCGGTGCCTTGATCGCGCCGGTCGTTCTGCCTGCCACCACCCGCGCCGCGACGATGACGCCGCGCCTTTTCGCCGACGCGGGCCAACGCATCGATCTGTGGTCCGGCACGGCGCCGGGTGCTCCATCGAGCCTGCCGGTGGAGACGGTCGACGAGCGGACGACCATCCCTGATCGTCCAGACCGGGTGGTGTACGGCATCGCCCGCCCACGCATCGTCGCGTTTCGGCCAGAACGGCCGAACGGCGCGGCGGTGTTGATCGTGCCGGGTGGCGGCTATCGCTGGCTGGCGGTGGACAAGGGCGGCTATCAGATCGCGAGCTGGCTGGTCGATCACGGCTTCACCGCCTTCGTCCTGATCCACCGTTTGCCGGGCGAAGGCTGGGCCGACCGCGCGGACGTGCCGCTGGCCGATGCACAGCGGGCGATCCGCCTGATCCGGCACAGGGCAACCGTCTATGGCATCGAGCCCGACCGGGTGGCGGTCATGGGCCTGTCGGCGGGGGGGCATGCCTGTGCCGATCTGGCGAACCGGTTCGCCGCCGCGACCTATGCGCCGGTGGATGCCGCCGACCGGTTGTCGGCCCGGCCCTGTTGCGCCGCGCCGATCTATCCGGTCGTCAGCATGGACCCACGGATCGCGCATCCCGGATCGCGCGAGAAACTGCTCGGCCCCGATCCGTCGGCGACGATGGAATCGGCGCACTCGGTCGATCGCAACGTCACGGCGAAATCGCCGCCCCATTTCCTCGTCCACGCCGAAGACGATGCGAGCGTGCCGGTGGACAACAGCCTGCAATTGCGCGCAGCGCTCAGGCGAGCGGGTGTGTCGGTCGATACGCATCTGTTCGCGGAAGGTGGCCACGGCTTCGGGCTATGGAATATCGCGGGCAAGCCCGTCGCGGCGTGGCCCGATCTTTGGCTGGGCTGGTCCCGAAGGATCGGTCTGGCCTGAGAACAGGCGCATGAGGCGTGTTTGGTAACCGGACTCCAACCGCCCGTTTCAATCAACCCGGCAGCGCGTTGAGCATGCTCGTCACGCGACGACGCAAGTCGGGATCGCGTGTGATCTCCAGCATGGCGCCCAGACTGCCGCGCGCCGCCGCGATCTGATCGTCGACGAGTTCGAGCCTGGCGCGCTCCCACCACGCATGGGGAAAGGCCGGCGCCATCGTCGTCATACGGATATAGAGTTCCAGCGCCCGGCGCCCCTGCCCCGCCTGCTCGGCGCGCGATGCCTGGTTCTGCAGGAGGCGGACGAGCACGGCCCGGTTCGGCATCGCCGCGACATGCGCCACCGCGCGGCCGGCACCGGCAGACGCTTCGACCAGGGCCGCCAGCCGTTCGGCGCCGATCCGCACGCCGCCGGCGAAGGGATCGACGATTACCGGCGCCGCCTCCGCGCCGACGACCACGAGGACATGACCCGGAACGTCCAGCACATCGGCCCGCCAGCCAAGCCGCCGGGCCATCGCCACCCAGAGTATCGACAGGCTCACCGGCAATCCGCGACGGCGATCCAGAACGCTGATGAGATCGGCATTGGCGGGATCGTCATAGGTTTCGGCGTCCCCGGCGAAGCCGAACTCGCCGGTCAGCACCGCGGCAAGGGCATCGGCCCGCTCGGCAGGTGTTCCGGTTTCGGCGCCGACCAGATCGAGCCGCATCTCCATCGCGTCCAGCAGATCATTATAAGGCGCGATATCCGTATCGGGATGATCGAGCAGCGCCAGCGACAACGCGGCATCGTCGAGGTCGATCTCCTCGTCGTCGATCAGTCCGAGGCGGTTGAGTTCTTGATGCATCCCGCCCAGATGGGGAACATAAGCGACGATGGAAACGGCCAGCGGCGGACATTCGCGACGTGCGCCTCGTTACAGCCGACATCACACGCGACACCGGGAGCCCAACCATCTTCAACCTCGTCTTTGCCGTACCGGCGCTGGTCGTCATCGCCCGCTGGCTATGGCCGCTCCCGCTGCCGGTCTGGGCCAAGGTGTCGACCGCGCTGCTGATGCTCGCCGCGTCCCAGTTCCATCTGTGGAGCCGGCTGTCGTCGGGCTCGGTGTTCGCGCCGGAGTTTCCGCGCGCGGTCGTGATCCTGTTCAACTGGGCGTTCGGCGCGCTTGTCCTGCTCGCCGTCTTTCAGCTGGTCCTCGATCTCGGTACCCTGCTGACGATGCTGATCCGACAGCACGGCGTCGGCCAACCGGCGCAGCTTCGCTATGCCGCCGCAATGCTGGCGGCGCTGTTGGCGGCGATCGGTGTCGGCAATGCGCTCCGCGTGCCACCGGTCAGGGACGTGACCGTTGCGGTCCGCGGTCTTCCGGCGTCGTTCGACGGCTATCGGATCGTCCAGCTGACCGACCTCCACATCAGCCGCCTCTTCACGGCCGGATGGGCGCAGGCGGTTGTCGATCGCACCAACACGGCCGGCGCCGACCTGATCGTCGTGACCGGGGACTTCATCGACGGATCGGTGGCGATGCGCCGCGCCGACGTGGAGCCGCTGCGACAGCTACGGGCGCCGGACGGGGTCTACGCCATTCCGGGCAATCACGAATATTTCTTCAACTATCGTGACTGGATGCGGCATTTGACGAGCATGGGTTTCCTCATGTTGCCCAACGCACATGCCGTCATCGACCGCGGCGGCGGGCAGTTGGTGATCGCCGGTGTCACCGACCTGTCGGCGCCGAGCGTCGGTGAAGCCGGACCCGACCTTGGCCTCGCCCTGAAAGACGCGCCTGCCGAAGCGCCCATCGTCCTGCTCGACCATCAACCGCGCCGGGCGCCCCCCGCGGCAGCGCGGGGCGTCGCGTTGCAGTTATCGGGACACACCCATGGCGGTATGATCGTCGGGCTCGACCGGCTCGTCGCACGCGGCAATGCGGGGTTCGTCTCGGGGCGTTACGATGTCGGTGGCATGACGCTCTACGTCAGCAACGGCACCGGGCTGTGGCCCGGCTTCGCGCTGAGGCTTGGCGTGCCGTCGGAGATCACACGGATTACGCTGCGACAGGCCGAATAAAGCAGCGACCCTGTTTTACGAGGCCACGACCCCGCCCTTCATGACCAGCCGGATGCGGCGAACCGCGCCGATATCCCTGGTCGGATCGCCCGACACGGCGATCAGATCGGCGAGCAGGCCGGGTTTCACGGCACCGACCCTGTCGGCGAGATACAGCCACCGGGCATTGCCCGATGTCGCCGCGACGAGCACCTTGGCCGGGCTCATCCCGGCAGCGACCAGCAGGTCCATCTCGCGCGCGTTCCGGCCATGGGCGAACACACCGACATCGCCGCCCATGCAGATCGGCACACCCGCCTTGATCGCCATCTGCACGCTCGTGCGGCTGAGCTGAACCGCGTGCGGCGCCGGTTCGCTGCCGTTCCAGCCGCGGTAACGCGACGTCGCGTCCGATGCCGCCAGCGTCGGACACAGGGCGATCTTCTTCGCCGCCATGGCCGCGAAGATGTCGGGCGTGCCGCCATAGCCATGTTCGATCGTATCGACGCCGGCCGCGATCGCACGACGCATCCCTTCCGCCGTCGCGGCGTGGACGGCGACCGGTCGGCCGGCATCATGGGCAGCGGCGACCGCCGCGATCATCTCCGCCAGGCTCAGTGTCGCCCGGCTCTCGTCGCCCGGCCGCCAGCGGTAATCGGCATAGAGCTTCACCCAATCGGCGCCGGCGGCGATCTGGCGACGGACGGCGGCGACGATCTGATCGACGCCGGACACTTCCTCCGCCCCCTGCGGCACGGCGACGCCCGGCTCGAAGCCCTTGGGACCATAGGCACCGAGCGCCACGATGGCCCGCGTCGAGACGGACAGGCGCGGCCCCGTCACGATCCCCTGATCGATCGCCTCTTTCAGCCCGACATCGGCATAGCCCGCCCCCTCCGTGCCGAGATCACGCTCGCTGGTAAAACCCGCCAGCAAGGTTGCCCGCGCATTCGCCACCGCCCGTGCGGTTCGCAGCGCCAGCGACTCGTGCAGGACCTGATCGTCCCAGCTCGTCTCGTCATAGGGATGCAGGAACAGGTGCCCGTGCCCCTCGATCATGCCGGGCATCAGCGTATCGCCGGCAAGCTCGATGATCCGCGTATTCGCAGGCGCCGGCAGGTCGGGGCCGACCGCGTCGATCCGGTCGCCGGTAACCAGCACCTGCCAGCCGGTGTGTACCGTGCCGTCGATACCGTCGAAGACGCCTGCGGGCTTCAACAGGATCGACGCCCGATCGGCGGCGGGCACCGCACCCGCCGGCCCGATCAGGGTCGTCACGACCGCCATCATCCCCATCGCCAACCAACGCATGGTCTTTCCCCCTTTGCCGCCCTACCCTGTGTCGATGGATAGGGTCCTCAGGCGAACACGCAATCCGGTCTTCCTGCTGGCCTTGCCCGCGCTGCTCGCCGCGGCGTCCAATTCTCCGCTGCCCGAGGCGGCCCGGTGGCAGGCGCAAAGCGCCCGCATCACGATCACCCGCGACGACTGGGGCATCCCGCATATCCGCGGGCAATCGGATGCGGATGCGGTGTTCGGGCTGATGTACGCGCAGGCGGAGGACGATTTCGCCCGTATCGAGGCCAATTACCTGACCGCGCTCGGTCGCACCGCCGAAGCGGAGGGAGAGGATGCGATCTGGGCCGATCTGCGCCAGCGGCTGTTCGTCGATCCGGGGGAATTGCAGGCACAATATGCGTCCAGTCCGGCCTGGCTGCGCACGCTGATGCAGGCATGGGCGGACGGCCTGAACTATTATCTGGCGACGCACCCGCAGACGAAGCCGAAAGTCATCACAAGGTTCGAACCGTGGATGGCGCTCAGCTTCACCGAGGGCAGCATCGGCGGTGATATCGAGCGGATCTCGCTCAGCGACCTGAAGACGTTCTACGGCACGCCCACCCCGCCGACCCCGGAGGAACGGGGCATGGTGCCGCGCGAGCCGTCGGGGTCGAACGGCATCGCCATCGCACCCCGCCTGACCACCAAAGGCCGCGCCCTGCTGCTCATCAACCCGCACACCAGTTTCTATTTCCGCTCCGAAGCGCAGATGACCAGCGCGGAGGGCCTGAACGCGTACGGCGCCAGCACCTGGGGCCAGTTCTTCATCTATCAGGGTTTCAATGCGAACGCCGGCTGGATGCACACGTCCTCGACGGTCGACAATATCGACGAATTCGCCGAACGGATCACGCGCACCGGCCCCGGCTATGCCTATCGCTATGGCACCGCCCGCCGTCCGGTCACGATGCGTGCCGTCACGCTGCGCTATCGCAAGGCCGACGGCAGGATGGGGGAGCGCCGCTTCACCACCTATCGCACGCATCACGGCCCGATCGTCGCGATGAAATCGGGGCGGTGGATCGCCACCGCGCTGATGTGGAAACCCGTCCCCGCCCTCGAACAAAGCTATCTGCGCACCAGGGCGACCGACCTCGCCAGCTTCATGGCCGTCGCCCGGCGCAAGGCGAACTCGTCGAACGACACGCTGTTCGCCGACAGCAAGGGTGAGATCGCGTTCCTGATGCCGCAGTTCATGCCGATCCGCAGCGACCGGTTCGATTATACCCGTCCCGTCGACGGCAGCGATCCGGCGACCGACTGGCACGGACTCCATACGCTCGCCAGCCTGCCGAGCGTCGCCAACCCGCGCACCGGCTGGGTACACAACACCAACGACTGGCCGTGGAGCGCCGCGGGTCCGGACAGCCCCGACGCCCGCGACTATCCCCGCTACATGGATCAGGTGGGCGGCAACGCACGCGGTGTGCATGCCGACCTGTTGCTGACGAACAAACGCGGCTGGACGCCCGATGGCCTGCGCGCCGCCGCGTTCGATCCCTATCTGCCTGCCTTCGCCCGGTTGATCCCCGGATTGATCGACGCGTGGGCGGCCCTGCCCGCCGACGATCCCCGGCAGCGATCACTCGCCGCGCCGATCGCCTTGCTGAAGGCATGGGACCACCGCTGGGCCTATGATTCCGTCGCGACCAGCCTCGCCGTGTTCTGGGGCGACCAGCTCTGGCGCGAGGTGGGTAGCTTCGCGCAGGCGGAGCGGTTGAACGTGCCCGACTATATCGCCACCCGCGTGCAACCGGATGCCAAGCTCGCCGCGCTGTCCGCCGCGGTCGATCGCCTGACCCGCGACTTCGGCGACTGGCGGACGCCGTGGCAGGACATCAACCGGTTCCAGCGGCTCGACGACGCGATCAAGCCGCATTTCGACGATGCCCGGGCGTCCGTCCCGGTGCCGTTCACGTCGGCGCAATGGGGCAGCCTGGCGTCGTTCGGCGCCAAGCCATGGCCAAGTACGAAACGCTATTACGGCACCAGCGGCAACAGCTTCGTCGCGGTCGTCGAGTTCGGGCCGCGCGTGAAGGCGATGGCGGTCATGGCCGGCGGCCAGAGCGGCGACCCGGCATCACCGCACTTCGCCGACCAGATCGCCCGCTATGCGCAGGGACAGCTACGTCCCGTCTATTTCTATCCCGACGAGCTCAAGGGGCATGTCGAGCGCACCTACCGCCCCGGCAGATAGCGGCAGACATCTATTGCCGGTGCGCGGCGATGTACCGGCCGATCTGCTCGTCCAGAACGTCGAGGGGCAATGCGCCCTGATCGAGGACCGCCTCATGGAAATCGCGGATGTCGAAGCGCGGTCCCAACTCACGTTCAGCCCGCGCGCGCAGTTCGGCGATCTTCAGTTGACCCACCATGTAGCTGGTCGCCTGCCCCGGCCAGTTGAAATACCGGTCCACCTCCCGCGCGATATCGGTGTCCGACACCGAGCTGTTCGCCTTGAAATACGCGATCGACTGTTCGCGCGTCCACCGCTTGGCATGGATACCGGTATCCAGCACCAGCCGAATCGCCCGCCATACCTGCAACGACAACATGCCGAACCGGGCATAAGGGTCCTTGTATACGCCCATCTCGTTGGCAAGCCGCTCCGAATACAGCCCCCAGCCCTCGACATAGGCACCATAGCCGCCGAACTTGCGGAACTTCGGTATGCCCGTCAGTTCCTGTTGCCGCGCGATCTGGAAATGGTGGCCCGGTGCGCCCTCATGCGCGGCGATGCCGGCCACCTGCACCTTCTGCGTCTGGTTCATGTCGACCAGATTCACGTAATAGATGCCGGGCCGCGATCCGTCCGCCGACGGCGGATTGTAGAAGGCGGTGGACGCGGTGCCCTCGCGCCATTTCTCGACCGCGCGGACTTCCAGCGGTGCCTTGGGCAGTTTCCGAAAATAGCGCGGCGCGACCGCCATGACCGATGCGATCACACCACGCGCGTCACTCAGATACTGCTCGCGACCGGCCGCCGTATTGGGATATTTGAACTGAGGATCGGTCCTGATCTTGTCGAAGAACTGCTCCAGCGTCCCCTGAAATCCGACCTCGCGCTTGATCGCTTCCATCTCCTGCCGGATCGAGGCGACCTGCTTCAGGCCGATCGCGTGGATCTGGTCGGCGGTCAGGTCGGTCGTGGTCGAACTCTTCAGCCGGTCGGCATAATAGGCGGCACCATCGGGCAGGCTCCAGGCGCCGAAATTGCCCTTCGATTGCGGCTCGATCGCGTCCAGCGTCGCGAACAACATGGCATAGCCCCGGCGGAACGGCCCCGTCAGCGCCGTGCTCGCCTCCTGCAACAGCGTCGCCTTGGTCGCGGCAGGCACGTTCAGCGCGGTCACCTTCTTGCTGAAATCGGCCATGACCGTCGAATCCGCGCCGCTATCGAACGGTGCACCGGTGATGACCGCACGCGCATCGGCGCGCGCCGGTGCGAAATTCACCTTGTTCGGGACGATGCCCGCCGCCGCCTGCTCCCGCATCGTCGTGGTGATCTCGCGCATCACGCGCTCGGTGTCGCGCAGGCGGGCGATATAGGCCTGCGCATCGGCAAGCGTATCGACCTTGTGGTTGTTGATGAGCAACACGGGAATCTCGCCCGCCGGGCTGCCGTTCGTCGACACCGGAAAGCGCAGCTTGCGGAATTGGAGCGACTGGCGGCCGCGTTCGACCTCATATTCGAACAACCGGTAACTGACGCGGGCACTCTCGCCCAGTTGCTCGGGTCGGAACCGCGCCCGCATCGCCGTCAACTGCCGCTCCGACAGCGTCTGCGCGCGGACGGCGGCCGCTTCGGTGTAATCGTCCAGCCGATCGTAATGCGTCTTCAGGCCCAGTTGCGTCAGGGATTCGGGGCTCAGATCGAGTTGCTGGTCATAGGCGGCGTCGAGGAATTTGAGCAGTGCGGCGTCCGCTGCTGCCGTGCGCTGGGTCTGCACGGGAACCGGCGCCGCAGCCTGGACGATCGGCATCGTCGACATCAATAACAGGGCAAGGGCAACACGCATCGAATTCTCCCATCGACGGCGCTTGTCGCGCGCTATGGCGGTCGATGCAATTGCCGGCGCACCATTCCTTGGCGGCGCTTACCCGCGTTTCAGCATGATGCGATCTCGCGCGGGCGGCGAGAGCCCTCAACGGCGCCCTATCATCTCCCGCAAACCGAGCGTTTCCGGGACGCCCGCAAGCACCTCGTTCAGGCGAACATTGGCCGCCGACAGGCATCCGCGATCATGGGTCAGCATAGTCGATCGCCCGTCCGCCATCGTCCATGTGAGCGTGTAGGACGGTTGATCGCTGACCTGTTGCTCGCACCTGGTTTGCGTAATCGTACCCGTCGCCGGTCGATAGGGAGCGAGCGATGCCATCAGGTCGCCCTGCGCGGCTACATCGGCACGAAAGGATCGGGTACCGGACACCGCGACATGCTCCTTGCCCTGGAAACGACCCGTACCATCAGGGGCAAGCTCGATCGAATAGACCGGGCA
Source organism: Sphingomonas mollis (assembly GCF_016427505.1). Classification (GTDB taxonomy): domain Bacteria; phylum Pseudomonadota; class Alphaproteobacteria; order Sphingomonadales; family Sphingomonadaceae; genus Sphingomonas; species Sphingomonas mollis. Next base: position 258,243 of record NZ_JAELXS010000001.1, on the reverse strand, counting down.
GGTTCCATAACAGGGGCCGACGGCGATGGTGAGGCGCTCGGCCCCTGGCTGGATCATCGCCGGACGGTCCGTTGCGCATCCGGCAAGCAGGGCGGCACTGGCCGCTAGAAAGACTGCAGCACGGCTCATCATCGCATTTCCTCGTTCATGGGTTTGAGGAACAAGACGGAGACATTGCGCCGATCCCTTGCATCGCCGGATCAGAACGGTGCATCGATGCCGATCCGCACGGTGCGTGGCCGCAGCGGTGTCACCTGATCGCGGCCGGTGGTGAACGGCGTGCCGAGAGCAAAGCGATTGCCGCGTTCGTTGGTGAGATTGGTGATGCTGGCGGTGATGCCGAAACCGGGCAGACCAAGACGCCCGGAGATACCGGAATCGAGATAGCTGCCCTGCCGTTGTCCCAGCACCGGCCCCACGCCGAGGCGCGAGGACCCGACATAGCGGAGCCATCCGTCGACGGTCAGATCGGTCCCATCACCCATTCGTCGCCGGTACGTTGCACCACCCCGCGCCGTGATGCGGGCGATGTTCGGTATCTGCTTCAACCGGGCGAGGATCTCGGCGCGGGCGGCGGCGCTGTCCACTCGCGGATCGGCGGTCGCGAACGCGATCAGCGCCTGCGACGGTTCCTCGATACGCCCGTCGTTATAGGAAAACGCCCCTTCGAGCCGCAACCCATCCATCACCCGCGCGCCGACGACGCCCTCTATGGTCCACAACTCGCCATCGCCGATGTTGGCGGTGCTGGGCAGCCCGCTGCCGTCGATGAAATCGGCCTGGATATCGCGCCACGATGCGCGTGCGAGCGTCAGGCTGGCGTCGATGGTGTCGACACCGGGCTCGCCCAGACGCGCGCCCGCTTCGATCGTCGCGACGCGGTCGTTACGGAACTGGCGGACGTAATCGCCCTCGATCGCCAGACCGCCCGGCCGAAACCCCTGTTGATAGCGCAGGAACAGCTTCGCGCGCGGCGCCAGATCGATCAGCGCCGCCGCCGCCGGCAGGACGATCGTCTGCGGCCGCCGCGCCGTAATGGCGGCGGGGAGAACCAGCGACAGCGGTACGTCCTCCCCCTCGCCGTCGAGCCGCGACCGGGTGACGCGCAACCCACCCGTCGTCAGCAATCCCGGCAGCAACCGCACGCTGGCCTCTCCATACAACGTCCGCTCGGTGATCGCGTTGACGACGCCCGTCGTCGGCACCAGTGCACCCGGCGTGCCGTACAGGCGGGTCAGCCGCGTCCGGTTGTGGACATAGCTGAACCCGGCGAGCCAGCCCGATCCATCGGGCGCCGACGACCAGACGCGGGTCTCGTTGGCCTGCATCCGCGTCCTGTTCGCCTGAGCGAACAGGCGTGGGGGTCCATCCGGCGCGGTGGCATCATACCGCTCCATCAGGTCATGCGCAGTGACGCCGGTGGTCGATCGCAGGCGCACGTCGCCGATCCGGCCGGCGAGAACGAACTGGCCCTGTGCGAAGTCCGACCGGAACCCCTCGGTCACCGCGGCCGACCGGGTCAGCGGCACCCCGTCGCGATCCGCGTACTGGCTGTCCGCTCCCCTGATCCGCTGGCCAAGCCTCACGACCTCGGCGCTCCAGCCGGCCCCCAGTTCGAGATGCGCGGTCGCACGGCCGCCGGCGATGCGGGTCCGGTTCACATCGACCCGGTCCAGCAGGGGCTTGTCGATATAGCCCCCCTCGCTCGCCGTATTGGCGACCAGCCGGAGAGCCAGTCGTTCCGATACGACCGGCAGGTTGAGCACGACCTGCGTATCCGCCCCCGGCTTGCCGTGTGTCGTCGCCGATCCACCGATCGCCGCCGATCCGGATATGTTCACCAGATCGGGCGGATTGGGCACGAGGCGGATCAACCCGCCCAGCGAACCGGCGCCGTACAACGTACCCTGCGGCCCCTCCAGCACCTCGACCGCCGCCAGATCGGCGAGCCGCAGATCGGGATCGGGCGCGTTGTAGCTCAGCCGCAGATCGCCATAATATTGGCCGACGGTGGCCTGGGTCGGTCCGGTGAAACTCGAATCGGCGATGCCGCGGATGAACAGCTTGTTGCGGCCAGCCCCCAGATAGGTCGAGGTGACGCTGGTCAGCCGCTGGGTCAGGCGTTCCGTGCCGCCGGCGCCACCCAGTTCCAGATCGCGACCCGATACGCGTACCACCTGTCCGGCGAAATTGGCCCGCGTCGTGTCACGCTTGCTCGCGGTCACGACGATATCGGGTCCGACCTCGACCGGTGCGGCGGTCGGCGGAGAAGGAACGGTGCGATGTGGCGGTCGCGGAGCGACGGCAACCCGTCTCGTCAGCCGCCAGCTGCCCGGCCCGATCGCCTCCACCCGGGCACCCGCCTGGGCGGCGATGGCGGAAAGCGCCGCAGACGCCGGCATACGGCCGCGCAGCGCCGGCACCCGCCGCGACCACAGGCGCGCATCCGGCACGACGATGCTGACGCGCGCCAGCCGGCCGAGCGCCATGACCTGCTGACGGACGCTGCCCGCCGGCAGGTCGATCAGCAACGGCTCGGCCGCGACCGGCGCGGCGACCATCAACAGGAAGGCGGAACCGACACCCGCCGCCGTTCCCCTCACCGGCGCGGTTCCAGCATCCAGCCACCCCCTGTCCGCCGGACGCTCACACCGAGCAACTCGCCCAGAAGCGTAGGATCGTTCCTGAGACTGCCGATCTCCAGCGTCCCGCGAAACTTCCGGCCCGCGACCGACGGTGCCGTGGCGATCCGCATCGCGAGCTGACGTGACAGGTCTTCGGCCACTTCGGCCAAGGTGGCGTCGTCATAGGCCAGCCGGCCGTCCCGCCAGCCGCCGACATCCACCGCATCGATCGACTGGCGTTCGAGAACTGCGCCATCGGCGATGACGGCCTGCCCCGGATCGAGGCGCAGCGCCGCACCGTCGGGATCGACCATCACCGCGCCTTCCGCCACCGATACCCGCGTCCGCCGCCCCAGCCTTTGCACGTCGAACACGGTGCCGAGGTCGGTCAACGCCAGATCGCCGACCCGCACATCGAACGGCCGACCCGGATCGTGCCGCACCCGAAACAGCGCCTCGCCGCGCTCGACCGCGGCGACGCGGGGCGCCTTGTGATCCAGCCGTACCTCCGAGGCCCCCGCCAGCACGATGCTGCTACCGTCACCGAGATCGACGGTCCGCTGTTCACCCGCCGCCGTCGCGACGATGTAGGGATCGCTCCGCCCGGTCCAGACGCCCAGCCCGATCGCGCCGACCAGTGCCGCCGCGACCGCGCCGCCCAGCCAGCGGCGGCGTGTCCAGCCAGTGGGGTCGCCGCCGGCGTCGGCGGTATCGGGGTGCGCCGCGGTCGCTGGCGGGGAAACCGGCAGCCGGGCGACGGCGATCGCCGCATCCTGCAGAGCGGACGCCGCCCGATCGTAACGTTCGGCGCGCGTCGGGTCCGCCTCCAGCCATGCCAGATAGGCATCCCAATCCGCCTGTGGCTCCGCCATCTGGATCACCCAGTCGAGTGCCTCGTCATCGATGCCAACCGGCCCGGATGCGACGTCGTTGCGATCCTCGCTCATCGTATGTCTTCCTTGAGCTGGGCCAGTGCCCTGCATGCGGCTCGCAGGTCGCTTTCCACCGTGCTGATGCTGATGCCGAGTTCCTCCGCGATCCGCCGCTGGGGAACCCCGTCGATCCGCGCCCGACGAAAGATCGCTTCCTTGCGGGGGCCGAGCGCGCGGAGCATCCGCTCCACCTGTGCCGCTTCCTGCCGGACTGCGACCAGCCGTTCCGCCTCCGGTTCGCCGGATGCGGCATCGCCGGCCCGCGTCTCCTCCCATGCCTGCTCCCGGCGTTCCGCCTGCCGACGCGACCGATAGCGATCGATCATCAGCATGTCCGCCGCCCGAAACAGATAGGCCAGCGGATTGCCCACCGGCCCTGCCATCTGCCCGGACACCCGCAGCCACAGGTCGTGCACCAGATCCTCCGCCGCGTCGTCCGCGCCGCGCGCCCTCAGGAAGCGCACGAGCTTGTCGCGATTGGCGAGATAGACGGCTTCGAGCCCGGTGGGCGGCATAACAGGAACCGGCTGGAGGATCGGGGAGGTCGGTCGTCTAGCCGAACGACGGTCATGGGAGAAGGATCTCCACCCCGGGGCGGGGTGGAGATCCGGCAGGATGCGCAGGTCGGGGGTGCCCACGCGCTTCGCCTAGAAGGCGAACTGCAGGGCGGCGCGCGCGGATAGCGCCACGTCGCCAAGTCGTTGTTCGGCGCCCACTTCGCCGCTGAGGCGGACTTCCGAGGTGCCGGTGATCGCGCGGACGCGGCCGGTCCAACCACCACCGCGCGCCTCGGGATCGAGCGTGAAGGCGGTGCCGCTGCCGAAGCTGGCGGTGGTGCGGCCGAGCGCGCCGGCGATCCGTTCGCGACGGCCCCCTTCCACCTCGATGCGGCTCCACTGCTCGTAACGATTGTCGCCGCCGAAATTGATCCCCGCCGCCAGCGCCGCCGTGACGGCCAGTTCGTCACTGCTGCGCTTGCGCACCGTCAGGTCGTACGCGGTGCCGCCCCCCGTCTCGCGATAGGCGTCCTCATTGAGCTTGTAGTAATCGAGCGCCAGATTGGGCCGCAGGCTGAACTGGCCAATGACATGTTCGTACGACACGCCGCCCGATCCGGAATAGAGCATGCCGTTCCAGTCCGCATTGGCCCGACGCTGCACGACTTCCGATCCGATCGTACCGTCGAACTGGCGCCGCGCGTCGAACGACAGGAACGCCGCCGACCCGCGCACCTGCGCGGCGAACCCTCCCCAATGGCCGCGCCAGAAACCGGCCAGCTCGTACTGGCTGTGGTTCACCCGGTTGACCGCCACGCCCTCATTGTCGCGGCCGCGCAGATAGGCGAGCGAGACGCCGAAATTGCCCGCCTGCGATTTGCGCTCCAGCCCGCCGCTGATGCCCCAGCCGCGCACATCGTAACTGGTCGTGCTCCGTGCCGCCTTGGATGCGTCCCAGCCGACCGGGGTCAGCCACATGCCCCAGCTACCCTCCTCGGTGAACTCGCCCGCCGGCTCGCGCAACTGCCCCGCCGCCGCCCGCGACGCGAGCGTCACGCTCTCGAACACGCCGCCGGCATAGTTGGGCAGCATCTGGTCGATCGCGCCGCGAAAGGCGGCACCGTCGTAAATCCCGCGGATCGCGGCGGCGACTTTCACGTCACTCCCGATCGCCGTGTCGATCGCGTCGAAGGCGCTGGCGGCGGCGGCGTTCAGCCCCAGTTCGGTACGTGCCTTGCGCACGACCTCGACCGCGATCTCGTTCGGGGCGGTCGCGACGATCGCTCCCTTGTAGAGGAACGGGACGGCGGTGGTGGCGAGGGTGAGATTGGTCGCTCCGGTCAGCGTACCCGAGCGCAGGACGACATAGCGGCCGGTGATGTCGGTGCCGCCGGTCACGCGCAGCGCCAGCTGGCTGTTGGCGCCGATCGCCGTCGCACCGGTCACCTGGATCAGGTTGGCGGCCGGGTTCGCCCTGTCGAGTGCGACGCTCAGGATCGATTGCTCGCCGAGCGTCAGCGAACCGATCGTGGCACCGCCGCTCGCCGCGAAGGTGCCGCCGCCGGCCGCGACCGTCACCGCCAGATTGCCGGCATTGACCAGCCGCCCGGCGAACACGCCCTTGCCCGCGATCGCCAGCACATCCTGACCGCCGCCGGCGAAATCGGCCGTGCCGTCGAACCGCGCGGTGCCACCGATCGCCAGCGTATCCACGCCGCTGTCAAAGATCGCGGTGCCGGCGAAGGTGCCGGCGCCGCTCATGTCGAGCCGGTTGTTGCCGCTGCCGAACGACACCTCACCCGCCACCGATCCCGCCGCGATATCCAGCCGGTCGCTGCCCGAACCGAAACGTATCGCGCCGGTGATCGCCGGGGCGGCCGCACCCGTCACCGCGACCTGACGGACGACCGCGCCGATGGTGTTCGCCGACAGATCGATCGCGACCGATCGCGTCGCATCCGCGCCCGCCGCGACGATGGTGCCGCTGTTTTCGACCAGCGTGACGCCGCCGGTGCGATCGAGGATGGCCGCCGCCGTCGCCCCCGTGGCGCCGGCGCGGATCGTGCCGCTGTTGCGGATCGTCGCCACCGACGCGCCCGTATCGATCAGGACACCCGTCGACCGGGTGGTCGCGACGCCGCCGCCGGTGGCGGCCACGGTGCCGGACACCCGCAATTCGGGCGTGGCCGCGCCCGCCCCGAAGTGGATCGCCGTGGCGGCGGCGTTCACGGCGGATGCCTGAACGGTGCCGCCGATCGCCACCCCTTGCGCGATCGTCACGCCACCGCCCAGCCCGCCGATCGACAGCGCGGTGGCCGAAACGCCGTTATATACACCGTTGCCGGTCACCTTGCCGTTGACCACCAGCCCGGCCGACGGCGTCGTACCCGCCACCGCACCGATCGTAATCGCCCGATCCGCCGCACCGATCTGAAAGGCCGGCGCGGCGCCATAGGAGATGACATCGGCGATCTTGCCGGTGGCGTTCGACAGCGTGATGCCGCCTGTCACATCGCCCGCGACGACCAGCGCCGACCCGCCCTGCAACAGGTCGTCGGCATCCAGTTTCGATACGTCTGCTGGTGCGGTGGTCGAGCGATATCCCGTCGATCCGATCACCCCCTCGACAACCAGCGCACCGGCGATGTTGCCGTCCAGCCGCGCGCCGACCGCATCGCGGCCGACCGCGGTGATCGTGCCACCGAGCGTGACATTGCCGGTCACCGCCGCCGCCCGCACGCCCACCGTGCGGTCGCCGACGACGCTGGTCTTGCCACCATGCGTCAGGGTGCCGGTCAGCGGACCGCCCAGATAGATGCCGGCGGAATCATTGCCCTCCACGGTGATCTCGCCAGCGTTGGAGATTGTACCGGTGAACGCGCCCGCCGTGCGGATGCCGGTACGGCCGGTGCCTTGCGCGAAAGGACCGTCGAGATCGCCGTCCTTGTCCAGATCGGTGGGCGTGTAGGTTTCGTCGACGATGATCTTGCCGCTGTTGCTGATCTCGCTCCGCACACCGGCCTGCGCCAGAATGCCGGTCGCGCCGTTGGCATCGGTCACCTGGATGGTGCCGGCGTTGGTCACGTTGTTGTTGCTGTCGATGGTCACCGCCGTCCCGGTGGTCGGGGCGATGCCGCCGGCGGCGACGATGCTGATATTGTCGGGCGTGCCACTGCGGATGGTCGATGTGCGGATGGACATCGTCCGCTTCGTATCGACGACCGTCTGTCCGAATGCGGACGTGGCGGCGACCAGGGCAAATGTGGCGGAGGAAGTCAGGAGCAGGCGGTGCACGAATTCGATCCCCTTCGGATGTCTTCTGACAACCCAGACGGAGTCGATGCGACCGACCCTTGATCGCGGTGCCGACCTGGTCAATGCGCCGCGGGCGCCGCGCCATACTTACGACACGGTGACGACCCGGCGCACAGGCCATCACTGAGAGTTCGGAGATCGCGATGCGCGTGCTGGTGACGGGATTGGGCGATATCGCTCGCAAAGGATATCTACCGGTGTTGTCGGCGCTTCCGGAGCTGGAGGTGCATCTGGCGACCCGCGATCAGGCGATGCTCCATGACGCCGGCCGTATGTTCCGTATGCCTCATCTACATGCCGGCATCGATCGGGCACTGGCGGCCACGACGTTCGACGCGGCGTTCGTTCATGCAGCGACCGGGGCGCATCCGGCGCTCGTCCGGATGCTTCTCGAACGGCGTATCCCCACCTTCGTCGACAAGCCGCTCGCTGACAGCCTTGCCGAAGCCCGACAGCTCGTCGCACTGGCGGAACGGCAGGAAACGCTGCTGAAAATCGGGTTCAATCGCCGTTTCGCGCCCGATTATGCGGCCCTTCGCGACACCGGCGCGAACCTGATCGTCATGGAAAAGCATCGTCACCGTCAGCCCGATACGCCGCGACGGGTGGTGTTCGACGATTTCATCCATGTCGTCGATACGCTGCTGTTCCTGGCCCCTGCCCCGGTGCGGCGCCGCACGATCGAAACCCATGTCGAACATGGATTGCTGAAGGTGGTGACGCTGACGCTGGCCGGCGACGGCTATACCGCCCTCGGCACCATGCACCGGGATAGCGGGCTGGACGAGGAACGACTGGACGTGATCGGAAACGGCGTTCGGCAGTCGGTGCGCAATCTGGCGGAAACGGTCCGATCGGCGGGCACGGAATATCACCACCGGCGCGGCGACTGGACATCCGTCGGCCGTCAGCGAGGCTTCGAGGCGATGTGCGCGGACTTCCTGCTGGCCGTGCGCGAGAAACATCCGACCCTTGCCGCAGACATTCTGTCGACCCATGAAATCTGCGAGGCGATCACCAGCCAGGCCGAAGCGCAAGCGCGGCATTGAGCCATGAGCGTCAAAGCCGGTAATCGAAATGCCAGAGCGAGGAACGATCAGGTCGGGGACATGCGATCGACAGCCACATCGCAAACGATCACGGATTTGCGGGCTTGATGGTTGCGAGGTTCAATTCTGCGAAAACGAAATGGTCAGCTTTCCACGCTGCTCGCCGCTGACGATCGTGGGCTGCCCGGAAGGCCCGGAATCCTCAGGCCTGATGAACTTCGATCCCATCCCGGGAATCGCGCCCAGAAAAGAGACGTCGCCCGATGGGAAGTCGACCGTTGTGTACGGATGATCGTTCGGGCGCGTGCCCACCCGCAGATACTGACCCGGAACAGCACTGGTCACGGACCATGATGTATTGTTGCCGCTGAACGTCGCCCACCGCAATCCGGCGAAATATCCCGCCGTCGCCGGGTCGGGCAGGCCGCCACGCGTACCAGCGATATCGTGGACGCCCAGCACGCCGCCCTGCACCCGGTTGCGCCATACGGGATCGCCACCATTCACCAGCGCCCGGACGGCGCGGATGTCGGCCAGCGGCGTATCGAAGCTGACGCCGTGATAGAGAACCGGCCCCGATAACCGGTAGCCATAATCGAGCGTGAGCGCGCCACGCGCATCGATCGTCCAGCGCACCCGGTCGAGGCCGCCCGCGCCCGGTGCCTCTACCCACGCCTCCTCCGCGCCCGTCGTTGCGTTGCGGCCACGACCGGCCTGGACCGTTACCGGCGTCGATGCGGCGGGGAAGCGATCGGGTTCATAGCCCAGCCGTACCGCCTTCACCGCGACTGCCTGTCCATCGGCACGCTGGGGATCGCGGATGCGGATCGCCTTCACGATCTGCGGCGGGAATACATAGCGCTCGCCATCGGTCTTGCGGCGCGATCCGTCGAAGATCGTCCGCCATTGCTGTCCAGCGGGTGAGATATCCAGCGCGAAGCCGGCCCAGCTATCGGCTTGCGTGAAGTCCAGTTCGACCTCAGCGACACTGGCCAGCATCGCGGTGGGCAATTGTCGTGTCAGGCTCGCATCGTCCCCGCCGGCGATCGGTAGCCATGTCGATACGCCCGTGTCTCGCGGCCGGGCGAAGGTAAGCCGTGGACCGTTGGACAGGGTATAGCGCCGACCGCCGCGGCGGACTTCGCGCAGCAATCCGGATACGGGATCGAACGTCGCGTCGACGCCGCCCCCGCTCAGGTGAACCATGCCCCCGGTCCGGGCGACGGCCGGCGCCACCGATCGTCCGGCAGTGACGACGGGCATCGCCGCATCGAGCCGTGCGGTGGGCCATGTCCAGGTCCATATTTCCTGTCCGTCCCGCATCGCGGTCAATGCCAGCGCGTCCGCCTCGTGCCAGCGGGCGGGCAGACGCAGGTACAGCCCGCCGCTGGCATGCGGTGCGATGTCGGGGCCAGCAGTCTCGCCCTTGCCGATCACATTCGCCACTGTCGTGCCAGCGCCGGGTCCGGGAAAGCGGAGCAGCCGCCAGCTGAAACGGAGTTGCGACAGGCTGGTGAAATCGTACCCGTTGCGGACGCTCACCAGACCCGTGAAGCGATCGTCCAGCGTCGGCGCATCGATCTGCACCGGCGACCACAGATCGCGGATGGTGGCGACGCTCGCTTCCGGTTCGTGGCGCGGGCCGACGATCCCGTCGGGCGCGAAGGTACTGAACGTATCGATCGCGCCGCCGCGATCGGTGCGCGCGATGCCTTCATCGGCGAACACCCAGATGAAGCCACCACCGCCACGGGGCGAACCGGCGATCGCCTTCCAGTAATCCGCAAGTCCCGCACCGCCGCCACCGTCGAACAATCCGTGCATGAATTCGGTCGGCATGAAGATGTTGGGACCGGCCAGCCGCCGCAGCGCATCGGCATAGGGTGGGTAATGTTTGGTATCGACATCGGCATGGATCGCCCAGGGGTGCAGGACGGGCCGCTTCTGCGGATCGTACAGCGCATAGTCACCGTCGAGATCGAGGTTGAAGCCGCCTTCGTTACCATTGTCCCAGAACAGGATGCTGGGATGGTTCACATCGCGTTCGACCATCTCGCGCACCAGCCGCCGCCCGACCTGCGTGTCGTGCGCATGCTGCCACCCGCTGAGTTCGTCGAGCACATAGAGGCCGAGTTCGTCGGCGGCTTTCAGGAACGACTCGTCGGGTGGATAATGCGACATCCGCACCGCGTTCATGTTCATCGAGCGTATCAGGCGGACGTCGTCGTAATTGTCTTTCGTGGTCAGCGCACGCGCGGTATCCGGACGGAAGCTATGCCGGTTGACACCCTTCAACAGGATACGCTGCCCGTTCAGGAACAGACCCTGCCCGGCGCGCACCTCGAACGTGCGAAAACCGAAGCGTTCATGGATCTGATGGACGGCCCGATCGCCCCGATAGAGCGTCAGCGTCAGGCCATAGAGATTTGGCGTCTCGGCGGTCCACAGACGCGGACCGGCGATCCGGGTGGCCAGCCGGATGCGGCCACCACCGCCCGCCGGGATCGTTTGCGTGAACGCCGCACCGATCGGCCGGCCATCGGGCGCGGTCACTTGCGCGATCAGGTGGGTGACATCCTGCGGCGCGGCGAGCGTGACATCCGCGGTCAGGGTTCCGTCCGCGCGCCCGTCGATCGCGGTATGGGCGATCGCCTGTGCCGGCGTGGCCTCCAGCCAGACCGGACGGAAGATGCCACCGAACACCCAGTAATCCGCCGCCCGCTCGGCCCGGTTGGTGTCGGGATTGGCGGATGCTTCGTGGACGACCACCTCGACCATGTTCGCCTGACCGATTTTCAGCAGCGGAGTGATGTCGAAGCCGAAGCGATAGAAACCGCCCTGATGCTCCGGCCCGGCCGACACGCCGTTCACCGTCACCGCCGCATCGGTCATCACGCCGTCGAAGATCAACCGTATGCGCCGGCCCTTCCATGCCGCCGGCACGGTGAATTGCCGGCGATAGGTGCCGTGATCCGGCTGGCCCGACCGTCCTTCCTCGCCATATTGATAGCGTCCGAAACCATGCTGCTGCCAATTGGAGGGAACGGGGATGTGCGCGGCCTCGGCCGCGCGTCGGCCGCCGCCGATCCGGAAATCCCAATCCACGGCATCGTCAGGCCCTGTACCGGACAGCATCATCGTCTCGGTCTGCAACGCCTGTGCATCCGCCGCGGCGGGAAGCACCACGGCCGCCATGGCGCACGCCATGGCTATATGCCGCATCGGATCTGGGCGCATCGCTCTCTCCCTATCGACTGGTCACCACGCTTTTTTTGCGTTGGAGCGTCGGCCGGGCATCCTGCTTCCTCAGAGAGGCAATAAAAGTCAACGGTGTTTGTGCCAACGCTGGCATATCAGCCGTTTCGCATACAGGATCGACGATCTTTTTCCGGCCGTGGCCGCTTCTTCTGGGAACGACCTTGCGATGACTCGCGGCAAACCTCGCAGGGCAAAGGCACAACGAATTGCAATCGAAGGTATGTAGTTGAAATGCTCCCAAGGCAGAGGGACGCCAGCTTAAGGAAAAGGCGGCGTCACCCCTGCGCCGTCTGTTTAGATCAACCCCTCATGCGTCATCGCCGTCTTGACGGACGGCCGCTCCATCAGCCGATCGCGATAGGCAGCCAATTTCTCCGGTACGTCGAGGCCGTTTTTCCGCGCCCAGAGCAGCATGACGAAAAGGTAGCAGTCGGCGACGCTCAGGTCGGCGCCCAACAGGAAATCGCCCTCCATCGTGTCGGCGAGATATCCCATCCGCTTCAGGATCGTCTCGCCGGCCTTCGCCTTTTCATCATCACCGGCACCGGCGAAGAAGGGCTTGAAACTCTTGTGTATCTCGGTCGAGATATACGCCAGCGCCTCCAGCAGATGCGTGTGTCCCATCGGGCCTGCGGGCTTCAGCTTCGTGTCCTGATGCGCGATCCAGTCGAGGATCGCGATATTCTCGCTCAGCGTCTCACCGCTGTCGAGCGTCAGCGCGGGGACATATCCCTTCGGATTGATCGCCATGTAATCGGCACCGCTGTCGGTGCGCTTCACCTTCAGATCGACCTTCTCGTGTTCGAACGACAGGCCCGCCTCATGCAGCGCGATGTGATCGGCCAGACTGCAAGCGCCCGGCGAGTAATAGAGCTTCATCAAGCTTCCTCCATGCTGAACCCCCTCAACGCGTGGGGCGTGCGATAGCTGCTTCGTGTCGCCCGGTATCGAAACGGCGGCCCCGGTGCGCTATCGCCGATCCTGGTTACCCCGGGAGGTCGCGCGATGCACAGAATGCTGGTGATGGTGGCCCTGCTGACGATGGCGCAATCGGCACCCGATCCTCATCTGCCGACCGCCACCTTCGACGCAACGCCCCCGGTGCTTCCCACCGGGCTGCGACACGCCGTCCTGATCGTGTCCAAGACGAACGGCTGGCGGCATATCGAACATATCCCGCACTCGAATGCCGTCCTCGCCGATATCGCGCACAGCCTGGGCCGTCCAAGCTACGTTACCGAAAACACCGCCGTCTTCAACGACGACCAACTGCGGCACTTTGCCGTCGTCGTCCTCAACAGCGCCAGCGGTGATTTCCTCACCAGCGATCAACAGGCTGCGTTCAGGCGCTTCGTCGCACGCGGCGGTGGCGTGGTGGCCCTGCACGCCGCCGGCGACGACAGTCATACGCAGGCCTGGTACAAGGACACGATCATCGGCACCAAATTCATCGGCCATCCGGGTGGAACAGATCAGTTCCAGCCGGCCCGGATCATCGTCGATCGACCGCATCATCCGATCATGGCCGGTATCAAACTACCCTGGTCACCCGTCGATGAATGGTACTCTTTCGACGCCAATCCCGCCGCCCGCGGCATGACCGTTCTCGCGCGGATCGATGAGGCAAGCTACCGTCCCGGCACTAGGCTGGCGATGGGTATGCATCCCGTCATCTGGATCAATCCCGCATCGAACGCGCGCATCATGTACTCCGCGCTGGGCCATTTGCCAGCGTCATACGATGATCCGAACTACCGGCGCATTCTCGTCAATGCGATCCGCTGGGCAGGAAAATGAGTCAGACTGGCGGCGACGCCCCGCGCAGACCTGACCGAACGGGAATGTCACGATGAACGACACCTCGACCGCCGCGCTTCGGCTCGGTGATCGCAACGGCCTGCCGGACGATATCGCATTTCTCCGGGCAAACTATCCGCGTGGTGACTGGCGCACGCATGCGAACTTCGGCCGACTCGCCGATTTCTGGCTGCAGGTGCATGCCAGCCTGCGCCATGAAGGCAGCGAAGTGTCGCGCATCATGCACGCCTTCCGCGAACGGCAGCTGGGTGGAGAGCAGTTCCAGCGCGCGTTCGTGCCGCGACTGAACGGCTTCCTCCAGCACCTCGACCAGCACCACCGGATCGAGGATGACGCCTATTTCCCGAAGTTTCGACAACTGGACCAGCGCCTCGTCACGGGCTTCGATCTGCTGGAGTCGGACCACGCACTGATCCACCATCAGCTAGTGACAACCGTCGAGCACGCGCGCGGATTATTGTCCGCGCTGTCGTCCCCCGGCGATGCGGCGCGCCGGGCAGCGGACGCCTATACCGGCGAAGCTGAAACCCTCCTCGATCTGTTGCTGAAGCATCTCGCCGATGAAGAAGATCTGGTCATCCCCGCGATGCTTCACCATGGCGAGCGACCCTTGATCTGACCCACGCCGGTGCTGCCCGCGCCATGGAATGGAGTATCTGTTCGAAGTCGGTCGGCGGAGCCTGTCACGTGCATCTGTTCGATGAGATGGAGGTTGTACCGAAGCCGCTCTACCAGATCGAAAGGCGCAGATATGCTTCGTCGCTCCCTGTTTCTCGCCACGACCCTTATCGCCAGCGCGTCCTTCACCACGTCGGTCGTCTCCGCATCGCGGGGGTCGGCCGCACCCTATCGTGACGTTACCACGACGCATGTTCCGATGGCACCCGATCTCCACGCGCTCGACGCCGTCATGATCGACGTGGACTCGGACGGCGATCTCGACGTCGTCCTTGCCGTGGAGAACGGCGTCAGCCGGCTCTATATCAACGATGGTGCAGGCCGGCTGACGTGGAAGCAGGATGTATTCGGCACCACCGAACACGATAACGAACATGTCCGCGCCGCCGACTTCGACCGCGACGGTCACATGGACGTGGTGTTCGTCGCGGAGGACACCCGGCGGCACCAGCTCTATCTCGGGGACGGCAAGGGCGGCTTCGCCGATGCAAGCGACCGGCTGCCACGGCAAAGCCAGGGTAACGCACTGGCGGTCGGCGACGTCGACGGCGATGGCTTGCCGGATATCGTCATCGGCAATTCGAGCGAAGCCAGGGAGGGCGAGACGAAGCCCGATCCGCGTAATTTCCTGTGGCTGAACGACCCCGCCCGCCCCGGCCGGTTCATCGATGCCAGCGATACCCACCTGCCCCGCAACGCCGAGGACGCACAGGGCATCGCCCTCGCCGACATGGACGGTGACGGCGATCTCGACATGGTCGTCGCCAACCAGACACCGCCCAATCGCCTCCTGCTCAACAATGGCAAGGGTCGCTTTACCGACGCTTCCGACAGGCTCGATCTGCGAACCCCGCTGGAGACGCGCGAAGTCCACGTCTTCGACGCCAATCGCGATGGCCGGCCCGACATTTTCTTCCTCAACCTGACCAGCAACAACAAGGCGTGGGACAAGGACCCGCAGAGTCGCCTGCTCGTCAACGACGGCAACGGGCGGTTTCGTGACGAGACGGCAACGCGTCTGCCGAAACACCGTTTCTCGAGTTGGGCCGGTACGGTGATCGACCTCGACCGCGACGGCGCGCCCGATCTTCTCGTCGGTGCCATCCAGGTGCCGGGCTTTACGCCCTTGCAGGTCCGGGCGTGGATCAATAACGGGCGCGGACGCTTCACCGATGCCACGGCCGGCATCGTACCGAAGGCCACGACCGGGCGAAGCTGGGGCATGGCCACGGGTGATCTTGACGGCGACGGCCAGCCTGACATCTTCATCGGCGGCTGGGGAACGCAGGCGCGACTGCTGCTGACCGGACCGGCGCCCGCCGCACGATAAGTTGGTTCATCGGCACCCTGTCGCACGACAGCCCATGACGGGCGATCAGGGAAGGGATCGTAGCGTCGTCGATGCATACCGGTGCAGGATCATGCGCAAATCGTCGTCATGTCCGTAGAAGGCGTGACCACGACCGGGCACGTCGATCCGCGTCGCTGCCGGAAACGCTTTCATGTAACGCGCAGCGGTCGCCAGCGGCAGGTAGTCGCAATCGCCGCGGATCAGCAGCGCAGGCGCACGAGACAGGGGACCGATCACCGGTGGCTGCCGCGCCAGATCATCCTGCAATCGCAACTGCGGATAGAGATTGCCACCTGGGGGCGACAACGGACGGCGAAGCGGGACCCGTTCCCCCTTGCACTGAAAGCCATAGATGCTGGTGATCTTGTCGACCCGCGCCTGCTGGGTCGCGCGTGCGTCGTCCTGGCTCTGCCACCGCTCGGCGAGCTGCGGAGCATGGCCGATCAGAAGGTACAATGTAGCGTCGCGCAGCGTCGGTTCGAAATCGCCGCGGCTGTCGGTCTTCGCATAGTCGAGCGGATGCGGCTCACCGGGAAAATCACCCGGTGAATCCAGGATCGTTGCCGCCACATGGCCCGGGTAAGCACGGACATAGGCAGCCGCGAGCGACGCCCCCCAGCTTTGTCCCCATACGACCAGCTTTTCGGCACCGATCGCCGACCGCAACGCTTCGAGATCGGCGACGGCGTTCGCCAGCGTGTAACGTTCGATCGGCAGGTTGCCCGACGCACCGCTGCCCGACTGGTCGTAGTAGATCGTCGAAAACCCGGCGTCACGGAATCCCTGCCCCACGGCGAAGTCGCGATTGCGCGTGAACGTCCCAGGGCCGCCATGAAGGAAAACCACGGGCGTTCTGTGTGCGACATGTGTGGGTGTGATCGACCACCACGCAAGCGATGACCCCGCGGCGGTCTTCAATGTTCGATGCGGCCCGCGTGGATCGGGGCCGGCGTTCGCTTGCGGTAACGCCGGGCTGAGCAGCATCGCGGCGACGAGACCGCCAAGCGGCAGGATCGCCAGGATCGCCGCGATCACAGTCGCCGTCGCACGCTTCACGCCCGCCCAAGGCGCAGCCAATCGCCCAAGCAAAGCGGCAATGGCCGCGCCGACCAGCAAGGGCAGTGCAATGAGCATCCACAAATACGGCGCAGAAGGTGCGAACAGGTAGAGCGTGCCCAAGCTTGATATGACACCCGCCAGTGCAGCGCCAATTATGCCGATCCACCCCAACGACCTGAGCATCATCAATCCCCCGATTGCCATGCCACGTTATGGTGAAGTAAAATGCGGAGCAATTGCAATCGTCAGAATCAAGATCAGATAAGTTTCCCTGAAAGTCGTCTAAATCTCAAATAACATCTTTCGCGATCCGGAGCCGGCCAGCGAAGGCCGGGGTGCCGCTAGGGCACAGCAAGTTCAAGACCACCGCATCATGACCCGGACACATTCCGTTCCGCAGCGACTGCGCCTCCTGCTTTGTGAGAAATCGGACCCCTGCCGGTGCCGGATTTCCTTCACAAAAGCGAATATCTGGTCTCTTATGCCATTCCCTCCGAACCGGTCTTTCGTTCAGGCCGCTTGGCCTTTTTAAGGGCTGGACGGGGGATACCTTCTGCGACGTCATTGCGCTGTCATCGCTGACGGGCAGAAACAGGGTTGGAGCCCCTATCGGAATCAAGGCCGTTTGATTGCCGGATAAATCCAGATACCGCCGCAGCGAACGCACCTACCTGATCGACGGCAAACAAGGCGCGCATAGCCATGAAATACCTCGTAGCGACCCTTCTCCTTCTCACCGGGACGCCAGCCGCCGCCGATGATACGCCAGCGGATCTGGTCGATCCGTTCGTGGGGACACTGGCCGATTTCGGGCAGCTTTCGCCGGCGGCGGTGGCACCGTTCGGCATGGTGCAGCTCGGCCCGGATACCGATCCCGCCAACCACGCTGGCTACGATCATGCCGCCACCCGGCTGCGAGGATTCTCTCATACCCGTGGCGTGGGCGTGGGATGCAGCGGCGGTGGTGGCGACTTGCTGGTGTCGCTGCGCCGAACCGGCGCGACCGGGAACGCCCTGATCGACAAGCGCAGCGAGACCGCACGGGCGGGCCGCTACGGCGTGCGTTACGACGACGGCATCCTCGCCGAAGCCACGGCGACCCGTGGTGCCGGGCTGTTGCGTTTCACGGTGGCACGGGCGGGTGACATGACCCTGCGGATCGACCTGCGCCATCAATACGCGCAGCGCCTGTCCAGCGCATGGCATACGGACCGCAGCGACGATCTCCGGGTGGAACTGGTCGCCGGCACCGTGTGCGACAAGGGCCGCTATCGCCTGTTTACGAGCAGTCGCATCACCCTGAACGGACGGCCACTGCATCGCATGATGACCCGGGATGGCGACATCGCGACCCTTGCCGTGCCGATGCAGGCGGGTGACGCCATCGAGGTCCGCACCGGACTGTCGACGGTCGACGCGACGGGCGCGACGCTGGTGCGCGATCGGGAGCTATCGACGCGCCCGTTCGCGGCGGTGGCGGCCCGGACCCGGACCGCGTGGAACGATGTGCTGGGCGGCGTCACGATCGACGGCGACATGCGTGACCGCGCCTTGTTCTATTCCTCGCTGTTCCGCGTCTTCCAGACACCGGTCGCGATCGACGATCCCGATTCCCGGCACCGGGAAAATGACGGCCGCGTTGCCCGGTCCGCGCGCGGACAGACACGCTACGCCAGCTGGTCGCTATGGGACAATTACCGGACGCAACTGCCGCTGCTCGCGCTGTTGCAGCCGCGCCGCAGCGCCGACATCGCCCGTTCGCTCGCCGACCTATATATTCGCGGTAAGCCGCAATGGGCGACGCTGACCGAACCGTTCCTGACGGTGCGGACGGAACATGCCGGGATCGCGCTGCTCGACCTGCGGCGCAAGGGCATCACCGGGTTCGACGCGAAAGCAGCGCTGGCCGGCATGGTGAAGGACAGCACCACCCTGCAACGCGACACGCCCGACCAGCAGATCGAGGCGGCCTATGACGACTGGGCCACCGCCGCGCTGGCCACCGATCTGGGCGATACGGACATCGCCACCAATTTCTCACGAAAAGCGCATGACTATCGGTCGATGTGGCGATCGACCTTCCAGACGCCGGGGCCGGACGCCGACATCGTAAAGGCGCGCGGCCTTTACCAGGGCACGTTGTGGCAATATCGCTGGGCGCCGGTATTCGATCTCGACTGGCTGGTACGAACGGTCGGCCCGGCCAGTTTCGGGGACGAGCTGCACCATTTTTTCGATGCCGGCCTGTTCAACATGACCAATGAACCGGACATCCACGTACCCTGGCTGTTCGCGATCGTCGGCCAGCCCCAGCGTACCGCCGATCTGGTCCGCAAGATCATGACCCGGCCGATCGCGCACCCCTATACGAACAGCGGCAAGCTGGCGACGCCGTTCGTCGGCCCCAGCTTCGCGCTCTCGCCGCAGGGCTTTGCCGACGGCATGGACGACGATGCCGGCGCGATGACCGCGTGGTACGTCTTCGCGGCACTCGGCCTCTATCCGCTTGTCCCTGGCGAGCCGTGGTACATCGTCACCATACCGGCGATCGCGAATGCACGGATCGATCTGGGCGACGGTCGCGCGGTGTCGATCCGGCGGGTCGGGCCATATGACGGCATGATCGTTCGCGCAGACTGGAACGGTCGTCCCCTTACGGACTGGCGGATCGACCATGCGACGCTGTCGCGAGGCGGCACGCTGACCGTCACGACCCGTGCGCGATAGCGACTTTGAGGCAACAGGGCTGCCGCAATCACCCTGCCCGCCCCCCGATAATGCGTGACCTTTCATCAAAGTGACGCAAACTCGCGCAACGGGCCTCATCAACAAGAATGCGTGGGGGAAATAATGATCGCTTCTACCAAGTCCGTGCTGTTGCTCGGCACCTGTCTCGCCATGCTCGGCATCGTGCTGCCCGCCGGTGCGGCATCCGCGCAGAGCGCGACACCGGTCGCCACGCCGAGCACGCCGCAGAATGCAGATACCGCCCGGGCAGCCGGCACCGACACGGCGGAAGACGACACCGGATCGGACATCATCGTCACCGGCTCGGCGCGTCGGCAGCGGCGGTTCGACGTCTCCTATGCGGTGAACTCGCTGGGGCAGGACGACATCAAGCGGCTGGCGCCGCTCAACTTCGCCGATCTCCTGGGCAAGCTGCCGGGTATCCAGGTGGAGGCGACCGGCGGCGAGGTGCAGAACGTCACCCGCATCCGCGGCATCCCGACCGATGACGGTTATGCGGTGTTCCAGCAGGACGGCCTGCCGCTGTTCCACGACATCAACGGCAATTTCTTCCGCGGCGACAGCCTCAACCGCTACGACCTGATGACCGAGCGGGTCGAGGTGGTGCGCGGCGGCCCCGCGCCTATCTTCGCATCCCAGGCAGCGGCGATCGTCAACAACATCACCGTGACGGGCGGCGACACGCCGCGCGGCAAGGTGCAGGTGACGGCGGGCACCACCGATCTCTACCGGCTCGACGCGGTGCAGTCCGGCCCGCTTGGCGGGGGCACCTATTATGCGGTCGGCGGCTATCTGCGCCGGGATGGCGGCCAGCGCGACAATGGCTTCCCGAACGATCGCGGCGGCCAGATCCGGGCGAACATCAAGCATGATCTGGACAATGGCTCGGTGCGACTGAGCGTCAACTACCTCAACGATCACAACAGCTTCTATCTGCCCATTCCCGTCGCCGATCCGCGCAACCCCGCGGTATCGCTCAACCCGTTCATCGATTTCTTCAGTGGTACGCTGAATTCGCCCGCGTTCCGTGGCGTGACGCTCAAATACCGCGATGCTGCCGGCGTGACGCAGAGCCAGACGCGCGATCTCGCCGATGGCCGACACATGGAATATGGCAATATCGGTCTTCAATATGACGGTGATCTCGGCGGATGGCAGTTGGCCGTGCGCGCCGGGTTCACCAAAGGGCGCCTGAATTTCGACGCCCTCTACTCGACGTCCAACCCGGTCGACGCCAACACGTTCGCCGCCAGTTTCCGCTCGGCCGCCAATACCGCCTTCGGGACTGCCGCGACACCGGTAGCGCGGCTGGGCTATGCGCTGTCGGGCACGAACGGCGCCACGGCCTATGATCCCTATGCGGCATCGGGGCTGGTCGTGCAGGGTCAGTATCGCGGTGTCGGCTCCAGCTTCTATTCGGGGCAGGGCGATGTCAGCGTCACGCGCAAGTTCGACACCGGCATCGGTACGCACGACCTGCGGATCGGTGGCTACGGATCGGCCTATGGCCTTACCAACAAGGCGGTCTATCAGGACTATCTGATGGAAGTGCGCGGCCAGCCGCGGACGCTCGATCTGGTTGCCTATTCAGCCACCGGGGCGGTTCTGGGTTCGGTTACCGATCGCGGCGTGCTGCGCTACGGCACCACGCTCAATCAGGGCGAGGTCGATTCCACAGTCTATGCGCTTTACGGGAACGATACGTGGGAGATTACGCGCGGCCTGCGTCTCGATGGCGGCATCCGGCACGAATGGTATCACATCGACGGCTATGGCCTGACCTCGACCTCGGTCAATCTGGGCGATGCCACCACGCTGGCCGACAACAGCGTCCGCAGCTTCGACGGTGCCCGCCAGTCACGCAAGGACAGCCCGACCGCCACGAACTGGACGATCGGCGTCAATTACGACGTCAGCGACCATTTCGGTGGTTACGCCCGCGCCTCGCATCTGGAGGTGCCGCCGCAGTCGAGCAGCTATTATGGCATCAACCCGGTATTGGTGAAGACGAAGGCCGATCAGTACGAAGCCGGCTTGAAGACATCGTTCGGCCGCAACTACCTGTACCTCACCGGCTTCTACACCAAGTTCGATCCGTTCAACGCATCGTTCGTCGCGTTCAACCCCACCACCGGCCGCAACGATCAGGCGGTGCCGTTCATCGGTCAGGCCGAGGTCAAGGGTATCGAGGTCGACGGTGCACTGGTGCCGGTGCCCTGGTTCTTCCTGTCGGGATCGTTCACCTATCAGGACCCGAAGTACAAGAATCTGGAGAATACGGCCGGTGCCGATCCCTCGGCCGTCAACGGTAACCAGATCATCCGCGAGCCCAAGGTATTCGGCAACGTGCGTCCCACGTTTTCGTTCGAAGCCGGCAGCAGCCAGGTCGAAATCTATGGTCGCTATGAATATGTCGGCCGCCGTTTCGTCGATCTGTTCAACAACACGCGGCTGCCATCCTACAACACCTTCGGTCTGGGTGGGACGCTGACGTCCAATGGCTTTCAGTTCCAGGTCGTCGGTGACAACATTTTCAACAACAAGGGCCTGACCGAGGGAAATCCCCGCACCGACCAGCTTGACGGACAGACCTCGCGCGACGCGATCTATGGCCGCCCGATCTTCGGCCGCAGCGTGCGCTTCATCGTCAGCAAGTCATGGTGAGACGCGGCGCCGCGGCATTAACGGCCGCGGCGTTGCTCGCCGCGATCCCGGCGGCGGCAGCGCCCGTTCGCGACGCCCATCTCGCTGCCATGGCAGGCCGGCTGTTCCCGTCGCTGCGCGGACGCACGCTGGCGGGCGCGGTAAGGCAACGGCGTATTGCCGACTGCGCTGCCGCCGCGCCCTGCCTGGTCGAGGCCGCGATCTGGCGCGACGACGAGCGCGAGGCGCTGGCCCGCGACGCCGGCGCCGCTGCGGACGACGTACGGCGTGAGGTCGACGGCCTGAACGAAGTGCTGCGCGTCTATGGCGTCGGCAAGCTGCCGCGCTACCCCCTGATCGACGGTTCCGACGAGGCGTTCGGCAGCGCCGGCTTCGCGGCGAAAGTTGCTGATGCCGTGATGCTGGCGACCATGCAGCGCAACGATCCCGCGGTCACTGGCGATCCCAGCCTTTCGCTGGCTCTCGCCCTGCTCGACGCGAACGGCAAGGACGCGGCGATCGCATTCGAGCCGCTCGGCCAGCGATACAATGCCGGCGCGATAGCGAAGGCTCGGGGAATGGACTGGTCGCGCTTCCGCTACAGCGCGATCATCGCATTGGGCGTCGGGCCAGAAGACATCGCAACGCCGCTCAGTGCGCGTGGAAAGGCCAACGTCCGGCTGGCCGCGGACGCGTTCGACCAGGGGCTGGCGCCTTTCATTATCGTCAGCGGCAGCGCGGTCCACCCGCGTGACACGCCGCATGTCGAGGCGGTGGAGATGCGCCGCGCGCTGATCGACCGGTTCGGCATTCCGGCCGACGCGATCATCGTCGAACCCTATGCGCGGCACACCACCACCAACCTGCGCAACGCGACCCGTCAGCTGATCGTACTCGGCGCGCCGCTGGATCGCGACACGCTCGTCGTCAGCAACACCGCGCATATCGACGCGATCGCCAGTCCGGCATTCACGGCGCGCAATCAGCGCGAACTCGGCTATCAACCGGGCCGGATCGGCTCGCGACCTGCGCCGAATGCCATCACTTTCCGCCCCGACGCCGCCTCACGGCGCGTGGACCCCATCGACCCGCTCGACCCCTGACCCTGGCCCATAGCGTTGGGGTACTGGTCACGATCGGAAAACCGAAACGACCTGAGGCACGCGCGGACAATCAGGCGATCCGCGCAGCATCGATAGCGCGCGGCATCTGGTTTCATACCGCGCCCAAAGGCGACGGAGAATCCATCAATAGACCTCTGAATCTATCAAAACGCCTGGAACAGCGCCGTTTCCGGCGTCGATTCTCAAGGACAATTTGCCTTTGAGACGAAATGGCGGAGCGGGAGGGATTCGAACCCTCGATACGCTTTTGGCGTATACTCACTTTCCAGGCGAGCGCCTTCGACCACTCGGCCACCGCTCCGCATGCTCTGGAAGGGGCGGCACTAGGCGGGAGTGGGCGGCGGCGCAAGACATTGCGTGCAGACGATCGCTCGGGCACGTTGATGGCATGATGATCGCGCTCGTCCTCGCCGGCCTGGTTCAGGCTGCCCCTGCACCCGCCGCCCCTGTCACCACGCCCGTTCCCGCCCCGGCTGCGGCCCCCGCCGCCCTGCCGTCCGCCCCCCTGCCCGAGGACTGGGTCGCGATCCCCGATGACGAGGTGATGGTGGTCACGCTGGCGGGTGGCGGCACCGTGGCGGTGCGGCTGGCGCCGGCCTATGCGCCGGTGCATGTCGACAATATCCGCCGGCTGGCCGCGGCGCGGTGGTGGGATGCCGGCGCCAGCGTGTACCGGGTGCAGGACAATTACGTGGGGCAATGGGGTGATGCGACCGAGAAGAAGCCCTTGCCGCCCGGCATCGTCGCCAACCCGCCCGCCGAGTACGATCATGCCGGCACCACCGCGGTGGCGAAGCTGACGAAGCCGGACCCGTATGCACCATGGGCTGGGTACAGCCGCGACGGGTGGCCGCTGGCGGGCAATGCGACCGCCGAGTGGGTGCCGCATTGTTATGGCATGGTCGGCGTCGCCCGCGATCTGGCGCCCAGCACGGGCAGCGGCGGCGACCTGTATGCCGCGATCGGCCATGGTCCCCGCGCGCTCGACCGCAATGTCGCGATCGTCGGCCGGGTGATCGACGGGATCGAGCGATTGTCGGCTCTGCCGCGCGGCACCGGCGATCTGGGTTTCTACAAGACGCCGGGCGAGCAGGTGGCGATCACGGCGGTCCGGCTGGCGAGCGAGATCCCGGCGGCCGAGCGTCCCCGGTTCCAGTATCGCCGTACCGACAATCCACGCTTCACCGCCTGGATCGCTTCACGCGAGAACCGCGCGCCGCCATTCTTCGTGGTGCCGGCGGGCGGGGCGGATATCTGCAACGCCCTGCCCCCGATACGCCGCGCACCGGCGGGCTGAGGCGGGCGCCGGTTACTTCAGCAGCTTCGGCGCTTCCCGCGCGATCACGTCGCGGACCTTGCCCGCGAACAGGCCGAGGAAACCGGGCAGATCGACGACGGCATGCACCTTGTCCTCGAACACCGTCGCGCTCGACGCGATCGTCTGGCCCATCGCCGAGACGGTGAAGTGCATCGTATCCCCCTCCCAGCGATGATCGACATGGCCGCCGCCGGGGATCTTCTCGGTAATCCGGGTGATGCCGCCGTCCAGCCGCTGGCGGACACCCGCCTTGCCCAGGCTATGCGGAATATCGAGTGAGATCGGCTGGCCCATGGTCAATCCTTGGCGAAGAGGGAAGCGTCGTCGGCGAACGCCTTGAACTCCAGCGCGTTGCCGCTGGGGTCGTAAAAGAACATCGTCGCCTGCTCGCCCGTCTGCCCCTTGAAGCGGACATGGGGTTCGATACCGAACGGGATGCCCGCCGCGCGAACGCGGTCGGCCATCGTCTCCCAGTCGGGCATGGTCAGTACGACGCCGAAATGCGGCACCGGCACGTGATGGCCGTCGACGCCATTCTCCACCACGACGGGTTTCGCCGCCGGATCGAGATGCGCGACGATCTGATGCCCGCCCAGATCGAAATCGATCCACTGGTCGCTCGATCGCCCCTCCGCGCAACCCAGCACATCGCCGTAAAAGGCGCGCGCGGCGGCAAGATCGTGGACGGGAAAGGCGAGATGGAAGGGGCGCAGGGTCATGATGCGGGTTCTAGCCAATGCACCACGGTCGCGAAAGGCCGCAGCCACTCAGCCGCCGTTCATCGACAGGGCATGACATTATGCCATCGCAATGTCGGGAGGATGTGATGCGCTGGCTGGCCATGGGGTTCGTTCTGTTGTCGCTGTCGGTCGGCGCGCAGGCTCAATTCAAACAGCGTAGCCTGCCGGGCGATCGCCTGCCGCCAGATAGCTGGTCGTCCCCGCGATTGCCGGTGGAGCGCCCGGCCGGTCCGACGATCAACGACGAGGTCGCGGACGTCCGTCAACGGGTCGACAAGGCCCGTGACAGCGGTGCGCTGTCCAGACGTGAAGCACGCGGCCTTCGCCGGGAAACCGCGTCGGTCGGCCTGCTGGCCGGCATGTATGCCGAAAACGGTCTGTCCGATGCCGAGCGTCGCGAACTCGATGGCCGGATGCAGGTGGTGCGCGACAATGTCGTCATCACCCGCACCCGCGCTTTCGACAGGAAGAACGGGAGCCGGTAACGCACCGGCCCCGTCCGTCTGGATCACGCCGCCAGCGACGCCGTATCGATGACGAAGCGATACTTTACGTCGCTCTTCTGCATCCGGTTATAGGCCTCGTCGATCTTCTGGATCGGGATCATCTCGATGGTCGAGACGATGTCGTTGGCCGCGCAGAAATCGAGCATCTCCTGCGTTTCGGCGATGCCGCCGATCAGCGAGCCGGCGATCTGACGACGCTGGAAGATCAGCGCGCCGACATTGGGCGACGGATGCGGCTGATCCGGCACGCCGACCAGCACCAGCGTGCCGTCCCGCTTCAACAGCGCGGTGAACGCGTCGAGCAGATGGCTGGCCGCCACCGTATCCAGGATCATGTCGAAGCTGTTGGCGTGCGCCGCCATCTCGTCCTCGTTGCGCGACACCACGACCTCGTCCGCGCCCAGATCGAGCGCGTCCTGACGCTTCGATTCCGACGTCGTGAAGGCGACGACATGCGCGCCCAGCGCATGGGCGATCTTCACGCCCATATGGCCAAGGCCGCCGATACCGACGATGCCGACCTTCTTGCCCGGACCCGCGCCCCAATGCTTCAGCGGCGAATAGGTGGTGATGCCCGCGCACAGCAGCGGCGCGACGGCGGCGAGCTGTTCGGCGGGGTGGCTGATCCGCAGCACGAATTTCTCGTCGACGACGATCCGCTCCGCATAGCCGCCCAGCGTGTGGCCCGGCTTGTCTTCGGTCGGCGAGTTGTACGTCAGCGTGAAGCCGTTCTCGCAATATTGCTCCAGCCCCTCGTCGCACGATCCGCAATGCTGGCAGCTGTCGACCAGACAGCCGACGCCGACCGTATCGCCGACCTTGAAGCCCGACACGCCGTCGCCGACCGCGGTGACATGGCCGACGATCTCATGCCCCGGTACGCAAGGGTACAGCGTACCTTCCCATTCGGCGCGGACCTGATGCAGGTCGGAATGGCAGACGCCGCAATAGGCGATGTCGATCTGCACGTCGGTCGCACCGGGTGCGCGCGGTTCGATCTCGATCGCTTCGAGCGGACGGTCGGCGGCGTGCGCGCCATAGGCTTTGGTCGCCATGGAAGATTCCTCGTGTCGGATATGATGGGGGACCGCGGACGACGCGGCATGACGACATAATGATCGGCGGCACGAAGATATCCCCACCCTCTCGCGCAATCGCCCACATGATCGGAAGGATTGCGGCGACGGACGCCCCGACCCATAGCGCGGCAATGAACCGCTATCCCGCCCCCGGCCCCGCCCTAGGCCCGGCCCTGTCGTGCATCCTGCTCGGCGCGCTGGCCGCCTGTGGCTTTGCGCCGCTGGACCTGTGGCCGCTGACCCTGATCTGTTTCGCGGCCTGGATGGCGCTGATCCATGCCGCGCCGACGTTCCGCACCGCCCTGTCGCGCGGCTGGCTGTTCGGGCTGGGGCATTTCACCGTCAACAACAACTGGTTCCAGCACGCGTTCGACTTTCAGGACGCGATGCCGCCGGTGCTCGGCTATTTCGCGGCGGTCGCGCTGGCGCTGTATCTGGCGGTGTATCCGATGGTCGCGGCGGGCATCGCATGGCGCCTGCGCGGGCGGGCGCCTGATACGGCCTATGTAATGTTTTTCGCCACGGCGTGGATCGCGACCGAGTATCTGCGCGCGGTGCTGTTCACCGGTTATGCGTGGGACCCGCTCGGCGTCATCTGGTTGCCCGCGATCGGTGTCGCGCGACTGTCGGCATGGGTCGGCACCTATGCGCTGTCGGGGTTGACGATCGTCGCGGCGGGCGCCCTGCTGCATCTGGCGCGGCGGCGCTGGACCTTGCCGGCACTGGCGGGCGGCGTCACCGGCCTCGCCGCGCTGTCGGCGTTGTGGACGAACGCACCCGATGCGGCGCCCGGCACCCCGCTGGTCCGCGTCGTACAGCCAAACATCGGCAACGAGGAACGCGGCGAGGCCGGCGGCGAACTCGCCCTCGCCAGACTGATCCGGCTGTCGGGCACCCCCGGTGCCATTCCCCGGCTGGTCGTCTGGCCGGAGGGACTGGTGCACGACCTGCTGGAGGACGGCTATCCGTCGTACGTCTATGCCGGACGCTGGCCCGGGGACACGCGGGCGCGGATCGCCCGCACCCTCGGCCCCCGCGATCTGCTGATGACCAACGCGATCACGCTGGCCTTCGACGCCAATGACGGGATCGCGGGGGCGGGCAATTCGGTGCTGGCGATGACCGCCGACCGCCGCATCGTCGCGCGGTACGACAAGGCACACCTCGTCCCCTTCGGCGAGTATCTGCCGCTGCCGGCGCTGCTCAGGCCGCTGGGCATGGCCCGGCTCGTCCCCGGCGATATCGATTTCACCCCCGGCCCCGGCCCGCGCGCGATCGAATGGCGCGGCTTCGGCCCGATCGGCATTCAGGTCTGCTACGAGATCGTCTTCTCGGGCGAGGTCGTCGACCGCGCGCACCGGCCGCGCGTGCTGTTCAACCCGTCGAACGACGCGTGGTTCGGCCGCTGGGGACCGCCGCAGCATCTGGCGCAGGCACGGATGCGGGCGATCGAGGAAGGGCTGCCGATCATCCGTTCGACCCCCACCGGCATTTCCGCGATCATCGCCGCCGATGGCCGCCTGATCGCCATCGTGCCGCACGAAACCGCCGGCGCGATCGAACGGCCGATCCCGCCCGCCCTCGCCCCCACCCTGTTCGCGCGCATCGGCAATGCGCTGGCGGCGATCGTTGCGCTCGGTCTGTTCGCGGTCGGCGTTGCCATCCGCCGTCGCGGTCGATAGAGAACATATAAAGCTATCTTTATATCGTTATGAGGCACTGATGCGCTCTTCCTTCATCTTCACCTCCGAATCCGTTTCCGAAGGCCACCCGGACAAGGTCGCCGACCAGATCAGCGACTCGATCGTTGACCTGTTCCTGTCCAAGGACCCGGAGGCGCGCGTCGCCTGCGAGACGCTGACGACCACGCAACTCGTCGTCCTCGCCGGTGAAATCCGGGGCAAGGGCATCATGGACGCCGACGGAAACTGGGCCGAGGGCGTGAAGGACGAAATCGAGGCGACCGTCCGCGCGACCGTGAAGCGCATCGGCTACGAACAGTCGGGCTTCCACTGGCAGACCTTCCGGTTCGAGAACAACCTGCACCCGCAGTCCGCGCACATCGCGATGGGCGTCGACGAGAGCGGCAACAAGGACGAGGGTGCCGGCGATCAGGGCATCATGTTCGGCTACGCCACCGACGAGACGCCCGGCCTGATGCCCGCCACGCTCTATTACAGCCACAAGATTCTGGAGCGGATGGCCGCCGATCGCCACTCCGGCGCGGCGCCGTTCCTTGAGCCCGACGCCAAGAGCCAGGTGACCCTCCAGTACGAGAACGAAGTCCCCGTCCGCGCCACCGCGCTCGTCGTGTCGACCCAGCATTCCGCCGACCTGTCCAACGACGCCGGTCAGGCGAAACTGCGCGACTATGTGAAGGGCGTGTTCGCCGACATCCTGCCTGATGGCTGGCTGCCCGCCGAGGACAAGATCTACGTCAACCCGACCGGCCTGTTCGAGATCGGCGGCCCTGACGGCGACGCTGGCGTCACCGGTCGCAAGATCATCGTCGACACGTACGGCGGCGCCGCCCCGCACGGCGGCGGCGCATTCAGCGGCAAGGACCCGACGAAGGTCGATCGCTCGGCCGCCTATGTCGCGCGCTATCTCGCCAAGAACGTCGTCGCCGCCGGCCTCGCCCGCCGCGTCACGATCCAGCTGTCCTACGCGATCGGCATCGCCGAGCCGCTGAGCGTCTATGTCGACACCCATGGCACCGGCACGGTGGACGAGGCGAAGCTGGAAGCGATCCTGCCCCAGCTCGTCCGCCTGACGCCCAAGGGCATCCGCGAACATCTGAAACTGAACGCGCCGATCTATTCCAAGACCGCCGCCTATGGTCACTTCGGCCGCGATCCCGAGGGCGACCTGTTCACCTGGGAAAAGACCGATCTGGTCGACCAACTGAAGGCCGCCGTCGCCGTATAAGCGCGGCAATCACCCTCACCCTGCGCCGCCTGCGGCGTCTTTCCCTCTCCCGATGGGAGAGGGAGGGAGCGGCAAAGCCGCGGAAGGGTGAGGGTGGGCAGGATTGCCAACGCTGCCTGCGAACGCCACTCCTATTCCCGAAACCGCGCGATGCCGGCCTTCAGCCCCGCCTCGCCGACGCGCAGCCCGGCATGGGCCACCCGCTCGGCCACCCATCCGATCGCCGCGCCGGCCAGCACATCGCTCATATAATGTTTCCCGCGCACCGGCTGCATCGCCGCCACACCCAGCGCCGCAACCTGTAACGGTAATCCCGCCGCGGTCGATTCGGTCGCGACCGCCTGCGCCACCGCCACCGCGCCCGCCGTGTGGCCGGAGGGAAACGAGTTCATCGACGTGTCCCCGGCGCCGCTGCCCCGCTCGATCCGATGCCCTTCCTTCACCGCCCGCGCCGGCCGGGTGCGGTCGATACTGGCCTTCAGCACCGATTTCACGCCCGTCGCCAGCAGATGGCTCGCCAGCATCCGTACCCCGCTGCGCAATACCGCCGGCCGCCGCATCGCCGCGCCCAGCAGGATCGTCGCGGCGGAAATCGCGATCAGCGGCGGCTGGTCAGCCAGTTCGCTCGCCTTGCCCGCGATCTGCGCGACGGGGCCATCGGGACGGGTGGTCGCACGGTGCGTCTGTTCGATATCGGCCCGCTTCGCCGCCTTCGCTGCCTGCTTCGCGGCCTTTTTCGGCTTAGCCATCGTCATTTTCCTTATCGCTGCGCACTTGCGCATGGGCCAGCACCGCGAACAAGCCCGCACCGCCGACCAGATTGCCCACCACCGCCGGCGCGATCAGCGCGAACAGCGCCTCCGCCCAGCCGACATGGCCGCTGAACGCCAGCAGGAACGCCTCGTCTGATCCCACCACCGAATGGCTGAACCCGGCGATCGCGACCGCATAGGTGATCGCCATGATGATCCAGAACGCCTGATCGCGCGCATTGGGCAACGTCCAGGCCAGCACCGCGATCAGAAAGCCGGCCGGGATCGCGTTCAGGAAGGTCGCCCACGGCCCCAGTTCGGTGATGCGCAGGGAGATTTCGATCGCCGCCACCCGCAGGCTGTCGTCCCCCAGCACGCCCGCCGCGATCAGGCCGGCGGCGATGCCGGTGCCGACCAGATTGGCACCCAGCACGATTCCCCATAATCGCACCGTCCGGCGCAGCGCCCACCACGACGGCCGCGTCACCAGCGGCAACATCGCCGTCACCGTGCTTTCGGTGAACAACTGCATCCGCCCGAGGATCACGATCAGGAAACCGATCGGATAGCCCAGCGACACGACCAGCCCGCGCCACGGCACATCGGGCAGGTCGCGGTGCAGCGCTGCCTCGATGATCAGGGATGTGTTGATCGCCAGTCCGGCCGCCAACGCCGACCAAAACAAGGCGGCAAACGGCCGGTCCAGTTCCTCCTCGCCCGCCTCGCGCACCGCACGATGCAACTCTGTCGCGTCGGCCGCCTTCAGGTCCTCGACATCGTCGTTACCGGCATCCGGCGCGCTATCGGGGTGGGGATCGGTCATTCATATCGGGTAACGAGCCGCTCCCGGCTTTGCTCCCGGCGCCGGCCCGGCTAGGAGCCGCGCCATGAACGATCCCGCCGTTATCCGTCGCCTCTATGGCCGTCGCCAGGGCCACAAGCTGCGCACCGGTCAGGCCGCGCTGGTCGAGGAGCTGCTGCCGACGATCAGCGTCCCCGACACCGGCCCGCTCGATGCCGCCACATTGTTCGGCGCCGACCGTCCGTTGCAACTGGAAATCGGCTTCGGCGCCGGCGAGCATCTTGCCGGGCAGGCGGCCGCCCACCCGAACACCGGTTTCATCGGTTGCGAACCGTTCCTGAACGGTGTCGTCGGCGCGCTCAACCATATCCGCGACGGCGATCTCGCCAATATCCGCCTGCACATGGGCGACGCGCTGGAGGTGGTCGAGCGGTTGCCCGACGCCTCGCTGGAGCGCGTCTATCTGCTCCATCCCGATCCGTGGCCCAAGGCGCGCCACGCCAAGCGCCGGATGATGAACCACGGCCCGCTCGACGCGATCGCCGCCAAGCTGGCGCCCGGCGGCGAATTCCGCCTCGGCACCGACGATCCGACCTATTGTCGCTGGGCGATGATGGTGATGGACCAGCGCCGCGATTTCGAATGGCTGGCGACCGGCCCGAAGGATTTCCTGACCCGTCCCGACGACTGGCCGGAAACCCGCTACGAACGCAAGGCCCGGCGGCAGGGGCACGAAGTCTGGTATTTCCGCTATCGCCGCGTCTGACGGTCCCCGATCGGTTCCGGCGCGTTAACCGCCCCATGTCCACGCTCTTTCCCCTGATTGCCGTGCTGCTGGCCGGTATCGGCGTCGCCGTACAGGCGCCGACCAATGCGATGCTGGCCCGGACATCGGGATCGATCCTGCTTGCGTCGCTGATGTCGTTCGCGGGCGGCACCGCAATCCTGTTCTCGCTATGGCTGGCGTTCGACCGGACCTCGCCCAGCACGTTGAAGGATGTGCCCGGCTGGGCATGGCTGGGCGGTTTCTACGGCGCGGTGTTCGTCGCCGCCGTCGCCTTCGCCGCGCCGCGTCTGGGGCTGGCGACCACGCTGACCGTGGCGATCGCGACGCAGGTCGCCGCCGCGCTGGCGCTCGATCATTTCGGGTGGTTCGGGCTGAAAAGCGATCCCGTCAGCATCACCAAGCTCGCCGGCGCCGCGCTGATGCTGATCGGCGTCGTCGTCATCCGCCGCGGCTGATCGCGCCCCCAGCCGCTACCCGCCAACCCGCCTCTGGTATGTCCGCGCCCGCCGTGCCAGCCTGTCCCCCCCGCTTCCCTATCAGGTATCGCATGATCCCGACGCTTCCCGGCATAACCACCGTCGCACAGACCATCACGCTCGCGCTGTCGCCGATCTTCATGCTGACCGCGATCGGTCAGTTGCTGAACGTGCTGACCGGCCGCCTCAGCCGGGTCATCGACCGGGTCCGCGCGCTGGAACAGCTTCACCCACGCTCGACCGGGCCGGAGCATGACCGGCACGTCTGGGAACTGCGCCTGCTCGATCGCCGCATCTCGATCATCAACGCCTCGCTGTTCCTCGCGGTGTCCAGCGCGGTCATGACCAGTCTCGTCGTCGCCGCGCTGTTCGTCGCCACGCTGGCCAAGCTGCATTTCGCCAGTGCGGTCGCGATCTGCTTCATCCTGGCGATGGTGATGCTGATCGCCTCGCTGATCTCGTTCATGTTCGAGGTGCGGCTGTCCCTGCGCGCGATCCATGTCCGCAAGGAATATCTCGACGAGCGATAAGGCCGCCCCCCAAGACCGGTCATATCTCATGTCCCGACTGAACCGACGCGACAGAGCGGCGTTGATCGTCCTACGCCTCGTTCAGGAAACCGCTTTTGGCCGCCATCTTTCGCCTCATTGCCGTCGCGCTGCTGTTCCTCGGCGTGACGGCGGGGATGGCGATGACGATCGTCCCGCATTTCCTCGACCGCATCTATTACACCGGCCCTGCCAGCGGCCATTTCGACACCGAACGCTTCTTCAATCCGGACGGCGATACCGACACTGCCGCCCCGCCGACCGGCGGCAGCCGCGCCGGTTTTTTCTGGAACGCGATGACGGGGCGTGACGGTCGTCCGGTCTGGCCCGACGCCGTGCCGATCCATGCCGCGAAGCCTGCCGAACTGTTGCAGCCCCTGCCCGCCCCGCCGGTCTTCACCGTCGCGACGCCCGCGCAGGCCGCCGCCACGCCGATGGTCGCCACATGGATCGGCCATGCCAGCGTGCTGGTGCAGACGCCCGGCCTCAACATCCTGACCGATCCGGTATGGGCCGATCATAGCGGCCCGTTCGGTTTCGGCCCGAAGCGCGTGGCGGCCCCCGGCATCGCCTTCGCCGATCTGCCGCATGTCGACCTGATCCTGCTCAGCCATAATCATTACGACCATCTCGACCTGTCGACCCTCAAACGCCTGTGGGCGCGCGACCGGCCGCTGATCGTCACCAGTCTGGGCAACGATGCGATCCTGCGCAGTCGCGGCATCCCGGCGGTCGCGGCGGACTGGGATCAGGCGGTGACGGTGGCGGGTCGTCCCCGCGTCGGCGCCAACACCTATTGGGGCCGGCCGGTGCGCGTCCATGTCACCCGCAACCATCATTGGGGCAGCCGCTGGTTCGCCGACCGTAACCGCGCGCTATGGTCAAGCTTCGTTGTGACCCTGCCCGGCGGCAATCTGTTCTTCGCCGGCGACACCGGCATGGGCGATGGCCGCTGGCCCGTCGAAGCCGCCGCGCTGGGGCCAATCCGCCTCGCCCTGATCCCGATCGGCGCGTTCCGCTTCGTCACCGGCCAGATGGCGAGCGGCAGCCATATCGGCCCGCCGCAAGCGGTGCAGGTGTTCGAGCGCCTCCGCGCCGCCACCGCCATCCCCATCCACTGGGGCACGTTTCGCCTGTCATACGAAGGATACCGGACACCACCGGGATTGCTGAAGGCGGCAATGGCCTGCGCAGGCCGCACCGGCTTCGCGCCGGTCGCGATCGGGCGCCCGACCGCGATCGCGCCGGTTGGTGCGGAGGCGGTGGCGACCACGACGTCGGACGCCGTGATGGTGCGGTGCATGGATACGCCTGCGGTGAGGGTGCTTCGCTGACACCATACGGATGGTGACCGACACATCGTCCATCCGTCATTGCGAGCGCAGCGAAGCAACCCAGGGCGTCACGCGGGACACTGGGTTGCTTCGCTACGCTCGCAATGACGGTCGAATCAAAGTCACATGTGCGGTCGAAGGTCCGTCGATCCTGCGCCGCAACGACACATCACCCCACGAACGCCCGCTCGATCACGAAGCTACCCGGATTGGCGTTCGACCCCTCGACGAACCCCTGCGCCTCCAGCGACTTGGCAAAGTCGCGAATCATCTCGGTCGATCCGCACAGCATCACCCGGTCCGTCTCCGGGTCCAGCGTCGCGCCGCCGTCGATTCCGCTGAACAGCGTCCCGTCCTCGATCAGCACACCCAGCCGCGCGGACGTATGGAACGCCTCACGCGTCACCGTCGGCACGTAATGGAACTGCGCCGCCGCCTCGTCCGATACCAGCGGGTCCTCGGCCAGCCGGCCGGTCATTTCCTCATGATAGGCAAGGTCGCTGACCCGCCGCACCGAATGCGCGACCACCACCTTGTCGAACACCGAATAGACATCCGGATCGCGCATCAGGCTGAGGAACGGCGCCAGCCCGGTGCCGGTCGACAGCATCACCAGCCGCTTGCCCGGCAACAGCGCGTCGAGCACCAACGTACCCGTCGGCTTCTTGCCCAGATACAGTTCGTCGCCCGGCTCGATCGCCTGCAACCGCGACGTCAGCGGGCCGTCCTGCACCTTGATCGACAGGAACTCCAACTCTTCCGCATAGTGCGGCGACGCGATCGAATAGGCGCGCATCAGCGGCTTCTTCTCGCCCGGCAGGCCGATCATCACGAATTCGCCCGACCGGAACCGGAAGCTCGCCGGCCGCTCGATCGCGAACGAAAACAAATGCTCGTTCCAGTGGCGCACCCACAGCACCTTGGCGCTCAGGAAAGCGGCGTTTTCGGGGATAAGCGCAGGCGCGCGGGTTTCGGTGGCGACAGTCATAGGTTCCGACAGCTTTCTTGCGAATGGGGCGCAATAAGTGCGAGGCGTCGGGGGGTCAACCATAGTCACCCTGTTGCGCTGCCATGCGCAGCTTGTCGCGGCAGCCGCTACTGGCCCGGGCCGGCAGCCGGCACGTTGCCGGAAAAGCTCATCCCGTCGAGATCGCCGATCGCCGTGGCGTACATCACCACCGCAATAATCCTGAAGCTCCGCTCGAACCCGGCCATCGCCCCCGAAGTATCCCCCCCGTCGAACATCACGCCGTCGCCCGACACCCTCAACTTACTACCGGCCGCGAAGCCGGCATGCCGTTCCAGCGCACGGACATAATCCTGCTTGTCGGCGTAGCTCACCCGTCGCGGGAAACGCTCGGTCAATCCCAGCCGGTCGAGCTCCGCCTTGGCGCTGGCCAGCATCGCCGGGCGGGACCGTTCGAGGGCATAGCGGTCATAGGCATGCTGCAATGCATTATCGTCGAATATGACCAGTGCCGTGTCCGTCGCCTGATGGATGCACGCGATCCGGTCGACCGTGACACGGGCCTTATGCCGGACCTTGATGATGATGCCCGTCGCTTCGCCATCTGCCTCCACGACGATCCCGGCGCGGTCGACCCCGCATTCGACCATCTTCTGCACGATCTGTTGCGGCGGGGGTGACACTGCATCGATCATATCGTCACTTTCCCGATGGAAGAAGGAAGCATATAGTCCCGAAACGGACGCAAAAGGCAATCGGAAACGCCGTGCACCGGCGTCACCCTTACACATCTCGGCCCCGCCCCACGTTGCCTGTTCCGCACCCGTTCCCCATATCCGTGCGCATGGCCATCCAGATCCGCACCAGCCTCGCCGAACCGGACACGGACGAGCATTTCGTCCCCCACCGCCCGCAGCGACCATCCAAGGTGGAGGGCGGCAAGCGCTTCGAGATCGTCAGCGAATACAGTCCCTCCGGCGACCAGCCGACCGCGATCCGCGAACTGGTCGACACCGCCTTGCGCGGCGAAAAGGATCAGGTGCTGCTCGGCGTCACCGGGTCGGGCAAGACCTTCACCATGGCCAAGGTGATCGAGGCGTTGCAGCGCCCCGCCCTGATCCTCGCGCCCAACAAGATTCTCGCGGCGCAGTTGTACGGCGAATTCAAGTCGTTCTTCCCGAACAACGCCGTTGAATATTTCGTCAGCTATTACGATTACTACCAGCCCGAAGCCTATGTCGCGCGGTCGGATACCTATATCGAGAAGGAATCCTCGATCAACGAATCGATCGACCGGATGCGCCATTCCGCCACCCGGTCGCTGCTGGAACGCGACGACGTCATCATCGTCGCGTCCGTGTCGTGCCTGTACGGCATCGGCTCGGTCGAAACCTACTCGGCGATGATCTTCGACCTGAAAAAGGGCCAGACCGCCGACCAGCGGGAGGTCGTGCGCAAGCTCGTCGCGCTGCAATACAAGCGCAACGACGCCGCGTTCCAGCGCGGTAATTTCCGCGTGAAGGGCGACAACCTCGAAATCTTCCCGTCGCATTATGAGGACAGCGCGTGGCGCATCTCGTTCTTCGGGGACGATATCGAGGAGATCGTGGAATTCGATCCCCTCACCGGCCAGAAATCCGCCTCGCTCAACTCGGTGCGCATCTACGCCAACAGCCACTATGTCACGCCCGGCCCGACGATGAAGCAGGCCGCCGACGCCATCCGCCACGAATTGACCGAGCGGCTGAAGGAGCTGGAGGCGGAGGGCAAGCTGATCGAGCATCAGCGTCTCGAACAGCGTACCAACTTCGATCTGGAGATGATCGCCGCCACCGGGAGTTGCAACGGCATCGAGAATTACAGCCGCTTCCTCACCGGTCGCCTGCCCGGCGAGCCGCCGCCCACGCTGTTCGAGTATCTTCCCGAAAACGCGCTGCTGTTCGTCGATGAGAGTCACCAGACGATCGGCCAGATCAACGGCATGTCGCGCGGCGATCACCGTCGCAAGATCACGCTGGCCGAATATGGCTTTCGCCTGCCCTCGGCGATCGACAACCGGCCGCTGCGCTTCAACGAATGGGACGCGATGCGCCCGCAGACCGTCTGCGTCTCGGCCACGCCCGGTCCGTGGGAGATGGAGCAGGCCGCCGGCGTCTTCGCCGAACAGGTCATCCGCCCCACCGGCCTGATCGACCCGCCGATCGAGATCAAGCCGGTCGAGGAACAGGTACAGGACCTGATCGTCGAGGCGCGCAAGACCACCGAACTCGGTTACCGCACCCTCGTCACCACGCTCACCAAGCGCATGGCGGAGGACCTGACCGAATATATGCACGAAGCCGGCATCAAGGTCCGCTACATGCACAGCGACGTCGAGACGCTGGAGCGTATCGAGCTGATCCGCGACCTGCGCCTCGGCGTGTACGACGTGCTGATCGGCATCAACCTGCTGCGCGAGGGTCTCGACATTCCCGAATGCGGGCTGGTCGCGATCCTCGATGCCGACAAGGAAGGGTTCCTGCGTTCCGAAACCTCGTTGATCCAGACGATCGGCCGCGCCGCGCGCAACGTCGACGGCCGCGTCATCCTCTATGCCGACCGCATCACCGGATCGATGGAGCGGGCGATGAACGAAACGTCGCGCCGGCGCGAGAAGCAGGAGGCGTACAACGTCGAACACGGCATCACGCCGACCACGATCCGCCGCAACATCGGCGACATCATCAAGGACGTCGCCAGCCGCGATCAGGTGACGGTCGAGATCGACGACGACCGCCCGCACATGGTCGGCCACAATCTGCGCGCCTATATCGAGGACCTCGAAAAACAGATGCGCAAGGCCGCCGCCGATCTGGAATTCGAAACCGCCGGCCGCCTGCGGGACGAAATCCGCCAGTTGGAAAACGAGGAACTCGGCCTGCCCGTCGACCAGCAGAAACTGCCGATCATGGGCCGCAGTAACGAGGGCAAACCCGGCACCCGCAAGACGCGCTATGGCAAGGAAAGCAAGATGCGGATGGGCGGCCGGCGCGGCGGGCGGTGATGCGCCGCCGGTCATGGATCGGGCTGAGCCTGCTGGTCGCGGTAATGGCAACACTCGCGATCATGGTCGCGGGGAGCTACTATAAAAGCGTTTCGTCGCTGGCGATCCAGCTTCCCATGCTGGCGGTGCCGATCGCCGTACCGTTGGTGGTCGCCAGCCTGGCCCGCCGGCACACGCGCGCCATCTGGGGTGTCACCGCCCTGATCCTCGCCATCGGCTGGGGCTATGTGCTGTACACCGACCTTCGCCCCGATCAGGGCATTGGCCCGAGCTTCGCGATCGTGATGGGCTGGTTCGCCAGCGTCGTGGCGCTGTGCGTCGCGTTATTATGGATCGTCGGCGCGGCGATCGCACAGGCCGTGCACCGGACGCGAACCGACCCCTGATCGACGGAGGCGACGCCATTGCCGCCCCCGTCCGCCGATGGATCAGTCCTTCAACCCGGCCGGCACGGTGCCGCCGTTCTTTTCCAGTTCGCGCATCACCGCCTTGTGCAGCCAGATGTTCATCTCGGCCGATCCGTCCTTCGCGCCCGAATAGCCCAGCTCGGTCGCCAGCTCCTTGCGGTTGGCCAGCGACGAATCGAGATCGAGCAGCTTCATCAGATCGACGATCGAGGAACGCCAGTTCAGGTCCTGTCCGCCCTTGCGCTGTGCGATCCCCGTCAGCACCGCCTCGACATCGACTGCCTGAGCGGGCGCGGAT
The DNA here is from genome assembly GCF_016427505.1 of Sphingomonas mollis. GTDB lineage: Bacteria > Pseudomonadota > Alphaproteobacteria > Sphingomonadales > Sphingomonadaceae > Sphingomonas > Sphingomonas mollis. The sequence continues at coordinate 219,162 of NZ_JAELXS010000001.1, read as the reverse complement.
GCGGGCGCAGGCAAAGCCGGTGCGGCGGGCGGCGGTGACGACGGCTCGGCCGCCGTCGTCTGTGGTGGTGCGACCGGCGCCGATGTCGGCGCGGCCGGCGCATCCTTCCTGCCGCTGAACTGGCCGCCCAGCGGGCCGTGTTCGCCGAAGATGGCGGTCTTGATCTTGCCGAAAATGCTCATGACATACTCTCCCGTCAGTCGATCAGGCGGCCGAGAGATTTTCGGAACCGACGCCGTAATAGCTGGCGACACGATCGGCATAGGCCTGATCGAATATCGGCGCATTGTTCGCCCAGCTCGGGCCACCCTCCAACAGGCGACGATCGATCGTGACGACATACAGGTCGCGCACCGGATCGAACGTCAACAGGCCGAACGGGATGGGATAGAAACTGCGGCCCATGCCCAGAAACCCGCCAAGGCTCAGCACGGCATGCGTCACCTTGCCGGTGCCTTTGTGGACCATGAACGAATACACCGATCCGACCGTATCGCCATCGCGGCTTTCGATCTTCACGCTGTGCGCGACGTTGGACTGGATGAGGATCTGGGTCGGGATCGTCTCGGTCGACATATGTAGCTCCTTTTGGTTGCCGGTCGAACCGGCGGAGCGTCCTGCCGGTTCCATCGGTTTCGCGGGTTGAGCGCGCGTCCCCGCCCGCCTAAACCGCCGCCATGCGCCCCAAGCCGATCCTGTTCGCTCTTTTATCCGTGTCCGCCTGCGTCGCGCCCCCCGCGTCGCCGCCGCCACCGGTCGAAAAGACACCCGCCCCCGCGCCGCCGCCGCGCCCCGTGCCGCTGGCCGCCGACTGGCGCGACTGGGCACGGACGCCCGGCGACTGGCGATATGGCGCGACCCCGACCGATACCGTCGCGACCTATGGAACCGCGACCGGCAAGCCCGCGCTGTCGATGACCTGCAACCGCGCCGCCCGCCAGATCACGCTGACCACAGCCGGCTCCACCGCCACCGCGATGACCATCCGCACGACCAGCGTCACCCGCGCCCTGCCCGGTCGCCTGACCGCGCAGACCGGCGTGTGGGCGCCGATCGTCCTTCAGGCCACCCTGCCCGCCGCCGATCCGCTGCTCGACGCGATGGCCTTCAGCCGCGGTCGCTTCGTGGTGGAACAGGCAGGCACCCCGCCGGTCGTCCTGCCCGCCTGGGCCGAAGTCGGCCGCGTGATCCAGGATTGCCGCTCCTGATTCCAGATCGGCGGAGCCAAGGATAATCGGCCGGATTATCGCGCAAAACAAGGCTTGTATGTGATCCGGGGATCGCCCACATTCCGGTTGCGGGCAGAGATGGCCGCATCGTTTAGCAACTAGCGAAAGGAGGTGATCCGATGTCTCATGGTTCAGCAGTGAGTTCGGTTCGGTTCGTTCGGGGGACGCGCTTCTAAGTCCGCCGGGCCGGTCGGGAGGTATCCTCCTCCAATCAACGACAGGCCCACAGGATGAAGAGGCTCGCATGGTCCTCCGGGCTGGAGCTCTCCGGCCGCTGACCATGTCTGGGGGTTGTCGGGCGTCCTGAGGGACGCTCGGCAACCTCTTTTCATATCTGGTGATATTGCCCGCGATTGCCGGATTTTCGGAAGATATAGTTCGAAATCGATATCGGAGATTGCGATGTTTGTCCGCACGCTTCTGTTGACGATCGTCTTCCTTACATGGCGTGATGGCTTCAGCCGCCGTCATCCATCCTGGGTGGAACATGCAACCCGGTGGAGCATGTTCGCAATGCTGACCCAGATGCTGTATCTGCTGGTTATACTACCGATACATCTGCTGCTATATGTCATTCATCTTAGCAATGCCGACAAGGCAGCCGATGTCATCTATCTCGACGACGTGCTGCGTGTACTCGTCTTCGCTGGCATAGCACTGATGATCGTCACGGGAACGCAACTGGCCGGCTTCGCGCGTACCGTCATGAAGAAATTCGAAAAGCAGCGGTGGACCGCGTTGTTTCTCGCCACAATCGCCAGCGGTCTTTTCCTCTATATCAGCTACGTCACCACCATGAGTACGACGATGCTGGATATTCGTCAGGGCGATAACGGCATACTTGCTCTTTTCATGGTGGCATGGACGCTCATGATCGGACGGGTATGCGCCGTATTGTTCGATCGCGGACGTGATAGCTGGGACCTGGGGGTCGCTGCATTTATGAAGAAATAGCCCTTACAGAAAGGACTGCGCCCGCTTCAGCACCATGCTGCACACCTGGGTCTTCACCCGGCCCTTCAGCGAATCGAGCGACAGCGCGGTATCGCCCGTCTGCAACTCGCCTTGCTTCCCCGCCTCGAAGCCGGGCGAGGCGGCGACGCCCTGCTTGCCGGTCAGCTTGCCCAGCACCGACGCCGCGCCATTGCCGCCCAGCACGTTGTTCTTGATGCAATAGCCGAGCAGCCCGGCGGCATTGCCCGCGCTCGCCGACGCGACGTTGGGCAATGCCCCGCCGAGCAGACCGCCAAGCCCGCCCGCCCCCGTCTGCGCGGTCGCGGTGCCGGTCATCATGGCGCCGCAGAGAAGGGCGGTGAGGACGTTCTTCATGGGATCGTTCCTTGCTCGGGGAAACCTGTCCCCTCTCAACCAATCCCCCCGCCGCCCGTTCCCTCAGGCACCGTTCCCTCTAGGCACCGTTCGCTCAGGCGGGCATCAACAACCCCTCGCGCGCGATCCTGTCGCGCCAGACCAGCGGCGCCAGCTGATGGACGTTCTGCCCCTCGGCATCCACCGCCACTGTCACCGGGAAATCGGCGACCTCGAATTCATAGATCGCCTCCATGCCCAGATCCTCGAACCCGACGACCTTCGATCCCTTGATCGCGCGCGCCACCAGATAGGCCGCACCACCCACCGCCATCAGATAGGCCGACTTGCCCTCGGCGATCGCCTTCGTTGCATCCGGCCCGCGTTCCGCCTTGCCGACCATCGCCAGCAGGCCCTGATCCAGCATCATCCGCGTGAACTTGTCCATCCGCGTCGCCGTTGTCGGCCCGGCGGGGCCGACCACTTCCTCGCCCACCGGATCGACCGGCCCGACATAATAGATGACGCGACCCGCGAAATCGACCGGCAGCGGCTCACCCCTGGCGAGCATATCCGCGATCCGCTTGTGCGCGGCATCGCGCCCGGTCAGCATCTTGCCGTTCAGCAGCAACCGGTCACCATGTTTCCACGTCTGCACCACTTCGGGCGTCAGCGTGTCCAGATCGACGCGGATCGCCGCCTTGTCGGGCGTCCAGTCCACCTTCGGCCACTCGTCCAGCTTCGGCGCCTCCAGATACACCGGCCCCGCGCCCGTCAGCGTGAAGTGCGCGTGGCGCGTGGCGGCGCAGTTCGGGATCATCGCGACGGGCTTCGACGCGGCATGCGTCGGCCAGTCGAGGATCTTCACGTCCAGCACCGTCGACAGGCCACCCAGCCCCTGCGCGCCGATCCCCAGCGCGTTCACCTTGTCCATCAGCTCGATACGCAGCGCCTCGACATCGTTCCGAGGGCCCCGTGCCTTCAACTGCCCCATGTCGATCGCGCCCATCAGCGATTGCTTGGCGAGCAGCATCGCCTTTTCCGCGGTGCCGCCGATGCCGATGCCCAGCATTCCCGGCGGGCACCAGCCGGCGCCCATCTGCGGGATCATCTCCAGCACCCAGTCGACGATCGAATCGCTGGGGTTCATCATCTTGAACTTCGACTTGTTTTCGGACCCGCCACCCTTGGCCGCGACATCCACCGACACGGTCGCGCCCGGCACCATCTCGACATGCAGGACGCTCGGCGTGTTGTCCTTCGTGTTGCGCCGGGTGAAGGCGGGGTCGGCCAGAATCGAGGCGCGCAGCTTGTTCTCCGGGTGCAGGTATGCGCGACGCACCCCCTCGTCGATCACCTCCTGCAGGGATCGGTCGCCCGACAGGCGGCAATCCTGCCCCCATTTGACGAACACCGTGACGATGCCGGTATCCTGACAGATCGGGCGATGCCCCTCGGCGCACATCCGGCTGTTGGTCAGGATCTGCGCGATCGCGTCCTTGGCGGCCGGCGATTGCTCCGCCTCGTACGCCTCGCCCAGCGCGCGGATATAATCCATCGGGTGATAATAGCTGATGAACTGGAGCGCGTCGGCGACGCTCTCGATCAGGTCGGTATCGCGGATGATCGTGGTCATGGCCGGGGCTTTTGCGACACCGGCGCGCCCAACGCAATCCGCGGCCGTTCGATCGCCGGTTCGTTCCTAATGGGCCATTGACCAGTTTCGCAGGCGGGAATCGTAACAGGAATGGGTGCATCGCATCCTCATGCAGATCCGCGCCTCCCTTCCCCCGGCCCCACCTCCCGCTTCGCTGGCGGTGCTGCTGGGCGTCGTGGCGGGTGAGGGAGACGAAGCGCGGACGCTGCCGCGGCTGGCACAGGTCGCGGCGTCGTGGCCGCTGGCCGCCGTGGTGCAGGGGATCGCCGTCGGCACCGGCTGCATCGCCGATGGCCGATCGGCGCTCGCCCTGTCGCTCGCCACCCTGATCGCTGCCGCCGCCGCCGCGATCATGCTGCTCGCCGCCATCACCCCCGGCGACTGGCGGCCGCATCACCGGGTGCAGGGCATGACCGCCTCCGCCGCCCTCCTCGCCGCGTCGCTGCTGGGCCTGCTCTGGACCGCCGCCCATGCGCCGGAGGGATCGATTCAGGCCGCCGCCACCGTCACGCTGGCCGGGGCGATCGGCATGGCCGGGCTGGCGGTGCACCCGGTCCGCGCCGCCATCCTCGGCTTCGGCGTCGGGCTGGTCGCGACGATGGCGCTGATGGTCGGCCCGTCGCTGGTGCTGGTCGAGGCGCTGGCGCTGCTGCTTGCCCTCGCCATCGCGACCTGGCGCCTCGCCCGCCACGACCACGCCACCACGCTGGCACAGGCGGGGCAGGTCGACGAGGGCCAGCAAGCCTCCAAGATGATCGCCGAGTTCGAGGTCCACGGCACCGGCTGGTTCTGGGAGGCCGATCGCCAGGGCCGCGTTACCTATCTGTCGGCCAAGGTCGCCGCCGAGATCGCCGAACACGACCCCGCGCCGATCGGCCGTCTGCTGACCGACATCTTCCGCATGGACGGCGCGGTGCCCGGCACCGAACGCACGCTCGCTTTCCACCTGTCGTCGCGCACGTCGTTCTCCGATTATTCGGTCTGCGCGATGGGCGATCGCGACGGCAGCCGCTGGTGGTCGATCTCCGGCCGGCCGGTGATCGACGATCTCGGCCGGTTCCAGGGCTTCATCGGATCGGGCAGCGATCTGACGGAAAAGCGCCGGTCGGAAGCAGAGATCACCCGCCTCGCGCTGTTCGATGGCCTCACCGGCCTCGCCAATCGCCAGCGGATGCGCCTGTCGCTCGACAAGACGCTGGCACAGGCCACGGGCCAGCATCGCCCCTCCGCCCTGTTCCTGATGGATCTCGACCGGTTCAAGGCGGTGAACGACACGCTGGGTCATCAGGCCGGCGACGCCCTGTTGAAACAGGTCGCGCAGCGACTGCAACGCGGCGTCGGCGAATCGGGGCTGGTCGGCCGGCTGGGCGGCGACGAGTTTCAGGTTCTGCTGCCCGGCATGGACACGCGCGAGCCGCTGGCGACGCTGGCGACCGATCTCATCACCGCGCTGTCGCAACCCTATTTCATCGCCGGCACGTCGGTCACGATCGGCTGTTCGATCGGCGTCGCCATCGCCCCGCATGACGGCGAGGATGCCGAGACGCTGGTCCGCAACGCCGACCTCGCGCTTTATGCGGCCAAGGCGGATGGCCGCGGCGTCCACCGTTTCTATCATGGCGACATGCTGCTCGGCGCGCGCAACCGCCAGCAACTGGAAACCGATCTGCGCGCCGCGCTGGCCTGTGGCGATTTCCACCTTTGCTACCAGCCCGTCGTCAGCACCGCCGACGCCCGCATCGTCGGGTACGAGGCGCTGGTCCGCTGGCAGCATCCGATGCGCGGCCTCGTCTCTCCCGCCGATTTCATCCCCGTCGCCGAGGAATGCGGCCTGATCGAGGGGCTGGGCGAATGGGTCCTGCGCACCGCCTGTGCAGAGGCCGCCCGCTGGCCGCGCGACGTGCGCGTCGCGGTCAACGTGTCGCCGATCCAGTTCGCCAACCCGCATCTGCCCGCCATCGTCACCAGCGCGCTGGCGCAATCGGGCCTGCTGCCGGACCGGCTGGAACTGGAGATCACCGAAGGGGTCTTCCTGAACGATTCGGACGATTCCGACCGCATGTTCCGGGCGCTGAAGAATATCGGCGTGCGGCTGGCGCTCGACGATTTCGGCACCGGCTATTCCAGCCTCGGCTATCTGCGCACCGCGCCGTTCGACAAGATCAAGATCGACCAGTCCTTTGTCCGCGGCGCCGCCCAGCCGGGCAATCGCAACGCCGCGATCATCCGCGCGATCGTGACGCTGGCCGACACGCTGGGCATGGAGACCACCGCCGAGGGGGTCGAGATCCAGGACGAGATCGATCTGGTCCGCGATCTCGGGTGCAGCCATATCCAGGGTTACGTCTATGGCCGCCCCGCCCCCGCGATCGAGGTCGCGACCGCGCTCGGCATCGATCCCCATGCCAGCCCGATCGGCTTCAAGGTCAGTCGTGCACCGCGCACCCGCCTGCTCCGCTCCGCCCGGATCATGGTCCATGGCCGGCCCGGCGACGTCCGCATCCGCGACATCTCGACGACGGGCGCGATGGTCGATGGTCTGGCGCTGGGCGATCAGCCGGTCGGCCTCGACGTGCTGATCGAACTGGTCGAAAACCAGATGATGGCCGCGCGCGTCCGCTGGGCCGAGGGGGGCCGCGCCGGCCTGCAATTCGCCGAGCCGATCGACCTGTCGATCCTCACCGTCCCCCGCCAGACGCGCCGGGCGGGGTGATCCTTCCGCCGTTTTCCCATCGGCATCCTCTGCCGATGGTAAAACGGCGTAATCGTGGCGCGCGATCCGGCGACCGTTCGCTCAGGTCGATGGCGGGGCCTCGGATCGACAGGTCGTGCGGGTGCCGGCGACCAAAATGGTCGCACGCTCTCCGATCGCCATCGGCGTCGGTATCTTGCGTCCCTTCCAGGTGAAATTGAAGATCACCGGCCCCGCAAGCTTGCAGACGGCGCCCTTGCCTTCGGGCATGCACATGTTTTCCAGCCGACGATAATCCTCAACGGTCGCGGGTTCGACCGGGCTGACGCCGACACCCGTCGCCGCCGAACCGCCGAGAATGAAGCGTTGGCCGAAGTTCATCGCGTTCACCGTCCATTCGGTGCGTCCGTCGGGTGCCGCCGGTTTGTCGATTCCGCTGTTGATGGCCAGTCGTGAACAGAAATCGCCCGACGGAGATTGCGGGGACGGGAAAGGCGGAGACGTCGTCCCGCTCGTGAGAACGAGGAGGGTCACACAGGATGCCACTCGCCCGATCGCCGCCATTTATCGTTCCTCCCGAACTGCCCCGTACCGGCTGAATCGTTGAATGGATTCGCGCCGCCACGCAAGTCGCCGTGCCGGGCGAGGGTAAAAGCCGACCACGCTGGATTACCGGGTATGGGGCGCAGGCTCCCGGAATTATTTCCATTCCCCCACATTCCGCTTGCACTTCGGCAACCCCGCAGAGATCCACGCGTCGTGGCGCATGGTCGCCCGCCGACGACGCTCGGTTCGTCGCGACCGGCCCGAAAGCCACTTGCTCCCGACCGCGATCTGCCACAATCAGTAGCGGTGTGAACCGGGGGCGGACCCAAGTGATGGTGTGTTCGTTGAAACCTCGTCACCTTGGCGGCAACGCTCGCGCCGGTGACATACGGATCGATGGACCCTGTTTGTTCTCCTCTATACTGCGGTATGGTGATAACGATGTGGCGTGCCGCGATTCGGTCTGGATAGAACAAGGAGTGGCGCGGTGATGGACTTCAGCAACGGCCGGGACAGCGATATGACGGACACGATGGAACAGGTTAGCGACAAGCCTACCGCCGCCCCGGCCACCGGCCCGGTGGCGCTCGACAGCCGCGCCGTCGCGCCGCAGCCCTATGCGCTGGACGTCGATCACAGCCGCGACGCGCTCCTGACCGATTTCGGCAAGGAGACGCTGAAGGATCGCTATCTGCTCCCCGGCGAATCCTTCCAGGATCTCTTCGTCCGCGTCGCCTCCGCCTATGCCGACGATGCCGCGCATGCGCAGCGCATCTACGACTATATCTCGAAGCTGTGGTTCATGCCCGCCACGCCCGTGCTGTCGAACGGCGGCACCGGTCGCGGCCTGCCGATCAGCTGCTACCTCAATTCGGTGCCCGACAGCCTGAACGGCATCGTCGACACCTGGAACGAGAATGTCTGGCTCGCCTCGCGCGGTGGCGGCATCGGCACCTATTGGGGCAACGTGCGCGGCATCGGTGAGCCGGTCGGCCTGAACGGCAAGACCAGCGGCATCATCCCGTTCGTCCGCGTCATGGATTCGCTGACCCTCGCCATTTCGCAGGGGTCGCTGCGCCGGGGATCGGCCGCCGTCTATCTCGACGTATCGCATCCGGAGATCGAGGAGTTCCTCGAAATCCGCAAACCCTCGGGCGATTTCAACCGCAAGGCGCTGAACCTCCATCACGGCGTCCTGATCCCCGACGCCTTCATGGAGGCCGTCCGCGACGGCAGCGAATGGATCCTCCGCTCGCCGAAGGACCAGACCGAGCGTGGCCGCGTCGATGCCCGCGCGCTGTTCCAGAAGCTGGTCGAGACCCGCCTCGCCACCGGTGAGCCGTATATCGTGTTCGCCGATCACGTGAACTCGACCATGCCCAAGCATCACCGCGATCTGGGCCTGAAGGTCTCGACCTCGAACCTGTGTTCGGAGATCACGCTGCCCACCGGCCGCGACCATCTCGGCAACGACCGCACCGCCGTCTGCTGCCTGTCCTCGCTCAACCTGGAAACATGGGACCAGTGGAAGGACGAGAAGGGCTTCGTCGAGGACGTCATGCGTTTCCTCGACAACGTCCTTCAGGATTATATCGACCGCCACGAACCCGGCATGGAGCGCGCTGCCTATTCCGCCGGTCGCGAACGCTCGGTCGGCCTCGGCGTCATGGGCTTCCACAGCTTCCTGCAAGCCCGCGGCATCGCGTTCGAGGGTGCGATGGCCAAGTCGTGGAATCTGCGCATGTTCAGGCAGATCAACACGCAGGTGAACGAGGCATCGATGCAGCTCGCGGTCGAGCGTGGCCCCTGCCCCGACGCCGCCGACATGGGCGTGATGGAGCGGTTCAGCTGCAAGATGGCGATCGCCCCCACCGCGTCGATCAGCATCATCTGCGGCGGCACCAGCGCCTGCATCGAACCGATCCCGGCCAACATCTACACGCACAAGACGCTGTCGGGCAGTTTCTCGGTCAAGAACCCCTATCTGGAGAAGCTGCTCAGCGAAAAGAGCAAGAACTCCGACGCGGTGTGGAACTCGATCCTCGAAAACGGCGGATCGGTCCAGCATCTCGACTTCCTCTCGGTCGAGGAAAAGGACTGCTACAAGACCAGCTTCGAGATCGACCAGCGCTGGCTGCTCGAACTCGCCGGCGACCGCACGCCCTATATCGACCAGGCGCAGTCGCTGAACCTGTTCATCCCCGCCGACGTGGAAAAATGGGACCTCCTGATGCTCCACTTCCGCGCATGGGAACTGGGCATCAAGTCGCTCTATTACCTGCGCTCCAAATCGGTCCAGCGCGCGGGCTTCGCCGGCGGGGTGGAGACGGACAACACCATCGCCAAGCCGAAATACGAGCTGGAAAGCACGGATTACGACGAGTGTCTGGCCTGCCAGTGAAGTAAACGGAAAGGCGTCCACCCTCACCCTCCCATCGCTACGCGACGGGCCCCTCCCTCTCCCGGTGGGAGAGGTGTGAAGGAACGCCAATTCCCTCTCCCACCGGGAGAGGGAGGGAGCCGCAAAGCGGCGGAAGGGTGAGGGTGTGCGGACTTATGACAATCATCGCTCCGGCACCGTCCCCCGCGCCCGGCAACTCCGCCGCGACGCCGGCACCCCCGAACGCACCCTGCTCCGCGCGCTTCGCGAATCCTTCCCCCACCTCAAATGGCGGCATCAGGCACCCGTCGGCCCCTATTACGCCGACATCCTCTGCTTCTCGGAAAGACTGGTCATCGAAGTGGACGGCGATACCCATGCCAGCACGGACGCCTACGACACCGCCCGCACCGCGTTCATCGCGCGCGAAGGCTATCGCGTGACCCGCATCGCCAACACCGACGTGATGCAGAACCCAGAAGGCGTCCTGACCCAATTATCCTTCTCCCTCCGGAAGAAGGAGGGAGCGCCAACGGCGCGGAAGGATGAGGGTGTTTCAACAACGAAAAAGGGCGGCACGGAATGACCCGCACCACCCTCACCCTTCCGCCGCCATGCGGCTCCCTCCCTCTCCCAATGGGAGAGGGACAGAAGTCACTCGGCCTCTTCGAACATATCCACCGCGTTCTGCCCCGTCGCGGACAGGCGCACCGTATCGCCCTCGATTTCCGCGACCAGGCCGATCGGCAGGTAGTGGTGCTTCTGCCCCTGCCCGTCCTCGGTCGAGGGCGAGTCGTTCTTGGTCAGCTTGATGCGGTCGCCATCGACGTGATCGACGGTGCCGACATGCACGCCATCCGCGCCGACGACTTCGGCATGTTCCTTGATCTGCGTAACATCGACCATGATGATTCTCCTGTAGAGGGTCCGGCCGCTCAACGCGTCACACGGGAGTTGGTCGCATGACGTACGGCGTCGTCATCATGTATCTGGTCGCCGCGGTGCTGGGGCTGACCGGCGTCGTGCTCCTTGTACGGCTCGGCTCGGCCACCATCTCGGAACGACAGGTCTATGCGTATCGGATGATCGGCATCATGCTGACCTCCGCCGGCATCGTGCTCGCCATGTCCGCCACCGCCATGTGGCGATGGAGCATGGCATGACCCGCCCCTTTTTCGTACCCTTTTCCCCGTTCGTACCGGAGTAACCCGCATGTCCCTCCTTCACGCCTCCAAGCAGTACAAGCCCTTCGAATACCCCTGGGCGTTCGAATTCTGGAAGCGCCAGCAACAGCTCCACTGGCTGCCCGAAGAGGTGCCGCTGGGCGAGGATTGCCGCGACTGGGCGCAGAAGCTGTCCGAGCATGAGCGCAACCTGCTGACCCAGATCTTCCGCTTCTTCACCCAGGCGGATGTCGAGGTGCAGGATTGCTACCACGAGAAATACGGCCGCGTGTTCAAGCCGACCGAGATCAAGATGATGCTGACCGCGTTCAGCAACATGGAAACGGTCCACATCGCCGCCTACAGCCACCTGCTCGACACCATCGGCATGCCCGAGAGCGAATATGGCGCCTTCCTCGAATATGCCGAGATGAAGGAGAAGCATGACTACATGCAGACCTTCGGCGTCGACAATGACGAGGATATCGCCCGCACGCTCGCCATGTTCGGCGGCTTTACCGAGGGCGTGCAGCTCTTCGCCAGCTTCGCCATGCTGATGAACTTCCCGCGCTTCAACAAGATGAAGGGCATGGGCCAGATCGTCACCTGGTCGATCCGCGACGAGAGCCTGCATTGCGAGGGCATCATCAAGATGTTCCACACCTTCTGTCAGGAGCGCCAGTGCCTGACCAAGGCGGTGAAGGACGACATCGCCGACGTCTGCCAGACGACGATCCGGCTGGAGGACAACTTCATCGACCTCGCGTTCGAAATGGGTCCGGTCAACGGCATGACGCCCAAGGAGATCAAGAAGTACATCCGCTTCATCGCCGACTGGCGCATGGGCCAGTTGGGTCTGAAGCCGATCTACATGATCGACGAACACCCCCTGCCCTGGCTCGCCCCGATGCTGAACGGCGTCGAGCACGCCAACTTCTTCGAACAGCGCGCCACCGAATATTCGAAGGCCGCGACCAAGGGCCAGTGGAACGACGTCTGGGACAGCTTCGACAAGCGCCAGAAGGCGAAGATCATCATGCCGGCGGCGAATGAGGAACTGAGCGGCATGGGCGACATGTTCGCGCGGGCTGGCGTGGCGGCGGAGTAAAGACCGCGCCACCCATCTCTAAAACTGAGCAGCTAAAATCTGCTCTTACTATAGCCATAGGCGTATACCCCCTATTTGTTGGGTTATACGCCGCTGGTTTGTTTTGGGATTTTCCTAAAGATGCCTTAGGAGCGTTTTTATTTGGTGACATATTATTTAAATCATCGATAATATTTGCATCTGGAGTAGGATGTTTATTATCATATATTTTTATCTCAACAACTGCATTGTCGTTACTATCAGATAATATGAAAAGTTCTAAATCTAAAGGCAATGAACAACTTATCTGGCGAGACCTATCTAATTTATCAAGGTTAAGAATAATCTTCTTCTCACTGTTAACCTATACGCCCTTAATCTACCTTTTATACGAAGTAAGACCCGCCATAATGATAAATCCTAAGGGATTTGCGATGTTTTTAATTGTGATATTTTATGTTAGCATGCCGCTGCAGCCATTTGTAGATCGTGATAGACTGAAATTAGCTGGCATATGCTTTGGAATGACATGGGCAGTAATTGGCCCATTGGCGATTGGCTATGGCGATGCCACAACCGACGCACTTTCTCCAAAAATTAAACTAGAAGGGAATGTTTGTCGAGTTGCATTTGTCGGATCATCTTCAATATTAGCTAATTGTAAAAATTATTATGCCATAACATCTCGAGATAAGGCAGGATTACTTCGTTGGGAGAAAATTTATGGCGAATAGCCTACTTTTGTCGTGCGAAATTACCGCATCAAGTATATTTGAATAAGTGTAAATCCTCAATGACTAGCGCCATCCTGTCCTACACGCCAAACCTCGTATAACTGGTCCGGCTCCTCACATCGAAGGAGCATCACATGGATCAGCTTACCCTCCGCCCCCGCCACGACGGCTGGACCGCCGAGCGCCAGCGTCTCTTCCTCACCGCGCTCGCCGAGACCGGCACCGTGTCCACCGCGTGCGAGGAGGCCGGCATCACGCCCCGCTCCGCCTATCGCCTGCGCGCCGATCCGCGTGGTGCGGCGTTCGCAGCGGGGTGGGACGCGGCGTTGCATCTGGCGGTCGGCCGCCTGACCGCCATCGCGTTCGAACGGGCGACGCGCGGGGTCGCCAAGGAAATCTGGCGCGACGGCGTCCTCGTCGGTCATATCCGCGAACCGTCCGACCGGATGCTGATGTTCCTCCTGCGCCACCTCGCCCCCGCCCGCTTCGGTCGCGAGGCCGGCACCGCGCCCGCGCTCCCCGTCGCGCCCGATCCCGTCGCGTTGATGGCGACGATGGCCGCGCTCGCCGACAGCCCCGTCGCCGCCGATCCGATCGACGACTGGGACGAGAACGACGCGCCGACCGGCGGCGATGCGTGACCGCCCGCGCTCCTGCGTTCACCAGCCTCGCGCACGCCCGCGCGATCACGCGCGCGTGGAGGGTGTGACTTTCGGGACTTTCCGGTTCTCTGGCCGGTTCCCTGGCCAGCCTTCCGGCCAGCTTCCCGACCGGTCGGCGGGCGGCCTATCGACCCCGCCGCACCGGCGCGTGGAAATCGGCGGGTTTGTTCGCGATCCAGCGCAGGAACCGCGCGATCTCCGGGTGCGTCCGCAGCACCGCCGGATCGGCATGGTCGCGCGCCAGTTCGGCATTGGTCAGCGTCGCATGGATCGTGCGGTGGCAGATCGGGTGGACGGGGGCGGTCGTGCGGCCGCCCTCGCTCTTGGGCACTAGGTGATGCCACTCCACCCGCGCGCCCAGCGGCCGCCCGCACAGCGCGCACGCCTGTGGCGGCGTCGCCCGCTCCCTCAGCACCTCGGCCGCGGCCAGCCCAGCCCTGCGTTTCACCCTGCCGCCCATCGCCCCGATATCGGATCGACGACACGCAACGAAAAGGGCGGGGGCGGCCCATCGGCCACCCCCGCCCCATCGATCGTCAGGCGTTTACCGCCCGCGCGTCACTTAGAAGTGAGCGACGATACCGGCCTGCGGACGGAAGCTGTCCGCCGAACCGAAGGTCGACACTTCGAAGCGGAAACGCACGCCCGAATTGCCGGTGATGCCGCCCAGACCGATGTCCTTCGGGCCAACCTCGGCGCCGACGCCATAGGTGATCGCGTCGAAATCGGGGCTGTTCTTGCCGAACCGGTCGAAGTTCACCCAGCGATAGCCGACCTTGCCGTAGAACAGGCCGCTCTCGCCCGCGCGGAAGCCGAAGCGACCGGCGGCGCCGTAACCCCAATCGATCGCGCCATCGACGCCCTTGGTCACTTCACCCTCGGCGCCGACGAAGACCGGGCCCAGCGGCACGTTCACGCCGACGATGCCGGTGACGATCGCACCCTGCAGCTTGTTGCCGCCGATCGGCGTGTTGGGGATGCCGTGGCCGACGCGACGGTCGAAGCCTTCCCAGCCGCCCATCACGGCGACGTACGGCTCGATACCGAAGGCGCGCGTGCCGTCCGGTGCGCGGGCGGGTTCGTCGGTGGTCGTCGTGGTGGTGACGGTGGTGTCGGCGGGTGCCATGTCCTGCGCGACGGCGGGGACGGCAACGACCGCAGCCGCGAGTGCGACGGCGAGGGACAGCTTACGCATAAAAATGAAACCTTGATCTGCTACAACAACCGGACCGCAGGGCCTCGGCCCGATCCAGACCCGCTCAAAGCCACAAACCGACGGTTGGTTGCAGTGCAAAATGCACTTTCGGATCGCTAATTGGTATGTGTTGCCGATCGGCCACGGTTCCTGTCATCCAGATGAACCAACCATGGCAATATAATGGTTTAGATGTCACCTGCCCCATTTCGGCCGCGTTCCCGCCGGGCCTTGGGGCAATACCAAAGTATATCGATCCGTCAGCGCGCGACGCATTCCATCGGCGCTGCGCCGGGCAATGTGACGGTCGCCGCCCGACCCTTGCCGCGCAGTTCCGCACCATCGCCGATATACCAGATACCGGATGCCGCCCGCTGTTGCGTCAACACGGTGGAGCGTCCGGCCATGGAGAGCGTCAGCCTGTCGGCTCGGTTATCGAACCGTGCAGACACGATCCGCGCCTGCCCGCAATCATATGTCGCGGTCGCCACCGACGGCCGGCCATCCGCCAGCCGGTCCGTCGAGCACCCGGCGACGATCAGCGACATCATCGCTACCGCCGCCGGCCTGAACATCAGGGTTTCGATCAGGGCTTCAGGGCGACGTCGTCGCCATCGTCCAGCTCGTCCTCTTCGACCTCGCCCTTGTCGAAATCGTCCTGGACGTCGTCCTCGTCCATGTCCTCTTCGTCCATGGTGACGCTGGAATCGGCCTTGCCGACCTCTTCGGAATCCATGTCGAGATCGTCGATCGCCTCGTCCTCCTCGTCGTCGTCACCCAGATCGGGGGTCAGATCGGTCAGGACGATGCCGTCGGTCGGCCCGGAGCGGGTGGCTTCCAGGATTTCGGCACGCTGGCTCTCGTCATAGCCTTCCTCGTCGTACCCGTCGTCGCCCGAACCCATGCCGGGCACCTGATGTCCGCCCATATCACTCTCCTTGGGGTTGATAGAGCGCGAACGGTGCGGAGGGGCCGGCGGTTCCCGGCGTTCAGCGGCTCATGCGCCGAACAGCCGTCCGCGCTCGGTCAGCGCGATCGCCCCCAGCGACAGGATGCCGACGACCATGAAGCCCGCGATCATCGGCACCGTCGTCCCGTCGAACGCCTGCCCGATCACCGCACCGATCAGCACGCCGGCGGTAATGCTGATGAAGCCCTGCACGCTGGATGCGGTCCCGGCGATCGCCCCCATATTGGCCATCGCCATCGCCGAGAAATTGGACGTGGCGAGGCCGAAACACGCCATCGTCAACGCCTGCAACACCCCGAACGCGATCAGCGAATCCCGTCCCGTCTCCGCCAGCAACAGATGGAAGCCGGATACGATCGCCAGCACCACGACCGCGCCATGCGCGATCCGCCGCGTGCCCAGCCGCATCACGAACCGCGCATTCAGCAGGTTCGCCGCCGCCATCGTAGCCGCCGTGCCCGCGAACACCGCCGCCAGCAGGGCGGGCCGATGATACACGTCGAACATGATCTGCTGGATCGAATTCAGGTAGCCATACAGCGCCCCGGTCAGCAACGTCGCCGCCGCGGTATACCCCACCGACTGCCGGTCGGTCAGCGTCAGGCGCCAACCCGCGACGATCCGTCCCGGCGCGATCGGCAGCGCCGCTTCCGGCCGCAACGTCTCGGGCAGACGGATCGCCACCCACACCAGCAACGCCGCCGCACTACCCGCCATCACCCAGAATATCGCCCGCCAGTTGCCGAACAGCAGCACCAGCTGCCCGACGCTCGGCGCCAGGATCGGGACGATCATGAACACCATGAACGCGATCGACATCACCCGCGCCATCGCCCGGCCATGGTAACAGTCCCGCACCAGCGCGATCGTGGCGATCCGCGTCGCCGCCACCGTGGCACCGCCCGCCAGCCGCGCCGCGATCAACAGCGTGAAACTGCCCGCCACCGCCGCCGCGCTGCTCGCCACGACATAACCGGCGATCGCCCACAACAGCACGCGCCGCCGCCCGAACCGGTCGACCAGCGGCCCATGCACCAGATGCGCGACGCCGAACCCGCCCAGAAAAGCGGAGACGACGAACTGTCGCGAATTCTCGTCCGCCACGCCCAGCGCCTCGCCGATCGCGGGCAGCGCCGGCAGCATCGCATCGGTGCCCAGCGCCCCCAGCGCCATCAGCGCGGCGACGAGGGCAACGAACTCGACAAAGCCGATCGGCGCGCCGGGCAGGTCCGGCGTGGGATGATCCGGGTTTTCCATAATGCGCCGCCCTTAGCCGCTGCCGGCGCGCGGCGGAACCCTATCGCCCGCCGGTGCGAGAGGTTATGTTGCGGTCATCTCGAAGGATATGTCATGCTCGATACCCCCGCCGCGCACGTCCCCACGCTCAGCCTCGCCGATCAGGCGACCGACCCGGACGGTTTCGCCGCCGCGTTCGGCGCCTCGTTCGAACGCTTCGGTTTCGCCGTCATCGCCGATCACGGCGTGCCGCTCGATTTGATCGACCGCGCCTGGGCCGAAACCGAGGCGCTGTTCGCCCTGCCAGAGGACGAGAAGCGCGGCTATCACATCCCCGGCGGCGGCGGCGCCCGCGGCTACACCCCGTTCAAGACCGAGATCGCCAAGGGCGCCAGCGCCGTCGATCTGAAGGAATTCTGGCACGTCGGCCGCGAACTCCCCGCCGGTCACCGGTTCGACGGGCAGATGACGCCGAACATCTGGCCCACCCGGCCGGAGGGTTTCCGCGACACCTTCATCGATCTGTTCGCCGCGTTCGACCGCGCCGGCGACCAGTTGCTGTCGGCGATCGCCCGCCATCTCGGCCTCGCCCCCGACTGGTTCGACCCGGCGGTGAAGGACGGCAACAGCGTGCTGCGCCTGCTCCATTACCCGCCTATCCCCCTCGATGCGGAGGGCGTCCGCGCCGGCGCGCATGAGGACATCAACCTCATCACCCTGTTGCTGGGTGCCGAGGAAGCCGGCCTCGAACTGCTCGACCGCGCTACCGGCCGCTGGCTGGCGATCAAGCCGCCCGAAGGAGCGATGGTCGTCAATGTCGGCGACATGCTCCAGCGCCTGACCAACCACGTCCTCCCCTCGACCACCCACCGCGTCGTCAACCCGCCCCCCGAGCGCCGCGGCCATTCGCGCTATTCGATGCCCTTCTTCCTGCATCCCGCACCCGATTTCCTGATCGAAACGCTGCCGCAGACGGTGACGGCGGAGAACCCGAGCCGCTACCCGACGCCGATCACCGCGCACGATTACCTGCACGAACGCCTGGTCGAGATCGGCCTGATAAAGGCGTAGCCCAAAAAGCCCTCTCCCCTTCAGGGGAGAGGGTTGGGAGAGGGGGAGTGCGCAACCAGAGTTCTTTGGCGCATGCAAAACGCCTGCGCAGCGAGATGACGCCGGCGGAGGTGCGGCTCTGGCACCACCTGAGGGCCGGCCGTTTCGACCAATTGAAATTTCGCCGCCAGACCGTCATCGGCCCCTATATCGCCGACTTCACCTGCCGCGCCGCGATGCTGGTAGTGGAAGTCGACGGCGACACCCACGCCACGCAAACCACTTACGATGCCAACCGCACGACGTTCCTTGAGCAGCAAGGCTGGCGCGTCATCCGCTTCACCAACGCGGACGTAATCAGAAACCTCGAAGGCGTCCTGCAACAACTACAGTCATCGCTCTCCCCCTCTCCCAACCCTATCCCCTGAAGGGGAGAGGGCTTTGGCCCGCGCCAAATCCTTCGGCCGGCCAAAACCAAACAGCATCGCCGCCAACTCCGCCCGCCCCGGCACGAACACCGCGAAACCGTCCACCATCACCGCTTCCCGCGTCACCGGCCAAACCGCCCGCCAGCCATCGGCCCCGCAAAACCGAAACCCCGCCATGAACTCCACCGTCAACAATGGCCCCTCCCAGCGCCCGAACACCGCCGACCGGAACAGCGCCGTCCCCTCATTACCAACATCCGCCACCCCCAGCCGCGCCAACACCGCCGAAGCATCGCGTTCGCTCGACAGGACATCGACGTCCCCCACCTCGACACCGTCGGCCCCATGCAGAGCCACCGCCGCGCTACCGATCACCCACCATGGGTCCACCGTCCCGGCCATCGCCCCGGCGACCATCGCCAGCGTCGCCCGCAACGCCGCCGGCAGCATCGTCAGTCGAACCCGCGCTCCAGAAACCGCTGCGCCATCGCACAGTGCAGCGCGACGCCGCGCGCCATCACGGCCTCGTCGATCGTCATCCGCGTATTGTGCAGCGGGGGGTTGGTCGCCGGGTCGCTGCCCTCGGGCGCCGCACCGATGAAGGCGAACGCACCGGGGATCGCGCCCAGCACATAGGAGAAATCCTCCGCCCCCATCATCGGTTGCGGCATCGGCGCAAAGCCGGTGGCGCCGAACAAGCCGGTCGCCACGTCGCGGATCATCGCCGCACCGCGCGGATCGTTGACCGTGACGGGATAGCCCTTGTCGATCCACGCCTCGGCGGTGGCGCCGTGCGCGGCGGCGATGTTCCCGGCGATCCGCTTCAGCGCCGCATGCATCGTCACCCGTGACGCCTCAGACAGGGTGCGCAGCGTCCCTAGCATCGTGACTTCGCCCGGAATGATGTTGTGCGCCGATCCCGCCTCGATCTTGGTGATCGACAGCACCGCCGGATCGGTGACGGCGATGCCGCGCGCGATGAAGGTCTGCAGTGCGGTCACGATCTCGCATGCCACCGGGATCGGATCGATGCAGTCGTGCGGCATCGCCGCGTGGCCGCCTGCGCCGCGCACGACGACATGCACCGTCTCCGCCGACGCCATGATCGATCCCGCCCGCGTCACCACCACGCCCGACGGCGCATTGGGGGTGATGTGCAGCGCGAACGCGGCGTCGGGCGCGGGATCGGCGAGCAGGCCGTCCTTGATCATGAAGCGCGCGCCGTGATATCCCTCCTCACCCGGCTGGAACATGAAGACGACCGTACCCGGCAGGTCGTCCACCCGCGCCGCCAGCGCCTTGGCCGCGCCGACCAGCATCGCCGTATGCGAGTCATGTCCGCACGCATGCATCGCGCCGGCGATGGTGCTGGCGAACGGAAGTCCCGTCTCCTCCTGCATCGGCAGCGCGTCCATGTCGCCGCGCAACAGCACGGTGCGGCCATTGTCGCCGCCCCGCCGACCGCCACCGCGCAGGATCGCGATCAGGCCCGTCGTCGACGATCCCTCGCGATATTCCAGCGGCAGACCAGCCAGCGCCGTCTTGATCTTGTCGGTCGTGCGCGGGCAGTGGAGGCCGATCTCCGGTTCGGCATGGATCGCGCGGCGCAGTGCCACGACCTCGTCGAACACCGCCTCGCTCGCGCCCTGCCAGTCGGCGGCGCCGGAATCGTCCAGGCTCATCGCATCATCTCCATCAACCCCGGAACAGCCCGCCCAGCACGCCGCGCGCGATCTGCCCGATCAGGCCACCACCGGCGGACGAGGATCGCCGCCGCGTGCCGCCGCCGAATATCTGTTTGCCGACCTCGTTCGCCACCTGCCGGCCGATCGACGACGAGGCCGCGCGCGTCGCCGACGTCGCCATCTTCGACCACGGGCTGTTCGCCGCCTCGCGCTCGGCCTCACGCTGTGCCTGCGCGTCGGCGCGCGCCTGCCGATCCGCCTCGCGCTGTTCGGCGATCCGTGCGCGCTCGGCTTCCTTGGCGGCCCTGGCATCGTCCTTCGCCTTCAGTGCGGCGGCCTTCTCCGCATCGTCGGCGGCCCGCGCGGCGGCGGCGGAGGCGGAGGCTTCCTGCGTCTTCGCGGCCAGCAGTTCCTCCGCCGACTCTCGATCGACGACGTGATCGTATTTGTCGCCGACCATGTCGGTCTCGATCAGCACCTTGCGCTCCTCGGCCGTGACCGGGCCGACCCGACTGGCGGGCGGCTTGATGAGCGTGCGTTCGACCGGCGAGGGCGCGCCATCGGCCATCAACAGCGACACCAGCGCCTCGCCCACCTTCAACTCGGTGATCGCGGTCGCGACGTCCACGTCCGGATTGGCGCGGAACGTCTCCGCCGCCGCGCGCACCGCCGCCTGATCGCGGGGCGTGAAGGCACGCAGCGCATGCTGCACGCGGTTGCCCAGTTGCCCGGCGACCTTGTCGGGAATATCCAACGGATTCTGCGTAATGAAATAGATGCCGACGCCCTTCGACCGGATCAGCCGGACGACCTGTTCGATCTTGTCGAGCAGCGCATCGGGCGCCTCGTCGAACAGCAGATGCGCTTCGTCGAAAAAGAACGCCATCACCGGCTTGTCGGGATCACCCACCTCGGGCAGCACCTCGAACAATTCGCTGAGCAGCCACAACAGGAACGTGGCGTACAGCTTGGGGCTGGCCATCAGCTTGTCGGCGGCCAGGATATTGACGACCCCGCGCCCCTTGTCGTCGGTGCGGATCATGTCGGCGAGGTCCAGCGCCGGCTCGCCGAAGAAATGCTCGCCGCCTTGGGCACGCAACTGCAACAGCGCGCGCTGGATCGCACCGACCGACTGCTTCGACACATTCCCGTACATCGTCGTCAATTCCGCCGCCCGCTCCGCGCAATGCGCCAGCAACGCCTGCAGATCGTCCAGATCGAGGAGCAGCAACCCCTCCTTGTCCGCCAGATGAAAGGCGATGGTCAGCACGCCTTCCTGCACCTCGTTCAGATCCATCAGCCGCGCCAGCAACAGCGGCCCCATCTCGCTGATCGTGGCGCGCACGGGATGCCCCTGTTCGCCGAACAGGTCCCAGAACTGCACGGGATTGTCGCGATATCCCCAACCGGTATCGCCCACCTCCGCCGCCCGGGCGGCGAACATCGCGTGGTTCCTGCCCGTCGCCGATCCCGCCATGGCCAGTCCCGACAGGTCGCCCTTCACGTCAGACACGAAGCTGGGCACCCCGACCGCGGAGAACCCCTCGATGATCCCCTGCAACGTCACCGTCTTGCCGGTGCCCGTCGCCCCGGCGATCAGGCCGTGGCGGTTGGCGCGTTTAAGGTCGATCGCCTGCGGCTTGCCGCCGCCAAGCCCGATGAAGATGCCGTCGGTCATGCCATCACCCTACGCCCCGTCGCGCTCAAAAGGAAAGGGCCGCCGCGGTTTCCCGCGACGACCCCTTGCCGTTGGTAAAAATCAGGCTCAGCCCGAACCGTTCGCCTTGGCGCCTGAGGCCTCGGCTTAGCCCGTCATTGCGAGCGTAGCGAAGCAACCCAGAGCGTGGTCCATGACGCTCTGGGTTGCTTCGGTACGCTCGCAATGACGGATAGGTATATCACGCCCTGACGCTGCTTAGCCTGTCGAAGCCCCATATCGAAGGATGCCACCGCTAGAGGCATATCCTTCGATACGGGTCTTCGACAGGCTCAACGCCGTCCTGAATGCTCAGCCCTTGGCGATCTTCAGCGGCAGGAATCGCGCCGGGCTCTTGCCACGCTGCGCCAGTACAAGCACCTGCGGGCGACCAGCCGCCTTGGCCTGTGCCACCGCGCTCGCCATTTCGGCGGGCGTGCGGATCGGCGTGCCGTTGACGGCGGAGATCACGTCGCCGCGCTGCAACTTCCCCGCCGCGTCGCTGGCCGGATCGACCTGTGCGATCACCACGCCCTGCACCGTCGAATCAACGTTCACCTGCCGGGCTATCGCCGGGGTCAGCGTCTGCACCGTCAGGCCCAGCGTGTTGCTGCCCGCCGGTGACGTCGCGCCCGGCGTGCTGTCGTCGCCGTCGTCGGTGGTGAAGTCATCGCCCTGACCGCTCAGCGCCGCCAGCTGCTTGTCGCTCGGCCGCTCGGCCACCACGACGTTGAACGACTGCGGACGGCCATTGCGCAGCACGTCGAGCTTCGCCGGCTGGCCCGGTGCGACGTTGGAGGCGAGGTACGACAGCGTCGTGTCCGGCGTGACCGCCTGACCATTCACCTTCGTCACCACGTCGCCCGCGCGCAGACCGGCCTTCGCCGCCGGACCACCGGGCGCGACGCCCGCCAGCAACTCGCCCTGATTCTTGGCGATGCCCAGTGCGGCGGCCGTATCATCATCGATACCGCCGGGCTGCAACGTCACGCCCAGATAGCCGCGCTGGATCTTCTGGCCCTTCATCAGGGTCGCGATGATCGGCTTGGCCTCTTCGGCCGGGATCGCAAAACCGATGCCGATATTGCCGCCCGACGACGAGAAGATCTGGCTGTTGATGCCGATCACGTCGCCGTTCAGGTTGAACATCGGGCCGCCCGAATTGCCCTGGTTGATCGAGGCGTCGGTCTGGATGAAGCGGTCATACGCGCCGCCCTGCCCGGTCACGCGATGCACCGCCGACACGATACCCGCCGTCACCGTGCCGCCGAGACCGAACGGCTGGCCGATCGCGACCACCCAGTCGCCGACCCGCGCACGCGCCGAATCGCCGAACTTAACGAACGGCAGGTTCGCCGCATCGATCTTCAACAGGGCGAGATCGGACGCCTCGTCGCGGCCGATCAGGCGCGCGGTGTACTCCTTGCGGTCATTCAGCGTGACGGTGATCGATTCCACCGTCGCGCCGCGCGCCGGCGCCACGACATGATTGTTGGTGACGACATAGCCATCGGCCGAGATCAGGAAGCCCGAACCAAGCGACTGCCCTTCACGCTTCTGCGGCTGCTGCGGTCCACCCTGACCGAACATACCCTCGAACGGAGTCCCGGCAAAGGGATTGGCCTGCTGCTGCGGTGCCGCGATCGACTGTTTGGTCGAGATGTTGACCACGGCCGGCTGCAACCGGGCGACCATGTCGGCAAAGCTCATCGGCGCGCCGCCCTTGGGCGCAGCGGCCTGGATCGCACCGGGCTCGTTCTGCGCGGTCTGGGCGGAGGTCGGCTGGAGCGCCAGCGTGGCGGTCGCACCGCCAAGCAGCAACGCACCGGTAATAGCGTAGGCGTAGCGCACTGTGTTTAGTTCCTCTCGTTCGTCGTTCGAACCCGTCGACTTATCGACGAAAACGGCTGAACGACGGTTGAATATGAACGGCTGGTCAGCGTGTCCGACCTTCGAACTGACGAAGATAGGAATTGTTCGGCGACAGGATGATCTGCGTTGCCCCACGCCCGTCGGTGCTGCCGTCCGCCCCGAAGGTGCGGCGATATGACTGCATCGCGCGATAGAAGTCGTAGAACTCGGCATCCTTGCCGAAACTCTGCGCATAGACGCGCGACGCCGCGGCATCCGCATCCGCCTGCACGATGCGGGCCTGACGCTGCCCCTCGGCGGTGATCGTGATCGCCTCCTGCTGGCGCGCGGTCTGCATCCGGCGCAGCGCGCTTTCCAGCGGCGTACCCTCGGGCAGTTCGGCCTGCTTGATCCGCACATCGACGATCTCGACGCCGTACTGGCGTGCGCGGCGGTCGAGTCCCGTCTGGATCGCGTCCATCACTTCGCTGCGCTCGGCGGTCAGCAGCACGGCGAACCGCACCTTGCCCAGTTCGTTGCGCAGCGTCGATCCGAACAGCGGCCGCAACTGGTTGACGACGCCCTCCTCGCTGCCCGCCGTCGCCAGCATCAGCCGGGGATCGACCACGCGAAACCGCGCGAACGCATCGACGTTCAGCCGCAACTGGTCGGTCGACAGCACCGGCGTATTTTCCAGATCGAGATCCAGCGTCCGCTTGTCGACATAGGTCACGCGGTCGATGAACGGCACCCGCGCGATCAGGCCGGCACCACTGTTACCCGGCGCCTGCCCCGCCTGATACCGGTTGATGACCCGGATCGGTTGCGCCAGTCGATAGACCACCGCCTGTTTCGTTTCCGGCACGATCGCGAAGGTCGCCGCCGCCAGGATGACGATCAGCAGGGCGGCGATGCCCAGGATGACCGGGTTCTTCCACGACATGGCGTTCACTGTCCCGCTCCCGCCGTCGGTTCGGCCGCCTGAGGCTGCGCCTGCGCCGCCGGCTGGGCGGCCTGCGGCTCACCTGCCCGCTTCGCGTTGGGCAAAGGCAGGTACGATACGACGCCCGATGGTTCGACGATGGTCTTGTCGGACTTCGCCAGCACGGCCTCCATGGTCTCGTAATACATGCGCCGACGCGTCACGTCGGGCGCGAGGCGATATTGCTCGTACACCCGGTCGAACGCCGCGGCCTCGCCCTGCGCGCTGGCGATCACCTGCTGCGCATAGGACCGCGCCTTGTTGACCGCGCCGACCGCTTCCTGCTGCGCCGCCGTCACCTTGTTGAAATCGTCGACGATCTGCTGCGGCGCCGCTGCCCGGTTGATCGACACGCCCTGGATTCGGACACCCGATTTATAGCTGTTGAGGATCGACTGCATCGATTCCGCCACCCGCTGCTCGATCGTCGTCCGCCCCGCGCCCAGCGCCTGGTCGAGCGTCGTCGTGGCGATCACCGCGCGCATCGCGCTTTCCGCCGCCGCGCGTACGGTTTCCTCGGGCTGGGCCAGCTGGAACACGTAATCGCGCGGATCGCCGATATTCCACCGCACCGAATAGGTCAGGTCGACGATGTTCTGGTCCGCCGTCAGCGCCAGATTGACGCCGTCGCCGCGCGGGAAATTCTCGGTGCGGAACCGCTGCACGTCCACCGTCTGCACCCGCGCGATCGGCGCCGGCGGGGTCAGTTGCACGCCCGGCTGCAGCACCCCGGCATAGCGACCGAAATAGGTCACGATCCCGCGCTGCTGTGGCCCGATCTGGTGGATCGAGGTGAACAGCACCCACACCGCGACGATGATCGCGGTGCCGATCGCCCACAACATGCGCGGATTGGCCCCGGCGGGCAGGCCCGGAAAGCCGCCGCCCGAACCGCCGCCGCCGCCCGGCCCACGTGCCTTTTTCAGGAACTCGTCCAGCGCGCTGGGCCGGGCCGCGCCCTTGCGCCCCCCCGGCGGCAAGGCCCAGGGGTTGCGGGGACCGCCGTCATTGCCTTCGTCCGAGCCGCCCCAGGGGCCCTTCGGATTGTCGGCGGCGAGGATAATCGGGCGCTTGAACCAGCGCGGCAGGATCGTCATCCTTCCTCTATAGGAAGGCCGTCGCGCGAAAAACAGTGGCAAGGAACCATTGCCGGCCTATCTGATGCGCCATGGCGGATATGAAAACGATGGAAGCGGCGATCGTCGCGGTGGCGGGTGCGCGCGCGACGGTGCGGATGGATGGTGAGCGGATGGGCGTGGTGATCGACGCCACCGGCCTGTCGCCCGCCGCGCGCGACGCGATGGAGGCCGCCGTCCGCGCCGCCGCCCCCGCCGCCCGCGTCATCGTCACCGCCGAACGCGCGGCCCGCGCCCTGATCGCGGTGGCCAGCGGCAAGGGCGGGGTCGGCAAATCGACGCTGGCCGCCAATCTCGCCATCGCCCTGTCGCGCGGCGGCCGCCGGGTCGGTGTGGTCGATGCGGATATCTATGGCCCGTCGCAGCCGCGGCTGCTGGGCGCGGAGGGCACCCGACCGGAGGCGCTGGAGAAGCAGCTGATTCCCGTCGCCACCCCCTTCGGCGTCCCCCTGTTGTCGATGGGCCAGCTGGTCGAACCCGGTCGCGCCATCGCGTGGCGCGGGCCGATGATCGCCGGCGCCCTCAGCCAGCTGGTAGAGGGTGCATGGGGCGCCGCCGACACGCTGGTCGTCGATCTGCCCCCCGGCACCGGCGATGTGCAGTTGACCATGGTGCAGAAACATCGCCCGGCCGGCGCGGTGATCGTATCGACGCCGCAGGATCTCGCGCTGATCGACGCCACCCGCGCGATCGATTTCTTCGTGAAGGCAGGCGTGCCGATCATCGGTCTGGTCGAGAACATGGCCGGATATCAATGCCCCCATTGCGGCGAGGTATCCGACCCCTTCGGCCGCGGCGGCGCAGAGGCGGCGGCGCGCGATCTCGGCATCCCCTTTCTGGG
Organism: Sphingomonas mollis; assembly: GCF_016427505.1. Taxonomy (GTDB): domain Bacteria; phylum Pseudomonadota; class Alphaproteobacteria; order Sphingomonadales; family Sphingomonadaceae; genus Sphingomonas; species Sphingomonas mollis. The sequence goes on along the minus strand of NZ_JAELXS010000001.1, from coordinate 192,634 downwards.
TCGGGTGCCGTTGGAGATCGCCATCCGCACCGCCTCCGACGCAGGGAGGCCACCCGCCGCCGAGCCGGACGATACCGTCTTCGCGCCGCTGGCCGCGCAGGTCGCCGCATGGCTCGCCGCACGGTGAAACCCGGCGCGGCGGGCGGACGTTGAGGCGGGCGAGAGATCAGGAGTTCCCGCCATGCCGCTCACGACCGATGCCGAAATCCGCGACCTGCTCGAATCGGCGCGCACCATCGCCCTGGTGGGCGCCTCGGATCGGCCGAATCGCCCATCCTACGGAGTGATGGCCATGCTCCAGCGCCACGGCTACCGCGTCATCCCGGTGAACCCGCAGATCACCGGCGAGCACATCCACGGCGAATTCGTCTTCCGCGAACTGTCGCAGCTCGGCGATCCGATCGACATCGTCGATATCTTCCGCAAATCCGCTGCGGCGGGCGAGGCGGTGGATCAGGCGATCGCCATCGGCGCCAAGGCCGTCTGGATGCAGTTGGGCGTGATCGACCACGACGCCGCCGACCGGGCCGAGGCCGCCGGCCTGAAAGTGGTCATGGACCGCTGCCCCGCCATCGACATTCCCCGGCTTGGGCTGGCGCGCATCGAACCTGCTGCCTGACGACATCATCGGGTTCGACCGGAAGACGATCGCAAACCGATCTTCACGATCAGCACACGATAACCACCCAAGACCCTCTGCGTCTCCGCGTGAGACCCCTGCCTTCTGGACGCCCCGCTTTACCGATGGAGCCGAACCGGGCATGATCGTCGCCGTAGCGGGAGGCGCGGATGCTGTTGCTGATGTTGATGCTGGCCGACGACATGGGCGCGCTGATGCAATCGGCACGCGACCGCACCGCCGCCGAACATCGCTGCGTCGCCACTGCCGATACCACCGACATCACCGTCTGCGGCCTGCGCCACGCCGATCGTTACCGCGTCCCCTTCGTCGTCCACGATCCGGGTGATCCACGCCACGAAGGCGTATCGGCGGAGCGAAACCGCCTGCTCGCCCGCACCGACAATTGTCAGGAGAAACGCGCGATTCAGGTCGGCTGCGGCTTTGCCGGCGTCCACATGACCACCGGCGGCAACGGCACCAGCGTCGGCGGCATGCGAAAACTCGCGCCGTGATCCTCGCGCTGCTTCTGGCCGCACAGACCGCCGCCGTCCCCCTGCAACCGGCATCGCCGCCGCAACGCCTGTCGATCCTCGCGTCCGATTGTCCCAAACCGACCGGCGAGGAAATCACCGTCTGCGCCCCCGTCGCGCAGCCGCGCCTGCCGCTGCCGGCCGAACGCGGTCCGCCCGATCATCCCGTGCCGTCCAATCCCGATCTTCGCCCCACGACGGCGATGAACCAGACTGCTGCGCCTTGCGCTTCGTTACAGGGCGGCTGTCAGACCGGCATTGATGTTCTCGGCGGCGGCACCGCCGCGATCCGGCTGATCGGCAAATTGATCGACCCCGATAGTTGCTGCGAACGCCCCGGCGAATCGACCAGCGCCGGCATGTTGATCGGCGACATGGTCGGCGGCATCAAACGCGCCTTCGCCAAAAAGCCCGACAAGTCGAACCGCGTGTCCGTCGCGCTTGATACCCCGCCGCCCTCCACGGCCGGCCGGTTGCTGCCGTAACACGGCGAAACCACGACCGCCGCTCGATCACCCCCGTCATTCCCGCGAAGGCGGAAATCCATATTGGCGAACGCGGCGGCAGGAATCACAGGCTTCAAAGGTTCTGATCCCCGCCTCCGCGGAGATGACGGTCGGCGACATGCCGGATGTCCTACAGCAGGCCATCAGACTATACTCGCCCAACGACCGCTCTTTCACACCGTCCAGCCCCCCGCACCAGCACCCCCTCGCGCGTACACACGCGTACGTGGGTGTGACTTTCGGGACTTTCCGCGCCCGTTCCTCACCCCAGGATCGGCATCCACAACGGCTGCCCCGCCACGCTCTGCGACCCGCGCAGCCGCTCCAGCGCCTGCGCCACGCAGCGTTCCGGTCCCTCATGCGTCACGATCGCGACCAGCACCCGGTCGTCGACCGTTGCCCCCCGCTGGATCAGGCTTTCGATCGACACGCCCGCGTCACGCATCGCCGCCGCGATCTCGGCCAGCACGCCGACCCGGTCCTCGACCATGAAGCGCAGATACGCCCGCCCGCGGCGCTCGCCGCTGTCCGCCGGTTTTGCGTCGGTCAGCACCGCCGCCGGCATCGCGAACGGCGGACCGAACTCGCCGCGCGCGATATCGATCAGGTCGGCGACCACCGCACTTGCGGTCGGCCCCTCGCCCGCTCCCGGCCCCTGGAACAGCAGGCGGCCGACGAAATTCCCCTCCGCCACGACCGCGTTGGTCGATCCGGTGACATGCGCCAGCGGATGATGGAACGGCACCAGATGCGGATGCACCCGCTGGAACAGCCCGTTCGGCCCCGATTCGGCCAGTCCGACGAGCCGCACCCGGTGGCCCAACGCCGCCGCCTCGGCGATGTCGGCGCCCAGCACGTGGCGGATGCCTTGCGCCGCCACGTCGCCGAACGCCGGCCGCGTGCCGAACGCGATGCTCGCCAGGATCGACAGCTTGTGCGCGGCATCGATGCCGTCGATGTCGAACGTCGGGTCCGCCTCGGCAAAGCCCAGCGCCTGCGCCTCCGTCAGCACCTCGGCGAAGTCGCGGCCTTCGGCCTCCATCTTCGACAGGATGAAATTGCACGTGCCGTTCAGGATGCCATAGACGCGGCCGATCTCATTGGCCGCCGCGCCCTCACGCAGCCCCTTGATGACCGGGATGCCGCCCGCCACCGCCGCCTCGAACTTCAGCGGACAGCCGGCCTTTTCCGCCGCCTCGGCCAGCTCCAGCCCGTGATGCGCCAGCATCGCCTTATTGGCGGTGACGAAGCCGCGCCCCGCCGCCAGCGTCGCCCGTGCCAGCGTCAGCGCCGGGCCGTCCGATCCGCCGATCAGCTCGGCCACGACATCGACGTCCGGGTGCGCCGCCAGCGCAGAGGTGTCATCCACCCATTCGAAGCGCGACAGGTCGATCCCCCGATCGCGCGTCCGGTCGCGGGCGGATATCGCGACGACCTCGATCGGCCGGCCCGCCCGCCGCGCGATCAGATCGCGATTGGCGTCCAGCACGCGGATCACCCCGCCGCCCACCGTGCCCAGTCCCGCCAACGCCACCCGCAACGCTTTTGCCATCGTCATGAATTCCCGATCCTGATGGCCTGCGACTAGGCGAGCCGGCCGGCTTTGCAAAGCACCGGCGTTCGCGCCATGGTCGGTGCATGACCACGACCGCTACCCGGCCGATCGCCGAACTCACCGTCCGCAGCATCCTGCTCGGCGGATTGATTACCCTGCTGTTCACCGCCGCCAACGTCTATCTGGGGCTGAAGGTCGGGCTGACCTTCGCCACCTCGATCCCCGCGGCGGTGATCTCGATGGCGATCCTGCGCTACCTGCCCGGCGCGACGATCCTGGAAAACAACATCGTCCAGACGGTCGCCTCGGCGGCCGGCACGCTGGCGGCGATCATCTTCGTGCTGCCCGGCCTCGTCATGATCGGCTGGTGGCAGGGTTTCCCGTATCTGACGACGGCGGCGATCACCGGTTTCGGCGGCATCCTAGGCGTGATGTTCTCCGTGCCCCTGCGCCGCGCGCTAGTGATCGACACCCCCCTGCCCTATCCGGAGGGCCGCGCCGCCGCCGAGGTGCTGAAGGTCGGCGCCGGCAGTCGCGAAGGCGCGGCGGAAAGCGCCCGCGGCCTGTGGGTTATCATCTGGAGCGCGCTGGTATCGGGCGGTTTCGCCATCCTGACCCAGACGAAGCTGGCGGTGGCGGAGGCCGCCCTCTGGTTCCGCGCCGGCGGCGGCGCGACCGGCATCGCCGGCGGCCTGTCGTTCGCCCTGATCGGCGCCGGGCATCTGGTCGGCCTGTCGGTCGGCCTCGCGATGTTCGCCGGCATCGTCATCGGCTGGTGGATCGTCCTGCCGATCCTGACCGCCGCCAGCCCGATGCCCGCCGCCGGCATCGCCGAATGGGCAGGCACCGTCTTTCGCAGCGACGTGCGCTTCTTCGGCGCGGGCGTGATCGGCGTCGCGGCGATCTGGACGCTGCTGCGCATCATCGGTCCGGTCACCAACGGCATCCGCTCGGCGCTGGCGGCATCGCGGGCACGACGCGGCGGCGCGATCATCGCCGATACCGAACGCGACCTGCCGATCGGTCTGGTCGGCCTCGTCTCGCTCCTGATGATGATCCCGATCGGCCTGCTCCTCTGGTCGGTCATCGCCGGCGGGCCGCTGGCGGGATCGGAAGTCGCGCTGATCGGCGGGGCGCTGTTGTTCATCCTCGTCATCGGCCTCGTCATCGCGGCGGTGTGCGGATACATGGCCGGCCTGATCGGCGCGTCGAACAGCCCGGTGTCGGGCATCGGCATCCTCTCCGTCCTCGCCGCCAGCCTGATGCTCGTCGGCCTGTTCGGTCGCGGCACCCCGCCGGAAACGACGCAGGCGCTGGTCGCCTATGCCCTGATCGTCACCGGCATCGTGTTCGGCGTCGCCACGATATCCAACGACAATCTTCAGGATCTGAAGACCGGCCAGCTGGTCGGCGCGACACCGTGGAAGCAGCAGGTGGCGCTGATCTTCGGCGTGATCTTCGGATCGCTGGTCGTACCGCCGGTCCTGAACCTCCTTGGCAGCACGCTGGGCTTCGTCGGCGCGCCGGGCGCCGGCCCCAATGCGCTGGCCGCACCGCAAGCCGCGCTGATTTCCGCTCTGGCGAAGGGCGTGCTGGGCGGCGACCTGAACTGGGCGATGATAGGCTGGGGCGCGCTGGCCGGCGCGATCGTCATCGTCGTCGATGAGGCATTGGGCCGAACGGGGCGGATGCGCCTGCCGCCGCTCGGCGTCGGTCTGGGCGTCTATCTGCCGATGACGGTGACGCTGCCGGTGGTGATCGGCGCGGTGATCGGGTCCGTCTACGACCGTTGGGCAAAGCGACAGGCCGACCCGGAGGCGGCGGAGCGGATGGGCGTGCTGGCCGCGACCGGGATGATCGTCGGCGAAAGCCTGTGGGGGGTCGCCTTTGCCGGCATCGTCTATGCGACCGGCAGCGACGCGCCTTTGGCCCTCGTCGGTGATTCGTGGGCAGTAACGGCTGCCGTCGGGGGGACGGCGCTGTTCCTGATCCTCGTCGTCATACTCTATCGCTATGCGCAGCGAATGGTCCGGCCCGCCTGACCATCCGGTCGCTTTTCGGATCGAATTTCGTGGCGGCTGATGCAGGTATATAATCTGCAATAATCACTGCCCTTTTGGTTCTAAAAACGGTGGATTAATATCTACTTCACTGCTTACCAGTCACAACATACGGGGTTGTAGGCGGGGTCCGGCGCGGCGATGGGCATTACCAGTTACGAAATGTCACCGCATCCCGCCAACGAGGCACAGCGCGAGCAGGCGGTGATCCGCTCCGGCGCGCTGCACGCCACCGGCCGCGCTGAATTGCAGCGCGTCGTCGATCTGGCGTGCGAGGCGTTCGTGGCGCCGATGTCGTCGGTATCGATCGTGTTTCGCGACTGGCAATATCTGATCGCGACCAAGGGTATGAAGGCGGGCGTCTATCGCCGCTCAACCTCATTTTGCGGCCACGCGATCATGGCGCCCGACACCATCTTCTGCGTGCCGGATGCGACACGCGATCCACGGTTCGCCGGCAACCCCGTCGTGACCGAGGGGATGGAGCTGCGTTTCTATGCCGGCGCCCCGATCATCGACGACAACGGCCTGCCGCTCGGCACGATCTGCGTCATCGATGTGGAGCCTCGCGAGCCCATCTCGCCGACCGAGGCGCACTGCCTCGAAACGCTGGCGGCGGACATCATGGCGATCTTCCATCGCCACGCCCTCGTCCCCTCCGACGAACCGGCCTGATCGCCGGCCGCCATCGGGGCTGCCTCACATCGCGGCCAGCAACTCGCTGATCGGCACGAACGCGAACCCGATCGAACTGTCGGCGATGCCATAGGGCAGGAACAGCGAATTGCCGTGCCGGATCGCGCCGCATGAATAGACCACATTGGGTACATATCCCTCGCGATCCTGATCCTTCGCGGCCAGCAACGGTTCTTTCGTCCGGCCAATGACCTTCGACGGATCGCGCTTGTCGAGCAGCGCGGCGCCGATCGAATATTTGCGCATCGCCCCAACACCGTGGGTCAGCAACAGCCAGCCCTCGTCCAGTTCGATCGGTGGCCCGCAATTGCCGATCTGCACCAGTTCCCACGGATATTCCGGCGTCAGTATCTTGGCGCCGTCGTCCCAATGGGTCAGGTCGTCCGACTTCAGCAGGAACAGGTTCTCGCCATCCGACCGGCCGATCATCATATACTGGCCGTCGATCTTGCGCGGGAACAGCGCCATGCCCTTGTTCCGGCTGGCGGCGCCCGTCATCGGCACCAGATCGAACGCACGGAAATCGCGGGTTCGCATCAGCTCCGACTGGATCTGCGAGCCGTTATAGGCGGTGTAGGTGCCGATCCATTCCCACGTACCGTCGTCGTGCTGGAAATGGACGATCCGCAGATCCTCCAGCCCCTTCGACTGGGCGGCGGTCATCGGGAAGATCACCGTGCCCGAGAGCGTCGAATCGCGGTGACGATGGACGGTGATCGGCCCTTCCGGCATCGATTCCAGATCGCTGCCGACCGCGTCCGTGGCCGTGGCAAAGGGCGGCTCGGGCGCCAGCTTCATCTGCTGGCTGTCGGTGATGATCCCCTCGCGGAATGCCACCGACGAGATATGTCCCTCGCCTACCGCACGCATCGACATCAGGATGCGCAGCGACCCCGGCGGCATGCCCGACTGGTCGAAATGCGGCACCGCGCTGGGGTTCATCAGCGCGGCGGCGGCATAGCTGTACTCGTGGCAGAAATACGCCCCGATCAACTGCCGCTTCTCGTCACCGATCTGCGCGCCGTCCAGTCCGAGCAGATCCTCGATCTCGTCGTACCGCGTCATGAACACGCGGCGGGTCTGCCAGTGGCGGGCCTCGAAATCCTTCAGCACCACTTCCAGCTGCTCGCGGGCCTGAGCCGGCGTCATGCCGAGCACTTCCGCCACCAGCCGCTCGGTACGGTTCGGCGTCGCGCCCTTGCCGCCCCAGGCGATGTGGAACGGGCGCACGACGACGCGCGACGGATCGGCATGCAGCCGAAGTTCGTGAGTGAACAGATTCATCGCAGAAAGATGGCCTCGCTCGTAATCTTCGGCACGCCGATGCGAGCGGGGCTACGCGACGGCGCGTGTAGCCCCTGCCACGGGGACGACCCCTTGCGAAAGCCCAGAAATCGCACAATTCGCCAATTGCAGGGCCAGGATCGATTCAGCACCCTGATTCCGGTTGAGACCGGTGGGCATCAACCCATCGAAACAGCCACCGTCCTTCGGACTGGCCAATGGCAGGTCGAGATCGTTCATCCCCAGGAACCAGCCATAGGCGCGCTTGGCTTCCTTCATCCACCGCTCGTCACCCGTCGCCTCGAACGCCGCCAGACAGGCATCGACCGTCGCTTGCGCCTCCAGCGGTTGTTGATCGAACTGCAGCGGTTCGCCGTATGGCCGGTGGAAGCTCTCCGTCCCCACCGCGCGGAACCGACCTTCGGGCGAGGTCTGCGTCGTGCAAATCCATTCCAGTGTGGAAAGGCCACACTGGACCAGATCGTCCCGCTCCAGTGCCCGTCCCGCCCGGATCAAAGCCTCGGGCAGGCGAGCATTGTCGTATGCGAGCACGATCTCGAACCATTGCCATTCCGGACGCCGCGTGCCGGCGAGCAGTTCGAGATGCATGTCAGGGAAGCGTTGCAGGATCGACCGCGACAATTCATGCCCCGGCCGCGCTTCCAGCATCGCCGCTGCGCCCAGCATGGCGAACGCCTGCGCACGCAGCGATCCCAGATCGAAGGCGATGCTGGCGGTGATGTCGAACATCGCCCCGGCCCAATCGCGATGCTTCTGTTCCAGTGCATCGCGCGCGGTGACGCCCAATGCCCACAACGTCCGGCCGTTGGAGTCCTCAGACCCCTCATCCTCACACCAGGTGCGATCGAAGTTCATGAAGTTGCGGAAGCGGCGTTTGTCGGGATTCCACGCATACTGGATGAACGATCCATAGATCGTCATCCACTTGTCGCGCCGTTCGGCATCCAGATCGGCCATCGCGCTGACCAGCATCAGCGCGCGGGCATTGTCGTCGATGCAATAACCATGGCGGCGATCGGGGATCGAATAGATCGAATGCTGCAACATCCCCGTCGAGTCACTCATCCGCTCGACCGCAGCGAAATCGGGGGCGAGCGGTTTCACGCTCGGGGCCGCCTTGGCGATCCGTCGCGGGCGGGCGGCTACCGCCGCCTCGGTCTCCTCCATCGTCGCTTCGGCCAGGCGCGGCCAGATCATCGTGCGCCCGCGCGCATAGGCACGCTCGGACAACCGACGGCGATCGCCATCGTTCGACAACAGCGCGTCGATCTCATGTGCGAACGCCGCGACGTCACCGAAATCGACCAACACGCCGTGCCGGTCCGCCAGAATCTCGGTCGCATGGACGTATGGCGTCGATACCACGGGCTTGCCGACACCGATCGCATAAGAAAGCGTGCCGCTCGTGATCTGGGCAGGGTTGGTGTACGGCGTGACGTAGATATCCGCGGCCTGCAGATAATCGATCAGTTCGTCATGCTCCAGAAAGGCATCGACGAACTCGACGTTCGCGGCGACACCCTTTTCCTCGGCCAGCGCCTTCAACCGGTCGCGGTATTTCTCGCCTTCATGCGCCACCAGATTCGGGTGCGTCGCGCCCAGCACGACATAAAGGAGGTTGGGATGATGCTCGACCGCCACGGGCAACGCGGCGATGATCGTCTCGATCCCCTTGTTCGGCGCGAGCAGCCCGAACGTCAGCACCACCGGTCGTCCGGCCCAGCCGAAATTCGCCTTCACATCGGCGGGATCGACCAGCGCACGATCAGGTACGCCGTGCGGGATCATCACGACCTGCCGCAGATTGGCGCCATAGACACGTTGCAGGATGTCGCGGCCCCGCTCGGCCATCACGATCACCTTGGCGGCGCGGCGCAATAGCTCTTCGAGCACCCGGCGCTCGTCCACGCTCGGTTTTTCCAGCACCGTGTGCAGCGTCACGATTACCGGCAGCGTCGTGCGGTCGAGCAGCGCGAGGATGTGCTCCCCCGCCGGCCCGCCATAAATGCCGTATTCGTGTTGCAGCCAGATCGCCTTCGCCCCGCTCGCCTCGATCTTGCGGGCGGTGTCGAAATAGGCCGACAGGTCGTTCTGGGGGATCGTGCCGATGACCGCATCGGGATAGTCGTATTTACCCGGATGATCGTCCATCGCGTATACGTCGACGCGGATATCGGGAAAACGATGGCGGACCGCCGTATAGACGTCGGTGGTAAACGTCGCGAGGCCACACTGGCGCGGCAGGAAATTGCCGATCAGGGCCAGATGATTGATTGCCGTCGCGTTCGTCGCTTCCGCCATCTTTATTCCTCTAAATGAGCGTGGTCACAGCACTCCCGGAAACTGCACCAGATACATAAACCGTTCATCTGGCAGAAAGTTGCATGGATATGGTGCATCGCAATAAGAAATTACGTCGTTCTGACTGACGTTATCCCCGTCCGCGATAGGGTGCGACCCCCTGATCGGGCAGCCACAGACTGGCCGGTGGCGTCCCCGACTGCCAGAAGACGTCGATCGGGATGCCGCCGCGCGGATACCAGTATCCGCCGATCCGCAGCCAGCGCGGTTGCATCTCCTCGAACAGCCGCTCGCCGATGCCCACGGTGCAATCCTCGTGGAAACCGGCGTGATTGCGGAAACTGCCGAGGAACAGCTTCAGCGACTTGGATTCGACGATCGTCTTGCCCGGCGCGTAATCGATCACGAGGTGCGCGAAATCTGGCTGCCCCGTCACCGGGCACAGCGATGTGAATTCCGGCGCCGCGAAACGCACCAGATAGGTGCTGCCGGGCCGGGGATTGGGAACATAATCGAGCACCGCCTCTTCCGGTGTAGCGGGAAGCGCGCTGGTCTGGCCAAGATGCATGGGTGTCATGCGCGACCATGTAGGAGATCGACGGCTCGATGAAAACGCTGATCCCGGTGCTGGGCGATCAACTGACGATGACGCTGTTGTCGCTGAATGACGCGGACCCGGCCGATACCGTCGTCCTGATGATGGAGGTCGCCGACGAGACGACCTATGTCCGCCACCACAAGCGCAAGATCGCGTACATCCTGTCCGCCATGCGCCACCACGCCGATGCGTTGCGCGATGCCGGCTGGACGGTCGACTACGTCACGCTCGACGATCCCGACAACAGCGGCAGCTTCACCGGCGAGATCGCCCGCGCCGTTTCCCGTCACGCCCCGGACCGGATCGTCGTGACCGAGGCGGGCGAGTGGCGCGTCGCCGCGATGATCGATGCATGGGAGACCTTGTTCGGCATCCCTGTCGATATCCGCCCCGACACCCGCTTCGTCGCCACCCATGCCGAATTCGACGACTGGGCGAACGACGGCCGGGTCGAGCTGACGATGGAGTGGTTCTACCGCGTCATGCGCCGCAAGACCGGCCTGTTGATGGACGGCAACCAGCCCGCCGGCGACCGCTGGAATTTCGACAAGGACAATCGCAAGCCGGCCAGGGCCGATCTGCTGATGCCCCGCCCCCTGTCCTTCCCGCCAGACAAGACGACGCAAGCGGTGCTCGATCTCGTCGCCACCCGCTTCGCCGACCATCCCGGCAGCCTCGACGCATTCGATTATGCCGTCACCGCCGTCGATGCCGAGCGACAGGCCGCTGCGTTCTTCGCCAACGCCCTGCCGCAGTTCGGCGATTTCGAGGATGCGATGCTCACCGGCGAGCGGCATCTCTGGCATTCGATCCTCAGCCCCTACATCAATTCCGGCCTGCTCGATCCGCTCGACCTGTGCCGCCGGGCGGAGGCCGAGTACCGCGCCAGCCGCGCGCCACTTAACTCAGTGGAGGGCTATGTCCGCCAGATCATCGGCTGGCGCGAATTCATGCGCGGCATCTATTGGCGCGAGGGGCCGGATTATGTCGACCGCAACGCGCTCGACCATCATCGCCCGCTCCCCGGCTGGTACTGGACCGGCGACACCGACATGCATTGTCTGGCGGAAGCGATCGGCCAGACGCTCGACACCGCTCACGCCCATCATATCCAGCGGCTGATGGTGACGGGAAACTTCGCGCTGCTGATCGGCGCGGATCCGAAGCAGGTGCATGAATGGTATCTGGAGGTCTATATCGACGCCTATGAATGGGTCGAGCTGCCCAACACATTGGGCATGAGCCAGTTCGGCGACGGCGGCCTCGTCGGCTCCAAACCCTATATCTCGTCGGGCGCCTATATCGATCGCATGTCCGATTATTGCGGGCGTTGCCGGTATAATGTGAAGAAACGGATCGGCGACGATGCCTGCCCTTTCAACGCGCTCTACTGGGATTTCATTGCTCGTCACGAGGATAATCTCGGCCGCAACCGCCGCATGGCGATGCCCTACCGCACCTGGGCCAAGCAATCGGACGACGCCAAGGCCGAAACCCGCGCGCAGGCCGCCCGTTTCCTCAGCCGGCTCGACGCCAGCGGAGACGCTGGCTACTGACGATCCCCATGGACTCGCTGGTAACCACCGACTGGCTCGCCGACGCCCTCGGCGCGCCCGATCTGATCGTCGTCGATGCGACGTTGCTCGACGCGTCGCTTGGCCGCGATGCGCGCGCGGAATTCGAGGACGGGCACATCCCCGGCGCGGTCTTTCTCGACCTCGCGAACCTGCGCGATACCGCGTCGTCGCTGCCCAACATGCTGCCCGACGCCGCACAAGTCGCTGCGCATCTGTCGGCGCTGGGGATCGGCGACGGCAAGCGCATCGTCCTGTACGACGCGTCGCCATGGCGCACCGCCGCGCGGGCGTGGTGGCTGATCCGCAGTTACGGCATCGGCGACGTCGCGATCCTCGATGGCGGCATCGCCAGATGGCGTGGCGAAGGCCGCCCCCTCGCTACCGGCCCGGCAACTCCGACCCAGCGTTCGGCGACACCGTTGTTCAACGAGGCCCGGCGGCGCGACATGGCCCAGATCCGCGCCAATCTGGCGAGCGGCGCCGAACAACTGATCGACGCCCGCTCCGCCGCGCGTTTCACCGGCGATGAAGGCGACCCACACGGTGCCGCCCCTGGCCACATCCCCGGATCGCGCAACATTCCCTATGGCCGCCTGTTCACCGCCGACGGCACCTGGAAACAGGGCGAGGCATTGGCGGCCGAATTCGCCGACTTCGATCTCGACGCGCCCATCGTGGCCACCTGCGGCTCCGGCGTCACCGCCGCGGTGCTCGCGTTCGGCCTGCATCTGCTCGGTCGCGAGGCCGCGATCTATGACGGCAGCTGGTCCGAATGGGGCCGCGATCCCTCCACTCCCAAGGCGACCGGCACCGCATGAGCCACGATTCCCGTTCCGACAAACCCGCCACGCAGGTCGTACAGGCGGGTCGCCGACCCGAATGGACCGCCGGCATCGTCAACCCGCCGGTCTGGCGCGCATCGACCATCCTCTATGACTCGGTCGCCCATCTGCGCGACTCCGCTGGTCGGGACACGCATCACCGCCTGTTTTACGGCCGGCGTGGCACGCCGACGCAATGGTCGCTCGCCGATGCGCTGACCGAACTGGAACCGGGAGCGGAGGGCACCTTCCTCTACCCCTCGGGCGTCGCCGCGATCGCCGCCGCGCTGCTCGCGATCCTGTCGCGGGGCGACGAGCTGCTGCTGGTCGACAGCGCCTATGATCCCACCCGTGGCCTCGCCACCGGGCTGCTCAAGCGCTTCGGCATCACCACCCGCTTCTACGACCCGATGATTGGCGCCGGCATCGCCGACCTGATCGGCCCGAACACGCGCGCGATCTTCATGGAAAGCCCCGGCAGCCTGACGTTCGAGGTGCAGGATATACTTGCCATCGTCGCCGTCGCGAAGGCGCACGGGATCGCGACCCTGCTCGACAACACCTGGGCGACGCCGCTGCTGCTGCCCGCCATCGCATTCGGCATCGACTACACCATTCTCGCCTGCACCAAATATATCGTCGGTCATTCCGACGTCATGCTCGGCTCCGTCACCGCCGGCCCCGACCGCTTCGCCGCCCTGCGCGATACCAGTTTCCAGCTCGGCCAGCACGTCTCCCCCGACGACGCGTGGCTCGGCAGCCGTGGCCTGCGCACGATGGCGATCCGCCTGAAGCAGCATGGCGAAAGCGCGCTGAAGATCGCGCATTGGCTGAACGGACGGCCGGAAGTCGCCACCGTCCTCCACCCCGCCCTGCCCGACTGCCCCGGCCACGACGTGTTCGTCCGCGATTTCCGCGGCCCCGCCGGCCTGTTCTCGTTCGTCCTGAACGGTGGCGACGAGGCCGCGCGCGCCGCGCTGATCGACGGCCTTGCCCATTTCGGCATCGGCTATAGCTGGGGCGGCTATGAAAGCCTCGCCATCCCCGTCGATCCGCATCGCCACCGCAGCGTCACCCGCCGCGACCAAGCCGGGCCGATGATCCGGCTACAGATCGGGCTGGAGGATGCCGACGACCTGATCGCCGATCTCGACCGCGGCCTCGCCCGCTTCGCTGCCGCGCGGGGATGACGCCGTCACCGGGCCTTGCGGGGGGCGCCAATCCTTTCGCCGTCTGGTGGCATTCGACCGGCTTCGACACGCCGGACCGCACCGACCTGACCGAAGTGGCGATCGCCGGCGGCTTCGTGCTGTTGTGTCTCGTCGCCGGCGTCATGGCCGGGCGTCACCTTGGCCCCGTCATCGCCCGCTGGTGGAAAGATCATGTCGCCGGGCATCACGAGCCCGCCTGGGGAGAGGGCGTCGCGCCGCGTCTATGTGCGATCGTCCGCCACGGCACTGCCGCGCTGCTGCTGGAACTGCTGCTCGCGGTCTATCCGTGGGGATCGTTCGCGGCGCTGCCGATCGGGATCGCGCTCGGCCTCGCCGCCGCATTCACCGCGCACCAGATATTGCGCGGACTGGGCCTGCCGCGCTGGATCGGCTGGTCGGTCGCCCTGATCGCCTTCGTCGCACTCCTCAGTCAGGCGGTCGGCGGCCTCGACCCGATTACCGCGGTGCTGGAGCGGATCGGCATCAACATCGGCCGTCGTCGCCTGTCGGTTCTCACCGTCATCACCATGATGCTGACGGTCGTCGTGCTGTTCGCCATCGTCCGCCTCGCCAACCGGGTCATCGCCCACTGGATCGCGCGTACCGGCAGTCTGGACGCGACGCAGAAACTGCTCGCCCAAAAGCTCATCAGCATCTTCGTCGTCATCGCCGCCTTCTTCTTTGGCATCGATCTGCTCGGCATCGACCTGACGACCTTCGCGGTCTTCTCCGGTGCGCTCGGCCTCGCGGTCGGGTTCGGCTTGCAGAAGACCGTCGGCAACCTGATCGCCGGCATCATCCTGTTGATGGACCGGTCGATCAAACCGGGCGATGTCATCGTCGTCGGGCAGGAAGCCGGCCGCGTGAACCGGATCGGCGTCCGCGCCGTCTCGATCATCACCCGCGACGGCAAGGAACATCTGATCCCGAACGAGAATCTGATGACGCAGGAGGTGGAGAACTGGTCCTTCTCCGACCGCAACGTCCGCGTCCGCATCCCCGTCGGCGTTCCGTACGAATGCGACCTGCGCGTCGCCCAGCAACTGATGCTGCAGGCCGCGCGCGAATCCCCGCGCGTGCTGAACAGCCCCAAACCCAATGTCTGGCTGACGTCGTACGGCGACTATGCGGTCGAACACGAAATCCTCGCCTGGATCAGCGATCCCGAAGGCGGCGTCGGCAATGTCCGTTCCGACGTGCTGAACCGGTTGTGGTGGCTGTTGAAGGACAACGGCATCGACATCCCCGTCCCCCGCCGCGACATCCGGATCATCGAACGGCGCGAACCGCCAGACCGCGAAATATAGCTGATCGCCAGCCTGATCCCTCTGTGGCCAGACAGCAACACTGTCCCATATTCGGTCATCAAGGGGTTGCGTCAGGCCCGACCCCGCTGTCTCTGAAACGATCTTGCGGTCTCCGGCAGGTGAACCGCGACGCTGACAGGGAAGTACATGATGACCTTTGGCCGCCGCTGCGATCTGGCTGTTCGCACCTCCATCATCAGTCTGGCCGTGGCATCCTTCGGCTTGGCCACGGGTTTGCAGGCGCAAACCGCACCAACCCCGACACAGGCCCCGGTCGATGCGGCACCCACCGCCGCCGACGTGGCGACGCCGTCCGACGAGGCCGGCGATACGGAAATCGTCGTCACTGGATCGCGGATCGCTCGGCCGGAACTGGACTCGCCGACGCCCGTGACATCCTATTCCGCGGCAACCTTGCAGCAATCGGGCCGTGTCAACGTCACCGACTTTCTGGCGCAGACCCCCGCCCTGATCGGCTCATCGACCAGCGCGCAGCAGTCCGGCTCCACCGGCGGCTTCGGCCAGACCGGGGTGAACCTGCTCAACCTCCGAAATCTCGGGACCGCGCGCACGCTGGTCTTGGTCGACGGTCGCCGCCACGTCGCCGGTCTGCCCGGTTCAGCCTCGGTCGATATCAACACCATTCCTGCCGACCTGATCGATCGCATCGACGTAACGACCGGTGGCGCATCGGCGATCTATGGCGCCGATGGCGTGTCGGGCGTCGTCAATTTCGTGTTGAAGCGCAATTTCGAAGGACTGGTCGCCCGCGGCCAGACCGGCATTTCCGAGGATGGCGACGCCGGCAACCGGTATTTCTCGATCACCGGCGGCAAGAACTTCGCCGGCGGCCGTGGTAATATCGCCCTCAATTACGAATTTCGCGACGACGACCGGGTCAACTCTTTCGATCGCGCTCGCTCCGGCGATCCGCTGCAATCCTTCGGTATCGTCCGTGACCCGAACGATTTTCCGGACGATGCCTCGCGGTTCGACCGCGTCCTGACCAACAATCTGCGTTACGCCGACACTTCTCGCGGCGGTGCCGTTGATCTCGATCTGGACGGCATTCCAGATTTCAACGGCAACGGCACCCCCTATGATCGCGGCCGTAATCTACCAGGTACGGGACTGGTTCAGGGCGGCGACAGCACCCCGCTGGCAGGGTATCAGGGCGATCTTCAACCCAAGAACCGCATCCACAACGTCAACCTGCTGACCAGTTTCGAAGTATCGCCGGCGCTGCGCCTGTTCGCCCAAGGCAAATACACCAATACGAAGAGCTTTACGGTGGCGCAGCCGAGCTTCGACTTCTTCACCTATCTCGCCCCCGACAACGCCTTCCTGATCGACCGGTTCGGCAGCGCCGCCGCATCGAACGGCGCGCTGGTTTCACGCGACAATTTCGATCTGGGCGTACGCGGCGAATCGACGAAGCGTGAAACCTATCGCGGCGTGATCGGCGCGGACGGGCGGATCAGCGATCACGCGCGCTACGAATTGTCCTATGTCTATGGTCGTACGGACAGCACGTTCCTCAGCACCAACTATCGTATTCGGGACCGGTATTTCGCCGCGCTCGATGCCGTGCGCAATCCGGCGACCGGACAGGTTGTATGCCGGTCCAACCTGACGCCCGGTGCCAACATTGATCCCAATAATCTCGATGAGCCCGCCACCACGTTCACCCCGGGCGCCAATAGCGGTTGCCAGCCATTGAACATTCTGGGCGAAGGATCGCCCAGCGCGGCGGCGCTGTCATTCATCAACGCCGATCTGGTCAATACGTACAAGGTACAGCAGCACGTTGCATCAGGATCGATCAGCGGCGATTTCGGCCAGTTCTTCGAACTGCCGGGTGGTCCGATCGGCTTTGCCGTCGGCGGTGAGTATCGCAAGGAAAGCAGCGCGTTCGTTTCCGATCCCCTGTCCCAAGCGGGGGCATTGGCCGATCTGGCGCAGATTCTACCGGAAAAGGGCAGTTTCGACGTCAAGGAAGCCTTTGGCGAACTTCGCATTCCGCTGTTGAGCAAGCTGCCGTTCGCCGAAACGCTGGAATTCAATGCCGCCGTTCGTCTGTCTGATTATTCCACCGTCGGTCGCACGACCACGTGGCAACTCAGCGGCATCTGGGCGCCGATCCGCGATATTCGTATCCGCGGTGGCTATTCGGAGGCTGTGCGCGCGCCAAACATCACCGAGTTGTTCTCGCCAACCAACGGCACCTTCTCGTTCATCGACGATCCATGTGATCCCGAAAATGTGCCGGAGGGGACGTCGTTCCGCGCCGCGAATTGCCGGGCCGCGCTGACCGCCGCGGGCCTGTCCCCGACCCAGATCGCCGCCTTCAATCCGGTCAACGACCCAACGGCGACCGTCAGCCTGCCGGGCCGAGCAGGCGGCAACCGCGATCTGTCGGAGGAAACCGCGAAGACCTGGACAGCCGGCGTCGTCTTGCAACCACGCTTCCTCTCCGGGCTGATGGTGACGGCGGACTGGTACAACATCAAGCTGACCAACGCCGTGAACACGCCGACCGCGCAGCAGTTGGTCGATCTGTGCGTCGATCAACCGACGCTGGACAATGTCTACTGCACCAACATCACGCGCAGCGGCACGACCGGATATGTCAGCGATTATCTGGTCGGTCCGCAGAACGTCGCGGCATTCCGGACGCAGGGACTGGACCTGGTGGTCAATTACCGTCTGGATGCCGGCTCGATCGGCGCTTTCAATGCCAGGGTCGTCGGCAATTACCTCGACCGCCTCGATTTCGTGCCGACGCCAGGGGCGGATCGCGAGAACCAGCGTCTGCTGTCCAACCTGCCGGCCCCCAAATACAGCGGCATTTTCGATCTGACATGGTCGAACGGGCCCGTTACGCTGAACTACGGCATCAATTATTACAGCAAGACGCGCCGCTATACGGAGGATCAGGTTCGGGCCAACCCGGACATCGCCGCGCCCGAATATCTGTTCTTCCGTGAGAAATGGGAACACGATCTTCAGGCGTCGATCGCACCTAACGACCGCTACAGCTTCTATGTCGGCGTCAACAATCTGACCGGCAAGGAAGGCGACGTCGCCAGCAATTCGATCCCCTATTCATTCGTCGGACGGTATTTCTATGCCGGCGCCCGCATCGCGCTCGACAAGCTGTTCTAACGGAAATCGGTGATGGGGAGGAGCACGCTTCTCCCCGCCTCGGTGCCATCCCAACCATCTACCCTGTGTCCCCCACGCAACATCCGTTGCCTCATGACTTCGCACACTCACAAATGTTCTTGTGTGTGTGCCAGCCCGCTGGCATGTCCGCCCTACCAGCGGACAGATCGCGCACGGGACTATATCCCGGCAAAGACGCGGCATCCCGGTACCCGCAGGCGAGAACATCGGACTTATCCCACGAAAGGGGAAACGATGCGCTTCTCGCACCTCATGGCCAGCGGGCTTTGCCTGATGGCCGCTACGCCTGCACTCGCGCAGGAAGAAACCGCTCCTCCCAAACCGGTCACCGTTTCCGGTTCGGTCGGGCTGGTGTCCGATTATCGCTTCCGCGGCGTATCGCAATCGGATCGCAATCTCGCGGTCCAGGGCGGCATCACCATCGCGCATGAAAGCGGCCTGTACATCGGCACCTGGGGATCGAACCTGGCCGGATGGGGCACGTTCGGCGGCGCCAACATGGAACTGGACCTGATCGCGGGCTACAAGGTTCCGGTCGGCGGCGGCACGCTCGACGTCGGCGCCACGTGGTACATGTACCCCGCCGGCTTCAATAACACCGACTTTATCGAGCCGTATGCAAAGCTGTCGGGCACCGTCGGCCCCGCCAGTCTGACGGCTGGCGTCGCCTATGCACCCAAGCAGGAGGCGCTGGGTCCGTGGTATGCGAACGGCGCTGCCGCCGCCGCCGAAACGTACACCAATCGCGGTGCCAAGGACGACAACCTCTACATCTGGGGCGACGCCAGCGCCGGCATCCCGAACACCGGCCTGACCGTGAAGGGACATCTCGGCTATTCCAACGGCAACAAGGGGCTGGGACCGTTCGCCACCAGCGTCGCGCCGACGGGCGAATATGTCGACTGGCTGATCGGCGCCGACTACGCGATCAAGGGCACACCGCTGACCGTGGGCGTCGCGTACACCGACACCAACATCAGCAAGTCCGATTCGGCCTATCTCCAGCCCAGTTTCAGCCGGGGCCAGGACGGCGCCGGCTCGATCGCCGGCTCGACCGTGGTGTTCGCGCTGACCGCCGCGTTCTGAGCGAGCGGGCGGCGCTTCCGGGGGGAAGGCGCCGCCCATCTTCGACAGCAAAAAGCCCCGCTCGCGACCAGCGAGCGGGGCTTTTTCATGGCTGGCGCTGTCGGCGTACCTTTACGGCTTGGGCGTAGGCGTAGGCGTAGCCGCAGGAACCGGTGCTGCGCTAGGCGTCGCGCCATTGGCGGTCGCGCGGGCGTCCTGCCCGTCACCGGCCGGCGCGGCGACGATCGCGCGCGTCGTGGCGCCCTTGTCGACCACGTTCGTGCCCGGATCGCCGACCGACGAGCGGATGCCAGGATCGACCGCATCGGCACCCGCCTGATCCAGCGTTGCCGTCTCGGCCGCACTGCGTGGGGCAGCACCACCGAACAGCGCGTCCAGCGTCTGGGTCTGCCCGGCGGCATCCTGCGGCCGCGCGGCGCCCGGCTGCGGCGGGACGAGCGCGTAATCGGGCGGGATCACCAGCGGCGCCTGCCTCGCCACCGCGAACTCGTCGGGCCGCGCCCGGTCGAGCGACTTGCTCGCGCAGCCGGACAGGAGCGCAAGCCCCGCGGCCAGAAAAACGACGTTACGCATGGGGACTCTCCACAGAAGGCCGGGGCTTGTCGCGGGTCAGCAGCGCACGGACGAGCAGCACCAGCACGCCCACCGTAATCGCCGCGTCGGCGACATTGAAGACCAAAAACGGTCGCCACTCACCGATATGCAGATCGGCGAAATCGACGACATAACCAAAACGTATGCGATCGAGGATGTTGCCGAGCGCGCCGCCCAGCACCAGCCCCAACGCGACCTGATCCAGCGAATGCTTCTCACGCGTCATCCACACCGCGACACCCGCCGCAATCACCCCCGTCATCGCCACCAACGCCCACCGGGTGGCGTCGCTATCGGCCGACAACAGCCCCAGCGACACGCCGATATTGGGCACGAAGCGGAGCGAGAAGAACCCGGTCAGATCCTGCGACGCACCGAGGTGATCGATGCCGAGCGGCCCGGTGACGACCCACTTGCTCAACTGGTCCGCCACGAACAGGGCGATGGCGGCGCCAAGGCCGCGCACCGGCACGCTCACGCGACCACCGACGTGCAGCGGTCGCACAGTGCGCCGTCCACCGTGACCTCCGGCAGATGCCGCCAGCAACGACCGCATTTATGCTTCTCCGTCGGCGTCACCACCACGGCGACCGCGGCCCCGGCGGTGTCACCCGGCGCGACCTCGACCGAGGCGGCGATGCACATCTCGGTAAAGGCATCCAGCCCGACTTCCTCGATCGCGCGCAGCGGCGGCGCCAGGGCGATCCGCACGTCGAGATCGGCTTCCAGCCCCGTCCGCACTCGCTTTTCACGCCGCGCGCTTTCCAGCGCCACGTTGATGTCGCCGCGCACCAGCCGCAAAGTCCGCCACCGCTCGATCAGCGCGCCGTCGGCGGCCAGATCAGGCAGTGTCGGCCATTCCAGGAAATGCACCGACCGGTCCTCGCTGGGGAACCGCGCCTGCCACACTTCCTCGGCGGTGAAGCACAGCACCGGCGCCGCATAGCGGACCAGTGCATGATACAGCACGTCGAGCACGGTGCGATAACTGCGCCGCGTCACGCTATCCGGCGCGTCGCAGTACAGGCTGTCCTTGCGCACGTCGAAGAAGAACGCCGACAGGTCCTCGTTCGCGAAGTCGGTCAGCAACCGGATATAGCGGTTGAACTCATACCCCGTCGCCGCTTCGCGCAGCTCGGTGTCGAGCATCGCCAGCCGGTGCAGCACATACCGCTCCAGCTCGGGCATGTCGGCCACCGGCACCCGCTCCGCCTCGTCGAACCCGTCGAGCGCGCCGAGCAGATAGCGGAACGTATTGCGCAGCTTGCGATACGCATCCGATGCCGTCGCCAGCACTTCCTTGCCGATCTTCACATCGTCGAAATAATCGGTCGAGGCGACCCACATGCGCAGAATGTCCGCGCCGCTCTCGCCGATGATCTTCAGCGGATCGACGACATTGCCCAGCGACTTGGACATCTTGCGCCCCTGCCCGTCGAGCGCGAAGCCGTGCGTCAGCACCGCATCATACGGCGCCCGCCCGCGCGTGCCGCAGCTTTCCAGCAACGACGACTGGAACCAGCCGCGATGCTGGTCGGACCCCTCCAGATACAGGTTCGCGCGCGTCCCCTCGCCATAGCGCGCCTCGACGGTGAAGACATGGGTGCAACCCGAATCGAACCAGACGTCCAGAATGTCGCGCTGAGGCTCATACTCGGCCAAGTCGTATCCCGCGCCCAGCAGTACCGCATGATCCGCGGTGAACCACGCATCCGCCCCGCCTTCGCGAAACGCCGCCACGATCCGGGCATTGACGGCCGGATCGTTCAGATACTCGCCGGTCTGGCGATGCACGTACAGCGCGATCGGCACGCCCCATGCGCGCTGGCGCGAGATCACCCAGTCGGGGCGGCCGGACACCATCGAGGTGATGCGATTCTCCGCGCGGGCCGGCACCCACTTTGTTGCGGCGATCGCGTCGAGGGCGATCTGGCGAAGCGTAGCACCATTGCCTTCTTCTGCTCCCCTCCCGCTCGCGGGAGGGGTCGGGGGAGGGCCTGCCAAATCAGCTAGGGTATCGCTTGCGGACAAGCCCTCCCCTAACCCAGTTTCAGGTAAACGATGCCCCGCATCGTTTAGGTCATGCTGGGAGCATGACCGACCTGAAACTCGCAAGCGGGCGGGGGACTGGGTTGCGCTCTTGTCCATCGGAATGAACCACTGCGGCGTCGCGCGGAAGATCACCTTCGCCTTCGACCGCCACGAATGCGGATAGCTGTGCGCGAAATCATCGCTCGCCGCCAGCAAGGCCCCTGCCGCGCGCAGGTCCGTACAGATCGGCCCCTCCGCAGCAACAAACTTCTTGTTGATGACCGAGCCCTGCCCGCCCAGCCAGGCCCAGTCCGCCCGGTACATCCCCGCACCATCGACCGCGAACACGGGGTCGATCCCGTATTGCTTGCACAGCAGAAAATCGTCCTCGCCATGATCCGGCGCCATATGGACGAGGCCGGTGCCGGCATCGGTCGTTACGAAATCGCCGGGGAGGAACGGGCGCGGCTTGGCGAAGAACCCACCCAGCGCGTGCATCGGGTGACGCGCGGTCGCGCCTTCGAGATCGGAGCCCTTACCGCGCCATAACGGAACTTCTACAAATTCATGAATTGGCAAGCGCTTGGAGAACGAAGAAACCAAATCAGCAGCGATAAGAATTTTCGTATCTGATTTGATCTGCCGAGAGCTTTGAACCTGCTCATTACTGCTTGTGGTGAGTTCACCTCCAACCAACACGTCCAGCAAAACATACTCGATCTCAGGCCCATAACTCAGCGCCTGATTCACCGGGATCGTCCACGGCGTCGTCGTCCAGATCACCGCATGCGCGCCGACCAGTTCCGGCGCGTTCGGCGCGTCCACGATTTCGAACGCCACGTCGATCTGCGTCGACACGACGTCTTCATACTCGACCTCCGCCTCTGCCAGCGCGGTCTTTTCCACCGGCGACCACATCACGGGCTTGGCCCCACGATACAGCTGGCCGCTCTCGGCGAATTTCAGCAGTTCGCCGACGATCGCCGCCTCGGCCTCGTACTTCATCGTCAGATACGGATCGGCCCAGTCGCCCATCACGCCCAGCCGCTCGAACTGTGCGCGCTGCACCGCGACCCATTTCTCGGCATAGGCACGGCATTCAGCGCGGAACTGGTCGACGGGCACGTCGTCCTTGTTCAGCTTCTTCGCACGATACGCTTCCTCGACCTTCCATTCGATCGGCAGGCCGTGGCAATCCCAGCCGGGGACGTACGGCGCGTCCTTGCCCATCAGGGTCTGGCTGCGGACGATGATGTCCTTCAGCACCTTGTTCATGGCGTGACCCATATGGATGTCGCCATTGGCATAGGGCGGGCCGTCATGCAGGATAAAGCGCTCGCGCCCGCTGCGCTCCTTGCGCAGCGTATCGTACACCCCGATCCGCGCCCAGCGTTCCAGGATCGCCGGTTCCTTGGCGGCAAGCCCCGCCTTCATCGGAAAATCGGTCTTCGGCAGGAAGACGGTATCGCGCCAATCGCGGGTGGCGTCGTGCGGGGTGGTGTCAGCAGCGTCGGTCATGAGTGCGTGCCGCTTAGAACCTCCCGCGCCCGCGCACAATCGGCGTCCATCTGTTCGATCAACGCGTCCAGCCCATCGAACTTCGCCTCGGGCCGCAGATATTCGATCAGCGACACCTCGATCGTGCGGCCATAGAGGTCGCCGTCGAAGTCGAAGAAATACGGCTCCAGCAATTCCTTGGGCGGCGAGAATTGCGGGCGAATGCCTAGATTCGCCGCGCCGTTCAGGACTTGGCCCCCATCCGGTCCGTTGGCGTCAAGGCGACCGCGCACCGCATAGATGCCGTAAGCGGGACGCAGATAATTCCCCATGTCGATATTGGCGGTGGGATAACCGATCGTCCGCCCCACCTTGTCGCCATGCTGCACCACGCCCTGGATCGTATAGGGTCGCGTCAGCAACCGCGCCGCCTCGCGCACCTCGCCGTTCCGCAAATGCGTGCGGATCGCGGTGGACGACACCGTGTCGCCGTTCAGCGTCACCGCCCCGACCGCATCGGTGGAAAAGCCATGCGCGACACCCGCCGCGCGCAGCACCGCGACATTGCCGCCCTTGTGCCGCCCGAAAGTGAAATCCTCCCCCGTCACCACGCCGCCGACGCGCAGCGCACCCACCAGCCGCTCGGCCACGAACGCCTCCGCATCCAGCCCCGCCAGCGCGCCATCGAATCCGAACACGACCATCGCATCCGCCCCCGCCGCCGCGAACAGCCGCTCGCGCTGGTCGAGCGTCGTCAGCCGGAACGGCGCCGCATCGGGCCGGAAATGCCGCACCGGATGCGGATCGAACGTCGCGACCAGCGCCGGCCGCCCCTCGGCCCGCGCTCGCGCCACCGCCTCCCCGACCACCGCCTGGTGGCCGAGATGAAATCCGTCGAAATTACCCAGCGCAACAATCCCGCCCGCCAGATGCGGAGGAATGGCCGCGCCGCCGTCAAGCCGCTGCATCGCCGCGCCTTAGCTTCGCGACGGGAGGATAGCGAGTGGGGTTGCACACGCCGTTCCCCGGCGGAGGCCGGGGTCCAGTTGGGGGACGTTGATAATGACGGGCCGTGATCCGTTACGATCGCCTTTCCAACTGGACCCCGGCCTCCGCCGGGGAACCAAGGAAGGAAGCCTACCGAACCAGCGTCACGAAACTATACCCCGGCCGATCGCCCTCCGCCGGATGCTCCTCACGGAACACCTCGTTCCACGCATCGAACGGCGGCACCAGCGCATCACCCTCGGGCGAACAATGTACCTCGGTCAGTTCCACCCGGTCCGGCTCGAACAACGCGAATACCTCCGCGCCGCCGATCACCGCCACATCATCGCCAGCCAGTGCCAGCGCCTCCGCCACCGTATGCGCGACCTCCGCCCCGTCCGCGCGCCAAGTGATATCGCGCGTCAACACGATATGCCGCCGTCCCGGCAACGGCGCGGGAAAGCTCTCGAACGTCTTGCGCCCCATCACCATCGCCCGGCCCAGCGTCTGCGCCTTGAACCGCTTCAGGTCGGCCGGGATATGCCAGGGCAACTGGCCATCGACACCGATCACGCCATTGTCGGCACGGGCAAGGTGAAAGCTTATCATCGCCCATCCCTGCCCCGGACCACCACCACGGATCAATTCGGCGCGTGTTCCTTCACATACGCCTTGGGGTCCTTGTCGACCGGCTTCACCCCCATCCGGTGCTCCGCCTCGAACTGCGCGAACCGCACCGCCAGCGCATGGCGTTCCTCCAGCGAGGCATGGCGGCGGAAATCGGTCAGGCCCTGCCGTTCCTCCTCGGCCATATGGTCGCTATTGGCCTCGTTGCACTTGTTGATCGCCTCGAACCATTCGTCGCTGCCGATCGGATGCTGGTCGACCGCCTCGCCGGTGTCGCGGATGTCGTTGTGATCCTCGATCGCATCCTCGGTTTCCTCGGCGGCCGAATCGGCATCGCCACCGCCGGTGCCGATCTCCATCAGCCGCGGGTAGAAGAACCGC
Organism: Sphingomonas mollis; assembly: GCF_016427505.1. Taxonomy (GTDB): domain Bacteria; phylum Pseudomonadota; class Alphaproteobacteria; order Sphingomonadales; family Sphingomonadaceae; genus Sphingomonas; species Sphingomonas mollis. The sequence goes on along the minus strand of NZ_JAELXS010000001.1, from coordinate 167,156 downwards.
TCCTCCGCCTCGGCATGGCTGTCGAGCAGCGATTTCAGCCGGTTCCAGATCGCACCCAGCGCGGCCTTGTCGCTGCGATCGATCTGTTCGATCTGGGAAAAGAGCTTCCGCTGTTCGGCATGCTCGTCGAGGATGAGTTGCGTGATGTCCATGCCCGCCCAACCGCGGACAGGACGACGCGTTCCTCTTGCGAATTACTCTCGGATCAGACCGCGACCGGCGCCTTGATATGCGGCTGCGCGACGTAATCGTGCAGCACGAAATCCTCCGGCTCATACGCGTCGATCGCATCCGGCCGCCGCAGGATCTCCAGCGTCGGCAACGGCCCCGGATCACGCGCCAGTTGCGTGCGCGCCTGATCCAGATGGTTCGAATACAGATGGCAATCGCCGCCGGTCCAGATGAAGTCGCCCACTTCCAGCCCGCATTGCTGTGCCAGCATATGCGTCAGCAGCGCATAGCTGGCGATGTTGAACGGCACCCCCAGGAAGATGTCCGCCGACCGCTGGTACAGTTGCAACGACAGCCGCCCGTCCGCGACATGCGTCTGGAACAGGCAATGGCAGGGCGACAGCGCCATCGCGTGCAGCTCGCCCGGATTCCACGCCGTCACGATCTGCCGGCGCGAGGCGGGATTGTCGCGTATCGTCGTCACCAGCTCGGCGATCTGGTCGAGATGGCGACCGTCCGCCGCCTCCCAGTCGCGCCACTGCTTGCCATAGACGGGGCCGAGATCACCCGCCTCGTCCGCCCATTCGTCCCAGATGCTCACCTTGCGATCACGCAGCCACTGCACGTTGGTGTCGCCGCGCAGGAACCACAGCAGTTCGACGAGGATCGACCGTAGATGCAGTTTCTTCGTCGTCAGCACCGGAAAGCCCTGGCGGAGGTCGAAACGCATCTGCGCGCCGAATACCGACAGCGTCCCCGTGCCGGTACGGTCCATCTGCCGCGATCCGGTCGTCAGCACCCGGTCCATCAGGTCGAGATATTGCCTCATGGGTGCGCAACTCCCGGATTGGCGGCGGGTGCCGGCTGCATCCGGCACGGCTTGATCGCTTCCGGTTGCGGCCGCGGACCCTGCACGCGGAACGTCGCGAAATAGCCGCCCGCACGCGGCATCGGCTCGAACGATACCGGCACATAACCGACCGCCGCGAATTCGCAGCGCAGCAGTTCCGGCGGCGTGCCGTGATCCCGCGTCGGGCGGTTGGCATCGACCACCACGACCAGCCCATCGGGCTTCAGCGACGGCCGCAGCCGCCACAGGAACTCGTAGGGCTGCTCGATCTCATGATACATATGCACCATCAGCACCCGGTCGAAGCTGTTGTCGGGCAGCTTCGGGTCGGCGGGCGTGCCCAGCCGCACGCTGACATTCTCCAGCCGCTCGCGCGACACGCGTTCGGCCAACTGGTCGCGGGTCGCGGCGACCACGTCCTCCGCCAGCACCCGCCCGTCCTCGCCCACCCGCGCGGCGAGGCGGATCGTGTAATATCCCTCGCCCGCGCCGATATCGGCGACCGTCATACCGGAACGGATCGACGCCTTGTCCATCACCGTCGCCGCCTCGCGCACCCGGTCGCGCGCTTCCTCGTTCGACCAGCGCGGCGACACGATATGCGCCACCGGCCGGTCGGCGACCGGAAATTCGGGCTGTTCCGGCTCGCGCTTGATCAGCGGCTTGGACCCGTCGCACGCGCCCAGCGACAGGACGCCCAGCGACAGGACAGCCAGCAATCCGGTCCGGGGCAGGCTCAATCCACGTCCTCCACCTCGGCCACCTCGCCCGTGACCCGCTGCGACAGCGCCGCCGCCATGAACGGATCGAGATCGCCGTCCAGCACGTCGGACGGACTGGTCGAAACGATCCCGGTGCGCAGGTCCTTCACCATCTGATACGGTTGCAGGACATAGGACCGGATCTGGTGGCCCCAGCCGATATCGGTCTTGCCGGCATTCTCGGCATTGGCCGCCTGTTCGCGGATCGCGAGTTCGCGTTCGTACAGGCGGGCGCGCAACTGGTTGTACGCCTCCGCCTTGTTCTTGTGCTGCGACCGCTGGTTCTGGCACTGCACGACGATGCCGGTCGGGATATGCGTGATCCGCACCGCCGAATCGGTCGTGTTGATGTGCTGACCACCTGCGCCCGATGCGCGGTACGTGTCGATGCGCAGGTCGCTCTCATTATACTCGACCTCGATATTGTCATCGACCACCGGATAGACCCACACCGACGCGAACGACGTGTGCCGCCGCGCCGCTGAATCATACGGGCTGATCCGCACCAGCCGATGCACACCCGATTCGGTCTTGGCATAACCGTACGCGTTCTCGCCTTTCAGCAGCAGCGTGGCGGACTTGATGCCCGCCTGCTCGCCCGAATGCTGGTCGATCAGTTCCACCTTCAGGCCGTGGCGCTCGCCCCAGCGTGAATACATCCGGCTGAGCATCCCCGCCCAATCCTGGCTCTCGGTGCCGCCGGCGCCGGCGTTCACCTCGATATAGGTGTCGTTGCCATCGGCCTCGCCCGCCAGCAGCGCCTTCACCTTGTCGCGATCCGCCCGTGCGGCGAGTTCGGCGAGGCTCTGCGCGCCCTCGTCCGCCAGCGCGGTATCGCCCTCGGCATCGGCGAGTTCGATCAGCTCGACCGTCCCCTCCAGTTCCGCCTCGATCGCGCGCGTCGCGGCGATCGCCTCGTCCAGCCGGCGACGCTCGCGCATCACCTCCTGTGCGGCCTTCGGATCGTTCCACAGCGCCTGATCCTCGACGCGCGCGTTCAGTTCGTCGAGACGGCGCAGCGCGCGGTCCCAATCCAGAAAACGGCGCAGCAAGGCCAGCGCTTCGTTGATCGTATCGACATGAGCCTGCGCTTCGGCGCGCATTGCAGTTCTCCAAAACTCATCCATCAGGCCAGCGGCCGCTGACCTGATGATATAGGGCGGCTAGTAGATTCCGCCTTCCCTTTGCAAGAAATCGCTGTCGCGGGGCGCCTGGGTCTGTGTCGCGGCAGGCGCGGCGGTGGTGGCTGCCGGGCCGTTTCGACGCGATGCGCGGCGCGGTTCGGTCTCGGGCTTGAACGCTTCCCAGATCACGGCCGCCTTGGGATCGGTGTCGGTCGGGAAGGTGCCGAACACCGGCCGCCCGCTCATCCGGTCGATCCGCACCATGCGGATACCGGCCGGCGCGCGGAACGGCAGCTTCTCCAGCCCTTCATACGCCTTGACCGCGAACTGCTTGAAGATGGGCGCCGCCACCGTACCGCCCTCCGCCCCGCCGAGGTTCCGGGGCGTGTCGTAGCCGATATACAGGCCACCGATGAACTGCGGCGTCCCGCCGATGAACCAGACGTCGGTCGGCCCGCTGGTCGTCCCCGTCTTGCCGAACATCGGCCGGTCGAGATCGCGGAGCACCGTCGCGGTGCCACGCTGGATCACGCCCTCGGTGATGTGGACCATCTGATACGCGGTCTGTGCGTCGATCGCCTGCCGCATCCGGCTGCCCGGCCGGGGCATCGGCCCGCCGTTCCAGTCGCGCGCGTTGCAATTGTCGCAGGGGCGCCAATTGTCGGGGAACACGACCTTGCCATGGCGATCCTGCACGAAATCGACGAGGCTCGGCGCGTTGCCGCGACCGTTATTGGCCAGCATCGCATAGGCGTTGACCATCCGCCCGACCGTCGTCTCGCCCGCGCCCAGCGCGAACGACAGATAGGGCGGATAATCGCCGATCCCCATCCGCTTCATCACATCGACCACGCGCGGCATCCCCGTCTGCGCGGCGGTGCGCACCGTCATCAGGTTACGTGATTGTTCGATGCCCCAGCGCATCGTCTTCGGCCCCGCCGCGCGCATATTGGCGAAGTTGCGGAAGCATTTATTGCCCAGGCGCGCGCCCTGATAGACGCAGAACGGCCCGTCGACGATAATCGACGCCGGGGTCATCCCGTTTTCCAGCGCCGCCGAATAGACGATCGGCTTGATCGTCGATCCCGGCTGCCGCATCGCCTGGGTCGCGCGATTGAACGCCTGGATGCGCGCGTCGAAGCCGCCCTGCATCGCCAGCACCCGGCCGGTCGCGGGTTCCTCGACCACGAAGCCGCCGGAGATACGCGGAATCGACCGCAGCGCCCAGTCACTGCCGGATGGCGACACCGCGATGATATCGCCCGGCTCGATCGCGCCGAATGCGGCGCTGGCGGTGCCGCGCCGCGGCATCTGCGCGGCCCAGCGCGGCAGCGTCCCCGTCTTGCCGTTGGCGAAGCCGATCTGCCAGCCATCGCCTTCGCGCGCGATCGCGATGCCGGCACGCCAGTCGTTGTAATCCAGCCCGATATTGGTGTTGAGCAGCGGCTGCAGCCAATTGCCCTCGACGATGTCGACATGCCGGATCGGCCCGGTCCAGCTACGTCCCCCATCGAAGCGGATCAGGCCGTCGCGCAACGCCTGCGCCGCCAGTTCCTGCAACCGCTTGTCGAGCGAGGTCCGCACCCACAGCCCGCCTTCGTACACGCTCAGCGGCCCGGCCTTCGCCGTCTCGCCGAACCGCGCGATCAGCAGGCGGCGGACCTCCTCGACGAAATAGCCGCCGAACGCCTCGTACTTCGGCGTCCGCCGCAGCACCGTGCCCAACGGCTCGCCCCGCGCCTCGCTCGCCTGCCCCTGCGTGATGAAACCGTTGCGCAGCATCTCGCGCAGCACGTAATCGCGCCGCTCCATCGCCCGTTCGGGATGGCGCACCGGGTCGTAATTCGACGGCCCCTTGGGCAGGATCGCCAGATACGCCATCTGCGCCAGCGTCAGCTGATCCAGTTCCTTGTCGAAATAGGCATGCGCCGCCGCCTCGACCCCGAACGCGTTCCGCCCCAGCGCGATCTGGTTCAGGTACAGTTCGAGGATCTGTTCCTTGGTCAGCGTATCCTCGATCTTGTAGGCGAGGATCGCCTCCTTCAGCTTGCGCGTCGGTGAATATTCGTTGCCGATCAACAGGTTCTTGGCCACCTGCTGCGTGATCGTCGATCCGCCCTTGGCCCGGCGGCCGGTCCCGATCTTCGACGCGTAATCGACCACCGCACCCGCCAGCCCCGGAAAATCGACGCCGTGATGGTCGAAGAACGTCCGGTCCTCGGCGGCCAGATACGCCTTCACCAGCAACGGCGGATATTCCGAATAGGCCAGTTCCACCCGCCGCTCACGCGCATAGGATTGCACCGGCACGCCGTCGCCGCCGCGGACATTGGTCGGCAACGGCGGCTCATAGGTGCGCAGTTGATCCACCGACGGCAGGTCGCGGATGACCAGCAGCCACAGCAGCGCCCACGCAAAACCCGCGAGCAATACCAGCACCGCCAGCAGCTTCACCCACCAGCGCCGCCACCAACCCGCAATCACGCGGCATGCCCCGACGCGCGACGGATCGCAGATACAGACGAACAGGGAGATACGCGAACCATCACCCGACCCTATACCAGCTTGATCGCGGCTCGCCAGCCGCGCGGTTGGCGAGTGAAGGATGGGTAGACTACTTCAGTTGATCCACTCTCTACCGTTCGTCCAGAGTAGGGACTGAGCCTGTCGAAGGCCCGTATCGAAGGACAGGTTAGCGCGCGAAACGGTGCTTCGATACGAGCCCTCGATACGCCCTTCGGGCTACTCGGTCTCTACTCTGCACGAACGACTGAAGCAGCCCCACCCCTACCGGACCGCCATCCGCTTGGCGAAATGCACCTCCACCGCGCGGCGCACGCTCTCCGCGATCCGCTCGCGTCCCTCGGTCGAATCGAGAAAGTCGGCGTCCTGCGGGTTCGAGATATAGCCCGTCTCGAACAGGATCGACGGCATATCCGGCGCCTTCAGCACCATCAGCGACGCCATCCGGTGGAAATTGACCTTCATCGGCACCAGCGTCCGCGCCTCGCGACCCAGCAGGCGGGCGAAAGTGGCCGAATTGTTCATCGTCTCGCGCCGGGTCAGGTCGATCAGGATCGACGACACGTCCTCGCCCGCCTCGCCCAGGTTCACGCCCGCGATCACGTCGGCCTTGTTCTCGCGCGCCGCCAGCCGCGCGGCTTCCTTGTCCGACGCGACCTCCGACAGGGTATAGACCGATGCGCCGCGCGCGGTCGGCGATCCCACGCTGTCGCAGTGGATCGAGATGAACAGGTCCGCCTTCAGCCGGCGGGCGATGCCGTACCGCTCGCGCAGCACCAGATATTTGTCGCTGTCACGCGTCAACGCCACCCGCACCCGCCCGCTGGCGAGCAGTTCCTGCCGGATCGCGCGCGCGATCCGCAGCGTCACGTCCTTTTCGCGAAGTCCCGTGGCGGGGTTGATCGCACCGGGATCGACGCCGCCATGGCCGGCATCGATCACCACCAGCGGCCGGGCATCGTCGCCGCGCACCCTGGGCAGCGGCGGCGCCTTGGCCGGTGGCGGCACCGGCACCGATACCCGGTATCGCGGCCGCCGCCCGAACGACAGGTTGAACGGGAAGAAATCGAGCGGCCCCGCCATGCTCGCCTCGGCAAAGGTCGCCTCGTCCACGGGTTTCAGCGCCAGCGTCAGTTCCCGCCCGTCCGCGTCGAAACCGCCGTCGACGATCACCACGGGCCGTTTCAGGTCGAACACCAGCCGCGTGCCGGTGGTCGTCCGCTGTTGCCGCACCGCCGCGACCGGGCCGGTCGCGCGCGTCGGTCCGCTGGCGACCGATGCGGGCAGGTCGATCGCGATCCGTCGCGGCGCATCGTCCAGCGTCGCCTGCGCGCTCGCCATGCCGCGATCGAAGCGGATAATGATTCGCGCGGAATCGATGGTGACGCTCGACCCGATCGACGACACCGCCGCCGTCAGGGCCGCCGCGAACGCGGCCGGCACGTCGCCGAACAGGGTCGACAGAAAGATCAGGATCGCGAGCACGCGCCGTCCATGCCGTGTCGGACGGCCATGGGTCCAGACCCGTTTGCCCTTCATACCCTTTGCGATCATCGCGATCGCCTCCCGCCTCGCCATGTAGCACGCCCGGATGCACGGGTCGCCCTTGACTTGGCGTTAACGGGATTCCGGTCGTTGAAGACGTCGCCGGCGATCGCATCGCGCCGGTTGCGACGAATGACGGGCGATGCTAGCTAGTGCGTGCACCCATGCGTTGCCCGCGATCTCGCGGACGCGCCGCCGGGCTGCCAGCCCGCCATCCGGCGGGCCAATCCAGGTTGACGCTCGCATGACGTATCATTCCCTTTCGCAACACCGCCAGGCCTCGGCCGGCGGCGGCGCGACCGGGATTCAGCCGCAGGGCCATTTGCCCCGGCACGTCGCGCGCGCAGACACGATTTTTCATGAACCCGGCGTTCCGGCCCGTTCGCGGCCGGTCGCCTTCTATCATCGCGCGCGAGGGCCCTTTTTGAGGACATGCCCGACGCGCGCGCGGAGACCATTTGATGACCACGCGTATGCTGATCGACGCACGCCACCGGGAAGAGACCCGGGTTGCCGTCGTACAGAATAACCGGATCGAGGAATTCGACTTCGAATCCGCCGAGCGAAAGCAGCTCAAGGGCAATATCTACCTCGCCAAGGTGACCCGCGTCGAACCGTCGCTGCAGGCGGCGTTCGTGGAATATGGCGGCAATCGCCACGGCTTCCTCGCCTTCTCGGAAATCCACCCCGATTACTACCAGATCCCCAAGGAGGATCGCGAGGCGCTGCTGGCCGAGGAGGCGGAACACGCCGCCGAGGAAGCAGCACTGCGCGCCGAGCTGGACGATGACGAGGATCATGACGACGACGATCATGACGGCAGGGGCGATTTCGTCGGCGACCATGACGACGACGATCACGACCATGATGACGCCGATGGCGAATCGGACGGCGATGCTCCGCGTCCGGCACGCAAGGGTGGCAGCAACGACGATCAGGTAGAGGCGCTGCGCCAGCGTCGCCAGAACCTGCGCCGTCGCTACAAGATACAGGACGTCATCCGCCGCCGTCAGGTGCTGCTGGTGCAGGTCGTGAAGGAAGAACGCGGCAACAAGGGCGCGGCGCTGACGACGTATCTGTCTCTCGCCGGCCGTTACTGCGTCCTGATGCCCAACACGTCGCATGGCGGCGGCATCAGCCGCAAGATCTCGAACGCGGGCGATCGCAAGCGCCTGAAGACGATCATGGCCGATCTCGCGCTGCCGCAGTCGATGGGCTGCATCGTCCGCACCGCCGGGCTCCAGCGCACCAAGGTCGAGATCAAGCGCGACTTCGATTATCTCGCCCGCCTGTGGGACGAGATCCGCGAAAAGACGCTGACGTCGGCCGCGCCCGCGCTCGTCTACGGCGACAGCGACCTGATGAAGCGCGCGATCCGCGATATCTACAACAAGGATATCGACGAGGTCGTGATCGAGGGCGAGGAAGGCTATCGTCAGGCCAAGGACTTCATGCGTCTGCTGATGCCCAGCCACGCCAAGAAGGTGAAGCAGTATGCCGACGCCGTGCCGCTGTTCCAGCGCGCGCATGTCGAGGACCAGTTGGCGGCGATGTACAACCCCGTCGTCCAGCTGAAATCGGGCGGCTATCTGGTCATCAACCCGACCGAAGCGCTGGTGTCGATCGACATCAACTCCGGCCGGTCGACCCGCGAACACAATATCGAACAGACCGCCACCGCGACCAATCTGGAAGCGGCGCAGGAAATCGCGCGTCAGTTGCGCCTGCGCGACATGGCCGGCCTCGTCGTGATCGACTTCATCGACATGGATCACTCGTCCAACGTCCGTAAGGTCGAAAAGGCGATGAAGGAGGCACTGAAGAACGATCGCGCCCGCATCCAGGTCGGCCGCATCTCGTCGTTCGGCCTGATGGAGATGAGCCGCCAGCGCCTGCGCACCGGCGTGCTGGAGGCATCCACCCGCGCCTGCCCGCATTGCGAGGGCACCGGCCTTGTCCGCACCGCCTCGTCCGCCGGCTTGTCTGCGCTGCGTCTGCTCGAAGAGGAGGCTGCCCGCGGCCGCGGTTCGCTGCTCACGCTGCGCGCCAGCCACGAAGCGACGATCTACGTCCTCAACCGCAAGCGCGCCGACATCGCCGAGGTCGAGGATCGCTACGGCGTGACGATCGAGGTGATCCCGGATCGCGAGGAGGAAGGCGCGCGCATGTCGGTGGAGGCCAGCGGCCCGCCGCCCGCGCATGCACCACGCATCGACGAACTCGTCATGGACGAGGAAGAGGACGACTACATCGAGGAGCCCGAGGTCGAGGAAGAGGAGATCGAGGAGGAGGCCGTAGAGGCCACCGTCCGCGCCCCTCGCGAACCGCGCGAAGCCCGTGGTGACGATGAAGGCGAAGCCCGCGGCAAGCGCCGCCGCCGCCGTCGCGGTCGTCGCGGTCGCGCACATCCCGAAGGTGGGTCGGCAGGCGAACAGTCCGAGCTGGCCGAGGGTGAGCAGGGCGACGATCAGGCTGAGATCGACACCGCCGACCAGACCGATGACGAGACGGTGGATACCGGTGAATTCGCCGGTGAGCAGCCGGCCGAGGGTGAGACCGGCGGTCGTCGTCGGCGTGGTCGCCGGGGTCGTCGCGGCGGTCGCCGTGGTGACACCGTGGCCGATGCCTCGGTCGCCAACGACGACGATCAGCCTGTCGTCGAGACGCCGGCCGAAGCGGCCGATGCCAGCGATGCCGGCCCGGTCGCCGATCCGCTCGCGTTGCCGACCCCGGCACCCGTCGAAGTGGTCGTCCAGCCCGTCGCCGAGGCACCGGTAGAGGAAGCGGAGGCAGCCGCCCCCAAGACCCGCCGTCGTCCCCGCGCCCGTGCCGCCGCACCCGAAACGGTTGCCGAGGCACCGGCACCGGCACCGGCGCCCGCCGTCGAGGAAGCAGCCGAACCGGCCCCCGCCAAGCCGCGCCGCTCGCGTCGCAAGGCAGCCGACACGGCCGTCGAGGCACCTGCGGAGGTAGCACCGGAGCCCGCCGCCCCGACCGAGGAAGAAGCGGCACCCAAGCCGCGTCGCGGCCGCCGCAAGGCGTCGGACGCCGACACCGTCGCCGCACCGGCGGCAACGCCCAAGGCACGGACGCCGCGCACCCCGAAGCCCGCGCCGGCACCGGAGGCTGAACCGGTCGCCGAACCGGCACCGGAGCCGGTAGCCTCCACAGCCTCTCCCACGGCCGACGCCGACCCGGCGCCGACCGGTGGCGAGGGTGAGCCGGACGATCAGTCCGGCGGCCCCCGCCGCGGCTGGTGGCAGCGTACTTTCGGCGCCTGATCGAACAGGGGCACGTCCGATACCCGGACGTGCCCCTTTCTTTTTGCCCGCCAGATAACCGCCCTTCACACCCCGTTCAGCACGCGAACCGCATCTGCCGGCGTTGATCCGACCTCCCGTTTGGCCGATAGACCCTCAGCAATGAAGCGTTCCGCCGCCCGCCTCCCCGCCCTGCTGATCGGCGCGCTGCTCTGGGCGCAGCCGGCCGCCGCGCAATCGATCCTGCGCGACGCCGAAACCGAATCGATGTTTCAGGACATGTCCACCGGCATCGTGAAGGCCGCCGGGCTCGATCCGCGCCACGTGAAGGTCGTGCTCATCAACGACGACTCGATCAACGCCTTCGTCGTCGGCGGGCAGGTCGTCTATGTCCATTCGGGCCTGATCCAGGCGGCCGATAACGCCAACGAGGTGCAGGGCGTGATCGCCCACGAACTCGGCCACATCGCCGACGGCCATGTCATCTCGGGCGCGGCGGCGCAGAAACCCGCGCTCGCGATGACGATCCTGTCGATGGTGCTGGGCCTCGGCGCGATGGCGGCGGGCGGTGGCGCGGCGGGGGCCGGCATCATGGCGATGGGCCAGCAGGCGGCGATGGGCCAGTACCTCGCCTTCAACCGCACGCAGGAGGCCACCGCCGACGCCTCCGCGATCCGCTATCTCGCCACCGCCGGCCTGTCGGGTCGCGGCATGCTCACTTTCTTCAAGAAGTTGCAGCGCCAGGAACTGCGCTATCGCGGCCAGATCGATCCGTTCATGCAGAGCCATCCGCTGTCGGGCGAGCGCATCGCCAACCTGACCGCCGACGTGCAGGCATCGCCCGCGTACAACGCCAAACCCGATCCCGCGCTCGACGACCGCTTCCGCCGCGTAAAGGCCAAGCTGGAGGGCTTCGTAATGCCGCCCGAGCGTACGTTGCAGGATTATCCCGAGACCGACCGGACCATCTACGGCCATTATGCCCGCGCCTATGCCTATCACAAGGGCGGCTACCCGGACAAAGCCGATGCCGAGGCGAACGCGCTGGTCGCCGCCAAGCCGAACGATCCCTATTTTCAGGAGATACAGGGCCAGATCCTGCTGGAGGCCGGCCGGCCCCGCGACGCACTGGTCCCCCTGCGCGCCGCGACCGAAGGCTCGCGCAACAACCCGTTGATCGCCACCACCTTCGGCCACGCGCTGATCGCGACCGAGGACAAGGCGAACGTGCCAGAGGCAATCCGCGTGCTGCGCGTCGCCACTCAACGCGACGACGACAATCCATGGGCGTGGATGCAGCTCGGCACCGCCTATGAACTGACCGGTGACGAGGCCCGCGCCGCCCTCGCCACCGCCGAGCGCGCCAGCATGATGGGCGATGCCCGCACCGCCGTCGCCTCCGCGAAATACGCCATGGCCAACATCCCCGCCAACACGCCGGACTGGATCCGCGCACAGGATATCGCCATGACTTCAGGAGACGCCGCCGCGAACCAGAAGCGCAAGCGCCGATGACCCGCTGGACCATCGCACTGGTCGCGCTCGCCGGTGGCCTCGCTGGCGGCGGCGCCGTCTACGGCCTCGGTCAGGCGGGCGGCGCCGGCACCGACGTCCGCTCCTATCTGCTCGCCCATCCCGAGGTGATTCCAGAGGCGATGCAGAAATTGCAGGAGCGCGAGGCCGGCGCCTCCGTCGCCGCCAACCGCCCGGCGATCGTCACGCCCTTCGCCAGCGCATGGGCGGGTAACCCGAAGGGCGACGTCACCTTGGTCGAATATTACGACTATAATTGCGGATATTGCCGCGCCAGTTTGCCGATGATCCACCAGTTGATCGAACGCGACCCGAAGCTGCGCGTCGTCTTCCGCGAACTGCCGATCCTCGCCGACACCAGCCGCAGCGCCGCGCGCATCAGTCTGGTCGCCGCGCTACAGGGCAAATTCGCCGCCTTCCACGACGCGCTCTATGCGGGTGGTCGCGTGACGGATGCCACCATCGCCGCCGCCGCGAAGACCGCCGGCATCGATCCCGGCCAGATCGCCAGCGTCGCGCCCAGGGTCGATGCGGAAATTGCGAAGAATATGGAAACCGCCGCCCGTCTCGGCGTCAGCGGCACGCCCGCCTGGGTGGTCGGCGATCGCATCCTCTCGGGCGCGCTGCCGATCGAGGAACTGGAACGCGCCATCGCCGCCGCCCGTTCGGGCACCGCATGACCGATACCATCCTCTCCATCGCCGGCGTCTCGAAAACCTATGCCGCGCGCGGCAAGGCGCCCGCCGTCACCGCGCTCCACGCGGTCGATCTCGACATTCGACGCGGCGAGATCTTCGCGCTGCTCGGCCCCAACGGCGCCGGCAAGACCACGCTGATCTCGATCGTCTGCGGCATCGTCGTCCCCTCCACCGGCGCGATCACCATCGACGGCATCGATACGCAGACCGGCTATCGGCAGGCGCGCCGCCGCATCGGCCTCGTGCCGCAGGAACTGGCGACCGACGCATTCGAAAGCGTGCTGGCCACCGTCAGCTTTTCGCGCCGCCTGTTCGGCCGCGCCGCCAATGCCGCCTATATCGAACAATTGCTCCGCGATCTGGCGCTGTGGGACAAGCGCAACGCCAAGATCATGGAACTGTCGGGCGGCATGAAACGCCGCGTCCTGATCGCCAAGGCACTGGCGCACGAACCCGACATCCTGTTCCTCGACGAACCCTCCGCCGGCGTCGACGTGGCGCTGCGCCGTGACATGTGGAACATGGTCCGGGGCCTGCGCGAACGCGGCGTCACCATCATCCTGACCACGCATTACATCGAAGAGGCCGAGGAGATGGCCGACCGCGTCGGCGTGATCGCCAAAGGCAAATTGCTGTTGGTCGACGACAAGACCGCGCTGATGAAGAAACTCGGCAAGCGTCAGCTCGACCTGACCCTGGTCGAACCCCTTGCCGCGATTCCGCCCGAACTCGCCGACTGGCACCCCAGTCTCGAACATGATGGCCACACCCTGCGCTATGTGTTCGACGCGACCGGGGAACGCACCGGCATCCCGTCGTTCCTCAACCGCCTGTCCGAATGCGGCATCGCATTCAAGGATCTCGAAACCTCGAAATCGAGCCTGGAAGACATCTTTGTCGATCTCGTCGGAGAACGCCCATGAACCTACACGGCATCTGGGCGATCTATCGCTTCGAAATGGCGCGCTTCGGCCGCACGATCTGGACCAGCCTGCTCGTCCCCGTCATCACCACCTCGCTCTATTTCATCGTATTCGGCTCCGCGATCGGCAGCCAGATGCAACAGGTGTCGGGCATCCCGTACGGCGCGTTCATCGTCCCCGGCCTGATGCTGCTCGCGATCTTTTCGGAAAGCATCCTGAACGCGTCGCTCGGCATCTACATGCCCAAATTCACCGGCACGATCTACGAGATCCTGTCGGCACCCCTGTCACCGCTGGAAACCGTGCTGGGCTATGTCGGTGCAGCGACGACCAAGTCGGTGCTGATCGGCCTCGTCATCTTCGCCACCGCGCATCTGTTCGTCGATCTGCCCGTGGCACACCCGCTGCTCGCCTTCGGCTTCCTGGTGCTGGTCGCCGCCAGTTTCTGCCTGTTCGGCTTTACCATCGGTATCTGGGCGAAGGGCTTCGAGCAATTACAGGTGATCCCGCTGCTCGTCGTCACCCCGCTAACCTTCCTCGGCGGCGCCTTCTATTCGGTCACGATCCTGCCCGAACCGTGGCGCACGATCACATTGTTCAATCCGGTCGTGTACCTCATCAACGGCTTCCGCTGGACCTTCTTTGGCACCAGCGACGTCGCCGTCGGCATCAGCCTGACCGTGACGATCGCGTTCCTGCTCGCCTGCCTCGCCGCCATCACCCTGATCTTTCGCACCGGCTGGCGCCTGAAGAGCTGACGGCCGATCCGTCTTCGTCACGGAAAGGCATGGGGTTCCCGCGAAGGGCGCAAAGGCGCGAAGAGAAGAATGATGGTTCGCGCGGAGGCGCGGAGGACGCGGAGAGTTGCGTGTGACGCGGCCTCATCCTCCTTATCAAAGCAATCTATCAGCCCTGTCGGGCAAGCCCTGCCATTGGACCAGTATGCTGCATCTCTGCGTCCTCCGCGCCTCCGCGCGAACCAAATCTTTACTGCTTCGCGCCTTCGCGTGAACATCCTACTTCGGGCGAGACGCCTCGACCACGGTCTTCCGATAGCCACTGCGGCGACAGCGCCGGCCACACCACCAGCCCGTTCAGATCGATCAGCGCGTGGATCAGCATCACCAGCCACAACGCCCCGCTCATCAGATACACCGACGTCATCACCCCGCCGAACAGCGTCGTGGCAACCATCCCGCGCCATCCCTGATACCGGTGCAGCGCCCCGAACAGCAGCGTCGCGACACCGAAACCCGCCAGCGCACTCCCCGTCACCAGCGTCACCAACAGCGGCAGCACCAGTCGAAAGAACGGCTCCTCCGTCACCCCCGCGACGACGGCAATCGCCGCACCCCAGGGCAGCTCCGCCCGGTTCCGCGGCGTCAGCGCGCCCGGCCGCCCGATCGGTCGCGCGCCTCGCAGCGCCCGCACCGCCGCCACGGCCAGCCCGATCGAGATCCCCGCCAAGGCACCGATCATCAGATCGATCGGCGCCATCACCGGCAACCACGCGCGCAGCGGCTCGAACTCCGCAGGCATCACCCACAGCGCATCGATCCGCCCCAGCACCGCCAGCACCACGACCACCGGCACCGCAAAGCCCAGCATCGCCCGCCGCATCCACCGGACATAGCGCGCCGCCCGCCCGACCGGCCGGCCGCGCGCCCGCACGAACCACCACAGCGCCGCCAGCACGCCCGCCAGCAGCGCGAGCGCCGTCGTCATCCCTGCCGGTGCTCGCCCTTCACCCAGCGCACCGTGCCCGACGAGGCGCGCATCACGACGCTTTCGGTAGTCATCATGCCGCCCTTGCGCTTCACGCCTTCCAGCAGCGACCCGTCGGTCACGCCGGTCGCCGCGAAGATGCAGTCGCCGCGCGCCAGTTCGGTCAGGTCATATTGCTTGTCGAGGTCGGTCACGCCCCACTTCGCCGCACGCCCGCGCTCGTCGTCGTTGCGGAACAGCAGCCGCCCCTTGAACTGCCCGCCGACGCAGCGCAGCGCCGCGCACGCCAGCACCCCCTCCGGCGCCCCGCCCGATCCCATATAGATGTCGATCGTCGTATCCGGATTGGTCGTCGCGATCACCCCCGCGACGTCGCCATCGCCGATCAGCATCACGCCGCACCCGACCGCGCGCAGTTCCGCGATCATCGCCTCATGCCGTGGTCGATCCAGCACGCACACGATGATGTCGCGCGGATCGACGCCCTTGGCTTTGGCTACCGCACAGACATTCTCGGTCGGCGAGCGATCGAGGTCGATGATCCCCTCCGGATAGCCCGGCCCCACCGCGATCTTGTCCATATACACGTCCGGCGCATTCAGCAGCCCGCCCTTCTCCGCGATCGCCAGTACCGCCAGGCTGTTGGGGCCGGCGGTGGCGCAGATCGTCGTGCCTTCCAGCGGATCGAGCGCGATGTCGATTGCCGGACCGTTGCCGGTTCCTACCTTCTCGCCGATGAACAGCATCGGCGCCTCGTCGCGCTCGCCCTCGCCGATCACCACCGTGCCGTCCATGTCGAGTTCGTTCAGCGCCGCACGCATCGCCTCGACCGCTGCCGCATCGGCCGCCTTCTCGTCGCCGCGCCCGACCAGCGGCAGACACGCGATCGCCGCCGCCTCGGTCACCCGCACCATTTCGAGGACAAGAACGCGGTCGAGGACGGAGCTGGGCGTCGCGGTCATGGAAGTCTCCTCGGCAAGGCCGGTTTGTTGAACACGTTAAACACGACGATAGGCGCGTGGACGGCCAAGGGCAACCCGGTCACGACTCCCCGACCGGCCGGAACAAATACCTACGCGACGCCGCGAAGACGCGAAGCAAAAAGGAATTCGCGCAGAGGCGCAGAGAGCGCGGAGGGTTAGCCTCGCGCCCCGGCGTCGTCCTTATAAACAATCTCACGGAGCGGTGATCGACCCTACGATCAGCACCGAACACAACACCTCAGCGTCCTCCGCGCCTCCGCGCGAATAACTCTTCTCTCCGTGACTTCGCGTGAACCAAATCTACCCGCGAACGGAAAAAGTTCAGTCCCGCAACAACTCGTTGATGCTCGTCTTCGACCGCGTTTGCGCGTCCACCCGCTTCACGATCACCGCGCAATACAGGCCTGGCTTGCCGTCGCCGCCGCCCAGCGTCCCGGGCACGACCACCGAATAGGCCGGCACCTCGCCCTTGAAGACCTCACCGGTCGCGCGGTCGACGATCTTGGTGGACGCGCCCAGATACACGCCCATCGACAGCACCGCGCCCTCGCCCACGCGAACGCCCTCGGCCACTTCCGCACGCGCACCGATGAACGCGCCGTCGCCGATGATGACCGGGTCCGCCTGCAACGGTTCCAATACGCCGCCGATGCCCGCGCCGCCCGACACGTGCACGCCCTTGCCGATCTGCGCGCACGACCCGACGGTCGCCCATGCATCGATCATCGATCCCTCACCGACATAGGCGCCGATGTTGACGAAGCTCGGCAACAGCACCGCGCCCTTGCCGATGAAGGCGCCACGCCGCACGATGCTGCCCGGCACCGCCCGGAAACCCGCGCTGCGGAATTCGGCTTCCGACCAGCCCGAAAACTTCGACGGCACCTTGTCGAACCAATGGCCCGCACCCGGACCGCCATCGATCAGCACATTGTCGTTCAACCGGAACGACAGCAGCACCGCCTTCTTCAACCACTGGTTGACGCGCCAGCCCCCCCCGTTTTTGGCACCGTCGGGCTCCGCCACCCGCGCCGTACCCGCGTCGAGCATCGCCAGCGCCGTCTCCACCGCGTCGCGCACCGCGCCCCTGGTGTCGAAACCCAACGCTGCGCGGTCTTCCCATGCGGCGTCGATGGTGGTGGCCAGATCGCCAGATTGCTCGGTCATGCGGTCTCCAGAATATGATGCAGCCACGGATTCAGTTCGTGGATATGAAAATCGATGAAGCTGCGATCGACGTCGCTCGCCTGTTCGGAACCGTTGTCGACCCACACCGTCGTCATGCCGATCGCCTTGGCCGGTTTCAGGTTGCGCGCCATGTCCTCGACGAACAGGCTTTCGGCCGGATCGATGTCGAACGCCGCGCACAGCCCCGCATAGGCGTCCGGCTGCGGCTTGGGGCGCAGGTTCATCGAATGGATGTCGTGCACCCCCTCGAAACTGCCGCCCAGCCCCAGCCGCTCCAGCACCTTCAGCGCATAGGGCCGGTCGCCATTGGTGAACACGATCTTGCGCCCCGGCAACCGTGCAAGGGCGGCGGCGAGCGGCGCATCCGCCGCCAGCACGTCCATCTCGATATCGTGGACGTAATCGAGGAACGCGTACGGATCGACGTCATGCTCGGTCATCAACCCGGCCAGCGTCGTGCCATGGCCCAGGAAATATTCCTTCTGGATACGCCGCGCCTCCACTCGGTCCACCTGCAACAGGTCGGCGACGAACGCCGTCATCCGCGTATCGATATGCGCGAACAGGTCCGCGCTCGCCGGATACAGCGTGTTGTCGAGGTCGAATATCCAGTTGCGGACATGGGCAAGGCGCTCGATCATCGCCGCGCGCAATAGGCAAGCGGGCGGGCGCGGGCAAGCGCATGACACCGAAGGTGATCGCATCGGCCGACTGGCAAGTCGCGCGCAGAAAGGGATTTCGCGCAGAGGCGCGGAGGACGCAGAGGGATACATCCGGATCGCCCCGTCCTGATGATGGAATGCCCCGATCAGTCCGGCGCGCTACATCTCCGCGTCCTCCGCGCCTCTGCGCGAACATCACTTCTGCTCTCCGCGTCTCCGCGTGAACCCCATATCTCTCCACGGCACGACCAGTCGAACAGCCCGCCGCTTGGATGAACCATGGATTAAGGGTATCGCCCTATCAGCACATAGAATCCCCCCGGAGTGACGTGGCGTATGACCCTGAAGACAGCGTTGTTGGGGGGCGTCGCCGTCATGGTCTCCGGCTTGCTCGCCGGCTGCGGCGGCGGTGGGGGTGGCGGCGTCAACAGCACGCCCACCCCGCCCAGCGCCGAAATCCCGACGCCGATCGCCACCCCGGCGCCGACACCCGCGCCTACACCAGCACCGACGCCGGCCCCCACGCCGACACCATCCGCGACCAATTACGACACCACCGAATATCGTGCGACCGTCGGCGCGGTATCGATGAACGCGCTCGCCGCCTATCAACGCGGCGCGACCGGCGCCGGCATCGCGATCGGCGTCATCGACAGCGGCATCGCGCTGGCGAGCGAGGAGTTCACCGGCCGCCTGTCCGCCGCCTCCGCCGACGTCGCCGGCAATGCGTCGGTCAATGACGAGGACGGCCATGGCACCGCCGTCGCCTTCACCGCCGCCGGCCGCCGCAACGGCACCGGCACGCACGGCGTCGCGTTCGATTCCACCGTCATCGCGCTCCGGGCCGATCGCCCCGGCAGTTGCGCGACCGAGGATGCCGCCGTCGCCGACAGCGGCTGCAAGTTCGGGTCGGACGCGATCGCGCGCGGCGTCGATGCCGCGCGCGTCGCCGGGGCAAAGGTCATCAACATGTCGCTGGGCGGCACCACCATGCCCACCGCGTTGCAGGCCGCGATCGGCCGCGCGACGGCGGCCGGCATCGTCATCGTCATCTCCGCCGGCAATGACGGCTCCGACAACCCGGACGCCTTTACCGAGGTCGCGAACAACGCTTCCGTTGCCCGCAATCAGGTCATCATCGCCGGCTCGGTCGGATCGACCGACGGCATCTCCACTTTCAGCGACCGCGCCGGCACCGGCGCCGCGCATTTCCTGACCGCGGTCGGCGAGCGCGTGCGCGCGCCGGACGAGGCAGGGACCGTCTTCCTCTGGTCCGGCACCTCGTTCGCCGCACCACAGATTTCGGGCGCGGTCGCGCTGCTGGCACAGGCATTCCCCAACCTGTCGGGCGCGCAGATCGTCCAGATCCTGTTTTCCAGCGCGCGCGATGTCGGCGCGGCCGGCGTCGATCCGGTCTATGGCAACGGCGTCATCGATATTACCCGTGCATTCCAGCCGCTCGGCAGCACGCAGGTCGCGGGCAGCACCGCCGCCGTCTCGCTGACCGGCAACGCCATCCTGTCCGCGCCGATGGGCGACGCGATGCAGGCCGGTCTCGGCGCGGTGATCCTCGATGGCTTCGGCCGCGCGTTCGGCATCGATCTGGCCCGGACCATCACCCGCGCCGCGCCGCCGCGCACGATGCTCGGCGCGCTCGGCTTTCGCGGGCGTCAGGTCGCGGCCAGCGCCGGCGGCATGACCATCGCGATGACGCTGGCACCGCGTATCGGCGGCGGCGTGTCGGTCGAGCCATCGCGGCTCGGCATGGCCGATGCCGGCATCGCCCGCGCGATCGCCGGCACGGTGACGCAGCGACTGGGCGAGAAACTGTCGTTCGGCTTCGGCTTCGTGCAAGGGTCCGGCACCCTCAACGCGCAACTGGCCGGACGGCGCGAGCCCGCCTTCCTCGTCGCCACCGCCGATGGTCTGGGGTTCGACGGCGGCGCCCGGGCCTCCGGCGCGATCCGCCAGCAATGGGGCGCACTCGGCATCACCGCCGCGATGGAGAGCGGCCGCGTCTCGACACGGCGCGACCAGCTCACGCCGTTCGCCGATCCCTATGCCCGTTCCGGCTTCGACCGCGCCTCGTTCACCCTTGATCGCCACGTCGGTCCCATCGCACTGACCGCCACCGGCACCCGTCTCGCCGAACAGGACACGCTGCTCGGCGCGCGCTTCGGCTCGGGGCTGGGCGCCACCCGCGCGGTCAGCTGGTTCGCGGATGTCGGCGCGCGTCTCGACGTCGGCGACGGCTGGACCGCCGGCGGCTCGCTGCGTCGCGGCTGGACCGACGCCCGCGTCCGCGGCGGCATCGACGGCACCGGCCGCATCCGCACCGGCGCCTTCGCCGCCGACATCGGCAAGGACGGCGTGTTCGGCACCGACAGCCTCGGCCTGCGCATCGCCCAGCCGCTGCGCATCGCCTCGGGCGGCATCGACATGCGCCTGCCGACGCTATGGGATTACGACACGCTCAGCGTCACGGACTGGGCCACCCAGCGCCTGAACCTCGCCCCCCAGGGCCGCGAACTCGATATCGAGGCGCGCTACGCGTATCTCCTCGGCCCCGGCACCGTGCAGACCAACCTGTTCTGGCGCCGCGACCCCGGCAACATCGCCGCCCTGCCCGACGACTACGGTCTGGCGCTAAGGTATTCGTTCGGGTTCTGAAACTCCCCCGGAAAAACGAACCCACGCGGACACGTGAGAAAGAAGTGCGGAGGGCAAGGACCGCGGCCCCGGCACTTTGCGCGCAGCGCCTTCATCAATCTTCTTCTCCGCGCCTCCGCGCCTCCGCGCGAACCAATTCAGGTCTCCGCCAAGCCACATGCCAAAGGTGATAGCCCCCATCCCCGACTGGAACTCAGCAGCATCCCTCCCCATCTTCGCCCCATGCCCAACCTCTCCTTTCTCGATCTCGTTCCCGTCGTCGAAGGCGGCACCATCCCGCAGGCGCTGACCCGCGCCGCCGATCTCGCCGTCCATGCCGAAACCCTCGGATACAGCCGCTATTGGGTTGCCGAGCATCACGGCATGGCCGGCATCGCATCGGCCGCGACCGCCGTCGTCATCGCGCATATCGGCGCCGCGACCCGCACCATCCGCATCGGTGCCGGCGGTATCATGCTGCCCAACCACGCACCGCTGGTGATCGCCGAACAGTTCGGCACGCTCGACGCCCTCTTTCCCGGCCGCATCGATCTCGGCCTCGGCCGCGCGCCCGGCAGCGACCAGCGCGTCGCCCGCGCGATGCGCCGCACGCTCGACAGCGATCCCAACGCCTTCCCGCAGGACGTGCTGGAACTGCAGAGCTATTTTGCGAATGACGGCCAGACCGGCATCGTCGCCACCCCCGGCGCGGGTGCCAAGCCCGACCTGTGGATTCTCGGCTCCAGCCTGTACGGCGCGCAGGTCGCGGCGCAGTTCGGCTTGCCCTACGCCTTCGCCTCGCATTTCGCGCCCGACGCGCTGGATCAGGCGCTCGACATGTACCGCCGCCATTTCCGCCCCTCGGCGCAGCTCGACCGCCCCTACGCGATGGCCGGCTTTAACGTCTTCGCCGCCGACACCGATGCGGAGGCGGAACTGCTCGCCACCTCGCAGCAACAGGCGTTCGTGGCGCTGCGCACCGGCAACCCGCGCCAGCTACCCCCGCCCGTCGCCGGTTATCGCGAATCGCTCGGCGCGCAAGGCAATGCCGTCCTCGATCAGGTCCTGTCCTGTTCGGCCATCGGCGGCCCCGCAAAGGTCGCGAACGCCCTTGCCGCCTTCATGAAGCGTACGCAGGTCGACGAGATCATGGTGACGAGCGCGATCTACGATCACGACGCCCGCAAGCGCAGCCTGTCGATCACCGCCGACGCCGCGCGCGAAATGAAGGTGGCCGCCTGACCCGCTGTCACCCCGCCGCGGGCAAGCGCAGCCTGACCATCAACCCGCCCAGATCCTCGCTCTCCTCCAGCGACACCGTACCCTCGTAGATCTCGGCGACGTCGCGCACGATCGCGAGGCCCAGCCCCGTGCCCGGCTTCCCCGTGTCCAGCCGTACGCCGCGATCGAAGATGCGGATGCGGTCCTCCTCGGGGATGCCGGTGCCGTCGTCCTCGACCAGCAGTTCCACGAAGCCCGCCTCCGCCACCACCGTCACGAACACGCTGCCGCCGCCATATTTCGCGGCATTCTCGATCAGGTTGCCGAGCATCTCGTCCAGATCCTGCCGCTCGACATGCACCGACAGGTCTTTCGGCCCCGCCACGTCGATGCGGACATGGCGGTACAGGCGGGCGACCGCGCGTTCGACCGATTCCACGCTCGGCCACACCTCCGCCCGGCTGTGCGCCGATCCGCGCCGGCCGACTGCGCGCGCACGCGCCAGATGGTGATCGACCTGTCGCCGCATCGTCCGCGCCTCGCGGATCACCGTATCGGCGAGGTCGTCGGCCTGCGCGGTCGCGGCGTTCATGATGACCGTCAGCGGCGTCTTCAGCGCATGCGCCAGATTGCCCGCATGCCGCCGCGCCTCTTCCGCCTGCCGCTCGTTATGTTCGATCAGCGCGTTCAGTTCCTCGACCATCGGCTGCACTTCCAGCGGCATCGCATCCGACACCCGCGCCGACTGACCCGCCCGCATCCGCGCGATCTCGGCCCGCACCTTCCTCAGCGGCCATAGCCCATAAAAGGTCTGCAACGCCGCCATCGCGATCAGCCCCAGCGCCAGCAGCGCGAACGACCGCACCAGCGTCCGCCGGAGCACCGTGATCTGCGAATCCAGCCCCTCGCGGCTCTGCGCCACCTGAAACCGCCAGCGTACCGGCGATCCCGGCAGCTTCACGTCGCGCTCGACGATGCGCAGCTTCTCGGTGCCGAACTGCGCGCTGTCATAACTGTGCACCCCCCGGTCGCTGTGCGGCGTGCCGTACGCCAGCCGCCGGTCCCACAGCGACCGCGACGGAAACGCCTCCCGCCCCTGCGCACCGACCTGCCAGTACAACCCGGAATTCGGCTCCAGAAACCGCTGGTCCGCCGCCTCGCGCGTGAACATCACCTCGCCGCCGGAATCGATTTCCGCCGACACGATCAGCGCGGTCATCACATATTCCAGCTGGTCGTCGAAGTTGCGCGTCACCGCCGACGCCAGCACCCGGTCGAGCGCAAAGCCGCCGCCCGCCAGCAGCACGACGATCCACGCCGCCGCGATCAGGATCATCCGTCGCGACAGCGATCCCGTCGCCTTCGGTCGCACCCGCTGTTCGGGAAGCGGCTCGCTCATGACCGGCTCAGGCGTCCGGATCTTCCAGGCTATAGCCCAGACCACGGATGGTCGTGATGACATCCTGGCCCAGCTTCTTGCGGATACGCGTCACGAACACCTCGATCGTGTTCGAATCGCGGTCGAAATCCTGATCGTAGATATGCTCGATCAACTCGGTCCGGCTGACGACCTTGCCCTTGTGATGGAGCAGATAGCTGAGCAGCTTGTATTCCTGCGCGGTCAGCTTCACCGCCTCGCCGGCCTTGGTCACCTTGCCCGACCGCGTGTCGAGCCGCACGTCGCCGGCGGTCAGTTCGGACGACGCATTGCCCGATGCACGGCGGATCAGCGCGCGCAGGCGGGCGATCAGCTCCTCGGTCTGGAACGGCTTGGCGACATAATCGTCCGCGCCCGCATCCAGCCCGGCGACCTTGTCCGACCAGCTGTCGCGCGCGGTCAGCACCAGGACCGGTGCGGTCCGCCCCTCCTTGCGCCAGCGGTCGAGCACCGTCAGCCCGTCGATCTCCGGCAGGCCCAGATCGAGCACGATCGCATCGTAACTCTCGGTGGAACCCAGATAATGCCCCTCCTCGCCATCGGTGGCGAGGTCGATGGCATAGCCGGCGCCTTCCAGCGTATTCTTCAACTGCTGGCCCAGATTGGGCTCGTCCTCGACGATCAAGACGCGCATCTTCTCTCCAGTCCTCTAACGAAACGGCCCGCATCCGCTACCACGGTGCCGGCGGTTACGGAAACGTCGCTGTCGGGGGGCTTAACGGAATCGTGTCCCTATCGTCATTCCCGCGCAGGCGGGACCTGTTTGTGCAGGCAATAGATGGGCCAAACCAGTCTGCTCCCCGGCGGAGGCCGGGGCCCAGTTGCGATGGCCGTCGTAATTCATCACGACCTTTACCCAACTGGACCCCGGCCTCCGCCGGGGAACAGCGTTGACGCGATCAAGCGGGAAAGAAGGGCTAAACCCCCGCGCCAATCACCGCCCGGTGCGGCCGATCACCTGTCCCGACCGGCCATCCACATCGACCCAGATCACCGTCCCGTCGCGCAGGAATTTCAGCGTATAGACGCCGCTGCCGCCATCGAAATCGAAACCCAGATATTCGGCGCCGTTCATCTGCGGCACCACGCGCCGCTCGATCTCGGGGAGGGGCAGCAGCTTGCCCTGCTTGCGCGCCTGATACGCCTGCATCTGGTCGCCACGCTTCTGCGCCCCGGCCGGACCGGGCGTCGATGCGACCGACAGGGCGGCCAGTATCGCGGGGATGGTGGAACGCATCATGGACAGGGGCGATAGCTAGAGGGCATTGAACGCGCTGTGAATGCATCCCGTCCCGATATGGTTCGGTTACGCAAAGCCGTGGCAAATATGCCGCACTGCACCCCAAAGGTTGCCGCGACGACCCGCGCCGCTTACGTGGCGGACCATGGCCGCACCGATCCTATCCTATGAAGACCTCGGCCTCGTTCAGGGATCGGGCTGGCTGTTCCGCCACCTCGATATCCAGGTCGGTCAGCGCGACCGCCTCGCCCTGATCGGCCGCAACGGCGCCGGCAAGTCCACCCTGCTTCGCCTGCTCGCCGGCGCGGTCGATCCCGACGAGGGCCGCCGCACCATCGTCCCCGGCACCCGCGTCGTGATGCTGGAACAGGACCCGGACGTCTCCGCCTTCGCCACCTTGCGCGATTACGTCGCCGCCGGGGACGACGCGCCGCTGGGCCATGAGGCGGAGGCGATCGCCGACAAGCTGGGCATCGACCTCGACCGCGAGGCGCAATCCGCTTCGGGCGGCGAACGCCGCCGTGCCGCCATCGTCCGCGCGCTGGCGCAGGAACCCGACGTGCTGCTGCTCGACGAGCCGACCAACCATCTCGATATCCACGCGATCGACTGGCTGGAGGGGTGGCTCGGCCGCTTCAACGGCGCGTTCGTCGTTATCAGCCATGATCGCACCTTCCTCACCCGCCTGACGAAGCAGACGTTGTGGCTCGACCGCGGCAGCGTCCGCCGTGCCGAGATCGGCTTCGGCGGCTTCGAGGCATGGACGGAAACCGTCTTTGCCGAGGAACAGCGCAACGCCGAACGCCTCGACGCCAAGCTGAAGATCGAGGAGCATTGGCTGCAACGCGGCGTCACCGGTCGCCGCCGCCGCAACCAGGGCCGCCTCGCCAAGCTGAAGGACATGCGCGCCGAACGCGCCGCGATGATGGGGCCGCAGGGCACCGCCGCCATCTCGATCGGTCACGAGGATGGCCGCTCGAAAGTCGTAATCGATGCCACCCACGTCACCAAGAATTTTGGTGCCGGAGACACTAAGCGCACCATCATCCGCGACTTCAACCTGCGCGTCACGCGCGGCGACCGCATCGGCGTGGTCGGCGCGAACGGGGCCGGCAAGACGACGCTGCTCCGCCTCCTGACCGGCGAACTCCAGCCGGACGCGGGCACCATCAAGCTGGCGAAAACGCTCGACGGCATCGTCATCGACCAGCAGCGCAAGCTGATGGCCCCCGACAAGACGGTGCGCGACGTGCTGGCGGAGGGTGGCGAGTGGATCGACGTGCTCGGCACGCGCAAGCACATCCACGGCTATCTGAAGGAATTCCTGTTCGATCCTTCGTTGACCGAGGCGAAGGTCGGCACGCTGTCGGGCGGCGAGCGATCGCGGCTGTTGCTGGCGCGCGAATTCGCCCGCCCGTCGAACCTGCTGGTCCTCGACGAACCGACCAACGACCTCGACCTCGAAACGCTCGACCTGTTGCAGGAGGTGATCGCCGATTACGACGGCACCGTCCTGATCGTCAGCCACGACCGCGACTTCCTCGACCGCACCGTGACGGTCACGCTCGGCCTCGACGGCAGCGGCACGGTGGATGTCGTCGCAGGCGGCTACGAGGACTGGGAAAAGCGCCGCCGCCCGCGCGGCGATGGCAAGAAGCCCGCCAAGGTCGCCGCCACCGCCCCGACGCCTGCGCCCGCCCCCTCGCGCAAACTATCGTATAAGGACCAGCGCGATTACGACCTCCTCCCCAAACGGATCGAGGAGATCGAGGCGACCATCGCCCGCGACGAGGCGAAGCTGGCCGACCCCGACCTGTACGTGAAGGAACCCGCGACCTTCGCCCGCCTGATGCAGGCGATCGACAAGGCCCGCACCGAAAAGGACGCCGCCGAACTCCGCTGGCTCGACCTCGCCGAACAACTCGAAGCGCTGAACTAACCTAAAATCCTCCCCGGCACGGGGAGGGGGACCGGCAAAGCCGGTGGAGGGGGATCGCCGCGAGCGAACCGGATCGTAGAGGCGAAACAGATCGAAAAACCGCTGTCCTACAACCCCCGACCTAAGTTACCTCCAAACCACTGCTCTTTCTCACCCCCGATTAAACTCCGGCCACCCCTCGCGCCCGCACACAGGCGCGCACGATCGCGCGCGATGGCAGGTATGACTTTCGGGACTTTCCGCCCGCTGACACGGGATGATTTCGTATCGATCCCACCCCCCACCGTTCGTCCAGAGTAGGGGCCGAGCGTAGCCGAGGACCCGTATCGAAGGACAGGTTGGCGCTCGGAAAAGAGCCTCGACACACCCCTTGCCGCGCTGCCCGGCACGAACGGATCGAGCTGACGTCATTTAACGTCATACCGAACGCCCCTCACGCCCCGCCACATCAACCACATATTGCCACGCCACCCGCCCCGACCGGCTGCCCCGCTGCGTCGCCCACCGCACCGCCTCGACCGGATCGAACGGCAACCCATGCACCTCGGCATAGCGACCGACGATCGCCAGATACCCGTCCTGATCCAGCGCATGGAACCCCAGGCTCAGCCCAAACCGGTCCGCCAGCGCCAGATGATCGTCAACCGAGTCACGCAGATTGATCGCGCTGTCCTGTTCGGCGATGTCACGCGGCATCAAATGGCGGCGGTTCGCGGTCACCAGCAACCGCGCATTCGCCGGTCGCGGCTCCGCCCCGCCCTCCAGCATCGATCGCAGCGCCCGCGCCTCGGCGGGTTCATCCACGCCCAGATCGTCGACGAACAGCGCAAAGCCCCGCGACACCGGCGCCAGCGCCGCGAACAACGCCGGCAACCGGTCTAGCGCCGTCACCTCGACCAATGCCAGATCGCCGCCGCCCTCTTGTCCATCGGCAGCCTGAACCGCCGCCACCGCGCTCTTCACAAGCGCCGATTTGCCCGTGCCGCGCGCACCCCACAACAACACGTCCTGCGCCGCATGGCCCGCCGCCAGCCGCGTCAGGTTCCGCACCAGCGCCGTCTTCTGCCGGTCGATCCCGATCAGCCGGTCGAGCGGCAACGGCGCGAAGCCCCGCGTCGCCGCCAGCGTCTCGCCGGTCCAGCGATAGGCCGGATGCGCACGAGGATTGGCGGCAGGCGGGGCGGGCGGCGACAGGCGCTCCAGCGCCGCGGCGATACGTTCCAGCGGGTCCATGCCGCCCCCTTGGAAGCGCCTCGCGGCCAGTGCAAGCATCAGGCGCTCAGGTCGTAACTCTTCATCAGGTCGTACAGCGTCGGCCGGCTGATCCCCAGCAGCCTCGACGCGCCGGAGATATTGCCCTCCGCCTGCGCCAGCGCCCGCCCGATCGCCCTCCGATCGGCCGCCTCCCGCGCCGCCCGCAGGTTCAGCTCAGCCGGATCGACCGGCGCAGCCAGATCGAGGTCCGCCGCCGTCACCAGCCGCCCCTCCGCCATGATGACCGCGCGCTTCACCCGGTTTTCCAGTTCGCGGACATTCCCCGGCCAACGCCACGCATCCACCGCCGCCCGCGCATCCGCTGCCAGCCCCGTCACCGCCCGGTTCAGCGTCGCCGCATATCGCCCGACGAAATGCCGCGCGAGCAGGCCTGCATCCCCCGTCCGCTGCGCCAGCGTCGGAATTCGCACCACGATCTCCGCCAGCCGGTAGTACAGGTCCTCCCTGAACCGCCCGTCCGCGACCATCGCATCGACATCCTGATGCGTGGCGCACACGATCCGCGTATCGACCGGAATCGCCCGCCGCCCGCCGACCCGCTCGATCACCCGCTCCTGCAGGAACCGCAGCAGCTTAACCTGCAGATGCAGCGGCACATCGCCGATCTCGTCGAGGAACAGCGTGCCGCCCGCCGCCTGTTCGATCTTGCCCTCGGTCGTCTTCACCGCGCCGGTGAACGCACCCTTCTCATAGCCGAACAGTTCGGCTTCCAGCAGCGTCTCCGGGATCGCCGCGCAGTTGATCGCCACGAACTGCCCGCGCTTTCGGGGCGACGCATCATGCACCCCCCGCGCCAGCAATTCCTTGCCCGTCCCGCTCGCCCCCAGCAGCATCACCGACACATCGGCCGGCGCCACCCGCTCCAGCGTCCGCGCCACGACCGCCATCTCCGGCGACGCATACAGCAGCCCGCCGAAACCCCCATTGATGTTGGCGCCGCCGACCCGCATCGCCAGCCGCCGGTTCTCGGCCTCCAGCGCGTGGACATGAAACGCCCGCGCCACGATCAGCCCCAGCGCATCGATATCGATCGGCTTGGCATAGAAATCCCAGGCGCCGTCCCCGATCGCCGTCAGCGCGCTTTCCCGCGCCCCGTGGCCGGACGCGACGATCACCTTCGTCCCCGGCGCCATCGCCAGAATGGCATGCAGGGTCGCAAAGCCCTCCGCCGTCCCGTCCGGATCGGGCGGCAGGCCCAGGTCCAGCGTCACCACCGCCGGCTCATACAGCCGCACCGCATCCAGCGCCGCCGCCCGGTCGCCCGCGACCACGACCTCATACGCTTCGTACGCCCAGCGCAATTGCCGGGCGAGACCGTCGTCATCCTCGACGACCAGCAACACCGGCCGCGTCACGCCGCCTGCTCCATCGCCGCGGCTGCATCGCCAGCGATCGGCAAGCGGATGCGAAAGCGCGTGCCTTCCTCCTCACGGCTCTCCACATCCATCTCCCCGCCCATCGCCCGCACCAATTGCCGCGCTTCATAGGCACCGATCCCGAACCCGTCCGGCTTGGACGAGGCGAACGGCCGGAACAGCTGATCGCGGACAAAGCCCGGCGCCATGCCGCACCCGGTATCGATCACCTCGATCGCCACCCCGCCGCGATCGTCCCGCTGCACCGCGATCGTCACCGCCGCCCCCGCCGCACTCGCCTCGACCGCGTTCTGCACCAGATGGCACAGCGCCTGTTCCAGCCGACCGGGCTGCGCCACCACTATCGCCGGTCCCTCGCCGACGACATCGATCCGATGCTTGGCCCGCCAGTTCGCCGCGATCCGCCGCACCAGCGCCACCGCGTCGACCGGCTGCGTCGCCTCCGGCCGCGCACCGTCATGCTGCCCCAGCCGGGCCAGCAACGTCGTCATCCGCGCCGCCGAATCACGCAGCGTCACCACCATGTCGGCGCGAAAATCCGGATTGTCGGCATGCCGCTCGGCATTGCGCGCCACCAGCGTCAGCTGGCTCGCGACATTCTTGATATCGTGCATCAGGAACGCGAAGCGCCGGTTGAACTCGTCGAACCGCCGCGCATCCGCCAACGCCGCATGCGCCCGGTCCTCCGCCAGATAGCTCGCCGCCTGCCGCCCCGCGACGCGCAACAGGTCGAAGTCCTCCCAGTCCAGCGACCGGTCGACCGGCGGCCGGGCCAGCACGATCGCGCCGGCCAAGTCGTCGCCATGGATCAACGGCACCACCGCCCAGGCATCTCGATCCGTCATCAGCCAAGCCGGCAGCATCGTCGTTTCACCCGTCTCAACCCGCGCCTCGTCCAGCGAAACGATCCGCCCCGTGCTCGCCAGATGTTGGGCGAACCCCGCCTCCATCGCCTGCCCGCCATCCGCCCAGCGCCATCCCGCCGCCGGTGCCAGCCCGCCACCATCGGCCACCAGCAACAGCCCCGCCGGCGAGTCGGTCAAATCCGCCACCGCCTTCACGATCCGCGTTCCCAGCGGCGCCGCGCCATCGCCCGGCACCCCCAGCGTCGCGGTGAAGCGCTGCCATTCGATACGATAGTCATAGCGATGGCTGAACAGGTGCTTGGCAACCTTCACCCGCATCCACGCCCGCAGCCACGGCGTCGATACCAGCGCCAGCAACGCCGCCGTCGCGCCGAACACGATCGCCGTCTGCGCCGCCCGCGCCTGCCCGCCGGCGATCGCGCCCGCCAGATTGGCCGCCAGCGCGGTCGCGCCCGCATACAGCAGCAGCGCCGCGACCACGAGCAACTGCATCGCCACCGTCCGCGACACGGTCGCCGGAGCCGCCCCGCTCTGCGTCGTCGAGGCCGCGAGCAACAGCGCCACCGCCGCCATCACCGGCCCGCGCACCACCACCAGCATGCCCGTCCAGCCGGGATGGACGAACGCCATCACCGCGACGCCCAGGTCCAGCCCCCACATCACCGCCAGCGCCAGCACGAACAGACGCCGTGCGCCCGATCGCGCCGCCTCCGTCGCCTGCGCCACATGGCTTAGCAGCAACAGCGCCCCCGCGATCGCCATCATCCGCAGCATATGCCGGGCGATGGCCAGCGCGATCAGCATGTCGCCGTCGAACGGCGCCCGCTCCAGCAGCGCCACCATGCCTGCCGCGGCCGTCACCAGCATCACCACGGCATAGAGCGCCGCCAGCGGCACATGCCCCGCCCGCGCCCGCTTCACCGATGCCGCCATCAGGCACAACCAGGCGATGTTGCGCGCCGCCTCGGCCAGATGTGTACTCACGTCGCGGGAATCGATCCCGGCCACCGCCAGCGCCCACAGCGCGGTCAGCGCCAGCGCCGCGACGAACGCCCGCCCCGACCAGCGATCGGTCACGCCGCGCCGCCATTCGGCCAGCCCCAGCGCGCCGAACAGCAAGGCCGCCAGCGCGTGACCCCAAAGGATCAGGATTGCCGTCATCGTCCCGCCATCGATCGCCTGCATTGTAAGGAATGCCGACAGGCGCAGTGCCAGCAAAACACCAATAAAGCCTGAACGCAGCGAAATGCGGACGGCCACGTTGGGCAATGCCGCCTTCCGTGTATAGGAAGGGCTTCAGGAGGACCCATGACCGCCAATACCATCGTTCCCGTTATCCTGTCCGGTGGGTCGGGCACCCGCCTTTGGCCGATGTCCCGGCCCGAACGGCCCAAGCAATTCCTGCCGCTCACCGCCGACGAGACGATGCTGCAACTGACGGTCCAGCGCGCGACCGGCGACCGGTTCGCCGACCCCGTCGTGGTGGCTAACGCCCAGCATGCCGAAGAGGTGGAGACGCAGCTCGCCGCCGTCGGCGTGACACCGCAGGCGATCATCCTGGAGCCTGCCGGCCGCAACACCGCCCCCGCGATCGCGCTGGCTGCCCTCGCCGCCCCCGATCCCGAAGCGGCGTTGCTGGTGATGCCGTCGGATCATGTCATCGCCGACATCCCGGCCTTCCATGCCGCGATCAAGGCGGCGCTGCCGCTGGTCAACGACGGCTGGCTCGTCACGTTCGGCATCGAACCCGATGCGCCCGAGATCGGCTATGGCTGGATCCAGACCGGGGAACAGATCGCACCCGGCGTTCACCGCGTGGCGCGTTTCGTCGAAAAGCCGCCGCTCGACCGGGCGGAGGCGATGCTGGCCGCCGGTGGCCATGCCTGGAACGGCGGCATCTTCCTGTTCCGCGCCGACATGTATCTGGGCGCGCTGGCCGCCTTCGCGCCGGCGATGCTGACCGCCGTGCAGGCGTCGATCGCCGGTGCCCGTCACGATGGCCTGCGCCTGTATCCCGATGCCGCCGCCTTCGCCGCATCACCCGCCGATTCGATCGATTACGCGGTGATGGAGAAGGCGGAGCGCGTCGCGGTCGTCCCCGTCCAGATGGGCTGGAACGACGTCGGCAGCTGGGATGCGCTGCATGCGATCAGCGATCTGGATGCCGATGGCAACGCCCATGGCGGCGAGGTGATCGCGCTCGACACCAGTCATTGCCTGGTTCGCTCCGACGGCATCCGCATCGCGATGGTCGGCGTCAGCGACCTGATCGTCGTGGCGAGCGGTAACGACGTCCTGATCCTGCCGCGTGGCCGCAGTCAGGAGATCAAGAAGCTGATCGAGGCGATGAAACGGTGATCCTTCGCCCGCGGCCGGGATCAGTCGCGGGCGAATATCTCGGCATGGGGGATCGACAGGCCCAGCGCCGGCAGATCGACATCATGCGGCTGCGCGAAGAGATCGTCGCGCCAGGAAGCGGGGCCGAGCCGCTGGACGACGCGGCTGGTTTCGTTCTGCGGATCGACGAAGACGATCGTATCGACCGACGGCAGTGCCCGGTATTGCGCCAGTTTTTCCCCTTCATCGATACGGACCGTCGAGGCGGACAAAACCTCGAACAGCACGACCGGGTCGGTGAACAGCCGCTCTTCCTCTCGCTCCACGCTCGCCGGGTTACCGCAATAGACGCTGACGTCGGGATAGCGGATATCGGTATCCGTGACGCGAACGCCCATGTCGGAATTATAGGGCCGGCAGCCCGAGCCTCGCAGTTTGACGTACAGATAACCGAAAATATTGCCGGCCACCCGCGAATGCGCGGGCGTGCCGCCGGTCATCATCCGGATCACGCCGTCGACCAACTCGTATTTCCGATCGCTCGGGAAATCGATGTCGAGGAACTGTTCGACCGTGATCGGCTCGTAGAACGGGTCCTGGCGCATAACCGGATGCTATCATGAGCCCTCCAACAAACAAAGAGCCGGCGGATCGCTCCGCCGGCTCTGTGCTTTGTCGGTCAGGTGGCGCGGTCAAAGCCCGCGCTGGACGTCGAACCGGATCGGCAATGCCGACCGGCCGGCCGCTTCCGATTTCGTGTCGGGGCCAGCACCGCTGGCCCCGTCCGAAATCAGAAGTCCATGCCGCCCATACCACCCATGCCGCCACCGCCGCCCATGGGCATGGCGGGCTTGTCTTCGGCCAGTTCGCTCACGGCCGCTTCGGTCGTGATGAGCAGGCCGGCGACCGATGCCGCATTCTGCAGCGCGGTGCGGACGACCTTGGTCGGGTCGATCACGCCGGCTTCCACCAGGTTCTCGTAGGTGTCGGTCGCGGCGTTGAAGCCGATGTTCGAGTCGTTGCCGTCGAGCAGCTTGCCCGACACCACGGCGCCGTCATGGCCCGCGTTGCTGGCGATCTGGCGAACCAGAGCGGTCAGCGACTTGCGGACGATGTCGATACCGCGCGTCTGGTCCTCGTTGGCGCCGGTCAGGCCCTCGAGTGCCTTGGTCGCGTACAGCAGCGCCGTACCGCCACCGGGGACGATGCCTTCTTCGACGGCTGCGCGGGTTGCGTGCAGCGCGTCGTCGACGCGATCCTTGCGCTCCTTGACCTCGACCTCGGACGAGCCACCGACCTTGATGACCGCGACGCCGCCGGCGAGCTTGGCAAGACGCTCCTGGAGCTTCTCCTTGTCATAGTCGCTGGTGGTGTTCTCGATCTGCTGGCGGATCGCTTCGGTGCGGCCCTTGATCGAGTCATGATCGCCGGCACCGTCGACGATGACGGTGTTGTCCTTGTCGATCGTGACGCGCTTGGCGGTACCGAGCATCGCCAGCGAAACCGTCTCGAGCTTGATGCCCAGGTCTTCCGAAATCATCTCGCCCTTGGTCAGGATCGCGATGTCTTCCAGCATCGCCTTGCGACGATCGCCGAAACCGGGCGCCTTGACCGCTGCGACCTTCAGGCCGCCGCGCAGCTTGTTGACGACGAGCGTAGCCAGAGCCTCACCCTCGATATCCTCGGCGATGATGAGCAGCGGGCGACCCGACTGCACGACCGCTTCCAGGATCGGGAGCATCGCCTGCAGGTTCGACAGCTTCTTCTCGTGGATCAGGATGTACGGATCGTTCAGCTCGACCGTCATCTTTTCCGGGTTGGTGATGAAGTACGGCGACAGATAGCCGCGGTCGAACTGCATACCCTCGACGACGTCGAGCTCGAATTCGAGACCCTTCGCTTCCTCGACGGTGATGACGCCTTCCTTGCCGACCTTCTCCATGGCTTCGGCGATCTTCTCGCCGACTTCACGGTCGCCATTGGCCGAGATGATGCCGACCTGCGCCACTTCCTTCGAACCCGAAACCGGCTTCGAACGCGCCTTCACGTCCTCGACGACCTTGACGACGGCGAGATCGATGCCGCGCTTCAGGTCCATCGGGTTCATGCCGGCGGCCACCGACTTCATGCCTTCGCGGACGATCGCCTGCGCCAGAACGGTCGCGGTGGTCGTGCCGTCGCCGGCGATGTCGTTGGTCTTCGAGGCCACTTCGCGCAGCATCTGCGCACCCATGTTCTCGAACTTGTCCTTGAGCTCGATTTCCTTGGCGACGGTGACGCCGTCCTTGGTGATGCGCGGTGCGCCGAAGCTCTTGTCGATCACGACGTTGCGGCCCTTGGGGCCGAGCGTCACCTTCACCGCATCGGCGAGGATGTCGACGCCGCGCAGGATGCGCTCGCGCGCGTCACGGCTGAATTTCACGTCCTTGGCTGCCATGGTGGCTACCCTTTCAGATGAGTTGTAAAGTCTCGAAAGTCACACCCTTCACGCGCGGATGCGCGCGCGGGGAGCGACCGGCAGGTCAGCCGACGATCCCGAGGATGTCGCTTTCCTTCATGATGAGCAGGTCTTCGCCATCGACCTTGACCTCGGTGCCGGACCACTTGCCGAACAGCACGCGGTCGCCGGCCTTCACCTCGAGCGGGTGGACCTCGCCGGACTCGCTGCGGGCGCCGGTGCCGGCGGCGACGACTTCGCCTTCCTGCGGCTTTTCCTTGGCGGTGTCGGGGATGATGATCCCACCGGCCGTCTTCTCCTCTGCCTCAACGCGGCGGACGAGAACGCGGTCGTGCAACGGACGAAAGTTCATTGCTGTGCCCTCTTTCTGGTACAGTGTTACAGATTTCTGGCACTCACAAGCGGCGAGTGCCAACACCGCTCATATGTGCAGGCCGCCGACCGTCGTCAACGGGGTCATGGAACTAATTTGGATGAAGCGTGGGCGGAAGCAGGCCGAGCCGGGCACGCGCCGTCCACCGCCACAGCAACAGCGCGGACACGGCCGCCAGCCCGGCCGCCAGACCCCACCAAATGCCCAGCCCCTGCCACCCGGCACCGAAGCCCAACAATACCGCGCACCCCGCGCCGATGACCCAGTATCCGAACAGCGCCGCCAGCATCGGCACCCGCGTATCCTGTAGCCCGCGCAGCACCCCCGCCGCCACCGCCTGCGCCCCGTCGAACAACTGGAACGCGGCGGCGACACCCAGATATTGCAGGGCGAGCGCGACCAGCGCCGCGTTGGCGGGCGCATCGGGATCGACATAGACACCGACGAACAGCCGCGGCGCGATCAGCAACAACGACGCGGTGAACACCATGAAGCCGATCCCGACCGTCAGCGACACCCGCCCCGCCCGCCCGATCCAGACATGATCGCGCGCGCCGTACGCCATGCCGACGCGGATCGTCGCCGCCTGCGCGATCCCGAACGGCACCTGAAACGCGATCGCCGCGATCTGGAGCGCGATGGCATGCGCCGCCACCTCGGTCACGCCGATCAGGCCCATCAGGAAACCGGCCGCGGAGAACAGCGCACCCTCGAACGTCATGGTCAGCGCGATCGGCGCGCCCAGCCGGAATATCTCGCGCAGCCGCGACCATTCCGTCCTCCACCAATGGCCGAACAGGCGATAACGGCGCAGCTTGCGGTCGAGCAGCAGGATCAGCACGAACGCCAGCATCATCGCCACGCTGGTCGCGACACTGGCGATCGCCGATCCCTCCAGCCCCAGCGCGGGGAACCCCGCCCGCCCGAACACCAGCAACCAGTTGCCGAGCAGACCCATGCACAGGCCCAGCCCAGTCACGAGCATCGCCCAGCCCGGCCGCCCCAGCGCCGATGCGGTGACGCGCATCACCCCGGTCGCCACCGCCGGGATCGTTGCCCATAACAGGATGTCGAGGAACCGCCCCGCCCGCGCCGCGACATGCGCGTCCTGATGCGTCAGCAGCAGCAGTCGCTCGCCATTGGCCAGCACTGACATCGTCGCCAGTCCCGCGACCACCGCCAGCCACATCGCCATCCGGAACGACCGCCGGACCTGCCGCACCGCATGCGCGCGCCGTCCGAGTTCGGCGGCGATCAACGGCGCCGCCGCGCTCACCAGCCCGATCATGGCAAAGGCGAGGACGCTGTAGAGATACACCCCCAGCGTCGCCGCCGCGAGTTCGGTCGTCCCCAGCCGCGCGACGAAGATCACGTCGATCGAATACACGCCCATCTGCAACAGGTTCGCCGCCACCAGCGGCGTCGCCAGCGCCAGCGTGGCGCGCAGCTCCGCCCGCACGCTCGCCGGCGCGGCGGCCGTGATGGAGGGGGGAGCGGGGGAATGCATAGGCGTCCCCTGCCCGGACCTTGGTGGCAAGTCGAGGGGCGGCGTTGGCCTTTCCCCAGGCTTGTGACGCGGCACCCTAGAACCCCTTTCCGTCATCCCGACGAAAGTCGGGACCCATGGTCACGGTACAATGGGATAGCGCGCGCAACGTCACCCCGCTCTCCGTGACCATGGGTCCCGGCATGCGCCGGGATGACGGGAGGGAGCATCGACATGGCTGGCCAGCTGGAAGCCCAAAACATGGAAAGATGCGCCACCCCCGCCACCCATGTTGCCAGCCCTGCACGGTTGTTCTAGCCGTACCGGCCATGACAGACACCGCCGTGCCCCGTCCCGTCCCCTCCTTCACCGATGGCCGTCCGCCCAAGCAACGCAGCGGTGGCTGGCGGCTGGTGCGCGGTGCGTGGAAGCTGATGGTGGCGATCAAGGACGGCCTCGCGCTGATCCTGTTGCTGCTGTTCTTCGGCCTGCTCTTCGCGGCGCTGAATGCGCGGCCGGGGACGAAGGCGATCACCGATGGTGCGCTGCTGCTCGATCTGAGCGGATCGATCGTCGAACAGCCCGAGGAACCCGCCGCCTTCGCCGCCCTGTCGGGGCAACAGGTCGCGCGCCAGTTCCGCCTGCGCGACGTGCTGCGCGCGATCGATACCGCGCGCACCGATGCGCGGGTGAAGGCGGTGGTGCTCGACCTCGACGGCTTCGGCGGCGCCTATCCGGCGGCGCTGGGCGAGATCGCCGATGCGCTGGTCCGCGTGCGCCAGTCGGGCAAGCCCGTCCTGACCTATGCCACCGCCTATACCGATGGCAGCTACCGGCTGGCGGCGGCGGCGAGCGAGGTGTGGGTGAACCCGCTGGGCGGCACGCTGTTTACCGGGCCGGGCGGCACGCAGCTTTACTACAAGGGTCTGATCGACAAGCTGGGCGTCAACGCGCACGTCTATCGCGTCGGCCGCTACAAGTCGTTCGTCGAACCCTATACCCGCGCCGACCAGAGCCCCGATGCGCGCGCCGCATCGGAGGCGCTGTACGGATCGCTGTTGCAACAATGGCATGACGGCGTCGCGCGGGCGCGGCCCAAGGCGCAGGTCGGGCCGTTCCTCGCCAACCCGCAACAGGCGGTGCTGGCCACCAATGGCGATATTGCTCAGGCCAACCTGCGCGCCGGACTGGTCGACAAGCTGGGCGACCGCATCGCCTTTGGCCAGCGTGTCGCGCAACTGGCGGGCGCGGCGTCGGGCAAGCCGATCGGCAGCTTCCGCACGATCGCCTATGACGCCTGGGTCGCGGCCAATCCGCTGCCGACCGTGGGCGAGGCGATCGGCATCCTGACCGTTGCTGGAGACATCGTCGATGGCGAGGCTGGCCCCGGCACCGCGGCGGGCGACACGATCGCCAAGGCGATGCTGAACGGTCTGGCGACGAAGAACCTGAAGGCGCTGGTCGTCCGCGTCGATTCGCCGGGCGGATCGGCGCTGGCGTCGGAGCGCATCCGTCTGGCGGTGATGGAGGCCAAGAAGCGCGGCCTGCCGATCGTCGTGTCGATGGGCGGCCTCGCCGCGTCGGGCGGTTACTGGGTGTCGACGGCGGGCGACACGATCTTCGCGGAACCGGCGACGATCACCGGATCGATCGGCATCTTCGGCATCATCCCCACCTTCGAGAACACGCTGGCCAAGATCGGCGTGACCACCGACGGGGTGCGCAGCACACCGCTGACCGGCCAGCCCAACGTGCTGGCGGGCACCAGCCCCGAGCTGGACGCGATCCTGCAGGCGGGCATCGAAAACGGCTATCGCCAGTTCATCGGTCGCGTCGCCGCGGCGCGCAAGATGACGACGGCGCGCGTCGATGAGATCGGTCAGGGCCGCGTCTGGGACGGCGGCACCGCGCATCAACTGGGGCTGGTCGATAATTTCGGCTCGCTGAGCGACGCGGTGGCCTTTGCCGCGCGGCGCGCGAAGCTCGATCCGGCCAAGGTGCATACCGTCTATCTGGAAAAGGAGCCGGGCTGGGCCGCGAAGCTGGCGCAGTCGCTGTCGAGCCAGGACGAGGATACCGCCACGCCCGGCGGCGACGCCTTCGCCCGGATCGCCGCCGATCGCCGTGCCGTCGTGGCGCGCGCGCTGGGCGATGTGGCGCGGCTGACCAGCGGCGGATCGGTGCAGGCGCGTTGTCTGGAATGCGGCGGTCTGGGGCCGAGCGCGACGACGATCGGTGACACCCGGCTGCTCGATCTGCTCGTCGCCCGTCTCGGGCTATAGGATCGGGCGATGATCGCGATCCGCGCCGCGACTCCGGACGACGCCGCCGCGATCGCGGCGATCTATGCGCCGCACGTGCTGATCGGGGCCGCGTCGTTCGAGGAACAGGCACCCGATACGCGAACGATCGCGAGGCGGATGGCGGCGAGCGAAGGGCTGTATCCGTGGATCGTCGCGACGCAGGGAGAGGCGCGGGGCGGTGTGCTCGCCTATGCCTATGCCACCGCGTTCCACAGTCGCGCGGCCTATCGCTGGTCGGTGGAGACGACGATCTACGTCGCCGACGCCGCGCAGCAACGCGGGGCCGGCCGCCTGTTGTACGAAGCGCTGGTCGACACGCTGACCGCGCAGGGCTTCACGCAGGCGATCGCGCGCATCGCCCTGCCCAACGACGCCTCGATCGCGCTGCATGAGGGCGTCGGCTTCCGCCGCGCCGGCGTCCAGCGCGAGATCGGTTTCAAGCACGGCCGCTGGATCGATGTCGGCCTGTGGCAGCGCGAACTGGCCCAGCCCGCCACCCCACCCGCCGAACCGCGCCCGTTCACCGACACGGGCGTCGTGCGGGACTGATCGTGCGGGACTAGGCGTCCGCGCCAGAGGTACAGGGGTTGTCACGCAGAGACGCGGAGAAGAACGGTTTGCAAGGTTTCGATCGCGATGTTGGGGATCACGATCCGGCACGACCTCTATGATAATTGAAAAGAACCTGAGACCCCGGATGTTGCGCGCAGCGCCATGATCTCTCTTTTTCTTTTTTCCGCGTCTCTGCGTGAACCCGTTCGGGGCTCGCCCAATAATACTCCATCTGGAGATAGCTTCGCCATGACCGGGGCCATTCACGCCCCCCGTTAAACTTTCCGTAACGCCCCTCGCCGACATTGCGGTCATGCGTATCGATTCTCCCGCCATGTCGCGGCGGCCCCATGGGGGCTGACGGAGGCATCACCGGCGCCTTTATGGCCAAGGTGCTGGGCGCCGCCGTCGTGGTCGGATTGACCGTGTTCCGGATGGCACCCGTCACCGGATCGGCCTTACCGGCATCGACCTCTTCGACCGAGGATATCGCCCAGGTCGAACGATCGGTCTATTATCCTGGCTGCCGCGCCGCGCGCGCCGCCGGTGTTGCGCCGATCCATCGCGGTTCGCCCGGCTATCGCCCGGAGATGGACGGCGATGATGACGGGATCGCTTGCGAACCCCATCGCACCGAATAGCGTCAACGATACCCCGGCAGCGCCAGTTTCCACCGGATCGCCGCCGCCCGCAGCGCGAAGCCGGCGGTCGCCGCGATCAGGCCGGCGGTTGTCGCGTCCAGCCCCAGCGCGGTCAGCGTCACGAAGCTGGCCGACGCCAGCGCCGCCGCCGTCACGTACAGCTCCGGCCGCATCAGGATCGACGGCTCGCCCGCCAGCACGTCGCGGATGATGCCGCCGACGCAGGCGGACACCACGCCCATCACCGCCGCCGGCACCGGCGGCACGCCGTATTTCAGCGCCTTCGCCGCGCCGTATGCGGCATAGGCCGCCAGCCCGACCGCATCGAACCAGTCGAGCGCCGCGCCCGACCACCAGCGCCGGGGCGTCATCCAGATCAGCAGCGCGACGATCAGGCACAGCGCGGCGACCTTCCCGTCGCGCACCCAGAACACCGGCGCCCCGATCAGCAGATCGCGCACCGTGCCGCCGCCGACCCCGGTGATGAGCGCGAAGAACGACAGCGTCACCAGCGTCTGCCTACGCTGCGCCGCCGCCAGCGCGCCGGACGTGGCGAAAACGGCGAGGCCGGCGAGATCGAGCCACGGCGCAGCGGTCGGCAGCAAGGGTACGGGGGGAATCATCGCGAGCGCCTGTACCGCGAACCATCGGCAGATGGGAACGCCATCCCGATGCGGGACGACCAAATGGCGCCGGCAACGTCGTTGTATGACGTTCATGCAACCCGGCCGATAGAACAACGTTACGCTATCAACATATTCTTAGTACGGGAGAATGGTAATGCGTAAGATCCTGTTGGCACTGGGTTGTGCCGCGATGGTGGTGCCCAGCCTGATGGTCACGGTCAGCCCGGCGGATGCGCAGCGGCGCTATCGCAACATCGACCGCGACCGCGAGTATCGCGACAACCGCGGTCGCGTGCGCTGCAAGAAGAACAGCGGCACGACCGGCGCGATCGTCGGCGGCGTGGGCGGTGCGTTGCTCGGCCGCACGATCGACACCCGCGGCGACCGTACGGTTGGCACACTGGGCGGTGCCGCTGCCGGCGCGCTGGCCGGCCGCGCGATCGATCGTGGCGGCACGAACAACCGCTGCCGCTGATCGCCGATCATATCGGTTTTCGTCGGAAAGGGCGTTACGGGCAACCGTGACGCCCTTTTCCGTGTCCGTCATTCGAGGTGTCCGGCCGGTGAACGGCAGGTAGTTTCCGGTTCACGCAACTTCGCCATCGACAGGATCGTTTTCATCCCGTCACGAACGAAGGAGTTTGTATGCGTATCGCCTTTCTCACCGTCGCACTGGCCGCGACGACCTTTGCAGCGATCCCGGCCACGGCGCAGGACACACGGCGCGAGGCCAATCGCGAATATCGCGGCGAAATTCGGGATGCGCAGCGCGATTATCGCCGCGACGTCCGCAACGCCGATTCACGGCGCGATGTGCGCGAGGCACGGCGCGAGTATCGCGATGACGTCCGCGACGCCCGTCAGGACCGGCGCGGCGACCTGCGCGACATCCGCCGTTATCGCAATTACGATTACAACCGGTTCGAACCCGGCCAGCGCACCTATTATGCCGACCGCTATTATCGCGACGGCCGGTATTACCAGCCCCGCCGGCTGGGTCGTAACGACCGCATCTATCGCGGCGGCAACGGGCGCTATTATTGCCGGCGCAACGACGGCACCACGGGCCTGATCGTCGGCGGTCTGGCGGGCGGCGCGCTGGGCAGCGTCATCGCCAATGGTCGATCGAGCCTGCTCGGCGCGTTGATCGGTGGCGGCGGCGGTGCGCTGCTCGGCCAGTCGATCGATCGCGGCAACGTGCGCTGCCGCTGATCGGCGGCCGACCATGACGAAGGCCCGGCGAGCGATCGCCGGGCCTTTTCGTTCAGATGATGCCGCCGCCCAGCGACAGGCGCAGCGCGAAGATCACGATCAGCACCAGGTTCAGGTTGCGACCGCCATTGCTCGACGACAGCGCGCCGACCGCGGCACCGACGATCCCGATCGGGATGACGAGCCAGTTCATCCACCCCAGCAGGGGAAAGAACGCGACGAGACCCAGCGCCAGCGTGACGAGGCCGATCAGGACGGAGACGATGTTGAGCATGGTCGCCAACATGGTTCGATCCGCCCCGCCAGACAAGATGGCGGAGATTCCAGTACGCCGCCCCCATCGTTTGCCGTGGCGCCGACGAGCGGCTAGGGCGGCACGATGCCCTCTCTATTCCTCGTCATGCTCGGCGGTGCGCTCGGTTCCGGCGCCCGGTATCTGACCGGCCGGGCGACGCTGGCGCTGTTCGGCCCGGATTTTCCGGCCGGCACGCTGGCGGTGAACCTGATCGGCGGGCTGTTCATGGGACTGCTCGCCGGCATCCTCGCCCGCACGACCGCGGGGGAGCCGTGGCGCCTGTTTCTGGGCGTCGGCGTGCTCGGCGGCTTCACCACCTTTTCCGCCTTTTCGCTCGACGTCGTGTCGCTGGCCGAACGGGGACAGCCGGGCATCGCGCTCGGTTATGCCCTGATCTCGGTCGTCGGCGCGGTCGCCGCCCTTGTCGCTGGCCTCGCCATCTCCCGGAGCCTCGTATGAGCGCCGATACGTCTTCTCCCAAGTCCCCTGCTCCGAAAAAGGCCGCCGCCCCGAAAAACACGGCCAAGGCCGATCCGAAGGAGGTGCGCCAGTTCACCGTCGGGTATGACGATGACGGCATCCGCCTGGATCGCTGGTTCAAGCGGCATCTGCCCGACACCAGTTTCACCACCGTC
Source organism: Sphingomonas mollis (assembly GCF_016427505.1). Classification (GTDB taxonomy): domain Bacteria; phylum Pseudomonadota; class Alphaproteobacteria; order Sphingomonadales; family Sphingomonadaceae; genus Sphingomonas; species Sphingomonas mollis. Next base: position 124,288 of record NZ_JAELXS010000001.1, on the reverse strand, counting down.
GCCAAATGGGCGCGCACCGGCCAGTTGCGGGTCGACGGGTCGCGCGCGACGCCGGGCGACCGCATCGCCGCCGGCCAGATCCTGCGCGTCCCCCCGCCCGAGGCGCCGTTGCCGCCCGGTGCCAAGCCGGAGCGCGAGCGGGTCCAGTTGTCCGACGAACAGATCGCCTATGCCCGCGCGATGGTGATCCACCGCGATCCGCAGGCGCTGGTCCTCAACAAGCCCCCCGGCCTCGCCACGCAGGGCGGCACTAAGACGACGACGCATGTCGACGGCCTGCTCGATGCCCTGTGCTATGACGACGAGGGGCGGCCGAAACTGGTCCACCGGCTCGACAAGGATACGTCCGGCGCCCTGCTGGTCGCGCGCACCAGCCGCGCCGCCGCGTTCTTCGCCAAGGCGTTTTCGGGCCGCACCGCGCGCAAGGTCTATTGGGCGCTCGTCGTCGGCGTCCCCTCGATCGAGGACGGCACCATCGACCTGCCGATCGCCAAACAGCCCGGCACCGGCGGCGAGAAGATGCATGTCGACGAGGAGAACGGCCTGCCCTCGCGCAGCCGGTACCGCGTCATCGAACAGGCCGGCAACCGGGCCAGTTGGGTGGAGTTGCAGCCGTTCACCGGCCGGACGCATCAGTTGCGCGTCCATATGGCGGCGATCGGCCACCCGATCGTCGGCGATGGCAAATATGGCGGCCCCGCCGCGTTCCTGACCGGCGGCATCAGTCGCAAGATGCACCTCCACGCGCGCCGCATCCGCGTCGACCACCCCGATGGCGGCCGCATCGACGAGACCGCCGAACTGCCGACACATTTCAGCGAAAGCCTCGCCGGTCTCGGCTTCGAACTGTCCGCCGCCGACGCGTTCGATCTGGAAGAGGAAAAGGGCCCGCCGCCCAAGGCTATCCTGAAACAGCGGGCCAAGGCGCATGCCAAATCGGTCCGCAAGGAACGCCGCGGCGAGCGGCGCGGGCGGGGTACGCGCGAATAGTGCACCCCAACCCCGCCTTCCGTGCCGATGAACCCGTCGCGGCGGTGTTGGCGCGGGCGGCGGCGATCGGCTTTGCACATCTGACGATCGCGACGCCGGCGGGGCTGATGGTCGCGCACGTGCCCGTCACGCGCCACGGCACGACGCTGCGCTTTCACGTCGCGCGGAGCAATCGCATCGCCCCGCATCTGGATGGCGCGACCGCGCTCGTCAGCATCGTCGGGCCGGACGGCTATGTCAGCCCGAACTGGTATCCGGTGCCGGGCGATCAGGTGCCGACGTGGAATTATGTCGCGATCGAGATCGACGGGTATGTGCGGGCGCTGGACGAGGCCGGGCTGGTCGAACAGCTCGATACGCTGGCCGCAACCCACGAACTCCGCGTCAATCCCGCCGCGCCGTGGACCCGCGACAAGATGGACCCGCGCGCCTTCGCCGCGATGCTGCGCGCGATCCGTGGCTTCGAACTGACGGTGACGGCGATCCGCACGACCACCAAGCTCAGCCAGAACAAGCGCCCACCCGACCGCGACGGCGTCATCGCCGGTCTGACGGCTTGCGGGAACGATGCGTTGGCCGAAGCCATGCTGGACGTGCTGCCGTCAACGGGTGACAGGCCGCACGGTGGCGCTATGGCGAACCGATGCGTTTAACCACCATCCGCCTTGCCGTCTTCGATTGCGACGGCACGCTGGTCGACAGCCAGGCGAACATCTGTCGCGCGATGGAGGCGGCGTTCCAGCAATCCGCGCTCGATCCGCCGCCCCGCGCCGATACTCGCCGCATCGTCGGCCTCAGTCTGGTGGAGGCGATGCGCGTGCTGCGGCCGGGTGCCGACCATCACCGGCTGGCCGCTGATTACAAACAGGCGTTCCAGCGGCTGCGCGCCGATGGCGGGCTGGACGACGAACCGCTTTTCGAGGGGATCGTCGACGTGATCGAGCGGCTGGCGGACGACGGCTGGAAGCTGGGCGTCGCCACCGGCAAATCCGATCGCGGTCTGGCGCATGTCCTGGCCCATCACGGTCTGGAACGGTATTTCGCGACGTTGCAGACGGCGGATCGTCATCCGTCGAAGCCCGACCCGGCGATGTTGCACGCGGCCATGGCGGAAACCGGCGCGATGCCCCACATGACGGCGATGATAGGCGATACCAGTTTCGATATGGCGATGGCCCGCGCCGCCGGCACGCGCGCGGTGGGTGTCGCCTGGGGCTATCACGCAGCCGCCGAACTGATCGGCGCCGGTGCCGATATGGTCGCCGACCACGCCCGCGACCTGCCGGCGTTGCTGGCATGAGCGTGCCGGAACATGTCGCGCAGCGGCGCTGGCTGGCGCTGGTCGGCATCCGGATCGTCGGCGTCGCCGGCGCGGTGTTCGGCATGGTGATCGCGGCGCGGGCGCAGGAATGGCCGGTGAAGGTGATCGGCATCCTTCTCGTCCTGTCGGCATTGGTAGTGATCGCCGTGGTGCCCGCCAGCCTCGCCCATCGCTGGCGCAGTCCGCCCGCGCCATGAAGCGGTTCTGGCAGGACGTCACGATCGCCGGGCGCGAGGTGCTGCTCGACGGGCGGCCCGTCCGCACCCCCGGCCGGGTGCCGCTGGCATTGCCGACCGATGCGCTGGCGGCGGCGGTGGCGGCGGAATGGCTGGCGGTCGACGAGACGATCGATCCGCGCGCGATGCCGCTGACCGGCCTGTCGAACGCCGCGATCGATCGTATCGCTCCGGATCCCGCGCTTTTCGCGCAAGGGCTGGCGCGCTACGGCGAGAGCGACCTGCTCTGTTACCGGGCCGAAGCGCCGCCCGAACTGGTCGAGCGTCAGGTTGCGGCGTGGGACCCGCCCCTCCACTGGGCGCGCGCGCGCTATGACTTGCATGTCGAGGTGACCGCCGGCATCGTCCACCGCGCGCAGCCGCCCGCGACGATCGCACGGCTGGCGGAGGCGATGGGTGCCTATGACGCGTGGCATCTCGCCGGCCTGTCGCCGGTGGTGACGCTGTCCGGATCGCTGATCCTCGCGCTGGCGCTGGCGGAGGGGACGATGTCCGCAGAGGCGACATGGACCGCCGCGCAGGTCGACGAGCAATGGCAGATCGATCGCTGGGGCGAGGATGCGCTGGCCGCGGCGACCACCGCCGCGCATCGCCGCGAGTTCGATGCCGCCGCCGCCTTCCTCGCGACGCTGGAGCAAATGGCGTGAAATCGGAGCCATCTCCTGACCGTTTGGCCTGAGCGAAGTCGAAGGCTACCTCTCCGCAATGTGCTTCGACTTCGCTCAGCACGAACGGGTTGGATTAAGCGCTCGATGCTCTGGGCTGATTGAAATCACCCCCGATATGCGGGCGTGACAGCGGCTTGGCGCAGGTGCACGATGCCGAAGAGGGAGCGTCGCCATGAGCCATGCACGATCCGGCGAGTCGGCCACTATCGTAGGTAAAGACCGCTGATGCGTGCGGACGGCGTCGCCGTGGTGCGGTCACAGCGATGGTCGCTGGCGCGGCTGTTCACCGGCCTGCAACGCGGCGACATCCTGGCCCGCAACGGCACCGTCACATGGCCGATCGAACTGGCGGTCGGGCTGTCGACCGTGGCCGCCGCCGTGCTGGCGCGGATCGCGATCGAACAGGTCGTCGGCGGCGTGATCCCGTTCGTCCTCACCTTTCCCATGGTCATCGTCGCCACCCTGCTGGCGGGTGCGCGCGCGGGGATCGTCGCGGCGATCGGATGCCAGGCGCTGGTCGTCTTCTTCGTCTTTCCGCACTGGACGGTGACCCGTGTCGGATCGACCAGCGCCGCCAATCTGGTCCTGTCGAGCCTTGCGCTGCTGCTCACCATCTGGGCGACGGCGGCGTACCGGACGGCGGCGGCGCAGCTACGCCAGACCTGCCAGCGCGAGGTGAAGACGCTGTCGCTGCTGATCGGTGAAATGGACCACCGTACGAAGAACAATTTCCAGATCGCCGCCGCGTTGCTGTCGACGCAGGCGCGGGCATCGGCCAGCACGGAGGTGACGATCGAGCTGCAACGCGCCGCCGTGCGGCTGGAATCGATCGCCTCGGTCTATCGCAATCTGGGGCTGGCGGGCCGTCAGGCGCATCAATTGATGCTCGACGAATATCTGACGGAGATCGTCGGATCGCTGCGCGCCGGCTTCGTGCCCGCTGGCATCGACCTGTCGCTGACCAGTTCACCAATCGCGATGGAGGCGCACAAGGCGCTGATGATCGGCCTGATCGTCAACGAATGGGTGACGAACGCCGTCAAATACGCCTTCGGCGACGGCGCGGGCACGATCGTGATCGATGCGCGACAGGTGGGGACGGAGGTGATGGTCGTGGTGGCCGATGACGGGGTGATGGCCAGCGCCGTCCGTCAACCCGGCATCGGGTCGCGTCTGATCCAGGGGCTGGCCGATGCGATCGATGCGACGATCACGATCGAGCGCGACCATGGCACCAGTTGCCTGTTGCGGGTGCCGGAGCAACGCGGCTGAGCGACCCTATCGCGTCAGGCCTATCGCGTCAGGCATATCGCGTCAGGCCTATCGCGTCAGGCCTATCGCGTCAGGCGCCGGATGAAGCCGATCAATCCCGTCTGCCGCGACCGCTTCAACCGCTCGGCCGCGATGATCGTCTTCACGCCGCGAAAGCAGGTTTCGACGTCGTGATTGACGAGGACATAGTCGTAGCCATCCCAGTGGCTGACCTCGTTCGCGGCGCGCGCCATGCGGGCGTCGATGACCTCGGGCGAATCGGTCGCCCGCCGTTCCAGCCGCTGGCGCAGTTCGGGCATCGACGGCGGGAAGATGAACACGCGCACCACGTCGCCGCCGGCGATCTGGAACAGCTGTTGCGCGCCCTGCCAGTCGATATCGAACAGCACGTCCTTGCCATCCGCCAGCAATGCCTCGACCTGCGCCCGCGGCGTGCCGTAACGATTGTCGAAGACGTGCGCCCATTCGAGAAATTCGTCCGCCGCTACCATGCGACGGAATTCTTCCAGATCGACGAAATGATAATCGCGGCCATCGATCTCGCCCTCCCGAATCGGGCGGGTCGTGGCCGATACCGACATTTCGAGTTCGGGTTCGTCGGCCAGCAAGAGGCGCGCAATGGTCGATTTTCCCGCGCCCGATGGCGACGACAGCACGAACAACATGCCCCGCCGCTTGAGGTTGTGCGGATCGGTGGGGAGAACAGGCGCCATGCGCGCCTTTGGCCGGGCGATGCCCCCGTCGTCAACCCGGCGTCGTCAACCCGGCGTCGTCAACCCGGCAGGGCGCCCGATGACGCCCCGCCGGCCAATGCCGTTCAGATCACCGGCGGTGCCGAGCGCGATGCGCGACGGCGATCATACGCCTTCTTGGCAACGTAACCGCCGCCCAGGATCATGCCCAGCGGCCCCATCCGGCGCAGGCCGCCACCGATCAGCGCGCCCATCGCCGCGCCCTTCATGCCGCCCGAACCATCGCGACGATCCATCTCGCGACCCACCAGTGCACCGATAATCTTGCCGATCATTTCACTTCTCCAAAAACCTGATCCTTCAGTTCCGCCGCGCCACGCAATACCGCCCAGCCGACCGCGTAGGTGATCGCTACCGGGATCGCGACCTTCAGCACATTGGCCACGATCGCGCCCTTGATCGCGCCATCCCAATTGCCGTCATCATCGCCGCCCATGCTGTCGATCACACCACCGACCAAAGCGCCTATCGTCGTTGCACTCACGAACCGATCTCCTTCATCGCAGGCATAGCGCGGCAACGCCCGCGAGGTTCCGTCACCGGCCCAGCATCGATTCCGGTTTGACGACGCGATCGAACGTTTCGGGGTCCACCAGCCCCATCTGCACGCCGGCCTCCTTCAGGGTCAGGCCGTGACGATGCGCGTGCTTGGCGATCTTCGCGGCATTGTCGTACCCAATCTCGGGTGCCAGCGCGGTGACGAGCATCAGCGATCGGTCGACCAGTTCGGCGATCCGGTCGCGATTGGCGGTCATGCCCTCCACCGTCCGTTCGGCGAAGCTGGTCATGCCGATGCCTAGCAGGTCGATCGACCGCAGCACGTTGGCGCCGATCAACGGCTTGAAGACGTTCAGTTCCAGATGGCCCTGCAACCCGCCGACGGTGACCGCGACGTTGTTGCCCATCACCTGCGCGGCCACCATCGTCAGCATCTCGCACTGGGTCGGGTTGACCTTGCCCGGCATGATCGAGCTGCCCGGTTCGTTGGCGGGCAGTTCCAGCTCGCCCAGCCCCGATCGCGGTCCGCTGCCCAACAGCCGGATATCGTTGGCGATTTTGGCCAGCGCCACCGCCAGCACGTTGAGCGCGCCGTGCAGGTCGACAAGCCCATCGTTCGACGCCAGCGCCTCGAACTTGTTGGGCGCGGTGACGAACGGCAGCCCGGTCAGGTCGGCGATCGCCGCCGCCACCGCCTCGCCGAACCCCGCCGGGGCGTTCAGCCCGGTGCCGACCGCGGTGCCGCCCTGCGCCAGCGGCATGATGTTGCGGTGTAGCGTCCCCTCGATCCGGTCGCGGGCGTTGGCGATCTGCGCCGCATAGCCGGAGAACTCCTGCCCCAGCGTCAACGGCGTCGCATCCTGCAGATGCGTACGGCCGATCTTCACCAGATCGTCCCACTCGCGCGCCTTGGCGTCGAGCGCCGCGTGCAGCCGGTCGAGCGCGGGATACAGCACCCGCGTCACCGCCAGCGCGGCGGCGACGTGCAGCGCGGTAGGGAAGCTGTCGTTCGAGGACTGCCCCCGGTTCACATCGTCATTGGGATGGACCGGCATCTTGCCGCCGCGCGTCCCCGCCAGCACCTCGTTGGCGCGGCCGGCGATCACCTCGTTGACGTTCATGTTCGATTGCGTGCCGCTGCCCGTCTGCCAGATCACGAGCGGGAACTGGTCGTCGAGCGTGCCCGCGACGATCTCTGCCGCCGCCGATTCGATCGCGTCGGCCTTGCCCGCGTCCAGACCGTGATCGCGGTTCACGCGCGCGCAGGCCTGCTTCACGATCGCCAGCGCGTGGACGATCCCGATCGGCATCCGCTCGCGCGCGCCGAACGGGAAATTTTCGAGGCTGCGTTCGGTCTGTGCGCCCCAATAGGCGTCGGCGGGGACCTCGATCGGGCCGATCGAGTCGGTTTCGGTGCGGGTGTTGGTCATGCCGGGATAACGGCGGACCGCGTGATCTTGTTGCGGACTGCCGTGTATGGCCAGCGTGCTTCTTTAGCGGAATATTATCCCAGTCGTCATTGCGAGCGCAGCGAAGCAACCCAGGGCGTCGTGCGCGACTCTGGGTTGCTTCGCTGCGCTCGCAATGACGGATGGATCTGTAACATACCATCACGCTCGGACACGCCCGCGCCGCGGCGAAGCCGCGTCGTCGAACGGGCTTTTGGCCCGTCGGCCGGGCGGGGCTTGGCGCTCTTGCGCCTCGCTTTTCTACTTCTTCCGCTTGAAGTCCACGCTGACGACGTTCGATCCGTCCTCGACCGGCTGCGCGAGCGGGCCGTCATTCTCGGCGGCGTCGGGGATTTCGGGCAGACCGTCCACTTCCTCCTGCGCCTGGAAGCGCAATTCGAAATTCACCGCCGGATCGTGGAACCCGGTAATCGCCGAATAGGGAATCACCAGCTTCGACGGCACCTGATTGAAGCTCAGCCCCACCGAGAACCGCTCGTCATCGACGGTCAGGTCCCAGTACCGGTTCTGCATGACGATCGTCATCTCGTCCGGAAACCGCTCGATCAGCCGCCGGGGGATGTCGACCCCGGGCGCCTGCGTCTTGAACGTGATGTAGAAATGATGCTCGCCGGGCAGCCCGCCGGCCTCCGCCACGGAACCCAGCACACGGCCCACCACCGCACGCAGGGCTTCCTGGACGATCTCGTCATACGGGATCAGGCTGTCGGGAAGGCCATCGCTCATTCTCTTTGGGTAGGCCCCCCTCCACCCCAGCGTCAAGATTGCACGAACCGCGTGGTGCGTTATGGACCGCGATATGCGCATCGCCACGATCAATCGCGACACCAGCGAGACGAAAATCGCCGTCACCGTCAATCTCGACGGCACCGGCGTCTATGACATCGACACCGGCGTCGGCTTTTTCGACCATATGCTCGAACAATTGTCGCGCCATTCGCTGATCGACCTGCACGTCCGCACCGTCGGCGACCTGCACATCGACCAGCACCACACCGTCGAGGATACCGGCATCGCCATCGGCGAGGCGGTGGCGAAGGCCCTGGGCGACAAGCGCGGCATCCACCGGTACGGCGACGCGCTCAGCCCGATGGACGAGACGCTGACGCGGGTGGCGCTCGACATTTCCGGGCGGCCATGGCTCGTGTGGAAGACCGAATTCAGCCAGAAACGGCTGGGCGAGATGGATACCGAGATGTTCCAGCACTGGTTCCACAGCTTCGCGCAGGCCGCCGGCATCACGCTGCACGTCGAGACGCTGCACGGCGAGAACAACCATCACATCGCCGAAAGCGCGTTCAAGGGCCTCGCCCGCGCGCTGCGCAAGGCGATCGAGATCGATCCGCGCAAGGGCGATGCGATCCCCTCGACCAAGGGTACGCTATAATGGTTGCCCGTCCGATGACACCACTGTGCCTCGTGCTGCTCACCTATGTGAAACCGCTTGACGAGGTCGACCGGCATCGCGCCGCACATGTCCGGTGGATCGAAAACTATGTTGAGGAAAACGTGATGCTGCTGGCCGGGCGGCGTGACCCACCGACCGGAGGTGTCCTGCTGTTCAAGGGCGAGGCCGATGTCGTGAGCGAGGAAGCGGCAAAGGATCCCTTCGTGGTCAATGGTGTCGCCACGTTTGAGGTAATTCCCTTCACCGCGACCCTCGCAATGGAAGAGATCGGCGACCTGCTTTGCTAGCGCTGATCGATTACGGCGCGGGCAACCTGTATTCGGTCGCCAACGCGCTGAAGGCCGCCGGTTGCGACGACCTGATCGTCACCGCCGATCCCGATGCCGTGGCGCGGGCCGACCGGATCGTCCTGCCCGGTGTCGGCGCGTTCGGTGCCTGCGCCAGGGCGCTGCGGTCGATCGATGGCATGGTGGATGCACTGGACCGGCGCGTGCGGACCGAGGCGGCACCCTTTCTCGGCGTGTGCGTCGGTATGCAGTTGATGGCCGATGCCGGTGAGGAAATGGGCACGCATCCCGGCCTCGGCTGGATCGCCGGCCGCGTCCGCAAGCTGGAGCCGGGCAGCATGGACGCCAAAGTGCCTCACATGGGCTGGAACGACGTGATCCCGACCGGCGAGCATCCGCTGATCGTCCCTGGCGAGGCGTATTTCCTCCACAGCTACGCCTTCGACGGCGCCGACGTGATCGCCACCACCGACCATGCCGGCCCCGTCACCGCCGCGATCGGCCGTGACAATATGCTGGGCGTGCAGTTCCACCCGGAAAAGAGCCAGTCCTATGGGCTGGCGATCCTCGAAAGATTCCTCGCATGGCGCTCCTGAATTCCGGCCTGATCGTCTTCCCCGCCATCGACCTGAAGGGCGGGCAGGTCGTCCGCCTCGCCGAGGGCGATATGGACCGCGCCACCGTCTATGGCGACGATCCCGCGCATCAGGCGATGCTGTTCGCCGATGCCGGTGCGACGCATCTCCACGTCGTCGATCTCGACGGTGCCTTCGCGGGCGCGTCGGTCAATGGCGACGCGGTGCGCGCCGTGGTCGAACGCTTCCCCGGCCATGTCCAGCTGGGCGGCGGCATCCGTACCCGCGAGTCCGTGGAACGCTGGTTCGGTCTCGGCGTCGCTCGCGTCGTGATCGGCACCGCCGCGCTGGACGATCCCGATTTCGTGCGTGGTGTCGCGCGCGATTTCCCCGGCGGCATCGTCGTCGCGGTCGATGCGAAGGACGGCATGGTCGCGACCAAGGGCTGGGCGGACGTCTCCACCACCACCGCGACCGACCTCGCCCGCCGGTTCGAGGATGCCGGCGTCGCCGCGCTGCTGTTCACCGATGTCGGCCGCGACGGGTTGCTGAAGGGCTGCAACGTGGAGGCCACCGTCGATCTCGCCCGCGCCGTATCGATTCCCGTGATCGCGAGCGGCGGCGTCGCCGGCATCGCCGACATCCACGTCCTCGCGCTCCATGCCCGCGACGGCATCGAAGGTGTCATCACCGGCCGCGCTCTGTATGACGGTCGTCTCGATCTGGCGGCGGCGATCGCCGTGGCGAGCGCGGCATGAGTGTTCACGCGGAGACGCGGAGACGCGGAGGATTTGTTTGCGCCGCAGGCATGGAAATTCTCACGCGAAGTCGCGAAGACGCGAAGACTTGGAAGAAACCGCGCCTTCGCGCCTTCGCGCCTTCGCGTGAACATTTTTGGGCGGCAAAGCCGCCCCTCCGCGTCTCCGCGTCTCCGCGTGAACCTCTTCTCCGGCACCCCGCATGACCGTCCGCGCCCGTGTCATCCCCTGTCTCGACGTCGCCAACGGCCGCGTCGTCAAGGGCGTCAACTTCGTCGAACTCCGCGACGCCGGCGATCCGGTCGAACAGGCCCGCGCCTATGACGCGGCCGGCGCCGACGAGCTCTGCTTTCTCGACATCACCGCCAGTCACGAGGATCGCGGCACCATCCTCGACGTCGTCCGCCGCACCGCCGCGGTCTGCTTCATGCCGCTCACCGTCGGCGGCGGCGTCCGCACCGCCGACGACGCCCGCGCGCTGTTGCTGGCCGGCGCCGACAAGGTCGCGGTCAACTCCGCCGCCGTGTCCCGGCCGGAGGTCGTCGCCGATATCGCCGAACGCTTCGGCAGCCAGTGCTGCGTCGCCAGCATCGACGCCCGCCGTGTCGACGGCGGCTGGGAGGTATTCACCCATGGTGGCCGCCGCCCGACCGGCATCGACGCCGTCGCCCACGCGCTCCGCCTTGCCGAACTCGGCGCGGGCGAATTGCTCGTCACCTCGATGGACCGCGACGGTACGCGCGGCGGTTACGACCTCGACCTGATCCGCGCCATCGCCGACCGCACTACCGTGCCCGTCGTCGCCTCCGGCGGGGTCGGCGGCCTCGACGACCTCGTCGCCGGCATCCGCGACGGCCATGCGTCCGCGGTCCTCGCCGCCTCGATCTTCCACTTCGGCGAGGCGAGCATCGCCGACGCGCATGCCGCCCTCGCCGCCGCCGGCATCCCCGTGCGCCGCCCCGTCACCGCCCAGGAACCGCGATGGACCCGCTAGACCGCCTCGAAGCCACGATCCTCGCCCGTCGTGGCGCCGACCCCGCCGGCTCCTACACCGCCAGCCTGTTCGCCAAGGGTAGGCCGAAGATCGCGCAGAAACTGGGCGAGGAAGCGGTCGAGACCGTCATCGCCGCCATGGCCCAGCCCGACAAGCTGGTGTCCGAGGCCGCCGACCTCGTCTTCCACCTGATCGTCCTGCTCGCCGATGCGGGGCTGGGGCTGGACGACGTCCGCGCCGAACTCTCCCGCCGCGACGGGGTGTCGGGCCATGACGAGAAAGCCGCCCGTCCAGCTTCCTGAACGCCCCGCTTCCTGAAGGAGCCGCCCGATGCCGATCGACGCCACCCTGCCCTATGACGACAGCAACATCTTCGCCCGCATCCTGCGTGGCGAGATCCCGGCGACCGTCGTGCATGAAGACGAATGGGCGATCGCCTTCAACGACATCGCCCCGCAGGCGCCCGTCCATATCCTCGTCATCCCGCGCGGCCCCTATGTGTCGTGGGACGATTTCAGCAGCCACGCCTCGCCCGAGGAAATCGCCGGGTTCGTCCGCGCGATCGGTCAGGTCGCCCGCAACCACGGGCTGGTCGCCCCCGGTTATCGCCTGCTCGCCAACATCGGCGTCGAGGCCGGGCAGGAGGTGCCGCACCTCCACGTCCACCTGTTCGGCGGTGCACCTTTGGGGCCGATGCTGGTGAAGTAGCACCCGCGCCCTGCCGCATCAGATCGCGTTAGGAGTTGCGCGTAATAAAATTGCCATTAGCATCCCGGCCATACCTTGACGCGGCGCAGCAAGCGCCGGTCGATTGGGGGATCAGGCACATGATATTCGGGCGCGTCAAATCTCTGGACGCCATCCTCGCTGCGACTGAAGGCAAGTCGCTCCATCGAACGCTGGGGGCGTTCCAGCTGACGCTGTTCGGCATCGGATCGGTCATCGGCACGGGCATTTTCGTCCTAACCGCCGCCGGTGCGCAAAAGGCCGGACCCGGTCTGATGCTCGCTTTCGCCATCGCCGGGGCGATCTGCATCGTCGCCGCGCTCTGCTATGCGGAGATCGCGGCGATGATCCCGGTCGCCGGCTCCGCCTATACCTATAGCTATGCGACGATGGGCGAGCTGGTGGCGTGGACCGTCGGCTGGGCGCTGGTGCTGGAATATGCCGTCGCCGCCTCCGCCGTCGCGGTCGGATGGTCCGGATATTTCACCGGGACCATCCTGAACCAGTTCCTCGGCATCCAGCTGCCCGTCTGGCTGTCGGCGGGGCCATTGGCGCTGGGCGGCGTCGCGGGCGGTTTCATCAACCTGCCGGCCGTCGTGATCGCCGGGCTGGTCACGTGGCTGCTCATCATCGGCACCTCGGAAAGCGCGAAGGTCAATGCGATCCTGGTGGCGATCAAGGTCGTCGCCCTGACCGCGTTCATCTTCCTCACCTATGGCAAGATCGACACGACGAAGTTCAATCCCTTCCTGCCCGCCGGCGTCTTCGGCGGTTTCGGCACGGGTGTGGGTGCGGTCGGTGCGGCGGCGACGATCTTCTTCGCCTATGTCGGCTTCGACGCGGTGTCGACCGCGGCGGAGGAGACCAAGAACCCGCAACGCAACGTGCCGATCGGCCTGATCGGATCGCTGCTGTTCTGCACCGTCTTCTACATCCTCGTCGCGGCCGGCGCGATCGGCACGATCGGCGGCCAGCCGATCATGGGGCCGGGCGGCGTGCCCTTCCCCGCCGGATCGGAAGAACTCGCGCGCCAGTGCGCCCTGCCGCAGCACGCGCAGGCGCTGGTCTGCTCCAACGAGGCGCTGGCCCATGTGCTGCGCACGATCGGTTTCGGAACGATCGGCAACATGCTGGGCATCGCCGCCTTCGTCGCGCTGCCGTCGGTCATCCTCGTGCTGCTGTTCGGCCAGACCCGCATCTTCTTCGTGATGAGCCGTGACGGCCTGTTGCCCGATGCGCTGAGCAAGGTGCATCCGAAGTGGAAGACGCCGCACGTCGTCACCGCGATCACCGGCGCGGCCGTGGCGTTCGCCGCCGCGTTCCTGCCGGTCGGGGCGCTCGCCGACATCGCCAATGCCGGTACGCTGTATGCGTTCATGATGGTGGCGTTCGCGGTGCTGATCCTGCGCAAGGTCGAACCGAACCGCCCGCGCTCGTTCCGCACGCCGGCCATCTGGTTCGTCGCGCCGGCCACGATCGTCGGCTGCATCTTCCTGTTCTTCAATCTGCCGACGGCCGCCATGCTGGTGCTGGTGATCTGGGGCGCGATCGGCCTCGTGGTCTATTACCTGTACGGATACCGGACGAGCCACGTCGCGCACGGGCGGGTCGAGGTCGTGACCGACGACATGATCGGCGGGGGGCATTGAGGTTTTGAGGTTTGCGCCCTGCATTTAACTGTTCCCCGGCGGAGGCCGGGGCCCAGTTGGGAAGGCCATAGTGGGTAATCACGGCGCTTCACCCAACTGGACCCCGGCCTTCGCCGGGGAACTAAAAAAGGCCGGGGATCGCTCCCCGGCCTTTTTCACATCACCACGCCAAGACGCCAGCTCACCCCAACGTCTTCGCCGCCAGCGCCTTCAGATCCACCTGCGGCCGCGCCCCGAAGTGGCTGATGATCTCCGCCGCACATACCGCGCCCAGCTTCAGCGACGTCTCCAGATCATGCCCTCGCGCCTGAGCGTGGAGGAAGCCCGCCGCGAAGAGGTCGCCCGCGCCGGTCGTGTCGACCACCTGCGCCACCGGTTCGGCCGGCACCGTCGTGCGCTTGCCGCCGCGGATCGCACAGGCGCCCTGTTCGGCCAGCGTCACCACCACGGTCGGCACCTTGTCCTGCACCGCCGCGATCGCCGCCTCGACATCGGTCGTCTCGGTCAGCGCCATGATCTCCGCCTCGTTGGCGAACAATATGTCGATCAGGTCATGGTCGATCAGGTCGTGGAAATCGGCGCGATGGCGGTCGATCACGAATTCGGCCGACAGGGTGAAGGCGATCTGGCGGCTGGCCTTGCGCGCCACCTCGATCGCGGCGCGCATCGCGGCGCGCGGCTCTTCGGGGTCCCAGAGGTAGCCCTCGATATACAGATACGCCGCATCGGCGATCAGCGCGCGGTCCAGCGCCGCCTCGGGCAGATAATGCGACGCGCCCAGAAACGTGTTCATCGTCCGCTGGCCATCGGGCGTCACGAAGATCAGGCAACGGCCCGTCGTCGGCGCGCCGGCGCGCTCGGGGGTGTCGAAGCGGATGCCGGCGGCGCGAATGTCATGCGCGAACACCTGACCCAGTTGATCGTCGGCGACCTGCCCGACGAAGCCGCACTTGCCGCCCAGCGCCGCGATGCCGGCCAGCGTGTTCGCCGCCGAGCCACCCGAAATTTCACGTCCCGGCCCCATCTTGGCATACAGCGCATCGGCCTCTTCGGGCGAGAAGATCAACTGCATCGCCCCCTTCGTCATCCCCTGTTCCGCCAGAAAGGCGTCGTCGGTCTGGGCGAGGATGTCGACGATGGCATTGCCGATCGCGACGACGTCATATTGGGGGGTGGTCAAAAGGATATGCTCCGGTCAGGCATCGAAACCGCCGCCCTACCGGTGCCCCCTGCCGCACGCAATGTTGACGGCGCGCGGTGGCCCGGCCATCCCGGTCGCATGATGCGCGCGTTCATTCTGTCCGTCGGCCAGCTCGGCGATCCGGCGGTGCTGCGCGTATTTGCGAAATCGATGGGCCTGACGCTGGCGATCTTCGCCGTCGCCGGCTTTGCGCTGTGGTGGGGGTTGCAGGCGCTGCTGGCGCATTGGGTCGGCTGGGGCGCGACCGGCCTCGCCACCGCGTTCGCCGCCGTCGTCACCGTGCTGGCGATGTGGCTGCTGTTCCGCGCGGTCGCCGTCGCGGTGGTCGGCCTGTTCGCGGACGAGGTGGTGGAGGCGGTCGAACGGCGGCATTATCCCGCCGCGCTCGCCACCGCCCGGCCGGTGCCGTTCGCGCGCTCGGCGGCGATGGGGCTGCGGTCGGCGGTGCGGGTCATCGTCACCAACCTGATCCTGTTGCCGTTGTACGTCGTGCTGCTCGCGACCGGCGTCGGCACGGCGGCGGCGTTCCTGATCGTCAATGGTTGGCTGCTCGGCCGCGATCTCGGCGACATGGTCGCGGCCCGCCATATGGATGTCGGCGCGATGGCGGCGTGGCGGCGACTGACCAACGGCCGTCGCTTCCTGCTCGGTACCGGCGATGCCGCGCTGTTCCTGATCCCCTTCGTCAACCTCGTCGCCCCCGTGCTAGGCGCGGCGATGGCCACCCATCTGTTCCACACGAGGCGCATATGAAGAAACTGGCCCTTGCCACCGGCCTGCTGCTCGCAGGCTGCGCCACCGCTCCGCCCGCCGCCCGCGTCGCACCACCGCCGATGGCGATCGCCTATCCCACCGTCGGGCTGGAACGCGTGATCGGTCAGGATGCCGCCGGGCTGACGAAGCTGTTCGGCCAGCCCGACGCCGATGTCCGTGAAGGCACCGCGCGCAAACTGCAATTCGCCAGCGCGATCTGCATCCTCGACACCTATCTCTATCCCAAGGATGGTGCCGAACCGCGCGTCACCTATCTCGACGCGCGCGAGCCGGACGGTAGCGCGATCGACCGCGCCAGTTGCGTCGCCGCCCTTACCCGGCGACCCGGCGCCCGCTGATGCGCCCGGACCTGTGGCTGGCCTTCGTCGCGGCGACGATGGTGATCGGTTTCGTGCCGGGGCCGGGCGTCGCGGCGATCGTCGGCTATGCGATCGGATCGGGGCGGCGCACCGCCTTCGCCTCGGTGGCGGGGCTGGCCTCAGGCAATTTCGTCGCGGCGGTGGCGAGTCTGATCGGCGTCGGCGCACTGCTCGCCGCATCGGCGCTGGCGTTCGGAATCGTCAAATGGGCGGGTGCCGGCTATTTGATCGGGGTCGGCCTGCTGACCATCTGGAAGGCGCGCGGCGCCGGCCCGCTGACCGTCGCCGCCACCCCCGCCGTCGCGCCGCGCACCGCCTTCCTCGCCAACATCGCGATCGGTGCCTTTCATCCCAAGACGATCCTGTTCCTCGCCGCCTTCGCCCCGCAGTTCATGGACCCGACCCGCGCCTATGCGCCGCAAGCCGCGATCCTTGCCGCCACCTTCTGCCTGACGCTGGCCGCGACCGATTTCCTGTATGCATGGCTGGCCTCCGGCACCCGCAGCCTGTTCGCCTCCCCCAAGGCCCTGCGCTGGTCGCAGCGCGCCGGCGGTGGCGCCCTGATCTTCGCCGGCCTGGCGGCTGCCAGCATCCGCCGCTAGAATAGCGAAAACATTCTATAGCATTGATAATAAACGATTATATCAATATATCGAACACCCTAAAAACCCCCTCTGGGTGCGAATCAGTGCGAACTTCCATTCGCAACAGGCAATCGCCCGATCGCCCAGTCCGCCGCCTCGCGCACCACCGGCGACGCATCCGCCAGTAACGGCCGCAGCACTGCGGCCAGCCCCGGATCGCCGCTGTTCCCCGCCGCGATACAGGCATTGCGCACCATCCGGTCCCGCCCGATCCGCTTGATCGGCGACCCGGAAAACACCTGCCGGAACCCGGCATCGTCCAGCGCCAGCAGGTCCGCCAGCGCCGGCGCGACCAGCTCCGCCCGTGGCGCAAAGGCCAGATTGGCGGCCGCCCGCACCGCGAACTTGTTCCACGGACACACCGCCAGGCAATCGTCGCAGCCATAGATGCGGTTGCCGATCCCCTCGCGAAACTCCATCGGGATCGGCCCGGCATGTTCGATCGTCAGGTACGAGATGCACCGCCGCGCATCCAGCCGATAGGGCGCGGGAAAGGCGTCGGTCGGGCATGCCACCTGACACGCATCGCAACTGCCGCACGCGCCGCCGCCCCTGCCGTCCGGCGTCAGGTCCAGCGTGGTGTAGATCGCGCCCAGGAACAGCCAGCTACCCTCGGTCCGGCTGACGAGGTTGGTGTGCTTGCCCTGCCACCCGATCCCCGCCGCCTCGGCCAGCGGCTTCTCCATCACCGGCGCGGTATCGACGAAGACCTTCAGGTCGCACCCCGCATCGCCCGCCAGCCAGCGGCCCAGCGCCTTCAACTGACGCTTTACGACATCGTGATAATCCGCCCCTTGCGCATAGACGGAGATACGGCCGATCCCGCCCTCCCCCGCCAGCGCGAGGGGGTCGATGGCGGGGGCATAGCTCATCCCCAGCGACACGACGCTGCGCACCTCTGGCCACAAGCCGGCCGGGCTTTCGCGATGATGCGCCCGTTCCTCCATCCAGATCATGTCGCCATGCTGGCCTTCGGACAGCCATTGCCGCAGCCGCTCGCCGGCCAGCGGCGCCGCATCCGCCCGCGCGATGCCGCACGCCGCAAAGCCCAGCTCGGCGGCCTTTTCCTTGATCCGGTCTTCCAGCTTGTGTTCGGCCACACCGTCCCGCTACCACGACGGGGCAGGCGGGAGGAAGATCGTGTCGGATGAATGGGCGGTCACCGCCGCCGGGTTGGTGAAGCGGTTCGAGGATCGCCGCGTCGTCGACGGCGTCGACCTGATGGTGCCCAGGGGCGCGATTTATGGCGTGCTCGGCCCCAACGGCGCTGGCAAGACGACCACGCTGCGCATGTTACTGGGCATCATCGAACCCGACGAGGGACAGCGGACGCTGCTGGGCGAGGACAATCCCCGCGATGCCGGCGACCGCGTCGGCTATCTGCCCGAGGAACGCGGGCTTTATCCGGGCATGAAGGCGCGCGAGGCCGTGGCCTTCATGGGCGCGCTGCGCGGCCTGCCGTGGCGCGAGGGCCGCAAGCGGGCGGCCGAATTGCTGGAGGAAGCCGGTCTCGGCCACGCCGTCGATGAAAAGGTCCGCAAACTGTCCAAGGGCATGGCCCAGATCGTCCAGTTGCTCGGCTCCGTCGTCCATCGCCCCGACCTGATCGTGCTGGACGAGCCGTTCTCCGGCCTCGACCCCGTCAATCAGGAGAAGCTGGAGGCGCTGATCGTCGCCGAGCGCGACCGCGGCGCTACCATCCTGTTCTCGACCCACGTCATGGCCCATGCCGAACGGCTCTGTGACCGGCTCGCCATCATCGCCGGCGGCAAGCGCCGGTTCGAGGGGACGGTGGACGATGCCCGCGCCACCCTGCCCGCGCATGTCCATTACCTGCCGCATCGCCCCGATCCCGCCATCGCCCGCCTGTTGCCGCCGGATGCGGTGGCGGTGGGCAATGGCTGGCGCTTCATGCTACCCGCCAGCGGGATCGAGCCGCTGCTGGTGCCACTGATCGAAGCAGGTCATGGCATCGCCGGCCTGACGGTCGAGCGCCCCAGCCTGCACGAGGCGTTCGTCCGCATCGTCGGCAACATCGGCCATGCGCCGCGCGCGGAGACGATCGCATGACCCGGTTCCGCCGCACGCTGCGCCAGACGCTGACCATCGCCCGCCGCGATTTCGTCGCCACCGTCTTCACCCCGATCTTCCTGCTGTTCCTGTTCGCGCCGATCCTGATGGGATCGTTCGGCGCGATCGGCGGGATGGGCGCGGCGAGCATGAGCGACGGTGCCGCCGACAAATCGCGCCTCGTCGCCATCGTCCCCGCCACGATCGCCCCGGCGATGATTCGCGAGGATGACCGCCTGCGCCGCCTGTTCCGCGGCGACGAGCGGCCGCCGGAATTGTCCATCGCGACCCCGTCCGCCGATCCCGCCGCGCAGGCGAGAGCGACCATCGACGAAAAGCAATATGATATCGACGCGGTCCTCTATGGCCCGCTCGATCGCCCCACCGTGCTGCTCGCGGCGCCGGGCCGCTACACCGGCAATTATCTGGAGGCGCTGGCGCAGGCGACGGTGGCCGCCATCCGCCCCGGCGCCACGATGGTCACCGCGACCCGGATCACCGCCGCCCGCACCCGCACGTCGATCGGCGGCCAGCACCAGTCCGGCTTCTTCGCGGTGTTCGGCATCTTCTTCCTGACGCTGTTCCTCGCCGGGCAGGTCGTCGGCACCATGGCCGAGGAGCGCAACAACAAGGTGATCGAGGTGCTGGCCGCCGCCGTCCCGCTGGAGGCGGTGTTCTTTGGCAAGCTGGTCGGCATGTTCGGCGTCGCGGTGCTGTTCGTCGCGTTCTGGGGCACCGTCGTCGGGCAGTTGACCACGCTGCTGCCACCCGCCGCCGCCGCCGCGTTCGGCGATCTGTATCCGGCGGTCGGCGCGCCAATGTTCGCGGTGCTGTTCGCCGCCTATTTCTCGATGGCGTATCTGCTGCTCGGTTCGGTCTTTCTCGGCATCGGCGCGCAGGCATCGACGATGCGCGAGATCCAGATGCTGTCGCTGCCGATCACGCTGGTGCAGGTCGGCATGTTCGCGCTCGCCAGCGCCGCCGCCCGCCTGCCCGGCAGCTGGATCGCGACGGTGGCGGAGGTGTTCCCGCTCTCCTCGCCCTTCGCGATGGCCGGCCGCGCCGCCAATTCACCCGAACTGTGGCCACATGCGCTGGCGATCCTGTGGCAGGGGGTGTGGGTGGTGCTGTTCATCACCATCGGCGCGCGCCTGTTCCGCCGCGGCGTGCTGCAATCCGGCAGCGCGCGGCCATTCTGGCGGCGGCGGGCGAAGGCATAGCAACCGCCGGAATCCCGCTTATATCAGGGGCATGACCCAGTCCGCCGACCGCCGCTCGTTCCTGACCATCGCCAGCCTCGGCACCGCAGCCGTCGCCCTGTTCGGCTGTCGCGGCGCGGCCGTGGCGGCGGAGCGCTTCCCCGTCAGCATGAGCGACGCCGAGTGGAAGAAGAAGCTGGGCGGCGCGGCGTATAATGTGCTGCGGCAGGAGGCGACCGAGCAGCCCTATTCCAGCCCGCTGAACGGCGAGCATCGCGCCGGTATCTTCGGCTGCAAGGGCTGTGCGCAGCCGCTGTTCTCCTCGAAGACCAAGTTCGAGAGCGGCACGGGCTGGCCCAGTTTCTGGGCGCCGCTGAAGGGTGCGGTCGGTACGCGGACCGATGGATCGATGATGATGTCGCGGGTCGAGGTGCATTGCAGCCGCTGCGGCGGCCATTTGGGCCATGTCTTCGACGACGGTCCGAAGCCGACCGGCAAGCGTTACTGCATGAACGGCGTCGCGATGACCTTCCGCGCCGCCTGAGCCGGGATCAGCCGGCGATACCGTCGGCAGTGATGACGTTCCGGGCGAACTGCAGCGGCGGCAGCGGCGTCGGGCCGTGATCGGCGTAGATGAAGCCCCTGGTCGGGTAGCTGGACGTGCCCAGATCGCCCTGCGGCCCGTACCATACTTTCACCACGCTCCAGTCGCCGGCGGGCGATACGTCGATCGCGCGGACATCGGTTTCGATGCCGCCACGGCGCGACCAGTTGGCATGGGTGAGCAGCACTTCACGGTCGCTGACGATGCGTGACACCATCGCGACATGGCCGACGCGCATCCGGCCGGTCGCCGCGAACGCCAGTACCGATCCCGGCCTGGGCAGATGCCCGCGCTCGTACCGGCCCTCGGCCTGGCTCCACCATGTGTCGGCGTTGCCATGGATGTCGATGCCCGAAATCTGCCGGGCATAGGGCGCGCACTGCCAGAACTGGGCGGCCGCCGGTGCCGCCATCATCAGGCCGCACGAAAACACCAGCGCGAAACGCACTGCCAACGCCTTCATCATGCTCGGGACCCCCCGGGTTGAAATCGGTTGTGGGAGTGTGGCTACGGGCAAATTCGTTAATAGGAAATAAGGTCGGGAACCTTATCGGGCGAACGGTGTATCGCCGGCGACGACCGGATTTTGACGCCTGCTGAACGCCTTCGGCCGGCCGCGCTTGCCCCCGCCCCGCCGCTCTCTTACGCCTGTGGCAAACACAGGAGAGAGATGATGGACACCAGCAACCTGTTTCGCCTCGACGGCCGCGTCGCGCTCGTCACCGGCGGCAGTCGCGGCATCGGCCGGATGATCGCGGCGGGCTTCATCGCCCAGGGGGCGACGGTCTATGTCTCGTCGCGCAAGGCGGCCGCCTGTGAAGAGACCGCGGCGGCGCTGGGGCCGAAGTGCCATGCGCTGCCCGCCGATGTGTCGACGATCGACGGCTGCCGTGCGCTGGCCACGGCGCTGGGCGAGCGCGAGGGCGCACTCGACATCCTCGTCAACAATGCCGGCGCGGCCTGGGGCGTGCCGTTCGAGGAATTTTCGGAAAGCGGCTGGGACAAGGTGATGGACCTGAACGTCAAATCGCCGTTCTTCCTGACGCAGGCGTTGCACGGCCTGTTGAAGACGGCGGGCAAGCCGGACCGGCCCGCCAAGGTCATCAACATCACCTCGATCGACGGCATGCGGCTGAATGCGTGGGAAACGTACAGCTATCAGGCGTCGAAGGCCGCGTTGATCCAGTTGACCAAGCGGATGGCGGCGCGGCTGGTGCGCGACGCGATCAACGTGACCTCGATCGCGCCCGGCGCCTTTGCCAGCGATATGAACAAGGCGGCGCGCGATCATGGCGATACCGTAGCCCACACCATTCCCGCCGGCCGGATCGGCGCCGCGGAGGACATGGCCGGCGCGGCGATCTACCTCGCCAGCCGGGCCGGCGATTATGTGGTGGGTGAGACGATCACCGTCGATGGCGGGCTGGTCCATGCCTCGCTGGGCAGTTCGATCGACGCGTAAACTCCCCTCCCGTTTACGAGTTCCGGGTCGGCCATGCCCCCGGCATGGCCTGAACAGCGTGGGGCGCTGTTCACCCGGAACTGGGTCGGGGGTGGGCCTGTCCGCAAACGCGCCGTGCCGGGACAGGCCCACCCCAACCCCTCCCGCGAGCGGGAGGGGCTTTTTTTCCGTCAGTGCCTTTGCGGCACCAGCAACCAGACGCGCGGTTCCTTCGTCGGTTTGGGCTGGCCATCGATCCGCACGGCGCGGAACAGGCGCACCGGTTGCAGGATCATCTGGCCCTTCATCGCATCGAAGCCGCCGCCCGACGGCTCGGCGAGGATACGCTTCACGACGTCCATGCCGCCGACCACCCGCCCGAATGCGGCATAGCCGGCATAGCCCGGCCGCGTGTCCATCTGCGGCGTCGGCCCCACCGTCAGCACGAAATTGCCGCCCGCCGATGCCGGATTGTCGCCGCGCGCCATCGAGATCGTCGCGTCGAGATGGCGGATACCTGTCTGGGCGGTCGTCTCCAGCGGAAAGGGCGGCAGGATGCGCTTGGCATCAGTGCGGATGCCAGCCTGCACGAACCCCTTGGTCGGATCGGCCTTGCCCCGTGCCGCGCGATAGAAGGTCGTGCCATCGAACCGGCCATCATCGACATAGGCCATGAAATTGGCCGTCGTCTTCGGCGCCCGCCGCGCGTCGAGCGCCAGCATGATCGGCCCGCGCGACGTATCCAGCCGCACCCGGACGATGCCGGGCCGCGCCCCCGCCGCCGGCCCTTGCGCGACCACGGCCGGGGCCAGCAACAGGGCGACGCCGGCCAGCGCCGCCCACCATCGGTCGACCATAAAACCCCTCAGCGCGCGATCCCGCCCGCGGCGAGCACCGCCAAGGTCACCAGCTCGCTGGCGGTCGAGGTCATCGGTGCGATCTGCACCGGCTTTTCCATGCCGATCAGCATCGGCCCGATCATGTCGTCGCCACCCAGTTCGCGCAGCAGCTTGGCCGAGATATTGGCCGATTGCAGACCCGGCATGATGAGGATGTTGGCGGGACCGGACAGGCGCGCGAACGGAAAGTTCTTCAACTGCTTCGGGTTCAGTGCAACATCGGGCGCCATCTCTCCCTCATATTCGAAACTAACCTGCCGCCCGTCGAGCACCTTTACGCCTTCGCGGATATTATCGAGCCATTGACCGTCCGGATTGCCGAAGGTGGAATAGCTGAGGAACGCGACGCGCGGCTCATGCCCCATCCGCCGCGCGACCTGGGCGGTCTGTTCGGCGATGTCGGCCAGTTCCTCGCCGGTCGGGCGTTCGTTGATCGTGGTGTCGGCCATGAACACGGTGTGGCTCTGCCCGACGAGCAGGTGGATGCCGAACGGCACCTTGCCCTTCATCGGGTCGATCACCCGGCGCACGTCCTTGAACGTCTTGGCATAGGTGCGGGTGATGCCGGTGATCATCGCATCGGCATGGCCCAGCTGGAGCAGGATCGAGGCGAAGGTGTTGCGGTCCTGATTGACCATCCGTTCGATATCGCGGCGCAGATAGCCGCGACGTTGCAACCGGCGGTACAGGAACTCGACCATTTCCGGCACCAGCGTCGAGGTGCGGCTGTTATGCACCTCGTATTCGTCGGGCTTGGTCACGCCCAGCGCGCGCAGCCGGTCGTGCACATCGTCGCGGCCGACCAGCACCGGCGTGCCGTAGCCACCCTCCTTGAACGCGATCGCCGCGCGCAGCACGACCTCCTCCTCGCCCTCGGCGAACAGCACGCGCTTGGGATGCGCCTTGGCCCCTTCATAGGCGAGCGTCAGGACCGAGGTGGTCGGGTTCAGCCGCTCGCGCAGCGACTGGCGGTACGCCGCCATGTCGATGATCGGCTTGGTCGCGACGCCCGAATCCATCGCCGCTTTGGCGACCGCGACCGGCACGATCTCCATCAGGCGCGGATCGAACGGCGACGGGATGATGTATTCCGGGCCGAAGCTGTGCTGCACGCCATATGCGACCGCGACCTCGTCGGGCACGCGCTGGCGCGCCAGTTCGGCGATGGCGTTGGCGGCGGCGATCTTCATCGCGTCGTTGATCCCCGTCGCCCGCACGTCGAGCGCGCCGCGGAAGATGAACGGGAAGCAGATCACGTTGTTGACCTGATTGGGATAGTCCGACCGACCGGTGGCGACGATCGCGTCGGGCCGCGCGGCCTTGGCCAGTTCGGGGCGGATCTCAGGTTCCGGGTTGGCCATCGCGAAGATGATCGGCGACGGCGCCATGTCCTTTACCATCTCCGGCTTCAGCGCCCCCGCCGCCGACAGGCCCAGGAACATGTCCGCGCCCGCCAGCGCTTCGGTCAGGGTGCGCCGCTCGGTGACGGCGGCGTGCGCCGACTGCCACTGGTTCACATCGTCGCGCCCCTGATAGATCACGCCGGTCCGATCGCACATCAGGACGTTGTCGGCGCGGACGCCCATCGCCTTGATAAGCTCGGTGCACGCGATCGCCGCCGCGCCGGCGCCGTTCACCACGACCTTCACGTCTTTCAGGTGACGGCCGGTCAGCATGCACGCATTGATGAGGCCCGCGGCGCAGATGATCGCGGTGCCGTGCTGGTCGTCATGGAAGACCGGAATGTTCATCCGCTCGCGCAGCGTCTGCTCGATGATGAAGCATTCCGGCGCCTTGATGTCTTCCAGATTAATGCCGCCGAAGGTCGGCTCCATCAGCTCGACCGCGTCGATGAAGCGATCGACATCCTCGGTCTTCAGTTCGATATCGATCGAATCGACGTCGGCGAAGCGCTTGAAGAGCACCGCCTTGCCCTCCATCACCGGCTTCGACGCCAGCGCGCCGAGATTGCCCATGCCCAGGATCGCGGTGCCGTTGGAAATCACCGCGACCAGATTGCCCTTCGCGGTATAGTCGTACGCGGTCGACGGATCGTCGGCGATCGCCTGCACCGGCACCGCGACGCCCGGCGAATAGGCCAGCGCCAGATCACGCTGCGTCGCCATCGGCTTGGACGCGATGATCTCGATCTTGCCGGGACGCCCCTCCGAATGGAACAGCAATGCTTCACGCTCGGAGAACTGGACGTTGACGGCCTCGGACATGAACAACTCTCCCACGGATTTTGGGACGGTATTAGGCGTAGCGGCCCGCCAAGGGAACGCTCGATTCGACACGTTTCAGGCGGGTTTCGCCCCTTGGAGCCTCGTCCGCGCCCTGCAGACGCCATTTCATGTGCAGGAATCGGCACTTCGCGCGAAACCCGCCGCGGCCATGTCGGCAGGACTTGGGCCGCGCCGCCACGCTCGCTAGACGGGGTCGATGTCCGCCGCCTCCCCCACCCCTGCCGCTGCCCCCACCCCGATGATGGCGCAATATCTGACGTTGAAGGCGGAAGCGGCGGATTGCCTGCTCTTCTACCGGATGGGCGATTTTTTCGAGCTGTTCTTCGACGACGCCCGCATTGCCGCCGCCGTGCTCGACATCGCGCTGACCGCGCGCGGCGAGCATGATGGCGAGAAGATTCCGATGTGCGGCGTGCCGGTCCACGCCGCCACCGCCTATCTGCAACGCCTTATCAAGGCGGGCCACCGCGTCGCCATCGCCGAGCAGACCGAAAGCCCGGACGCCGCCCGCAAGGCACGCGGCTCCAAGGCGCTGGTCAACCGCGCGATCGTCCGCGTCGTCACCGCCGGCACCCTGACCGAGGAAGCGCTGCTCGACGCGCGATCCGACAATTGGTGCGTGGCGATCGGTGAGGCGGGCGGCGACGTGGCACTCGCCGCGGCCGATGTCTCGACCGGCCGGTTCCAGGTGATCGCGCTCGACGCGGCAACGCTGCCTGCCGAGCTGGCCCGCCTGTCCCCGGCCGAGGTCGTCGCCTCCGAAGCGGGCGCGTTCATCGAGGCCGCCACGTCGATGCGACCCAAGGCGGATTTCGACAGCGGCACCGGCGAGACGCGGCTGAAACGCCTGTTCGCGGTCGCGACGCTCGACGGGTTCGGCCAGTTTGGCCGCGCGGAGTTGGCCGCGGCGGGCGGGCTGATCGCCTATCTCGACCACACCGCCAAGGGCGCGTTGCCGTTCCTGCGTCCCCCCGTCCTGCACCGCGCCGCCACGACGATGGCGATCGACGCGGCGACGCGCGAAAGTCTGGAACTGACGCAGACCGCCGGCGGCCAGCGGCGCGGCAGCCTGCTCGATGCGGTGGACCGGACGGTGACGGGCGCCGGTGCGCGGTTGCTGGCGGCGGATATCGGCGCGCCGCTGATGGACCGGGCAGCGATCGACGCGCGGCTGCAACTGGTGGCGCATGTTCATGACGATGCGGGTTTGCGCGAGCGGATCAGGGCGGCGCTGCGTGCGCTGCCCGATATCGGCCGCGCGATGGGGCGACTGGTGGCGGGGCGTGGTGGCCCGCGCGATCTGGGCCAGTTGCGCGACGGTCTGGACGGCGCATGGGCGCTGGGCGAGCGGCTCGATGTGGCCGGCGCGCCGCCGCTGCTCGCGCAACTGGCACCGCAACTGCGCGGTCACGGCGCGCTGATCGATCTGTTGCGCCGCGCGCTCGTCCCCTCGCCCCCGATCGAAGCGAGCGATGGCGGCTATATCGCTGCCGGGTACGATGTGGCGCTGGACGATCTGCGCGATACCGGCGCCGGCGGTCGGCGTGCCATCGCCGCGCTGGAGGCCGAGTTTCGGCAACAGACCGGCGTCACCGCGCTCAAGATCCGCCACAACAACGTGCTCGGCTATCATGTCGAGGTGCCGGCCCGGGCAGCCGACGCGCTGATGAAGCCCGACAGCGGCTTCACCCACCGCCAGACGCTGGCTGGCGTCGTCCGCTTCAATACCCCCGCGCTGCACGACGTGGCGACGAAAGTGGCGCAGGCCGGCGCCCACGCGCTGGCGGCGGAGGCGGCGCATCTGGAAGACCTGACCGCACAGGCGCTCGACCGGCGCGAGGCGATCGCCGCCACCGCCGACGCGCTCGCCCGCCTCGACGTCGCGACCGGACTGGCGGAGCGCGCGGCGGAGGGCGGCTGGGCGCGGCCGGTGCTGGTGGAACACCCCTGTTTCGATGTCGAGGGTGGCCGTCACCCGGTAGTCGAGGCGGCGGTCGCGCGCGCCGGCGACCGCTTCGTCGCCAATGATTGCTGCCTGTCGGAAAGCTCGCGCCTGTGGCTCGTCACCGGCCCCAACATGGGCGGCAAATCGACCTTCCTCCGCCAGAACGCACTGATCGCCGTCCTGGCGCAATGCGGCAGTTACGTCCCCGCGACCCGCGCGACGCTCGGACTGGTCGATCGCCTGTTCAGCCGCGTCGGTGCGTCCGACAATCTGGCGCGTGGCCGCTCCACCTTCATGGTCGAGATGGTCGAGACCGCCGCGATCCTGGCGCAGGCGACGCCGCGCAGCTTCGTGATCCTCGACGAGGTCGGGCGCGGCACGTCGACCTATGACGGTCTCGCCATCGCGTGGGCGGTGGTGGAGGCGATCCATGAGGACAATCGCTGCCGCTGCCTGTTCGCCACCCATTATCACGAACTGACGCGTCTCGCCGAACGATGCGAGGCGCTGTCCCTCCACCATGTCCGCGCCCGCGAATGGAAGGGCGATCTCGTCCTTCTGCACGAACTGACGGACGGCCCCGCCGACCGCAGCTATGGCCTCGCCGTCGCCCGCCTCGCCGGCATGGCGCCGCAGACCGTGGCCCGCGCCAAGGCGGTGCTCGCCAAGCTGGAGGCCGGTCGTGCCAAGACCGGCGGACTGGCGGCCGGGCTGGACGACCTGCCCCTGTTCGCCGCCGCGCAGCTCGCAGAGAAAGAAGAATGCGACGCGATCCGCGCCGAGGTGGAAGCGCTCGACATCGACGCACTGACGCCGCGCGAGGCGCTCGACACGCTCTATCGCCTGAAAGCCCTGGCGCGCGAGGGATAGGCGGGTCGCGATACCATATCGGAGATGGTAGGCATGGCCCGCTACATGACCGCCACACTACGGATAGATCGTATGTCCTCCCCCTCGTTCCGTCTCAATCCCGATCTCGATGCGGGGGTACTTGGCACGGTGTATCGGCGCGATGGGCGCGTGCGGGTACATGATTTCCTCATGCCCGATGATGCCGCCCGGTTGCATAAGCATTTGAGCGCGCGCGAAGACTGGCGGCAGATACTGAACAGCGGTGACAAGGTGTTCGAGCTGGACCGCGCCACCCGCGCCGGGATGACCGATACCCAGCGATCCGCGCTCGACGACGGCGTGATGGCGGGGGTTCGTGACGGGTTCCAGTACCGGTACGAATCGATCCGCGTATCGGACGCCGCCTCCGCCCGGCGCACCGCGGCCGACGTCCTGAACGATTTCGCGATCTGGCTCTCCGGCCCGGAACCGCTCGCCTTTCTGCGCCATATCACCGGTGCCGGCGACATCGTCTTTGCCGACGCGCAGGCGACTGCCTATTCTCCGGGCGATTTGCTCACCGCGCATGACGATGAGGTGGCGGGCAAAGACCGGCGGGCGGCCTATGTCCTGGGCCTCAATCCGCGCTGGCGGCCGGAATGGGGCGGGATACTGCTGTTCCATGATGATGACAGCAGCGTGTCGGGCAGCGTGCCTGCCTTCAACACGCTGGACATCCTCTCGGTGCCGCAGCCGCATAGCGTATCGATGGTAACGCGCGCCGCGCCGGACCGACGTTATTCGATCACCGGCTGGCTTCGCGCCCAGCCGCAACCAGCCTGAGCGAGCCGCCATGCCATCACCCTCCTCCCGTTTCGAACACCTACCCAACCGCCGCGCGATCGTCGATCGTCGGGCGCTGGCGGAGGCGGTGGCGGCGCTGCCCGAGGCCGGGCTGCGTGCCGCCACGATCCAGTTGCTGAAGGACGCGCTCACCGCCGGCCGCGCCGAGATCGCGCACCGGCTCGCCGAGCGGCCGACCAAGGGGCTGGAGGTCGCCAGCGGACAGGCATATCTGATCGATCAGTTGCTGGCGATCCTGTTCGACCTTGCCACCACGCGCCTGCATCCGGCGGACGAGCCGATCACGCTGCTGGCGGTCGGTGGCTATGGCCGGGGCGAGATGGCGGCGCATTCCGACATCGATATCGGTTTCCTGACGCGCAACACGCCGTCGCCGCGCACCGCGCTGGTGATCGAGACGATGCTGTACGCGCTATGGGATCTGGGGCTGAAGGTCGGCCATTCCAGCCGCTCGCTGGACGAGATGATCCGCCAGTCCAAGGCCGATGTGACGGTGCGTACCGCGCTGCTGGAGGCGCGCTTCGTCACCGGCGACACCACGCTGTATGACGACGCCGCCCGCCGCTTCAAGGCAGAGGTACAGCGCGGCACCGAGCGCCAGTTCGTGGCCGACAAGCTGGCCGAGCGCGACGCCCGCCATCGCCGGATGGGCGACACGCGGTACGTGGTCGAACCCAATGTGAAGGAGGGCAAGGGCGGCCTGCGCGATCTGCACGCGCTCTTCTGGATCGGCAAATATGTCTATGACGTGCAGCGAGCGCGTCAGCTGGTCGATGTCGGCCTTTTCACGCCCGCCGAATACCGCGCCTTCCACCGTGCCGACGAGTTCCTGTGGGCGGTGCGGTGCCACCTGCACGTCATTGCGCGCCGGGCGGAGGACCGCCTGACCTTCGACGTGCAGCGCGAGGTCGCGGCGAGGATGCGGTTCAAGGACCGGCACGACAAGCCCGCCGTCGAACGCTTCATGCAATTCTATTTCCTGCAAGCGCGCACCGTCGGTACGTTGACGGGGGTGTTCCTCGCGCATCTCGACGAGCGGTTCGCATCGCGGGGCAAGCGTTTCGGCTTGCCGACGATCCGCCGCGCGCCGAAACGGCTGAACGGCTTCGTGCTGGATCGCGGACGCCTTGCGCTGCCCGGCGACGATTTCTTCGCCGAGGATCCGGTCCGCCTGATCGAGATTTTCGCGCTGGCCGATGCCCATCATCTGGAAATCCATCCGCTGGCGATGCGCGCCGCCTCCCGCGATGCCAAGCTGATCGACGATTACCGGCAGGACCGGCACGCCAACGCGCTGTTCCTGGAAGTCCTGACCAGTCCCGGCGATCCCGAACTGGTGCTGCGATGGATGAACGAGGCGGGAGTGTTCGGCCGCTTCGTCCCCGATTTTGGCCGCGTCGTGGCGATGATGCAGTTCGACATGTACCACCACTTCACCGTCGACGAGCACACCATCCAGGCGATCGGCCTGCTCGCCCGGATCGAGGCGGGCACCCTGCGCGAGGATCACCCGCTCGCCAGCGCCGTGATCGACCAGATCATCTCGCGCCGGGTGCTGCGCGTCGCTGTGCTGCTGCACGATATCGCCAAGGGACGCGGCGGCGACCATTCGGTGCTGGGGGCCGAAGTCGCCTGTCGGCTCTGCCCGCGTTTCGGCCTGACGCCCGCCGAAACCGAGACGGTGTCGTGGCTGGTCCGGTATCATCTGCTGATGTCGGATACCGCGTTCAAGCGCGACCTGTCGGACTTCAAGACGATCCTCGATTTCAGCGCCATCATCGCCAGTCCGGAACGACTGCGCCTGCTGCTGCTGCTGACCGTCGTCGATATCCGCGCGGTAGGGCCGGGAACGTGGAACAGCTGGAAACGCCAGTTGCTCTCCACACTCTACGAATCGGCCGAGGAGGTGCTGCGCCTCGGTCACAAGCAACGCGGTCGGGAAGAACGTATCGCCGCCAAGCAGGCGCGGCTGGCCCGGGCGCTCGACTGGGGAGATGCGCGTTTTGCCGTCTTCGTCCGCCGCCTGCCCGAATCCTACTGGATCGCCGAACCGGAGGACGTGCTGGAACATAACGCCCGGCTGATGGCGGCGGCCGGCGATGCGCCGTTGTCGATCGATGCACAGGTCTATGCGGAGCGTGGTGCGACCCTCGTCACGATATATGCCGCCGATCACCCCGGCCTGTTCTATCGCATCGCCGGTGCGATCCATGTCGCCGGCGGCAACATCATCGATGCGCGTATCCACACGACGCGCGACGGCATGGCGATCGACAATTTTCTGGTGCAGGACCCGTTCGGCCGGCCGTTCGACGATCCGGCGCAGCTGAACCGGCTGCGCATCGCGATCGAGGATGCGCTGGCCAATCGCGGCAAGCTGAACGATCGGCTGGTTGCCAAGCCCGCCGCACGGATGCGCGCCGATGCGTTCACGATCCAGCCCAACGTCCTCATCAACAACGACGCCTCGAACCGCTTCACCGTGGTCGAGGTCAATGCTCGGGACCGGCCGGCGCTGCTCAATCAACTGGCACAGGCGCTGTTCCAGTCGAAGGTCACGATCCATTCGGCGCACGTCGCCACCTATGGCGAGCGCGCGGTCGACACCTTCTACCTCACCGATCTGACCGGCGACCGGCTGACCCAGCCCACCCGGTTGAAAACGCTGGAAAAGCGCCTGCTTGATGCAGCGGCTGGACACGCGGTCGACATGGTCGCCGCCTGACACGAAAGGGCCGGCCCGCCCGGTGGAGCGGACCGGCCCTTTTCCCGGACGATATGTTCAGAAGCGCGAGCGGAGCGTCACGCCATAGGTGCGCGGCTCGGCCAGGAAGGACGAGTAGAGCGCGTTGGCCGTCGTGCCGAAGCGCTGGGTGTTGGCGATCGACCCTGCCCCCTGGAAAGGCGTATTGAAGGCGACCTGGATGTAATCCTGATTCAGCAGGTTCTGCGCCCAGAATTCCAGCGCCCAGAGCTGATCGCGGCCACGGATGCCGATGCGCGCATTGACCAGCGCAAACCCGTCCTGCTTCTTCTCCGGCGCCAGATCCGACCCGGTGTTGTAGTCGGAGGTCAGGCGGCTATCGACGTAGAACAGGGCCGACATGCCGTTGCTGCCGATATCCGGCGTCCACGCGAACGAGGTCGTGACGACGTTCTTCGGGGCGTTCGACAACTGGTTGCCCGGCAGCAGGAACAGGGCCGGATCAAGCGCCTCGCCCTGCGAACTGCCGACCAGGTTCTTGCGGAAATGCGTGTCGGCATAGGTGTAGCCGGCGGTGAACGTCACGTGTCGCGCCGGGTTCATCGTCGCTTCCAGTTCGACACCTTGCGAGATAACGCCCGCCTTGTCGGCATTGCCGGCGCAGGTGCCGTTGCCGGACAGGCTGTCGGTATCGGCACCGGCCAGGTTGTTCTTGCACGACTGGATGTTCTGCACGACGAACACCGACCCGTTGAAGGTGTTCAGCTGGAAGTCCTTGAACTCCTGACGGAATGCCGCGACGTTCAGGCTGAACGCGCCGCGGATGTTGTACTTCGCGCCGATTTCATACGCGTTCACCTTTTCCGCATCGAAGCGCAGACCCGGTGCATCCGCATTGGTGCGCGGCGCGAAGACGCCGGTCAGGCCGCCCAGATCGGACCGGTCGAGATTGTATCCGCCGGCCTTGTACCCCTTGGCATAGGATGCATAGGTCAGCAGTCGCGGCGTCGGCTTCCACGACACCACGCCGGTGCCGGTGAACTCGCCGTCATCGAACCCATCGTTCAGGTTCAGCGCGTTCAGCGTCGACGACGAATTACCCGTGCAAGACAGGGTGACGATCGCGGCGATATACTGACGCGCCGCAGCCGGCACCGCAGCATTGGCGATAAACGGCGACAACGCTGCCTGTTGTTGTGGGCAGATCGTATTGTTGTTGTTGAAATTGGCGCGGAAGTCCTTGCTCTCGTGCGTATAACGCAGCCCCAGCGTCACCGACAGCGTGTCGGTGATGTTCAGGATGTTGTGCGTGAAGAACGCATAATTCTCGCTGTCCTGCCGATAGACCGACCGCTGGTCACCACGGCTGTTCAGCGTCGACAGGCGATCGAGGCCACCCAGCACCGTGTTGGCGAGCGCTCCGAAATTCGCACCCAGCGCCTGCCGCGCCGTGGCGCCACCCAGTGCCGCCAGCGGCGTGGTGCCGAGACAGCCCGGATTCGCCTGGTTCTGCAGGAACGCTGCCGGGTTGGCGGTGGCGACCAGCCGGCAAGCCGCGAACGCGCCGTAATTGGCGCCGAACACGACGTTGTCGACCAGCTTCAGCTTCTCCTTCGAATAGAACCCGCCGACCAGCCAGTCGAGCTTGCCCTCGAACAGCGAGCCGTTCAGCCGCACTTCCTGCGTGAACGTCTTGAACTGGCGATACGCATTGCCGTCGGCGGCACGGTGCGTGAGGTCGACATTGGTGTAATCGACGTCGCCGGCATTGCCCGACTTGTATTCGCGATAGGCGGTGATCGAGGTCAGCGTGGCGCCGCCCAGATCCCAGTCGAGCTGGCCCGAACCGCCATAATCCTCGGTCTTGTTGCGGTATGTCTGGCCCGGCGTCACCGCCACTTCGCGGCTGAACGGATTGGCGCGCGTGCCGGCCAGCGGATAGACCGCGCCCTGTCGGCGCAGCACATCGACGATCCGGTTCGACGTGCCATAGGTAACCTGGCCATCGGCGTTGACCGTGCTGCCGTTCGCCTGAGCTGGATTTGCGGTCGGGTCGGTCGTCTCGTTCTGGCTGTAATAGACCGCGCCGCAGCAGCTTTCGTTGCGATGCGTGTAATCGCCGATCAGGCGGAAGCTGATCGCGTCGGTCGGTTTGAACAGCAACTGCCCGCGGACGAAATAGCGGTCGCGGTCGTTGACGCGCGATTCGCTGCCATTGGCGGCGGTGACGTTGCGGTAGAAGCCGTCGCGCTTGTTATAGATGCCGTCGACCCGGAACGCGAGCGAGTCACCGATCAAAGGCCCGGTCAGGCCACCGACGAAGCGGTAATTGTCATAATTGCCATAGGTCGCCTCGGCCACGCCGCCGAATTTGAACTTCGGCAATTGGGTTACGATGTTGATGAGGCCGGCCGACGCATTGCGGCCGAACAACGTGCCCTGCGGCCCGCGCAGCACCTCGACCCGCTCGATCTCGCCCAGTTCGTTCAGGCCGACACCCGTACGGCTGCGATAGACGCCATCGATGAAGACCGCGACCGAGCTTTCGAGGCCGGGGTTGTCGCCGACCGTGCCGATACCGCGGATACGGGCAGAGGCGTTCGCTTCCGAACCGGTGGAAGACACCAGCAGCGACGGGGCCAGCTGGTTGAGCGAGCGGATGTCATTGGCGCCGGTGTTCTGCAACGCCTCCTGCGTCACCGCGCTGACCGCGATCGGCACGTCCGACAGCGGGCTGGCACGGCGGGTGGCGGTGACGATGATGTCGCCCGCGCTGGGTCCATCCGCGTCACGATCGGTCGCACCGGCGTTCTGGGCCGGCGCGCCGGCATTGGGGGATTCGGCCTGTACCGCGCCGTTGGCGGTGGCCTGGCTCGACACCTGCCGCGCCGCGCCGTTGGTCGGGACGGGCTCCTGCGCCAGAGCGGGCGCTGCGATCGCAATGGTGGCGGCAGCAGACAGCAGGTACGCGGTCAGGCGCATGGTGGCATCTCTCCTAAACAACCCGTTCCGAATAATTCGAATATCTGGTTTGATGGATGCTAGGGCGATTTACCGAGTGCCGTCCAACGAATTTGAAGATCGCCCCTGTTTTTTAATGGGACCCCATCTTTTTTGATCGAGGGTGTCGCACTGAAGCAACATCGTGCAATGCAACAAAAAAAGGCGACCGTCGCCGATCGCCTCGTTTGAATCGAAAGGGGCAGGCGCACCTTATTTGGGCGACAGCACCATCAGCATCTGCCGGCCTTCCATGCGCGGATAGGCTTCGACCTTGGCCACTTCGGTCGTATCCTGCGCCACGCGCTGCAACACCGCCATGCCGAGCTGGCCGTGGCTGAGTTCGCGACCGCGGAAGCGCAGCGTCACCTTCACCTTGTCGCCCTCACCGATGAACTCGTGCACCTTTTTCATCTTGGTGTCGTAGTCATGGTCGTCGATGTTCGGACGCATCTTGATCTCCTTGATTTCCTGCGTCTTCTGCGACTTGCGGGCGAGGTTCGCCTTTTTCTGGGCCTCATACTTGAACTTGCCCACGTCCAGATACTTCGCGACCGGCGGATCGGCGTTGGGCGACACCTCGACCAGATCGAGACCCAGCTCCTGCGCAGCCGCCATCGCCTCGCGCGTGTACATCACGCCGAGATTCTCGCCCTCGTGGTCGATCACGCGGACCTTGGGGCTTTGGATCCATTCGTTGAAACGAGGACCGTTCATCGGCGGCGCCTGATTGGGTCGGCGCATCGTGGGAGGACGTATGGGTATAGCTCCTGTAAAATTACTCGTCCGATATAGGGCATCCGCCGCCCATTTGAAAGCCGTCCCGCACCCCGCGAATGGGGGTATCTGTCAAGCCGGTACGGGTCGGAGCAGATCGGGCGGCGTCGCCTGTTCGGTCAGCATCGCGATCGCCTCGTCCAGCGTCAGCATCGTCTGACCCTGACTGCCCAGACGGCGCAGCGCGACCTTGCCCTCCTCGGCCTCGCGCTTGCCCACCACCAGCAGGTTCGGCACCTTGGCCAGCGAGTGCTCGCGCACCTTGTAGTTGATCTTTTCGTTGCGCAGATCGGATTCGACGCGGATGCCCGCCGCCTTCAACCGGGCGACGACGTCCCGCGCATAATCGTCGGCGTCGGACACGATCGTCGCCACCACCGCCTGCACCGGCGACAGCCATAGCGGGAAGCGGCCGGCATGATGTTCGATCAGGATGCCGATGAAGCGTTCGAACGTCCCCAGGATCGCACGGTGCAGCATGACCGGACGATGCCGGTTGCCGTCTTCACCGACATAGGATGCGTCGAGCCGGTCGGGTAGCACCCGGTCCGACTGGATCGTCCCGACCTGCCACGTCCGCCCGATCGCGTCGGTCAGGTGGAATTCCAGCTTGGGCGCATAAAAGGCGCCCTCGCCCGGCAGTTCCTCGAACTTGTCCTTGATCGTGTCGGACAGCGTCGACTGCTTCACCGCCTCGCGCAGCTCCGCCTCCGCCTTGTCCCACATCGCGTCGTCGCCGAAGCGCTTGTCGGGGCGCAGCGCCAGCTTCACCGCGTAATCCTCGAATCCCAGATCCTTGTAGACGCTGTCGAGCAACTCGCAGAATTTGCGCACCTCGCCGACCAGTTGGTCCTCGCGCACGAAGATATGCGCGTCGTCCTGCGTGAACTGGCGCACCCGCATGATGCCGTGCAACGCGCCATGCGGTTCGTTGCGGTGGCAACAGCCGAATTCCGCCATGCGGATCGGCAGGTCGCGATACGACTTGATCCCCTGTTTGAAGATCAGGACGTGCGCCGGGCAGTTCATCGGCTTCAGGGCCATCAGGTCGCCTTCGCCCGACAGCACGGCACCCTCGTCTTCCGTGTTCGGAATCTCGTCCGGCACGACGAACATGTTCTCGCGGTACTTGCCCCAGTGGCCGGACTGCTCCCACTGGCGCGCGTCCATCAGCTGCGGCGTCTTCACTTCCTCGTAATCGGCGGCGTCCAGCCGGCGGCGCATATACGCCTCCATCTGCCGCCACAGGACGAAGCCCTTGGGATGCCAGAACACCGACCCCTGCGCTTCGGACTGGAGGTGGAACAGGTCCATCTCCTGCCCGATCTTGCGGTGATCGCGCTTGGCCGCCTCCTCCAGCCGGAACAGGTGCTGGTCGAGCTGTTTCTTGTTCAGCCAGCCTGTGCCGTAGATGCGGCTGAGCATCGCGTTCTTCTGGTCGCCGCGCCAATAGGCGCCCGACACGCGCGTCAGCTTGAACGCCTGCGGGTCAAGCTTGCCGGTCGATACCATGTGCGGCCCCCGGCACATGTCGAGCCACTGGCCCTGACGATAGATCGTCAGTTCCTCGCCTTCCGGCAGTTCGGCGGCCCATTCGGCCTTGAACGTCTCGCCCTGTTCGGTCCACCGGTCGATCAGCTGCTGGCGCGACCAGACCTCGCGAACGAACGGCTCGTTGCGGGCGATGATCGCGCGCATCTCCGCCTCGATCGCGGGCAGGTCGTCCTCGGTGAAGGGCCGGTCCTTTGGCGCGAAGTCGTAATAGAAGCCGTCGTCGGTTGCCGGGCCGAACGTGATCTGCGTGCCGGGGAACAGATGCTGCACGGCCTCCGCCATCACATGCGCCAGATCGTGGCGTACCAGTTCCAGCGCATCGGCTTCGTCGCGCGCCGTCACCAGCGCCAGTGCGGTATCGCCATCGAACGGCCGGCTCAGGTCGCGCACCTGTCCGTCGATCCGCGCCGCCAGCGCCGCCTTGGCCAGGCCAGGCCCGATCGCGGCGGCCACGTCGGCGGGGGTAGTTCCGGGCGCAACCTCGCGGACGGAACCGTCGGGCAGCGTGATGCGGAACATGGCGGACATGGAGAAACTCGCAAAAGACAAGAGGGGAGCGGCTTATGCCGCCCGGTGGCGCATACAGGCAAGCGCCGCGGGTGTCACCCGATCCGGCGCCTGACGGCATCGCGGGCGAGACCGGCGAACCAGCGATCGACCACCGGCTGCGGCTGGCGACTGCCGGCGACATAGGCGACGATCAGGATCGGCTTGCCCGATGGCGGCAGCAACAGGCCGACATCGCCCGCGGCGTTGCGATCGATCCGGGTCGGCCGGTCGGTCGTATAGGTGCCGGTCTTGTGTCCGGCCCGCCACCCCGCCGGCAATCCCGCCGGCAGCCGGTCGGCGCCCGTCTTGCACGCCAGCAGCCACTCCGTCAGCCGGTGCCGCGATCCGCGCGACAGCACCGCGCCGAACAGCAACCGGTCGAGCGTTCCCAGCATCGCCGCCGCGTTCGTCGTATCGCGCGGATCGCCCGGCGGCACCCGGTTGAGCGCCGGCTCGGTCCGGTCGAGCCGGGTGATGGGGTCGCCGGCCCGCCGCAACCACGCCGTCAGTCCCTCCGGCCCGCCGACGACGGGCAGCAGCAGATTGGCCGCGCTGTTGTCGCTGACCGTCACCGCCGCCTCGCACAAATTCTTGATGCTGAGCGAAGCGCGATCGCCACCGGCCGCCGTCAGGGCGGCACGGACCGTCGGCGCGTACCCCAGCAAATCATCCGGCCCGAACGAAATCCGCTGGCTCAGCCGTTCCAGCCCGCGATCGGTGCGTGCCAGCACGCACGCGACCAACAGCCATTTGAAGGTCGAACACATCGGCATGCGATCGTTGACGTTCACGCCGGAGAACCGACCGGTGGCCTTGTCCAGC
Organism: Sphingomonas mollis; assembly: GCF_016427505.1. GTDB lineage: Bacteria > Pseudomonadota > Alphaproteobacteria > Sphingomonadales > Sphingomonadaceae > Sphingomonas > Sphingomonas mollis. Next base: position 86,202 of record NZ_JAELXS010000001.1, on the reverse strand, counting down.
GTCGCCCATGCCGTCGTCACCCCCGGCGCGGTCAGGCCGAGCGCGGGCGCGGCGACCCCCGCCATGACCCCGCCGATCATCACGCGCCGGGTCATCAACCCGTCGAAGGTCGATCGCTCCGTCATCAGGCGATACCGAACGGCACGACCATGTTGGCCTGCGCATGGCCGATCTGCGCGCGCCCCAGATACGGCACGCCCATGTCGCGGCACCAGCGATCCATCATGAACTCCAGCGTCTCGCCCCAGGGCGGCTCGTTTTCCTGAATGTCGTTGACCAGCCCCAGCCGTACCCCCGCCACCCCCTTCAACTGGGTCGCATTGGCGATCGTGAAGAGCATGCGGTCCACGTTATACAGCGGCTCCGAGACCTCCTCGATCATCAGGACGTGATCGGCCAGATCGGGCAGCCACGGCGTCCCCACCAGCGCCTGCAGGATGGCGAGGTTGAAGGCCACCGCCGGCCGCCCGGCCAGTCCCGGCTCCAGCCCCTGCCGGTCGCGTCGCAGCAGCCAGCCGAGCGTCCGCGCGACCGTCTCGTCACCCTTGGCACGGTTGATGTCGGTCGCCATCGGCGCGTGCACGGGGCGGCCGATCCCGCGTGTATAGAGCGCGGCGAGCAGGAACCCGACATCGGAATAACCGGCATAGCTCTTGTTCCGCGCGGCCGGCGCCAGTTTCGGCATCACCTCCGCCAGGATGCGGTTCGATCCGTAACCGCCGCGTGCGAACCAGACCGCGCCGAACGACGGATCGTTCGCCACATCGAGGAACGCCGCCGCCCGCACCGCGTCCGACCCGGCGAAATGCCCCTCGCTCATGAAACATTGCGGATGAAAGACCAGATCGATTGCCGGATAGGCGATTGCCGCAAAGGCACCGGCCCGCGCCGCCACGATGGGATCGATCGGCCGTCCGGGCGCCACCACGCCTATCCTCAACACTCTTCCCCAACGCTTGCCCCGGTCCGCCGATCTCGATAGCCCGCCAGCATGGAGCACGGCAAATTCTTCTTCGTGGGGCTCGGCGGATCGGGCATGATGCCGCTGGCGATGATCGTCCGGGCGCGCGGCGGTGACGTCGCCGGATCGGATCGCGGTTTCGATGCCGGTCGCAGCACGCCGAAGTTCGATGCCCTCGCCGCCGCCGGCATCCGCCTGTTCCCGCAGGACGGCAGCGGCATCGCCGCCGACCGTCTGGTCGTCGCCTCCGCCGCGGTGGAGGACAGCGTCCCGGACATCGCCGCCGCCCACCGCCTGGGCGCGCCCCGCGCCAGCCGCGCAGAACTGCTCGCGCGCCTGTTCAACGAGGCCGCGCTCCCGATCGGCGTCGCCGGCACCAGCGGCAAATCGACCGTCACCGGCATGATCGGCTGGATTCTCCACGCCGCCGGCCGCGACCCGACGGTGATGAACGGCGCGGTGATGAAGAACTTCGTCCGCCCCGACGCACCGTTCGCCAGTGCGCTGGTCGGCGCGGGCGACGCCTTCGTCAGCGAAGTGGACGAAAGCGATGGCTCGATCGCGCTGTATGCACCGCGTATCGCCGTGCTCAACAATGTCAGCCTCGACCACAAAACGCTCGACGAGCTTCGGCAGTTGTTCGGTGACTTCGCGGCAAAAGCGACGACGACGATCGTCAATATCGGCGATCCGGAGGCCGCGGCGCTGGTCGAGACGCTCCCACGCGAGACGCTGGTGACTGTCGCCATCGAATCACCGGCCGATCTGATGGCAGAGAACCTGTCGCCCGAACCCTTCGCCATCGCGTTCGATCTGGTCACGGGCAACGCAAGGCACCGCGTGCGGCTGTCCGTTCCCGGCCGCCACAACGTCGCCAACGCCCTGACCGCGATCGGCGCGGCGATCGCGGCGGGGGTGGATCGCGACGATGCGATCGCGGCGATCGCCGGCTTCACCGGCCTGCGCCGCCGTTTCGATCTGGTCGGCGAGGCGGCCGGCGTCGCGGTGATCGACGATTTCGGGCATAATCCCGACAAGATCGCCGCTACGCTCGACACACTGCACGCGCATCCCGGCCGGCTGCTGATCCTGTTCCAGCCGCACGGCTATGGCCCGCTGAAGGTCATGGGCCATGAACTGGCGCGCACCTTTGCCGAACGGATGGCCCCCGACGACGTGCTGACGATGCCCGACCCGGCCTATTTCGGCGGCACCGTAAATCGTGAAGTCGGCAGCGGCGACATCGTCGCGGCGGTGGCGGATGCGGGACGACGGGCATATCACGACTCCGATCGCACCGATGCCGCCCGCCGGCTGGTAGAGCTGGCGCGACCGGGCGACCGCATCGTCGTGATGGGCGCACGCGACGATACGCTGAGCACGCTGGCCGCGGATATGCTTGCCCGGTTGGGCGGTTAGGCCGCGCGGCGGTTGCCCTGCCGCATCCGCTTCACCGCGTACATTGCCTGATCCGCCTGCGCGATCAGGCGTTCGAAGCCATCGGCGATCGCCCCCTCCGCCAGCCCGATGCTCAGCGTCGGGCGCGGCGCAAGCGCGGTACAGCGGCCGATCTCCTGATCGAAGCGAAGCTCGATCGCGTCCGCCAGCGCCCGCGCCTCTTCGTGCGACAGGCGCGGCATCACGCCCAGGAACTCGTCGCCGCCGGTCCGGACCAGCGATCCGCGCTGGCCGAGCACCATCTGGCCGGTCTCCGCCAGCAGGCGCAGCGCGGTATCGCCCACCACATGGCCCTCGACATCGTTCAGCGCCTTGAACCGATCGACGTCGATCATCATCACCGCCACCTGCCCGTCCAGCCGCTGCCGCAACTGCGCCAGTCCCATCCGGTTCAGTGCGCCGGTCAGCGCATCGCGACACGCCAGATCGGCCAGCGACCGGTGGCTCCGTTCGGCATCCAGCAACAACAGCGAGAAGCCACGGAACACGATGAAGGCGATCGCGCTGGCCGCCAGCCACGACGCCAGATCATCCGCCGGTCCCAGCAGCGTCGATCCGATCCGGCCCGTCGCCGCCAGCCATGCCCGCCCGACGAACAACGGCACCGTCGCCCCGAACAGGAACGCCATCAGCCACGCATTCTGCAAACCCTGCCGCTGCGCCATCCGCACCGCCACATAGGCGACGGCCAGATCGCAGCACGCACGAACCGCACACAGATAGGCGATCCGCCCCGCAAACGCCTGCGGATCGCGCGACAGGAACAGCGGCACCGCCGCGATCGCCACCAGGATCAACAACGGCGCCGCCCGCGCTTGCGGCCGTTCGAAGACGCGGACACCCTGCAATACCGCCGCATAGCCGATGACCGACAGGATGTTGGGGATGAACACCGGCATGGCCACCGACTTAACGTCGAAGATGGCCACCATCAGGCTGCTGCCGCCCACGGCGATATGACCGAGGCCCCACCATGCCGCCCACGGGGCAAGACGCCCGGTCAACCACGGAATCAGGTGCAGAACGCCCGCCACCGCAGAAGCGATCGCAGCCACTGCATAGAGGGTGCCCATGTCGAGAACCATGTCGTTCCTTCGCCGCCCTGCGCGACACGAATCACTCTGACATGGATTGGTTATCACGTCGTTGTCGCCACGGCGTCATAAACGGCGTGCCTTGATGGCGGAGCCTGTCTGCCGCGCGTTTCCGCTGGGCGGCCTGCATCGGCGATGGCAAGGCGTGTCCGATGACACCCCCTGCCGCCCCCCGCCCGCGCCTCGCCTTCCACCACACGCCCGGCACCGGACCGACCATCGTCTTCCTGCCCGGCTACGCGTCCGACATGAGCGGGACGAAGGCGATCGCGCTGGAGGCTTGGGCGAAATCCAGCGGCCGCGCCTTCGTCCGGTTCGATTACGCGGGCTGCGGCCTCAGCGAAGGTGCCTTTGCCGATCAGACGCTGGCCGGCTGGCGCGACGATGTGCTGGCGATCCTGGACGATGTGACGACGGGACCGGTGGTGCTGGTCGGTTCGTCGATGGGTGGCTGGCTGATGCTGCTGGCGGCTCGCGCGCGGCCCGACCGGGTCGTGGCGCTGGTGGGCATCGCGCCGGCGCCCGACTTCACCGACTGGGGCTTCACCATCGATGAAAAGATGACGATGCTGAACCACGGCAAGCTGGAACGCGCCAATCCCTATGGCCCCGAACCGACGCTCTACACCCGCGCCTTCTGGTCGTCGGGCGAGGCGAACCGGCTGATGTTCGGGCCGATCGCGTTCGATGGCCCGGTCCGCCTGTTGCAGGGGCAGGCGGATGCCGACGTCCCCTGGCAACGCACGATGCAGCTCGCCGGGCTGATCCGTTCAGCCGATGTGCAGACCATGCTGGTCAAGGACGGCGACCACCGCCTGTCGCGCGCGTCCGATATCGCGCTGCTGATCCGCGCGGTCGAGGATGTGACGCGATGATCCCTGCCCTGTTGCTGCTGGCCGCGCAGGTCGCCGGCCCACCGGCCCCGCCACCGACCGAATCCTGTGCCGCTTTGGCGGCACGCGATCCCGCCAGGGCGCGGGGCAATGCCGAACGCTGGCGCCTCGCCGGGGGTGGTCCCATGGCACGCCAGTGCATGGGTCTGGCCTGGGCGAAGGACGCGCGCTGGCTGGATGCCGCCGCCAGTTTCGAACAGGCCGCGCGCGAGGCAGAGGTGGCGCGTGATCCCGCCGCCGCCACCTATTGGGCGCAGGCCGGCAACGCATGGCTGGCCGCGGCCGATGCGACCAAGGCCCGCGCCGCGCTCGATGCCGCGCTGGCCGCCGGTACGCTGACCGGTCTCGATCTGGGTGAGGCGCAACTCGATCGGGCGCGCACGCTCGTCGCCCTGCAACAACCGGCGGCCGCGCGGCTCGATCTCGATTCGGCGCTGCGCAACGCGCCTGACGATCCGCTCGCGTGGCTGTTGTCGGCGACGCTCGCCCGGCGGATGGGCGACCTGCCCCGCGCGCGCACCGATCTGGCCGAGGCGCTGAAACGATCCCCCGACGATGCGGCGGTCCAGCTGGAGGCGGGCAATCTCGCCGCGCTGACCGGCGACGAGGCCGCCGCGCGCCGCGCGTGGGGAGAAGCCGCCCGGCTGGCCCCGACCCTGCCCGCCGGTCGGAGCGCCACCGCCGCGCTGGCCCAGTTCGGCAGTACCGGCACGCGATAGGGATATGTTCGACCGCCGGGGGGTTGAAGCGCTATACTGACCACCGGAGAGACGATGCGCTACCTACACACCATGATCCGCGTGACCGACCCCGACGCGACGATCCGGTTCTTCGAACTGCTCGGGCTGAAAGAAGCCCGCCGCATGGAGAACGAGAAGGGTCGCTTCACGCTGATCTTTCTCTCCGTTCCCGGCGACGAGTCGGCAGAGGTCGAACTGACCCACAACTGGGACCCGGAAGACTATGAAGGCGGTCGCAATTTCGGCCATCTCGCCTACCGCGTCGATGACATCTACGACACGTGCCAGCGGTTGATGGATGCCGGCGTCACGATCAACCGGCCGCCGCGCGACGGCCATATGGCGTTCGTGAAGACGCCCGACGGCATCTCGATCGAGTTGTTGCAGGATGGCTCCCTGCCCCCGGCCGAACCATGGGCGTCGATGCCCAACACCGGGACATGGTGAGATGACCACGACGCCCCCGCTCCAGATCGTCGCGGTGCCGGTGCTGGCCGACAATTACGCGTGGCTGATCTATGACCCGAAGACCGACGACGCCGCCGTTGTCGATCCGGGCGAAGCCGCGCCGGTCCTTGCCGCCGCGGCGGAGCGGGGGTGGCATATCTCGCAGGTGTGGACGACGCACTGGCATCCCGACCACACCGGCGGCAATGCCGATATGAAGCGGACAGGTGTTACGATCACCGGTCCGCGCGCCGAAAAGGAGCGCATCCCGACGCTCGACACCTTCGTGCGCGAAGGCGACGTGATCCGGCTGGGCAGCCACACGGGCAAGGTGCTGGCCGTGCCCGGTCACACCGCTGGCCATGTCGCGTTCCATTTTGCCGACGATGCGGTCCTGTTCACCGGCGACACACTGTTCGCGATGGGATGCGGCAAGTTGTTCGAAGGGACGCCGGCCGAGATGTGGGCGAACATGGAACGCTATGCCGCGATGCCCGCCGAGACGGTGGTTTATTGCGGTCACGAGTATACCAAATCGAACGCCGCCTTCGCCGCCCATGTCGAACCGGACAACACGGCGATCGCCGATCGCCGCGCGACGGTCGATGCCCTGCGCGCCCGCAACGAACCGACGATCCCGACGACCATCGGTCAGGAGCGCGACACGAATCCCTTCATGCGCGCCGGCTCCGCGGCACGGCTGGGTGAACTTCGTACGCAAAAGGACGGCTTTCGTGGCTGACCCCCGACCGAATCCGTCATGACTGGAGAATGTCGATGCGATCCCTGTTGATCCCCCTCGTCGCGATGACGCTGGTCGGTTGCGCCGGCAGCGGTTCGCGAACGCCCGAAAAACCGTTGGGCGAACAGGTGTCTTACGACAGCGGCCAGAAACTCGATCAGGCGCTGGCTGGCCTCACCCCAGGCAAACCGGAAAGCTGCCTGCCCCAGACCCGCACGCCGTCCAGCTCCTCCTATGGGCGCACGATCGTCTATCGATACAGCGCCAACCTGAAATACCGCAACGACATGGGTCCGGGTTGCGAGCGGATGGGCAATTCCGGCGACGTCATGGTCGCCAGCACGCCGATGGGCCGATTCTGCCGCGGCGACATCGTCCGTCTGGTCGATCGGGTCTCCGGCTTCCCGACCGGCAGTTGCTCGTTCGGAGACTTCATCCCCTATCGGAAGGCCCGCTGATGCGCCGGATCGTCGCACTGGCGCCTCTGGCGTTCGTCACGCTTGCCATTCCGTCGTCCGCCGCCGACAAGGATTTCCTTGCCGGTCGGGTGGCGGGCAAGCCCGTCAACTGCATCGATCCGCAAATGAATAACGGCCCGACGATCATCGATGCGGACACGATCCTCTACAACGCCAATGGCCGGCGCCTGTATCGCACCGGTCCGGTGGGCAAATGCCCGTCGCTGCGCCCGATGACCACGCTGATCGTCGAGATCCGTTCGGGCCAGCTATGCCGCAACGACCTATTCCGGGTGCTGCAGCCCGGCACCAGCATCGCATCGGCCTATTGCCGCTTCCGCGAATTCACCCCGTATGAGAAGCCGAAGAAGCCCTGAGCGATTTCAATAAGCCTGCATCGTCATTGCGAGCGTAGCGAAGCAAACCAGTGTCGCCCGCGCTGCCCTGGATTGCTTCGCTGTGCTCGCAACGACGAATGTTTTACAGCACGAACCGGCTGAGGTCGGTGTTGCGCGCGATGCTCGCCAACTGCTTGTCGACATAGGCCGCGTCGATCGTCAGCGTCTCGCCCTGCCGATCCTCCGCGCCGAAGCTGATTTCCTCCAGCAGCTTCTCCATCACCGTCTGCAACCGGCGCGCACCGATATTCTCGATCTCGCCGTTCACCTCGGCCGCGATCCGCGCGACCGCGGCGATACCGTCTTCGGTGAATTCGATCGACACGCCCTCGGTGCCAAGCAGCGCGCGATATTGTGCCGGCAACGATGCCTTGGTGTCGGACAGGATCGCGACGAAATCCGCCTCGGTCAGCCCCTTCAGCTCGACCCGGATCGGCAAGCGGCCCTGCAATTCGGGCAGCAGGTCCGATGGCTTGGCGACATGGAACGCGCCGCTGGCGATGAACAATACATGGTCGGTCTTCATCGGCCCGTATTTGGTCGCGACCGTCGTACCCTCGATCAACGGCAACAGATCGCGCTGCACGCCTTCACGGCTGACCGACCCGCCGCCGCGATGTTCGGACATCGCGATCTTGTCGATCTCGTCGAGGAAGACGATGCCGTTCGCCTCCGCATCCGCCAGCGCGAAGCGGCTGACCTCGTCCTGATCGAGCCGCTTGTCCGCCTCTTCGTCGACCAGCTTCTCCCACGCCGCCCGCACCGTCAGCTTGCGCCGCTTCAACTGCTGGCCGCCGCCGAACGACTTCATCATCTCGCCGAGATTGATCATCTGCGGCGCGCCGCCCGGCACCTCGAACGGCATCGCCGGCGCCTGTTCCAGTTCAATCTCGATCTCGCTCTGGTCGAGATGGCCATCGGCGAAGCGCTGCTTGAAGCTCTCGCGCGTCGCCTGGCTCGAATCCTTGCCGACCAGCGCATCGAGCAGCCGCCCCATCGCCGCCTCTTCGGCCTTGTCCTTCACCGCGATACGGCGGCGTTCCTTTTCCAGCCGGATCGCCTCCTCGACCAGATCGCGCGCGATCTGCTCCACGTCGCGGCCGACATAGCCGACCTCGGTGAACTTGGTCGCCTCGACCTTTACGAACGGCGCATCGGCCAGCTTCGCCAGACGCCGGCTGATCTCCGTCTTGCCGCACCCGGTGGGCCCGATCATCAGGATGTTCTTCGGCGTCACCTCGTCGCGCAGATCGGCCGACAGTTGCTGCCGCCGCCAGCGATTGCGCAGCGCAACCGCGACCGCGCGCTTGGCGTCGGCCTGACCGATGATGTGGGCGTCGAGCGCGGCGACGATCGCCTTGGGGGTAAGCTGTTCGTTCATGGTGTAATCTCTCTCTCCTCCCGCTTGCGGGAGGGGTCGGGGGAGGGCATGTCCGCGAGCGGGCCGGGGAGGACAGGCCCTCCCCCAGCTCCTTCCGCGAGCGGGAGGGAAGTTTAGGAAGAAGAATCCATCACTTCGACGGTCAGCCGGTCGTTCGTATAGACGCAAAGCTGCGCCGCGATCGCCATCGCCTTGCGGCACACCGTCTCGGCATCCGCTTCGTAATCGACCAGCGCCCGCGCCGCGGCCAGCGCATAATTACCGCCCGATCCGATCGCCGCGACGCCCGCTTCCGGTTCCAGCACATCGCCGTTACCCGTCAGGATCAGCGTCACGTCCTTATCGGCGACGATCATCATCGCCTCCAGATTGCGGAGATATTTGTCGGTGCGCCAGTCCTTGGCCAGTTCGACCGCCGCGCGCAGCAATTGTCCCTGATGCTGTTCCAGCTTGCGTTCCAGCCGCTCGAACAGGGTGAAGGCATCCGCCGTCGCGCCAGCGAACCCGCCGATCACCGATCCGTCGCCCAGCCGCCGCACCTTGCGTGCATTGGGCTTCATCACCGTCTGGCCCATCGATACCTGGCCATCGCCGATCAGAACGACCTTGCCGCCGCGTCGCACCGAAAGGATCGTCGTGCCATGCCATACCGGCATGGAGTCATTGTTACCGCTCATGCGCCGGATATGGGGCGCCGTGCGGCGGGATCAATCGCCGCACGGTGCGAGGGCTCGCGTTACGAGACCAGCTTGTCCACCTTCGCCTGCAACTGCGCCAGCGTCGCCTTCAACGCGGCGATCTCATCGTCCTTGCTGGCCGATGCCGTCGTCTCGGCCGGTGTCGGTGCAGCGGCGGGAGCCGAAGCGACACCTCCGACCGGCGGCTTGAACGCGCTGGCCGCCGCATCGAACATCGCCAGATTGCGTTTGGCGAGTTCGGCGAACGGCGTCTGCGCGAACGCCCCTTCGACGGCCGAGCGGAACTGGTCCTGATTACGCCGGAAATTGTCCATCGATTCGGCGAGATAGCCGGGCACCATGCCCTGCATCGAATCGCCGTACATCGAGATCAGCTGGCGCAGGAAACTGACCGGCAGCATCGCCTCACCCCGGCTTTCCTCTTCCATGATGATCTGGGTCAGCACATTGTGCGTGATGTCCTCGTCGGTCTTCGCATCGACGACCTTGAAATCACGCCCCTCGCGCGTCATCGTCGCCAGATGTTCGAGCGTGATGTAGGATGATGTTTCGGTGTTGTAGAGCCGACGGTTGGCGTACTTCTTGATGGTGACGATACCGGTGGTGTTCTGCTTCTTCATGGCTCTCCCCTTCCATGTCTTGTGACGAGCCTACACGCCGGGATACCGCGCCGCAACATGCACCGCGACCACTGCCCTTATTCATGGACATGCTGCGCAACGAGACCGCAGCATCGCCCGACCGCCGCCGCGCCGCGCTGGCCGGTCTGACGGCCTATCAGCACGCCGATCGCCCGCCGCCACCGCCCGCGCTGCCGATGCAGCATCGCCACGACCGGGCGACGTTGAACGGCACCGGCGGCGCGGGGCGGCCGGTGGTGCTGATCCCCTCGCTCATCAATCCCTCGACCATTCTCGACCTCTCCACCAAACAATCGCTGGTCCGTTGGCTGGGCGATCGGGGCCACGCCACGTGGCTGCTGGACTGGGGCATGCCGACGCCCGACGAGCGCGATCTCGATATCGCCGGCCATGTCGAACGGCTGCTGCTCCCGTTGCTCGCCCGGCTGGACGAGCCACCCGTCCTGGTCGGCTATTGCCTCGGCGGCACCATGGCCATCGCCGCCGCCGCGCTACATCCTGTCGCCGGCCTCGCCACCATCGCCGCGCCTTGGCATTTCGCCGGCTATGGCGAGTCCCGCGCGCCGCTCGCCCGGCTATGGAACGGCGCGCGTGATGCCTGCGCGGCGATGGGCCTCGTCCCGGTGGAGTTGTTGCAAACCGGGTTCTGGACGCTCGACGCCGCCCGCACGATCGCCAAGTACGAGGCATTCGCCACCGCCACCGGCGATGCCGCCCGCGCCTTCGTCCGGCTGGAGGACTGGGCCAATGCCGGCGCGCCCCTCACCTACGCTGCCGGGCGTTCGCTGTTCGAGGATATGATCGCCGCCGACCTGCCCGGCACCTGCGCTTGGCACGTCGGTGGCTGCACGATCGTGCCGCATGACCTATCCTGCCCGATGGTCGAGTTCGTCTCGCTGCCCGATCGCATCGTCCCCGCCGCCACCGCGATCGGCCTGCCCGACCGGCGCGACGTTGCCGCCGGCCATGTCGGCATGATCGTCGGCGGCAAGGCGCGCAACCAGCTATGGCATCCGCTTGCCGACTGGATCGACGGCCTTCCTCCCCCTAGATAGAACGCAACAACGGATTCGAGAGGACAGCTTCATGACCGCACCCACCGATATCGTCATCGTCGCCGCCAAGCGCACGCCGGTCGGCAGCTTCCTCGGCGCGTTCGCCGCAACCCCGGCGCACGAACTGGGCCGCGTCGCGATCGAGGCCGCCCTGACGCAGGCCGGCATCGCCGGCGAAGACGTATCGGAAGTCATCATGGGCCAGGTCCTCACCGCCGCGCAGGGCCAGAACCCCGCGCGCCAGGCATCGATGGCCGCGGGCGTTCCCAAGGAAGTCCCTGCCTGGGGTGTCAATCAGGTCTGCGGATCGGGCCTGCGCGCCGTGGCCCTTGCCGCACAGGCGGTGGCGACCGGCGATGCGACGATCGTCGTCGCCGGCGGTCAGGAATCGATGTCGCTCTCCGCCCATGCGCAGAATATGCGCGCCGGCACCAAGATGGGTGCGGTCAGCCTCGTCGATACGATGGTGCATGACGGCCTGACCGACGTCTTCAACGGTTACCACATGGGCATCACTGCCGAAAATCTCGCAGAGCAATATCAGGTGACCCGCGGCGAGCAGGACGCCTTCTCCGTCGCCTCGCAGAACAAGGCCGAGGCCGCGCGCGGATCGGGCCGCTTCAAGGACGAGATCGCCACCGTCACCATCAAGGGCCGCAAGGGCGACACCATCGTCGCCGACGACGAATATATCCGCGCCGGCGCCACTCTCGACAGCGTGTCGGGCGTCCGCCCCGCCTTCAAGAAGGACGGCACCGTCACCGCCGCCAACGCCTCCGGCCTGAACGACGGCGCCGCCGCGATCGTCGTCACCAGCCGCGCCGAAGCCGACAAGCGCGGCCTGACCGTGCTGGCCACCATCAAGAGCTGGGCATCGGCCGGCGTCGACCCCTCCGTCATGGGCATCGGACCCGTCCCCGCCACGAAGCGCGCACTCGCCAAGGCCGGCTGGACCGTCGCCGACCTCGACCTGATCGAAGCCAACGAAGCCTTCGCCGCGCAAGCCCTGTCGGTCGGCAAGGAGCTGGGTTTCGACCCCGACAAGGTCAACGTCAACGGCGGCGCCATCGCGCTGGGCCATCCCATCGGCGCCAGCGGTGCGCGCGTGCTGACGACGCTGATTTATGAAATGGGCAAGCGCGATGCCAAGAAGGGGCTGGCTACGCTGTGCATCGGCGGCGGCATGGGCATTGCGATGTGTCTGGAGCGGTGAGGCGTAGATTGCCGACGCATTACTAATATGTTGCAATGCTGCAACATTCATTCAGCAAACTGTAATGTCTGGCCAAGGGTCGCTTGCATCAATCTGAGAAAATCGGCTCACTGTGGATAGGGCATAACGCCATTCCAAAGGGGCCGATTTTGTCAATCAACCGTTTTCTCGGCGCAACCGCGCTGGTAAGTTCCATGTTGCTCGGCGCAGTGGTATTGCCAAACTCTGCCATTGCGCAGACTGCGCCATCGACAAAAGATGATACGCCGATGGAGACCGGTACGCAGGTTGCCGCGGAAGCTGCGGAGGCTTCCGACGATACGGCTATCGTCGTAACCGGCTCGCGCATTGCCCGCCCCAATCTTGATTCGCCAGCACCGATTACGTCGCTGAGCGCGCAGGAGTTGACACAGACAGGTGACGTGTCGCTCGGCGACACGCTCAACAAGCTGCCTGCACTTCGCTCGACGTTTAGCGGATCGAACTCGACGCGGTTCATCGGAACGGCGGGGTTGAACGTTCTGGACCTTCGCGGTCTAGGAACGAATCGCACGCTGGTCATCGTCAACGGTCGCCGCCACGTGACCACGACACCCGGCGACAGCAGCGTGGACATCAACACGATTCCAGTCGATCTGATCGAGCGGGTAGATGTGGTGACGGGCGGTAACTCAGCCATCTATGGTTCCGATGCAGTGGCTGGCGCCGTTAACTTCGTTCTGAAACGTGATTACGACGGCTTTCGCCTTCGCGGCCAAAGCGGTGTAACATCGAAAGGCGATCGCCCGTCATATTTTGGCAGCCTGACCGCAGGTAAGAACTTCGGTGATGGACGTGGCAATATTGCCGCAGCACTGGAATACAGCCAGTCGGACGCACTTTATTTCACCGACCGTAGCCGTTATAGCACTACAGGCCGTCGTCAGTTTAATGCGACCGAGAATGTTCTGAACGAACCATCAACCGGAAACGGCGTTCCGGACACGACTTTCCTGCGGAATGTCCGCAACATCGCGATTTCCGAAGGCGGCGCATACACGTCGGCGTGTCCGACCGCAGTGGCCGGTGACGCAGCCAATGCCGCCCGTCGCGCTTTCAACTGCACCGGCGAATTCAGCAATACCGGTGCTGCACTTGGTCGCGTCTTTGTCTTCGACAACACCGGCAACCTCGTGCCCAACAACGTCGTGAAGGATTTCCGGCCCTTTGGTTCGGGTAATGCCATCGGCGGTCTGGGTTCGTCGCAACGCCTGACTGGCCAGTTGCAGCCGGGCGTCAAGCGCTATTCCGCCAATATCCTGGCACATTACGATGTCTCGGACGCGTTCCGGCCGTTTGTCGAGGCGAAGTATGTGCGTGTCGACGCACTTCAGGAAGGTCAGCCGACCTTCTTACAAGGTACGTTGCCGGCCACATACAGCGTCAACAATCCATATCTGAGCACGCAGGCTCGTTCGGTGCTCGCACAAAGCCTGGCGCCAGGCGCAACGACCTTCACGGCTCAGCGTATCAACGTCGACTTCGGTGCACGCGGTGAGGATCATCGTCGCGAAACCTATCGGATCGTTGGTGGTGTCGAAGGTACGTTCAATACCGACTGGCGTTACGAAGTTGCACTGAACTATGGGCATCTGGACACGTTCTACGCAACGCAGGGCAACGTAAATGTTCAGAAGTTCCGCAACTCGCAGAATGCGGTTCGCAACACTTCCGGCGCGATCGTTTGCGGCATAAACGCCGACGCGATCACCACCAATGACGACGCCAGTTGCGTGCCGGTCAATTTGTTCGGAATGAACACGCCGAGCGCTGCTGCATTGAACTACTTTGTTGTCAATTCGACGCGTCGCGAAAAGGCGGACCAGTACGACGCCACGGCGTTTGTCTCGGGTGACCTTTCGCAGCTGTTCGAATTGCCAGGTGGGCCAATCCAGTTCTCGATCGGTGGAGAATATCGTCGTGAAACCGCCTATTCCGCGTTCGACGACGTAACGCGCAGCGGCGCCACCTTCCTCAACGCCATCCCGATTTTCGATCCGCCCGCGCAGATCGTGAAGGAAGGTTATGGCGAAATTCGTATTCCCTTGCTCAAGGACGTTCCGTTCTTTCAGGAACTGACGATCGATGGCGCGGCTCGCGTTTCGAATTACAACATCGGCGCAACAGGGACCGTCTGGTCGTATAACGGCGGATTGACCTGGTCGCCGGTGCGCGATGTTCGCTTGCGGGGCAGCTATGCTCGCTCCGTTCGTGCGCCTACGCAGTCGGATCTGTTCTCTTCGCCGAGCCAGACCTTCCTGAACGGTCTGATCGATCCGTGCAGCCAGAACAATATCCGTGACAATCCCAACCGCGTCGCCAACTGCGCCGCGGCGGGCGTGCCCACGACCCAGACGTTCAACGGCATCACCGAGCCATTCACTAACGTGCCGACATCGGGCATCAGCGGCCTGAACGGAAGCAACCCAAATCTGCGTGAAGAAACTGCTGACAGCTTTACCGGAGGCGTTGTACTTCAGCCGAGCATGATCCCAGGCCTCACGTTGTCGGTCGATTACTACAATATCACGATCAACAACGTAATTTTCTCGTTGGCGCCGCAGACGATCATCAACCAGTGTTATGACAGCCCTAGCGGCATCAACAATCAGTATTGCGCTGCATTGACGCGCAATCCGAACGGCACATTTGCTGGACAGACCGGGGTCACCAACGGCGGTGTGCAGGTTTCCTTTCCGGCGACTGGTCAGTCGTTCCTGTCAGGTCCGTTTAATTTCGCGAAGCAGAAGACGTCGGGCATCGACGCAGATCTGAGCTACAGCCATAATTTTGGTGATACGAAGATCACGATGCGCGGTATTGTGAGCTATCTGATTAATCGTGACAATTACACGGACATTAATACGCCGGGCTACATCGACCAGCAGAAATTCGAAGTTGGCGATCCGGAATGGGCAGGCTCATTCACCATCAACGCCGATTTTGGTGTTTTTGATCTAAACTATAATATGCGGTATGTTGGCAAGCAGACTGTCGCCGCACAGTATGAAACGCAAAATTCTGTCCAAGGGCGCCCTGCGCTTAATCCTGATGCTTTCCCGTTTGTGTTTTACCCGGATGTTACTTATCACAATATCCGCATCGGAGCAGACATTAACGAGAAGTTCCGCTTCTATGCGGGCGTTGATAACGTTTTCGATAAGCAGCCACCTTACGATATCACCGGTACAACTGGCGCACAGGGAATCTATGAAAATGTTGGCCGCTTCATGTATGCAGGCTTCGAAGCAAAGTTTTAAGCGATAATACACTAGATAGGGCCGCCTAAGATAGGCGGCCCTTTTTGTTTGAATTAAGACTAAGAGACACTTACTTTTATTTAAACGTTTGACACCCAACGACGATCATATCGTGCGCCGAGGTTGGTCAACAATTCATACTGCGATACTGCTGCTATGATCGCATTGGACGCCAAGCGATAATCGATCGATACCCAAGCTTCGTCATCTGCATGGCAATTCGTTGGCAGTTTAAGTGCCACCAGATCCATCGAAACCCGCCCCAGCACCGGCAACCGATGTTCTCCAAAGCTGGCCGATCCAACCCCCGAAAACGCCCGCCGATACCCATCCGCATACCCCAGATTTATAATCGCCACCTCGGTATCCACCGCCGCCGTCCACGTCGCGTTGTACCCCACGCTCTCCCCCGCCCGCACGCGTCGGCGTTGCAGCACCTGCGCTTCCGGAAACACGACCTGCCGGATCGCCGCCGCCATCTCCGCACGCGGCACACCGCCATACAGCGCCAGTCCCGGCCGGGTCAGATCGAACGCATAATCCGCCCCCAGACCGATGCCCGCGGAATTGGCCAGGCTCATCCGCCGCGCGCCCGTCACGCCCGCCAATGCCGCGAACGTCGCCCGCTGGCGCTCGCTCATCGCACGGGCGGTGTCGGTGTCCTCGTCGGCGGAGGCGAGGTGGCTCATCAGCGTCTCGATCGCCAGACCGTCGAGCAGGCCACCGCGAACCTCGTCGGGCGATACGCCCAATCGGTTCATGCCCGTGTCCACCATCACGTCGCACGCACCGCCGCCCGCCGCCCGCCAGCGCGCGATCTGTTGCGCGGTGTTCAGCACCGGTCGTGCGAAGCCGGCCATCGCCGCCGGCATGTCCTCTGCCCGCACGCCGTGCAGCACCGATACCGGCAGGCCGAGCGGGGCCAGTGCCTGCGCCTCGCTCCATGTGGCGACGAAAAAATCGCGGCACCCCGCCGCCGCCAGCCGCTCCGCCACCCCGGTTGCGCCCAGACCATAGCCATCGGCCTTCACGGCCGCCCCGCATGCCGCACGGCCGCTCAGGCGATCCAGCGTGCGCCAGTTATGGACGAGGGCCTCGCTATCGAGACGCAGGCGGAGCGGAGCGGGAATATCGATCACGTCGGCGACATAAGCGCCGCCGCCGCATCCGTCGACCTATCGGTCGATCCGCCCGACCGGCACGGGCAATCGCCGCCCGCCCTCGTCCAGCATCGCCACCCGTACACCGAATGCCTGTTCCAGCAACGCCGGCGTCAACACCGTCGCCACCGGCCCGAACGCCAGCACGCCGCCGTCCTTCAGCAACAGAACATCGTCCGCCGCCCGCGCCGCCTGCACCAGATCGTGCAGCACCACGATGACGCCAGCGCCACCCTGCGCATGCGCCTGCAACCGCGCCAGCAGATCGATCTGGTGCGCGGGATCTAGACTGGCGAGCGGCTCGTCCGCCAGTAACCAGCGCGGCTCCCCCGCCAGCACCCGTGCCAGCAACACCCGCGCCCGCTCGCCGCCCGACAACTCGCCCACCGGCCGCATCGCCAGCGTCGCGGTATCGGTCGCCGCCATCGCCCGGTCGATCGCCACGGCGTCGAGCGCCGACGGTGCCACCGACGCGCGCCGATGCGGCAGACGGCCGAGCGCCACCACCTCGCGCGCCGGCATGTTCCAGTGGACCACCGCGTCCTGCGGCAGATATCCGATCGCCCTCGCTCGCGCGCGCGGGTCCATGTCGCCGATCGCCGCGCCGTCCAGCGTCACCGATCCGCTTGCCGTCACCAGCGCCGCCATCGCCTTCACCAGCGTACTCTTGCCCGCCCCGTTCGGCCCCAGGATCGCGGTGACGCGCCCCGCCTCGAACCGCGCCGACACGTCGCGCAGAATGGCACGCGTCCCCAGCCTCACCGACAGGCGATGGACGATCAGCGCCACGCCTCACCCCGCGACCGCAGCAAAAGCATCAGGAAGAACGGCGCCCCGATCAGCGCCATCGCCACGCCCAGCCGCACTTCCCCCGCCCCCGGCACCAGCCGCACCAGCGCATCGGCGACCAGCACCAGCACCGCGCCACCCAGGGCAGACGGCACCAGCAACGCCCCCGGCCGCGCCCCGAACACCGGCCTCAACAGATGCGGCACGATCAGCCCGACGAAACCGATCACCCCCGTCGCCGCCACGCCCGCCCCCACCGCCAGCCCGGTGCCGGCCACCACCAGCCCGCGCGTCCGCCCCAGATCGACGCCCAGCGACCGCGCCGCTGCCTCGCCCAAAGACAATGCATCCAGCGACCGCGCCGTCAGCAGCAACAGAGTCGCCCCCGCCGCCATCGGCGGCCCCGCCAGCGCCACGTCGCCCCAACCTCGATCGGTCAGCGCACCCATCAGCCAGTCCATCACCTCCGCCACCGCATAGGGATTGGGCGCGACCGAGATCACAAACGCCGTCAGCGCCCCCGCCAGGCTGGCCAGCACCGTCCCCGCCAGCACGAACGTCACCGTGCCATCCGACCGCCATGTCAGCGCCGCGAGCAACGCCATCGCCCCCGCCGCCGCGACGATCGCCGCCGCGAACACGCCCGCCCCCGTCGCCACGCCCGCGACGATCGCCGTCACCGCGCCCAGCGCCGCCGCCGACGACACGCCGACCACGCCCGGATCGGCCAGCGGATTGCGCAGATATCCCTGCAACACCGCGCCCGACAGGCCCAGCACCGCGCCCAGCGCCAGCCCCAGCACCGCCCGCGGCAATCGCAATTGCAGGATGATCCACCAGCGCGGATCGTCGGAAAACCACGCCGACAACGGCACGACCGACTTGCCCGTCATCAGCGACCCGGCAAACGACAGGCCGACCAGCGCCGCCAACAGCGCGAGCTTCATGGCCCGGCTCATGCCAGTTTCGCCCGGATCGCCATCAGTCGCCGCATCGCCGGCACGATGCTCGGTCCGCCGCAATTCACCAATTGCCGGGGGAAATTCGCCTCGACCGTATGAGGCAGCAACCGCCGGCGCAGATCGACGCCGCGCCCGCCCGCCGGCGCGATCACCACCTCGGGCGGTCGGGCCACCAGTTGCTCGGCGGGAAGGCGGCCGGTGAACTGCAAGCCATATGCCGTCGCCGCATTGGCGAACCCGGCCCGCGTCATCATCTCGTCGAGCAGCGTCCCGACCCCCGTCGCCAGATCGCCGGCAATGAACAGCAGCGCCGCCGGCCGTCTTCCCGTTGGGACCGGCGGCAACGATCGCTCGATCGCCGTCACCATCCGCTCCCCCGCCGCGCTCGCATCGACTGCCGCCGCGAGTTGCCGCACCTGCGCCTCGCTCGCCGCGATCGTCGCCGGTGCATCCAGATACAGCGTCTTCACCCCCGCCCGCGCGAACGCATCGCGGGTTGCGGGGGCGGTGAAGCTGGACGCGACGACCAGATCGGGCGCCAGCGCGATCACCTCCTCCGCCGTCCCCGCAGTCGCGCGAAAGCGGCGGGCGACCGCGATCGGTAGCGACGTCGCCACCGGGTCGTGCGAATAATGGCTGATCGCCGCGATCCGCGATGCCGGGACCAGCCGCACCAGCATCGCGTCCGCACACGGATTGACCGACACGATCCCCCCGCCCCCGCCCCTGAAGTCTGGCGGTGGCGACGCGCAGGCCGCCAGCGTCAGGGCAATGCTAAAGACGGGGGCGCTCACCCGCTTCACTGGTCCAGCTTCACCCGTATCCCGCCGAACGCCGCCCGCCCGACCGTGCCGTAACCGGCGACGCTGCGGTAATCCTCGTCGAACAGATTGTCGACGCGGCCATAGATCACCAGCCGCTCGCCGATCGGGAATTCGGCGCGCAGGCCCGCCAGCACATATCCGTCCAGCCGCACGGTGTTCGCCGCATTGTCGAAACTGTCGCCGACATGCGTGATCGTGCCGCCCAGCGACAGACCGAACGACCAGCGATAATCGGCGTTCATCGTCACCGTCTGATGCGGTCGCCGCGCCAGATCGCGTCCGAAATTGGCGCCCGGCGTCCGGTTCTCGCTGTCGATGTAATTGTAATTGCCCGTCACGGTGAACCCATCGACCGGCATCAACGCGATCGTCAGTTCGACACCCTCCGCATCGGCGCGCTGGATATTGTCATAGACGCCGAAGGGGCGCCCGACGCAGATCGAGCCGGCCGTGTTCCGCTCCGCCAGCGTGCACGACCGGAAATTGATCTGGTTCTTCGTCCGCCGGTTGAAATAGGTCGCGCCGACCCGCGCACGGCCGCCCAGAAACGTCTGCTCGACGCCCAGATCGTAATTGCGCGCGGTTTCCGGATCGAGCCGCCCGTTACCGAAATCGCTGTAGAGCTGGTACAGCGTCGGCGCCTTGAACCCCTCGCCATAGCTCGCGCGCAAGGTCGTACCCGTGTCCAGCGCCAGCGCCGCATCGCCGCCGAACGTGGTGTGGCTGCCGAACTGGTCGTGATCGTCGTTGCGGACGCCACCGGTCAGCGTCAGCATGTCGACCGGCTTCACGATCAACTGGCCATAAACGCTGGTGATGCCGACCGAATAGCGCGCGAAGTCATCGCCATAGCGGCTGGTCTCATGCTCGACGCCGCCGACCAGACGGGCTTGCTCGATCAGCCGGAAATCGCCCTGATACTCGTACCGCTCCGATCGCCCGCGACCGATGAACGACGGCTCGTCGCCGAAATCGGGCGCGTAATTGTCGCGGTTGATGTCGGCGATGGTGAACGCCGCGCGGTTGCGGAAGCGGCCATCGGCCAGATCGGCATGGACGCCGGCATAGCCATAGACTTCCTGCATCGTCGAATATTCGTTGGTGTCGGCGAAGGTGAAGGCCGGCGCCGGAAACCCGTCCAGCCGCGCCCGGCTATGCGCGTACCAGCCGCGCAGGTCGACGCCGATGCCCGGCACGATCTCGTATCCCAGCCGCCCGTTGGCGCCATATTGGCGATACCCGTCCCGCTCGCTGCCGACCGCTGCCGACGAGATGCCGTCGGTGCGCAGGTAGCCGCCGGTCAGCGATCCCGTCAGCCCGCCCGTACCACCGGCCACGCCGGCGCTGGTAAACACCTGATCGGCATAGCCATATTCGGCGTTGCCGCGCACGCGCAGCCCCTCGGTTGGCTGGGCGGTGATGATGTTGACCACACCGCCGATCGCCTGGCTGCCCCATGGCACCGAATTGGGGCCACGCAGGATTTCGATCCGCTCGACCGAACTCGACAACAGGTTGGCGAAATCGAAGCCGCCGCCCGGCGACGACGGATCGTTCACGCGCACGCCGTCGATCACCACCAGCGTCTGTTCGGCCTCCGCGCCGCGCAGGCGTACGCCGGTGAAGCCACCGATCGATCCGTTGCGCGTCACCGTTACACCCGGCATCGTCGCCAGCAGGTCGGAGACAACCACGGTCTGGCGGCGCTCGATCTCGTCGCGGTCGATGACGGTGATCGCCTGCCCGACCTCGCGCACCGATTGTTCGGCGCGGGTCGCGGTCACGACGATCCGGTCGTCATTGGTGGAGGGCTGGTCAAGGCTTTGGGCGGCGGCGGGCGCGGCGATCGCCGCGGCGGAGAGAAGCAAGTATTTCAGCATCGGGCACGTCCTTGCTGGCCGTGCGCGTGATTGCGACCGGCCGTCGGGCGTCGCTCGCTCGAGGGGGAACCCCTCGTCCGCTCCGGTACTCCCGCCGGCGCGAAGGATCGACCGTGACAGGCAGGTCTCCTGGCTTCCGGGTCGTCGCGAACCGCCCCGCCTTCCCGGAAAACGATCCAGTGGCATCATGGGGTGGCCGCTCGCCGGTCACAGTTGCGGGAACAGCGCCGGAACCGCGGGGGCTTCCCGCTCACCGACTTCCCTTTTGATCCCGTCGCCGGGAACCCGTCACGCGCCGGCGGTTACCGTACCGGGACCGCACGGGTCAACGCGGCTCAGCTGCCCTTGCGTCCGATCAGGGCAACACGCGTGGCCAATTCGTCACACACGGACGGCGTCACGAACTTCGACACATCGCCGCCATACAGCGCGATCTCCTTCACCAGCCGCGACGCGATCGGTTGCAGGCCGACATCGGCCATCAGGAACACCGTCTCGACGCTGCGGTTGATCTGCTGGTTCATGCCGGCCATCTGGTACTCATATTCGAAATCGGCGACCGCGCGCAGGCCGCGGACGATCACCTTTGCCCCCTCGCGCGTGGCGAAGTCCATCAGCAGCGAATCGAATGCGACCACATCGATTACACCCGGCACGTCCGCCACCTCGCGCCGCACCGTCGCCATTCGCTCGTCGAGCGTGAACATCGGCGACTTGGACGGATTGGTCGTGACCCCGATCACCAGCCGGTCGACCAGCTTCGCGCCGCGCCGGATGATGTCCATATGTCCCAGCGTCACGGGATCGAACGTCCCCGGATAGACGCCGACGCGGGTCAACGGTCGCGCTCCACCACATACCGCGCCACGGCGCGCAACAGATCGGCCTCGGCGCCATAGGCATGCAGGTGGCTGACGGCCTGATCGACCAGCATCGCGCACTGCGCCCGTGCGCGATCGACGCCCATCAGCGTCAGGAACGTCTCCTTGCCCGCTTCCTCGTCCTTGCGCAGTTTCTTGCCGGCCAGCGCCTCGTCCCCCTCGGCATCGAGCAGGTCGTCGGCGATCTGGAACGCCAGCCCCAGATCATGGGCATAACCGCGCAGGCCCGTGCGTCCCTCCGCCGGCAACCGGCCCAGGATCGCGCCCGCCTCCACCGCCGCGCAGATCAACGCGCCGGTCTTCATCTGCTGCAACCGGGTGACGGTGTTCAGGTCGAAGCGCGTCTGTTCCGCCGCCAGATCCATCATCTGCCCACCCGCCATGCCCGACGGCCCCGCCGCCCGCGCCAGATCGAGCACCAGTTCGGCACGCACGAACGGATCGGCATGCGTCGCCGGATCGGCCAGCACCTCGAACGCCAGCGCATGCAGGCAATCGCCCGCCAGGATCGCCGTCGCCTCGCCGAACGCCTTGTGCGCGGTCGGCTTGCCACGACGCAGGTCGTCGTCGTCCATCGCCGGCAGATCGTCATGGATCAGCGAATAGACATGGATCGCCTCGATCGCCGTCCCCACGAGCGCCGCACAGTCGCGATCGACCCCGAACAGATCGGCGGTGGCCATCGTCAGCAGCGGCCGCAACCGCTTGCCGCCACCGATCGCAGCGTGGCGCATGCAGCGGTACAGGTCGGCGCGCGGATCGTCCGGCACCGCCAGCAACTGGTCGAACCGGCGGTCGATATCGGCCGCCACGACGGCGATCGCATCGGGCAGCGAAGCGGGCAATGCGCTCACGCGATCAACCGGCGGCAAAGGGGCGCGTGCCCTGTGGCTTGCCCTCGGCATCCAGCCGGATCGCCTCGATCCGCGCCTGCGCCGCATCCAGCCGCTCGGCACAGCGCACGCGCAGTCGGTCACCGCGCTCGTACAGCCGGATCGATTCGTCGAGCGTCGCATCGCCGCTTTCCAGCCGGCCGACGATCCGTTCCAGTTCCTTCAGGGCGTCTTCGAACGACAGATCGTCGATCGCAATCTCAGGGGGCGTCTCCATCCCCCCGCTATGCGACAGGGGCGATGGGGTGGCAAGGATCGGCGATGGCCAGTTTGTACGCGAACCGCGACGGTCAGGATGCCGCCCCTCGTCATCCCCGGTACAACACGCCGCGACCGGCGGGATGCCCGGCGGTGTGGAATATGCTATCCGGTTCGACGAAGGAGTGTCCGATGACCACACTGATCGTCGCGGCGATATTCAGCCTGATGCTGGGTGGATTGGCCTGCCGGGCCGATGCCCGCTTCCGGCACGAGGATCGACTGCCGATGCAATGGTGGATCACGGGAGAGGTCACCTGGTCCGCGCCGCGTCGTCTGGCCCTTGCCTTCATACCGGCGGTTGCCATCGCCACCCTCGTCGTCTTCGTCATCATGTCGTTGACCGTCCCGCCCCGAGCGGGGCAGGAGGGCCTTGTGATACCCACACTGGCCGGCCTCGGCACGATGTTCATCGCGATCCAGCTCATGCACTTCTGGCTGATCGCGAAAACCCTGCGCCGGAAAACGGGCTGAAAGCGGCGGCCGTGGTCAGACCGGCTTTCGCCGATCCGCCATCGTCATGCCGCCGCTCCGCCTGCTCAACTGTGCCGAGACCCCTCAGTCCGCGAACGGATCGCGCACCAGGATCGTGTCCGCGCGCTGCGGACTGGTCGATACCAGCGCCACCGGACAGCGGATCAACTCTTCGACCCGGCGGATATACTTGATCGCCTGTGCCGGCAGGTCGGCCCAGCTCCGCGCGCCGGCGGTGGTGCCCTGCCAGCCCTCCATCGTCTCGTACACCGGCTCGACCGCCGCCTGATCCGCCGAGTGCGACGGGAAGTAATCCAGCGTCTCGCCGCGCAGGCGGTATCCGGTGCAGATCTTCACCTCGTCCATGCCGTCGAGCACGTCGATCTTGGTCAGGGCGATGCCGGTGATGCCGCCGACCGCCGCCGACTGGCGCACCAGCACCGCGTCGAACCAGCCGCAGCGGCGCTTGCGGCCGGTGACGGTGCCGAACTCATGGCCGCGCACGCCGAGTTGCTCGCCGATCGCATCTTCCAGCTCGGTCGGGAACGGGCCGGAGCCGACGCGGGTCGTGTACGCCTTGGCGATGCCCAGCACGAAACCGACACCCGATGGCCCGAGGCCGGAACCACCCGCCGCCGCGCCCGCAATCGTGTTCGACGAGGTGACGAAGGGGTAGGTGCCGTGATCGACATCGAGCAACACACCCTGCGCGCCTTCGAACAGAATACGCTTGCCGGCCGCGCGCGCCTCGTTCAGGTCGCGCCACACCGGCTTGGCGAAAGGCAGGACGAAGCCGGCGATTTCGCGCAGTTCGCCCAGCAACCGCTCGCGGTCGATCGGCGGTTCGCCGAAGCCGGCGCGCAGCGCGTCGTGATGCGCGGTCAGCCGGTCGAGCTGCGGCCCCAGATCATCCAGATGCGCCAGATCGCAAACCCGGATCGCGCGACGGCCGACCTTGTCCTCATAAGCCGGGCCGATGCCGCGCCGCGTGGTGCCGATCTTGCCCGCGCCCGACGCATCCTCGCGCAACCCGTCCAGATCACGGTGGAACGGCAGGATCAGCGCGCAATTGTCGGCGATGCGCAGCGTATCGGGCGTGGCATGGACACCCTGTTCGCCCAGCCGCGCGATCTCCGCCTTCAGCGCCCACGGGTCGAGCACCACGCCGTTGCCGATCACCGACGGCGTACCGCGTACGATGCCCGACGGCAGCAGCGACAGTTTGTAGACATTCTCGCCCACCACCAGCGTATGGCCGGCATTGTGCCCGCCCTGGAACCGGACGACCATGTCAGCGCGCTCGGCGAGCCAGTCGACGATCTTGCCCTTGCCCTCGTCGCCCCATTGCGCGCCGATGACCGCTACGTTCGCCATGTACAGGTTTCCCCCTGCCGGGGTCGATCCGTGCGCCCTTCGACAGGACTCGGCACACGAATGGTTCGATAGATGCGAGGGCGCGCCTAAAGGGGGATGGTGCCGGGGTCAACCGCCAAGCGGCATGCCGTTACCATGGCGGGCGTCCGGTTACCCGGCGGGAGTTACCGCCTGCGCCGCGCCCGCCACCCACCGGTGCGTACAGAGTTGCGCCTCGGGCGTATCGCCCGGCTCCAGCGCCGCCACCGTCACCCACCCGGCCGCGCGCATCGCCGCGCCTTCGTGTGCCGGCGTACCATGCGGCAGGAACAGTCGCCGCCGTGCCGGTGCCGCGCCGATGCCGCCGAGCATGTCGGCATAGAGCGAGAAGCCGGTCGCCGGCTCCTCGGTGCCATCGGGATGGACGATGACATAGGTGCCGCCACGCCCCAGTTCGCGCGCCGCGCCCGCCGCGAACAGCGAGAATCCCAGCCACGACTGATATTCGAAGCCGTGCCGCTCGGTCGGGTCCAGCGTCATCGCCGCCGTGTCGCCCAGCGCGGCCGCGATCGTCGCCAGCCCGTCAAGCCGGCTCGCCAGCACGCCGTCCGTATCGAACGCGCGCAACCGCGCCATCGCGCTGTCGAACGGCCCCGCCGCCTCGACCAGCGGCAGATAGGCCGGCGCGATCGCCGCGACCCCGCCCGCATCCTTGGCATCCAGCCGTTCGCGCAAAGGCCCGATCGCCTCGGCCGCCACCGGCAACGACCCCGTCGCCAGCGTATCGACCAGATCGGGCAGCGTGAAATCGATCGACACATCGACGATCCCCGCCGCCGCCAGCCCCTCGACCGCGACGCGCACGACCTCACAAGCGGCGGCGATCGAATCGAGACCGATCAATTCGGCCCCCACCTGCCGCCGCTCGCGCGCGGGGGCCAGTTGCGAGGCGCGCAGCTTCAGCACCGATCCGGCATAGGACAGCCGCACCGGTCGCGGGTGATGTCCCATCCGCGTCGCCGCGATCCGCGCGACCTGCGCCGTCATGTCCGGCCGGATGGCCAGCGTCGCCTGTCCGACCGGATCGACGAAGCGCACCGCGTCGGTCAGCCCGCCCGTCCCTTCGACTGGCCGGCCGTGCCGGCCGCTCAGGACAGGCTTCAATCTCACCGCCAGTTCGTCGGCGAATTCGGCCAGCGGCGGATCGACGCGCTCATATCCATGCAGCCGCGCCGCCTCCAACACGCGCGCCTCCACCGCCGCGGCGGCATCGGCCACCGGCGGCAGGCGGTCGTGGAATCCTTCGGGGAGCAAACCGGGCATCGTCATGCGCGCGCTGTTAGCGGCTAATCGCGGCCACGGCGATGCCCTTCCGTCGCACCGCACCACTGAGTCGGACAACCCTGAAGAGGTTCACGCGGAGACGCGGAGACGTCTCGTGCGGCGCAGCCCGTCATCTCCACAACGGCGACAATTTCAGACACGCCGTGTTATCATGCCAAACCCTTCATCGGGCGCCCCCCCTCCGCGTCTCCGCGTCTCCGCGCGAACCAATCTTATACTTACTGGCCCGACATACTCATCGCAGCGACGGAACAGGCTCTACCGGTGTGGCAGGGGGCAGCACCACCGGGGAAGCTCCGGTACGCGGTTTCAGAATGATCGGCCCCTTGGGGGGATCGGACAGCGGACCACCATTGCCCTTGCCGCGCCCCTTCAACAGGTCGATCTCAGCCTGCCGCCGTTGCAGGTAGAAATCACGCGAATTCGCGTACGGATCGGCCGCGCCGTCGTGCAACCGCTTAAGTGTCTCGTCAAATTCGGCCCGGTGGTCGAGCGCGCCCAGCACCCCGGCGGGAATCGCGAATTTCGGATCGGTGACGCCCTGCCCCAGCGTCACCGGCAACACGATCCGGTCGATCGCGCCGCCGAACAGGTCGCGCACCGTCGTCGGCCCGACGATCGGCAGGAACATGAACGGCCCGTTCGGCACGCCATAGAAACCCAGCGTGTTGGCGAACCCGTTGCTGCGGCGGGGCAGCCTGAACGGCTTCTTCTTCGCGACATCGAACAGGCCGATCGCGCCGATCGTCGTGTTGATCGCGAAGCGCCCCACCGTCTCGGCCGCCTTGCCGATCTTGTGCTGCAGGACGAAGTTCACGAACACCACCGGCTCGCGCAGGTTATAGAGGAAATTGTGGATACCGCGGCGCACCGGACCGGGGACCTTCTTCTTGTATGCCAGCGCCGCCGGACCCATCACCGCATTGTCGATCTTCTGCGTCACCGCGAACGACTCGGCGTTGACATCGGCAAAGGGATCGGGCGCCTCCCACCGCGCCCGCGCCGTGACCACGATATCGTTGTGGACGGCATCGACGGGGGCGTTGGCCGGAACAGGCGGCGGCGGTGCGACCGGGGTCGGGATCTGTGTCGGGACTGGCGGCGAAACGGGGGTGACCGCCGGCGGCGTCGATGGTGGCACAGCCTGCGCATCCGCCGGCGCGGCTGCCGCAGGATCGACCGGCACGACTTCCTGCACCACCGGATTGGTAGCCAGCAACAACGCCGTCGTCCATGCCAACACGCTCAATCGTCCTCCATCCGGTATCGCATACGTCCCATGCCTTTAACAAAGGCGAAGGACACGTGCTTATTCCGTCCGGGTCAGATTATTCCCGTGCGCGCCAGCGTGAACAGCACGACCGGCCACAAAACCGAATTGACGATGTCCTGCGTGGTATCGGCGATCCGCCACGATCCCACCCGCATCCGGTCGAACACTTCGTTGACCAGTTCCGCGACGATCACGATCACCAGCGGCCACACCGCACCGACATCGCCCGCCACGGCGACGCCCACGATCCATATCAGCATGCCGATATGGACGTGGAGCGTCGCGTGGTCGAGCCCGGTGGTGTTCGCCAGCCAGACCTTCAGGCGGTTATGTAAAGGCTCGCTCAGAACGACAGGCCCATCGCGACCTTGACGCCCGGCAGCGCCTTCACCTTGGCCAACAGGTCCGCCGTCACCGGCTCGTCCACCGACAGCAGCAGCACCGCCTCGCCACCGGCCTGACGACGGCCGAGGTGGAACGTGCCGATATTCACGCCCGCCTCGCCCAGCGCCGTACCCAGACGACCGATGAAGCCCGGCGCGTCCTCGTTGACGACATACAGCATCGGCCCATCCAGATCGGCCTCGACCTTGATGCCGAACAGTTCCACGATCCGCGGCGCGGCATCGCCGAACAACGTGCCCGCGACCGACCGCTCGCCGGCCTCCGTCTTCACCGACACGCGCAGCAGCGTGTGGTAATCGCCCTCGCGCTCGGTCCGCACTTCGCGCACCTCGATGCCGCGCTCGCGCGCCAGCACCGGCGCGTTGACCATGTTGGCGGTGTCGGTCTGCGTGCGCAGGAACCCGGCCAGTACCGCCTGCACCAGCGGCTTCTGGTTCAATTCGGCGGCGGCACCCTCCGCATGGATCGAAATGCGACCGATCGATCCGGTCGTCAGCTGCCCGACCAGCGAGCCCAGCTTTTCGGCCAGCGCCATGTACGGCTTCAGCTTCGGCGCTTCCTCCGCCGACAGGCTCGGCATGTTCAGCGCGTTGGTGACGCCGCCCGACACCAGGAAATCGGCCATCTGCTCGGCCACCTGGATCGCCACGTTCACCTGCGCCTCGGTCGTCGATGCACCCAGATGCGGGGTCGAGACGAAGTTCGGCGTGCCGAACAGCGGAGAGTCCTTGGCCGGCTCGGTCTGGAACACGTCGAGCGCCGCGCCGCCGACCTGGCCCGAATCCAGCGCCGCCTTCAACGCCGCCTCGTCGATCAGGCCGCCGCGCGCGCAGTTGATGATCCGCACACCCTTCTTCGTCTTGGCGATGTTCTCGGCCGACAGGATGTTGCGCGTCGAGTCGGTCAGCGGCGTATGCAGCGTGATGAAGTCGGCGCGCGCCAGCAGTTCGTCCAGCGTCACCTTCTCGACGCCCATCTCCACCGCGCGCTCCGGCGTCAGGAACGGATCGAACGCCACGACCTTCATCTTCAGCCCGCGCGCGCGGTCGGCGACGATGCCGCCGATATTGCCCGCGCCGATCAGGCCCAGCGTCTTGGCGGTCAGCTCGACCCCCATGAAGCGGTTCTTCTCCCACTTGCCGGCCTGCGTCGAGGCATCCGCCTCGGGCAACTGGCGGGCGAGCGCGAACATCAGGGCGATGGCATGTTCGGCGGTCGTGATCGAATTGCCGAACGGCGTGTTCATCACCACGACGCCCTTGGCGCTGGCGGCGGGGATATCGACATTATCGACGCCGATGCCGGCGCGGCCGACGACCTTCAGGTTCGTGGCATGCGCCAGTATCTCGGCGGTCACCTTGGTCGAGGAGCGGATGGCGAGGCCATCATACTCGCCGATCATCGCGATCAGTTCGGCCGGGGTCTTGCCGGTGATCTCGTCCACCTCGACACCACGCTCACGAAAGATCTGCGCGGCCTTGGGGTCCATCTTGTCGGAAATCAGTACCTTGGGCATGGAATATGTCCTTCTGCTCCCTCTCCCCTTCAGGGGAGAGGGCCGGGGAGAGGGGGAAGGGGAGAAGGTGGAGAGGCAGCGCACGGCCCCTCTCCCAACCAGTTCCGGGTCGGTCATGCCCCCGGCATGACCTGAACAGCGCGGGGCGCTGTTCACCCGGAACTCCCCTGAAGAGGGAGAGGGCTTTTAAGCGCCCTTGGCCACCGCGTAGGCCCAATCGAGCCACGGACCGAGCGCCTCGATATCCGCGGTATCGACGGTCGCCCCGCACCAGATGCGCAGACCAGCCGGCGCATCGCGATACCCGGCTACGTCATACGCCGCGCCTTCGGCTTCCAGCAGCGACGCCATCTTCTTGATAAGCGCCTCGTCCGCGCCCTCGACCGTCAGGCACACGCTGGTTTTCGACCGCGTCGCCGGATCGACCGCCAGATGGCCCAGCCAGTCGCGCTCCTCGACGATCCGGTCCAGCGCCGCCGCATTGGCATCGGAGCGCGCGATCAGCCCGCCCCCCTTTCCGTCGGCGCCCAGCGACTTGCCCCATTCCAGCGCGAAGATCGCATCCTCGACCGCCAGCATCGACGGGGTATTGATCGTCTCGCCCTTGAAAACGCCCTCGGCCAGTTTGCCCTTGGACACGAGGCGGAACACCTTCGGCAGCGGCCAGGCTGGCGTATAATTCTCCAGCCGCTCGACCGCGCGCGGCCCCAGGATCAGCACGCCATGCGCGCCCTCGCCACCCAGCACCTTCTGCCATGAGAAGGTCGCGACATCGATCTTCGCCCAGTCGATGTCATAGGCGAATACGCCCGACGTCGCGTCGGCAAAGGACAGTCCCTCGCGGTCGGCCGGAATGAAATCGGCGTTCGGCACGCGCACGCCGCTGGTGGTGCCGTTCCATGTGAAGAGAACATCGGTCGACCAGTCGATCGCCGCCAGATCGGGCAACTGCCCATAATCGGCGCGGATCACGGTCGGATCGATCTTCAACTGCTTGACGGCATCCGTCACCCAGCCCTCGCCGAAGCTCTCCCACGCCAGCGCCGTCACGCCGCGCGCGCCCAGCATCGTCCACATCGCCATCTCGAAGGCGCCGGTGTCCGATCCCGGCACGATGCCGATGCGGTGCGTCTCGGGGAGCTTCAGGACCTCGCGCATCAGGTCGATGCAATATTGCAGGCGCTGTTTACCGATCTTCGAGCGATGCGACCGGCCAAGGCTGGCGGTCGCCAGCGCGGCGGCATCCCAGCCCGGAGGCTTGGCGCAGGGACCAGAGCTGAAAAAGGGTCGGGCCGGCTTGGTAGCGGGCTTGGTCACACCCCGAACGTCGGGTGCGGTAACAGTATCCGTCAATGTATCTCTCCTCACAGAGAGCGCGCGCGGCGTTGGGACCGCGTGGCCCGCCGACGGCCCTAGCGATGTATGCTGACGGGTCAAGGGAGAGTTCGGCCATCGCGGCCCTTTTTCCGTTCAGGTGAATTTGCAAGGAGCGAAGAGTAAGGTTGGTTCGCGCAGAGGCGCGGAGGACGCGGAGGAAGTTCCGCCAAACTGCTATTGGAACCGATCATCGCCCTTTTCGCCTCCCCGGCGGAGGCCAGGGTCCAGTTGGGATAGCCGTAGTTATAATCACCAGCTGTAACCCAATTGGACCCCGGCCTTCGCCGGGGAGGAGGAGAGAGCGATGATTGATCCGATAACGATCCGGCGGAACTTCCTCCGCGTCCTCCGCGCCTCCGCGCGAAAACAAAACTTCTTCGCGCCTTCGCGTGAACCACTTTCCCAAAACGTGCCGATCCGCCTCCAAACCATAACCACGACCAACGCCCCATCGCATAAAGGCTGACAGCACCAGCCATGAACGGGATGATGGCGGCGATGCACCGTCTCGCCATCCTGCTTCTCGCCGTCGCCCTCACCGCCTGCGGCCGCACCGAACGCCCCGGCGCACCGCCCGCCTCCACCGCCCCCTCCGCCCGCCAGACCGCGCAATGCCATGCCGACCTGCGACGCGAGGGCGTCGATTTCCGCGTACTGCCCGACAAGGATTATGGCGGCGGTTGCGCGGTGCTGGGGGCGGTGCAGTTGCTCGATATCGGCGTGCCCGTTACCGGCGTCACCGCCATGCGGTGCGGCACGGCGCGGGCGTTCGCCGGGTGGGTGCGCAACGCGGTCGCGCCCGGCGCGTATCAGATGCTGGGCTCCGAACTGGCGAAGGTCGAGGGGTTCGGCACCTATGCCTGCCGCAACGTCGTCGGATCGCCGCGCAACGCCGGTCGCCGGTCGGGCCATGCGCTGGCCAATGCGGTCGATGTCGGCGGCCTGACGCTGAAGGACGGTCGCCGCATCACCATCTTGCGCGACTGGAACGCGCCGGACGAGCCGACGCGCAATTTCCTGCGCACGATCCGCGCATCCGCCTGTCGCCGGTTCGGCACGGTATTATCGCCCGATTACAACGCCGCCCACCGCGACCACCTGCATCTGGAGGATGACGGTGCCCGCTTCTGCCGTTGAGGGCCACCGAACTTTCGCCTAGATGCCTTGGATGACCGATCCACGAGCACCGAACCGCGTATTCCCCCCCGCCAGCGAAGACGCCGCCAGCGCCAAGACCGTCGTATCGACGCCGCAGACCGAGCATCCCGCCTATAAACTCGCATTCCAGGATATGGATTTCCTGTTGCGCGAGGATCTTCGCCCGGTGCGGTTCCAGCTCGAATTGCTGAAGGCGCAATTGCTGCTCGACGAAGCAAAAATCGCCTCGACCTTCGTCTTCTATGGCTCGGCGCGTATCCCGGAGCCGGAAAAGGCGCATGCGCTGCTGGAGATGGCCAGCGACGAGAAGTCGCGCAAGATCGCCGAGCGCCTCGTCGCCAAGAGCAAATATTACGAGGTCGCGCGCAAACTTGCCCGCATCACCAGCCGCCTGCCACGTGACGAGGCCGGGCAGCGTCACTTCGTTGTGTGTTCGGGCGGCGGTCCGTCAATCATGGAGGCCGCCAATCGCGGCGCGTCCGATGTCGGCGCCGAATCGATCGGCCTGAACATCGTCCTGCCGCATGAGCAGGCACCGAACCCCTATGTCACGCCGTCGCTGTCGCTGCAGTTCCATTATTTCGCGCTGCGCAAGATGCACTTCCTGCTCCACGCCCGCGCGCTGGCGGCGTTTCCGGGCGGCTTCGGCACGTTCGACGAGTTGTTCGAACTGCTGACGCTGATCCAGACCGGCAAGATCAAGCCGATCCCGGTGCTGTTGTTCGGCCGCGAATTCTGGGAACGCGTCATCGATTTCGACGCGCTGGTCGAGGAAGGCGTGGTGTCCGAACGCGATCTGGGCATCTTCACCTATGTCGAAACCGCCGAGGAAGCGTGGGACGTGGTGCGGCACTTCTATGAGGAACAGGCGAAGAAGGATGCCGAGGGGGTTTGAAGCCTCCTCGTGCTTCGGGTGCGTTGATCCCGTTAGGGCGGATTTGGAGTATGATGTCTTTGGCTTGATCCGTCATTGCGAGCGAAGCGAAGCAACCCAGGGCGTCACGCGCTAAGCTCTGGATTGCTTCGCTTCGCTCGCAATGACGGACGGGTTTATACCCGCCATCACGCGCGCCGTGCTCGTGCGAAGGCAGAAGCCCAGAGTCAGAAGCGATATGGTTCGTGACTCTGGATTCCTGCCTTCGCAGGAACACAGGAGTAGTTGTTGGCCGGTTCGGAACGGACGTTGCCTGATAGAGAATACAGATCGCCCAAACCCTGTTCCCCGGCGAAGGCCGGGGCCCAGATGGAAAGGCCGTGGCGAATCCATAACAGGCGTTCACCCAACCGGACCCCGACCTCCGCCGGGGAACAGCAGGCGCCACCCATCCCCCTATTGCCGCGCACCCTTGCGCGCCGCTTCCGGATCGACCGACGGCGCGCCGGTGGCGGGGGTGCCCGTATTGGCGATGTCGCCCGTTTCGCCGCGCGTATCCGCCTCAACCGTATTGCTCGCCGCGGCCACGTTGCCGCCGGCTTCCTCGGCCGCCGGCGCCGCACCGGCCGCGGGGGCGGCTGGCAACGGCAGGTTCGATCCCTGGCTGTTCAGATAGGCGATCACGTTCGCACGGTCCTCCGGGTTCGACAGGCCGGCGAAGGTCATCTTCGTCCCGTTGGCAAACTTGCGCGGAGACGTAAGCCACGCGTTCATCGTGTCGAACGTCCATTTGCCGCCGACCGCCTTCAGCGCGTCGGAGAAGGCGAAGCCGCCCTTGCCCTGCGCGATACCTTCGCCCAGCGTCGCGTACAGGTTCGGCCCGATGCCGTTCGCCCCGCCCTGCGCCACGGTGTGACAGGCGGCGCATTTCTTGAAGACCTCGGCGCCCTTCGCCGGGTCGGCGGTGGGCAGGAGCGAGGCGATCGCGACCTCAGGACCGGCGCCGCCGGCGCCCGCTTCCTCGACGCCCTCGATCGCGTAGCCCATCTTTTCGGGGCGATGGCCCTCGAAGATCATGCCGCCGACGATCGCCGACCCGAGCGCGATCATGCCCGCGCCCAGCGCCCATCCGGCAATCGTGTTGGTCTTCAGGTCCATCATTCGCCCCTAAAACTTTGTTCGATCCTTAGGAAACGCTGGCGCACACCGCAAGCCGCGCTTGATCGCGGGCCGCCGTCTGTTACCGCGCGCCGCCATGCAGAGCTTTGCCGCCCCCGCGCTGAAACTGGTCGACTCCATGACCGCCGCCGCCGCCGCCCGGCCGGAACGCGCTGTCGCGTTTCAGGGCGCGCCCGGCGCCAACAGCCATGTCGCCGCGCGCGAAGCATTCCCCGACGGCCTGCCGCTGCCCTGTTTCGACTTCGCCGACGCGCTGGACGCGGTGAAGGACGGGCGCGCGGATTGCGCGGTCATCCCGATCGAGAATTCGCTGCACGGCCGCGTCGCCGACATGCATTTCCTGCTGCCCGAATCGGGGCTGGCGATCACCGGCGAACATTTCCTGCCGATCCGCCACGCATTGATGGGCAGCGGACCGATGGCCGGCATCCGCCAGGCGATGAGCCATCCGCAGGCGCTGGGCCAGTGCCGCCATTGGCTGCGCGCGCACGGCATCGCCCCCGTCGCCTATCCCGACACCGCCGGCGCCGCCGCGATGGTGGCGGAGATGGGCGACCCCAGCGTCGCCGCGCTCGCCCCGCCCGGGGCCGCCCGGCTGTACGGGCTGGACCTGATCGCCACCGACATCGCCGATGCCGATCACAACACCACCCGCTTCGTCACGCTGGCGCGCGGCAGCCGGCCGGCGGTGGGCGACGGGCCGTGGATGACGACGATCATCTTCGAGGTGCGCAACGTCCCCGCCGCGCTGTACAAGGCGCTGGGCGGCCTCGCCACCAACGGCGTGCAGATGTTCAAGCTGGAAAGCTATCAACGCGGCGGCAGCTTCGCGGCGACCGAATTCTATGCCGATGTCGAGGGACGGCCCGGCGAGACCGGTTTCGATCGCGCGCTGGAGGAACTGGGGTTCCATTCCAAATGGATGCGCGTGCTCGGCACCTATCCACAGGCGCGGGCGCGCGGTTAAGGCATCACTCCGCCGCCCACGCCGTCAGCAGGTTGTACGCGATGGCATAGGGTGGCGGCGCGATAAACGGCCCCGCCTCGCCCGCCAGCACCGCACGCACATCGGCCCGCGACACCCAGATCGCATCCTCCAGCTCGTTGCGGTCGATCGTCAGCACATCCGACGCCGCGCGGCCGATGCACGCGATCATCAGCGACGACGGGAACGGCCAGGGCTGGCTGGCGACATAGCGCACGTCGGTGACGACCACGCCGGCCTCCTCCGCCACCTCGCGCGCCACCGCTTCCTCGATCGATTCGCCGGGTTCCAGAAACCCGGCCAGCGCCGAATATCGCCCCGCCGGCCAGTTCTTCCCCCGGCCCAGCAGCGCGCGGCCGTCATGCTCGGCGATCATGATGACCACCGGATCGACGCGCGGGAAATGCTCCGTCCCGCAGGCGTCGCATCGCCGCCCCCAGCCGGCACGGAACATCGCGGTCGCCGTGCCGCAATTGGCGCAGAAGCCATGCCGCACATGCCAGTCGATCACGCTGCGCGCCGCGGCATAGGTCGCCGCCTCCCCGGCCCTGAGCGAGGCGAGCAGCGCCATCAACGCCGGCGACCGCATCGCCGGCGCGTTGTCGACCCGCATCCCCGCCGTCAGCGCGGTGAAATGCGGACGCCCGCCATCGTCCAGCCCCAGCAGGATCGGCTGCGCCCCCGCCGGCAGATCGGCCAGCGCCGTCCAGCCGAGCAACCCGTCGTCCGCCACAGGCAACAATCCGTCCAGCACCAACAGCCGCGCCGCCGGATCGGCCAGCGCCGCCGCCAGCGCGCCCGTGTCATGACGCAGCGCATCCGCACGATCGAGCGCCCCGCCGATGAAGCCGATCCCTGAAACGCCCGTCACAGCCCCAGCCGTGCCCGATCCTTCAGCAACGCCGCGCCGACATCGGTCGCCAGCGGATAGCGATCGGCGGGGAAGTAATTGACCATGATCGTCGCCCGCGCATGTCGCACCGGATCGATCCACGCCAGCGTCCCCGCCGCCCCGCCCCAGCCATAGGAACCCTTGGGCAACCGCCCCGGCTGGTCGACGATATTGGAAAAGCCGCCCGCGCCATATCCCTGCTTCGTGCCGTCGCTGTCGAAGAAGACGCCGGCCGGCAACAGGTTCGACATACCCCGCCGCACCGTATCCTCCTTCATCACCCGCACGCCATCGACCGTCCCGCCATTGGCCAGCATCGCGAGGAACCGGTCGTAATCGCGCGCCGACGACACCAGCCCGGCGCCACCATAGGGAAAGCTCGGCTGTTGCAGGAAGATCGACGTCGCACCGGGATCGAGCGGCACGCGCGTATCGCCGACGAAGGTATAGTTCGTCGCCAGCCGCTGCGCCTGCGCCGCCGGCACCGCGAAAAACGTCGAAGTCATGCCCAGCGGCGTGAAGAACCGCGTCTGGAGGAAGCGGTCGAACGGCATGCCGCTCGCCACCTCGATCACCCGGCCCAGCACGTCCAGCCCGATCGAATAACTCCACTTCGTCCCCGGCTCCGCGATCAGCGGCACCGTCGCGACCCGGTCGGCGAATTCGGCCAGCGTCTTCGGCCGCACTTGCTTCATCTTCACCTCGGCGGCGGGATTGATCGCCAGCGGCAACAGGCCCAGCCGCTCATACTCCTTCAGCAACGGCCCTTTGGCGACGATCGAATAACTCAGGCCGGCTGTATGGGTCAGCAGGTTGCGGATCGTGATCGGCTTCGTCGCCGGCACCGAATCAAGGCTGGTATCCGGGCTGGTCAGGACCCGCATCTTCGCGAAAGACGGGATGTATTTCGACACCGGATCATCCAGCCCGATCCTGCCTTCCTCGATCAACAGCATCGCCGCCATGCCGGTGATCGGCTTGGTCATCGAATAGACGCGCCACAGCGCATCGGGGCCGGCGGCCAGCGCGGTCGGCTCCGCCGCGATCCGCCCCGCCTGTACGAACACCGGCGGCAGATTGCCCGCGCCGAACGCCCCGACGATCCCCGTCAGCTTGCCGTCACGGACATAGCTGGCGAACATCGCCTGCGTCGCGGGCAGCGGCGTTGCCGTGTTCGCAGCCGGGGCGGCCGGGGCCGGCTGGCGCGGAACCTGCCGCTGCGCCTGACGGGCATCGACGGCGGACAGGGCAGGCGCCACCAGCAACAGCGGCAGGGATAAGGCGAATATCGGCTTCATGCGGTACTCCTGGAGACGGGATCGATGATGGCCCTCGCGGCCTTTGCGAACAAGGTGGGCAATCCGGCCGAATCCAGATTGTCGATCGGCCACCACTCGCCCGCCACGTCGCCGGTTACGTCGTTGGCCAGCCACGCAGGCTCGGCGGTGGCGAGCGCCAGATCGAGATCGAAATGCGTGAAGCCATGCGCGACCCGCTCCGGCCGCCAGCGCCAGTCCGCCGCGACCGGCGCCTCCGCCAGCCCCGGCGGCTCGTCGCTCCACGGCCCGGTCGGCAACGCCCGCATTCCGCCCAGCAGGCCCTTGTCCGGCCGCCGCACCAGCAGCACCCGGCCGTCATGCTCCAGCCAGAAGATCGTACCGTGCCGCTGCGGCTTGGCGCGCTTGGCCGCCTTGGCCGGCAGTCGTTCCTGAATACCCTCGGCATGCGCCCGGCAATCGACGCGGATCGGACAGAGCAGGCAGCGCGGGCGACGGCTGGTGCAGATCGTCGCGCCCAGATCCATCATCGCTTGCGCGAAATCGCCCGCCCGCGCCCGCGGCGTGATCGTCGCGGCGGCGGCGCGGATCGCGGGGCGCGCGGCGGGCAGCGGCGTTTCGATCGCGAACAGCCGGGCGACCACCCGCTCGACATTGGCATCGACCACCACCGCCTGTTCGCCGAACGCGATCGCCGCCACCGACGCGGCGGTATAGGCGCCCAGCCCCGGCAACGCGCGCAGGGCCGCCTCGGTACGCGGAAACGCGCCGCCATGATCCGCCACCACCGCGCGCGCCGCCTTCACCAGATTGCGGGCGCGGGCGTAATATCCCAGCCCCGCCCACGCGGCCATCACGTCCGCCTCGTCGGCGGCGGCCAGGCTGGCGATATCGGGCCACCGCGCCACCCACTGTGCGAATCGGGGCCGCACCGTCGCCACCGTCGTCTGCTGCAGCATCACCTCGGACAGCCACACGCGGTACGGGTCGGCGACCTCGCCCGGCCGCGCCCGCCACGGCAGGTCGCGGGCGGCGACGTCGTACCACGCCAATAGATGGTCCGGCACGCGATCGGCCGCAGAAGAGCGCTTGGCGTCCACGCCGCTGCTATGGCATGGCACGCGGCATGAGCAAGCGCCTCCGCGCCCCCACGTCCGGCAGCAAGACCACCGAACCGCAGCGTTCCAACCGATCGCGCGCGGTGGCCGAACTGCTGCCCGAAGTGGGCGGCGTCGCCTTTCGCCGGTTCGGCTTCGTCCAGTCCTCGATCGTCAGCCGCTGGTCGGAGATCGTCGGTGAACGGCTGGCGCGGGCATCGTCGCCCGAATCGCTGCGCTTCCCGGTCGGGCAGAAACAGGACGGCACGCTGACCCTTACCGTGCGTGGCGCCCATGCGCCGATGATCCAGCACGTGATCCCGGAGATCGTGGAGCGGGTGAACCGCTTCTTCGGCTATGCCGCCGTCGCGCGCATCCAGATCCGGCAGGGCGAGGTGATCGCCGCATCCATCCGGCGCGGCCCGGCGGCGATCCGGCCGGTCGACGTCCCCGTCGAAATGGGTGAGGGGTTGAAGGCGATCGTCGATCCCGAACTGCGTGCCGTTCTCGAATCCCTCGCCGCCGGCGTCGCCGCGACGCGGGGCCTGCCAAAGGTATCCTGATGCGCTTCGTCCCCAATATGGCGGCCCTGACCGGCCTGTTGTTCCTTGCCCCGATGCTCACCGCCGCCACGCCGACGCGCGACTGGTCGGCGACCGCGACGATGAAACCCGACGGCGCCTATGTCATCGGCAATCCGGCGGCGCACGTGAAGCTGATGGAATGGGCCAGCTATACCTGTTCGCACTGCGCGCATTTCTCGAACGAATCGGCGCCGGTGCTGAAGGGCCAGATGATCCGTTCCGGCTCGACCAGCTTCGAGGTGCGGCATCTGGTGCGCGATCCGCTCGATCTGGGTGCCGCGATCCTGGCTCGCTGCGCCGGCCCGCGCGGTTTTGCCGGTGCCCATGCGGCGGTGATGGCCGGTCAGGATGCATGGCTGAAAAAGGGTGCCGAATATGCGCAGGCCAATGCCGACAAGCTGCAGGCGATGCCGCAACCGGTCGCGATCCGGCAGCTCGCCGATGCCGCCGGCCTGACCGCGATCGTCAAGGCGCGCGGCCTGTCCGATCCCGCGATCGCGGCGTGTTTCGCGGACAAGGCGGCGACCGACAAGCTGCTGGCGCTCAGCGCCACCGTGCCCGCCGATCTTCAGGGCACGCCCACCTTCTACCTCAACGGCAAGCTCGTCCCCAATGTCGGTTGGACGCAGCTGGAACCGCAATTGCGCGCCGCCGGCGCCCGTTAAAGCCAGGAGCCTTCATGAAGTACGCCCTCGCCCTCATCGCCCCCGCCCTCTCGCTCGCTGCCTGTTCGGGCAGTGGCGACGGCGGCAACACGACCGCCGCCGCACCCGTCGCCGCGGTAAAGGCACCCGCCGGCCAGAGCTGGACCGAAACGGTGACCAAGACGTCCGAAGGCTATCTGATGGGCAACCCCAATGCCCCGATCAAGCTGGTCGAATATGGTGCGCGCACCTGCCCCACCTGCGGCGCCTTCGCGCGGGAGGGGTTCCAGCCGCTGACCAACAATTACGTCTCGACGGGCAAGGTCAGCTTCGAATTCCGCGACTATCTGGTCCACGGCGCCCCCGATCTGGTGCTCAGCCTGCTTGGCACCTGCGGCAGCACGGCGGCGTTCTTCCCGATCCTCGAACAGACCTATGCCAACCAGAGCGCGTTCCTCGACAAGCTGCAGGCGCTGACCCCGGCACAGCAACAGGCGTTGCAGGCGCAGTCGCCGGTCCAGCAGATCACATCGATCGCCGATGCGATGGGCGCGGTCGATTTCATCAAGCAACGCGGCATTCCCGAAACGCAGGCCCGCCAGTGCCTGACCAGCCAGGCGCGCATCGACGCGATCGCCAAGCCCACCGAAACCGCGACGAAGAACGGCACCGTCACCGGTACGCCGACCTTCATCATCAACGGCAACACCATCGCCAACACGGTGACATGGCCGCAGCTGGAAACGGCGCTGAAGAACGCCGGTGCGTAACCGCAGACCCGGCTGAGGCCGAATCCGTTTAAGCGGCAGGTCCATCCGTCATTGCGAGCGTAGCGAAGCAACCCAGGGCGTGACGCGCTGCCCTGGGTTGCTTCGCTACGCTCGCAATGACGGTGTTAAAAACTAAAACTCAGCCCGCCGATCGCGCTGTGGTTGCGCACGTTCAGGTCGACGCGAATATCGCCGGTCGATCCGGTGACGCCCATCGCCTCGCCGCCGATCCGCCCGGCCACCGCATCGGCGGCGACGCGCGTGTACCGATACTCGCCGAACAGCGCGAGATTGCGCGTCAGCGGCAACATCACGCCGCCGCCCGCCCGCAGGCCCCAGTTGCCCGAGATATCCGAGTCGGTGACCAGATAGACCGGCCCGGCAAAGGCATAGGGCGCGATCCGGCCCTGCGGCCGCGCTGACGCCGCGCCGATCGGCACGCGCACCATCGCCAGCGCGGCCACCGTCGCGGTGGTCGGCACCGTGATGCGGGGGATATCGACCGCCACCGACCGGCCGGGATCGATCGTGATCTGCTCGCCGAACACCGACTCGTCGAACCGCAGATTGGCGGTCGCGCGGATCGTCTGCCGCTTCACGTCGGGATCGAGCGTCGAGGCGTCGATCGCCAGGCCGATATTGCCGAACCAGTGGCCCAGCCGCACGCCATAGATGGTGGAATTGGTCGGCCGAAGTCGTTCGACATCGACGCGCAATTCGGCCGGCACGATCGTACCGTTGATCCGCGCCTCGCCGGCGGTCAGCGTGGCGCGCGTGTTTTCCGGAAACGACCGGCCGGCGAACACGTCGATGAACGTCTCCGCGCTCGCGGGTGTCGCCGCCAACAGGCCCAACGCCGCCAGTCCGATCCGTCGCATGATAATCTCCCGGTTTTCGACGCCGGCAAAGCGCATTATCCCGCGCGCCGTTCCCTCCAGCCCGATCCACGACCCGTTAACCCATGTGCCTTGCCCCGGCCGGTGGCAGAACGTACATGGAACAGATGGCGCAGCTTGATACCCGGGAGAAGCTGGCGATCCTCGCGGATGCGGCGAAGTACGACGCCTCCTGCGCATCGTCGGGCACCGCCAAGCGTAACAGCCGCGACGGCAAGGGGCTGGGCTCGACCGAGGGTATGGGCATCTGTCACGCCTATGCGCCCGATGGCCGCTGCATCTCGCTGCTGAAAATCCTGCTGACCAACAGCTGTATCTTCGACTGCCATTACTGCATCAACCGCAAAAGCTCGAACGTCCGCCGCGCCCGCTTCACGGCGCAAGAGGTCGTGAACCTGACGCTCTCCTTCTATCGCCGTAACTACATCGAGGGGCTGTTCCTCTCTTCCGGCATCATCGGCTCCTCCAACTACACCATGGAGCAGATGGTCGAGGTGGCCCGCTCTCTGCGCGAGGATCATAATTTCAGGGGGTATATCCACCTGAAGACGATCCCCGATGCCGACCCCGAACTCGTGCATCAGGCTGGCCTCCACGCCGACCGCCTGTCGATCAACGTCGAACTGCCCACCGCGGGCGGCCTGAAGCGGCTGGCGCCGGAGAAGGACGGCGCCCGCATCGAAGGTGCGATGGCGGCCAACAGGACCGCGATCGTCGACAACAAGGACGCCGTGAAGCGCTACAAGTCCGCCCCCCGCTTCGCCCCCGCCGGCCAGTCGACCCAGATGATCGTCGGCGCCGATGCCGCGACGGACGGCGACATCGTGACGAAGGCATCGACCCTTTACGATCGCTTCGGTCTCCGCCGGGTCTATTACTCGGCGTTCAGTCCGATCCCGGATGCGAGCGCCGTCCTGCCCCTGCAACGCCCGCCGCTCATGCGCGAACACCGGTTGTATCAGTCCGACTGGCTGATGCGTTTCTACGAATTCACCCCGCAGGAGGTGGTCGCCGCCGCCGACGACGCAACGGGAATGTTACCGCTCGACATTGATCCCAAGCTGGCCTGGGCGCTGAAATTCCGCGGCAGCTTCCCCGTCGACGTGAACCGCGCTCCGCGCGAGTTGCTGCTCCGCGTGCCGGGTCTGGGCGTGAAAGCGGTGAACGGCATTCTCACCAGCCGCCGCTGGCGCAAGCTGCGGCTTGACGACGTCGCCCGGCTGACCGTCTCGATCGCCAAGCTGCGACCGTTCATCGTGACCGAGGACTGGCGGCCGGTAGTGCTGGCGGACCGGGCGGAGATCAGGCCGATCGTCGCGCCGAAAAAGCAGCAACTGGAATTGTTCGCGGCTTGACGATGCGCGTCGTCACGCTGTCCGAACCCGACGACTTCGATACGTGGCGCGATGCGGCGCGCGGGCTGGCGGCGGAACAGGTGCCGCCCGACGACGTGATCTGGCAGGTCGGCGATCAGCCGACCGACCTGTTCGCGGGTGAGGGCAACGGCCGCCCCCCTGCTCCCGCCGCCTCCCCCGGCTTCTCCGTCCCCCGCGCCTTCCTCGATCTGGCGCGCAGCGTCATCCTGTCGAACGAGCCGCAACGCTTCGCCCTGCTCTACACGCTGCTCACCCGCCTGCGTCTGGAGCGCGGGCTGATGGAGGATCGCGCCGATCCGCTGATGAAGCGCCTCGACGTCATCGCCAAGCAGGTCCGCCGCGACATCCACAAGATGCGCGCCTTCCTGCGCTTCCGCGAGGTCGAGGACGGCGGCGACAAGCGCTTCGTCGCGTGGTTTGAACCGGACCACCACATCGTCCGCGCCAACGCCGCGTTCTTCGTCAACCGCTTCGCCATCATGCGCTGGTCGATCCTGACGCCTGAGGTATCGATCCATTGGGACGGCAAGGCGCTGACCGAAGGCCCCGGCGCGACCAAGGCGGATGCGCCCGACGGCGATCCGGTCGAAGAGGTGTGGAAGACCTATTATGCCAGCATCTTCAACCCCGCCCGCGTGAAGGTGGGCGCGATGTTGAAGGAGATGCCGCGCAAATACTGGAAGAACATGCCCGAAACCGCGCTGGTGCCGCAATTGCTGGCAGGCGCACAGGCACGGGAGGTGCGGATGATCGAGACGGCACGCGCGCAGGACCATCATGGCGGCATCGGCGGCAACAGCCAAATCGCGTGGGATGCCCTGCGCGAGGAGGCGATGGGCTGCACCCGTTGTCCGCTCTACAAACCCGCGACGCAGACGGTGTTCGGCGAGGGGCCGGTCGATGCGCCGCTGATGTTCGTCGGCGAGCAACCCGGCGATCAGGAGGATCTGGCCGGGCGCCCGTTCGTCGGCCCGGCGGGACAGGTGTTCGACCGTGCGCTGGCCGAGGCGGGCGTCGATCGGTCGCGCGTCTACGTCACCAACGCGGTCAAGCATTTCAAGTTCGAACAGCGCGGCAAGCGCCGCATCCACGACAAGCCCGGCACCGGCGAGATCGACGCCTGCCGCTGGTGGATCGAACAGGAACAGATGCTGATAAAACCGCAGGTCACCGTGGCGCTGGGTGCGACGGCGGCGCGGTCGCTGTTCGGCAAGACGATGACGATCGGTCGCGAGCGTGGTCGCGAGATGCAACTCCCCGGCGGCGGCGCGGCGTGGATCACTGTCCACCCCAGTTACCTCCTCCGCCTGCCCGACAAGGCGCAGGCGGAAGAGGAATATGCGCGCTTCGTCGCGGAACTGCGCATGGCGCACGCGACATTGGCGTGACCGGATCACGTCTAGACGGTCGCCCTCACCCTTCCCATCCGACTGCGCCGGGCGGGCCCCTTCCCTCTCCCGATGGGAGAGACGCCGGAGGCGGCGAAGGGTCAGGGTCGGCGGCGGCCGGCAGGACGGCACGGACCAGCGACCAGCCCTCCGGCAGATAGTCCGTCGACATATAGAAATAGAACGCACAGCTGCCATCCGCGCGGTACGTGCCGCCCTTGACGAGGCCGAAGGCAACGGTGCCAGCGAACACCGGCGCGCCGCTGTCGCCGTTCTTGCAGGTCGGGCCACCCACCGTAATCCACGTCGGCAGGCAGGCGCCACCGCACAGGTCGCCAGCCGGGGCGAAATCGGTCAGTTCGACCTCGGCACAGCTATACCCGGTCCGCTCGCCGCGATGGCAGACGGTCTCGCCCGCGCGGGTATTGGCGAGCCGCCGCTGACCGGTGACGGGCCGCGCCAGCGTCTTGGCGGTGTCGGCATAGAATAACGGACTGACCGCGCCGGGCGACAGGTTCACCTGCACGTCCTGATACCCCCAGCCCCATTGCCCGACCATCGGCATCGGTATCTCCGGGCCACCCGCCGGATCGACATAGCCTAGCGTATCGGGGCAATGCGCGGCGGTCGCGATGCCCACCCGCGTGCCGTCCGTCACGGTGAAGCCGGCCGTGCAGAGATACCGGCGGCCATCGACCGGGCTGATCCCGACGACGCGCGCGCCGCCCGCGATGACGGGGTCG
Organism: Sphingomonas mollis; assembly: GCF_016427505.1. Classification (GTDB taxonomy): domain Bacteria; phylum Pseudomonadota; class Alphaproteobacteria; order Sphingomonadales; family Sphingomonadaceae; genus Sphingomonas; species Sphingomonas mollis. The sequence continues at coordinate 41,472 of NZ_JAELXS010000001.1, read as the reverse complement.
GCCATGTCCAGTTCCGGGCGATCGACGACGCGGACGCGAACCGGCACGCCGGTCATCGCCGCGAACCGCGCCTGCAGCGTCGCGGGACCGTCGCGATCGGCATCGCGCCGCGACACGAACACCACCAGTTCGCCGGTACGCGGATCGACGCCGATGCCCGGCGGCGTGGACAGCGCCCCCCGGATACCCGCCTGATACGCGCTGATCGCCGCGACCAGTTGCGCATGCGTCGCGGGCAGGCCGGGGCGGAAGATCACCGGCACCGTCATGCCACCCGCCGGCACGATGCGGCTCGGCACGGGATCGGTGCCGGTCAGCCGCACGATCAGGCGGAACGCGGGATCATGCTCGATCGCGATCCCCACGATCCGGTCGGCAAATTCGATCGCCAGCGCATCGGCGGTCGCCACGGTGTCGGCCTCCGCCCGCAGGCGACGGACGGCCTCGTCCAGCGGTACGCCGTGACGCGCGGCATAGGCGGCGGCATCCTGTGCCATCGCCTCGTTCACCGTCTGGACATGCACGGGTGCAACGATCTGTGCCGAGGCGGGGAATGCGGACAGCCACAGGGCCATCGCCAGAATCACAAGTCTCAGACCATCCACCACCGGCCTATGTCAGACCGCCGTAAACCCCGGCTGAACGCGGGGCCTGTCGAGACCCGCATAATATACCTCCCCGGCCTCCGCCGGGGAGGCAGATCGATCGGCCCTCGTTTTCAGCGGCTATACGCCTTGGGGAGATCAGTCTCGCCCGGCGTCAGATACCGGTCGCGCAACCGGCGCTGGCGCGAGGACATCGGCTGGGCACGCCCGTCGATCAACACCGATACCGGTGCCGACGATAGTTCCAGCGGATCGCCGTCCCACAACACCACATCCGCGCGGCGACCCGCGCGCAGCGATCCGATCTCGCCGTCCATGCCCATCACCTGTGCCGGCTTCGACGTGATCGTGGCGAACGCCTGACCCCAGTCGAGGCCGGTCGCGCCCGGCACCCTGGCGATCGCGACCAGATTGCCGGCGAACTGCGTCACGCCATGTTCGCCACCGCGACCGTCGGCCAGCACGCCGACGGTGATGCCCGCGCGCGTCATCCGGCCGACGTTCGATTCGGTCGCCGCCAGTTGCTCGAATGAAGCAGGCAGATCGGCGATGGCCGACGCCATCACCGGCACGCGCGCCGCCGCGATCTCGGGCGCCACCATCCATCCCTCGGCCGCCCCCGCCAGGATCAGCTTCAATCCCGGATAGCGGCGCGGCAGGGTCAGCACCTGCCGGATGTCGCTCGCTCGCTCGACATGCACGACCAGCGGCATCCTGCCGTCGAGCACCGGCAGCAACGCCTCCGCATCCGCCCGCTTCAACAGCGAATCGGTGCTGCGGCCATCGAACCCGGCCGGGTTGCGGCGGAAGTCGGCGGCCTGCGCAAAGGCGTCGAACAGCATCGCATAGGCGGCCGGACGACTACCGCCGGCGCGGTCCGCCCCGCCCTCGCCCAGCTCGACATACTGGAACGCGCGCGGGCGGGTAATGGGATCGGGATCGTCGCCCAGATCGATGATCGCCCCCTGCCCGGCGAAGATCGAACCGGCCGCGTCGTCGGCGACGATCGCACGCGTTACGCCGCCTGCCCGCTCGTTACCGATGATGACGCCGTGGGGATTGATAGCGGTCGACACGTCGAGACCGGCGTTGAACGGCGAGGTCCGGGCGCGGCTGTCGTTGCTTTCCTGTACCCCGCCGACATCGACCAGTCCCAGACTGCCGATGCCCGCGACGATGCCGGGCGTCACCCATTTGCCGGTCGCATCGACGATCTGCGCGCCGGCCGGCACCGCGACGCCGCTGCCGGCCGCCACGACGCGGCCGTCGCGGATCACGACAGTGCCACCGGTGATCGGTTGCGAACCGTCACCGATCGCGACGGTGCCGCCGGTGATGGCGATGGTCTGAGCCGAGACGGGCGCAGCGATCAGCGCCGCGGCGGCGAGGAGCAGCGCTTTCACTTCACGTCTCCTTCACCCGGCTGGCCAAGTTCGAAATCGCTCACCGGCCGACGCTTCGGATCGTTCGCGTCATAGAGCAGCGCACCGTCCACCCACACCTTCTCCGGCCGCGAATAGACGCTGAGCGGGTTGCCGTTCCACAGCACCACATCGGCCATCTTGCCGGGTTTCAGGCTGCCGGTGCGATCGGCAATGCCCAGTGCCTTAGCGGGATTGAACGACAGCCACTCCCACGCCGCCTCATCCGTGATCGCGATGCCCGCACGGCGACCGGAGGCCAGCGCCTTGGCCACCTCCTGATTCAACCGCTGGATGCCGTTCTCGTCATCGGAATGGATCATCGCACACGCGCCCTCCTTTTGCAGGAGCGCGAGGTTCTCGCCGATGCCGTCATAGCTTTCCATCTTGAAGCCGTACCAGTCGGCCCACACCGCCGCGCAGGTGTCGTTCTGCTTCAGCAGGTCGCCGATCTTGTACGCCTCGACCGCGTGGTGGAACGCCGTGACCTTGTACCCGAACTCCTTGGCCATATCCATGACGACGGCCATCTCGTCGGCACGATAGCAGTGGTTCTGCACCCGGATTTCACCCGCCAACACGCCGCGCAGCGTGTCCATCGCGATGTCGCGATCCGGCGCGTCGCCGCCGCTGTCCTCGTACTTGTCCCATTTGCGCTTGTACGCCACCGCCTTGGCCCAGGTGGCGCGGTCGACCGCGACGTTGCCCATCCGGGTGGAGGGCTTGCGGTTCTTGCCGCCATAGACGCGCTTGGGATTCTCGCCGCACGCCATTTTCAGGCCGTATCCGGCGCCGGGGAACTTCATCCCCTGCATCGTGCGGGCATAGACGTTCTTCAGCACGACCGAGCGGCCACCGAACAGGTTCGCGGAGCCGGGCAGTATCTGGAGCGTGGTGACGCCGCCATTGGCCAGCGCGCGGCCAAAACCGGGGTCCTGCGGCCAGACGCTGTGTTCCGCCCAGACATCGGCGGTGACGGGGTCGGTCGCCTCGTTGCCGTCGGACAGCGCCTCGACCTGCGGGCTGGGATAATCGCCCAGATGGCTGTGGATATCGATGATGCCGGGCGTCACCCATTTGCCGGTGCCGTCGATCACCGTCGCACCGGCGGGCGCCTCCAGCGTCTGGCCGACCGCGACGACCTTGCCGCCCGCGAACAGCACCGCGCCGCGTTCGATCCGGCCACCCTCGCCGTCATACACGGTGACGTTGCGGACCAGCGTCGGGACACCGGGATAGGCGTGATAGGTCGAGGGGAAGGGATCATGGGCATAGCCCTTGTTCCGGCCGGGCGCGGGTGCTTTCGCCGATGCGCTCTTCGGCTTGTCGTCCTTGCCGTCGGTGGCGCAGGCGGACAGCGCGACCGCCCCTGCCACGGCCGCCACCAATCCCCGCGAAACCCGTCCCGCCATATCGCCCCCTTGATAATTGAGGGGAAACCTACGCAGGGCGATGCCTGCCGTCCACGCGTTTCGTGTCAGGCGGCGGGCGTTATCTCGTCGGTGTGGACATCGAACCGCACCAGCTCGGCGGGGCCGAAGGCGGTGGTCAGGGCGGTGTCGGTGGCATCACGCCCCCGCGCCATCAGGATGCGCCCGATCCGCGCATGGTTATGGCGCGCATCGAACGTGTGCCAGCGGCCGCCGAGATAGACATCGAACCAGGCGGAAAAGTCCATCGGCGCATCCGACACCGGCACGCCGATATCGCCCAGATACCCGGTGCAGTACCGCGCCGGGATATTCATGCACCGGCACAGCGTGATCGCCAGATGCGCGAAGTCGCGGCAGACGCCCTGCTGTTCCTGATGCGCGTCCCACGCGGTCTTGGTCGGGCGGGCGTGGTGATAGCCGAATTCGACGTGGTTATGCGTGAAGTCGACGATCGCCCGCACCCGCTCCCAGCCCGCCGGCACATGACCGAACAGCGACCATGCCGTCTCCGACAACCGGTCCGTCTCGCAATATCGGCTACCGAGCAGATAAACGAGCACCTCGTCCGGCAGATCCTCGATCGCATGCTGGACCGCATCGGGCGAGGCGGGATCGGGCAAGCCATCGTCCTCGATCGTGAAATCGCACGACAGGGTGACGCCGCCGGCCGGCACCGTCAGCCGCGTGCAGATATTCCCGAACGCATCGACATAATCATAGATCGGGATGTCGGTGGACGACAGGATGCGGTGCGGCGTCCGCAGATCCTTGTTGCGCGACGGATGCACGCTGAGCAGTGCGAGCATCGGCGTCGGCACGTCGCAATTGAACCTGATGTCGTAACCGGCACGGATCAGCATCAGCCTGTTCTCCTCTGGCCCGAAACGAACGCATCGGGGGTCGTCAATACGGGGCCGGCGGAGTCGGAACCGTCGGTGATCGTGGCGGCATCGATGCGCGCATCGACGCTGACCGTCATGTCGAGGAAACTGCCGGGAAAGCCTGCCCAGGTGCCGGAGATCGGCACCGCCTGATAGATATCGCGCGCGATGGCGACGCGGATCAGGCCGGTGTTGCCGACGATACCGTTGGTCGGATCGAACTCCACCCAGCCGGAACCGGGCAGGTACACCCGAACCCAGGCATGCGTGTTGCCGCCACCGGTGCGATGCTCGCCGACCGTGGGGCTATAGACATATCCCGACACGAACCGCGCCGCGAAGCCCAGCGCGCGCACCGCCTCGATCATGAACATAGCATAATCGCGGCACGTGCCCTTCATCCGCGACAACGTCTCGATCGGGCTCTGCGTCCCCTTTTCGGGGCGGGGGACATAGGTGAACTCGCGCCGGATCGCGGCCGTCATGTCGGCCAGCATGCCCAGCGTATCGGTCGGCCCCTGCGCGTTGACGAAACGCCGCGCCCAGCCGTCGATCTGCCGCTGCGGATCGTGATGCTGGCGTTCGATCGACCGCAGTAGATCGGGCATCTCCTCGGACGAATAGGTGAAGGGATAGGAGCGGGCATATTCCTCGATATGCACCTCCTGCAATTCGGCAGGCGTGTGGAGCACGCGCACCCGGCTGTCGAAGACCAGCTCCTTCGCGCGCCGGTCGAACGTGGCGATCGCCACCGAATTGCCGAACACGTCCTGCAACCAGCGGACCTCGGACGGTTCGGGCGAGATCAGCAGCGCGGCATCGAGCAGATGCTGGTCGAAACTCTCACGCGGGCGCACCATGACGCGATGTTCGCCGAACGATACGGGGTGACGATAGGTGTAGGTAGTGACATGGGAGAGGTTCAGGAATGGCATGGAAAAGGCAGGTCCAATGCGTGATTCACCGAACGGACCGCTGCTCACGCCGGACGATCCCCCACCGGTTCAGGTGATTAACCCTTCCGGTGCGTCACGGTTCCTATTGCTGGGCGACCACGCCGGCAATATCGTTCCGGCAGCGCTCCGATCGCTGGGGGTTGGCCCAGGCGAGTTGTCGCGGCACATCGGCTGGGACATCGGCATCGCCGGGCTGGGCGAGGCGCTGGCCGCGATGCTCGACGCGACGTTCATCCGGCAAACCTATTCGCGACTGGTGATCGACTGCAACCGCGATCCGGGTGCCATCGATGCGATGCCGGCGGTGAGCGACGGCACCGTCGTACCGGCCAACGCCGCCCTCGATCCCGACGACCGCGCCGCGCGGGTGGCGGCGATCCACACCCCTTATCAGACCGCGATCGCCGCCGAACTGGCGCGACGTGACGCGGCGGGCGTGACGACCGAACTGGTATCGCTGCACAGCTTCACGCCCACCATGCGGGGATTCGCCCGGCCGTGGGAGATCGGCGTGCTGCACGATCGCGGCAATCTGAGTCTCGCCCACCGCACGCTGGCGCGACTGAACGCGATGTCAGGACTGACGGTGGGCGATAACGAGCCGTACCGGATGGACAGCATCGATTACACGATCCCCCGCCATGCCGGGCCCGATCGCCCCTATCTGGAACTGGAGATCAGGCAGGACCTGCTCGCCACGCCCGCCGGGATCGCCGAATGGGCCGATCGTATCGCAGATTTGCTGGCGGATTAGCAGGCAATCGGTCGGCATTGCGAGCGCAGCGAAGCAACCCAGAGCCCCATCCCTGACGCCTTGGGTTGCCTCGCTACGCTCGCAATGACGGCATGGATCAGGCCGATAACGGCCACAGCCGCGCCGCACCGCGTACACCGGAAGAATCACCCCAGCGGGCCGGCACGATCCGCCCCTTCCAGTTGCCGCCAAACGCATAGGCGTCGATGACGGCGGGCAGCCGGTCATAGATTTCCTCGACGTTCGACATGCCGCCACCCAGCACGAACACGTCGGGATCGACGATATTGGCGATCATCGCCATCGCCCGCCCCAGCCGGTCGACATAGGCGTCGAGCGTCGCGACCGCCGCCGCATCGCCGCGCCGTGCCGCCTGCACGATCGCCGGGCCGTCCAGCGTGTGGCCGGTGCGTCGCGCATGATCGGCTTGAAAACCCGTGCCCGACACCAGCATGTCGAGACATCCATGCAGCCCGCACCAGCATGCCGGCCCCGGAAACTCTTCCGCCGTCATCCACGGCAGCGGCACATGGCCCCATTCGCCACCCATGCCGTTCGCGCCCTCGACGATCTGGCCATCGACGACCAGTCCGCCGCCGACACCCGTGCCGACGATCACCGCGAACGCCGATTTCGCGCCCGCCGCCGCGCCATCGACGGCTTCCGACAGGGCAAGGCAATTGGCGTCGTTGGCGGTGCGGATCTCGCGGCCCATCACGACCTCGACATCCTCGCGGAAAGAACGACCGTTCAGGAAGGTGGCGTTGGCATTGCGCATCAGGCCGTCGCGCGGGCTGATCGATCCGGGCATGCCGATACCGACGGTGCCGGTGGCGCCCGCCTCCGCCTCCACCTTGGCGACCAGATCGCGCAGGTCGCGCAGGGCCTGATCGTAATCGCCGGGGTTGGGCGTCCGAACGCGCGACAGGAAACGGCCGGACGCGTCGAGCGCCGCCGCCTCGATCTTGGTGCCGCCGAAATCGATACCGATCTGAATCATTTTAGTGCGCCGCCCCCGGACGGACCGCATCGGTCATCACCACCCGCGCCCTCGCCGCCGCCAACGCGAAGACGGCGATGACGACGTAACAGATCATCGGCACCGCGAACGCCGTCGACCGCGTCGTCGCATCCGCCACCGCCGCATAGGCGAGCGGCACGACCGCGCCGCCGACGATCGCCATGACCAGCAGGCCCGACGTCGCCGGTGCCGGCGCGCTCGACCGTTCCAGCGTCAGCGTGAAGATCACCGGAAACATGATCGCGTTGAACAACCCGATCGACAGCGCCAGCACGCCGGCGAGCGATCCGCTCAATTGCGTCAGGATCAGGCACAGCAGCGCCGCCCCCGTCGCCACGATGGTCAGCAACCGCCCGGCCGGAATCTTCGCCAGCAACGCAGTGCCGGCAAACCGGCCGATCAGTGCCCCCAGCCAGTACAGGCTGACGAGGCTGCCCGCCTCGACCGCCGTGACCGCCAGGATGTTCGGCTGTTCGAGGTAATTGACCATCGCGGTGCCGATCGACACCTCCGCCCCGACATACAGGAAGATCGCGCCCGCGCCGAGCAACGCCCATCGCGACCCGAACGCCGCCAGCACGCTGCCGCCCGCGACCTCCGGTGCGGCCGCATCGATCAGATGGCGGGCGCGGTATAGCAGGATGGCGAGCACGACGATGATCGTCGCGATCACCGCATAGGCGATGTCGATCTTGCCCAGCGATTCGACGATCTTGGCATCGGTGACGGGGCCACCGTCGAACAACCCGCCGCGCAGCAGCGTGTGGGCGGCAAGGAACGGGCCGACCACCGTGCCGACCGAATTGAACGCCTGGCTGAGGACGAGGCGGAAATGCGAGCGTTCCGGCGTGCCCAGCACCGCCGACAGCGGATTGGCCGACACTTGCAGCAACGTGATACCGCTCGCGATCACGAACAGCGCCAGCAATACCAATGAATAGGCGCGCAGGCTGGTGGCCAGCGGCATCAACAGGCAGCCGACGACCATCACCACCAACGCGACGGTGATCGACCGCGATGCGCCCAGCCGCGCGACCAGCGCCGCCGCCGGCAACGACACGATGCCGTACGCCAGGAAGAACGCGAACTGCGTCAGGAACGCCTCGGTATCGCTCAGTGCGAAGATCGATTTGACCGCCGGCACCAATACGTCATTGACCGACGTCACCGCTCCCCAGATGAAGAACAGCGCGGTGACATAGGAAAAGGCGAGCTGGCTCCTGCCGCCGTCGCCGGCTCCGCTACTTGCCGATGTCGATATCAATTGCGTATCCTCCCCGCTCCGGTGGTGCCGGATTGGTATGCTACAGGCCGGTTCACGGCTAAAAAGTCAATTTGAATTATTTGTTCGTTGGTTGACCTTGTCTGACAATTCGAGAATAATTGGTCAAGCCACTGTGTCCGGTCGATAGCAAAGTCCGGCTTTATCAGTCTCAGGGAGCGTCGAGCGGCAATGTTGAGCAGGATCGAATCGGGTTCGTACGATCCGCTGAGTGCCGATAGCCGGGAAGCGCGCCTGTCGCGCAGTTTGTCGGGCACCAATCTGGAACGCGCCGGCGACTATAACCTGCGCACCGTCCTGCAGGCGATCCGCCTGGAACGCACGACGACGCGGGTCGAGATCGCGCGGATGACCGGGCTGACCGCGCCGACCATCGCCAACATCACCGGGCGGCTGGTCGACATGGGACTGGTCAGGATCAGCGGCCGCAAACAGGGCGGTCGCGGTCAGCCCGCGCTGCAACTGGAAGTCGAACCGGACGGCGCGTTCGGCATCGGCCTGAACATCGATCGCGATCACCTGACGTTGGTGACGCTCGATCTGGCCGGCGCGGTGCGCAGCCGCGTGACGCGGGAGATCGCCTTCGCCCTGCCGCAGGATGTGGTGGCGTTCGTCCAGGACGAACTCGACGCGGCGATCGCGGAGGGCGGCATCGACCGCGCCCGCGTGCTGGGCGTCGGCGTCGCAATCCCCGACGAACTGGGCGCGATCGCCCTGCCCCATCAGCCGGCGGGGTACGAGGCGTGGAACGACACCAATCTGTCGACGCTGCTCGGCGATACGCTGGCATGGCCGATCCATTGCGACAACGACGCGGCGTCGGCGGCGCTGGGCGAGGCCGAATATGGCTCCGCATTCGACAATCCCAGCTTCTTCTACCTGCTCATCAGCGCCGGGCTGGGCGGCGGCGTGGTGATCGACCGCAGCTATCATCGCGGCGCCACCGCCCGGTCGGGAGAGATCGGCCTGATGCCCGACGCCACCACCGGTATGAAGGGCGCGACGATTCAGGACACCGTTTCCGTCTCCGCCCTGCTCGCACGGCTGGAGGATGCCGATTGCGTCGTCCCGGCGGTCGCCGATCTCGCCGCGGCGACCGGCACCGCCGGCGACGTGGTCGATCGCTGGCTGGTCGATGCGGTCCGCTCGTTGATGCCGCCGATGGTGGCGATCAACTGCCTGCTGAACCCCGATGCGGTGCTGATCGGCGGACGGCTGCCGGTGCCGTTGATCGAGCGGCTGTCCGCCGCCCTGTCGGACGCGCTGCGCGTGTTGAAACTGCCCGCCCGTGCGCAGATCATGCCCGCCGTCATGGCGCAGGACGCACCGGCGATCGGCGCGGCGATCCTGCCGTTCCTCGACCATCTGTTGCCGTCGGACTCGATCCTGATCCAGGCGGGGCGATAACCCGCCCCGCCCGTTCTTCTTCAGATCAGCGCCTCGATCTTCGCCAACTCCTCGCCCGTCAGCGGCGCCGTCTTCGTCGCGTCGAGCAACTGGTCGAGCTGTTCCAGCGTCCGCGCGCCGATCAGGGCAGAGGTGACGCGGGCATCGCGCAAGACCCACGTCACCGCCATCTGCGCCAGGCTCTGCCCCCGCGCGGTCGCGATCGCGTCCAGCCCGCGCAGCCGCTCGCGCAGGTCGTCGGTCAGCCGGTCCGGCGTCAGCGTCCGCGCCTTGGCCAGCCGCGTCCCCGCCGCCGGGGCACCGTCACCAATATACTTGTTCGTCAGCAACCCCTGCGCCAGCGGCGAGAACACGATGCACCCCGCGCCCACCGTCTCCAGCGTGTCGAGCAGACCGCCCTCGATCGTGCGTTCGAGCATCGAATAACGCGGCTGGTGGATCAGCAGCGGGATGCGTTCCTCGGCCAGGATTTCCGCGACGCGCGCGGTCGCCTCGGGCGTGTAGTTCGACACGCCGACATACAGCGCCTTGCCCTGCCGGTGCAGCTGCGCCAGCGCGCCGCACGTCTCCTCCAGCGGCGTCGTCGCATCCATCCGGTGCGAATAGAAGATGTCGACATAATCGAGGCCCATGCGCTTCAGGCTCTGTTCGGCGCTGGCGATCACATATTTGCGGCTGCCCGACGGGCCGCCATACGGTCCCGGCCACATGTCGTATCCGGCCTTGGACGAGATGATGAGTTCGTCGCGATACGGAGCGAAGTCCTGCGCCATCCAGCGGCCGAAATTCTCCTCCGCCGATCCATAGGGCGGGCCGTAATTGTTCGCGAGATCGAAATGCGTGACACCACGATCGAAGGCGCGGCGGAGCAGCGCGCGGCCCGTCTCGAACACGTCCTGCCCGCCGAAATTCTGCCACAGACCCAGCGAGATCGCCGGCAGGTCCAGCCCGCTTCTTCCACACCGTCGATAGGGCATGCGGTCGTCATAACGGGTCGCGTCGGGCTGATAGGGCATCCTCGGGTCCTTTCGATTTTGCCTGTCGGCTAGGAATTGCAGGCCGTGCGGTCAACGCGTAGTAAGCCGGCGGAGAGGTTTTATATGATATTTGACGCGTCCGAACATCCGCACCGCCGGCGCAACCTGCTGACCGGCGAATGGGTGCTCGTATCGCCGCATCGCGCCAAGCGGCCATGGCAGGGTGAGGAGGCACCGCCCGCGCCCCCGCCCGGCCCCCGCCACGACCCGAACTGCTATCTCTGTCCCGGCAATGTCCGCACCAGCGGCGAGCGCAATCCGGACTATACCGGCACCTTCGTCTTCCCCAATGATTTCGCGGCGATGCGACCCGACACCCCCGCCCCGCCCAATGATCCGCTGTTCCCGGCGCAGGGGGCCAGCGGCGAGGCGCGGGTGATCTGCTTCTCCCCCGATCACTCCCGCTCGCTGCCGCAACTGACCGATGGCGAACGCCGCATGATCGTCGACACGTGGGCGGACCAGTCGGCGGAACTGGGCGCGCGCTGGGCGCATGTGCAGTTGTTCGAGAACAAGGGCGCGATGATGGGCTGTTCGTCGCCCCATCCGCACGGACAGGTCTGGGCCGGCGATTTCGTCCCCGCGCATGTCGAACGCGAGGACGAGGCGCAGCGCGGCTGGCTGGCCGAACACGGCACCGTGCTGCTCGATGCCGTCGCCGAACGCGAGGCGGGTGGCGAGCGCGAGGTCGAGGCGAACGGGCATTGGCTGGCGATCGTGCCGTGGTGGGCGGCATGGCCGTTCGAAACGCTCATCATCGCCCGCGATCCCGTCGTCCGCATGGAGGATCTGTCCGACGCCGCCCGCGACGCGCTGGCGCAACTGCTCGGCCGGTTGATGGCGCGGTACGACAACCTGTTCTCGACCAGCTTTCCCTATTCGTTCGGCTGGCATGGCGCGCCGCACGGCAACGCGAACACCGATGGCTGGCGCCTGCACGCGCACGTCTTTCCGCCGCTCCTTCGCTCGGCGACGGTGCGCAAGTTCATGGTCGGGTTCGAAATGCTGGGCGAGCCCCAGCGCGACCTGACGCCCGAACAGGCCGCCCAGCGCCTGCGCGCGGCCAGCCCCCTTCTGGAGACAACAGCGTGACCGATCTCAACACCCGCCTCCTCGACGGTTTCGCCGCGACGTTCGAGGGCAAGCCCGACGGCGTCGTCCGCGCCCCCGGCCGCGTGAACATCATCGGCGAGCATACCGACTATAATGACGGTTTCGTCCTGCCCTGCGCGATCCCCGTCGAAACGCGGATCGCATGGCGCGCCCGTCCCGATTCGACCGTCCGCGTCGTCGCGTGCGAATTCGGCAACGAGATCGACGCGTTCGATCTGTCGCGCCCGATCGAACATGCTGCCGAGGGCGGCTGGCGCGATTACGTCCGCGCGATGATCGCGACGCTCATCAAGGAAGGCCGCACGCTGAAGGGCGCCGATCTTGCGATCGTCGGCGATATCCCGCGCGGCGCCGGCCTGTCGTCGTCGGCCTCACTGGAGGTCGCGGTCGGTCATGCGATGCTGGCGGTGCTGGGCGAGACGCCCGACGCCACGAAGATCGCGGTGCAGGCGCAGACCGCCGAGAACGACTTCGTCGGCATGAAGTGCGGCGTGATGGACCAGCTCGCCTCCGCCGCCAGCGTCGCCGACGCGGCCCTGCTGATCGACTGCCGCTCGCTGGAGACGCGGGCGATCCCGATCCCCGCCGGCACCGCGATCGTCATCATCCATTCCGGCGTCGTGCGCGGACTGGTCGAGGGTCATTACAACCGCCGCCGCGCCGAATGCGAGGAAGCCGCGACCCTGCTCGGCGTCGCCAAGCTGCGCGATGCCACCGTGGCGATGCTCGACAACCCGGCGCTGACCGGCGACACGCTGGCCCGCGCCCGCCACGTCGTGACCGAAAACGACCGCGTGCTGCTGGCCGGCGAGGCGCTGGCCGGCGACGACCTGCGCGCGATGGGCCGGCTGATGGCCGAAAGCCACGCCTCGATGCGCGACGATTTCCAGGTGACGGTGCCCAAGGTCGACGAACTCGCCGCCACCGCGCACGACCTGATCGCGACATTGTGCGACGGTCGGGGCGGCGCCCGCATGACCGGCGGCGGCTTCGGCGGCGCGGTCGTTGCGCTGATGCCGATCGAGGGCGTCGAGGCCGTCACCGCCGGCATCCGCGAACGCTATCGCACGCCGGCCGGCGACGCGCCGGACATCATGGTGGCGCACGCCGTGGCGGGTGCCGGGCCCGTGGCGGGATAATATCCACGCTTCGACCACGCTATTCCCCGGCGAAGGCCGGGGTCCAGTTGGGAAGGCCATCGTAAGCTGTCCCAAACGTTCACCCGACTGGACCCCGGCCTCCGCCGGGAAACGGCGCTTTTTTAACGACGCGATCGTTTCCCCAATCCGCGCGCACCCTTATCCGACCACCATGCCCCCCGACTTCTACACCCGCCCCGTCCTCGACCTCGCCCGCGCCCTGATCGGCTGTCACCTGACCGTCGACGGCGTCGGCGGCATCATCGTCGAGACGGAGGCGTATCACGCCGGCGACGCCGCCTCGCACAGCTTCGCCGGGCCGGGACGGCGCAACGCGGTGATGTTCGGGCCGCCGGGCCATGCCTATATCTATCGCAGCTACGGCCTGCACTGGTGCCTGAACATCGTCGGCGGCGAGGAACCGGGCGCGGCGGTGCTGCTCCGCGCGCTGGAGCCTACCGTTGGTGTCGAGGCGATGGCCACGCGACGCGGCATGACGGACCCGCGCCTATGGTGCGCCGGACCGGGCCGGCTCTGTGCGGCGCTGGCCGTCACCGACGCCCTGAACGGCGAGCCAATGGATGCGCCGCCCTTCGCCCTCACACCCCGGATCGAGGAACCGCCCCTCCTGATCGGCCCCCGCATCGGCATCACCAAGGCCGCCGCCGAACCCTGGCGCTTCGGCCTCGCCGTCTCCCGCTTCCTCAGCCGTCCCTTTCGCTAAATCGCGACTCCTCCGTCATTGCGAGCGCAGCGAAGCAACCCAGGGCGTCACGTGCTCCTCTGGGTTGCTTCGCTGCGCCCGCAATGACGGGTCAAGGACCCGCGACACTCCGCGCAATACCCAGTTCCAGCCCCCGCAGCTCCGCCAGCCCGCGCAACCGGCCGATCGCCGAGTAACCGGGGTTCGTCACCTTGCGCAGATCGTCCAGCATCTGGTGGCCATGATCCGGCCGCATCGGAATGCGCCGTCCGTCCGCGCGGGCCACGTCGTGCAGCGCTGCGACCACCGCATACATATCGACCGACCCCGACAGATGCTCCGATTCGTGGAACTCGCCGTCGGCGATGCTGCGCGTGTTGCGCAAATGGACGAAATGGATGCGATCGCCCAGCCGCCGCGCCATGCCCGGCAGGTCGTTGTCGGGCCGCACCCCCAGCGATCCGGTACACAGGCACAAGCCATTCGACGGATTCGGCACTGCCGCGAACAGCGCCGCCAGATCCGCCTCCGTACTCACTACACGCGGCAGGCCGAACAGCGGGAACGGCGGATCGTCGGGATGCACCACCAGCCGGATGCCCAGCCGGTCCGCCTCCGGGCAGATCGCCCGCAAAAAGGCGACATGGTTCGCGCGCAGCCGGTCGGCGTCGATCCCGGCATAGGCATCGATCGCCTGCAACAGCGCATCGCCGGCGAAACTCTCCTCGCTGCCCGGCAGGCCGGCCGCCACCGTCCGCTCCAGCACCCCGCGCGCCGCATCGTCCATCGCCGCGAAGCGCACCGCAGCGGCGTCGATCGTCGCGGCGTCATAATCGCGTGCGGCATCCGGCCGCTTCAGGATGTGCAGGTCGTACGCCGCCAGCGCCGCCATCTCGAACCGCAGCGCCCGCGCGCCATCGGGCAATTCATAAGCAAGGTCGGTGCGCGTCCAGTCCAGCACCGGCATGAAATTATAGGTCACGACCCGCAACCCGCAGGCGGCCAGATTGGCGAGGCTCTGCCGATACGCATCGACCAACGCTTTCCAGCCCGGCCCCTGCGCCTTGATCGCCTCGTGCACCGGCAGGCTCTCGACCACCGACCACACCATGCCCGCCGCCGCGATCTCGGCCTGACGCGCGGCGATCGCCTCGACCGTCCAGACCGCGCCGTTCGGCACCTCGTGCAGGGCGGTGACGACACCGGTGCAGCCGGCCTGACGGATATCCGCCAGGCTGACCGGATCGCGCGGGCCGAACCAGCGCATCGTCTGTTCCATCATGCCGGGCATCGCCCCGCATACCGCCGTTGCAGGCACCATCCACTACCCCCCGTTCGCTGTGCCGACTCCGCGCGCGGCATCGGTCAAACCCGCCGCGTGCCTTGGCGATCCCTGCACGCGGACCGCCTATCGCCCGACCGTGATGGATTCGGGGCGCGCGACTGGCAAGGCCGGCGTCGCCGATTTCCGGATGCCGCCACCTTGGCCCAACGAAATAATGAAATGGTCGGGGCGACAGGATTCGAACCTGCGACCCCCACACCCCCAGTGTGATGCGCTACCAGGCTGCGCTACGCCCCGACCGAGGGACCGTGCCGACGCCGTCGACCGATCCGAGCCGCGGCCTCTACGCGTGGGCCGCGGCCGATGCAAGCGCTTCGGCACGTATGGGATGGGCGGCAAACGGTGCCGGCCGTTGCCACGGATGCGTGCGGGTGGTAGCGGCGCGGTTCGTGCGTGGAGGCTTTCCCTCCGCCAACCAGATAAAAAACGGGTCCGATGTTCATTCCATCAGCTTATGCCCAGACCGCAGCCGGTGCTGCGGGCGGCGCCGCGCAGGGCAGCGGGATCGCCTCGTTCCTCAGCCTCGCGCCGCTGTTCCTCGTCTTCGTGGTCTTCTATTTCCTGATGATCCGTCCGCAGCAAAAGCGGATGAAGGCGCTGCAACAGGCGGTCGAGGCGGTGAAGAAGGGTGACAACGTCGTCACCGCCGGCGGCATCGTCGGCAAGGTGACGCGCGTCGAGGACACGATCGTCGAGGTCGAGATCGCGCCCAACACCCGCGTCCGCGTGGTGAAATCGACGCTGACCGACATCACCAGCCCGAACTCGAAGCCGGCGAACGACTGATGCTGGATTTCCCGCGCTGGAAAGTGTGGTCCATCTGGGCGTTGCTCGCGGTGTTGTGCGCGCTGGCGATCCCCAGCGTCGTGCCCGAACGCTACACCCCGACTTGGCTCGCGCGCGCGCCGAAGATCAATCTCGGCCTCGATCTGGCCGGCGGCAGCTACCTGATGCTGGAAGCGGACGTGAACGATCTGGCGGGTACGCGGATCGAAACGATGCGCGATCAGGTGCAGACCGAAATGCGCCGGGGCAACCCGCGCATCGGCATCGGCGACATTTCCACGCGGGACGGCCAGCTGTCGTTCCTGTTGCGCGATCCCAGCCAGGTCGATGCCGCGCGCGAGCGCCTGCTGACGATCATGGGCGGCGGCGCCGGCATGACCGGCCAGCGCGAATGGGACATCCAGGTCGTCGATTCGAGCCGTTTCGTGCTGAAGCCCACCCAGGCCGGCATGATGCAGGCGATCGACACCGCGATGAACGACGCGACGGAAGTCGTCCGTCGCCGCATCGACGCGCTCGGCACGCGTGAGCCGACGATCATCCGTCAGGGCAGCAATCGCATCGTCGTGCAGGTCCCCGGCCTCCAGAACCCGCAGGAGCTGAAGGATCTGCTCGGCAAGACCGCCAAGCTGGAATTCAAGCTGGTCGACGAAAGCGCGACGCCGCAACAGCTGGTGCAGCGTCAGGCACCGATCGGCAGCGTCATCCTCCCCTATCCGTCGAACCCCATCGGTCCGCCGATGATCGCGCTGAAGCGCCAGACGATCCTGTCGGGCGACCAGATCGTCGATGCGACGCAGACCTTCGATCCGCAGACCAATGCGCCACAGGTGGCGCTGACCTTCAACGGCCCCGGCGGCACCCGCTTCGCCCGGGTGACGCAGGAGAACACCGGCAAGCAGTTCGCGATCATCCTCGACAATTCGGTGATCTCGGCCCCCAACATAAACGAACCGATCCTGGGTGGCCGGGCATCGATCTCGGGCAACTTCACCGTCGATTCGGCCAATCAGCTCGCCATCGCGCTGCGCTCCGGCAAGCTGCCGATCGCATTGAAGGTGATCGAGGAATCGACCGTCGGGCCGGAACTGGGCGCCGATTCGATCCGCGCCGGCGTGCTTGCCTCCGCCGTCGCCGTCGCGCTGGTCGTGGCGTTCATGCTGGTCACCTATGGCCGGTTCGGTTTCTATGCGAACCTCGCGGTCGTCATCAACGTGTTCGTCATCCTCGGCGTGCTGGCGTTGCTGAACGGTACGCTGACCCTGCCCGGGATCGCCGGTTTCGTGCTGACGATCGGCACCGCGGTCGACGCCAACGTGCTCATCAACGAACGCATCCGCGAGGAACGGCATCGCGGGCGGTCCGTCGTGCAGGCGGTGGAGCTGGGTTACAAGGAAGCCAGCCGCACGATTTTCGAGGCGAACGTGACGCACGCGATTTCGGGCGTCATCATGCTGGTGCTGGGTTCCGGCCCGGTGAAGGGCTTCGCGGTCGTGCTGTTGATCGGCATCTGTACGTCGGTGTTCACCGCCGTCACCTTCACGCGCATGCTGGTCGTGCAGTGGATTCGGCGCAACAAGCCGAAGACGATCAATATATGACCCTCCTTTCGTCGCCCCTGCGCGAAGCGACCCCGGCTTGCGCCGGGGTGACGGGAATCTGACATGAAACTCCTCAAGCTAGTCCCCGACGATACCAACATCGATTTCGTCGCCTGGCGCAAATGGGCGTTCGGGCTGACGCTGGCGCTGTCGATCATCGCCGTTTCGCTGGTCGGCATCCGCGGTCTCAACATGGGCGTCGATTTCACCGGCGGCCTGTCGATCGAGGAACGCTTCGCCACGCCACCGTCTCTCGACCGCGTCCGCGAGGTCGTCGATGCGCAGGGCGTTGGACAGGCGGCCCTCCAGCAATCGAGCGACGGGCGCACCGTCACCATCCGCCTGCCGGTGCAGGACAGCGCCGACGAGGGTGCCACCAACGCCGTCGTACGCAAGGTGCAGACCGCGATCGCGGCGGAGTTCCCGGGCGCGACGTTCAGCCGCTACGCGACCGTCGGCAGCAAGGTGTCGGGCGAGCTGATCCGCAACGGCGTCCTCGCCGTCGTGCTGGCGGTGCTGGGCATCGCGCTGTTCGCGATCTTCCGCTTCGAATGGCAGTTCGGCGTATCGACCGTCGTTGCGATCGTTCACGATCTGCTGATGACCGTCGGCTTCTTTGCACTGATGCGCGACTATTTCGAATTCGACCTCAATACGGTCGCTGCCGTGCTGACGATCATCGGCTATTCGATCAACGACAAGATCGTGATCGACGATCGTATCCGCGAGAACATGCGCCGTTATCGCAAGATGGAGATGCGCGAGATCGTCAACCTGTCGGTCAACGAGACGCTGCCGCGCACGGTGATGACCTCGGTCACCATCCTGCTGGCGCTCGCGGCGCTGCTGTTGCTGGGCGGCCATGTGCTGCGCGGCTTCACCGCGGCAATGATCCTCGGCATCGTGGTCGGCACCTATTCGTCGATCTACGTATCGTCGTCGCTCCTGATCTCGCTGGGCCTGCGCGCCGAGCCGAACAAGGAAAAGCCCGGCACCAACGATCCCACGCGTCGTCAGGACGCGGAGCGGATCGTCCCGCGCGAGCGCTGAGCCGCCGATGCGGATGGAGCGTGGCCAGCCGTCGGAAGGCCCGGCAATCCGGGGCTTTTCCGGTACCGGTTACCGGCTGGACGACGTCACCGTCGCACCGGCGCTGTTGCTGACGATGACGCAGGCGCTGGACTGGACGCCGCCGCCGATCGCTACACTAACGACCGAATCGCTGGAGCCGGTGCTGACCCCCGCGCCGGAGTTCGTCCTGATCGGCACCGGCACCCACCTCGTCCGCCCGCCCCTCTCGCTGGTCCGCGCGCTGGAGGCCCGCAACATCGGGCTGGAGGCCATGGACAGCCGCGCCGCTGCACGCGCGTGGGGCGTGCTGCGCGAGGAAGGCCGCGTGATCGCCGCGGCGCTCTACCCGCTGGACGCATGACACCGCGGCCCATGTCGTAATCGGGTGGTCCTTGCGAGGAGCGAAGCGACGCGGCAACCCAGAGCGTCGGAGATGTGGCTCTGGGTTGCTTCGCTACGCTCGCAATGACGATCAGGCCAGGGTGAGGGCAACCCGCCTCTCACCCCGATACCCTCAGACCCGCGTCGTCCCCGGATAGGCGAACAGGTAATCCGCATCCGCCCCGGCGGTGATCGTCTCGCTGCCGGTCATCGTCACGCACTCGCCCGCCTTGAACGAAACGCCCGCGACCTCGCCCGATCCGGCGATCGGCACGATCCACGCCGTCTTGCCCTCGGGCAACGTCACCGCATGCTCGCCACCGGTCCAGCGTTCCAGCACGAACTTCGGCCCCTCGACCAGGATCGTGCGATGCTGGCCCACCGGCCCCGGCGAGACGATCGGCTGGTACGGATCGAGATGCGCCACCGCGACGCCGTCTTCCAGATGCAGCTCGCGCGGCCGGCCGTAATCGTACAGCCGGTACGTCGTCTCCGAATTCTGCTGCACCTCGATCAGGGTCAGGCCGGCGCCGATCGCATGGATCGTCCCCGACGCGGCATAATAGAAATCGCCCGCTTCGATCGGCACCCAGTCCAGCTTGTCCTCGATCGATCCGTCCAGCGCCGCATCGTGCAGTTCCGGCGCGGTCATCGCCTCTTTCGGCCCCAGCGCGATCGTCGAATCGGGCTTGGCGGCCAGGATCGTCCAGCATTCGTCCTTGCCCCGCGGCAGGCCGCGCTTGTGCGCCTCGACATCGTCGGGATGGACCTGTACCGACAGCTTCTCGCCGGTGAACAGATATTTGATGAGCAGGTCGGGCGTCGTGTCGCCCGGCTCCTGGAACCACACTTCGCCCACCGGCTCGCCGCCGGCCGCGACATCCTCGAATCCGGGAAACAGGTCGCACCGGCCCCAGGGCTTCTCGACGCGGTGGGTGTGGAGCTTGGTGGCCGGCATGATGGTCCTCTGGCTTCGTTGATCGACGGGCGAAACGCACGGATGTGCCATGCGTGCCGCTTGCACCGCCTCTAGCCTATTGTTCGGGCGCTGTCCGCTGCGCTAAGGCGGCTGTCGATGCGTATCCACCAGTCCCGCGCGCTTTCCCTCGCGCTGATCGCCGCCGTCGCGCTTCCCATCGCCGGTTGCGCCCGCAACCGCGCCGCGAAGGGCGATACGCCCTATATCGCGCGCGACGTGGGTACGCTGTACAGCCTCGCCCGCCGCCGGCTCGATCAGAACCGCTACAAGGAGGCGGCTATCCTGTTCGACGAGGTGGAACGCCAGCACCCCTATTCGATCTGGGCACGCCGGGCGCAGTTGATGAGCGCGTTCAGCTATTACCTCGCCAAGGATTATACCGCGTCGATCCAGTCGGCGCAGCGTTTCATCTCGGTCCATCCCGGCAACCGCGACGCGCCCTATGCCTATTACCTGATCGCGCTCGGCTATTACGAGCAGGTGACCGACGTGACCCGCGATCAGAAGATCACGCGGCAGGCGCTCGACGCGCTGGGCGAACTCACGCGGCGTTATCCCAACACCCGTTACGCGTCAGACGCGCGGCTGAAGATCGATCTGGTCAACGACCATCTCGCCGGCAAGGAAATGGAGATCGGTCGCTTCTATGAAACGCGCAGCCAGTGGCTGGCGGCCAGCATGCGCTTCCGCACCGTGATCGACCAGTATCAGACGACGACCCACGCGCCCGAGGCGCTGATGCGCCTGACCGAGACGTATCTGGCGCTGGGCGTGCCGGTCGAGGCGCAGAAATCGGCCGCCGTCCTCGGCGCCAACTATCCCGGCAGCGACTGGTACGACCATGCGTACAAGCTGATGGAGAAGCATCCGGTGCAGCAGGCGGCGCTGGTGCCACCCGGCACGCCGATCGTACCGGAAGGGACGCGCCCCGCCTCGCTCCCCGGCCTCAGCACCAAGGAGCCGCGCAACGCGCAGCCCGATGCCGCCCCCGGCACGGCGCAGCCGTCCACCGCGACTCCGGCAGGCACCACGCCGTCGACGGTCGGCACCGGTGCCGGCTCCGCGCCGCTGCCGAGCCAGTCGACGCCGCAATAATAACCGCCCCCGATCGGGCGGGCGGAACATAAGCGGTTCAATTCCGCGTCCGACCCGCCTACATCCGGTCACGATGCTGACCGCGCTTTCCATTCGCGACGTGGTGCTGATCGAGGCGCTCGACCTCGATTTCGGTGCCGGTCTGGGCGTGTTGACCGGGGAAACGGGCGCGGGAAAATCGATCCTGCTCGACGCGCTGGGCCTCGCGCTCGGTGGCCGCGGCGACAGCGGCCTCGTCCGCCACGGTGCCGTGCAGGCGGTCGTCACCGCCAGCTTCGATCCCCCCACCCCCGCCCTCGCCGCGATGCTCGATGAAAACGGCGTCGAGGTGGAACCGGGCGAACCACTGCTGGTCCGCCGCGTCGTAAAGGCCGATGGCGGCAGCCGCGCCTTCATCAACAACCAGCCCGCCTCCGCCACCCTGTTGCGGGAGATCGCGCCGCGTCTGGTCGAAATCCACGGCCAGCACGATGATCGCGGCCTGCTGAACGCCCGCGGCCACCGCGCGCTGCTCGACGATTTCGGCCGCTGCGACCCCGCCGACACCACCCGCGCCTGGGCGACGTTGCGCGACGCGGAGGCTGCACTGACCGCCGCCCGCGCGGAGATCGAAACCGCCGCCCGCGACCGCGAATGGCTGGAACACACCGTCGCCGAATTGGAGAAACTCGCCGCCGAACCGGGTGAGGAGGAAGCACTCGCCGACAAGCGCCGGTCGATGCAGCGCGCCGAAAAGGTCACCGACGATCTGTCCGCGATCGAGGATTATCTCGACGGATCGGACGGCGGCCTCGCCAAGCTGCGTCAGGCCGCCCGCGTGCTGGAACGCGTCGCCGAGGATCATCCCGCGCTCGCCGACGCGCTGGGCGCGGTCGACCGCGCGGTGATCGAGGGGTCGGTGGCCGAGGAACGCCTGCGCGAGGCGCGCTTCGCCCTCGTCTACGATCCCCGCGCGCTGGAGGATGACGAGGCACGGTTGTTCGAGCTGCGGGCGATGGCGCGCAAGCACCGCGTCCAGCCCGACGACCTCGCCGCGCTGTCCGCCGATCTGTCGGCCCGGTTGCAGCGACTGGAGGCCGGCGAAGGCGGCGTCGCCACGTTGCAGGCGACCGTGGCCAAGGCGCGTGCCGCGTACGACAAGGCCGCCGACGCCCTCACCGCCCGCCGCCTCGCCGCCGCCAAGGGGCTGGACAGGGCGGTCGCCGGCGAACTCGCGCCGCTGAAACTGGGTGCCGCGCGCTTCCGCACCGTCGTCGCCCCCGCCGCGCCGGACAACTGGTCGGGCGCGGGCAAGGACCGGGTGGAATTCGAGATCTCGACCAACCCGGGCGCCCCCTTCGCCCCGCTGACCAAGATCGCCAGCGGCGGCGAATTGTCACGCTTCATCCTCGCCCTGAAGGTAGCATTGGCGGATCAGGGCGGCGCGGCGACCATCGTGTTCGACGAGATCGATCGCGGCGTCGGCGGCGCCGTCGCCTCCGCGATCGGCGAGCGGCTCGCCCGGCTGGCCAAAGCGACGCAATTGCTCGTCGTCACCCACAGCCCGCAGGTCGCCGCGCGCGGTGCGGCGCATTTGCTGATCGCCAAGTCGAACGACGGCACCGTCACCCGCACCGGCGTCCGCCAGCTCACCGACACCGAACGCCGCGAGGAAATCGCCCGCATGCTGTCCGGCGCCACGATCACCGACGAAGCCCGCGCTCAGGCCGACCGGTTGCTGGAACCGGACGATATCGCCCTGCCCCTGCCGTCCTGACGCAAGCGTCGGGCTTGCCGGCCTCCACCGCGATACCTAACCCGGCGACCATGGACCCGCTGCCCGACTCCGACCTTGCCGCCGCCGCCGAACTGGCCACCCTCGCCGCCGAGATCGCGCGTCACAACCGCCTCTACCACACCGACGACACGCCCGAGATCAGCGACGCCGCCTATGACGCGCTGACCCGCCGCAATACCGCGATCGAGGCCGCCTTCCCGCACCTGGTCCGCGCCGATTCGCCCAACGCGCAGGTCGGCGCCGCCCCTGCCGCGCATCTGGCGAAGGTGCCCCATGCCCGGCCGATGACCAGCCTCGACAACGCCTTCGCCGACGAGGACGTGGCCGAATTCCTCGCCCGCGTCCGCCGCTTCCTGAAGCTGCCCGACGACGAACCCGTCGCGCTGACCGCCGAGCCGAAGATCGACGGCCTGTCCTGCTCGCTCCGGTACGACAACGGCCGCCTCGTTCAGGCACTGACCCGCGGCGACGGCACGACCGGCGAGGATGTGACGGAGAATGTCCGCACCATCGCCGACATCCCCGCGACGCTGGCCGGCGAGGCCCCGGCCGTGTTCGAGATTCGCGGCGAGGTGTACATGGCGAAGACCGACTTCGCCGACCTCAACGCCCGCCTGCTCGCCGAGGCGACCGCCGCCGGCAAGGAAGCGCGCCAGTTCGCCAACCCCCGCAACGCCGCCGCCGGATCGCTGCGCCAGAAGGACGCCACCGTCACCGCCAGCCGGCCGCTCCGCTTCCTGGCGCATGGCTGGGGCGAGGCCAGCGCGGTCCCCGGCGAGACGCAGGCGCAGCTGGTCGACGCGATCCGCCACTGGGGCCTGCCGGTGGCCGATGGCTTCACCCGCACGCCGACCATCGAGGCCGCGCTGGCGATCTATCGCGGGATCGAGACCGCCCGCGCCGACCTGCCCTACGACATCGATGGCGTCGTTTATAAGGTCGATCGGCTCGACTGGCAGGCACGGCTCGGCATCGTCGGCCGCACGCCGCGCTGGGCGATCGCGCACAAGTTTCCGGCCGAACGCGCGCAGACCACGCTGAACGCGATCGATATCCAGGTCGGCCGCACCGGCGCGCTCACCCCCGTCGCCCGGCTTGACCCGGTGACCGTGGGCGGCGTCGTCGTCACCAACGCGACGCTGCACAATGCCGACGAGATCGACCGGCTGGGCGTCCGCATCGGCGACCGCGTCGTGCTGCAACGGGCGGGCGACGTCATCCCCCAGATCGTCGAGAACCTGACCCGCGACGAACCGCGCGACGCCTGGGTCTTTCCCGATCACTGCCCCGAATGCGGCTCGCTGGCGGAACGGGGCGAGGGCGAGGTGGTGGTGCGCTGCACCGGCGGCCTCGTCTGCCCGGCACAGCGCGTCGAGCGGCTGATCCATTTTGTGTCGCGCCATGCCTTCGACATCACCGGGCTGGGGCTGGTGCGGATCGAGGATTTCTTCCGCGACGGCCTGATCGCCTCGCCCGCCGACATCTTCCGGCTGCACGAGCACCGCGACGCGCTGATCGCGCGCGAGCGGATGAGCGAGCTGGTCGTCGGCAAGCTGCTGGAGGCGATCGAGGAGCGCCGCCGCATCCCGCTCGACCGCTTTCTCTTCTCGCTCGGCATCCGCCATGTCGGTGAGATCACCGCCCGCGACCTCGCCCGCCGCTACGTCTCCGCCGCCGGTTTCGCCGCCATGATCCACGCCGCCCTTCGCGTCCGTCGCGCGACCGTGCCGGTGCTGGGCGAGCCGGAGCGCAAGTTCGTCCTGCGCCGCGGCCGCGCGCTCGTCGCCGCGATCGACACCGCCGGCATCGGGCCGGAAGTGGCCGATGCGCTGCTCGGATTCTTCGCGGAGAAGCACAACCGCGACGTCGTCGCCGCCCTGCTCCGTCAGGTGGAACCGGTCGACCTGATCCACCGGGTCCGGGTCTCCGAGGTGTCCGGCCAGACCATCGTCTTCACCGGCAGCCTGGAAACGATGAGCCGCGACGAGGCCAAGGCGCAGGCCGAGGCGCTGGGCGCGCATGTATCCGGCTCCGTCTCGAAGAAGACCGATCTGGTCGTCGCCGGCCCCGGTGCCGGCAGCAAGCTGAAAAAGGCCGCCGATCTGGGCATCCGGGTGATTGACGAGGCCGCCTGGGCCGACATCGTCGCCACCGCCGGCTGACCATGCGCTGATGCGGCCCCCGAGTCGCCGAACGGAATGGATTGCCGTGGAACACCAAATCGTCATAGGTGGCGTCACAAAAGTGCAATGCGGGCAACGAAGCCGGTCCGCTTTCGAACCCGTTCAACGAGGGCAAAGACCAGCCATGCCACGAAATTTGCTGGTGGCGATGGCCGGGTTCGGATCGCTCGCCCTGCCCGCCGCCCCGGCCCAGGCCCAGACCGTGCAGGATCTACAGCGCCAGATCGATGAACTGAAGGCGACGATCGCCCGGATGCAGGCGGCACAGACGACGGGTGCGGCCGCGATACCGCCGGCCGTCACGCTCGCGCAGACGTCGCCGGCATCCGGGTCCGCTCCGCCGAAAGCCGATCCTGCCCCGAAACTGGCTGCGACACGCCCGGTCGCACCCACCGGAACGATGCCCGGCAACACGCAACTGGCGCAGGGCCCCGCGTCGCTCGCCGGCCGCACCACCGGCCACAGGCTCTGGTCGGATCGCATCCTGCTGCGCGGCTATACGCAGTTGCGCTTCAACGAGATTCTATCGGGCGATCGCACCGCGCCCGACGGCGCGTCGCGCCTGCGGTCGGTGCATGACAGCGGCATCGGCGACAATACCGGCTTCACGTTCCGGCGTATCCGCGTCGTCCTGCAGGGCGATCTGAACGACCGCGTGTCCTTTTATTTCCAGCCCGATTTCGCGACCAGCGTCAGCAACCAGTCGGGCGGCGAACGGCGCGAAGGGTTCGCCCAGCTTCGCGACGCGTATGTCGACACCGTCATCGACCGCGACAAGCGCCTCCGCCTGCGCTTCGGCCAGTCGAAGGTGCCGTTCGGGTGGGAGAACATGCAGTCCTCGTCAAACCGCCTGACGCTCGATCGCAGCGACGGCATCAACAGCGCGGTGCCGAGCGAGCGCGATATCGGCGTCGTCGCCTATTACACCCCGCTGAAGGCCGAGCGGACATGGAAGCGGCTGGCAAGCGACGGACAGAAGCTGTTCGGCAATTACGGCGCGTTCGGGATCGGCGTCTTCAACGGCCAGGGTATCAACCGCACGGAAACCAACGACGGCGTGATGACCGTGGCCCTCGTCACCTGGCCGTTCGAACTCGACGGGCTGGGCACGGGATTGTCCGGACAGGTCCTCGAAGTCGGCGCTGCCGCGCTGCGCAACGACGTCCAGCCCGAACTGCGCAACGGCGGCATCAGTCCGGTCGCTTTCCGCGAGGAGCGCGTCGGCGTCCATGCGATCTTCTATCCGCAACCGATCGGTTTCCAGGCCGAATGGAACTGGGGGCGCGGCCCCGAATATGATCGCGTCCTGCGGTCGATCACCGACAAATCGCTGAATGGCGGCTATATCCAGACGATGGCCCGCGTGCCCCGCTCGCCACTCGGCGCGTTCATGCCCTACGCCCGCTGGCAGCGTTATCGCGGCGGCTGGAAAGCCCTGCCCAACGCCCCGCGACTGGAGACCGACGAGTTCGAACTGGGCATCGAATTCCAGCCCGTGCCGCCGATTGAATTCACGATCGCCTATGCCCGCATGCAACGCACCGAAGCGGACGAACGCCGTCAGGGCACGGCCGAGGGGAACCTGATCCGCACCCAGCTGCAATGGAATTACTGACGCGGCCGGGCCTGTTCGGGACATCCTGCCGAACTCGACGGTCGCGATACCTGCGCAGCGCACCACCGTATCCACGAGGCAGCTTTACGGTCGGCCGTCACCGGGGCAGGCTGTACATCCGGTTCGCCGTGTAGACCGCTATCGATCCACACCGATCGAAACCATAAAGGCATCCGATGAAACTGCCTTACATCAAGATGGCATTGTTGCCGTTCGTTATGGCAACCGGCCTTCCGGGCGCGGCATCCGCGGCAACCGCGCCGGTTTCTGAAATCGTCGTCGATGCCCGGTCCGGACGGGTTCTGTACGAAGCCGCCGGCAACCGGAGCCGCCCGCCCGCCTCGCTCGTGAAGATGATGACGCTTCTCCTGACCTTCGAGGCGATCGATGCGGGAAGACTGCGCTCCACCGGGAAGGTCGTCATGACACCGCGAGGAGCGCGGCAACCGGCATCACGGCTGGGGCTGGCGGCAGGACGAACGATCGGCCTCGATGCGGCGATGCGCGCGGTTGCCGTGATCTCCGCCAATGACGTCGCCGTCGCGTTGGCGGAACGGGTAGCCGGCAGCGAGGCGTTGTTCGTTCAGGCCATGAACCGGCGGGCGAGGAAACTGGGCATGACCGCGACGCGGTTCACCAATGCCACCGGTCTCGCGCCATCCGGCGGCCTGACGACCGCACGGGATATGGCGACACTGGCTCGCTACATCATCAGTCACCATCCGGTACGCTACCGGATCTTCTCGACGCCCGTAATCCGGTGGCGCGGCCAGGTCCGACCGAACCACAACCATCTTCTCGGCAAGCTGCGCGGCGTGGACGGCGTCAAGACGGGGTACACGGTGCCGGCCGGATATAATCTGGCCGCGTCCGGTCGACGCGGCGATAAACGGGTCGTCGTCGTCGTCCTTGGCGCCCGCAGCGCGGCCGCGCGCGATCTGTTGGTGTCGAACCTTCTGGAATCGGGCTTCTCCTCACCGCGAGCGACCGGACAGGTTTCCCGACGTCGTTCCCGATAAGGTTGAACCGCCACGATCACCCCGCCCGCCACGCTGCGCCCGGACGTCGGTGGTGGTCATGGAGCGCGCCTACAGGCTCGTCGCGGCTTCGCTGCCGTTGCCACCGGCGAAATGGACGGTAACGATCAACCCCGGCCGATTGTCATCCAGTAAAAGCCGGGCGCCATGAACGCGTGCGGCGACCTGCGCGATGCTGAGCCCCAGGCCGCTGCCGTCCGTTTGCCGGCTCGTATCGAGCCGGACGAAGCGGGTCAGGACATGGTCGCGTTGATCGACGGGAATGCCGGGTCCGGTATCCGCCACGCGCAGCCTGATGCCGTCGCCCTCCTGCGACAGTGATACCGTGACCGAACCACCCGCGGGCGTGTATTTGAGCGCGTTGTCGATGAGGTTCGCGACCAGTTGCCCAAGGAGCGACCGGACGCCGTTCACGCTCGCCGGCGCGGCCGTGACGGTCAACGCGATCCCTCGATCCTCGGCGACGGGGTCGAACAACTCGCCGGCCTCGCGGACGATCGCGGCCAGATCGACCGGCGCGAACTCGCTCGCCATCGTCGTCTCGGCGCGGGCGAGGCGCAGCGTGTCGTCGATCGTCCGAAGCAACGCATCCAGATCGTCGCGGATGTCCGCCGATACGCCGTCGGCATCGCCCTGCATCGTCGCCAGTTCGATGCGCGACCGGATGCGGGTCAACGGCGTCTTGAGGTCGTGCGCCAGCGCATCGGTCGCCGTTCGCAGCGAATCGACCAGACGTTCGATCTCGGCAAATCCGTGATTCAGCGTTGCGGCCAGCCGGTCATATTCGTCGCCCCGCCCGGTCACTGGCAGGCGTTCGTCCAGGTGCCCCGCCCGAAACCGGTCGCCGGCCGCACTGGCCGCATCGAGGAACGCGAGGCCCCGGCGACTGTACCACAACCCGAAAAGCAGGCCGACCGCGCCCGTCGCCAGCAACGACCAGATCAGCGCCGAGACATAGCGATCGTGGAGCAGACGGCGATCGTCTGACAGGCTGCCCACCAGCAGGCGATAATCGTCCCCCAGCAGCACCGTTCGCGCCGCCACCTGCCGTTCGATCATGGTGCCCCGCGTCGTCGCGATCCGGGTATCGAACGTCCGATATCCCGTGCGATCGATCTCGCCCGGCCATGCGGCGAGATTGCCCGCGATCGGCCGCCCGGCGGCGTCCGTCATCAGGTAGATGAAGTCCGTCACGCGCGGACGACCGACGGCGCGCGACACCGCCTGCGCGACGGCAAGCGGCCCATCTGCCTGATAGCGTTCGACCAAACCGGCCATCTCGTCGTCGACGCTCGCCTGCGCACGGGTATCGAGCAGGCGGACCGTCTGCCCGTACTGGACGGTCAGCGCGATCCCGGTCGCCATCAGCGCGATCAGCGTGATCCACAACGCCCCGCGCAAGGCGGCCGTCGACGGCAGACGCCGCATTTCAGCGGGCGTCCAGCCGATAGCCGGCACCGCGTATCGTGCGGATCATCGGCGGTTCGCCGTCACCGTCGATCTTTGCCCGCAGCCGGCTGACATGCACGTCGACGATATTGGTGCCGGGGTCGAAGCTATAGTCCCAGATCGCCTCGATCAGCATCGTCCGGGTCACCACCTGCCCGGCATGGCGGGTCAGATATTCGAGCAGCTGATATTCCTTGTTGAGCAGTTCGATCCGCCGGCCGTTCCGGGTTGCCGTGCGGGCCAGCAGATCGAGCGTCAGCGAGCCCGTCTGACGAACCGCCTCCGTGATATCCTCGTCGCCACGCCGGCGCGAGATCGCGTCGATCCGCGCCATCAGTTCGCCGAACGAGAACGGCTTGGGCAGATAATCGTCGCCACCCGCACGCAGGCCGGCGATCCGGTCATCGACCTGCCCCAGCGCGGAGAGGACGAGCACCGGGGTGCGATCCCCCTGCGCACGCAGCGACTTCAGCACGGATAATCCATCAAGCCCCGGCAGATTGCGATCGAGGATGATCGCATCGTATCGACCGACGATCGCGGCGGTCAGGCCATCGACACCGGTCGCGGCATGATCGGTCGCATGGCCCAGTTCCGCCAGACCCCGGCGGACATAATCCGCGGTCTGCGCATCGTCTTCGATCAACAGCAGCTTCAAGGCCGGGCGTTCCATTCAGGGGGTCCGGAAAGCGGACGCGCGGGCCGCTCCCCGGTTCCGTCGGTTCAGGACCGGGCGGATGCCTCACCCGCGATACGCAGGTCGAGCGAGACCGGACGGCCATCGCGGATGACCTGCGTCGCAACGCTCGACCCGATCCGGGCCTCCGCCACGGCGCGGGCGAGGTCGCGTCCGTTGTCGATCGGTCTGGAACCGAAGCGGCGAACGACGTCGCCGCGCTGCATGCCGGATCGCGCGGCAGCGCCTTCGTCCTCGACCTCCGCGATCAATGCCCCCCTGGCGACATTCAGGCCCATCGCGCCGGCGATTTCCGGCGTCACGTCCTGCAACGCCACGCCGATCCGGCCGCGCGAGACATGGCCGGTCTGTGCGATCTGGAGCGCGACCTGCCGCGCCATCTTGGCGGGAATGGCAAACCCGATGCCGACATTGCCGCCACTGGGGGAGAAGATCGCGGTGTTGACGCCGACCACCCGGCCGCTGCCGTCGAACAGCGGGCCACCCGAATTGCCGCTGTTGATCGCGGCATCGACCTGAAGGAAATCATCATACGGCCCCGCCCCGATCTCGCGTCCGCGCGCGGAGACGATGCCCGACGTCACCGTGTTGCCGAGACCGAACGGGCTGCCGACCGCGAACACGCTGTCGCCGACCCGGATGTGATCGCTGTCGCCCCATTTGATCGGGATAAATATACCCTTCCCCTCGATCCGCACGACCGCGACATCGATCTTGGGATCGCGACCGAGGACGCGGCCCGGCAATTCCCGCCCGTCCGACATCTGGACGGTGACCCGGTCGGCGCCTTCGACGACGTGGTTGTTGGTGATGACGAGCCCGGACGCATCGACGATGAAGCCCGATCCCAGCGCACCGCGCTGCGGCCCCTGCCGCGGATCGGGCCGACTTGGCCGTTCGCCGCCGTCCGGCATGGCGAACCCGAATAATTGCCCAAGCCGGTCGGACAGATCGCCGTCGTCCGATCCGAACTGCATCGGCATCCCCTGCTGTTGCGACATCATCTGCGGTTTGACCTGGATCTGGACCACACTGGGGCCGACGGCTTCGACCATGTCGGACAGCGAAGCATGGATGCCGGTGGACGCGACGGCGGCAGGCCCGGGTGCGGTGAACCGCTCGATGATCCCGTCGCGACCCTGATCGGCGGCGATCGCCCCACCGGCAATGCCGGCGATCGCGGTGGTGCCCAGTGCCGCGGCGGCGATGATGGGGCGTATGGTCAGACGGCGATTGGCGAACATGGGGCGATCCTTCTTCGGACGGGAGATTACGGGTCCTTCTGGATCGCGATCATGAGGCCCCCCTGTGGTGAACATTACATCGGTGCAATCTTTCGGCCTCGCGCCTTTCGCGTTGAATGCGGGTCGCGTCGGCACCGCGACCGATGCGGCCCGAACACGGTAGAATTCGTGGCCTTTTTGCAACGCGGCACAAAGCTTTGCATCATGACCGGGAACCGACTCGCATCTGTCATGGAAGCGTCATAATCCACGCACAGGGCAGCGCGGTGAACGGCGGTGCCGTGGGGTAGAGCGAAAGCTCAAAAGGGGTAATCAGATGCGGAACAATCTTTTCCTTGGCGTGGCCGCGGTCGCGCTGGTCGCACCGGCCGGCGCCATGGCGCAGGAGACGACATCCTCGATCCGCGGCACCGTGACCGCCAACGGCACCGCCGTCGCCGGCGCGACCGTGACGATCGTCAGCACGACGCAGGGCACCACCGCGACCAGCACCACGGACGCGAACGGCAGCTTCACCGCCACCGGCCTGCGCCCGGGCGGCCCCTACACCGTCAGCGTCACGGCCCCCGGCTATACCGCCGCGCAGGTGACCGAAATCAACACCATTGTCGCGCAGACCTATGAACTGCCGATCGAACTGGCGGCCGAAGGCACCGGGACGGGCGAAGAGATAGTCGTGACCGCGGCGCGCCTGCCCAACGCGCGTTCCGTGTCGCAGGGACCGGCAACCGTGCTGAACGCCGCCGACATCGCCAACATCGCCAGCCTCAATCGCGACATCCGCGATCTGTCGCGCCGCGACCCTTTCGCCCGACTCGACGATACGCCGACCGGCGGCCGCGCCATCTCGTTCGCGGGTCAGAACGCGCGCTATAACCGCTTCACGGTCGACGGCGTGCCGATCACCGACAATTTCGGCCTCAACGCCGATGGCCTGCCCAGCCGCCGTTCGCCGATCCCCTTCGATGCCATCGGCCAGTTCCAGGCACAGGTCGCCCCCTATGACGTGCGTCAGGGCAACTTCCAGGGCGGCTCGATCAACATCATTCTGAAGTCGGGCACGAACGACTTCCACGGCACCGGCTTCTATGCACGTTCGGGCGACGAGTTCGTCGGCAAGCGTACCAAGCCCGGACCCGGCATCACCAACGGTCGCGCGACCGTGCCGAACTTCAAGATTGACAACTACGGTGCTGAACTTGCCGGCCCGATCATCAAGGACAAGCTGTTCTTCATGGTCGCCGGCGAGCGCCTGCGCGGTGGTCGTCCGATCCCGGAAGGCCCGACCGACAACAATGCCGGCACCGCGATCCCCAACCTGATCCAGTCGCAGGTCAATACAATTTCGGCCATCGCGCAGAGTGTTTACGGC
The DNA here is from genome assembly GCF_016427505.1 of Sphingomonas mollis. Classification (GTDB taxonomy): domain Bacteria; phylum Pseudomonadota; class Alphaproteobacteria; order Sphingomonadales; family Sphingomonadaceae; genus Sphingomonas; species Sphingomonas mollis. The sequence goes on along the minus strand of NZ_JAELXS010000001.1, from coordinate 9,088 downwards.
TACAATACAGGCGGTGTGCAACGCAGCCTGAACGACAAGGACGACCGCATCGTCGCCCGGATCGACGCCAACCTGTCGGACCGTCAGCGCGTCGCCCTGACCTATACCTATGCCGATGATGGCGTCACGCTGCTCAACAATACGTTCAGCACCATTACTACAGGCAGCCCAGGTCTAGGCCTCGCCTCCAACGCCTATACGCAGGGCAACCGCCTGCACACTGGCGTCGTACAGTTGAACTCCGATTGGTCGGACACCTTCTCGACCGAAGCACGCGGTTTCTACAAGCATTACACCCGTATCCAGGAGCCGCTGCTTGGCCGTGGCTTCGCCCAGATGCGCGTCTGCACGAACCCGACCTCGATCGGTTCGCTGACCGGCTGCGAGTCGAGCGTTACGGGTCGGAACGGCACCGATGCGGTCGTGTCCTTCGGTCCGGACAGCTCCCGCCAGACGAACCAGCTCTACACCGAAACATGGGGCGGCCTCGTTCAGGCACGCTTGACCATGAACGACCATGATCTCCGCGTATTCACCGAAATCCAGGATGTGTCGGTCTTCAACTCGTTCCTGCAGAACAGCGCCGGCAGCTATTATTTCGACTCGATCGCCGACTTCCAGGCACGTCGCGCCAGTACCTTCGCCTATGGCAACGCGATCCGCGCCAACAACGGTCTGGAGGCGTTCAACCCCGATGCCGCCGCGGCGAAGTTCGGATACCAGAGCTATACGTTCGGCATCATGGACAACTGGCGGATCACGCCGACGCTGAACTTCAGTTATGGTGCCCGATACGACCTCTATGCGATGCACGACTCGCCTGCCCTGAGCAATGCATACCTTACGCGTTATGCTGGCGGCGCCATCGTCAATGGTCAGCAAAAGGTAATTGGCGGAAACACGACGAACATCTCGGGCTTCAACCTGTTCCAGCCGCGCGCCGGCTTCGACTGGAAGCCCTTCCGTCGACTGTCTATCCGTGGCGGTGGCGGCATCTTCGGCGGCGGCACGCCCGACGTGTACGTGTCAAACAGCTTCTCCAACACCGGCGTGCTGACCAACTCACTGTCGCTCACGCGCACCGCGACCGGGTATAACGGCTTCCCGGCCGGTACGCCCGCCGCCACGCAGATCGAAATCGGCAATGCCGCGCTGAATGGCGTGACCGGCACCTCGATCCCGGGCAGCGTCAACACGACGCTCGGCAATGCTGCAATCGCCACCAGCGCGACGGTCAACGCCCTCGATCCGAATTTCAAGGTGCCGTCGCAGTGGCGTGCAACCCTGTCGGGTGAATACACGGCCAACCTCGGTCCGCTCGGCGACAACTGGATCGTCGGGGCCGACTTCCTGTACTCTGATGTCCGCAATCAGGTGTTCTTCACCGACATCCGCTCGCAGCCGATTGTCGGATCGCTGACCCCCGATGGCCGCCAGCGCTATCAGGACATCGCCAACGGCACTGCCAGCACCAACACCAACAGCGACATCCTGTTGACCAATACGAAGAAGGGCCGCGCCTATATCGCCGTCGCCCGCCTCGAAAAGGCATGGGATTTCGGCCTCAGCGTGAACGGCAGCTTCACCTATTCCGATGTGAAGGATCAGGCGCCGGCTACCTCGTCGACCGCTGGTTCGAACTACAGCAACGGTGCGTTCGTCGATCCGAACAACGTCGCCTATGGTATCTCGAACGATCAGGTGAAGTACTTCTTCAAGTACGGCGTCAACTTCGATCACGCGTTCTTCGGCGACAGCAAGACGCAGATCGGCCTGTTCGGCGAAACCCGCATCGGCCATCCGTACAGCTACACGTTTCAGGATTATCAGCCCACGGGCGGTACGCCGCGCTCCGCGATCTTCGGCACCACCGGCCGCAGCACCGCGACCGGCACCGGCGGTCAGCGCTATCTGATGTACGTGCCGACCGTGAACGATACGCGGGTCTCGTACAGCAGCGCCGAGTTCCAGAACGCCCTGAACGCGTTCATCGACTCTTCGGGTCTGGCCAAGTATCGCGGCAAGGTCGCGCCGCGCAACGCCTTCAACTCGCGCTGGTTTACCCGTCTCGACCTGCACGTATCGCAGGAAGTACCGACCGGCATCGGCAATTCGCGTCTTCAGGTGTTCGCCGACATCGAAAACCTGACCAACTTCATCAACAAGAAGTGGGGCCAGCTGCGCGAATACACGTTCCCGTACAATGCAGCCGTGACGCAGGTTCAGTGCCTGGCGACGCCGACCGCGACTGGCGTGGCAACGACGGGCGTGGTGACCAACAATGTCGGTCAGGCCTGCGCGCAGTATCGCTACTCGCCGCTCGGTGGCACGACGTCGTTCACAACCCCGGTCGATCAGGTCTATGTGAACCAGTCGCTCTACTCGATCCGCGTCGGCGCCCGCTTCAGCTTCTGATCCGTCGCGCGTCGTACGAAGGGCCGTCGTTCCACCCGGAACGGCGGCCTTTCGCTTTTGCGGGCGAACCGGCTTTTGCGCCGGACCGATGCCCCGTGTAGAAGCGGGCGGACCGATGGCTACGCTTCCCGCTTCCTCCGCTGCCTCCCTGTCGTCGCCCGGATCGTCGGGCCGGCGCAGGGCGTTGAACGTCCGGCCGTTTTTCGAGGACAAGTCGCGTGCGTTCTGGACGCTGCAGGCGGTCGGCTGGGCCGGCTACTTGTTGTTGCGCAGCGTGTCGTCGATCTCGAACGGCTTCACGCTCGAACGCATCATCCCGGTGATCGTCGAGGCGATCGTCGGCTATTGCGTCACGCTGCTGCTGTCGGCCTGTTACGGCTATTACCGCCACCTGCCCCGCGTCGCCGGCGCCTTGCTCAGCGTCGCGACGCTGGTGGTGGCGGCGATCCTCTATGCGACGCTCAACGCCTTCTCCTTCTCGCTGATGAAGCCCGGCATGGCCGGCATCTCGCTGACGCTGGTGGCGGGGTCGCTGTTCATCAACTCGGTGTCGCTGGCGGGCTGGTCGGCGCTGTATTTCGCGATCAACTATTACCTGATCGTCGAGAACCAGATCGATGAGATGCGCGCGCTGGAATTGCAGGCGTCGAACGCGCAGCTCGCGATGCTGCGATACCAGCTGAACCCGCATTTCCTGTTCAACACGCTCAATTCCATCTCGACTTTGGTGCTGCTGAAACAGACCGAGCGCGCCAACGCGATGCTCAGCCGGCTGTCGTCCTTCCTCCGCTACACGCTCGCCAACGAACCCACCGCGCACGTCACCGTCGCGCAGGAGGTCGAGACGCTGAAGCTGTATCTCGAAATCGAGAAGATGCGGTTCGAGGATCGCCTGCGCACCGAATTCGACATCGATCCCCGCGCCGAACGCGCCCGCCTGCCGTCGCTGCTGCTCCAGCCTCTGGTGGAAAACGCGATCAAATACGCCGTCACCCCGCAGGAGGAAGGCGCCGAAATTTGCGTCCGCGTGCGGCTCGCCGGGGAACGGGTGCAGATCGGCGTATCCGATACCGGCCCCGGCTTGCACGAGGCGCGGATCAGTCCAAGCCTTTCAACCGGTGTCGGGCTCACCAATATACGCGAACGGCTGGTCCAGGCTTATGGCCCGGAACAGCGTTTCGAAACGCGCTCGGCACCCGCTGGCGGTTTCTCGGTAGAGATCGAGATTCCGTTTCAGCTGGAAGACGTGAACAGAGAGGCCGCATGACCATCCGTACCATCCTCGTCGACGACGAGCCCCTTGCCATCCAGGGCCTGGAACTTCGCCTCGAACGTCATGAAGACGTGGAAATCATCGAAAAATGCATGAACGGTCGCGAGGCGATCCGCGCGATCAAGACCCACAAACCCGACCTCGTCTTCCTCGACATCCAGATGCCCGGCTTCGACGGCTTCTCGGTCGTGCAGGGATTGATGGAGGTCGAACCGCCGCTGTTCGTCTTCGTCACCGCCTATAGCGACCATGCGCTCCGTGCGTTCGAGGCGCAGGCGGTCGATTACCTGATGAAACCCGTCGAGGAGAGCCGCCTCGCCGACACGCTCGATCGCGTGCGCCAGCGTCTCGCCGAAAAGCGCGGGGTCGAGGAGGTCGACCGGCTGAAGGAAGTGCTGGCCGAACACGCACCCGAAGCCGCCGCCGACATGGTCGAGGCGGACGTTTCCGCCAACCGCTTCGAAAAGCTCATCAACATCAAGGATCGCGGCCAGATCTTCCGCGTCGATGTCGATACGATCGAACGCATCGATGCCGCCGGCGATTACATGTGCATCTACACCGGCGACAACACGCTGATCCTGCGCGAGACGATGAAAGATCTGGAAAAGCGCCTCGACCCGCGCCGGTTCCAGCGCATCCACCGCTCCACCATCGTCAACCTCGATCTGGTCAAGCAGGTGAAGCCGCACACCAACGGCGAATGTTTCCTGGTGCTGGGCTCCGGCGCGCAGGTGAAGGTATCGCGATCTTACCGCGACGTGGTGGCCCGGTTCGTCCATTGATGCGGGTGACCGCATTCGGGTAATCGATCGATCGGGTTGGTCCGAATCACGCTATCGAACGTAACTGAAGGAAAGCAGCAGCTTGGCAAGGATGGCCGATGTTCGATAACGATGCCGTCACCGCCGATATGCGCAGGATCTTCAGCCGGACCGCGCCCGATGCGGGCGTCTCCACGCCGGTTACCGAGCCGGTCGCCGGGCCGGCGGCGGTCGATCGGTTGTCACCGGCCTCGCCGCCACCATCGCGACCGGCGTCGTTGTTCGCCCGCATCGACGGTGTCGCCACGATCGGCTTCGCCGCCTTCGTCGCGCTCGTCGGCGTGATCGCGGTGCCGTTGCTGCAAGAGCCTGCGCCGACCCCACCCATGGCGCGCGCGCGGGAGGCACCCGATCTGTCGACTCCCACGCCGCCGTTCCCGGTCGATCACGTGATCGCCCCGCCCCCGGCCGGGTCGCTCCCGGCGGCGATCGTGTCGGCGTCCGTCGCCCGGTCCACGGTGCCGCACGTGCGTCGCGCCACCCGCGTCCATCATCCGCGCCGGCCTCTGCGCCTCTATCGCCGGCAGGTCACGCCGACCGAAGCCCCGCACCTGACCGGCGAGGCGCTGCGTCAGGCTCTGGCAGAAGACGCCGTCCTCACCCGCCACCTGAATGTAGAAGCACTACGAAAACTTCCCGCGCCATCGGATCGGCGCGGCAATTCCTGACGGTGGAGACCCCGGTATAGAATTAGCCGTCCATACCGAATGGTGACTGATACCAAGGCTCGCTGACAAAGTGCAGTCGTCGTTGCGAGCGCAGCGAAGCAATCCAGGGCGGCACACGGAACACTGGGTTGCTTCGCTGCGCTCGCAATGACGACCAGTTTGCAGGAAGGCCCGTGCAAATTGTAGCGCGACACCGTAGCTCTCGACACGCCCCTTCCGGGCTGCTCCGTCTGCCCCCGGCGCGAACCGACAGCATCAGCCCTCAACCCCGCACGCTCACCAACGCCGCGCCGCGCTCCGCCAGCCGCGCCACCGCCGCCGCATGCATCCCCGGCGCCGTCACCAGCACGCCGAACGCCTGCGGGTCGGGCTTGTTGAAGGTCAATGCCTGACCCAACGCATCGCTGACGCCCGCCCCCGCTTCCGCCCCGATCAGCACGGCGGCGGCGATGTCCCACTCATGGCCCCAGCGCAGCGTCGCGACCAGATCGGCCTCGTCGGCGGCCACCATCGCGATCCGCAGCGCGATCGAATTGGGCTTGGCCACCGCCACGAAATCGCGGTCCGCCCGGGGCAGCACATCCGCCGGCACGCGGGCACCTGCCAGTTCGGTACGATCGCCCGCCGCCAGCCGCACGCCGTTCCGCCACGCCCCGCGCCCCGCCGCCGCCGACCACCGCTCCCGTCGCGCCGGCGCGTCGAGCACCGCCAGCAGCGGCCGACCATTCTCGACCAGCGCCACTGACACCGCCCACCCCTCGCGCCCGCGGATATAATCGCGCGTACCGTCGATCGGATCGACCACCCAGATGCGATCGTGACGCAGGCGGTCGGGCGCGTCGGCGGCCTCCTCCGACAGCCACCCCGCATCGGGCAGCAAGGCCGACAGCCGCGCATTGAGCATCCGGTCGACATCCAGATCGACCTCGCACACCGGGCTGCCCGCTTCCTTTTCCCATCGGCGGAAATCGGTGCGCCAGCGGGCAAGCGCCATCTGCCCCGCCTCGGCGGCGATCTGCGCGACGGCCGCCAGCAGGTCAGCCACTGGCAACCGTCAATCCGTCCACGCGCAGCGTCGGTACGTTGATGCCGAACCGGAACCGCAGGTCGTTCGCGGCGGTCAGGTTAAGGAGCATGTCCTTCAGATTGCCGGCGATGGTGAACTCGGCGACCGGCCCGGCGATCGCGCCGCCCTCGATCCGGAACCCCGCCGCCCCGCGACTGTAATCGCCGGTCACGCCGTTCACGCCCTGCCCGATCAACTCGGTGACATAAACGCCGTCACCGACATCGGCGAGCAACGTCTCGACCGGCACATGGCCGCCATCCAGATACAGGTTCGCCGTCGACACCCCCGGCCCGCCGCCGATCCCGCGCGTCGCGTGACCGGTCGGCTCCAGCCCCAGTTGCCGCGCAGCCGCCGAATCGAGCAGCCACGTCTCCAGCATCCCTTCCTCGACAATGGCGACCGGCGACACCGCCAGCCCCTCGCCATCGAACGGGCGCGAACGCAGGCCGTGCGGGCGGTGCGGATCGTCGCGTACCGACAGGCCGACCGGCATCACCTGCGTACCCAGCGCCTCCAGCAGGAAACTCGTCCGCCGCGTGATCGACGCACCCGATACCGCCCCGACCAGATGGCCGAGCAGCGAGGCACCGACACGCGGATCGAACACCACCGGCATCGATCCGCTCGCCAGACGGCCGGGGTTCACCCGCGCTACCGCCCGCTCGCCCGCCTCGCGACCGATCGCGGCGGGATCGTCGAGCAACCGGCGGCGGCGGGCGGCATGATGAGCATGGTCGCGCTGCATCGCGCTGCCCTCGCCCGCCACGACGCTGGCGGACAGGCCGTATGCGGTGGTGGCATAGGCGCCCGCAAAGCCGGTGGAGGTCGCCAGCGCCCAGATGCTGCGCGACGCACTCGCGCCGCCGCCCTCGCTGTTGGTCACGCCCGCGACGTCGCGCGCCGCGGCCTCCGTCGCCAGCGCCGCATCGCGCAGGCTTTCGGGCGATGCCTCGCCGCCATCGTCCAGATCGAGTTGCGGCGGCGCGCCGTGGAGCAGCCGCTCGGCCGGGGCCAGCCCCGCCCACGCATCCTCCGGCGCCTCGCGTGCCATCGCGACGGCACGTTCGACCAGCGCATCCAGCGCCGCCGACGACATATCCGATGTCGACACGCTGGCCGATCGCCGGCCGACGAACACGCGCAGGCCCAGATCGGCGCTTTCCGACCGGCCGACATCCTCCAGCCTGCCGAGCCGGACCGACACGTCGAGCGAGGCATCCGCCGCGAAAACGGCATCGGCGGCATCCGCGCCCCCGGCCCGCGCGCGGACGACGATGTCCTGCGCGCGCTCGCGTACCTGATCGATATCCAGCATGGCTGGCGACTTAGGGGCGCCGCCCCGGATCGGCAATGGCCGACCGCGCCGTCAGGCGCCGGTGCCCACCACGGCAAAGGCCAGAAACAGCAGCAATCCGGTCAGGCGATTGGCCCTGAACCGGGCGAGCGCATTGCCGCCGTCGTCGGGCCGCAGCGTCACCACCTGCCATCCCAGATGCACCGCCGCCGGCAACAGCGCCGCCAGTGCCAGCGGATCGGGCCGCACCGCCCAGATCGCCGCGCTCCACAACAGCAACGCCAGTGCATAGAAGGATGCGACACCGCCCTGCACATGCCGCCCCATCCGCAATGCCGACGATCGCACGCCGATCAGCGCATCGTCCTCACGGTCCTGCAACGCATAGATCGTGTCGTACCCGATCACCCACGCGATCGACCCGGCATACAGCCACCACATCGGCGCAGACAGGTCGCCCGCCACCTCGCTCCACCCGACCAGCGCCGCCCACGAGAACACCAGCCCCAGCCACGCCTGCGGCCACCACGTGATCCGCTTCATGAAGGGATAGGCCGCGACCGGCGCCAGACTGGCCAGCGCCACTCCGGCGGCCAGCGCATGTAGCTGCACCAGCACGACCAGCCCGACCAGACTGAGCGCCACCAGCCACAACCACGCAGTCCGCACCGACACCATGCCGCTGGGGATCGGCCGCGCCGCGGTGCGCGCGACCTGTGCATCGAGATCGCGGTCGACGATGTCGTTATAGACGCAGCCGGCGCCACGCATCGCGATCGATCCCGCCAAGATCCACAGGATCAGATCCCACCGCGCCACCACGCCCCCGGCCAGCGCCACGCCCCACGCCCCCGGCCAGAACAACAGCCACCAGCCGATCGGCCGGTCGAGCCGCGCCAACAGCGCCAGCCCCCGCAAGCGCCGGGGCAGCCGCGCGACGAGCCCGCGATGCTCGCTGTCGGGAACGATGATGGTCATAACACCGGCTCTACTATGCCCGACGCTTCATGCCATCCATGATCGTCGCTGTCCTACACCTCGGCCCTAAGGTATCCCGTCAGGAACCGCTCTTTCTAACCGTAGACCGCCCGCCACCCACCCCCGCGCACGATCGCGCACGCGTAGGAGGGTGTGACTTTCGAGACTTTCGGCACGGGAGTTCCCCGGCGAAGGCCGGGGCCCAGTCGGGAAGGCCGCAGTGATATGACCACCACCGGTCACCCAACTGGACCCCGGCCTCCGGGGAACAACCTAGAACGACTTCCAGTCGTCATCCGCCCGCACCATCGCCGGAATGGCGGCGGCCGGCAGCGGTTTGATCGGCGAGGTATACGCCCCCGGCGTCACATAATCCGGCTTGCGGGCCGGTGCGGAACGGCCACCGCCCTGAGCGACCTTGAACCGCCCCGCCTGATCGGCGAGATTGCCCACTTCGCTGGCGAGGTTCCGCGCCGCCGCCGACGTTTCTTCGACCATCGCCGCGTTCTGCTGCGTCGACTGGTCCATCGTCCCGATCGCCGCCGAGATCTGCGTGATCGCCGCCGA
>NZ_JAELXS010000019.1 GCF_016427505.1 Sphingomonas mollis | reverse complement strand
CGATCGCTCGGTCACGATCGGACGCGATGGTCGCTACCTCGCCACCGTGCCGATGCGCAGCAACGACGTGGTGCTGGTCCTGTTGGAACCGGCGGTGAAATAACATCGGCACCGATCACGCCCGACTAATTCGATGAAGAGAATTGATATGGACCCCACGCGCCGCCAGACCCTTGCCCTCGCCTTAGCTTCCGTTGGTGCGGGTCTGCCCGTCGCGGCGGCGCGCTCGGCACCCGTGCCGTCATGGCGGGCGGGGATCGAGGGGCAGCGTCGCGCCGATGTGGGCGATGGCACCTATCGCAATCCCGTCCTCGCCGGTGATCGGCCCGATCCCAATATCCTGAAGGATGGCGAGGACTATTACGCGGCCTTCTCGTCCTTCCTCTATTATCCCGGCGTGCCGATCTGGCATTCGCGCGATCTGGTGAACTGGACGCCGGTGACCGCGGCGTTGACGCGCAATATCGGGTCGGTGTGGGCGCTAGATATCGCCAGGCATGATGGCCGTTACTTCATCTATATTCCCGCACTCGACGATGCCGATGCCGTGCGTCCGCTGAAGACCTATGTCATCCATGCCCCGACGATGCGCGGGCCGTGGAGCGAGCCGATCGATATGCAGATCGACGGCATGATCGATCCCGGCCATGCGGTGGGTGAGGATGGCAAACGCTATCTGTTCTTCAACGGCGGCAACCGGATATTGCTGAGCGACGACGGCCTGTCCGCCGCCGGGCCGGTCACCCACGTCTATGACGGCTGGCCGATCCCGCCGGACTGGATCATCGAGGGCTTCGCGCTGGAGGGGCCGAAGATCACCCGACGGGGCGACTGGTTCTACATGTTCTCCGGCCAGGGTGGCACGGCCGGCCCGCCGACCAGCCATATGGTCGTCGTCGCGCGGTCACGGTCGATCAACGGCCCCTGGCGGAATTGTCCCCATAATCCGGTCGTCCGTACCGCCAGCCGGGACGAGCCATGGTGGTCGCGCGGTCACGCCACCGCGGTCGAGGGGCCGGACGGCTGCTGGTGGCTGGTGTATCACGGGTATGAGAACGGCATGCGGACGCTCGGCCGCCAGATGTTGCTGGAACCGATAGAATGGACCGCCGATGGCTGGCCGCGCGCGACCGGTGGCACCCTGTCGCGGCCGCTGCCCAAGCCCGCGCGCGGGGTCGGCGGCGCGCATGGACAGGCATTGTCGGGTTTCGACGCGAACGCGATCGGCAACCGGCTGGCTTTCTTCGCGCCCCCGCGCGACTATCTGGCACGGGCATCGATCCGCGACAGTGTGTTGACGCTGGCCGGGCAGGGCAAGGGACCGGCCGATGCATCGCCGTTGCTGTTCGTCGCGGGCGACCGGTCGTACGACGTGCAGGTCGAGGTGGAGGTGGAGGCCGGCACAGAGGCGGGGTTGCTGCTGTTCTACAACGAAAAGCTGTTTTGCGGTCTGGGCCTCGATGGCGCGCGTCTGCATGCCTATCGCATCGGGCAGCAGGAACGCTGGCCACCGGGCGCGACGACGACGGCCCGGCGCCTGTTCCTCCGACTGGCGAATGACGAGAACGTCGTCACTTTCTTGCACAGCGCCGATGGTCGTCGCTGGACCAAGGAACGGTCGTTCGAGGTGGCGGGGTATAACCATAACGTCGCCGATGGTTTCCTCAGCCTTCGGCCCGGCCTCTATGCGGCCGGGGCGGGCCATGCGGTGTTCCGCTCGCTGACCTATACTGCGGCCAGCCGGCGGAGTTGATTGGGGGAAACCGCCGCCGCCGGCTTGAAGCGGTCGCCGGTCATGTAGCGTTCCAGGCTTGCAACCAGCTGCCGGCTGACAGGATCGTCCGCGCCCGTGCCGTCGAGGGCGAAGCCGCAGACGATCGCCCGGCCGCGTCCCACCGCCACCTCGATCACCAGCCCGAGCGGACGGGCGGTGAACCAGTCGTCGATCACCCACACGATCGGCTTCACGCCGGGCGGCAACAGGTCGAGCCGCAGGGCGCCGGCGCGGTAGATCAGGTGCCACCAGTGCCAGTTGCTGTGCGCGTCGGTGGGGAAATCGGCCAGCGCCGCATGATCGGGATCGCACAGGATACCCAGCGTCGTCGGCGGCTGACCCTGCGTCCACAATGTGTTCCAGAAGATACTGGAAAAGCCGAGCTGGACCGACCGTTTGGCATAGTTGGCGATGCTCTTCCCCGGCAGGCCGATCAATGCATCGCCACCGCCGGCGAGATGGTCGAGCAGTGCCGCGTCGATGCGGTCGGTGCGCCGAATGCGGCTGGTGGCCGATGACGCCTTTACGGCCGGATAGATCCATAGGGCGAAAGGGTAGGTGATTAATTCCGGATACGGGATAACGCCTCGGGCGCGAGCGCTCCGGCGCCTCCTTGAGGATTTCGACTTCCAGCGTCTTGCGGCCGAGCTGGCGTTCCAGTTCGCGGATGCGGTTGTCCATCTCGCGGACTTGGCGGTTGCTGGTCACGTCATCGTCACCAGCGATCGCGACGCTCCCGCCTTCCAGCATCAGCCGCCGCCAGCGGTACAGCAGGTTCGGCGCAACGCCGTTACGCCGGGCGACGACCGAGATGCTGTCGCGACCATCGAGCGTCTCCTCGACGATCTTAAGCTTCTCGGTGGCACCCCAGTGACGGCGACGACCGTCGTCGGTGATGATCTCGGACACGGACATAAGCCTATGCTCAGGGGATAGCCCCAAGCCTCCTTCTTTGGCTTGAATCCGTCCGGCCGAATTGGGGGCCAGTTCAGGCTGCGAGAAGACCATCACCGCTTTCATGGGCTTCGTTCGCCTCGCATGCGCCGTCATCTGGCTACGCTAAATGAAGACGCAGTCTAGCATCGACGCAGTTAATTTTCATCGCGCGTTACGGGTTTGTGAGCGCGAATTGTCTTGCAGTGCGAGCACGCAAGTCGAGTGGACGGCAGCCCGTTCGCGACCTCGACGCTCCGGAGGGCTGCCGGCGTAGCAGCTGGCCGGCAGGGAGTCTCCGACCGAACGGTTTTCAGCGCGTCGGAGAATTTTTAGCATGCGTCCACGCCACGTCCTGCTGACCTGTGCCGCTGTTCCTCTCTTGGCATTGTACACCCCTGCCGCGAAGGCGCTCGATGGAGGCCAGGTTGGTGTCTCGAGCGCCGACATCGCGGCGGTCACGACCGATGTGCGGCGTCTTATCGATCAGGTCGACATTCCCTATGATAGCTTTACGCTGCCCAATGGACTGCGGGTGCTGGTGCATCAGGACAGAAGTACACCCGTCGTCCATGTGAGCGTCTCGTATGATGTCGGCTCCAAGCACGAGCCGGCTGGCCGCAGCGGTTTCGCCCATTTGTTCGAGCATCTGATGTTCACCGGCTCGGAAAACGTACCGGGAGACTACGTCAAGCTCCTCATGAACGTGGGAGCATCGGTGAATGGCAGCACGAACGTCGACCGGACCAATTATTACGAGACCGTCCCCACGCCGGCGCTTGATCGGGCGCTATTCATGGAGAGCGACCGGATGGGCCATCTCCTAGGTGCGCTTGATCAGCGGCGGCTTGATGCGGAACGCGGCGTCGTCCAGAACGAGAAACGGGACGGCAGCGCTGCGCCGGCCAGCGTCATCGAGGACAGGACGCGTGCCGCACTCTACCCGGCCAATCACCCTTACGGTCATTCGATCATCGGCTCGATGAGGGACCTTGATGCCGCTACCCTGACCGATGTCCGGCGCTGGTTCAACGATCACTATGGCCCCAACAATGCCCTAGTCGTCCTTGCCGGCGATATCGACTTGCCGACCGCCCAGCGACTGATGACGCGATATTTCGGCAGCATTCCGGCAGGTCTGCGAAACACGCGACCCGATGCAGGACCGGTTCCATTGGCCCGCACGATCAGCGAGACGGCGACAGCCCCCGTCACCAGCCCGATCATCGTCCGGGATTGGCCGGTGCCTGGCGCGCAGGACCCTGACGGCGTAGTGCTCGACGTGGCTATGGATGCACTGGGTGGCGGGGAAAGCAGTGTGCTGACCCGGCGCCTCGTGCACGAGCAGAAGTTGTTCCAGTATGTCGGCGTCCGCAATTCATCCAGCGCACAGGCTGGTGAGTTCTCGATCACCGGCGCCGTACGGCAGGGTGTGGATCCGAAGGTCGCCGCAACCGCGCTCGATCGTGAGATAGCCGACTTCCTGCGCAGCAAGCCCGATGCGGAAACGATAGCGCGCTTCATCGCTCGGTATACCTATGACTTCGCGAGGTCGTTCGAAAGCGTTGGCGAACGGGCGTCGGCGCTCGCTGGAAGTGCGATGACCACTGGCGATCCCGATGCCTACAAGGTGAATCTTCGTGTCTACGCGGCACAGACGCCGGATTCGGTGATGGCGGTCGCCCGCAAATGGCTTGAGCGACCGCGATACGAGTTGACCGTGATGCCGGGACCGCGCGTGACGCCCAAAGATGACGAGGAAACGGAAAGATCGGTGTCGGTTGGTCCACCGGCTATCGAAGCCGCCGTCCCGCTGCCTTCAACGCAAAGACGCGACCGGACTCTGCCCGCGGTGGGCGCGCCCAGCGATGCCCGGTTCCCGGCGATCGAACGTGCCCGACTGCGCAACGGTGTCCCGGTCATTTACGCCCGTGGACCATCCATCCCATTCACGACGGTCTCTCTCGACCTTCTAGGTGGCGGGGTCGACGAACCTCTCGATCAGGCCGGCACGATGAATGTCATGTATGCATCTCTCGGACTGGGTTTCGCCGGGCATGACGAAGAATGGATCAACAAGCGCAAGGAATTGATGGGCTTGTCCCTCTCCGCCAGTGCCGGGTCGGAGTCGGGCACCGTCGATGTGACCGCCCCGGACGTCAGCCTCGACGATGGCTTGGGCATGATGCGGGAAATGGTGAGCGCGCCGACGTTTCCGGTGGCGATCGTGGAGCGTTTGAAACGAGAGGCGATCGACGGGCTTGCGGGTATCAGACTTGATCCGGACACGCTGATCAACGAGGTCATGTCACCGCTGGTCGATGCGGCTTCACCCTATAATCGATTGGTCATGTACGATTCTCCTTCCCGGATCCGGAGCATCGACCAGGCTGGCGTTATGGCGTCTTTCAAACGCTGGATCAGGCCCGAGCACGCGAGCATCGTCGTCGTGTCCGACAAGCCCCTGGCGGCGTTGCTGCCATCGCTGGAGCGAACGATCGGTAGCTGGCAAGCGGGCGGGAAGGCCGTATCCGTACCGCCGCTCGACTATAAGCCCCGACCCGGGACGGCACAGATCGTCCTCATCGATCTGCCTGGCGCGGTTCAGGCCGTTATACAAGGCCGTCAAACCGTCCCGGTCAACGACGGCGATCCGGCGACGGCCCTTCTCCTGGCCAGTCGTGTGCTGGGCAATGGCTTTACTTCAAGGATCAATATGAACCTGCGCGAGGACAAACACTGGTCCTACGGAGCGCAGGCGGGGTTCTCACGACGTCGTTACGGATCACAATACAGGTTCAACGCTAAGATCCAGCAAGACAAGGCCGGTAGCGCGATTGCGGAGGTGTTGCAGGAGCTGAAAGCGGTGGTCGACCACCGGCCGATCACGCAAGGCGAACTCGATACCGCGAAAGCGGTGGCCATTGGCGAGGCGGCATCGCGCTTTGCCAGCCGCGAAGCGATCGCTGGTGAACTCGATAACGTCCGCCGGCATGGCCGCCCGGATACGTATCCGCAACAGACAAGCGCCCGTTATCGCGCGGTCACGCTCGACGCGGCAAACGCTGCTCTGCGTGCTCAGCTATCGCCCGACCGGTGGGTGTGGGCGATCGTCGGCAATGCCGCTATCATCCGTCCGCAACTCGATGCGCTCGGATTACCCTTGAAGGTCGTCAAGGCGGCCGACGTTCTGCCGCCGCTCTGAAGCAGGTATCCGGATCGGCAAGCTTCCGGCTCTGATGACATTAATTTAGCCGGGCAGACGTACAACAAAGAGCGTTTTGATGCTTGTTGCACAGAGGATGCATCAGTGCGGCGCCCGTTCACCCCCCCCCCCCCGGATACTCACACGTTATAGGGCGAGTATCCGGGGGGGGGTACCGTTAGATCAAAAGGACTTCTGCAGGCGAAGGTAGAATGATCGCAAGCGCGGATCTGCGTAAGAACTGTAGTACAGTGGTTGCGAGGATATATCCAATGGCGGACGCGAATTGAATACGTTGTTGACTCCGACCAGCATTGTCGTCCCGGGAATCACCTGATAGCTGGCATTGATGTCATGATAGATCTGGCTTTTAACGTAGGCCGAGCCCTGTGCCGCGACTACGCTCCGTTCTTCGTTGAGTGCATAGCGATCGATGTACCGGACTTGCCAGCCCAGGTTCAGGCTATCCTTCGTCCAATTGGCCGCCGCGCTTCCGCGCCATCGCAGCGTTCCATTCGCCCCGCCCGCGGATGCAAAATCTTGTGGAACGACACCGGCGTAATCCACGGGCGGGACGCCAGGAAAGCTTTCCACTACGAGTGACCTGACGAAGGTGCCACGCGATATCATCGTGAGATTGCCGCCGAACAGAGACTTGTCATATTCGAGCACGAAATCGACGGCTTCGGTCGAGGCACCCAGCAGGTTGACGATCGATGCATCCAGACTTGTGATCCGCCCGACGGTATAGCCATCCGACGGCTGTGCGCGGATCACCCGATCAGGATTGGCCGCAAGGAACGTTGCAAAGAAATCGGCGTCTCCGAACTGAAGTGTAAATGCCGGATTGAAATAGACATCCCGCTTTTTGATGCGTGTCCAGTCGGCGGATATCCGCAGGCCGGTGGCGAACGCCGGCGTCAGAATTATTCCGGCCGAAACCGTCTTGGACGATTCGGGTCGAACATCGGGATTGCCGCCGAAGAAACCGGGCACAACGCGACCAAAAGGACCAGATACGCCGATCGGCTCGTTTCCGCGGGCGGGATCGGTCAGCCGGAACCGCAATTCGTCGCCCGCGAGCTTGACCAATTGCGTCAGCGTCGGCGGCAGATAGCCGGTGGTATACGACCCGCGCAGGATCAGCGGTTTGACAGGACTCCAGCGAAAACTGATGCTCGGGTCGACGTGAGAATTCCTGGTGATACTCCGCTCGATCACTCCGCCTACGGGTGGGCAACCGGCAAACGGATTGTCGGCCGGCAGCGGTGACGACGAGGTGTCGCAGGCGTAGGGGTTTGCACCGTTTCCACGATACATCTCCGCCCGAGCCGACAGACGAAGCTCGAGCAGGCGGATCAAGGGTATCCTGTCGCCCTCGCTTATGATCGGCAAGGCGATTTCACCATAAGCGGACACGGTACGTTGGCTGACGGGCGCTGCATACGTCAGGCTCGATCTGGTGGCTTCGTTGGAGGCTGAAACTACCGCGCCGAGGCGATCGTCGCTGAATTCGACATTCAAGGTCATCTGCGATTTGCCGCCCGGCAACGTCAGCGGGAGCGGACCGGCAATCCGTAACGAAGGTGCAAAAGTGGAGGATCGTCCGGGTGTACGGGCGGAATAGAATGGCAGATCGTCATAGGCCAATGCGAGTGGCCGCAGCCCCAGATCACGCAAGGCGTTCTCAGCGCCGGATTCGAGGCCGAGGACCGTTGCCTCGCTGACCTGCGCCTCCGACGAGTCGGCCAGGTAGTGACTTTTCGTATAGGAAAAATCGAGAGCGGCCTGCCAATCCCCCGGCAATTTGGCGATGACGCCGCCGATCAGCGCCAGACCGGTTTGACGGTTACGAACCCGGCCGGCCAGCGCGACCCCCGGCAAGGCCACCGTGAGTTCCTGCTGGAAAGGATTGTCGGGCGCATCCGGCGAGAGTCTGAACGTTTCCGGTCCGCGGGATAACAGGGTGGACGACGACGTGCGCGTCCATGTTGCTCCCACATATCCCGTGAGACGATCGTTGAATTCGCGTCTGATCGTGACGGATCCATTGAATCGCTCCGATCCGAACAACATCGGTGATCTCCGACCCAGGCTAGTGGAGGAGTTGTTGAGATCGTAATTGTACGTCCCGATGGACGCTACCAGAGGAGCGACGCCATCGACGGCGACGCCGCGATACCCGGTCGGAATGGTGCCGTAGTCGAAAGGCATCGTCGCGCCGCCGTATTCCGGCTTCAGCGTCAGGGGCTCGTAAAAGCTCGATCCCTGATTATAGGCTGTTTTGAAATTGGTCATGGCCCCGTCGGGCACCTGGTTTCCGGACCCTTCGAAAAAACTTGGGTCGTTGCTGCGGATTTGGTCGATCGACCGCTTCGCGAGGCTCGCCCGGTCGCCGTACAGCAATGGCCGTGTCTTCAGCCAGCTGCCGGTGACGGACAATCTGGTTCGCCCTCCCTCGAGCGGAATGCCGTACGTGCCGTCCAGTTGTGCTTCACCTTGCGCGAAGTCGGTCGTATCGCGGTAGGACGCAGAGATTTCACCGCCGGTGAAATCGCGCTTCAATACGATGTTGATGACACCTCCCGAGGCGCCGCTGCCGTAGATGCCGGACGCTGACGAGGCGAGAACCTCGATACGTTCGATCGAGGCAATGGGAATGCCGGTGATCGATGGCTGTACGAGGTCCCCGGTTCCGATGTTGACGCCCGGCTGACGGCGGCCATCGACGAGGATCAGCGTATCCCGCGCGCCGAGGCCGCGAAGGTTGATCGAACTCAGCCCGCGCGTCCTATCGCTGTTGCTGTTGCCGCCCCGCGCCTGCTGGCTGACGACGGGAGACGCATTGACGTTCAAACGGTCGCGCAGAAAGGATTCGAGGTTCGGCGCACCGCTTCGCTGAATTTCTTCGCGCGTCATCACGATGAATGGTTGACTGTCGTCCTGGGTGCGGGCGATGCCGGTGTTCAGCGACCATGACGACCGACCGGTCACGAGAATGTCGGGCGTGGCGTTGCCGCCGTCGGTCTGCACCACTTCCGGCACGATCGCGACCGCGCCGCCCGGCTCGTCCATCCTGACGAAACCGGAGCGGGTCAGCAATATGTTGAGAGCATCGTCCGAGGACATCCTCCCTTGCACGCCCGACGTGCGCTTGGTGGCGACTTGCTCCGAGCGGAAGATGATCGACCGTCTCGTCACCTGCGACCATGTCTTCAACGCCGCGTCCAGCGGCCCGACCGGAATATTGAAGGTCTGTCGATCTGACGCGATGCTGTGCGGGCTGTTCTGCGCATGTACGGGGGCCGTGAAGGCAAGCATGGCGGTACCAAGCAACGCCGCACGGATCCGGGTCCGGACAAAAGGCATGTCGATTTTCTCCCCCGACGATCATCCCCTGGGACCGCCTCTACAAGCAGAGACAATCGACAGTCACAAAGCCGTAACGTTTTTTATCGGGCTTGATGCTGACCGGCATGGACCGGATCAGGAATATGACGAACCACGGCAGATTCAGCAGCGAATCTGCCGTCGTTCGTAGAACGGGGGGTTGCCCTGTGCGTCAGGGCTTGGGCGCGATTTCCTCGGCCTTAAGGACCTTCACTGGAATACCCAGCGCATCGAGCTGCGGTCGGATGATCGCCGCATTGCCAACGATGGCCCACACCCATCGATCCGGCAAGAGTTGCGTGCGCAAGGCGGCGTTGACCCCTGCAAGCGTTACCGCACGTTGCCGGGCACTGGTTTGCGCCGCGTAATTGTCGGGAAAGTTGTGCCTGCGCATGTCTTCGAGCGTATACATGATTCCCTCACGACTGCTCAGGCTGGATTCCGTCGCGCCGAGGGCCAATCCCTTGATGGCCACAAGCTCTTTCTCTGTAATAGGATGGTCGCTTGTAATCGCTTTTATTTCCTTGATTACCTCTGCAATTGCGGGCCCCGCCTTGTCTTGCTGGACGTCTGCGGAAAAGCTGTAATGCGAACCGTAACGTTGGCTTTCGAAACTGCCACTGGCGCCGTAGGCCCAATGCTTGTCTTCTCGCAGGTTCATGTTGAGCCGCGATCCGAAGCCTCCCCCCAGCACATAGTTTGCCATGTCGAGTTCTTCCGACGGGGCATTGTAATCGACGGAAGTGACCTGACGACCGACGATGTTCGCCTGTACTGCGCCGGGAAGATCGATGAGCACGATGACCGGAGCGCCCGGTTTCGGACGATAGTCGATTGGTGGGATGGCAGGGGCCTTGCCGGCGACTGTCCAGCTACCGATCGCCTTTTCCATCATTGGCATCAATTCTGCCAAAGGCTTGTCTGATATGACCGTAATGCTGGCGTACTCGGGTCTGATCCAGCGTTTAAATGCGGCTGACACTCGGTTTCGATCGACGGCGTTGATCTCCGCTGCCGTGTTTGACTTGTTTATCCTGTTATAGGGGGAGGCCGGATCGAACAGCGGCATCAGCGCTTCTTCTGTCAGGGTAGACACATCCAGCCGATTGCGCCTCGTCATATCGTTATTATAAATCTTCATCCGATTCATAGGCTTGGCAGCGAAGTCCGGCGAAACCAGCATATCGCGGACCATGCCGAAGCCGTCACCGATATTCACATCGGGTCCGTTCATCAGTATACTACCTTCCCGCACGCCGATGGCGCCACCGGCATAAATGCCTAGCAGTTCTTTGCGTCGATTAAGCCATTCTTCGCTATGTCCGGCGGATCCGCTGCCAAGAAGGTCATACATGAATGTCGTTGCGAGATAATCTTCGGCGTCTGTCAGATCACCTTTGAAATTCAGATTGAAATTGGTGAATGGCACGCCCTTCTTTTGAGCGTAAAGCACGGGAATGCCATTGGTAAGGCGCGCTCGCTCGATCGGCGGGAACGGGGCATCGCCTGGCGGCGCCACGGCCGGAAGCGGAAGTCGGTCACGCTGGGCCATAACCTGCGGTGCCGCGGTAACCGGTTTGGCGATCTGTGCCGGTGCAGACGGTACCGATCCGTCGATCCCTTCGTCTTCCTTCGGAATGACCCGCGGTCCCGGCGTTATGGTCAATTCATATCGCGGCTGATTAAGCCATTTGCGGGCCGTCGCCATGATGGTGTCCGGCGTCTGGCTGGAATAGACGCGAAGATCGGTCTTATAGGCGGCAGGATCGCGGTGCGTCGACATGGTTTCGGCCAGCAACGCTCCGCGGGACGTTGCGTTGTCGAGCGCCTTGACGTACGGGTATGTGAAGCGCGCAACGTAACGGGAGATGGCCTCGGGAGCCACTTTCGTCTTCAGAAATTTCTCGATCTCACGATCGAGCGCAGCGGCGGCAACCGCAAGATCCACGCCCTCGCGCAGCGTTCCCCGGACCGTGAACTCTCCGCCCTGAACGGCCGAGGCGTTCGAAGCGCTGACACGCGAGAACAGCTTCTGCTTGTGGACGAGGCTGTCCGACAGCGGGTCATCGGCCCCTCCCGCCCACACTTCCGAGATCGCATCGAGCACGTAGCCATCGCGCTGATCGTACCCGGCCACCGGCCACGCCCGGACGATGGTCGCGGTGTCGACGGGGGCGGTAACGGTTTCGCTGATCGTGCGAGCCATGGGGGTCGGCACGATGACGGGGCGGACGTTGCGCGGCCCCGCTGGAATACCACCGAAATATTTGGTCACCAATCGCCGCGCGGTCGGCATGTCGACGTCGCCGGCGAGCACTAGCACGGCATTGTTGGGACCGTAATGTTCCTTGAAGAAACTCCGTACGTCGTCCAGATCTGCGGCGTTGAGATCTGCCATCGAGCCTATGGTCGAAGTGTGATAGGGATGGCCGGGCGGGTAGAGCGTCGTGCGAACCTTGTAGTTCATAATGCTGAGCCGCGATGCAGCCCCGTTCCGCTTTTCGTTCTGAACGACGCCCCGCTGTTCGTCGAGCGTCTTCTGGTCGAGCGCGCCCAGCAGGCGCCCCATTCGGTCGCTTTCCATGAACAGGGCGCGCTCCAGCGCCGCCGCGGGTACGTTTTCGAAATATTGGGTGCGATCCGAGCTCGTATTGCCGTTCACCTCACCGCCGACATCATTGAGGTAGCTCATATATTCCCCCGGCACGTTTTCCGAGCCGTTGAACATCAGATGCTCGAAAAGATGGGCGAACCCGCTCCTGCCGGCCGGTTCATGCTTCGAGCCGACGTCATAGGTGACGTTGACATGGACCTTCGGCACGCTGTGATCCTCATGCACCACCACCCGCAAGCCGTTGGACAGCGTGAAGGTCTCGTAAGGGATCGTCAGCTGCTCGATAAAGCGACGAACATCCGCCATCTCCGAGGCGACCTCAGCACTCGAAATCTTATCATGCGATGCAGCCTGCCGCTGAGCAGCGGCAGCGGGAACGGTCAACAGCGGGAGGGTAACGCAGGTCATCAGGACGTGGCGTCGGCGCATGATTGGATGTCTCCGGGAGCGTATTGATCCGATCGGCCGGATGCGCTGATGCCTGCCGGCTGGCACGCCGACGTCCGTCCGGAGCGCCGCCGTCAGGAAAAGGGTCTTGCCCGCCCGTCACACGTCACTCCAGAAGGAAGACAATCGAGTGACGCAAACCCGTAACATGTCGATCGCAGATTGTGGTTTGGTGTCGTCGATTGCGCCAGCGACATGGCCCATCCTGCTCTTGGCCAGGCTCAGGCCAAACGAAAAGGACGGAAAAGGTGCCGTTCAGACGAGGGGCAGCGCGCTCACCGAAGCCTGTGCCACGGTGTGCCGCCCAGTCGATGCCCGCGATGAGCAACGCCAGCTGCGCGGCGATGAGTGCGATGCCGCCGCCGACCAGCGGAAGTCATACGAACCAACCCTTTTCGGAGCCGCTTGGCGAACAGGCACATGCCCGAACCGTCCCAGTAGAGCG
Organism: Sphingomonas mollis; assembly: GCF_016427505.1. GTDB lineage: Bacteria > Pseudomonadota > Alphaproteobacteria > Sphingomonadales > Sphingomonadaceae > Sphingomonas > Sphingomonas mollis. Next base: position 19,143 of record NZ_JAELXS010000019.1, on the reverse strand, counting down.
CCTTGAGATGATCACAGTGTTTGCACCGGAACGGGAACAATTGCCCGGAATATGGGGCGGCGCCGCGCACCTGACTTGCAAGCGCGGTCAGCCCGTCGAAGCCCTTCTGCTTGCTCACCGGCTTGAAGGCGAGATACACCTTGGTGCCGGATGCCAGCGCTATCACGACGCATGCCCTAGTGCCCGCAGCACGCTGGAGCGCGCTTTCTCGTTGTCGTAGCTGTCGACCGACAGCCCAACACCGGCTGGCAGGTCTATGTCGATGCCGCCGGGCCGCGCCCCCGGGTGCGTGCGACCGGGGCGTCCGTCGCTTTGGCAGGTGACGACGGCTTGGCCGGCGCCGGCGCGGGTGTGATCGGCACCGGCGTCAGCGCCATAACGGGGTCTGCGGCGGCAGCGTCCGTCACCCCGCCATACGGTATGAACTGCTGCACGAGCTCGTTGGCAATGCTCACCGCCTTCCGCTGTGCCAAACGCCAGCTGTGGATGAGGCTCTCCGCAATGCCGGGCCGCGGCGAAACCTCGCTTACTGTCACACCCGGCGCTGGCGCCTCGGCAACCACCGCCGCCTTCTCCGTCTTCGCTGTCGGTCCGCCGGCGCTCCGCCGGGTGATAACCTCCATCCGCCAATCTCCTGACTTCCTGCTGGACTCCGGAAGGGGACCACCACAGGTTCGGACATTAACGGCTACGGACGCTTACAGGACAGCAATCGGCTGGACCTGCGCCCTTACACAAAAGCATCATGCTTCTGGGATAGGGTGGCAGGTGAACAAGAGCGTATTGCCGCTCCGGTTCGTCCACAGGGGAACGTCATCGGCTACCGGCCCGAACGATCGCTGGGAGGGTTGCGGACCGTCGTCCCGGCCTATCTGATCGCGCATCACGCCAAGAGCCAATTGTGGCACGCGAGTACCCTGCTGTTCGGGTTCTTTCTGACCGAGGCGTGCGGCATCGACGCGCGATCGATGGGCTGGATCATGGCAACGTCGCTGCTGCTCAACGGTCTGGTCGATCTGGGATTGGGGGGATGGCTGCGCGACACGGTAACGCATGAGGCTGTCGCCCGCCGTCGTCAGGCGGGCGGGACGACGCTGACGTGCGCGTTCTTCCTGCTGTTCTGTGCGACGCCGATGGTTACGATCGGCGCACGCCCGGCATGGGCGCTGGCGACCCTGCTCGCGTTTCGCGCCACCTATCCGCTGCTGGACGTTCCTCAAAACGCGATTGCGGCGTTGCTGCCGCTGTCGGATCATGCACGGTGCACATTGCTGGCCCGGCGCAACGTCGCGTCCGGTATCGCGGCCATCGCGGTCAGCGTGATCGCGGCGCCGATGCTCATCCGGGGCGCCTCCGTCGTCGGCTGGTTGGTGTGGGCGGGCGGCCTGTCGGCGTTCGTGTGCGGCTCCGCATGGTGGCTGGCGCAGGTGCCGGATGGCGTACGTCCATCCGAACACGCAGGACCTGCGCGGACTGCTCCCGACCTGCCTTTTGCCCCCGTCCTCTGTGCACTGGCGGTCATGATCGCAGCCAGCGCCTTGTTCCGGCTGATCGAGCCCTATTACGCGGCTTTTGCCGGGGATGGCGTGGGGTTGCTGCTCTGGGCCTCGATCGGCGGGGCTGTCAGTCAGCCGGTCTGGGCCTATGGTCGCCGACGCTGGTCGGAGCCCGCCGTGCTGGTTGCGGCCTCGCTCCTGCTGCTGGCATCCGCCGTGGTGCTGACGAGTGCTTTTCGGTCATCGCCGGTCGGCATGGTTGTTACCGGATCGGCGTTCGGCATGGGTTCGGGCGGACTGTGGCTGATGCTTTGGACGGCGATGATGGCGCGGGCGGCGCAAGGCGGCGCCACGCGTTACGTGGGGACCTTCACCTGCGTGTCGAAGGCATCGCAGGCGGCCGCCATGCTGTTGGCGGGCCACGCGTTATCGGCGGCACCCTATCGGATTGCAATGCGCGACCCGTTTTCCGGCCCGTCGCTGGCCATGGCGGGCGCGCTCGTCGTCATCGCAGGCGTATGCCTTGCGCTCGCGCTGGCCCTCGTCGTCAGTCGAAGAGGGTCCGATGGAACACCAGCGAGGCGGCGCCGAGCGGGCCGGCAAGTTCCGGATCCAGTGTCGCGACTTCGAGGCTCGTCGGCGGTGCGCGATGCTCGCGGCGAACCGGCCAGTGGCGCTCCGGCCAATCGATAGCGTCGACGATCCGCCGTGCCAGCACGCGCGGCAGCCGGCCCCCCAGGATCAGCGCCTCGCAATCCAGCGTCATGCGCAACGTGCTGAACAGGTAGGAGAAGGACGGCCGATGCTCCGCCAGCCACTCCTCGATCCCGGGCCAACGGAGATCGAAGCGCGCGATCATGTCGGAGATGCCGGAGCATGCTACCCCATGCTCGCTCAGCCGGTCGAGCAGCGTCACCAGATTGGGCGTCACCCGTCCGCTGCTCGGAAACAACCCGGCGATCTCGCCGGCATTGCCATGCCGCCCCCTCATCAGCGTGCCGTCCACGATGATCCCCGCGCCGAAGCCCGCCGCGACATTGACGTAGCAGAGGCTTTCATAGGCGGCGCCGATGCCCAGCATGCGCTCGCCCAGGGCCGCGGCGTTGGCGATGTTCTCGACCACCACGGGTAGCCCGAGCTGCCGCCCGATCACCTCGTGCAGATCGACAAGCGCCCAATCGTCCAGTTCGTGGCCGGGATTGACCGTGAACGGCGCGACGAAATAGCCGGCGACCGCCACGCCCAGGCCCCGCAACCGCCGCCGGTCGACGCCGGCCGCGGCCATCTGTTCAAGGCCGAAGGCGACGGCCGCATCCAGCATCGGCGCGCGCGGCATGCCGGGCAGGGTGATGTCACGACGTCCGCGCACCGTGCCCGCCAGATCGACCAGGACGACGTCGGCACGATCCGTCATCACCGATACGCCCAGGCTGAAGGCCGCGTCGGGCTGGATGTGGATCGTCGTGCTGGGCTGTCCGCGGCCCGATGCGATGGTCTCGCCGCCACGTACCAGTCCCGCCGCTTCCAGTTCCTCGGTCGCGCGGAACACCGCTGTGCCGGACAGGCCGGTCTCGCGGATCAGCATCGATCGCGACACGCTTCCATGACGCCGAACCGCGGCGAGAACCGCCCTGCTACGCGGCGATAGCCTGTCCGTCGCCATTTAAATCCTTTCTCTCAGAACCACTTGCGCTGTGCCGTCGATGAAAATGCCCGGCACCCCCCAATCTGTCAAATAAGTATCACACTGAATGATATATAAGGTGCCCATCAAGGGGGAATAGTGATGTCGTCTGTGTATCGAGTGTGCTTGCGTGGCGGATTGTTGATCGGAACCTCGCTGGCCTGCATATTGCCTGCCGAGGGCCAGGTTCCTCCCGCACCGGCGCAGGGGGTGGCCAAGACGGTCGGCCAGGACGCGGGGGAAACGGACGGCGCCGATATCGTCGTGACCGGCTTCCGCGCATCGCAGCGTTCGGCGACGAAAGCGAAGCGGGAATCCGCCGTCATCCTCGACGCCGTGTCGCAGGACGATGTCGGCCGATTGCCCGATCTCAACATCGTCGAGGCGAGCCGGCGGATCACCGGCGTGTCGGTGGTCGGCGGTGCGGATGCCACCAAGAATCGCGACATCTATCAGCGCGCGACGATCCGCGGCCTCGACCCCAGGTACAATCTGGTGACGATCGACGGCATTCCGCTCGCCTCGCCCGACTGGGTGTTCCGTGGTGCCCGGCTCGACATGTTGCCCTCGTCTCTGGTCTCGCGGATCGAGGCGATCAAGAGCGTCACCGCGCAATATGATCCGCATGCGCTCGGCGGACAGATCAACATCGTGTCGAAAAGCGCGTTCGACGGACGCAGCGGCCGATTCTTCGTCGTCAACGCGAACGGCGGCTATAACGACACCGCCGGCAAGCTGATCCGCGACGGCGGCCCGTCGATCCGTGCGGATGCTACGGCGGCGACGCGCTTCGGCGCGGACCGCGATTTCGGTGTCGTCGCTTCGGTCGAATATCAGCGCCTGCCGTCGACCGCGCGTGCCGAGCTGCCCGGCGACAGCAGCGGCGCGGGCTGGTTCTACTTCACCGCGTCGGGCGCACGCACGCCGTTCCCGAACCTGTCGACCGGTTCGCTGGTGCCGGTGCGCAACCAGGATTACTTCTTCGAAAACATGCGCACCCGCCTGAGCGGGAACCTGAAGCTGGAATGGCGGCCCGACGATGCGACCGAATTGTCGCTGTTCGGCGGCTATTATCACGACAAGGATACCGAGACCCGGTACGAAATCCTGACGCTGCCGACCGGTGCGCCGACCGCCGTCACCACGACCAGCGGGGCGTTCGCGCAGGGCGATCTGCAACAGGGGCTGACCTATCAGCCGGTCACGCGCGACACCTGGCTGATCGACGCCAGGGGGCGGCACGATTTCGGCAATGGCGTGGTGCTCGACACGACGCTGGCGCGATCGAAGGCCGAGTATCGCGAGCTGCGCGAGATGATCAAATACGACACCAGTCCGCGCCCCGGCACGGCGCAGGCCGGATTCCTTCCGGCGTTCGGCTATGGCTACACGATCGCCGACGGGCGTCCGCGGCTGACGCTCACGACACCGCTGCGGCCGGCAATCCCGACAGCTATCGCGCGCTCTACTATCGCAGCATCAACCGCGATCTCGATTCCACCGTCGATTTCGCCAGGGTCAACCTGGGCATCAACGCAACCGCGGACGACCGCGGTTTCGGCGCCAATGTCGGCGCGGCGGTGATCCGGACCGATCTGTCGTACGACCAGCGCTATACCGAATATGTCTCCGCCAATGCTGCGGGACTGGCGACGATCGGAACGCTGCGCGGCATCCTCCACGACAAGCAGGCGTCCGCCTATCTGACGCCCGCCGTGCCGTATTTGCTGATCGACCGGGCGGCGGCATGGCAGCGGTTCGAAGCGAACCGCGGCGCCTTCACCACATCCAACCAGATCGCCAATAACGCGGCGGACGATTTCCGCGATCTGGAAACGACGAAGGCCGCCTATGCGCAGGCGCTGTTCCGCGCCGATCGTTTCGACGTGCAGGCAGGCGTGCGCTACGATGCGACGAAGTTGGTCGTCGACACTAACCGGGCGCCGACCGTTCGGGGATCGACCGCGTACGAGGCTGTGCGGCGGACGACCGACTACGACTATTGGCTGCCCTCCGCGCTCGCCACCTGGCAGCTGGGCGACGGCATGCGGCTGCGCGCGGGCGTATCGAAGACGATCGGCCGCCCGGATTACAGCCAGTACGCCGCACGGACCTCGTTCGGGATCGGCACCGACGGCACGTTGACGGTCAGCACCGGCAATCCCGACCTGAAACCGCGCGAGGCGTGGAATTACGACCTCTCCTACGAATATTACATGCCCGCCGGCATGATCTCGGTCGCGGCGTTCGCGAAGGACATCCAGAACGAGATCTTCACCAGCAGCCAGCAGGGGCCGGCGACGACGTTCCAGGGCGTTATCTACCAGACCGTGTTCATCAGCACGCCCCGCAACGCCGCAGGCGCGAAGGTGAAGGGGCTGGAGGTCGGTTATACCATGGACCGGATCGCGGCGCTGCCGGGATTGGGCTTCAACGCCAATTTCACCCTGCTCGACGGATCGTATCGCCAGCCGGTCAGCACGGCCGGCATCGCATCGGGGCTGCCGGCGACACGCAAGACCAGCGGGCTGATCCAGCAGCCGGACTATATCGCCAATGTGACGGTCTTCTACGCAACGGGGCCAGTCGAACTGCGCGCGTCGTACAACCGCATTGGGCGGGCGCTGCAATCGGCGGATGGCGACACGCCCACGCGCGATCTCTACCAGCAGCCGCGCCAGCAGGTCGACGTGCAGGCCCGGTTCGCGATGCGTGAGGGGCTGGAACTGGTCGGGCAGGTACAGAACCTGACCAAGGAGCCCTTCATCGTCCGGCAGGGGACGGGCAGGGATTACCTCAACTACTTCTTTCCGGTCGGCCGGACTTTCTGGCTGGGCCTGTCATGGAAGCCGAACTGGTGAACTGTCGCATCGCAGCTGCAATCGCGCTGGCATGTCTCCCCGTCGTCGCCTCAGCGGCGTCGGCGGAGGGCGATGTCCGCGTCGTCCTGAAATTCGTGAAGCGCGATGGTGCCCGCACACCCCCGATCCGTTTCGATCCCGCCTCGTGCCCCGCATGCCGCGTGCTCGACGAGCCCTTGTTCGCTGCCGACAACCCGCGTGAGACCGTGATCGCGCTTCGGGTTCCGCGCATGCGCACGATCGAGCTGGCCTTCGACGGCCAGCCCGGCGCCATCAGCCAGGTCCGGCTGGAAGCCGGGGACCTCGCGGTTCGACATGATGGCGGGCGGATCGTCGTGCCACTGCCGCCGCTCGCGCACGACGCCATCACCGCTGCCGAGGTGGCGACGCATATCGTCGAGCCCGGCATGGTCCTTCGCTTCGAACATGCCGATCCTGTACGCCGCGCCGGTGCCTACGCCACGGGCGCGTTCCCCGATCGCGAACGGCGCGCGGCCGACGTCCTCGAATTCGCGCAGCGGGAAGTCGTACGAACATTGGGGCTGGGCGAAGAGGCGCTGCGAAGGGGATGGGGGACCATCCAGGTCATGGGGTTCGATACCAACGCGCCGCACGGCCATGTCGATGCTCCGCCGCACATTCACATGCATCTGCGCTGGCCCGGCGACACAGGTACGCAGATCGGACATTATTATCTCGATCCGGCCGGGTTGCTGTCGTACAATGCGGTCGGCGTGAAGGGGCTCGGCATGCCCGACCGCCGGTTCGGACGCGGTGAGACGTTCGCCACGATCGCGCCGGACGGATCGACCGCCTACAGCCATCGCATTACCGACCACGGGTGGCTGGAAATCGCGGCTGGCGACGGACGCGCCTGCACGATCCGACCCGCATCGGGCACCGGCTTTGCCGACGGTGCCATCGTTGCTTGCCCGAACAACCGCGAGCAGCGGATCACCGTGCGGGACGATCTGAACGCCGGTATCCTGACCGTCACCACCGGTGCCATCGTCGAAACGTTTCGCTACGCACCCGCGACCGGGCTGCTGCTGTCCCCCACGGCCGCGCCCTCGTCCGCCCCGTCGGTCGCACAGCCGCACACGGGTATCGGGGCCGACCGGTGACGGACTTTCTCGCCCGCGCCCGCGCCCCGCCGGGATTTCCGCAATGGCCGACCGCAGGATCCTGTACGGGCTCGCGATCGGGCTCGCGATCATGCTGGCGATGGTGTGGTGGGCGACCCATCGCGACCGTCATGCGCAAGAAGCTGGCGGATCGTCGATCCGGGTCGTTTCGTCACGCGTCGGGCGCGCATTCGCCGAAACATCTGATCGCGCGTCGAATGGCACGTCCCCGTCGAGCCCGACCGGCTCTCTCGATATGGCGAATCTGACGGTCAACGAACGGTCCGAAGCGCTCGATCATCGTCCGCGTGACCCCGTCTGGTCGGCGAAAACCGAGGCCACCCTTGGTGACCAGCTTCGTGACAGCGGCATAGCGCCCGGCGAAATCCGCTGCGCCGACACGCTGTGTTTGGTGAAGGGCACGGTCGCGACGACTTCGCCTGCCGATCGGCAGCGGGTTGTCGATCAACTGGTGAGGGGACGCTTGCACGCCGCCTACGAACGCGCCGGCATCGCGCCGATGCAGGCCATCAACATTGATGCCGATGACGCCGGCACCATAAGTTTCACCGAGTACGTACAGCGCAAATAACAAATTCCCCCCGGAACCGAAGGACAGCACTATGTTTGCACGCAGGATAACGTCCGCATTCGCATTTTTATCGCTGAGTATTGCAGCCCCGGCGGTCGCCAAAAACTATTCGCCGGCCAAGGTCATCCAGGCGATGAAGGTCAATAACCAACGCTTGCGGATCATCGTCGAACATCGCGGCCGGTTTTACCAGGACTGCCCCGAAAACTCCACGTGCGCGATGAACGCTACAACTCGCGAGGGGGATTGAAGCGGTCGAGATCGATTTGCGGGAATCGGCGGATGGAACGCTCTGGCCGATTCACGATACCAACATCGGCCGTACGACGAACTTCAGTGCCAACAGCCAGCTTTTCAATCCCTATACCCGCTCTGCGACCAACGAGCGCAACAATCCTGCGATACACAACCTGCACGATGCAACGCTTCGCAGCCTGAAACTCCGCGACCCATTGGGACACGTTACCGGGCATGCGTTTCAACCGCTGGATACGATGATGCATCAGGTGGACGTGGGTTATCGTAACCTGGTCTACATGTTCGACATCAAGACAAGGCCGGCGATTGCGAAGACCGCCGCGATGGTCCGGCGCCTTGGACTGCAGGACCGCGCCATCCTCAAGTTCAATAGCATGTTGGTCTCGCCCGGCACGGTCCTGTCGGAGACGCATGGTATAAATTTCGTCCCTGTGATCGGAACAGGCAGCCTCGACCAAATCGTTGACCACTACCACTTCGAGCGGAGTTCTCCGTCCGAGCGGGTCGCCGCTTATGTCAACGATTTCGCCAAAACCGCGGGCATCGTCTATTTCGAGGTCCGCAACAAGATGTTTACCGGCCCACGATCTGGCAACGCGTTCGACACCAAGGTCGAAGGTCCGCTCAGCCAGATCAATTTCTACATGGCTCTGACCCATATTCCGCAGGGCGGATATTCCCCCTACACCGAACATTATGCCGCGCCTTCACAGCCCGGCACCGGCTATTATTATGTCGATGGCCATTGCTGCCAGCTTCTGACGGATAATCATGATCGATCGGGATATTTTGGCATTGACGAACGCGATGACCGGGAGGTGCTTCACTACATGGTCAGCTATAACGCCGTGACCATCAGCGATATCGCAAACGCGGCGATGTCGGCCGCTCGCCAGATGGGTGCACGAGCCGACGAGGCCAAACTATATTATTGACGCCGGGGCGGAGATAGCAATTGGCTTACCTCCGCCTCACCAATATCGCGCCGTTCCGTAATCGTCGCTCGGAACATCATACTTAATGCCCCTCACTGCAAGCGCTTTTGCGGCGAAAACTTGCTGGTGATGCCCGCCGTCCAGGTGAGTGTCGACTACTCGGTAATGAATCCAGTTCGACCCATGGCCGCCGCAATACCGCGACACCCCGCCCGATCCTCGGCGTTCATGGCCAAGGTGGCGTTTCCTGCGGTGAGAGGTGAGCAAACGCTGTCCGAGCGGGCGTAGCAATATGACGTAAATCCGAATCTGATCAACCCGTGGCGGGCACGGCTAGACCAACCTGGAACCGATGAGCGAGCGGCGTCAGCTTCCCTATTAGGAACGGTAATCGAGGCGGCTGGGGCTTCGCATTTAAGATTGGGGAACGGGAATGGTGACGCTACTGGTCGGGGGAAGCTGTTAGATTGTTGTCCAAGAGCCGGCATAGCTCGACGCGATGATGGCTCCGCGACTTGAATGTGTCGGGACCGACACGCCGAAGCTCTCTATAGCCCAGTGACCGCCAGAATCTCTCCGCCGCCTCGTTCGTCTCAAGGACAGCAAGCCTTATTTCCTGTGCTCCGTGAGCCGCTGCCCATTGCTCGATCGTGTCATAAATCGCTTGGCCGATGCCTTACCCTCTGGCGGCGGAATCAACGATCATGAAGCCGAGATACCAGACACGATCGCTTGGATAATCACGCAGGATGACGCCGACGGCTATCAGGCCGTTTTCATCCCGCCAACCCATAAGGATTTGATCGGTCGAACTCTTTTCATCGGGCACATCGCGAAACAGATCGATCGCATCCGCCAGCGTCGCCGGCTCCCCGTCCTGTAACATGAAGTAGTCGGTGCACCGGGCGTATAAGTCAGCAACGTCACCTGCATCATGCTCTGTGAGGATCGACGGCGGTTCACTGGTTGCGATCATCGTCCACGCCTAGCCTGCTGCTTGGCCGAACACGACCTTTCATGATTGAGAACGGTAGTCGAGACGGCCGGGGCCACTGGCGAATGACGGCACCGTTTTGCCACATTGGTCGACGACTTTCGTCGGGATTTCAAAGCGCCCCGGTTGCTGATCGTCTTTGTCCAGCTCGCTAGACAATCAGCAACAAACATCGAGCGTTCTCCGTATTGACCAATAGTCCAAGATCAGCAGGCACCGGTGTCGCTGGCTTGCGTAGCGATGGTTTTGACTGACGCGCTCAATCGCAACCCTGATGACCCTCATCTTACGACTGGCTTACAAATAATTTTGCGGGTTAAGATTGCTACAGCAATTGGCGAAACTAAGTCGAAACGGCTGTCGATGATCGGCGTCTATCGAACGGCTCGCCTTACGTCTCCGGTGGCCGATCAATCTTACCGCATGCCGACGATGATCTGACTGAAAGAAAATAAAGCCGTAATCGTTACAACTCAACTATCTTAAAGCAGTGAAATTTTGTATTTACCGTTCGATGCCCGTGATGGAAAATCACATGTAAGACCGTGCTGTTGATATGAACAAACGTCTGACATTGCATAGCGCAAGAGCGATCGCGACTGCCCGGGTTAGGCCTTATATGTCTGACTGATCATCACTGCGGACCACTATAGGGAGTTGCGGTCAGCCGCACATCGTCGATGCGGAGCCATTGGTTATTTTGGCCCTCGCTATACACGCCAATCTGGACGCGGCCGGTGCGGATCGGGATGGTTGGGAGCGTCATCTCACGCCAGTCTTCGCTGCCGCCGTTGAGGGTCTGCGCCACTTCTACGCCGCCGTGGCCGATCGCGAAGACGCGCACGACCTTCTGGCCGCCGCTGCTTCTTATCCAGAGCGACAGGCGATAGTCGCCGTTGGGGAGCACGATGTCCTGCGTCGCGGTGGCCATGCTCGGGGTGGCGTGTGGCAGCGTCAGCGCCCAGCGGCCGGTGTGGCCACCGGGCGCGTTCACGATCGGGCTGACGTCCTTGATGCTGGTCCAGCTGACTTGCCAGCCGGCGAGCTGGGTCTGGTGCACCCGGTCAGCCTCAAAACTCGGGTTGCGAGCGTAGTTATTGTTCGCGCCGACGCCCCAAGTGCCGCGTTTCGCGTCGAGGGTCCATTCGCTCAAGGAATGAAAACACGGGGTGCGGCCATCGAACGACAGCGGGACCCAGACGTTATAGCCGAGACCATTGCCGGCGAAATCGCTCCACCGGTCGCCGGCATAGACGATCGTCGTGCCCTCGCTGCCATGGACGGGCACGAAGAAGCCGTTCTGCGATACATGCGAGAAATCCTCTGCCGTCCCCTCCAGCAGACGGTCGGGCGAATAGGAGCCGGTGATCCGGTCGGCTTGCATGCAATAGCTGCGGGAGGCGTTCCAGCCATGGAGGTCGGACGAACAGAAATAATAGATGCCGCGATATTTGAACATCGCATTGCCTTCGCGGCCTGCGCCAGGCGCGGTGTAGATACGGGTGGCGGGTTCGACGCCGAGATAGTCGGGGCGGAGCGGCGCAACATAAAGGTCGCGGCGACTGCCGCCGCTGCCGAACACCAAATAGGGTTTGCCGTCGTCGTCGACGAACAGCGTCTGGTCGCCTGAGGTGGGTGTCGAGACGTTGGTGATGACTGCCTGGTGGCGGGCGAAGATGAACGGGCCGGTGGGGGATGCGCTGGTCGCGAAGACGACACCGGGGCCGGTGTCTTTGCCGCTGTACTGGCTAACGAGGACGTAGCGGCGGGTGGCAGCGTGATAGGCGACGCCCAGCCGTCCGAACCATGCGTCGCGCGGGAAGCGTTGACCCGGATCGCCGGCTTTGAGTGCGTCGCCTTCGTAACGCCACGTCACAAGGTCGGTCGAGGAATAAACGGTGACGGCAGCGAAATGCGGGTTGGGGTGGTGCGCGGTCGGGTTACGGGCATAGGTGACCGCTTCTTCATATCTCACGCCGTACCAATAATAGCGATCGGCAACCTTTAATATGCCGCCACCCTGCGAATAGATGGGCATGCCGCCGGTGTCGGTCCAGAAACGGTCGTTGCGGATCGTGCCCTGCGCCTGTGCCGGCAGGGGGGCGGTGAGGGCAAGAGCGACGAGCGGGAGCAGGAGCGGCATCGATCCTCCGGACGGTTTGTCGGAGTAATAACTGATACGTGGCATTCAGGCTAAGCAAAATAGGGGTTTAGATCGGGCTCCAACCAGAGCCTGAACCCATTGATGTGATGGTTGCGATCTAATCTACAGTCCTCAGAGAAACAGGCATGAGAAAACTTTTTTGCCGGACGAACAAGCAGATAGCGCAGCTGCGACCTTTTTTGCAAACCTGCCGGTTTATGTCCCGCCTTGGTAGTGTTGGCTACGTTGTAATTTCGCCGGTCTATCGGCCTTCAGCGCGATCGCAGAGCGATAAAGGAATGTCGAAAGTTGGGAAGGCGATAAGGCGCATCAGACTGCCGCTTCTGAGTCCTAGTGACCTCAGATTCTGATCCGGCAGCTGCCTCATCAGACGTAACCTTGATTGTTCGATCGCACGGCCGTCACGTTCATCATGTCGTGCAGGAGGTCGCCGGTCGCGCCGCTTGCCTCCCAGGCGTAGATCGAGAGCGATAGCGCCGCCTCGGGTCCGAACATCGTGCTGACGCTGACGGCGTGCGCTCCAGTTGTGCTGACCGGCAACACCGCGACCCCGAGCCCCGCCTCGACTGCCGACAGGACGCTGCCGAGGCTGCTGCCGGTAAAGGCGATGTACCATCGGCGACGTTCGCGCTCCATGCGGGCGATCATTACGTCACGATACAACCCACCCGGCGGGAACGTTACGAGCGGGACGGGGTCTCGCAGTACTTCGCTCCCGGCCGGTCCGAACCAGGCCAGCGGCTCGGGAAAACTGGCCCGGGCGTCACCGTCTGTCACCGCCTCCTTGACGATGGCGATGTCAAATTCCCCGGCACGGAACCGCCTCTTCAAATCACGGCTGAGGCCGGTCGTGACGTCTAGTCGGATCTCACGATGTCGCGCGGCGAACCGCGCGAAGCACTGGCTCATCGCCGATGTCACGACATCGTCAGGTACGCCGATGCGGATCGTGCTCGTGCCCCAAGGGTCGGCCAGCAGGGCCTGCGCCTCGTCCTGCAGCGACAGCAGCCTGCGAGCATAGCCGAGCAGGCGCTCGCCCGACGCTGTCGTCGCGATCGGTCGTGACGATCGGTCGATCAGCGATTGACCCAGCCCAGCCTCCAGACGGCCGAGATGCTGGCTGACGGTCGACTGGGTGGAATTGAGCCGCTTCGCGGCACGCGTGAAGCTCGCAGTGTCGGCGATCGCGACAAACGTGCGGAGCAGCCTAGGATCGAGCATCTAACATTCCGATTCTGGATGATGTTCATCGAGATATATCATTCGCAAATACGTGCAGCGACAGTCATCTAGGGTTTCCACGATCTCGAGGTTCCCCGTGTTTGCTCCTGCTCCTGCCCGACGCCTTTTTCGCAACGTGCGATGCAGAGACGGCAGGACGCGGGATCTGGCGGTCCTTGAGGGTCGTTTCGTTGACCCCGGCGAACTTGGCGACGATGCCGAGATCATCGAGCTGGGCGGCCTGCTGGCGCTCCCCGCCCTCGTCGAGGGGCATATCCATCTCGACAAGAGCTTCGTGGGCGATGTCTGGCGTCCCCATCACCCCGCGGACAGCCTTCCCGAGCGATTGGCCATCGAGAAGCGGCTGCTGGCGGAGGCATTGCCGGTGCGAGCACGAGCGGATGCCCTGCTTGCGCAGGCGCATCGCCTCGGCACCGTCGCGATGCGCAGCCACGTCGACATTAACGCCTCGCTGGGTCTCGACCACTTCCACGCCGTCATGGCCGCCTGCGAGCCGTGGCGCGGCCGGGTGGACGTCGAGCTCGTCGCGTTCCCTCAAGCCGGCATTCTCGCCTCGCCCGGCACCGCCGATCTTATGGATGCCGCAATCCGGGAAGGGGCCAACGTGGTGGGCGGTCTCGACCCCTCGGCGTTCGATGGCGACGCCGACGCTCACCTTGACGTCGTCTTCGGCACGGCCGAGCGACACGGCGTTGGCATCGACATCCATCTTCACGAACCCGGACCGCAGGGGATCGAGCAACTCCGTCGCATCGCGTCCCGCGCCGCCGGTACGTCGATGCAGGGAAAGGTCGTGGTCAGCCACGCCTATGCGCTGGGCGACGTCGACCACAACGTGGCGCGTCGCACCGCCGATGTTCTGGCGGAGGCGGGTGTCGCCATCATGACCAACGCCCCTGGCGCCCGAGCCTTCCCGCCGGTCAGGCTGCTGCGCGAGGCAGGCGTGCGGGTGTTCGCCGGCAACGACAACATCCGCGACGCCTGGTGGCCCTACGGCGATGCCGACATGCTCGGCCGCGCGATGATGATCGGCTACAGGTCGGGCTTCTTCACCGACGACGATCTCGCAATCGCGCTCGCCATGGCGACGACGGATGCCGCGGCCGTGCTCGGCCTCGAGCGTTATGGCATGGAGCCCGGTGACGATGCGACCTTCGTCATCGTCGATGCGGACAATGCCTCAGCCGCCGTCGCCGCGCCACCCCGCGAGCGACGCCTCGTTCAGCGTGGTGAGATCGTCGCGGCGCCCGCATCCCGATTGCAAACCACTCTCTCCTTCTTCGACACGTCAGGACATCGCCCATGAAGACCATCGCGCTCGCCCTTGCATTGTCCATCGCCACGCCCGCCATGGCGGCCGACATCTCGACCCACGTCCTCGATCTCGCGCGGGGCGTTGGCGGCAAGGGCGTGCCCGTGACGCTCTCGAAGCGCAGCGCCGACGGGAACTGGCGGACGGTCGCGTCGGCCACCACGGACGGCGACGGTCGCGTTCGCGTCTTCGGAAACGCCAACTCGTTCGATACAGGCATCTACCGGCTTCAGTTCGACATGTCGGGCTATCCCGACGCATCGGCGTCACCGTTCTTCCCCGAGATCACGCTGACGTTCCGCGTCGCGGACAAGGCGGGTCACTATCATGTACCGGTGGTCGTCAGCCCCTTCGGTTATTCGACCTATCGAGGAAACTGAGCATGGCCCCCGTCACGCTTCCCATCACGCTGGCCTCCGCCGCCGCGCTGGGCGCCATCAACGTGTGGCTCGCCCAGCGGATCGTCCGCATGCAGTTGCGGGACGAGGTGCTGATCGGCGACGGCGGCGACGATCTGCTCGCCGGGCGGATACGGGCCCATGCCAATCTCGTCGAGTATGCGCCGTTCGTACTGGTGCTGCTGGCTCTGATCGAGCTTGCGCGAGGCGGCGGTGTGGTCCTGGCCACGACGGCGTCGTTGTTCGTGATCGCGCGGATCGCGCACCCAATGGGGATGGACCTGCGCCGTTCTAACCTGCCCCGGGCGGGCGGCGCGATCCTGACGTGGCTGGTCCTCGCGTTTCTCGTCGGCTGGGCCACGCTGATCGCGGCAGGCCTCGCGTGATCGACCGCCACTGCTCCCAGAAAGTCACGTCACCATGCTGAGCATCCTCTCCCTCCTGCCGATAGCTGCGAGCGCTCCCATGTCGGCGGTACCGCTGGAACGCAGGACAGTATCGCTCGCAATGGCCGAAAAGCTGGCAGGCGCGGCGATCGCCTCTTGCCGCGCCATCGGCCGGGAGGCGGTGGTCGCCGTCGTCGACCGTGGCGGCAACCTCGTCGCGCTCCAGCGGGGTGACGACGTCGGCCCGCACAACACGATCGCGGCGCAGCGCAAGGCGTTCACGGCACTGTCGACCAAGTCGAGCACGGCCGTGCTGGCGCAGCGGGCGTCGACCGACACGACCTCCCGTAACCTCGTGACGGTGCCGGAGCTGCTGCTTCTTGGCGGCGGGATGCCGCTGACCGTGGGCGGCGATGTGATCGGCGGCATCGGCGTCGCCGGATCGGGTGGCGCGGCCAACGATGAGCGCTGCGCGACGCAGGCGATCGCACAGGTTCTCGGATCGGGAGACGCGCCACGATGAGCGAGCTGCCGCACCATGGGCGCTATGACTATCTGCCGATCGTGGGACGTGACGACTATTCATGGCCCGGGGATCGTCGTCTGGCAATCTATCTCGGGGTCAACCACGAGGTGTTCGCCTTCGGCGACGGCATGGGCGCCACCTTGGCCCCCGCCAAGACCAAACCGGACGTCATGAACTTCGCGTGGCGCGATTATGGCAATCGAGTCGGTGCGTGGCGATTCATGGAGTTGTTCGACCGGCTCGAACTCGCGACGACGGCGCTGGTCAACAGCGCCATCATCACGCACTGTCCGGGGCTCGCCCAAGCCTGCCGCGATCGAGGCGATGAGATCGCCGCGCACGGTCGTACCAACGCGCAGGCGCAGGGCGAGCAGAGCGAGGACGAAGATCGCGCTATGATCGCGCGAACCCTCGACGAGTTCGCGGCAATCGGCGTCCGTCCTCGGGGTTGGCTCGGCCCGTGGATATCGGAGAGCCGCCGGACACCGGACCTGCTGGAGGAGGCCGGCTTTGACTATGTGCTCGATTGGGCGAACGATGATCAGCCAACCCGGCTGAATACGCGCAGTGGCAGGGGGATCCTCTCGATCCCCTACTCGCAGGAGGTCAACGACATCCCGGCGATCATCGCCCGCCATCAGGAGGCGGCGACCTTCGCCGGCATGATCGAGGACACGGTCGAGCAGCTGCTTAGCGAAAGCGATCGTCGCCCGTCCGTGTTGGGGATCGCGCTCCATCCCTACATCATGGGACAGCCCCATCGGGCGCTGCATCTCGAACGGGTGCTAATGCGCCTGCGTGAAGCGAATGATCGTCGTATCTGGTGGACGACGGCCGGTGCGATCGCGGACTATGTCGCTGCAACAAGAGGTGCTGGAGCATGAGGATCGTCAAGCGGACTTGCTGCACGGGCGTCATCATGATCACGGCCATCGGCACAGTCACGGCTGCTCCGATTGCGGCGTCCGACCTCGCCGACGGGATCGTCCGGCACGTTACGGTGGTCGACGTTGAACGTGGGCGTGCCAAGGCCGATCAGGCCGTGGCATGGCGCGACGGAACCATCGTCGCCGTCGGTGCCGATGCCGCGATCGCCCGGCGCTGGCAGACAGCGAAGGTCGTCGAGGGCAGAGGCCGCTACCTCATCCCGGGTCTGTGGGACATGCACGTTCACTTCGGTGGAGGGCCCGATCTCGTCCAGGAGAATGAGGCCCTGCTCCCGCTCTACGTCGCAAACGGCATCACCACGATCCGCGACTGCTCTGGCGACCTGCCGGAACAGGTGCTGGCGTGGCGCGACGCGATCGCGCGCGGCACCCTGTTCGGTCCCCGGCTGCTGACCTCGGGCGCCAAGCTGGAGGGCCTGAAGCCGATCTGGAAGGGTACGATCGAGGTCGGCACGAAGGCCGATATCGACGCCGCCATTGCGCACGAGAAGCGGGTCGGCGTCGACTTCGTTAAGATCACCGACAGTACGCTGGATCCGCAGCTCTTTCTGTATGCGGTCTCCCGTGCCCGTGCCGCCGACCTGCGCGTGTCCGGCCACATTCCAATGCAGCTCACAGTCGGCCAGGCTGTCGACGCCGGCATCAGTTCGATCGAGCATCTCGACTATGCGTGCAAGGCGGGCGTCAAGGACGAGGCGGCGATCGCCGCCGACTTCGCCGCGGGACGCATCGACAGGACCGAGGCTAATCGCAGGATCGACGTCGGCTTCGATCCAGCGACGGCGATGAGGGCGTACCGTCGCCTGGCGGCCAGCAACGTCTTCGTCACGCCGACGCTCAACATTAGCGAGATTACCGCCCATCTCGACGAGAAGAGCCACGAGGGCGACCGAATCTCGCCTATATCGGGCCCGGTCTGCGCAGAACCTACGACTGGCGCGTGAAGCGCGCCGCCGGTGCAACGCCGGCTGAGATCGACCGGCGCCATGCCCGCTTCGATCGCGTCGCCGCGATCTTGCCGATGCTGCGCAGGGCCGGGGTGACGATCATGGCCGGCACCGATGCCGGCTTTCTCAATAGCTTCGACTATCCCGGCGTCGGTCTCCACGACGAGTTGGCGCTGTACGTCAAGTACGGCCTAACGCCGGCGCAGGCGTTGGCATCGGCGACGCGCGCCGGTCCTGCGTGGTTCGGCGAATTGGATCGCTATGGAGCAATCGCGCCAGGTAAGGCCGCGGACTTGGTGCTTCTCGACGGGAACCCGTTACGGTCGATCTCCGCCACGAGGCAAATCCAGACCGTCGTACTGCGAGGGCGGATGTATGACCGCGCCGCGCTCGATGCCATGCTTTCCTCGACTCGTGCGAAGGTTGCAGGATGGAACACAGCGGACCAGATACGGCGGCGTTAGCATAACACTCTGAATAGCCGGGATTGGGTCAACGCCGGGGGGCGGCGTGGTGTCGTCGAAAGCACGAAGTTGCGGATAGGAATGGTAGCCATCTGACTGTTGGCGCCTAGAGCCCGCCCTTTGGATCACCGAGAAGGCCTGGATAAGATCACGCGCTAAGGCGGACTTTCCTTTTGCGCTTTTCAGCCGCAAGTTACGGCTGGATGGCTCTCTCACCCGACTATTATTCCGTTTTAGGGGTGCGCTCGACGGCAAGTCGCGACACTATCCACGCCGCGTGGAAAGCGCTCCTCCGTCAATATCACCCCGATGCCAATCATGGTGTGGATGTTTCCGCTCGCGCGAAAGAGATCAACGAGGCGTATGCCGTTTTGGGAAAGAAGGAAGCACGCGCCGCCTATGATCGCTCGCACATCAGGCCGTCGGCCCACCGAGCGACCGCGGACCGCCCGGTTCACCCCAGGAAAGCCGGCAGGCGCCCGATGCGACTTAGCCCGTCGATGCAGCCCAGCGGTAGCTTCTCGCAGCCGCTAGAGACCAACGAATGGCTGATGGGCCTTTTCCTGCTGATCCTCACCGCCGCGCCGATCGCTACAATCCTGGTTTTGTATCACGAGGAATCCGGATTGGCATCTGCGGCTCGACGTAGCGTCGCCGCTCATCCCGTGCCTGAGCCTCCCGCAGAAGCCGTCCGCAGATCATCGGGCACAAAGCTCGGACTTGGACAGCCTGCTTGCTAGGCGGCGTGGACAAATTCCGCATGATCAATCGTCGAGTGTAACAAGCAGGCATGCCCGGAAGGCCCCGTCCTCT
>NZ_JAELXS010000018.1 GCF_016427505.1 Sphingomonas mollis | reverse complement strand
AGGTTTGCAGGAAGGATCGTAAAGATGGCCTGACAGTCAATCGGCGTTCGGAAAGCCCGGCACATGAATTGGCACTCTATGCCGTACTCATTATGGGGCTCTGAACGCGCGGATGTCCATCTTGGCCGTGGGCTCACCCACGAGACCGCATACGTTGACGCAGACTGATCAGATCACCTCAACATCCAGCTTGCAAACGGGGCGGGCCATACGTTCATGTAAATGATTGAAGACGACTTGAGTCAGTAAGGCATCATGCGGCGGCTAGCTCATGGTCGGTCTTCAGCGCTTTAGGCGGAGGAAGCTTAACCCGACGTCCATTGGACCGGCAGCAGGCTCAGCATCATGCAGTGATGGCATGGACGCATTAAAAAACCCGCCCAGCCGACATTAGTCTAATGCGTCGGCATTCGTTTCAACGTTCCGTTCCAGGTAGACACGCACGCTATAAAGATAGGGTTTCGTCTCCTTCGTTGCGTGCGTGCCATGCTCGTCAGATCCGGATACGCGCCCTGACTGAAAATCGACGATCGTTCAATTGATAGTCACGCGGCCTATTGCTGAATATCTGATAGGTCTTGGTCGCGGTATCGAGCAGGTTCTGGCCATCGACTGTGATTGCGAAGTTCTTCGTCACGTCATAAGTAGCGGAGGCATCGAGAAAGCCGATTGAGTTGCCAAAGATGGGCAGGTTCTGTGTCCCGGTATTGTTAGTACCCTGAAGATATTTTCCGCGCCAGTTATACGCCACACGCATGTTCAACCCGACTTTGTCGTACAACGCGACGAGGTTGAAGCTATGCTTGGACAGGTTCTGCAACGGAACCTGGACCTGGGTGGTGCTGTTGATGTCTCCCGCGGCCTGCTGTCCAGCGTCGCTGTCGGCAAAGGTGTAGTTGGCTTGCACACCCAGTCCGTCAAATGGCGCCGGCAGAAAATCGAGGAACTTTTGACCGCCAAGTTCGAAGCCGCGGACATAGCCGTTGGCTTCGTTGACGAAGCGCTCGACGTTGAAGCGGATATTACCGATCCCGTCGATGGTCTCGATGATCGGTGCGCCTGGGCGGCGAACGATCAGGTCCTTGATGTTCTTGTAGAATCCAGTGACGTAGACGAAACCGACACGATCGAAATACCACTCCACCGCCGCATCGAAGCTTGTGGTGCGTTCCGCCTTCAGGTTGGGATCGCCCAGCGCGGTACCGGTGCCGACATAGGGGTTGTTCGTTGCGTCGTACGGGCGGCTGGGGTCGACCCGGGCCGGTGCGACGCTGGCGGCGTCCGTGTAGCTGGCGCCCAGATTGAACTGTGGATTGAGCTGGTCGAAGCTGGGTCGCGACAGGTTCTTCGAAGCTGCGGCGCGCAGGATGATCTCGTCGGTCAGGAAAACCCGCAGATTCACACTGGGGAGATATTTGGTGTAATCGCGACCGCCGCTGAAATCCTCGTCCAGCGTCACGGTGGGTGCCGCCGTCACCGTGCCGTCGGGGTTCGTTACCGGCGCACCCGCGCGGTACGTCAGCACCCGGCGACCAATACCTTCGGACTTGGTGCGTGTTCCGCGCAAGCCGACATTACCGTCAAAACGTATCCCCGCCAGTTCTGACCCAAAGGCCACGCGCGCATAGCCGGCATAGGTCTGCTCGTTGATTGTGCCGGAGAAGGCGTCGGGCGCATCGAACGGACGGAAGCTGATGGTCTGGCCGCTGATCTGCTTCACGGCGGCAAAAGCGGCATTGGCGTCGCGCACAAGCGCATCGCTGAACTGCCAGACCGGGCCGAAGACCGAGCCGTTGGCGTTGCCGCGCAGAAGGTCGCCCTGAAATAGGTTGGGCTGCGCATATTGCGGAAATTCCGAAAGCAGCGTGCATCCCGCGTCCGACGACCAGTTGGCGCAGGTCGATCCGATCGCGGTCCAGGTGCCGTACGTCGTGTTGCGATTGACCGCGCTGCGATCGGTGTAGCGAGCGCCGACGCGGATGCTCTTGATGAAGCCCTCGTCGAAATTCCAGTCCAGATCGGCGCGTATCGCATCCGACTGCGCGTCATTGTCCTCGGCATAGGGCAGGATCGCGGTCATGCCGTAATTGGCTGGGTTCGCGAAATAGCCCGGCGTGGTTGACTGGAAGACCGGTTTATCGCCCGAGATGTCGAAGAAAAAGTCGTATGGCTGCCCGAAACCCGCCACGCTGGTGCGGGGATTCAGGGGGCTGGCAGTCAGGTTCAGCGTCTGCTGCCGCACGCTCGAGTCGATATGCTGATAGTCCATCGACAGACGCACCCGCTCGGTCACGTCCCATTTCACACCGCCCGAGATATCCGTGGTCGCGGTATCACGCTTGGTGCCGAAATTTACCGAATCAGATCCCGGATTGGCCAGAAATCCCGTACGCACGATCCCGTCGGCATCGACCTCGAACGGCCGGTTCTGTGCGGGCTGCACATCGGAACCATAGGCGAAGATCGATACGCCAGCCTCGTTGAATTTGTAATCGGCGCGAAAATACTGCGCGTACAGTTCCAGGTTCGACACCGGCTTCCACTGAATGGCGGCTGCCGTGCTCAGACGTTCGCGGTCGCCATATGCGATACGAAATCCTCCGCCATGCGGCAGCAGCACGGTCTGATTGGCGAAGCCGGGGACGGGCGACTGGACGCCGGGTGCTGTCGGTCCGTGCTGGTAGAATGGTTCCACCACCACGACGTCATCACGGAACGACGTAGTCTGATAACCGACGTTGGCCAGGATGCCGATTTCACCGATCCCGGTCTGCCAGCGGTCTGAATACAGACCCGATACCTGCTGTCCGCTCTTGCCGATCAGGTCGTAGTAAGTCGACCCGACGCTTGCCGATACGATCCGCTCCTTGCTGTCGAAGGGCAAACGCGTGCGCAGATTCACCGTGCCGGCCAACCCGCCCTCGATCAGTTCCGCGGACGGGTTTTTGTAGACGTCGACGCCTGCGAGCAGCTCCGAGCCTACCTCCTCGAACGACAGGCCACGCCCGCCGCTGGCGGAGAAGATGTCACGGCCGTTCAATTCGGTGCGGACCTGGTTCAGACCGCGCACTGCGATGGCAGAGCCTTCGCCGCGATTGCGGGTGATCTGCACGCCGGATACACGTTGCAATGCCTCTGCAACGTTCACGTCGGGCAGACGACCGATATCCTGCGCGGTGATCGAGTCGACGAACTGCTCGGCGTTGCGCTTGATGTTCTGCGCACTTTCGAGCGAGGCGCGCAGGCCCGTGACGACGATCTCGCCGTCGCCGTCCCCTTCGGCTCCGCTCCCTTCAGTTCTTTTTTGTGCGGCATCGGCATCGACGGTTGCATCCGGTTCGCCGCCCGTTCCTGCCTGCGGGACAGATGGATTCAAGGCGGGCGACGGCCCTTCGGCTTTCGTCTGTGCTCCGGCGGCATGAACCGCGCTCGGCAATGCGGTCGCGGCAATTGCCAATGCCAGCGTGGAAACACCACTCAGGCCGATATGCGAAGCCATCGTCATCCCCTCTTATAATCTTCGGCCTGACAAGCAGTTAACCTGCGCTTGCGTCGAGGCGTCAGAGGTCTGATAGCGGTCACATCGACTTGTCACAAGTGCTCATAAAGTTTGGATAAGGAGAACGGGATGCAACATGGAGAACCGATCCGCCGTATCGTGATAGCGGGCGGAGGTACCGCAGGATGGATGGCGGCCGCGGTCATCGCTCGTGCACTCCCCACACAGCAGGTCACCGTGACACTGGTCGAGTCGCCGCAGATCGGCACCGTCGGCGTCGGCGAGGCAACCATACCACCGATCCTGACGTTGAATCGCCTTCTGGGACTAGATGAGGACGAACTTGTCCGCCGGACCGGCGCCACGTTCAAACTCGGCATCGAGTTCAGCAACTGGGGACAGATTGGCGAGCGCTATTTTCACCCTTTCGGCCAGTATGGCGCCGACCTGAACGGCATACACTTTCATCATCACTGGCTGGCGACGCAAGGGATGACAGGTAACACGCCGCTAGACGAATATTCGATGACGATCGCTGCGGCGCGGGCCAACCGGTTCATCCGCCCGCCTGAGGATAGCCGCCACGTCCATTCCAGACTCGCCTATGCGCTGCACTTCGATGCGGTGCGGTATGCCGAATATCTCGCCGAGCAGGCCAAGGCACGCGGCGTCGTCCACTTGCAGCGCCGTATCGAGGGGGCGGAGCGCGATGCGCGGGGCCATGTCGCAGCTCTCCGTCTGGACGAGGGGGATCGACTGGAAGGCGACCTGTTCATCGATTGCTCAGGCTTTCGCGGGTTGCTGATCGAAGAGACGATGGCGACCGGGTATGAGGACTGGTCGCACTGGTTGCCGATGGATCGAGCACTGGCGGTGCCCAGTACGCCCACGCTGCCTCGCACCCCTTACACCCGCGCAACTGCCGGCAGCGCGGGCTGGCGCTGGCGCATTCCGTTGCAGCATCGCACCGGTAACGGCCACGTTTATTGCAGCGCACATCTGTCCGATGACGAAGCGGCGGATCAGCTGCTCAAGGGTCTGGACGCACCCGCGCTCGCCGACCCGCGTCCACTGCGCTTCACCACCGGGCGGCGCCGGCGAATGTGGAACGGCAACGTCGTCGCTCTCGGGTTGGCGGCGGGCTTCGTGGAGCCGCTGGAATCGACCAGCATCCACCTCATCCAGCGCGGTGTCGTCACGCTGATGTCGCTGTTTCCCGATCGCGGCTTCGCACAGGCAGACGTCGATCAATATAATCGCTTGATGGCCGCCGAGTTCGAACAGGTGCGGGACTTCATTATCCTCCACTATCATCTCACGCGGCGCGACGACTCCCCGTTTTGGAACCAGGTACGGACGATGGCGGTCCCTGACAGCTTGCGCCAGCGCCTGGAATTGTTCGCCAGCCACGGGCGTGTGTTCGTGGAGCGCGGCGAGCTGTTCACCGAAACATCATGGGTAGCGGTGATGCTGGGCCAGGGCTTGCTGCCCCGGCGGGCCGATCCGGTTGCAATGGCTATGCCGCGCGATCAGATCGCCGCCCAACTCGTTCGGATGCGCGATCTGGTGCGTCGCGGAGCGGAAGGGATGCCGACGCACGACCAGTTTATCGAACGCCACTGCCGCGCCGATGAATATCGTGCAGAGACAACGTGACCAAGATTTCTCGGCTTCGATTGGATAGCGCAACCATCAACCGGTCTTTCGACCTAGCATCCGTCACTCGAGATACCTGGTCGGCTAGACTCATTTGTCGCCAGTCGCCGCGCTGATTGCGCTTCCCAACTCCGGTCGCTTGTTCATATCGACGGGACGGCAAGTTTAGACGGCTCCGTTCTTCTCTTCGCTCGTCCAATTTTGTCGACACGAGTCGCGATTCAGGAGAAGCTACCCCACCCAGCGCCAGATGCCTGCGGGCCATCCCGCCAGCGGCATGTGCGCCCACGTCGCCGCCAGCCAGACGACGATACCGCCTAGGATCGCATGGAACCCAAAGCCGCCGAATCTTGCGCGCCCCTGCACAATGGCGGCGAAGGGCAAATAGCTGGTGCGGCTTTGCCATGCGGACCACCCCTGCGGATCAAGTTGCGCTTTTTTTCGATCCTGGAAAATGGCGCCGACCAGCGACAGGAAGATGATCGCGCCCGACAGGACGATGTTCTTGGCGATCGGCAGCACAAGAATGTGGCTGCCACCCCAAATCGCGAACGACCAGAGCATCGGATGACGGGTAATGCCGTAGACGCCGTGGGCTTCCGCCGTGGCCGCCTGCTTCGCGGCGCCGGGCAGAGCCGGATTGCGCACCAGCGATCCCATCAACAGGATTGAGACAACCAGCATCAGCGCTGTCGCGATACCCCACAGGACATCGCCGACCAGCCATGCCGGCGCGGTCACCGGCGCGGCGACATAAGCCCATATCGTTAGGCCCAGTGTGAGGAACGATACCAACGAATAGAGGCCGGTAAATCCGGTTTCCCCGAGCCGCGCGACGAGCGGCCGGCGCAGCGGGTGCGACATTGCGAAATGCGTGCCGACGAAGGAGGCGGCGCCCGCCAGAACCCAGATCGCACCATCCATCACCGTTTCCCCTCGATCCAGCGGTTCATCCTATCCAGCAGGAGCGCGTTCGTCTGCTACGGCCTTTCAACAGGCACGAGATGCGCAGCCCCCTCAATCTCGATCGCCTCGGCATTGGGCATGCGATCCGCGATCCAGCGGTTCATCGTCGTGGGGAGGATCGTATCATCGGCACCCGACACCACCAGCGCCGGCGTATTCGCCCCATGAGGCTTGTCAAGAAAGGCATCGCGCCTTACTAGAACCGAGCCTACGCTGTTTGCCAAACCGTTCCACGTATCAGCTCGATGGGAGCCTTGGTTGTCGCCGGTCATCGGACTGGCGACTGGGCTGGTCACGGATGCAACGGGCGTGTTTGTCATTCCGCCAGTGCCATACATCCAGTCGCTGGATTTCGAGCGGGATGACCTGGTCCAAGCGCTCGGCCTATCGTTCACCGTATCGATGATCGCTCTCGCGATCGAGCTGTTCTGGCACGGTGCGGCGCCTACAGGGAGCCTGCTCGCCTCGACGCTCGCAGTCATTCCGGCGTTGATCGGCATGGCAGTCGGACAGGTGATCCGCACACAGATCAGCCGATTGCTGTTCCGCCGCATTCTCTTTAGCTTTCTGTTGCTGCTGGGCCTCGAAATGACGCTGCGCGGTCTGCTCTGACCAGGGCGACGAGGCGATCATGCTAGGAATCGCGCCGGGTGCATATGCCAGTGCCCGGATGCAGATCGCTCCGCGCGAATCAGGGTTCCAGGTCGAGCCGGCCCTTTCCGCTGGCCGGATCGAACGGCACCGAATTATGGTCATGGACGATGCGCCATCGTCCGTCGCGTCGTCGCCAGCCAGGCGTCGTGCGGAACCACATGTCGACCTGGTCGCCGGACGATGATGTGCCGGTGACGCGGTTGATCGCATGGCTGAACGCGACATCGCCATCGGATATCACCGTTATTTCGCCGTCCTGCCAGTACGGACCATCGCTGTAGGTTGCGAACCAGTCGACGGTGCGCTGCCGCGATGCGGCGATGCCCTCCATCGCCAGCGGCGGTACCAGTTCGTAGATCGCCACGTCCTGGTCGATATCGGCGATCGCCGCCTCGACGTCGTGCGCGTTAATCGCCATCGAGCGGGCGGCAATGAGTTCGCGGATCTTCCAGTCGTCCACCGTCGCTCTCCTCAGTCCTGATACTCGAGCTTGGGGTACCAGTCCGCGCCGCGACCCTCGGGCGTATGGTCGAGCACGTTCCATAACGGCGACAGGTCGGTGGCACCGCGCGGATCCTGGCCGGGATCGGCTGCGTCCTTGGGCATTTCGGCGGCGTAGAAAACGCGGACGGCGTTTCCGTCAAGGTGATAGACGACGAAGGAGGGGTATTCGTCGCCCTCGGGCGACAGTGCCCGGATATCGCGCGCATAGTCGTCGCCAAGCGTCTGCACGAACTCGAGATGGTCCCAGCCCCGCTCCCGCGCGAATGCGAGCTGCCGCGAGACCGGGCTGCGGCCCAGCACCTTGAAGGCGGCGCGCTGCGTAATGTTGATCGCGACGCCGTCGAGCCCCGACAGCGTGTCGGTGCACATCGGGCACGGCCGCTCTCGCTCGGGGCCGTACATCCAGAAATACGTGATGAGCGTGTCCTTGCCATCGAACAGGTCGATATCCGCCGCTCCGATACCGCGCGCCGCCTGGTACTCGGCTATCAGGCCCTGATACTCGGCCATATCTGGGAAGCCGGCGAAACTCCTGCTGGCACCGGTCATCGCCCAGGTGAGCCGTTCCGCCGTTTGGGTCTCCATCCAGGGTGCGAACCATGATGCGTCGTCGAGCAGCGTCGCGCGCACGTTGACGAAGCCCAGATCGGCATTAGGCTTGACGTCCTCCCTGTTTTTTCATCCGGTTTAGGTGAGAGTTTTCTGGCCCTTTGAAGCCTGCGGGCGAGGAGCTGGACATGAAGAAGACGAGGCACACCGAGGAGCAGATCGCGTTCGCGCTGAAGCAGGCGGAGACGGGTACGTCGGTGGCGGAGGTGATCCGCCGGATGGGGATCTCGGAGCAGACGTTCTATCGCTGGAAGAAGGTGTACGGCGGCCTCGGGGTGGGCGAGCTGCGGCGCCTGAAGCTGCTCGAGGAGGAGAACCGGAAGCTCAAGCAGCTGGTCGCGGACCTGAGCCTGGACAAGCATATCCTGCAGGATGTGCTGGCAAAAAAGCCCTGACGCCTGGACGACGGCGCGAGCTCGTCGCGCACGTCCAGGCGTCTCATGGCGTCAGCGAGCGACGCAGTTGCTCCGCGCTGGGCGTCGACCGGTCGTCGGTGCGCTATGTGTCGCATCGACCGGACCAGGCGCCGCTGATGCTGCGTATCCGTGATCTGGCGGCGACGCGGACGCGGTACGGCTACTTTCGCATCTACATCCTGCTGCGCAGGGAAGGATGGATCGTGAACCACAAGAGGATCTACCGGCTTTACCGGGATGATGGACTGAGCCTTCGGCTCAAGAAACCCCGCCGCAACGTAAGCGCTGCCAACCGAGACAGGCAACCCGCGGCGTTGGCCGCCAACGAGATGTGGTCGATGGACTTCTTCTCGGACGCGCTGTTCGACGGCCGACGGTTGCGGGCGCTGACCGTGGTCGATGCGTTCACGCGCGAGGCGCTGGCGATCGATGTCGACCAAGGCATCAAGGGTGAGCAGGTGGTTGAGGTGATGGCGAGGATATCGTCGATCCGCGGTGCGCCCAGGACCATTCGGGTGGATAATGGGCCGGAGTTCATCTCGAAGGTACTCGACCGCTGGCCCACGAAAATGGCGTTACGCTGGATTTCAGCCGGCCGGGCAAGCCTACGGACAATGCCTTCGTGGAGTCGTTCAACGGGCGGCTGCGAGACGAGTGCCTGAACACGCACTGGTTCCTGTCGCTGGAAGACGCCAGAGCCAAGATCGAGGCGTGGCGGCGCGACTATAACGAGAGCCGTCCTCACACATCACTTGGCTGGCTGACGCCGGTCGAATATGCTGCTGCCGCGGCCAAGATCGCGGCCGAATGAACGCCGGAAACTCACCCTCAACCTGGATGAGAAACCGGGGGACCCTCAGATGGCGGTCAGCCTGCATCTCCGCTGGCGTAGCGGTTGGGGTACGTCAGACGCTCGGCGCGCGCGCCAGTCTCGCACCGCCACGTCCTGTCCGATCTTCTGCATCCAGAACAGCTAGCTGGTACAAATGGCCTTCTTCACGGAGTGGCGGCACCTCCATGCGCCAGCTAGGTGTTTTATCCGCCGCCCCTAAGTCAGCACTTTTTCAAGGTCCGCAATCCAGTTCCGCGTGAAATTTTGTGACGCCCGTGCCATCGGCGCCGCGCTGTCGAACGCATGGAACGCCGCAGGTACCACGAGCAGGTCGACCGGCACGCCAGCTGCGCGCAAGGCGCCTGCATAAGCGAGATCCTCATCAAGGAAGAGGTTGAGCGTACCGACACCGACGAAGGCCGGGGGCAACCCGCCCAGATCGGACCGGCGTGCCGGTACCACGCCGACGGGTACCTGCATCCCGCCAGCTGGCACGCCGAGCAGCGACGACCAGCCAAAGCGGTTGGCCTTCGCGGTCCACACATATTGACCGGTGCCAGGTCGAGCCGGGCGACTGCTGCCGGTGCGATCGTCGAGCATCGGGTAGATTAGCACCTGATAGGCAAGTTTGACCTCGCCGCGGTCCCGGGCGGCGAGTGCGAGCATCGCCGCATGACCCCCGCCCGCACTTGCACCACCGACCGCGATCCGTGAGCGATCAACACCAAGTGTTGCGGCATTTTCGTGGACCCAGCGCAGCGCGGCGTAATTGTCGGCGGACGATTTTGCCACGGTTGCTTCGGGTGCCAGTCGATATTCGACTGAAACCACCAGCCAACCTCGGCGTTGCGCCGCCAGTCGCAGGTCAACCGGGATCCCGGCCGCGCCTGCGACATAGCCTCCGCCATGTAACCAGATCACCGCGCCCCGATCCTTACGGCCGGGGGCGCCATCGAATTGAACGGTACGGACCGCCGGCTGACCGGGGAGTCCCGGCACCATGACGACGGGTAGCCTCGCGGTCGCGACCGGGGGCAGTGGCGGCATCGGGTGCGCACGCTGCGCCACTGGACGATGTCGAAACGCCGTCAGGTTATCGGCGGAGACCACCATCTCCTGAAGCAACCGCAGATCATCTACCATTTCCGGATCGACGTCCGCGAACTGAGCGACGGGAGCCTGCGTCCACAGCGTCCCACTGCCGGCGAGCAGGAAACCAGCACCACCACCCTTGAGAATTTCCCGCCTGCTCCGCATTCCATCCTCTAATCCAGGCAGCGCACCGATCGCCGCGCAGGCGGCCATCCTATCAGTTCGCCGCAACTGGTCGCTCTTCATATTTCTTGATCGGAAGGCATCGGTCGAGCATCTCGAAGGACGAGCATGCTCTCGCGAATGGACCGTCACCAGCCGATTTGGAGGTCGGCAATCATAGCGTTGGCCCTCGCCGGCCATGGTGTATGACCCTCCTATGTTCCGCGACGCCACTGCCGATGACCCTGCCCAGGCCGCCCTGTCGGGCGCCGGCCCGGCTGCAGCTGACGAACTCGACTTCGTCGTAATCGACGTCGAGACCGCCTGCTCCCGCGTCAGCAGCATCTGCCAGATCGGCATCGTCGGCTTTCGCGCTGGCACGGTCGCGTTCGAGTACGAGACCCTGGTCGATCCGCGCGATCACTTCAGCAGCTTCAACACCCGCATCCACGGCATCGCCGCCGATCATGTCGCAGGCAAGCCGTGCTTTGCCGACGTGCATGAGGTCGTTGACGGACACCTGGCCGGGCGAACCACGGTTGCGCATTCCTATTTCGACAAAGGTGCGCTGGCGGCGGCCTGCCGCGTGCACGACCGGACGATGGTCAAGACGACCTGGCTCGATAGCGTACGCGTCGCGAAGCGTGCTTGGCCCGAACTCCCCAGCCACAAGCTCAACGTGGTGTCGAAACACCTTGGCATCCCGCTCCGGCATCACGATGCCCTGAGTGACGCTCGCGCCGCAGGCATGATCGTCGTCAAGGCTATCGACCATACCGGCATACCGCTCGCAGGGTGGCTGATGCCCCCGGTAGGGCAGCGCGCCGCTCCGGCGCCACTGCCCGCGCCGGACGGTCCACTCAAGGGTCACCGGGTGGCGATCCTCGGCCAGCCCCGCAACGGCCCGCTAGCTCACCGGCTAGCGGGCAGCGGTGCGCGGATCGTCGCTGGCGTTGGCAGCACGACGACGATCCTAGCGGTCATCGGCGAGGAACCGTTCGGCTACGCGCGGTACGACGCGCAATTCCGCCATGCCTTGGAACTGCAACGGTCCGGCCGCGCGATCCGGATCATGTCTGAGCGCGAGATTCTGGAGCTTCTCGCCTAACGTCGAGGCGTTGCCGTGGCCGTCCGGGATCTCGACACTGGCGAGACGGCTCACCACATCCGGTCAATCATGACCAGCTATGCAAAGACCGACGGGGCCGTCGCGGCCCTGACACCCGAGCAGTTCCGTGTTACCCAGCAGAACGGAACCGAGCGTCCAGGCACCGGCCCATTGCTGAAAAACAAGCAGGCGGGCATCTATGTCGACATTGTTTCGGGCGAGCCGCTCTTCGCCAGTGCCGACAAGTACGAGTCTGGCTGCGGATGGCCGAGCTTTACCAAACCCATCGATGCCGCCAGCGTAAAGGCGACGCGTGACTGGTCGATGCTTATCCCTCGTACGGAAGTGCGCTCCGCGCAGGGCGACAGCCATCTCGGTCACGTCTTCAAGGATGGGCCGCGCGACCGCGGTGGTTTGCGCTACTGCATCAACTCGGCCGCGCTTCGCTTCGTGGCGCGGGCCGATATGGCTGTTCAGGGCTATGGCGCCTACCTCAATCAGATTGAGGAGCCGCCTGCGATCACGCAGCGCGCGGTGCTAGCCGGCGGCTGCTTCTGGGGCATGCAGGATCTTATCCGCAAGCTGCCCGGCGTCGTCTCGACGCGCGTTGGCTATTCAGGTGGCGAGGTGTCGAACGCGACGTACCGCCACCACGGCAACCATGCCGAGGCGATCGAGATCGTCTTCGATCCCGCCCGCACAGACTTCCGCGCGTTGCTCGAATTCTTTTTCCAGATCCACGACCCGACGACGGTGAACCGGCAGGGTAATGACCGCGGCGCGAGCTACCGCTCGGCGATCTTCTACACCAACGACGTGCAGAAGGCTGTCGCCGAGGAAACGATCGCGGATGTCGAGGCGTCAGGGCTTTGGCCGGGCAAGGTCGTAACCGAGCTGTCTCCTGCAGGCGATTTTTGGGAGGCCGAGCCGGAACATCAGGATTATCTCGAGCGCCGACCCAACGGATACACGTGTCACTTCGTCCGGCCGAAATGGAAGCTGCCACGGCGGACGCCTGCTGTCGGAAGCGACGCTGTCACCGCCTAAGTGTAAGCCGATCGAGCGAGCCTAAACGGTGCGGTAGGACACAGATGAGGACGTTCGGTGCCCGTCTTGTGTTCTCCAAAACCGCCGTTCGTTCACCTGATTGTTAATTGTGACCGCGACTAGACTACGACTGCAGCGTCCGGCGCCGCACCTGTGGAGAAACGACTGGCAACTTCCCAAGTGCGAAGGTCGACGATCAGCACCTGATCATTTTCGACTGAGGCGTAAAGCGTGTTGCCAGCGAGGTTGAGGCCCGGCGCGGCGGTGCCGAGCGGCAGACGTGCCTCTTCGGCGAGCGTATCGGGGTTAAGTCGAGACAGGCTCCTGTCCGCCACGTTCGACACGATCAGTCGACCGTCTGCCTGCGTCACGACGCGCACCGCCTCACCGCGCATCGTCCGTTGAAACCGTTCCTCCAGCGTCACGGCGTCGAGCGCATGGATCGTGCCGCTCGGTCGATCGATGACGTAGAGCGTTCGCTCGTCGCGGCTAAGCGTCATGCCTTCGGGTGCGGTTCCGATCCGCTTGCGCACCGGCGCCACCCCCACATCCTCGGGATTCAGCATGATGACCGCGCCGCTCAGCGTGTCGGCGACATAAGCACGCGCACCGTCGCGGCGAACCACGAGATAATGGCTGCGGGCGCCTCCCGCCGGGATCAGCCGTGAC
This sequence comes from Sphingomonas mollis, assembly GCF_016427505.1. Classification (GTDB taxonomy): domain Bacteria; phylum Pseudomonadota; class Alphaproteobacteria; order Sphingomonadales; family Sphingomonadaceae; genus Sphingomonas; species Sphingomonas mollis. The sequence continues at coordinate 19,302 of NZ_JAELXS010000018.1, read as the reverse complement.
GGGGCTTCGTCGCGCAACGGATCATCGAAGCGGATCAGCATGCTGTCCTTCTCGGACAAAACGTACAGGCGACCATGGTCATCAACCCGGACGGCATGCAGCCGCCCGAATGGCGAAAGGTCGATCGTCCGGTCGAGCCTCCGTTGCACGAGATCGATGACCCACAATTTGCTGCCGCCGGAACCTGGCGCCTTCCAGCTCTCGACCCCGTAATGTCCAATGAAGGCATATCGCCCGGTGCGATCCGCGACGATCTCGTGCGGCTGCGTGCCCAACGCCACCGTACCAAGGCGGGAGCCGCTGGGTAGTGCGTAGAAAGCGACACGCCCTGCCCCCTTTTCCACCAGCGCCATCGTTCCGCCGATCGGGGCGGATGACGCGGTCTTCGCTACCGCACGCGCGCCGAACGCCGTCGCCGCGACGACGCCGCCAGCAAGCATCCATAGTCCCTGTCGACGATCTATTGGTGGCATCTTGGTCTCCATCGTCCCGTGGACGAATGCCGGTTCAGTTGCTGCGGGGCTTCAGCCGCGCTTGTCATTCATGGTCGGCCAGTCGGAATAGCCAATCGATCCGCCACCATACCAATATTGCTTGGGAGCCTCGGCAAGCGGCGCGCCGATGCGCAGACGGTCGACGAGGTCGGGATTGGCGATGAACGGGCGCCCCATGCTGAACAGATCGGCGTCGCCTTTCTCCAGCACCGTCTCGGCAAGGTCGAGTGTATACTGGTTGTTGGCGATATAGGCTCCGTCGAAGCGCCGACGCAGTGCCGGAAAATCGACGCCATCTGCCTCACGCGTCTGCTGGGTCACACCCTCGATATCGTGGATGTAGAGCAGTCCACGCTGCGACAGCGCATCGACATAGGTGCCGAAGGTGTCCATGACCCTGCTGTCGAGCGGCGTCTCGCCCGGCATCGTGGTCGCCGGCGACAGCCGGATGCCGACGCGCCCGGCGCCCCAAACGCCGATCACCGCATCGACCACCTCGAGCGGGAAACGCAGACGATTTTCGATCGACCCGCCATAGCGATCGGTGCGCTGATTGGTGCTGTCGCGGACGAACTGTTCAAGCAGGTAATTGTTGGCCGAATGGACCTCCACCCCGTCGAACCCCGCCGCCTTGGCATTGACGGCGGCGCAGCGATAATCCTCGACGATCGGGGGGATCTCGTCCGTTTCGAGCGCGCGGGGGGTGACATGATCCTTCATCCCATCCTTGGTGAAGGCTTGTCCTATCGGCCTGATCGCCGACGGCGCGACAGGTAGATTGCCGCCCTGCAGGTCGGGATGCGAGATGCGGCCGGTGTGCCAGAGCTGGAGGAAGATGAGACCCCCACGATCGTGCACGGCCTTTACGATCGGACGCCACGCCTCGACCTGCCGGTCGTTCCAGATGCCTGGTGTCAGCGCATAGCCGACGGCCTGCGGCGAGACGTTTGTTGCCTCGCTCATGATGAGTCCGGCATCGGCGCGCTGGGCGTAATAATCGGCAGCGAAGGCCGGTGGAACGCCGTCGTCGCTGGATCGACTACGGGTGAGCGGCGCCATGACAATCCGATTGCGCAATGACAAGGCGCCGATCTGTACCGGCTGCAACACGGGAGACAATGAGTGGTCGGGCATATGGGGTAATGTCCATCAGACGGTGGCGGATCAGGGGTGTTGAACGGACGAACGATCGCAACGGTCCGGCGTTCGCTCGAGATCACGGCCAGTTCGTTTAGACGGAAGGGTAAATCCAACTCGCGCGCATCGGGAGCCGCATCTCGCTGATCGCCGTGCCGACCATCGCTATCGGGGGCGATTACGATCGCTACGTCGATGGCGAAGCCGGTGCGACTGAAGCACATCATTGTGAGCAGCCAGAATTTTAAGCGCGAACTCAAGTGAAGAGCATTCGCCTAATCGCGCGCCACGCTTCCCGCCCTCAGAGGATCAATTGTACGTTTCGTCAACGACCCGGTTCCGGCCATTCGCGGTCGGTTTTCGGCTCCCCCCTTCTGACATCCCTTAATCTTGACAGCGGAGGAATGCGGCATCGTTCACGCCGAAGACTCCGGGTGATGGCGTCCTGTCGGTCGCCTTCACCTGCGTCGGCATTGAGCTACGCGGCTGAAGGCGCCCCTTTTACGATCACCATGCCCAACGCGCGCTCATGGATGGCCCTTTTCCACTACTGGACCTGACGGGGTCCTGCGGTCGCCGCTGCAGGCTTTGAGCCTCTCGAGGCGGTTCGAGGCGCCGTTTGAGCGACTACCCTGACGGCAGTGCTGCCGCCGTACCGACCAAGGCGCGGTGTTACGATAAACCGGTAATTGACCAATTCCAGATACAACAAAGGGGCGTGACAATGTCCGTCACGCCCCTCCGTCAATGCGAGGGGCCGAGGTCCGGCCGCCTCGCGATCACATCGCCTTCAGTTCCATGATGTGGTGCTCAACCACCGGCACGATGGTCGCGGCCGCAGCCTTCAGCGCGGGGGCGGTGCCCTCCATCGCATAGGCCTTCTGCACGTTGAGCGCCTGACCATGCGAAGCCTTCTGCTGCGCGATATACGCAGCATCGCGCGCCGGCCCCTGTTCCGCACGCAGCTCAGCGACGAGCTCCTGCTGGAGCGGCGTCAGCTTCGCAGGCACCGCCTTAACGCGCGCGCGGGCCGCGGCCGCCTTCACGTCGGCGGTGCTCTTGCTATGGTCGGCAATCATCATCTGCGCAAACGCGCGCAGCCTGGGATCCTGGCTCGTCTCGAGCAGCACCTGGCTCGACGTGATCTCGTAAAGATCGCTCGCGCCCGCCGTCATCACATACTCGTCAGGCGTCATCACCTGTGCCGTTGCAGGCACGGCGATCATAACCACGGCAACCGCGGCGGACATCATCAGAAGCTTCATGGCAGTTCCTTCGAAATCAGTTACGGATACCGAGCGCGGCCTTCAGCCGTGCGATAGCGTAGGCATTTGCGTCATAGGCGCCGCGCACGACTGTCCCCATGCCGAAGAACTCATGCGTCACGCCGGGGAAGGTCCGCTGCTCGACTTTGTCGCCCGCAACCTTCATCGCGGCCGCGAGCGTCTCGCCATCGGAACGCAGCGGGTCGATCTGGGCGTTCACGATCGTCGTCGGCGGCAGGCCACGAAGGTTCGCCCCCACCAGATTCAGCCTGGGATCCTGCATGTCGGCCATGGCATTCGTGTAGTAATAACCGAACCATTTCAGCATCGCCGTATTGAGCGGCTTGGCATTGGCAGAGTCGGTCCGCGACGGCAGGGTCATGCTGCTGTTGGCGATCGGATAGACCGACAGGACATGGACCGGTTTGGTCAGGTTGTTGTCGCGAGCGTAGATCGCGGTCGCGATCGCCAGGTTGCCGCCCGCGCTCTCGCCAGCCAGCGCCAGCTTGCTTGTGTCACCGCCCCAGCTTTGGGCATTTTGCAGCACCCACTTATAAGCCGCCGAGGCGTCGTCATGCTGCGCGGGAAATTTGAATTCGGGCGCGTGCCGGTACTCGACGGAAACAACCAGCGCGTTCAGCTGCTTAGCCAGCAGCCGCGGCGCCGCGTCATAGGTGTTGACGTCGGCGATCACCCAGCCACCGCCATGATAATAGACGATGATCGGCATCGGCGCTGAGTTCGCGTTCGCCGGCTTGTAGATGCGTGCGAATTGCATCGGATCGCTGCCGTAAGGCAGGTCCTGCGTCGTCACCGCCGGATCGGGTGCGGTCGACATGCCCTTCTGGCGCATCACGGCCTTCGTCGCATCGGCGGCCGAGGGCTGAATACGCGCTTTGACCGGAGTCAGCGTTTCGATCGGCTTGGCGCCCAGCACCGGCAACTGGTCGAGCACCATTTGCATGTCCGCAGCGGCTTTTGGCGGGATTGCTGCAACGCGCGCCGGCGGTGCCGGCGGTGCTGCATTCACCGAGTTACTCGACGATTGCGCGATGGCCACTGTCGAGCTGCCCAGCAGCGTCATCGCCACGAGAATATGTCGCTTCATCAATATCTAACCCTGTTCGAGAACCCCGGGCTAGAACCAGTGAGAAGTATTTATCGTTCCGGGTTTCCATTTCGCAATTTTGCGGAACGGCCCTGGTGACCAACGGTTGAAAGGGGGGCCGGACAGCTGCGGAAATCTTGAATGCCATCCATTACCCTTGACGATCTGTATGTAGACGTTGCGCTACACGGTCCCGAAGACGGTCAACCGTTGCTGTTGATCCATGGCTGGCCGGACGATGCCTCGACATGGGATGAGGTGGCGCCGGAGCTGGCTGCGAACGGCTTTCGGGTCATCGTGCCGACCCTGCGCGGCTTCGGGATGACCCGCTTCCGCGACACAGACGTGCCAAGGACCGGCAATAGCGCGATGCTGGCGATGGACATGATCGCATTGCTCGACGCGCTGGGGGTCGACCGGTTCATGGTCGCCGGCCATGACTGGGGATCGAACACGGCCGAGGCCCTGGCGGTCGGCTGGCCCGATCGGGTGGAGCGGATGGCCATGCTGTCGACCCCGCCCCGGCTCGGCGGCATGCCGACACCCCCGTTCGAGCAGACCCAGCGGCAATGGTATCACTGGTTCATGGCAACTGCGCGCGGGGCGGAGGCGGTACGTACAGACCGACGCGGGTTCACCCATCTGCATTGGGTCAACTGGTCGCCACCGGGATGGTTCGACGAGGCCACGTTCGACCGTGTCGCGCAGTCGTTCGACAATCTCGACTGGGTCGACGTGACGCTCCACAGCTATCGCGCGCGCTGGGGCGAAGCGGAACTTGATCCACGAAGCACTTGGTTGGAGGACAAGGTCAAGGCGACCAAGACGTTGTCTCTGCCGACGCTCTACATCCACGGCGATGCCGACGGCGTGAACCCGCCCTCGACCGCGGAGGACGTGCGAACAAAGTTTGCCGGGCCGTTCGCGCGCATCACCATGACCGGGGTCGGCCATTTTCCGCAGCGCGAGAACCCCCAAGCGGTGGTGCGCCACCTCCTTACCCTCTTCGCAGGCAACCCCGCCGCACTCACCGATGTCACCGATAGGAACCTGTCCATGAAGAAAGCCGCCCCCTATGCCGCCGGGATCGCCGCGATCGGCCTGGTCGCCGCTGCCGCAGCCGGTGTCGCCCATGCCCAAGGACGCAGCGCACAGCTGACCCAGGTGGCGCAGTTCGACCATCAGGCGACCGGCGTCGCCGTGACCGAGGATGGCCGGCGCTTCGTCAACTTCCCCCGCTGGACCGACGACGCGCCCATCTCGGTTGCCGAGGTGATGAAGGACGGATCCTTACGCCCCTATCCCGACGCGAAGTGGAACAGCTGGCGCAACGCCCGCGCCAACGAGCTGCCGGTCGGCGACTATTTCGTCTGCGTGCAGTCGATCGTCCTCGATGGGCACGGCAATCTTTGGGTGCTCGATCCCGGCGCGCCCGGAAACGAGAAGATCCTCGAAGGCGCGCCCAAGCTGGTTCGCATCGATCTGTCGTCGAACACGGTGACGAAGACGATCCTGGTTCCCGGCGATGTGGCATTGCAGGGCACCTACCTCAATGACATCCGCTTCTCGCCCGACGGCAAGACCGGCTACATCACCGACAGCGGCACGCGCGGCGCGATCATCGTCGTCGACCTGGAGAGCGGCAAGAGCCACCGCGCGCTCGATGGGCATCCCTCCACCCAGATCGACAAGACGGTGAAGGTCACGCTCGACGGCAAGCCACTCGTCCGCCCCGACGGGCGCCAGCCCGCCTTCGCTTCCGATGGCATCGCGATCTCCAAGGATGGCAAGACGCTCTACTATCAGGCGCTGACCGGCAAAACGCTCTACTCGATCGACACCGCCAAGCTGCGGTCGGATGTCAGCGAGGCCGACAGGGCGGCAGCGGTCAAGACGGTCGCGCAAACCCACGTCGCTGATGGCCTGTGGATGAGCCAGGCGGGTGTGCTCTACCTGACGTCGCCGACCGATTATTCGATCAAGCGGCTGAACGGCTCGGATGTGGAGACGGTACTCACCGACCGTCGCCTGCGCTGGCCCGATACCTTCTCGGAAGGCCGCGACGGGACGATGTACGTCACCGCCAGCCATATCCAGGATACCAATTGGTTCACGCCCGGCGCACCCCCGTCGATCAAGACACAGCTGTTCTCCTTCGCATCCGCCAAGTGATCGGACATCCCATGACCTATCTGCGCTATTCGCCCGACGTCGAAACACGAGAAGCCGACGAACAGGAGAGCATCGACGGCATCATCCAGGGTATGACCCAGGAAAGCCAGACCGTCGAGAAGCGCGACGGGCACGCGGTACGGGCAAGCCATGCCAAGAGCACGGCCTGCGTGATCGGCAAGCTCATCGTTGCGCCTGGGCTGCCGCCCGAACTCGCACAGGGCCTCTTCGTGGAACCGGGCACGTTTGATGTCGCCGTCCGCTTCGCGCAAGGACCCGGTGAGACGCTCGGAGATCGCGTCTCGACCCACCGCGGCATGTCGATCAAGGTGTTCGATGTCGAGGGCACGAAGCTGCCCGGCCATGACGCGCCGACGCAGGACTTCGTCCTTGCTAGTGGAACAACCTTCCCAGCGGGCACCGCTGCAGGTTTCCTCTCGCAAGCCAAGAAAATCGGCCTGACGGTTCCCATGCCCGAGGGAGTGAAGAGCGCGGCCGCCTCTGTCGCTCGCAACATCAACAAGGTGCTGAACGCCGTTGGCGCCGGTCCAAGTCCGACGCTGGACTTCTATGGCCACCCCTTCAGCCACCCACTGGTCGAGGAATATTTCAGTCAGTGCCCGGTGCGCTTTGGCGATCACGTTGCCAAGATCGGGGCCTTTCCCGTTGCAGCCGAGCAACAGGCGCTCGTCGATTGGCAGCTCGACCCTCATCAGGATGAGGATGGCTTCCGCCATGCCGCGGTCGATTACTTCGAGGGTAATGACGCAGTATTCGAACTTCGGGCGCAGCTGTGGACCGATGCCGAGACGCAGCCCATCGAGGACACCTCCGACGACTGGCCGGCGAGCGAGAGCCCGTATCGCACCGTCGCCACGATCCGACTGCCGCGGCAAGCAGCCTATGGTCCGGACCGCGTTCGCTATTTCGACGAGGTGATGACGTTCCGCCCGGCCCATAGCCTCGAGGTCCATCGCCCGCTCGGCGGCGTGATGCGCGCGCGCATGCAGGTCTACCAGGCGCTCAGCGACTTCCGCCATCGCGAAAACGGCATCGTCGCCGGCAACACCCCCAACATCCAGGACATTCCGGCTTGAGCTTAACGCCAGTGCTGACGATAGTGAAAGGACAATCATGAAGGTCGAAGGCAAGCACGACGAACATGGGGAAAACGCATAATGCCGCGCTTTACCGATAAGGTCATCGTCATCACCGGGGCGGCCTCAGGGATCGGTGAGGGCGCTGCGCGCCGCTTCGCTGAGGAAGGCGCAACGCTGGTGTTAGGCGACATCGACAAGGCCGCACTCGAAAAGCTCGGTGGCGAACTGGACGGCACAGTCGAGATTCGAGAGACCGACGTGTCCGACCGCGCCGCATGTGAGGCTCTTGTCCAGGCTGCGATTGATCGGTTTGGTCGAATCGATGTGCTGGTCAATGACGCCGGTGTCGATCATCTTGGCAAAGTTGATGAGGGCGACTTTGCCGAATTCACCAAAGTGATCGAGACCGACCTGTACGGCGTGGTTCATATGAGCCGCGCGGCAATCCCCCATCTGCGCCAATCGAAAGGCTGCATTGTCAACGTCTCGTCGGTTTCCGGGCTGGGCGGCGACTGGAACCACAGCTTCTATTGCGCGGCGAAGGGGGCGGTGAGCAACTTCACCCGTGCGTTGGCGATGGACGAGGCGAAGCACGGCGTCCGCGTGAATGCGGTCAATCCGTCGCTGACCTACACCGCGCTGACTGCGGGGATGAAGGAACAGCCTGAGCTGATTGCCAAGTTCGAAGAGCGCATCCCATTGGGCCGCGGCGCCGAGCCCGCCGACATCTCGGGCGCGATCGCGTTCCTGGCAAGCGAGGACGCGCATTTTGTGACGGGCGTGAACTTGCCAGTCGATGGCGGCCTTACTGCCTCAAACGGGCAACCGCCGCTGTCTTGATGGATGTGAGGCGGGCCCTTGCGCCCGCCCACTATTTGGGAGTCGACGGTGCCAAATTCACCACGGGAAAAATTCCTTGAGCCGATGGGGTTTAGGTCGCCGTAATTGACCCAAGTGCGGTCATTGGAAGACCCCTGCCCGCCTTCCAACTTCTGCCATTTGTTCATCTCGGACGTGGCAGGTAGAACGCGCGGTAGAAAGCGTACGCAGTTGCCTGCGATACCGCCACTCTGCGTTCGCGATCCAGTTTAACCGCCCCCAGCTTGAACTCGCGGCCGAAATCCGCCGTTGCACTCGTACCCTATGGTCTCAAAACACCTCAGCTCGGTGTCCACGAGACCGGCAGCCATTCAGACCTTGTTAGCGACGGGCGCGTGGTGTTGAGCGACCAATTAGTGACTGCGTGTCATACCGATCTTCGGAAGCGCTAGCCCGCTGTGGATTTGGCAAGATAGTCTTCCACGTTCTTGGGCTTGTAGGGAAACGGGTCAAAAGGAGGCGTGCTATCGTTCTCCGACATGACGGCGCGCATACGCGCCAAGACCGAGGGATGCACCGTTTCGCTTCGATCCGAACCAATCACCCGCAGTCGCTTGCCCAGTAGCGCCCATTTCCCTGTCGCCGCGTCGACCGCAAGACCTCCGGTCTTGTCATCCGCAAGAACCTCAACCCGACGTTTGAGATAATTCTCATCAAAGGAAAGCATCTCCTTTGAGCGTGCCACCATCCATAAGAAGGCTTGATCGGAGAGAACCGGATCAGGGTATCCGCCCCCCACGTTCGAGTGCGCACCGACAAACCAGACCTGCTCCACCCGCTGATCCGAGCCAATACTGCTAGTGTCCCACACCGCCGGCACGAAACTGCGGCGAAACTCATCGACAGCCAGCGCCTGATAGGCCTGCTTCGTCGTCCTGCCGAGTTTGACGTCGTGAAATTCGTACCTCCGGCGTCCAATACGGCCAAGTACATTTCCCGGTATTCCGAGAGCGCCCACGGTGTCCCATACGCCAAGCAGGTCGACGCCGGGGCGTCGATCCTCGATCCATCGTTGATCCAGGAAATCATTGCGCCTGTCTGCCGGCTTGGTGCGGTAATATTCCCAAACGGCTGGCATCCGATCGAGGTCGCCCTTTCGCAGCAAACCGGCAAGGCCGACCAAACCAGCGAGGCTTCGGACGGTGAACGCTCCCCGCGAGAAGCCGAACATGGCAAGCCGGTCGCCCGGCTCGTAATTTAGCGCCAGGAAGCGATAGGCATCTTGGACGTTCTCACCGAGACCAATGCCAAGGGTTCCGCCTAGAAAGCGGTCCAGTCGATTTCCGGTACCAACGCCCTTGTCATAATAGACCAGCTGTGGGGAACCATCTGCCGCCCGCGGCAGGATCGCACGCGCCATCTTGGTCACGTTTGTGGGACGGCCGGCCTGATCCGGCGTGTTCCATGTGCCGTCGCAACAGACCACCAGCGTCTTTGCCATACCAAGCTTCCCCGCGTTCTATAGTCGTTCTGAAAGGTCAGTAACTCTTCCTGACTTACAAAATATGTGCTTACGCATCGCATCAATTACCACATTAGTTATTCATTATCAAAATCAAATGTTTTTGCAAACACTTAATCAAATTCCTTCTTTCAGCGGAAATTATCGCCATCGCATGCCGATAACTATTGTTAGCAAATGATGGTTATTTCTTCGATCGATTTCATCGTAGCTAATCTCCTGCGCGGGTATCAATTGCGATTCTAAACGCTGCAATTGCGTGGGGGAGACAAGACCATGCCAAGGACGCATTCTCAAGGCCATCATCGCGGTCTGCAGGCCGCTGCCGACGGTGCATTCGGTCGGTTCGGTAGAATGTTCGCCGACCTTGAAGGACCCGAGTTTGACCCGTTGGCGCTCGAGGCGCTCGCGTTATCGATGGTCAAGAAAGATGCTGGTCAGTTCTACAACGCACCCGATGGCGACGAGAACGTCCTTCTACCGGCTGGCTATACGTATTTCGGTCAATTCGTCGACCATGACCTCACGCTCGACCGCACCACTGTTGGCGAGCAGGAGGCCGACCCGGAGGCCGTCGAGAATTTCCGAACCGCCGCGATGGACCTTGACTGTGTTTATGGCAACGGCCCTGCAGGTGGTCTTGTACTCTATGACGAAAAGGCGAAATTACGACAGGGTACCAAGCGGATAGGTGGCAAACCACCAAAGACAGGCCCCGGTTCTGTACGAACCCAATTTGACCAGAGACGCGATACGGATGGCGTCGCCCTGATCGGCGATCCCCGCAACGACGAAAACAGCATCGTCGCGCAGGTTCACCAAGCTTTCGTCATGTTTCACAACCGGATCATAGACGACGCGACACTGATGAATGGCGTCGCTGGCACACAGGAGCGGTTCCGCCGCGCGTCTCGCCTAGCGCGATGGCATTACCAGTGGATCATACTCCACGATTATCTAAAGCGTATTTGCCAGCCTGAGATTTACGACGACTATGTGAAGCCGGGGATCATGCCCAGCTTGAGGCTCTATCCTAAGCAGCCTGAACTGGCGCACTGGCCTTACATGCCGATCGAATTCGCCGCCGCAGCCTATCGGTTTGGTCACTCGATGGTTCGACCATCCTATGCTCTGAACTCGCTGGTCGGCACCGCGCAGCCAAGCGCGTCCCCGCCGCCTCCCGACCAATCGCGACGCATCCCGATTTTCAAGGCGGGTGCCGGGGAACTGGATGATCTGCGTGGCTTTCGACCGATCCCGGGCGAATGGGGCATTGATTGGGGTTACTTCCTTGATCTGCCAGGCAAGGCACCGACGACGCAGCAGGGCGTGGGGACGCTGCAGCCAGCCTACCGTATCGACACTCTTCTGGTCGATCCGCTCGCCAATCTCGTCAATCCGGACCTGGCGGAACGGCAACCGATCGAAAAAAACCTGGCCTATCTGAACCTTCTTCGAGGTTCGCGGCTGCGCCTTCCCACCGCCGAGCAGATCGCAGAAGCAATGCATATCGGCTCGTTTGCCGCCGCTCGGTTTCCCTTTCTTTCGCCTGAGCAGATTTGGTCTGCCGGGTCGCGCAACGCACCCAGCTTCGATGACGACGCCGACGACGAGGGGCTGGACGCCGCCCGGGCGGCCCGCCGTCCGCTTCGCGACAGGTTTGCGGGTGCCACGCCCCTTTGGTACTACATCCTGCGCGAGGCCGAGTGGTACGGCACGTGGCAGGACCGTGACGACAGAACGATGCCGCACACGCAGCGCGGCGCTGACGACATGTTCGGTGGACACCACCTCGGTCCGATTGGCAGCGCTATCGTGCTAGAGACCTTTCTCGGCTTGCTGATCGCCGATCAGAGCTCCTTTATCCATCAGGCTGGCTGGCGACCGATGCGACCGATCGCGCCCGCCGACGAGAGCATGCCGTTCGAGTTGAAGCACCTCGTGCAGTGGGCGTTGGCATGATCTCGAAGGAATTGGAAGCCTTGGCCGGATACAGGTCGTCGCATTTTCTCGTGATGGCTAGATTACGCGCCAATTTCCCCCGCGCGGTAGCGGCGATCGTCGCAGTCAGCCTCCTGTCTGGATGCGCCAGAAATCAACTTGGTATCGAAAATGCCGGTATGGTCCAACGCGCCACCTCTGCCGCAGCAACGGGGGCCGAGGCGTTCCTCGACCGGGTTGACCAGGTGCGAGAGGAGACGACGATTGCCCTCGTGGTCGCCGATCCCGCGTGTGGCCAGATCGCACCGGAAGTGCGAACGCAACCTGACCTTCGGTCGGATGCTCCCGATCTAGGCGCCCTGTGCGTCAAGACGCCGCGACCAGATAGCGCACGACGGCTTTCAACCGCAGCACTGACGCCGGAACTCGAGCCGACACTCAGGCTCGCACAGGCACTAGGCGCCTATGGCGCGACGTTGGCTAATGCCGTTGAAGACCGCGAAGAGGAGGATCCTGCGGCACCCTTGCTTGATGCGCTGACACTGGCGAAGGCGGCGCAGACGACCCTGGCTGGCGCAGGCAGCGGACCGGTGCCTGCGCAGAATGACCCGCGGGTCAAAGCAGCGGCGGACCTTGTTAACTTCGTCGGTGGACTGATCAAAGAGGCTTCCACGGTCAAGCGTCTGCGCGCCGCGATCGCTGAACAGCCCGATATCGTGCCCGCTATCGTCGATCCGCTAGAGCGGCAGATACAAGGCTGGGAGCGTGCACGTCGCGGTGATGCCGGACTCCGGTTGGTCGCTGCCGGCTTTGTATCCTCGCGCGTCATCGAACGAACACCGCCCGCAAGCGGCGCGGACCGGCGCGCGGCATTGACCTCCTTTTACGCTACGCGAGACGCGCTGGCGGCTGAAGCTCGGTTCGCGCCGGCCGTACTGCAGGCGCTTCATGCGGTCAGGGAGACGGACGCCGATCTGCGCCGACTGCTGTCGCCGGGAGGCCGCCTCACCAAATCCGAACGACGACGCGTCGCGCGTTTGAACAGAGAGCGTCTCGTCGCCGCCTTCACGCGCGTTGCCGCCCTTGCGACCGCGATAAGAGGAGCCTGACCATGGCATCGTTCGCCGATCTCGACGGTGCGTTCGCTAGCCTGTTGGACACCCTTCAGAACCGCTACTCGCCACTCCTTCCACAAGAAGCAAATTCACGCTGGCTCGGTGCCATGGGCACCGCTGCGTCTATCGCCCGAGACCAGTCCAGTTGGAATTCGCTGCCGGAGGATTTCCCAGACCCGGACCAGATTGCAGCGGCGCTCGATACTGCAACGCGAAGGCTCGCCTCGAGCGATCAACGCAGCGAGGCCGCAATCTTGGAGGCGCTTGATCGCGTCGATCAAGCGCTGGCCTTGCTGGCGTCGTTTCTAGAGGGCAATCGAAGGCTTCCCTCATAGCCTCTCAGCGAAACAGCCCGTTGAACGATATTCAATGGTTCTAACCGACCGCCCAAGTAGCGCCGTCTTTCGTTTCAAGCACCTTCTATCGGTGTCCACGAAACCGGTAGCAGTTCAGTTAGCTGCCATTCGTCTTTTGGCTTCGTCTTCGGACTACAGCCAATATGCCTTTGATCGAAGCAGCCGGCGTTGAAGATCAGGAGCCGGACAGCGCAACACCCGCTGATTTGCGGCGCGAGATGAATACCTCTGGTCAAGCTGGCTCGTGCTCAGCAGAGTAAGCGCGAAAATACAGAAAGGGGGGGCGTAGGATGAACCATGCAGCCGATAAGCCGACCGCATCCGGCGAGCCACAGTGGCTTAGACTGAGTAAAATTCTCATCTGGCCCGTTTGCATCCTGGTGTTTGCATTCATGTTTTACGCAGCTATCTCATCGAGGATTGGTGATCCCCGCACCGACTTCGAATTCGGACCGGGAGGGATCAAACTGATTGGCAACGCACTCGGCAAGGCAGCAGAAAAGCAGGCGCCAAACGGTGGGCTCGCGGGAGCCGAGTCGGAAAGGCTCGCAAAGAAGGCAGCCCAGCAGTCGAAAGACGATTTCGTCGAGCTGCTCGGTCGAACCATCCTGTGGGTCGACGACCATCCCGAAAATAACGGCTATCTACAAAATGCCTTTGCGCAAGCGGGTGTCCGCGTCTTCGTCGCATACGACAACGCCCATGCGCGCGAGCTCCTTTCGCAGCGCAAGTTCGATCTCGCGATCACGGACGTCGGCCGTGACGTAGAGGGTTCTACGGCGGGCCTGGCGCTACACGAGCTTCTCAAACGGATGGGGATTCCGATCGCTGTGTATTCCGCGAGCTGGTCCGCTGCTAACCGGGGTCGGGAGGTGGAAGCCGGCGTGTTGCTGATCACCAACAACCCAGCTGAGCTGTTTGACACGGCCATCGCCGATCTTGCTTCGAGCAAGAAGTAGCCCCGCCTGAACTTACGTGTTGATAGTGCGGGCGTGGGCCATTTGAATTGCCAGACGGCCACTGCATCAATTTATCGTGAACTTTGACGTCCGGTAATGGGCCAACAGCTGAGCGGCGGGTTTCAGATGCCAGCCCAAGAAAGCCGCCATTCAATCAGCGTACGATAATGACCCACATGTGGCCATTCGGAGAGCGTTTTTGGCTCCCTGACTTCGATCATTCGTTCATGCCGACGCCTCGCCAAGGACTGGGAAGCATCCATCGCGTCTTCCGAAGCGTGGATGGTCTTCTCATCCATAAGGCGGATGACGCGCCGTATAGCCAAGCTCGAGTAATGAGCCGGGGTCTAAAGCAGACATCAGATCACGTGCAGTTCGGGTCGCGGCCCGAGTTTCACTCCCCGACCTCTGTGAGGTTAACGCCTTCCGCTGGCTGGGTAAAATTGAAGTCCTCGGCAATAGGTGGAGGTGCCAAACTGTCCTGGACCTCGATGTCGTAGTTGGCCGCCTGCTGATCGGCATGATCACCGCACGATGCAACTGCCATGAGCAGCAGAAGGAATACCACCGGGCAGTGTGTCGAGCTACGCCGAGGTGGGAAGTGCATCGTTGATCTCCTCGAACAAAGCGTTTGACTGCTGCAGAAGAACTCTCATTTCTCCAACTTCGAAGTCGGTCCTGGCCACCGCGCCGAGCAAATCCTTCGTCAGTTGAGCCATGCCCTTCGCTTTGGTCAGCTTCTGCGCGGTCGCCGCGAGATCGGCTTCCTTAAACTGGCCACCGAGTACCACCTGGTCGGTGAACAACGCTGCGATGTTCGCAATAAGCGTAAACAGGCCGGCGACGAGAGCCGCCGTGGCGGACGTGAATGCCGTTCCGATCACGCTCGACGCCCCGATCGTGCCCAAGCTGAGTGACGTGAACCGCCATCGGCGGGCCTTTCTGAGGCGGACGGCGATACTCTCGACCGCCGGGCCGCATCGCGCGATGGCCACGTCCAGCGCGACCGCGAGCACCTCTGCTCGCGCGGCGAGACCCGCCCGGACGTCCGGACCTGATGCCGCGTCGGGCTCGCCGCCGTGGACGCCCGGTGCGAGCAGCTCGGCCGTGAGCGGCTTGCCAACAAGGCTGACGATCCGGTCAGGTGCGTGGCTCTCCAGGAATGCGGTGATCTCGTTGATCCTTGGCAGGCCTTCAGCTCCCATGCCCCACTCCCATGAACCACACCCTGAGGACCTTCACCCAGCCGCCGAATTGCTCTCTTGAGCGGGCGAACACCGTGGCGCCCACGCCGGTGGACGACCAGCTGCCAGGCTGGACCACGATCTTGATTCCTTTTGCAGAGAGCGTCGACAGGAACGAGTCGCCGTCGCGTCCGTCACGCAGGGCCACCTCGATCCGTTCGGCCGCGGCCCGAGTGTTGTACCTCCCGAGCACGCCGAGGCTGAGGTCAGCGTGCTCAGCTTGGCCGGCTGTCTCGCAACCTAGTAGCACGAGCTTCACGCGCTTGGCGACGGCGAGCGCCTGCAGTTCGGCGAGTTCAATGGAGTAAATCGTCTTGCCGGTCGCGTCCTCCACGACCACCTTCGATCCAAGCACGTGGGTGAGGAGCACGAGGTTGCCGCCGCTCGACTCACTCAGGGCGTTATCGAGCCGCGCCCTCCATGGCGTTCCGCCCTGCGCCCCGACGTTCAGCCGCTTCAGCACTGGGGAACGGCTCAGGAAATTCGTGGTGCCGCTATCCACGACGAATGAGGCGACCTTGGTGTTTGCGGGGGAGAACTTGTGAGCGCGCAGGCGGGCGAGAATATCCTTGCCGCGCCCCGGAGGCTGCCCGTTAAAGCAGCACCCTTTCAAGCGCTCAATCAATTTTGGGGGAGGTTTGCCCCCGACCATCACTTCGATCGGGCCGGTTTGAATCAAACCATCGTCGTCAGAGATGCGTATTTTGGTGGCGCCGGAGAGGTCAATCGGCGGCCTGCCATCTTCGCCCAGTGCCGATCGTTGGACGATGAACGTGGCTTTCCGGAGGAAGTCGGAGACGGTGATCTCGTCATGGGTGATCCCCTCTGAACCGGAAAAGACGGTGCCGAGCCCAAATGCGGTCTTATGGCCCTGCAAGCCCGTCACTGCGGCAATCGCGTCCTCGATCGTCGGCCCGAATTCAAACGAGGGCGACCACGTATCATCTGGCGATGGCCGCGTAATATTTGCAATTGGCGCATAGTTCGTATGTACGATGGGCCGGCCACCGAACTCGGTAATATAAAACTCAGCCTTCGCGACCTCGTTGGTCTGCGGTTTCATTATCGTCGCGAACGCCGTCAGGGCCATGCCTCGATCGAACGAATGCGGTTTTCCGCTCGCCCTGCGTTGCTCAGCGCCACGTCGCCAGGGTGGAACGGGTGCCGGGACATGGGATGTTCCCCCTCGGCGGATGCCACCGCGACGTTGCGCAAGCAGCATCGGGGCTTTCACACCCGAACTCCTCGGATCACCGGACAGAGGAACTGCTGGGGAAGTGGCGAGCAGAAGCGAAGCGATCAACGAGGAGCCGAGCACGCCTGTCCCCCACTGCTGGCCCATTTGCTAATCGACGCTCAACCACTCACACCGAAGGTGGTGTTCAAGTTTCAACCGCTGACGATCGCAATCCAGCGCCGTCTCGATAGCACGTTCAGGTCTCGAATTACAGCTCGTTCCTTCGATGTGGCCCTGATGGTGGATCAAGACTAGCTCAGACAAGGGACGCGAGAGCGTGTTCCGCGATTACCTGCACGCCCGGATGCAGCCGGAGACGTATCGCCGCACAATGGGCAAGAAGCAGCAGCCGTACTCTGACTTCGCCGCGCTGGCCGACGCGGCCGGATGGAACCCCGAGCAGCGCAGGATCGTGCTGCGCCACCAGCTCGGACGGGTCGAGGCCAAGCTCCAGGGGACCATGAATTCGAAGTCCAGCGCCAAGGTGCAGTGGTCCGGCGACGGCGTCCGCTGGATCAAGTCGGACTCGATCTTCATTGCCTTCTCTACTAAGGGCGATCACGACGACCTCCTGGGCGATCTGCAGACGGCACTCGAGGCGTGGGAGCCCGAACCCTCGAGGCTGTTCCTGGCCAAAATCCGCGCTGAGATGGACGAATACGGGGTGGTGGCGCAGAGCGCGGCCCTGGAGCGGAAGCATGCGCTGGCCCACTGGTACGACCGTCTGCTCCGCGCAAGCGGGGAGGAGCGGCGGTGGCTGATCGCCGAAAGCGTCTCGCGACATTCGGATCAGCTTCTGAACATCGTCCTGCCGCGCGTCGAGAAGTTCGCGACCAGCCTAGTCGAGGCGGAGACGGCGGCTGGCGGACCCGACGACGTCGCGCGCGTCCGCTTCTCGGTCGATCTGTCGAAGGCCGAGACGAAGAAGAAGGCGATGCGCGAACACAACGCCTTCGTCTGTAGCAAACCCCCTCAGGGCTGGCACCTCACGACCGGTCACATCTTCGAGGTCGAGGACGAACATTGGGTCTGTCTGACGCCGGCCTGCGATTTGGTGCCGGGCCAGGGAAGCGCGCGAACGGCCAACTACGGTGATCGAATCCCCTTCGTCGCTATCAAGCTGCATCCCGTCTCTGACGGCAAATCCCCCGACGTGAACACGAACCTCTACGTCTTCCTCCAGATCGCTGGCGCGATCCAAGCCTTCTGCTTCAACGAGCAGGGAAAGGACTTTTCGGCACCGATCTGGCGGACGTTCTACGCCGAGAAGAAGGGCGTGTTTATCAGCGAGTTCGCGTTCCGCGTCTCGAGCACCCGACCGGGCCGGCGCAGGCTCATCTCGGTTGTACAAGCCGCGCAGATCGTTGCTCAGCTGCGGTACGAGTATGCACTTAATCTCATGCAGAAGCTCGGAATTTCGATGACAAGAATCGGATTAGACTTTGCGGGTTAAGTCAAGGAGTTAAGCAGCAGCCGATTAAGAGCAACTTATGCTTTACGCCAAAAGTATAGGTTCAAGCTTTCCACTGCCTGAACAAAATGCTATTATGGGTATCACCCTTCATAAGCTGCCGTTTCACGTCTAAAAAGTGGTGGCGTTTGCCTCTCTGCCTCCCCCGCATGCACGAATGCCGCTTACTGCAACCGCTGGCAAGAAGCAGACAGGGTGCTCTCCATTACTTGTGACCTTTAAGGTCCTTCTCCTATTGGTTGAAGGAGCGACTGGTCTCTCAGACAACCACCCGAAAGCGGACAGGCCGCTTTCACCATGAACGAGCGCACGTGCCCCGCTTCGCCGCTTCCTGAATGAGCGGCAGCTTAACGCGGTCGAACGCCCGAAAGCGGCCGTTCCGCTTTCCACCAGTTTTTCCTAAATGCAGCCGGTCTGCTTATCGCCGAATTTTGACCAACTTTGCCGAATTGTGGAACGTCTGCATACAAGTCTAGCCGGTGGCCACTGCTCATCCATCGGGAGAATAAAGCCATCCTCAATCAACCCGAGCCTCAGCAAGCTCTCGTTCCATTCTCCGCCACATAGCTGGTGGCACGAGCGGGCGTACTATCTCTGCGAACATCGCAGCTTCTCGCAGATATCGCCTCCGATGAACGCTGCCTGCCGGAGCCGCCTCGACCTTGGCGATGCGATCTGCCAGCTTCAGCACCGTGCGGGCGTCGTCCATCCCGCCACGTTACGCGTTCGGACAGCGCAAACAAAGCATCAACGGCGCTGGATCACGGCGAGATCGGTTCTGCAGCGCCTGCCTGACGGGTAAATGCCCCTGCCGCGAGATCGTCTCTCATGGTAGTGCGCGGCATGCTGAAGACACGAATGAGAAGGATCGCCAACGCCGGCAAAGCCGCGGTGGAACGCCTTGCCGCCATCGAGGCATCCTTGACGAACCTGGGCAACGAGGACCTGCTCGACCTGGCCGACATCTTCAGGACTGAGCCGCGCAGGGTTCTGGGGGACATGGCCTTTGCCGAGATGGCACGGCGTAACATCAGCCTCTAGCATCACTCACGGTCAGCCTTCTCCCTACCTTCGATATCCGCCTGCTGCCTTTTGCCCAGCGCTTCCTGCTCCGCGCCGTCTTCACGCACTGACGCATCATCAGCGTTCGACTTCATCGCGCCCACTGCCTCGTTCACTTTGCCGATGATTTTGCCGATTTTGCTGGTCATGGGGTTTTGCCGGCTTCGGGAGAGGCTGGATCGATCTTCTGCTCTTTTGTGCCACCGTAATTTTCATTGCCACTCGTGCTGCCCGCACGTTTGCTCTCGCCCGGAAAGTCGGTTGCGGCAGTGTTTTCATCCGCGTGTCGCTCGTCTGCCA
>NZ_JAELXS010000017.1 GCF_016427505.1 Sphingomonas mollis | reverse complement strand
ATGAAGGTCGCGATCGTCGGCGCCGGCTTCACCCCGGCCGAGGCGGACCAGCTGCGCCGGGCCATGGCGACCTTCAAATTCACAGGCGGCGTCTCGCATTTCAGCGCGAAGCTGATCGAGGGCATGGTCGAGCGCGGCTATCCCCGCGAGTTCGCCGAGCGCAAGGCATCAGCGTGTCGTGATCGCGCTGTCCGTACATATCCTGCGCGCCGGCGTCTCGCGTTGCTCGGACGCGCGCGTCGATGGCGTCGAGGTGCGGCTGGCGTTGCGGTGCCTGTTACAGCATTGCCCGGAACGCTGGCCGCTGGAACTATATTGGGATGCAGCGGCGCAGGAGAATGATATCGGCCGGGCGCAGGGGGTCACGACAGCGTTCAACGGGATTGTGCGCCAACTACGGAATGTTGGACGGTACGAAGACGTACCGTTATTGTGATCGACGTGACGGAAATTCCGACTCTGGCAGCAGTGCTACAGTGCCTACAACCAAGTGTAACCGTGAGATGATTTAACATAACCAATGTTATCGGACTAAGGTTTTGTAGAGCCCGGATAGAAATGACACCGTTCCGCTAGATAGAGATGACATTCTCGGCTCCTGGCGGTTGCGCCAATCCGGTATACCGTCGCAATTAGGTCCCTTCCGGCCTCTATCCGGCCATGAAGCCGCCTGTTAGCGGACCTTCAAAGTATACGTGCGACAGGTGACGGATGACGAGTGAACGATTCACGCTGCTGAGCGAGCGGCAGCGCGAGTATCTCCGGTACGTGTTTCAGCACAAGAAATCGGGTGAGATCGCCTATCTGACCGGGGCGAGCTCCCGTGCCGTCGATAAGCAGTTGCTCCTGGCAAAAGACATCATCGGCGCAACGTCACGTTTCGAAGCTGCCCGCCTCTTCGCGGAGTATGAGGCAGGGGTAGAAGAGTTCTACCCTGTAAGCATTGCACCTTCCCGCCGCCCCTTTTGGCCGCTTCCTATGCCGGTGCCGACCAAGGGCGAACCGACGAACACGCTGACGTGGAAGCAAATACTGGCATGGGGCGCGATCATCGCGATCGTCGCTCCTGCCGGCATCACGCTCGCCGCAACTGTGCTCATCGCCCTAACGCTCTTGCTCGGCATCAATCCAGGATAGGGCGCTGTGGCGCCCAGCATGAGGACGCCGATGCCCAGCCTATCAAATACCAGCCAAGTCGTAGCCAATGACCTTCGTCGGGCCGAACGCTCGATCAATGCCGCGGCGCGCGACACTGCGCAGTTCCTCCTCACCACCCTCGACGCGACAGAGACTCACAAGATCTCCCCGGCATTTGCGTACCGCACCGTAAAAGCAACGGTCGATGCCCTTTCGGCGCTTGTGGAGAGCCAGCACCAGATGGCGATGCGTGCTCACCCTTCGATCGAGAAGGCTGGCAAGGCCTTGGGTCTGACCGTTACAAACTGGGGTGTTGGAGATCCGAAGCCAGCTATCGCAAACGACGTTTCACTGCCCGAGATCGCTTGAGACTTGCGCCGGGGAGCGTCCGATATGATCAGACAGAATCATGCATATGCAAATCTTTTTGGCGCTCTTGTACGACGTCGCTCTCATAGGAGTGTGCGGCTGGGCTATCGTTCGCGGAGGTCGACCCGAACGCTGGGGAGCGCTGCTGCTCCTCTCAGCTTCCGCCACCTCGAGCGCGGTGAGGGTCCTCCATCTGAGCACATGGGCTCCAGGCGAGCTAGTGATTATCTCGATCGACTGCGCCGTCATCGCCGGGTTCTACTGGTTGGCAATTACGACCATTCGCTTCTGGCCGATATGGGCGCTGGGGTTTGCGATGGCGAACATCTTCATAGGTGTCGCTGGTTCATTGCTGCCGGCCCTCACGCTGTTTGCGTACACGAGCGGGCTCGGCATCTACGCCTACCTCGCGCTTGGGTCACTTGCCTTAGGCACGTTGCGCCTTCCTCGAGACGCCAGCCCCGCCCTTCGGAACGGGTCTAGGCGGCTGTGGCTGCAGCAGCAGAACGAGAACCAGACGAGGATCTGATCGAACTGGTCGTCCGGCTTCCCCGCGAGACCGTCGAGCGTTCGATTTTGGCGGCACGCAGCGCCGGGGAGGACCGTTCGCGCAGTCGTCTGGCGATCGCAAAGGCGATCCTGAGCGGTCGCCGGCGGCGGGCGCAGATCTTTCATGGTGTTCAGTTTGGCGAGCCAAGCTGGGACATGATCCTCGATCTTTATGCCGCTACAAAAGAAGGTCGACGCATCGACGTGACCAGTCTCTGCATCGCGAGCGCAAGCCCCCGAACAACCGCGCTACGCCATATCGACCAGTTGATCGCCCATGGCAGCATCTCGCGCGTGCCGGATCCGACTGACGCGCGACGCAGCTACGTCGTCATGAACACCGTTATGCGGAAGGCCGTCGAGCTGTGGCTCGACAAGGAAATCGCGGCCCGTGAAATCGGCAAGTGATGTCGCGAGTGTTTGCACGTGCAAACCATGATCAGCGCTGGCATCTTCGTTCATTGACCATCGCACGCCGGTCAGCGAGCGCCGCCATCACCGGATAGTGCGTACCCCAGAGACCCTGTCGAGCGATGGCCGCACCGACCATGCGGCGACGATATGCGCCATCGGAAAACACGCGGTAATCGACCGCCTGACCGTGCGCCACCATCGTCGCCGCAACGTCGGCGCTGTTCCTGTTGAACACGCAAGACATATCAGCCCGGCCATAGCTGGTAGCCGGTGCGCGGCACCGACTGCCGGTGGTCAGCCTCGCGAACAGATCGACACTGCAGGTCATTCCGCCATCCCGGGAGGCAAGGCGACGAAGATGGTGGCCCGAATGCCGGCGCAGCGGCTCGCTGTCCGGCGCGTCGATCCCGATGATCCGGATCGGCATTCCGTCGATCCGGATCGTGTCGCCATCGACAATGACAGGGGCAACCGTCGTGAAACGGGCAATCGCTACGGCGCGCAAGGTGCCCTTACTGGCCCGCAGCGCATAGCCGCTGATCCCCAAGCCCAGGCCCAGGATCAACATCATGACCGTTTGCAAGGCCGGACGCCTACGCACTGCCACGCCGCGCCTGAAGAAAGTCATTCCAGTCTCCGGCGCCGGGTGGAAGTTCGACAGAAAGCGTTATGTCCTGTCGCGCGAAGTTCTGCCGAGCGCGATCGATCGCCGCTTCGGCGGCGAGCCCCGGTTGGGAATAGATCGTCACTGACCGCACGGCCGGCGGAAACTCTATCCAGCAATAGCGCTCGATACCCGCTGCCGCCCAACACGGGACGTTGCGCAGTATCGTAACGGAAAGTGCATCCTCAATCCCTTCCGCCAAGCCCATGTGGCTCGCGGGGGCCGATAGGCGGATCGCAGCCCGACCGAGCTTGCCGAGCGCGCGCTTGGCCTTCCCCACGGGCGCCTTGCCACCCGTCGATGGATCGAGAAACGTGCGCTGGATGCTGACGAAGCCGGCATTGTCATGCGCAGCGGCAATCATCGCTGGCCATTGGCTCTTCGCGGTGCCGGTGCCCAGCTGCGCGACTGGCACAAAGCGGAGCGCGGGTGGCAGAGCGATATCGATCGCCCGGCTCGAAAGGTAGCGGGCCGCCAGAGTCCGCCCAGCCGGTTCGGAAGAACGCCAGACGTCGAGCGCCAGTGCTCGGTAATCTTGGCGGACAACGGGAACGTATGCCATCTCGCGGGGCGCATCGAGATTCTCGGCACGGATCGCTGCAAGGATCTCCTCGTTCGGGCAGCCGGCGAAGCAGTGAAACAAGATGGCCTTGCGCCCGAGGCGAACAGAAAGGCTCGGGGTGCCGTCGGCATGGACGGGGCAATGGCAAAACCCATGGTCGCCGTGCCACGTGCCGCCGAAATGCGAGACGATCCGTGCTGCGTGATCACTGGCAAGCATCGGCTTAACGCTATCATGCACGGCAAAAGCTGGAAATCCGCTGGCACTTCAGGCTTCAGTGGGACCGCTTGGAGCCAAGCTGCTGTTCTGAATGCCCTTTCTCTAATCAGCAATAGCTTCTGGACACAACCAGCGCTGCTTCCGGACCCTTCCCGCCTCGCATCCCCCGTGTCGTTCCGCCAATTTCGCTGGCCTAAGCCATGGCGGAAGACGGAAAATGGAACGTGTCGGCGTTCAGACGCTCGCAGTCATCACGATCTACCTTTCGATCGCCACGCGCTCGCCTGGACTGCCGGGTCCAACGGCCAGCGGCGCATGATCCTCGACGTCCCAGCGATCACGATCCTCGCACAGGCTTGTGCGCCATCGGTTCATTCCAAGACGATGGCCGCGATCGTGATGACGGAGAGCGGCGGCAACGAGTTGGCGATCAACGTCAACGGTGCTCGTAACCCGCGGCCGGCAGCGAACCTCGCAACAGCCATCCAGACCGCCCGTGCCTATATCGCAGCCGGCTATTCCGTCGATCTCGGACTTGCCCAGATCAACTCGCGCAATCTCGGGCGGCTTGGGCTCACGATCGAACAGATGTTCGTACCCTGCGCCAATCTTGCCGCGTCGGCGCGCATCCTGTCGATGAACTACCGTGCAGCGGGGCGAGCCGGCCACGCGCAGCAGGCGCTGCGCGTGGCGTTCTCGATGTACAACACCGGCCATCCGGTACGCGGCTTCGGCAACGGCTATGTCGCCCGCGTGGAACGTGCCGGTGCCGCGCTGGGCAACTATCAAAGGGTGTCGATCGCAGCCGGTACGCTCAACGAATCGGCCCGCGTGGTCACGACCGTTCCCTCGATGCCGATCCTTCCTGCCGAACGCGCCCCGCGCGCCACGACCGTGTCGGACCCCAGCGAGGGGATGCCTGCGGTCGCGCCGGCATTGTGGAACGTGTTCGCGCTCCCGGCGGATCGTCGCGTCGTCCTTTTCCAGTCCGATCCCCTATAAAGCGAGGAAGCTCCCATGCCCACGACCCTGCTGCTCAGCGCGTGGAAAACACGAACTCCTGCCCAGACCCGCATGCTGCTCCAAGGCCTGGCCGTGCTGGTCGTCTTGCTGGTCTCAAGCCTGATCGCTGATCCCGCCGCTGCACAGGCCGCAGGGGGCGGCCTCAACTCGCTGGCGACCAACGTGCTGGGCATCCTGCAGAACGGGTTCGTGCGCACGGTGGCAGTGATCGCGGTCATCATCGTCGGCCTTGGATGGCTGACCGGACGCGTGAACTTCACCACCCTGATTGCGGTGGTGGTCGGCATCTTCATCATCTTCAGTGCCGAATGGCTGGTCGACCAGGTCACGGGCGGCTGATGACAACCGACCGCGAAATGTTGGAACGCGACGCGCTGTTTCTCGGGCTGACGCGCCCGGCGCTGTTCGCCGGCGTGCCACTGGAAGCGGCGGTTCCGATCATGATGGCCGGCGCGATCACGATGATCGTCGCTGGCAATCCGCTCTACGCCATTGCGGTCGCGGGCGGGGCCTATTTCGCGGCGCGCATGGTGGTGCGGCACGATCCGAACACGTTCCGCCTGCTCTTCTTGTGGACCCAGACCAAGGCACGAAGCCGCAACCGCGTCTTCTGGGGCGGATCCAGCTATTCGCCCCTTCCGCTGAAAGGCCTGCGTCGCAAGGGCTTTGGTCGGCATGACTGACGCAAGGGTGCGAGCACCAATTCCGTTCAAGGTCGCCAAGCGCGAAGAGGATCCCAAGCGCTTCCTTCCCTATGCCCGCCATGTCGACGAGCATGTCGTCGCTCTCGACAATCGCGATCTGATGATCACGTTCGAACTGGACGGGCGGGCGTTCGAAACCGCCGACACGCGCGATCTCAACGACTGGCATACCAAGCTTAACGGTGTCTGGCGGAACCTGCAGGACCCGAGGCTTTCGGTCTGGGTCCACCTCGTCCGCTCCGAAGCGCATGACTATCCCGGCGGGCAATTTTGCTCCCGCTTCGCCCGCGAACTCGACGACGCGTACCGCGGACTGATCGGTACGAAGCGCCTGTACCTCAATCGCTTTTTCGTGACCCTGCTGATCCGTCCGGACCTTGGGCCGGCGGGCAAGCTGTCGTCGCTGATGCGGCGTATGTCGAAGGCCAGCGGGACATTGGAAGTCGATGACGACGCGCTTGAGATCCTGCAGGACAAGGCCGGCGACTTCGAGAAGCTGATCCAGCGGTGCGCGCCGCGCCGGCTGGGCACTTATGACTACCGCGGCCTGACATTCTCCGAGCCGCTGGAGGTGCTGCAGCTCGTCATGACCGGTCGGTATCGCCGGGTGCCACTGATCCGCGGGCACCTTGGCAACGCCCTCTACACCTTCCGCGCGATCTTCGATTCCGAGACGCTCGAGTTGCGCGATGCCGACCAGAGCGCATTTGGGGGCATGTTCGGGATCCGCGAGTATTCCGCAACGACGGTCACCGGCCAGCTAGGCGCACTGCTCAACGTCGATTTCCCGTTTACCGCGACCCAGTCGTTCACCTTCATGTCAAAGGCCACCGCTTCCGAACGGTTCAAGCTGAAGCAGCGTCAGATGTTCGTCGCAGAGGACGATGCGGTAAGCCAGGCCGAATTGCTGAGCGACGCTGCCGACGATCTGCTGTCGAACCGCTTCGTGCTGGGCACGCACCATTTCACGCTTGCGGTCTATGCCCCAACCCGCAAACGGCTTCGCGACAATCTCTCGATAGCGCGCGCAGCGCTGGCCGATGCCGGCCTGGTCGCCGCCCGGGAGGGCGCAGCGCTCGAGGCGAGCTACTGGTCGCAGTTGACCGGGAACTTCCCGTGGCGGGCGCGCCCGGCCGCGATCACCTCGCGCAATTTCTGCGCGCTGGCACCGTTCCACACCTATCCAGCCGGGCACATGGCAGGAAACCAATGGGGAGATGCGATCGCGCTCCTCAAGACGAGCGCCTCCTCGCCCTATTATTTCAACTTCCATGTCGGCGACCTTGGTCACACCCTGATCATCGGGCCTTCGGGTGCCGGCAAGACGGTCCTCCTGAACTTCCTGATGGCGCAGGCCGAGAAGACGGGGGCACGCCAGATCTTCATCGACAAGGACCGCGGTGCCGAAATCTTTGTTCGCGCCTCGGGCGGCACCTACCTCACGCTGCAGGACGGCCGGCCGACCGGGTTCGCGCCGTTCCGGGCACTCGACGATACCGAGGGCAACCGGGCGTTTCTGGCAGCCTTTGTCCGCCAGCTCGTCCGTCGCGATGAGGAGCCGCTGAGCGTCGACGATGACCGGCGCATCGATGAAGGCGTCGCGGCGATCATGCGTCTGCCGGTTGCGCAGCGTTCGCTCGGAGCGCTTCGTCCACTGCTGGGCCAGCGTGCCGAAGGCGGCATCGGTGCCCGCCTCGAGCGCTGGATCCAGGGCGGACCGCTCGGCTGGGTATTCGACAATCCCGGCGATGAGCTTTCAATGGATGCCCGCTTCCTCGGCTTCGACATGACCGACTTCCTCGACAACGGGGAGGTCCGGACGCCGATCATGATGTACATGTTCAACCGGATCGACGCGCTGCTCACCGGCGAGCGGATGATAATCTCGATCGACGAATTCTGGCGCGCGCTCGACGACCCGGTGTTTCGCGCCTTCGCCAAAGACGGGCTGAAGACCTATCGGAAGCGCAATGCGCTGCTCGTCTTCGCGACGCAAAGCCCTGCGGATGCGCTGAACTCCGAGATTGCCCGCACCATCATTGAACAGGTCGCGACGCGGATCATGCTGCCCAACGCCTATGGGGCGGAGAACGACTATGTCGAAGGGCTCGGTCTTACGCAGGCCGAGTACCGGATGATCCGGGAAGAACTGTCTTCCCAGAGCCGACGCTTCCTCGTGAAGCAGAACCATGACTCGGTCGTCCTTGAGCTCGACCTTGCCGGTCTCGACGATGCGCTGGCGGTGTTGTCAGGCCGGACCGAGACGATCGCGGTGATGATGCGTGCCATCGCTGAAGCCGGTCCCGACCCGGACGACTGGTTGCCCATCTTCCACCGCGCGCGCCGCCCGAGCTGAAAGGTCATAAATATGCGAACCATCCTCCTGACTACCGTCACGCTGGTGCTGTGGGCCGCGCCTGCAAGCGCGCAGCTGACCGTCATCGACCCGGCCGCGATCGCCAAGCAGATCGAGCAGATCCGGCAGACCGTGAAGATGATCGAGCAAGGGCGGGAGCAGATCGAGGAGGCGCAGCGCCTCTATAACGACCTCAACAAGCTGACCGACATTCCGAACGTCGCCAGCCAGCTCGGCAAGGACGGCCTGCGGGCAATCGGGGTCACCGACAGCCTGACCGACCTCAGTTCCGGCCGAGCGTCGAGTAGGAGTAGCGCCATCGGCCAGAAGGCACAGGCTTATTACCAGCGGTTCCTGCGCCCTTCCAACAGTGGCACTGCGACCACGCCCGCCGAGCACGCCTACCGCGATGCGATGGAGGCGACCGGCAACAGGATCGCGACATCGGCCGCAGTGGCCGACATCACCGGTGAAGCCGTGCAATCGCGGGCGGCAGGCCTTAGCGAACTACAGGCCCGGTTAGGCACGGCGACGACCGCCAAGGAGGTCCAGGACCTCCAAGCGCGGATCGCCCTTGAACAGGCGCAGGCGAGCAACGACGACACGCGGCTTCGGGCGCTCGAAATGACGCAGCGGGTAGCAGCCGCCACCCGAGCGCAGGCGCGAACCGATGCCGGTCGTGCCGCGCGCCAGCGCGATGCCGACTTCCTGGGTGGCAGGCGATGAAATGCTCGCCCCTTGGCATGATGAGAGTTACCGTCGCCGGGGCCGCTGCGCTGGTCTCGGCTGCGTGTAGCGAGCAGGTCCAGAGCACCGAATATTACTATGACCACCGCGACGAACTGGCGGCACTTGGGCAACGGTGTCTGAAGGAAACAACCCCGGCCGAACTGGTCAACCCCGTCACGCACCTCCAGCAGAATTGTTACAACGGCGCGCTCGCGGACGCCCGCATCACGCGCGAGCGACGGGCGGCCAATCGGCGATCTGCAAGCGGACGCGATGCTGACGCGCTTTCGGCACGGGCGCGATAGGCATGGCGGCACCCGCCTTCGACTATGACGGGCAATTGTTCTCGACGATGTTCGCCGGGTTCAAGGAACCGATCGATGCGATCTTCGGCTCAGGCTATGGCGCGATGATTGGCTATATCCGCGGACCGCTGGCGCTCGGCCTGACCATCTATATCGGCTTGGTCGGGTACGCGGTTATCCGGGGCGCAGTCCAGTATCCGGCACGCGAACTCCTGTACCGGATGTTCGCCCTGTCGATGTTGTGGTTCCTCGTCACCAGCCAGTACGGCACGCTCATCGCCGAGAATTTCTACCGGACAGTCCCGAGCGAGATCTCCACGGCGCTGGGTGGCACCTCGGTCGACAATAGCGGGCAGTTCTTCGACCAGCTCGTCGGGCGCGGTTTCGATGTCGTCAACGAGATGGCCGACAAACAGGATGAGGCCGTCAAACGGCGCGCCGACGAGCGTGCTGCAGCGGGCGACGCAAGCTGGGGCGAAGCGGCCCTCGGCGCGGTCGGCCTCGATTTCAGCATTGAGGACCTGCGCGACAGCATCATTCTGGCGCTCGCGATCATCGTCACGGTGGTGTGCATTCTTCTGTGCGCCTGCGTCGGCTTCACGATGGTGATCTTCGTGCTGTTCGCGCTGGTGATCGTGCTGACCGTCGGACCACTGTTCGTCGCGGCGTTGCTGTTCGATTCGACGCGAGGCTGGTTCATGTCGTGGCTGTCGCAGGTCATCAACTATGTGCTGCTGTTCGTCATCCTGATCCTCGTCGTGACGATGATCCTCACGATCAGTGAGCGCGCGGTCGAGATGGCAGGCGAGCGCGAGACGCCGCTGGCGATGGGACTGGTCGCCAGCGGCTTCTTCCTCGTCGGCGCCTTCATCTTTTTCCAGTTGCCCGCGATTGCATCAGGCCTCGCCGGCGGTGCGGCGTCCGGCGCATCGCAGTTTGCCAGCGCGGTATTCGGCGCGGCCGGCAATCTGGCCCGGGGTGGCAACCCCCTTTCCAACTACCGCGCCGGACGAAGCTTCCGCCGCGGTGCCGGTGACCCCGGCGGCGCCATATCGAGGGGCAAGTGACATGAGGCCAACAACCGCTCGAAGTACCATGCGCTGGGCTCTGCCGATCCTGGTAACAATCTCGGGCTGCTCGACACCAAAGCTCGCCAAGCTCGAGGTTCCGGACGGACGGCACCGGCGACCGGCAAACCTGTATGGCACCGTCCTGCCGAGCGTCGACGCAGTGGCGGGCACCGTCGTCGCGCCCGCCCGTCGGGCACCGACTGTTCCGCCAGACCTGGCCGCACCCACAATGGTGTTCCCGGCGCCTGGACCGGCCACGCCGGCAACACGGCCGGACGCACAGGTGCCCGCGCTCGACACCGCTCCTGACAGCAACACCGACACCAGGGCCCCCACCGATCCGATGGAGAAATAAGCAATGGCTGATGGGGTGTTCGGCAAGGATCTCGCAACATATTTCGACGAGGCCCGATCGTGGGATCAGGAACGGATCAGCGGTGCCATCCGCTCACGGCGTATCGCGTATATCGTTGCAGGGACCGCGTCCGCGATCACGGTCGTATCGATCGGCGCGGTCGCGGCGCTGACACCGCTCAAGACCGTCGCCCCTTATGTCGTAACGGTCGACCGCAACACAGGGTCTGCCGAGGTCACGACCGCGCTGACCGGCCGAGAAAGCGTGCCCTATGAGGAGGCCGTGACGAAGTATTTCGTCGCGCAATATGTTCGCTTTCGTGAAGGCTGGGTGCCGCGGGCGCGGCGCGACTATTTCAATTCGGTCGCGATCATGTCAACCCCGGACGAGCAACGGCGCTGGGCTACCTTCTACCGCAACGACAATCCGCTGAGCCCGCAGGTCGTTTATGCGGAGGCTGGGTCGGTCGGCGTCGAGATGAACGCTATCACGTTCGTCAACGCCAACGTCGCGCAGGTAAGGTTCGTCAAGGAGATCGTCCTAGGCACGAGCGTGACCAGGACGAGCTGGATCGCAACGATGACGTTCGACTATTCGCGCGCGCCGCTGTCCGAGAGTGACCGGTTGATGAATCCGCTGGGCTTCCAGGTCAGCACATACCGCGCGGATCCGGAAGTCACGCAGGCACCGGTCACGGCGCCCGTGAAGCCCTCCCCCGTCGCAATCCCCGCGCCGTTGGTGCCGACCGGTACGAAGCAAACCGCGCAACCCGCAATAGGTGAGGTCGGACGATGAACCTCCTGTCGCGATCGGCTCTCCTTGCATCGATCGTCGTTTCGACGGTTGCTGTTGCCAACGATATCCCGACCAGCGGCCGCCACGATGCGCGCGTCCGGTTCGCCGATTATCACCCGGACGAGGTTTTTCACATCACTGGCGTCTACCGGTCGGCGACCCAGATCGTCTTCGCGCCGAACGAACGGATCGCGCATGTGGCGCTCGGCGACACGATCTCATGGGAGGTCGCGCCAGCCGAAAACATGCTGTTCCTCAAACCGCGCGAGTTCGCCGGCCCCACCAACCTGATCGTGACCACGCGAACCGGGGAAGGTCTGCGCAGCTACACGTTCGAACTCGTCGCGCGCCGCGGCATGATCGGCCCGCGCGCAGCGGATACCTATTTTCAGGTCAGGTTCCGCTATCCAGCCGACGAGGCGGCAGCGGCTCGGCAGGCCGAACGCCAGGCCGCTGCGCAACAGCTCCAGACTGCCGAACGGGCAGCGGTGAAGAGTGCGCTCGATGTCGGAGTCCTCGAGGGCAAGCGAAACCTGGCCTACACGGTGCAAGGCGCGACCGAGCTCCAGCCGAGCGAGGTCAGCGACAACGGCGTCTCGACGGTGATGCGCTTCCCCAACCAACGCGAGCTGCCGACGGTGTACCGGGTGCTGCCCGATGGCAGCGAGGCGATCGTCCCCTTTGATGTCCGAGACGATTTCGTCGTCATCCACGCGCTGTCCAAGGAGTTTCGCCTTCGCCGCGGGCGCCTGGTACTCGCCATCTACAATGAGAACCCGTCCTTTTACGGGCAGGATTACAAGACCGACACCGCGTCGCCGATCGTCGAGCGAACCACCAAAGGGGAGGACGAACGATGAGCCGGATCAGCCAAGGAACGGGAATCGCCAGTGATGCTGTCCCCAATGACGACGAGGTCGTCATCGACCGTGGTGGCGTTGCCACGTCCGGGATTCCCGGCATTGCGACCAACAAAAACCGGCTCTTTGTGGGCGGCAGCCTGATTGCTGCAGCCGCGGTGTTCGGGATTGCGGCTGCGACCGGCATGCTCTCGTCGAACGACAGCAAGGAGAAGCCGGCCCTTCCTGCAACCGAGACCGCTTATCGGGTGAAGGATGACGGTGTCGTGGCACCGCAATTGGCGGACGCGGGCACGGACCCCAATGCCCCGGTCGTACTTACGCCCGACCAGGTGCCGGCGATCGACGGCACCGTCACGCCCGCCGAGCAGTCCGTCCAAACAGGCCAATCGTCGCAGTCGGCACCCAGAAAAAGCGAGGCGCAGGTGCTGCGCGAAGCCGCGCGTCGCTCGACGCTTGTCGCTTATGGTGGCAGCAACGGGGGCTCGGACGGCGCGACGAGTGCGGGCCAAGGTGGTGCTTCAAATCAGGCGTCCAGCACCGACGCCGCGCTGACGCCAACCGCGCTTGATCGTCTCCGCCAGACCTCGAAGATCGCCCGGGTGTCGGCGTCCTCAGTCGGAAACCGGGACCTTGCGCTGCTCGCAGGGGCTGTCCTGCCTTGCGTGTTGCAGACCGCGATGGATTCCAGTCAGCCGGGCTATGCCACCTGCGTCCTTCCCCGTGATGTCTATTCGGACAACGGCCGTGTCATTCTCATGGAAAAGGGCACTCGCGTTCTCGGCGAGTATCAGGGCGGCATCGAACAAGGCCGTTACCGGCTCTTCGTCGTATGGAACCGCGCGATCACGCCGCACGGTGTTGCTGTCGCGCTCGGATCGCCCGCGTCCGATCCACTCGGTCGCTCGGGCCTTCCGGGCGGCGTACAATCCTTTTTCTTGCAGCGCTTCGGTGCCGCACTGCTGTTCTCGGTCGTCGATGCTGCCGGTCAGATTGGTGGCCAAGCGGCGAGTGACGCGATCGGATCGAACAACGGTGTGACTAACATAACCCGGACGCCCTCGCAGGCGTCGCAGACGATCGTTGCCAACAGCCAGCAAATCCGCCCGGTGCTGCGC
The DNA here is from genome assembly GCF_016427505.1 of Sphingomonas mollis. Classification (GTDB taxonomy): domain Bacteria; phylum Pseudomonadota; class Alphaproteobacteria; order Sphingomonadales; family Sphingomonadaceae; genus Sphingomonas; species Sphingomonas mollis. The sequence goes on along the minus strand of NZ_JAELXS010000017.1, from coordinate 22,098 downwards.
AAGAACCAGGGCGAGGATGTCAGCATCTTCGTCGCACAGGATTTCGACTTCAGCCACGTCTACGACCTGCGGCTGAAGACAGGCCGATAGCCCGTGTTCACGAGCGACGCGGCCGTCCTGACGCATTGTCTCGCCCCGATCCGCGCGCTGCTCGATGCTGACGGCGTGACTGAGCTCGTCATCAATGGTCCGGGTGGTGATGTCGGGATCGAGGATCGCAACGGGTGGCGCTGGGAGCATGTCGACGGTCTGGACGACGTCCACCTGATGACGCTTGCCACCAGCGCAGCCGCCTGGACCCGGCAGGATATCACGCAACACGCGCCGATCTGCTCGACGGTGTTGCCGACCGGGGAACGGGTTCAAATTCTGATGCCCCCCGCGGTCGAGGCGATCTCGCTGACGATCAGGAAGCCGAGCGGCAACACGCTCAGCCTCGGTGATTTCGAGAGGAGCGGACTGTTTTCGGAGACGATCACCGGTACGACCGCGCTGGGCGCGATCGATCACGAATTGATCGCCCTGCGCGACGCCAGGCAATGGCGTGCGTTCTTCGACCTGGCGGTGCGTGCCCGCAAGAACATCCTCGTGAGCGGCGCTACGGGCTCGGGCAAGACCACGTTCTCGAAGGGTCTTATCCAGTGCATTCCGGCGCACGAACGGATCCTCACGATCGAGGACACCCGCGAACTCGACGTGCCCCACCGCAACAAGGTGCACATGATCTATGCCAAGGATGGCCAGGGTACCGCGCAGATCTCGGCAAAGCATTTGCTAGAGAGCGCGCTCAGGATGCGACCCGACCGCATCCTCCTCCAGGAGCTACGTGACGGCACCGCCTTCTTCTATCTGCGCAACGTCAACTCCGGTCATCCAGGCTCGATTACGACCGTCCATGCGGATTCCGCGCAACTGGCCTTCGAGCAGTTGACGTTGCTCGTGAAGGAAAGCGAAGGCGGACGAGACCTGTCGCGCGACGATATCCGGGCGTTGCTGCGGCTATTGGTCGATATCGTGGTGCAGATGAAGAAGGTCGATGGCCGCTTCCGGATCACGGAGGTGTTCCATGATCCGGCCGGCCGTCACGACCATGGCCTCTAAGGCGGCCATCTGGGTCGGGATCGGGCTCGCTACTATTGGCCTGATTCTTCTGTTCGGCGGGTTCATGGCGTGGACGGGTCTCGGCTTGCCGTTTGCAAGGCTCGATCCCCTGAAACTGCCCGCGTTCTTCTGGTATTATCGCCAAGATCGCCGGGTCATCAAATGGCTGGCGATCGGCATGGGCATCGCAACTATCGTGGTTACCGGGGGCATGATCGCGTTCCTGCGCCGTCCCCGCGCGTTGCACGGCGATGCCCGGTTCGCCCGCGAGACGGAAATCCGACGCGAAGGCATGCGCGATAGCGACGGGATCATCCTTGGGCGCAAACGCGGACGTTACCTGGTCTTCGGCGGGAACGAACATGTCCTGCTCGAGGCCCCGACCCGCAGCGGCAAGGGCATCGGCATCGTCATTCCCAATTTGCTGACCTGGGCGGGGTCGGTGGTCGTCCTCGATATCAAGCGCGAGAATTGGGAGGCTACTGCCGGGTTTCGGCAGGCGCATGGGCAGAAGGTCTTCCTGTTCAATCCGATGGCACGCGATCGCGCAACGGCGCGCTACAACCCGCTCGGGCATATCGATCGCCGCGTGCACGACGATGTCGTGACCGAGTTGCAGAAAATCGCGACCATGCTGTTCCCGGTGCCTGACCGGGCCGACCCTTTCTGGACTCAGGGCGCGATCACGGGCTTTGTCGGCGTCGGCGCCCTGGTTGCGGCAATGGACGCTGTGCCGTTTACGCTCGGCGAGATCTACCGGCAGGTGACGCAGCCGGGAACGCAGGACTATCTGCGCAAGCAGGTCACCGCCCTTGAACAGGATATGGCGCCGGGCGGCGTGCGTGCGATCCACGACTTTATCGGCGGTGCCGAAAATACCGTTTCCGGTCTGAAGCAGACGATCACGTCCCGGCTGAACCTGTGGCTCGATCCCCATGTCGATGCCGCCACGTCTGCCAGCGATTTCGATCTTCGAACGATCCGCGACACGCGCATGTCGATCTATCTTGGCGTGTCACCCGATGAGCTCGAGCGGGTCGCACCGCTCTACAATCTGTTCTTCCAGCAGCTGATCGACCTGAACACGCGTGATCTGCCGGATGGAGGTCGCCACAGTATTTCGGTGCTTGTGCTGCTCGACGAGTTTGCGCGCCTCGGCCGTGCCAACGTCATCGCGAACGGTTTCAGCTTTGTCGCGGGCTACGGCTTCAGGCTCTTGCCGGTGATCCAGTCGCGATCGCAATTGCGCGCCGTCTACGGCAACGACGTCGCCGACGAGATCGTTGCCAATTGCGGCGTTGAGGTTGCCTTCACCCCGAAAGAGTTGAAGGTCGCGAACGAACTGTCCGAACGGATCGGCTTCGTCGGGCAGACCGCGACCACGAAAAGCCGGACCATCCACGGCATGCTCGCGAACCGGTCGATGTCGGAATCCGATCAACGACGCGCGCTGATGCTCCCCCAGGAGCTGATGCAATTGCCACGTGATCGAATGCTGATCCTGCGTGGAGGCATGCCTCCGGTCATGGCGACCAAGATCCGTTATTTCGCGTCCCGCCTGTTTACGCGCCGCCTTCTGCCGGCACCCGTGGTCGCGGCCGCTCCTGCGAACGCCCGGCCTGCTCCGGCAATGAAAGTCGTCGACGCCAGCGAAGACGCGCTCTCACTCCGGACCCTACCCGCATTGGCTGATATCGCACCACCGCAGACATCGCTGTTCGGTGACCTTTCGAAATCAGCGCTCGACACTGGGTTCGACCGTCTGGACACCGCGGTCATCGCCAGCATCGGTATCGAACGTTTCCCGAGCATCTTCGCCCGACGCGCGGCCGACGACGGGGGGACAGTCGCCGTCGAGGCCGCTGCCAACAGTCCCGAGAAAACCAAACGCATCGTGCGCTCGCGCGAGAAGGCCCGCACATGAGGGAAGCAACCATGTCGACCGACCCGAACACATCTGCCTCCGACCACCCTTCTGGACGCGACACTGACAAGGTGACCGAGTCCGGATCGATCACGCCGCCAACCTCGCCGAAGCCCCGAGTGGATGCGGCCGAACTCCCTGAACTTGCCGAAGCGGCATCGCGGAGCCGAGCGACCGCGCCACGCGCCAGCGCCGACAGCAAGCTTCCAGACGAGGGTGCGCCTGCGCAGCCGGCGGATGGCAAAGCTCGGCGGACGTCGACGATCGACGAGTCAGACAGCCTGCCCGCGCATATCCGCTCGCGTTACGTGAAGGTCGGCGATGAGTATTTCCGGAACTCGTCCGAGAAGAACCCGACGTTCAAGGACGGCGGCGCGCGGCTGGTAGGACGTGATGCATCGGTGGCTGGCGAACTGGTCGAGATCGCCGAGCATCGTCAGTGGGATCGCCTGCGCGTCAGCGGCAGCGAGGCGTTTCGACGCGAAGTGTGGAAAGCGGCAATGGCGCGTGGGATAGAGGTCGAGGGCTATTCGCCAACCAAGGTGGAACTCGAGGAAGCGCGGCGACGCGGCGAGGGTTCGATCACCCATATCGATCGGTCACGAGGCCCCTCTCAAAGGGAGGAACGGTCGGGCATAGCCCTTCCCGCACGTCCCGACTTCGATCGCGGGGTCGAGGGCCGCATCCTCGAGATCGGCACGGCTAAGTTCAACGAGAGAGCCAAGCGCGACACGCCGTTTGTCGATCTTGAGACGCCCGATGGGCGGCGCGAACGTGCATGGGGGGTCGGATTGTCGGCCGCGCTGGAGCGATCGGGAAGCCGCGTTGGAGACCATGTCGCGGTGCGTCGTGCCGGGACGGATCCGGTCGAGGTGGACAGCGAAAGGGGTCGCATCCCGGCGGATCGCAACCGGTGGGACATCAAGGGTCTGGACGGGAGGGACCAGACCGGATCAGCTGCGGCGTCGGAGCGGTTCATGCGCCAGTCGCATGCGGAAAATGCGCGCGACCCTGACCTCAAGGCCGCTCAGGGCCATGTCATGCTGGCGCATGTCGCCGCCCGTGCAAGATTTGGTGAAGACCGTGACGCCGTGGACAGGGCAACGACCGCAGCCAAGATCGAGATCGCCGGCAGGCTTTCCCGGGGCGAGAAAACCGAACCTGTACAGGTCAAGGAACGGGTCACCGTCCAGACAGAGCAGTCACGAGAAATCCTGTTTCACAATCGCGAAAGATCCCGGTGATGCCCGTTTCGTCGACCCTGGCCTGACATCATGCCGCCGCTCAGCAACGGCGGTACACCCCCAACAGCTATAGGCGGACATGATGAACAACCCGTTACTGGCTGCGAAGACTGCTGCGTGCGCTACGTGTCCAGCAAGACCTCGAAAGTTTGCATGTGCAAACTTTCGGTCGGCGAAATAGCGGCCCGGCGTGACGGTTACCGATGGCTGGAGCGATCAGGTCCGTCCCGCCGCCGCGGGGGATCCGGTGCGCGCTTAAGCTTCTCGATAGCTGATTTACCGACCGCCATCCGGTACGTGTCGGGGGTAGGAAACGCCGCGACGAAACCGTGGACCTTGGCGGCGAGCGTCCGGTCTTCAGCTTCATCGGATCGCGCCAGCCGATCGGCCGCGCGAGTATAGACCGCTCTCGCGTGTCGCCAATTGCGGCCGCCAGCGATTTCGTCCGGCGTGTGGTGAAAGCTCTTGGTGCCCACGATCACCGAACGGACCTCGTTAAGAACAGCTGCATCGGCGTTGGGAAGCGGGCGCTCGCCAAGCTGGTGCGCCACACGCTGCTTGTAGAGGCTCATTGCCTGCCCCGAGCGCATCTGTCCCCGCGCGCGCCGCGGGGTTGCCTCCGCCTTGACGCCGCGGCTGCGAAGCTCTTGTGCAAAGCTCTCTCGCATCCGCGCAAGATCATCCTTGCGCGGGTTGAAGCGCTGGCCGTTTTCGCCGGCTGCCGCGACAGTCAGGTGTACGTGCGGGCGGCCTGTATCGACATGGAGCGCCATGACAAAGTCATGGATCTCGCCGAACGTCTGCTGCGCGACCGCCCGGGCGGCGTCCTTGACCACCGAGGGCGGCGTCCCTTCGGGCATCGAAAATACGAGTGCCACTGCCGCTACGCGCTGACCGCGCGCGGAATCGGCATCGCTGTCCCATTCCTCGCCAAGCGCGATCATGGCCGCCTTCGTATCGATGAGGTCGCCATCGCGTGTTTCGATCTCCAGTTGCCCGTGCCGGCCGATGTAGGCGAGGTGAGCAGAAGCCGCACCGCCGACATGCTTGCGGCCGGTAACCTTGACCATCACCTCCGGCACCTTGGAAGACAGACGGTCGAGACGGGCGCGTGCTGCGGCCTGCGCGCTGGACATTCGACCAGCTGATCCAGGCCCCCCGCCTGACCGGCCCACCCTGCCAAGTGCATAGGGAACGGCATCGGGGCCCCCTTGCACGCGCCGTGCGCGCTTTGGCCAAGACCAGATGCCGTCGAGTTCGGCAACGTCGAGCGTTGCGAATGTCATGCGGGGACCTGCCAATAGGCATAGTCGGCAAGGAGCGCCGCATCCATCGCGCCAACCTGTTCGGCGACCTCCATTCGCATGTCCAGGAGACGACCGACTTCACGACTGAGGTCGAGCCCGGAGTCTTCCATCATCGCTGCATTCACCGCGCGTGTCGCTTGGTTGAGATTGCGGGCTACGCCGCGCAGCTGGCGTCGGATATCAACCAGCAGGACCCGCCAGCCGAAATCGACGCGCGGGCCAATCCGGATGCGACGGCGCACCAGCAACGAAATCCACCTGGCCGGCGTAACAGCGAGGCCGCGCGCGTGCTCGGCGACGACGGCAGCTTCGCTCGCGCTGAGGTGAATCCGGACCGTGCGATCACGCGGCGGCCCCTCCCCCACCTCAGAATACGCGTCAAAATCATCCGCGATCCGCTTGGCGATCAACTGGCGCAGGAGAGCGCTGCGCCCCCCCTGCCCTGCCGCAATCGCATCGAACCGCGACATGGCCGCAGCATCAAGGCGGATTGAAAAAGTCGCCAGCGTCGTCATCGAGAAAAGCTCGTCCGCCAATCGCAATACAATACGCCTCACAGGCGCTATCCTGCCATCAGACCTAAATCTCCTCTTGAAGTTTGCACATGCAAACTCGGTCCATTTATCGGGTCGATTAGGTCCACCCCCCTCCCCTGCCCTCGATCCGGATTGCCCCGCAACGACGACGAGCGGCTCGACATCGTCGAACCGCTCGCAGAACGATCAGAAGAGACGCGGAAAGAAGGATCAGGGCTGAGGCAACAACGAACCCAGCGACACCTCGCTACCATCATCGAGCCGCACGAGGATCTGCGCGGCGAGATCGGGCTGCGACAAGATCAGCTGTCCAGGGCGACCATCAACGAACACCGTCAGAACCCGAGGTGAGGCTAGGCTGGCATCGAGCTCTGCGGCTTGTCGATCGCCCTTGCCTTTGCCCGTGCCCTCGTTGCGGCTTCTCGGTTCAGCCGGCGCGGCGCTTGTCTTCTCGTCGGAGTTTGCACGTGCAAACTTTTCCGATTGGGTAGCCGTCTCGTCGGCAGCGTTGTCTGGAGCCACGTCGTCCGGGACTGGAGCAGGGGGAGGGGCGGCAATATCGGTCGCCAGGCGCTGCGTGGCAGCCGCGGAAAGGTTGGCACCGTCCGCCTCGATATAGGCCTGCGTCGCCTCGGCATCGATCTTCCAGGCCGACATGAGGTTATAGGCGGAGCGGATCGAAATATGGTCGATGACCGCGGCGATCGGCTGCGGCGCGTCGGTCAACGCAGCATACATTGCGATAACCGACTTCGACCGGCCGAGCCGCTTGGCGATCTCCGCCTGCTTCACCTTGGCCGCCAGCTCCTGCCTGATCGCGTCCAGCAATTCGCTGTTCTTCAGGTTTTCGCGTTGCTCGTTCTCGACGACCTGGTCGAGCGCGCGCCCTTCGCCCTCATCGGCCGTTGCGATGATCGCCGGCACCGCGGCGAGCTTGGCGATCGCCGCAGCCCGCCAGCGCCGCTCGCCATAGCGGATTACATATTTGCCGTCGTCGTTCCTGGGCGACAACACGATGGGCTGGAGAATGCCGCGCGTCTCTATCGACTGGGCCAATTCGTTCAAGGCGGCCTGGTCGAATGACTTTCGTGGGTTGTTCGGGTCGGGCACGATATCGTCGATCGGGACCTGCGCGGCGGTTCCGGCCGGCGTCTCGTCGCGCAGGACCTTCGAGCCGATGTTGCCGAGCTGCCGGGCGAAACCTGTCTTGGCGATCATGCCGCTTTTTCCTTCTGCAGGGTTCTGAGCACCCGCTTCATTGCTTCGTCGAGCACCGCGGTCATCAGGGCGCTCGCGTCGCGTGTATCCTTTGCCAGGCGCCACACGGGCACCGCCTGATCCATGGCCTCGGCGATATGCTGGCGATGCGGGATCGGCGTTGGAAAGAGAAAGTCGCCGGTCTCCCGTTTCAGAGCTTCGAGGTTGGCCGCATGAAGCCGATTGTCCAGCCGGTAGTTGTTCGCGACCAGCCCCAGGAAGTCGATCTTGCGCCCACCACGTCCGCGTTCCTCGACGGTCCGGATCGAGTCCGAAATGCGCTGCAGGCCGTCAAGCGCCAGCTTCTCGATCTGGAGCGGCACGATCAGGTGATCGGTCATCATCAACCCGGCGAAATTGATCCAGCTCCAGCCCGGCGCGGTGTCGATCACGCAGAAATCATAATGTGGAGCGAGCGCGGGGAAGTTGTCGGCAAGGGCCTCGATTGCGTGCTGATAGTCGCTCGTGAACTCGTGCAATGCTTCCGCACCGTCGAAAACATGTGCCGTGCCCTCTACGCCGGTCGGATACTCGAAATCAGGGCGGAACAGCGATTCTATCGAACCGATGACCGAAAAGGGCACTTTCGGCCCCTCGTCGGGACCGTCTTCCGGCTTCTCGTAGCTAGTCAGCGTCGACGTCGCGTTACCCTGCTGGTCGAGGTCGAGAACGACGACACGCTCGCCCCGCTCAGCAAGATACCAGGCGAGATGACAGGCCAGCGTGGTCTTGCCGACGCCGCCTTTCTCGATATTGAGGGTAATCGTTCGCACAGGCCTGCTGCTCCTAACCGTGCTGGTGCCAAGCGTCGCGCCCATGAGGCAGGCGACGGTTCAGCGGCCAGGATTCTTGTTCACGTTCAGCGGAACCACGACGGTCACGCGCGAGCCCAAGCCGACCAATCAGGATTGCGACGAGCAACAGGCCGACGGCGTCCATCATCGTCCGATCCATTGACAGGACAAGGACCGCCATGAGGCTCCAGAACAGGATCTCGCCGATCGTCAGAGCGACCGAGATCACCCTTGTCGCGCCAAGCAGCGTACGTCGCAATCGATCGATCATGATCCGACTCCCTCGTCCTTGAGGCGTTTGTAGATGGCCTGTCGGGTCACACCGAGGCGCTCGGCGACAGCCGCGACCGGAGTCGGAGGATCTCCTTGCAACAACAAGAGGGCCTCCTCCCAGCGCTCGGGCGTGATGCGCGGCGGGCGACCAAGACGCTTGGCGCCACTCGGGGGCACGGCCTGCCCGTCCTCCAGCGCTTGTGCTTCGATGTCGCGCTCAAATGTCGCCAATGCCCCGATCGTGTGGAAGAACGAACGGCCGGCGGGAGTGACCGTCTCGATACCCTCGCGGATCGAGCGGAACGCGACGCCCTTGTCCTGCAGGCTCCGCATCGCCTCGATCAGGCCGCTGAAAGACTGCGCCAGCCGGTCTAGTTGCGACACCACGATCTCATCGCCTGCGGTCGAGGCGTTCAACGCCGCCAACAGTTGCGGTTTGACGGACACGTCGCCGTCGATCGCGCGATCCTCGTAGATCCGTGCACAGCCGACCGCACGCAGCGCTTCGACCTGTGTCGCGAGGCTTCGCTCGTCAGCTCCAACTCGGGCATAGCCGATCAGCACGTTGCTCGGTTTCCTGTAAACTAAGTGTCGCCGCAATTTGTTTACAGCTCGCACACGCGCTCGGCCAGTGCAATCGTCTTCTACCACGTTCGGCAGAGTGACCGGAAGGGCGCCGTTCACTCCTCCCACCAGGTCGCGCGCTTCGTTATACGCTGCCGCTTCAAGGTCGGACGCTGAGCCGGTGCCGGTATGCCGCTCAGATCGATTTCGGCGTTGATTGCCGCAAGATCGATCATCCAGGCTGCGTGCCGTGCGAGTGGGTCGAGCATGTGAACCTCCTTCTGCTAATTGAACCGAAGGCGTCGAGACGGCGGGCGGGGGCGGGGTCCAGGACCGCGCAAGCGGCCGCACAGCGGGCGGTGGGGGAGCCGATTTTCGTCAGAAAATTGGGGGAACCGCCGATCCTTGACGCCGGTCTCGCCCGGCCGTCATGCTTAAGGAGCGTCGATGACAGGGCCTCTTGTTTTCCGCCCACGGCGGGAAACCCCGGCTCCGTCGGAGCCGGGATCCTGTCGCCTCAATGCTCGGACGCGAGATAGATGGTGAGGACGCGCGTGGTCATCGCCGGATCGGTCGGATCCTCGGAGCCAAAGGCGAGGTCCGCGTCGTAATAGTCGATCTTCCAGAAGACACGTTGTTCGGCAAAGGTGAGGGCACCGAAATCGTGCTCGCCGTAAGGGTCGTCGCCAGCTGGGAAGGTGTCGAAGTCCCGGACCGCGCGCAGCAACTCCGCACGTCTCTGGAATCCCCGGAACAGGTTGGTGTCGCCGATCAATACCGCCACGCCGCTCGATACGACTATGCGATTGGCACCGGGTTGCGTCGGGTTCTGCCGCAGTTCGTCGTTTAACCTCGCGATGGTGGCGGAGCGCGCTGGTCCGATGCCGCGCGAAGACTTGGAAATGTCGACCATGTTTCGTCTCCTGTCCGAAACCCCGGCGATCGGGGCCTTTCGACCGGCGACCGGACTGCCGGGGCATAGCGTTCCGGCGCACCCGACGGGTCGCAACGCAGTGGAGAAGCCCGCGCCAGCGGGTTTGCGCCGGAGAGCGCCTCGGCGAGGACAGAGCCCGAAAGCCCCAGAACAACTGGGGAAGGACGGGGCCTGACGAACAGGGTATCGCGCTGGACGAGCGGTCGGGACCGCGCCTAATCTTTCGAGCATGCGAAACGTGGCACCGATCATCACCTTGTGGCCGTGGTGGATGCGTTCGACCGGTTTGCTGGCGAGGACCAACTCCCGGGTGCGGAGGCGCTGCCCTGAGTGCGGCGCACTGATGCGGGTCGATCTCGCCGACATCCTCGCAAGGCACGGGCCCGACTGGTCGTTGATCGATCGACGTGAAGACTGTCGGCTCGTGGAATGTAGCGGCCGCGCGTTCTACATGGCGCAATGGTCCTACGGTGAGGCGTGGCGGGTGATGCTGACCGATCGCCGCCAGCTTGACGAGATCGCGATGCTGCCTCCTGCGAGAACCGCCACGGCATTCAGCCAATAAAGGTTACCGTATACGCAGCCGGCAGATCGCAGGACGCGCTTCTTCGCCATCCTTCAGCTGCGCAGCGTCATGCAGAAGTTTGCACGTGCAAACTTACGCGAGCCCGAGGGGCGGGGGCATTGCCCCCGCCACGGTCAGCTGAAAGGGTCGTATTCGTTGACGATCGTCAGCGACATGTCGTGATCTTCAGTGGTGATGACGGCGTATTGGGCACCGACGGCGATGACCATGGTGGCCACCATCAGGGTCCGTGCGAGGTTCAGGGCGTTTTTGCGGGCGATCTAGATATCGTTGATCATGTTCGAGGCTCCTGTGAAGCCGACGGGGTTCATCCCCGCTCGACAGGCGCCCGACAGGAGGGGGAGGGGCCGCGATCACTTTGTCGCCGAAGGCGAGAAAGCCGTAGCGAAGCGCCGGACCCCTTGCGGGTTGATCGTAGAAGGCCCCGACCCGGCCCAAGGATTGTGCCCGAAGAGCGGGGTGAAGCGCGTCTGCCTAGAGCATCGTGCTCAGCGTTGGGTCGCCGGTGACGCTTTCCCTCAATGGGAGGTAGAGGCCGGCCTGGTTTCGTTGCCCACTCTGCGTCCCTATGCTGGTACGGAATTTGGTCAGCGTGGCGACGCTGCATTCGCGGAGTCTGGATTGGAAACAGGTTGCCGCTTTTCGGAAAGGAGTTTCCGAACACTGCGCCCTCGTCACTCGATCGTCACCCGGATGGGCCGAGACCCGACAGGGGCTCGGTGGAGCGTCAAGCGGAATAGAGCGACGGTCCCGGCCCTGGCCGGGAGACGCCCCTCTCTCCCTCAACGGCATTAACGAGTATCGATCAGGATGACCTGGAGGCTCTGCCGACCACATCGACTTGATAGTGGCACCGTAAGTCTATATCTTCCCACCCATGGAAAGACTTTGTGGGGTGCACTATGACCGGAACTGCTGAGCTTCTCAGGCCTACCGAGGCAGCGGTCGTCTCCGGTGTGGAGCTGAGCATCGTCAACCACGCGATCGACCGGATGCTTCCCCCTCGTCTGGTACGCAAGGGGAGGGGGAAGAGCGTCTCCGCCGAAGCCTGCTTCTACATTGCCTTCTATCATGCGAGCGCGAACAAGCTGACGGCCGATGAGCGGCGGTTCGCGATCTTCGATGTGGACAAGCGGGTAGAGCCCACCAGCGACATGCCTGCGCGATGGGCCTCGTTGCTGCGGCACTGCGTCGTTCGGCACGACTGGCTTCATATCGACCTCGAGCCGTTCCTGATCCAGACCCATGAGCGCTGGGACCGGTATGTAGCGGCACTATCGATGGTGAAGTCCGATCCCGGAATTCTAGGGGGCACCCCGGTCATCACCGGAACCCGGATCCCGGTCCATGATGTCGCGGCCTCGGCCGCGGCCGGACTGCCAGTGTCGCGTATCCGCGAAGCCTATCGGGGCTTGAGCGAAGAGCAGATCGAACTGGCGAGCCTCTATGCCCGTGCGAACCCGCTGCAGGGACGACCGCCCGAGCGGCGTATGCTTGGCGAGGACAGCGTCATTACAAGACGGGTCATCGAACGGCGGCAAGCGACAGCGTGAAGCTCTTCATCGACGAGTGCCTGAGCAGCGAACTGGTCCAGAGGGCAATCGTGCGCGGGCATCCGGACACCTCGAGCGTCGTTTACCGGGGGCTGGCAGGCACGAAGGACTGGAACCTCGTGCCCATCCTCGTGGCCGAAGATCTCACGCTTGTCACCAGGAACGCGATCGACTTTCAGGGACGGGCGGATGCGCCAGGTGAAAAAGGATTGTACAAGGACGTCGAACTGCATGCCGGTCTGATCTGTCTCACCGCGCCGGTGATGGATCTCGACACGCAAATCGAGTTGTTCGAAGTGGCGCTCGACGAACTGGATCTGCTCGGCCACGATCTCGTCAACACCTGCCTGGAGGTGATGCTCGACGCCGAAGAACGGATCATCGTCACTCGCTACGAACTTCCGAAGGTCTGACCCATCACGCAATAACAACGCGTGAGGGCGCGAACTGACGAAGAATGAGCCCGGAGCGTTAGCTCCGGGCCGGTTCTCCCGGGTCAGAAGGGGACGTCGTCCGCGTCATCATCCTGGGTGGCGCCCTGCTGCTGCTGGCACGCCTTGCCGTAGGAGAGGAAGGTCACTTCGTCGGCGATGATCTCGACACCGTAGCGCTCGATGTTCTGATCGTCGCTCCAGCGGGTGTAGTGGATGCGGCCCCGGACCATGACCTTCTGGCCCTTCTCGACATACTGCGCGACGGTCTTGCCGACGCCGTTGAAGCAGGTGATGCGGTGCCATTCGGTGTCCTCGACCCGGCGACCTTCGCCATCCTTCATCGTCTTGCCGTCGCTGTCGCGCTTGAGACGCGAGGTGGCGAGAGAGAAGTTGGTGATCTTGGTGCCGCCCTGGGTGGTGCGGGCTTCAGGCGTGGTGCCGACGTTGCCGGCGAGAATGACGAGGTTCTGCATTTCGAGGTTCCTTTTTTGCTCGCCGGGGGGTCCGTCCCCTCGACTGAACACCAAAAAAGACGGCCAGGACGCCCTCTCCACCGAAAGCGCGAAGACGCTGCAGGGGAACTCCGATCGAAGGGGTGGTGCGGGCAGCCGTGGCACACGGCAACTCGGACCGATAGATCGCGGGTTGGAGGGGGTGGACGGCCGTATTAGGTCGTTCAGGAAAGAGAGGGGATGGACCCCACCGGCGGGCGACGGACATGGAACCGTGAAGCAGGACGCCCTTGTCGCGTCGCTCGTCCGGCAAAGCCGCTGTGGCTCGATACTTGCACCCGGGGTGGCTCTGAAACCCTCCCTCGCTGGTGCTCGCGCCCTGCGCCAGTGGCTGTCGTGAAGGATGATGGTTGAGCGTGGACCTTGGTGTCGCCTTCGCTGTCACGGCGCGCACGTCGTGCGGCTCGAAATGACGATGGGACGGTCCGGGCTGCGCAGTTCCCCGCCCGGACGGGATTCACCGAGCGGGGCTGTCGTGGTGCCGGCAAGGCATTCCCCTTGGCAAAGGGCAGCAAAGCCAGCACCGAAACTGTCGCTGTGAGGTGTTGTGCCCTCTGCCCGGGAGGCACCCGGCCCGGGGCAGGCTCCGGCCTCGCCCACGCAACCGCTCCGCGTCGAAAGCGCGATTTAGGTGCGGTCGCGCCACCGTCAGTCGATCATTGCCCGAACGGGCCGAGACTCGATAAGCGCTCAGTGCAACGTCGCAGGGAGATCGGGGAAATGGCGGCGCGCGACGGCGATCAGCGGATCGGGCGCGCGCACTTCGCCGTAAAACGCGCCAAGCCAAATGCGGGGGGTTCGTCCTCGTCCTGCTCGTCACCGAGCTAGACCTGGGGAAAAGGAGGCGAGGGGGGCATCCCATCCGACATTACGAAGGCGTAGGGAATTCAACGCCCCTATGACCGCCCGCGAACTGCAGCCCGCGAAGCAGTGAGAGAGAATAGCGCGATCTCCCAAGCGGACGGACAGGCTCGGCGTCTGGTCCGGATGGGCAGGGCAGCAACAGGAGCCATGAGTTCCGTGCCAACGACCACCCAGACGCTAGGGGATCAGGCGGGCGTGGCCTACCTCGTCTCTTGCGGGTGGAGGCCAATCAGGATTGACGGGAGGATTGTTAAAGACGCGCATCACAGCTCCGATCAGTGAACATCGAAGTCAGTCCAGCGTCCTCCCCTCTCGAAGACGCTACCAAGTTGGGAACGATCGACTTGATCGGTTCAGTGCGTTGGATCAGGCAGAGCCTGCACTTGCTCTGGATGCGTCCATACGGTCAAAAAAGGCTGTCTCTTCGTCGAGCGCCAGCATTTCGCCTGAGCGGACCGGTGCAACGTCTTCCGCTACATCGAGCGCATTTTGAAGATGGCAGGCGATCCTCCCCTGGGCGTCTTGGTCTAGGAGTGCGAGGGCCCGTTCCATCAGAGCGATCGCTGTCTCGGTCGTTTCCATCGAAGCCTGTCCTCCCGTAGAAGCCGGCGACGCGTCCGCTGGACGCGTCGTCGCTTCGAAACCGGGTGCTAGAAACCTAGAGCAAGCTAGGCGCGGACGCCTTTAGCCGGGTGGCTTGGACATACGCGCCCGCCACCCGGTCGATCGAACCGGCTCTTGCTCTTCAAGGTTTCTAGGCCCCGGCCTGTGTCTCCACAGGCGCGGGCAATTTACGCTGACCCAGCCGCGCGGCGCAAGCAACGATCGGCTGGCGAGCGATATTCCCTCGCGGTGCGGGATCGCTAGCGCGGCCAGGAACCGGGCAAAGATCGGCGACAGAACCCCGAAGGATCATCGGATAAACGATAAGCAGGGTAATCTTGAGCTTTTGCGCCGTTAACAGCACGCAGACCTGCCGCTCTCGGCGTCCTCGCCCCCAATTCAACCGATCAACGGGCACGAAGCCAGCTATTTGAACGCTACAGAAAACGCGTGCTCCGCTGGGGAGCATGTGACGGCGCAGCCGGCACTCTTGTCCGTTGATCTTAGATCTATAGCCGCCTGTGTTTGGTCGTTTCCATTAAGGCGCCGTTAGGCGTTAGTGCGTTGGCTGACTAAGCCAACTCTTGTTTTAGGGTATATATAAGAATCCATAAGCGGTTGCAGATCGTTTTGATACTCTCGCTCCCGTTTATCGACAGCAGCCCCCAGCTTGGCGAGGATCTTAGCCAGCGGGCCGTTTGCTATTACTGCCAGCGCTAGGTCGCGACAATCCAGTCGGGAAAGCATGTGCTTCGTGTCATCCACCCGATCCGCTTCCCGCTGAAGCATATCGTCGGGAACAGGAGCGGGGCGCATCCAGCGCGGCAGATATGGAAGGACGCATGAGGGGAGATAGGCACGATAGACATTCGACGTCTGCTCGTACCGCGGTCCTGGCCCCTGTGCTTCGACGCGCTTGAACCTGCGTTGACGAACGACAAAACCAATGGCTGCCAGAACATGCAGAGCGCGAGCGATGGTCGCACGGCCTAGGCTGGTGGCCTCAGCGAGGTACTCATAGGTCGGGTAAACCCGACCTGCATTAAGCCGGGCGAGCGTCAGGATCTCTTCAAGGACCCGCACCGTGCCGCTCGTCAGCGCCGCCAGATGGTGTTCCACGCCCGAAAGTTGACGGCCGTCCGCCCGCGCATCTCGCCTGAGGCGCTTGCCTGCATCGAGAGCACGGCGCGCGGCGCGCAGGATGGAGTCGGTCTCGCCCTTTGCAGGGGTCGCGAAGAATACGTCCTCGAACGTACCAGCCTCGACGCTATCCCTGAGCACTGGCGCGCCTGTGCGGTGCAACGATCCCGATCGTGTCCTGCGGCCGAGCCGCAAGGCTCCAAGCGCCTGAAGCGAAGCCGCTCCAACCGTTATAGCTGCCATTGCTCTTCCCCGTTTTCGGGCATGAACAGGCAAAGAAAATGCGTGGCGCGAAACGCGCATTCTTGTGAAAGCTGCCGAGATCGGCTATCTGGCGGATCGTTCTGACCGACCGCGCACGCTTGCCGGCGTGTGCCAAACTAGAGCTACTTGAATGCCCGGCTTTCGAGCCGGGTTTTCTTTATCCGGTCATGATGGTCCCCGTTTGCTTCCATGATCGCCGTGTCTGATCGGCAGATGCAACTGCCTGCGGGGCCGATTGCCGGGGCAAGCATATGCTCTCGAACATGAGAGCGACGCTCGTCTGGGTCCTGTCCTCGCACCTCACGGCGACGCGAACCCCCCTGCCGATCTCCCGCGCCCGTTCTACGGACGACCGGATAGCGGCTTGCGATTCGCGCAACTCACCATCGCCAGCCGAAAGGAAACGCTCAACAAACGTGAATCGTGTGTTTACCGGGCAAACCTGCCGAAGATTCGTGCTTTCACACGGAGAACCTTGAGCAGACTCGAGTAGCGAGTCTTTGCCGGCACCGGCCAACGCCTCCCAACTGTCCGTCGAGGCCATCAGGCGGTCGTGATCGGCTACCGAAGAGCAGGACCGCCGACCTTCGTGCTTTCGTACGGAAAACTATCGATGGCGGATCAGTGCGGGGTTGGAAGCGCTGCCTGTTCCAGCGCATCTCGGCGTGCCTTGAGTGCCACGATCGTCTTAATCCTTGGACGACCGCCGCGGGGGGACGGGATTTTTTCCTCAGCCAGCGTAACGACATACTCGGGAAGCGAGTCCTGTTCCGCTACGTCCCTCAGCTGCTTCTTGAAATATTCCAGACCGCGCTTGTCGGACGCACATCCGACCCGCTCAGCGAGAGCGTTCAGATCGACCTCGAAACCGCCATCCTCTCCGCAGTTGAACTTCGCCAGTTCGTAAAGCCGGCGCTCAATCGGACCGAGCTTGAAAAAATCGAGATGATAAGCCGCAATGCGTCGATCGGTCAGGATCGCGCGGTGCAACCAATCGCACACCATCACTTCGATCCGCTTGACCCGCCGCTCGCCGTTCGGGAGCTTCACGTACTTGATGTCAGCCTTCAGCAACCATGAAAACGCGCTGTCCGATCCCTCTCCACCCGTTTCGATATTGGTGATGATCTGGGTTCCCTGAAGCCTGTTCAAGGACGCCTTCAGAGAAGTGTACGATCTAGCCGACGAATTGGTGCTGGTGACGCGGAAGAGATCGTTGGCGGTAAAGCTCCAAACGCGGTCGACCACCTGGCCCGACTCCATCCGCTCCGCCATGAGGCTGGCGATGTAGAGCAGGATCTCCTTATCGTAGATTGTAGCAACGCCGGTTTTGCTTGGGTTGATCTCGATGCGGGCATCTCCGCTTTCGAAGACCATCGGCGTCATCTGCGCCTTTTTGGACAACGAGAAGAATGGGAACTCCGCAACGGTACGTTCGCCCTGGACGTCGCCGTAGAGCGGACTGTCCAAGGGAAAGAGGTCGCCCTGTTTGATCGAAATTTCAGCCATATCCGCGTTGAATCCCAGCAGGCGCATAGATTGTGTGGGTTCAGACGCGATGTCCAGCCAACAGGTGCTCACGGAGGGGTTATCCGCGTGAAAGCACGAGGATTGCCTGGGCCGCCCATCACGCCCCCTGATTCTACTGGTTATGGACACATTCTAGCGGGCTTGGGTCGCATCGTGCTGACTTTCACACGGAAAACCCGTCCGGAATGCCAGACAGCACCTCCAGCCCGATATTCGTTCGTGCTTTCACGCGGAAAAGCCTGCGGAGGTCGGCAGGCCTTCCGGTCCTGGCGCGGTCGGACAGTGCGCTGGGCTCATTGCTTAATCGGCTACGGAGCGATCCGGCGCAGTCGTGGACGATCGAACGGATGGCGCGCGCAGCCGCTATGAGCGAGCGGACACTGGCGCGGCGCTTTCACGAAGAGACGGGGGAAAGCCCATTGGCCTGGTTGACCGCGCAGCGGCTCGCCGTGGCGCGCGACCTTCTCGAAACGACGAACCTGTCGATGGCGCACATTGCGGACAATGCGGGCATGGGAACCGCGACCAATCTGCGACTACACTTCACATCCAGCCTCGGCATTCCGCCGAACCTCTACCGCAAGCAGTTCCGACGCGCTGAAGCCTGATATGCGCCGCAGCCATGACGGCATCGACGTCCTCTCATCAGGATGCTCAATTGGAGATCATCGCTCGCCGGTGACAGGTTCGATCAGATCCCACCGGTTGCCATAGAGGTCCTCGAAGACGGCTACGATGCCATACGGTTCATGCCGAGGCGTCTCGACGAAGCGGATACCCTGCTGCGTGTAGGCAAGGTGGTCGCGGGCAAAGTCATCCGTCTCAAGAAACAGGAACACTCGACCGCCGCTCTGATCGCCGATCGCATTACGTTGCCTGTCGCCGACAGCACGCGCCAGTAGCAGTCCGCTCGCCGCGCCGTGCGGCGCGACCACTATCCACCGTTTGCCATCTGTCAGCGCGGTGTCATCACGTAACTCGAAGCCAAGCTTCCCGACGAAGAAGGCGATGGCGGTGTCATATTCATCGACGATGAGGGCGGTAAGGCTCAAGCGTTGGGACATCCGGTGAAACTGCCCTAATCTGGATATCGCGCCAACGCCTGCTTCCCATCGGGGATGGTGAAACAAGAGAGGCTATAGCATCCATGCACCTAGCTGGCAGAACAGCTATCGCGTCATCTCGACCTGACAGATTCTTCACCATACGCTGAATTACGGGGGGGGGGGTATAGCATGACAAAGCGGCGTTGGATTATCGGCGTAATTGCGGTCGTGACGGTGGCGGCGCTGTGGTTCGCCGGGCCCATCGTCTACATGCTATGGATGGTCTACTGGCACGGCCCACTGGTACTCGAGCGCATGCCGGTCAGCAAACCTACCGTGAGGCTGCACTACGGGCCGGCCGAACAGCAGGTCGAAGAGCTGCGCATGCCGGCCGGGACGGGGCCGTTCCCGGTTGCGGTCGTGCTGCACGGCGGGTGTTGGGATGCCTCCATCGGCGGAATGGCCCGCAGCATCGCGCCGCTGGCCGATGCCCTGACCCAACGCGGCGTGGCGACGTTGAACGTCGAATATCGCCAGCTCGGACAGCCTGGTGGCGGTTGGCCTGGTACGTTTCGCGACACCGGCGCAGCGATCGATTCACTGCGCCCACTGGCAAAACGGTATGCGCTCGATCTACGCCGCGTGATCGTCATGGGCCATTCGGCGGGCGCCCTCTTGGCGACTTGGAGCGCAGTCAGGCCCAACCTTGGTTCAAGCAGCGACCTTTACGCTCCCAACCCGGTCAAGCCCGTGGCAGTCGCTGCCATTGACGGACCCAGCAGTCTTGCCGAGTTCATCGGCAAGGATCGCGAAATCTGTGACAAGCCAGTCATCGTTCCACTGATGGGTGGCACCCCCGCACAAGTCCCTCAGCGTTATCGAGACGCCTCCGCGCAAGCGCATTTGCCGCTCGGCGTGCCGCAATATGTCGCTCAAGGTGCCTTCGCGGAGCTGATGCAACCCTACGTCGCGCGTGTCCGCCAAGCGGGCGACCCGGTTCAAGTCTACCGCACTAAACGACCGTCACATTTCCGCATCATCAACCCGACCGAGCCGGAAGGGGCCGGCACCATCGCACTCATCATACGCGGAATAGACGCCACCAAACGCTAACGGAGGGGCGAACGGCTTTCTCGAATAGGATAGAGTAAGTGGCAGACGCGGGCCTCTCCGTTTGGAATCCCGAATAGGAACCTCCGGATGTCTAACCGTTCCGGGTTTGCTTGGGTGCGAGCTCTTCTGCCTGTTCGATCGCCATAGCTTTCGTACGGAAAGGGCCAATATCATGCTCTTTGCTGTCCGGAAGCCAATCAGGTATGCTCCACCATCCACCTGGCCGATAGCTTGCGCTGTTGCGAACCAAACCGATACCGTCCGCGATGTACCAGCCCGGGTCTATCCCATCTCGTTCCCATACAATGGCTTGCTTCGTCACCGGCACCAACTCGATATGCAGTCTGTCGTTGATGAATATATCTTGGAGAGGGAACATCACCAACTGCGACCTGTCCAGACGGAAACGGTAGACGCGAAGGGCTAGGAAATTCCCTTTCGGGAAGAGCGCGCGGGGCAGGGGGTGTCCGATCCGGGGCGGGGAAGATCCGAGCACTTTTTTCTCAGAATGTGTTCCCGATTGCTCTTTACTGAAACTGGCTGTTCGAGATGAAGAAACGAGAAAGATTCTGCTGCCAGATGCGCGGCTATTTGGCTCCACGCACGGTGCCATTCAAAGCACCCGGATCAGCGACGGCGTTGTTGATCCGCTCCTCTTTCAGGCGACGGGCTATCTTGGCGAGCAATGTCCGGCTGCAGCCGGTTCCGGTCATGATCTCACGCCAGCTATGGCCATCTCTCAACGACCGGGCGATCGACGCATTGCGAGCAGTGTTCTCAACGCGGCCTCTGTAGAGACCTGCGGTTCGGGCACGGCCGACCCCTTCGGCCTGCCGACGTCGACGATCGTCATAATCCTTGCGCGCGACCGCGGCGAGGACATCGAGCATCATCGCGTTCACGGCCGCGAACATCCGGGCAGTGAAGTCGTCGGGGGTGGCAATCAGGTTCCAGGAGGTCGGCAGGTCGAGCGACACGATCCGAACCTGGCGCGCTTCGATCTCCGATCGCAACTTGCTCCAGTCGGTCGCGCTGAGCCGGGATAGCCGGTCGACCTGCTCGACCAACAAGACGTCCCCGGGGCCGCAGTCGTCCAGGAGCCGGAACAACTCCGGTCGGACCAGGCGAGTACCGCTTTCATGTTCGACATAGCGAGCTGCAATACGGAACCCATGCGAAGCGGCGAACGCATCCAGCGCCGCGCGGGCGCGGGTAGCGTCCTGTTCAGCGGTCGATGCGCGTAAATAGGCACGAACGAACATGCCTTAGTCCTTTATGAATGGTCCGCTGATGTCCAGTCTTTTTTGAAATCCCTTTTTACGGAGAACGGACCGGTCGGAGGCCAGTCTTCTAGGGGTATGCCCTAGAAAGACCGATCGCTCTTGCCATTGAGGTAGTGGGGGCAGGGCAGGGGCCTTCCGCCGAAGGACAGACCGTTCGATTTTTTGCGCGTAGCGTACTTTCCGCGCTCGGTCAGTGATCGCGCTCAGCAATGTTCGCTTCCGACGACCCGATGACCTTGGTAGTCAGGCAGCTTGATGCAGGCATGACGGCGCAGCCATCTCGGCCGCGATGCTGGCTGGGCGGATGCAGCTCCCAGCTGTGGCAAGCAAATCCGTATTCGCTAGATCGCGGTAATCGATCCACCATTTGGCATCGGTGATGGTGAGGCAGGTGTGAAAGGCATCGGTGTCCCCTGCGTCCGGCTCATCGACCAGGGCGGCCAAACGGCTGGCCCGGACGCTCGTCGCCCAGGCAACCTGCCGCTCGCTGCCCGTCAGCGAGGGCAGGTCGAGATGGGCGATAGCAGCATTGTCGCGTGAGGCGGCGTCCGCCTGTGCGGTCTTCTTCTCCGTGATAAAACAGGATCGACATTTGGTCGTCGTCAGCCACCGCGCCTTGCGATCATGCTGGCTGGCAAAGCCGGTGAGGTAATGGGTCTGCTCGTGACCGCAGGCATGAGTGATGCGCTGTTCCATAATCCGATGATGCGCGAGCGGTCTGCCGGGGCAATCGCAATGAGTCGGAGTGAATCAAATCTGCGGTCGGCTGCGGCCGGGCAGGGGGGGTAGCGATCATGTCCCCTCAGGCGGGCGCCACGCCATCGGCGCCGACGAGGTCAGCACCGACCAGAACGCCGACGAGCCGGACACCGGGTTCGATCAGATCGACCGGGGTGCGACGCAATTCCAGCTGGTAGCGGCCGCCGAAGTCCCGGGGCAGATAGAAGGTCCCGCCATCGCGGATCAGCGTGCCGATCTCGTCGATTGTCACCTATTTGTCTTTCGGCAACGGCAGACGGCAAACGTCAGCAAGCGCGGAGAAATGTTCCGACGCACGAAGATTGGCGGCACGCACCTCTTCTAGCGGTGGTATCGCCTGCTTAGCATGTCGATGGCGGGGGGTGTCGAGAAAGTGAAATGGCGGCATCATGAGTTTCTGGTCCGGGTCTGAAAAGGCCACATCGTAAAACCGTAGGGGCTGGGCTTTGATTTAACCAAAAGGCGTACCGCACGTCG
>NZ_JAELXS010000016.1 GCF_016427505.1 Sphingomonas mollis | reverse complement strand
AACGAGGGCCAGAATCAGGCGGCCAAACTGTCGGAAAGCTACGAACGCGGCGAGACGGTCGACATCGCCAAGGTGATGCTGGCCCGCCAACAGGCGAGCGTGGGGTTCGAGGTGACCCTGCAGGTCAGGAACAAGCTGCTGTCCGCGTACAAGGACATCATGAGCATGCCGGTCTGATCCGATGAGCACCGCCCTCACGACCACCGCCTCGCCCGGCATGCCCGAGCGTTTCGCCAACCCGCTCCAGCAGATCCGTGGCGTCATGGCCCAGCCGGCGGTTCGCCGCTCGGCCCCGATGGCGCTGCTCGTCGGGCTGATCGGTGCGGCCGCGCTCGCCTGGATGAGCCTGTCGACGCCACCGCAGAAGACGCTGTTCTCCGGTCTCGCCGATGCCGACAAGGCGGCCGTCGTCCAGAGCCTGGAACAGGCGAACATCGCTGCGCATGTCGACGACGCCACCGGCGCGCTGACCGTGGGTGAGGACGATTACAGCCGGGCGCGCATGTTGCTCGCCGGGCAGGGCCTGCCCAAGGCGGCGCCCGGCGGTTATGCGATCCTCGACCAACTGCCGATGGGGGTCAGCCGCGCGGTAGAGGGCGAACGCCTGCGTCAGGCGCGCGAGACCGAACTTGCCCGCTCGATCCAGGATATCGATGCGGTGGTGGAGGCGCGCGTCCATCTCGCGATGCCCGAAGCGTCGGTCTTCGTACGGGACCGGGCCGCGCCATCGGCGTCGGTGATCGTCAAGCTGGGTGCCGGCCGGACGCTGAGCGAGGCGCAGGTGTCGTCGATCATCAATCTCGTCGCCTCGTCCGTGCCGGGGATGAAGCCCGACGCCGTCACGATCGTCGATCAGGCCGGTGCTCTGCTGACCCGTCCCGGCGGCCGCGACGCGGCGGGGGCGATGGGCGACGAGCGCATCGCGTTCCAGGCGCGAGTCGAGGACAAGTATCGCCAGCAATTGACCCAGTTGCTCACGCCATTGCTGGGCGCCGGCAATTTCTCGGCGGAGGTGCAGGCGGACGTCAACCTCGACGAGACGCAGGCGACGCGCGAAAGCTATGACAAGCAGGGTACGCTGCGCGCCGAAACCGGCGCGTGGACCGGCAACCAGAAGGATGGCGGCGGGCCGGGTGGTATCCCGGGTGCGCTGTCGAACACGCCACCGCCAGCCAGCACCTTGCAGGTGCCGACCCCGGCGGTGGGCGCGAGCGGCGGGCCACAGCCGGTGGCCGGCGCCGCCTCGCCCGATCCCGCCAAGCAGACCGACAGCTATCAGCGCGCCTATGATCTGGGCCGTGAGGTCTCGGTGACGCGGGCCGCGCCGGGATCGGTCAAGCGGCTGTCGGTCGCGGTGGTGCTGCGCGATCCCGACAAGGGTCGCCGGACCCAGATGGAGATCAACCAGCTGACCGATCTGGTGAAGAGCGCGGTCGGTTACGATCAGCAGCGGCAGGATCAGGTGACGGTCATCAGCCGCAAGTTCGCCGGGGCCACCGACACGGCCGACACGACGAAATGGTACGACAATGCCTGGCTGCCGGTGCTCGCCCGCAACGGCACCGCGATCCTCATCGCGCTGCTCGTCCTGTTCCTGGGTGTCCGGCCATTGGCCAAGGGGCTGATGAAGAAGCGCGACGACGCCAGCGTGCCGGTGGTTGCCGGTGTCGGTCTGCCCGGTCCCGATGGCATGCCGATGGTCGCGCCGCCCGTCAGCCTGGACCAGCTGGAAAACAGCCGTGGCTATGACGAGCGGATCGGGGCGGTGCGTGGCTTCACCCGCGACAACCCCGCCCGCGCCGCGCTGGCCGTGCGCGACATGATAAAGGCCGACGCCAAGTGAGCGCACTCGCGATGCGGACCTACACCGGCATCGAACGCGCGGCCGTGCTGATGATGATCGTCGGCGAGGAAGAGGCGGCGGCCATCCTCCAGAAACTGGAGCCGGACGAGGTGCGCCAGCTCGGCGCCGCGATGTTCAACGTCGCCGACGTGTCGGAACAGGAGGTCGAGGACGTGCTGGACGATTTCGTCGGCCGCGCCCGTGAGCGGACCGGCATTTCCTTCGACCCCCGCCCGCAGGTGGAGGCGGTGATGAACCGTGCGCTCGGTGCCGAGAAGGCGGAGAGCGTGCTCGCCCGGATCACCCCGGCCGAGGCGGCGTGCGAGCTGGAACTGCTCGACTGGATGGACGCGACCGATATCGCCGCGATGATCGAAAAGGAGCATCCGCAGATCGCCGCCGTGCTGATCGCCAATCTCGATCCGTCGATCGGCGGGCAGGTGCTGGAACTGCTGCCCGATACCGCACAGCCGGATATCCTCCACCGCATCGCCAAGCTGGGGCCGATCACGCCCGAAGCGGTGGATACGCTGAAGACCCTGCTGGCGCAGCGGACCGGATCGGCCAGCGGTGCCGCCGTAACGCTCGGTGGCACGCGTGAGGCCGCGAAGATCCTGTCCGGTGCGCGCAAGGCGACCGAACAGCGGGTCATGCCGAAACTGTTCAAGATCGACCGCGAGGTCGCCAAGCAGATCGAGGAGGCGATGTTCGTCTTCGATAATTTGCTGGAAATGGACGACAAGAACCTCGGCACGGTGATCCGCAACGTCGATGGCGAAATCCTGACCAAGGCGCTGAAGGGCGTCGACGAAACCATCCGTGCCCGCTTCCTGGGCTGCATGTCGGCGCGCGCCGCCGACGGCATCCGCGACGAGATGGAGGCACGTGGACCGATGAAACTGGCCGAGGTGCTGGAAGCGCAAAAGGCGATGATCGCGATCGCGCGCGGTCTGGCGAAGGACGGCACGATTCAGATGGGGGCGGGCGAGGACGATTATGTCTGAGGGTTTCGTCGCCGGCTTCGCTGCCCGCCACAGCGCGGCCACCCATATCCTGCAGGCTGCCTTTGCGCCGCCCGCCGGTTTCGCTCCGAGCGATCCGCGCACCCGGTTGGCGCAAGAAACGGTGGAACCGCGCCATTTCAGCCCCGCCAATCCGGGCGAGAACCCGACCGCCGGCTGGAACCCGCTGGATGCCAGCGTCGATCAGTCCTGCTTCGTCGATCCACTGGAAACCGCGCATGCTGCCGGGTACGCCGAGGGACTGGCGGCAGCCGCGGCAGCGGCCACCGCGACGCGGGTGCGCGACGAGGCGCTGATGGCGGGCGTCTCGGCCGCGCTGGGCAGCGACCGGATCGACCGCGAACAGGTGGCGGCGCAGTTGCGCCAGACGGTGCTGATGCTCGTCACCCGGATCGTCGGCGATGTCGGCGTCGCCGCCGATCGCCTCCACGCCCGCGTCGAGATCGCCACCGAGATGCTGGCCGACGGCGCCGAATCGGCGCTCCTTCGCCTGCATCCCGATGATGTCGCGCTGATCGAGGGGCGGTTGCCGGGTACGGTGTTCCCGGTCGGCGACGCCAATGTAGCGCGCGGTGCCTTCGTGCTGGAAAGCGCGTCGACCGTGGTCGAGGATGGGCCGGCGCTATGGCTCGAACAACTGGCCGCCGCGATCGACCGCGTGCCGTTGCCCGCCTGATGCTGAACCGTTTCACCGCCGATTATCTCGGCACGCTGGCGAATGCCGATTTCCGGCCGACCGCTTCGGTGTCGGGCCGGCTCGCTTCCTATGACGGGTTGCTGATGGAGGCGGTGGGGCTGTCACTGCCGGTCGGCACCGTATGCCGGGTCGGCGATGCCGTCGAGGCCGAGGTCATCGGCTTTCGCGGCGAGCGCACGCTGATGATGAACCTGGGCGGCCCGGCCGCGCTGTTGCCGAAAGCGCCCGTCCGGCCGGTGGGGGCGCCGGGCGAGGCGGAGGTCGGCGCGGCGTTGCTCGGCCGTGTCGTCGATGGCGCCGGCCGGCCGATCGACGGTCTGGGGCCGATCCGTGGTGCCGGCCGCTGGCCGCTGGCCGGCAAGTTGCAGGGGCCGCTCGATCGCGGTCGCGTGCTGGAGCCGCTCGACGTCGGTGTCCGCGCGATCAATGGATTGTTGACGGTGGGGCAGGGGCAGCGGATCGGCATCATGGCCGGATCGGGCGTCGGCAAGTCGGTGCTGCTCGGCATGATGGTCCGCGCGGCCAAGGCCGATGTGGTGGTCATCGGCCTGATCGGCGAGCGGTCACGCGAAGTAGCCGACTTCCTCGATACCAAGGTCGCGGGCGAAGCACGCGCGCGCTCGGTCGTGGTCGCGGTGCCAGCCAATCATTCGCCGGTGCTGCGCATTCGCGGGGCGCTCCGCACCCACGCCATCGCCGAGGCGTTTCGCGCCGAGGGCAAGCGCGTGCTGCTCATCATGGATTCGCTGACCCGCGTCGCCCATGCCGGTCGCGAGATCGGGCTGGCGCTGGGGGAGCCAGCGTCGGCGCGGGGCTATCCGCCCTCGGCCATCGCGATGCTGCCCAATCTGATCGAACGTGCCGGCGCCGATGCGCAAGGGTCCGGATCGATCACCGCGATCTACACCGTGCTGGCGGATGGCGACGACGGCAACGATCCGGTGGTCGATTCCGCCCGCTCGATCCTCGATGGCCATATCGTGCTCAGCCGGGCGTTGGCGGAACGCGGCGTCTATCCGGCGATCGATGTCGGCCCCTCGGTCAGCCGGGTGATGACCGACATTGTCGGGCGCGAGCATGTCCGCGCCGCCCGTGTGCTGCGCCGGCATCTGGCGACATATGAGGAAAACCGCGATCTGGTGTTGATGGGTGCCTATCGCCCCGGCGCCGACCCGGCGATCGACGCCGCCATCGCCTGCCACCCCGCGATCACCGATTACATCCGGCAGGACGCGGACGAGGTCGTGCCGCTGTCGGTCGCCGCCGCCGAGCTGGTCGGCGTGTTCGGCGAAGGATGACGCGCGCGGCCACGCTGGCGCGCATCCACCGCGTGCGGACGTTGCAACTCGGCCTCGCCCGAGCCGACGAGATGCGTCACCACGACACGCTTGCGAGCGAGACGGCGCTGACCGACCGTATCGCCGCGCTGGTCGATGCGGTCGCGCCGACCGCCGAGGTGCTGGCGGCCCAGCATTTGTCCGCTACCGCCTTCTATCGCGAGCGTCTTCAGCTGTCCGCCGATGCCGCGGCCAGCCGCGTTCGGGTGGCCGGCCACCGGGCCATGGTGGCCGAGGAAGCGACCCGCGCCGCCAAGCGCGACCAGACCGCCGTCGAAAAGCTGCTCGACGGCGCGCGGCGCATCGATCTCGCCAGGGCGATGCGGGCGCTGGAAGACATGCCTGCGGTCTCCAAGGGAAAACGGCACGGTCCTTGCTGAGGGACAGGTCGAGACCATCGCATCGAGATCCGACCGCTTCATGATCCAGTCCGCCACCACGACCCCCACCGCCGCCAGCGCCCCGCGCGCACCGTCCATGGTGCTGGGCCTGGCGGTGTTCGCGCTGCCGGGTGAGGCAGAAAATATCGGCGATGGTTCGCTCGTCGCAGATGACCGGCAGGAGGATGGCAAGGACGGCAAGCTCTTGCCGGCCGCCCTGCCGGAGGTGATGCCGTTCGATCCATGGGCGGCGCTGGCGGCTTTCATGCCGATGCCCGTTGCTGCGCCCGTCGCGCCGGCCGATGCGGCGCCGGTCGTTTCGATCGGCAGCAAGGTGTCGGTCACGACTGCGCTGCCGTCAGTGGCAATGCCGACCACCTTACCTGACTCGACGATACCTGCCGCTTCGCCGCTGCCTGCCGTCACGCCGTTGGCCGTCGCGCCGGCCGATCTGGTGCAGTTCGTTCATCCCGATCCTGATTTGCCTAATTTTATCATGCCGATGCCTTCGGTCGATCCAGTCGATGGCTTGCCGGCAAAATCAGTTCCAGTGGTGGATGCTCCTACCGTTGCGGCGCCGCATCTCCCTGCGAAGATGGACAGCCCGGTTACAACGATCGTCTTACCTTCGGTCGATAAGGCATCATCTGGCGTAACTACGCCGGCTGCCGATCTGATGACGGCTGCAGCTACCGCGAAAACTTTGATGCCTGCTCCCGGTGAGCCGACGAGTGCCTATCGGCGTCCGGATGTCTCGCTGGCCGCGCCTGTTTCAAATCAAACTTTGGCAGCGGCGACGCCCCGTCCCATGGTTACGATAACGAGGTATCAGCGTCTCGATATGCCGCCGGTAGTGGACGGCCCGATCGAACGTCCGGCGGCGGCGACCCTATCGATCCCGCTGCCTGCCACATGGCAGATGTCGCCAGCGGTGGTGGCCGCGCAACCCTTGCCCGTTGCGACCCCGAGCGTCCCGGCCGTGCCCGAAGTGACGCCGTTACCGTCATTCGACGCGGCAATGCCGGCACCCGTGCCGACACCGGAGATCCGCTCGATCGAGGTGCCGAACCGCGATAACACACCGCCGCCGCCGTTCCTGCCAGCGGCGCCGGCACCTGCCGGCGTCGTGTTCAGCGCGGCGCGGATGGCGGCTGGTCTGACCGATCAGGCGATCGACACGCCCAAGCCGATCGCAATCGACGCGTCGGCGCCCCCCGTAGCCGGTATCGACCACACCCTGGTGTCGGTCGTGCCCGTGGCCATGGCGGCGGAGGGGCCGCCGCTCGATCTGGCCGATCATCGCTGGCCGCAGGCCATGCTCGACCGGATCGAGATGCTGCGCGATGCCGCCGACGCCGTCGACACGCGCATTCGCGTCGTGCCCGATGCACTGGGGGCGATCGAGGTCGGCGTCCGGCAGGAGGGCGATACGCTGCACGTCCGCTTCACCGCGGACCAGGCCCAGACCCGCACCCTGTTGCAGGAGGCGCAGCCCCGCCTCGCCGAAGCGGCCGAACAACGCGGCCTGCGCCTGGGCCAGACGTCGGTCGGCGCGGGCGTCGATACCGGCACGACGGGGCAGGGCCAGCATCGCCCCCCTCCCACACCGCCAAGCGCCGATCCGCGCCGCACGACCGCCAACACAACCATCGCCACGACCGCCGATACGGCGGCCGATGACGACACCCGTATCGCCTGAACAGGATAGCATCGATGAGCGACGCCAAGGATGACGCTGCCCCCCCGAAAAAGGGCGGCAAGAAGAAGCTGCTGATGGGTGCCGCCGCCCTGATCGTGTTGATCGGCGGGGGCGTCGGAGCCGGCGTCTATGCCGCGCAGTCCGGCATGATCGGCGGCGGCAAGGATGCTCATGCCAAGGTCGACAACGGCCCCAAGCTGGTCCCCAAGAGCGAGCAGAAGCACGGTGCCGCAGAGGGCGGCGAAGGCGGCGAGGGTGGCGAAGGCCATGGCAGCGGCGACGATGCCGAGGCGGCGACCGCCACCGACCATAAGGGGACGCCGACGCCCGAGGGGCAGGGCGGCGACCGATACGCCTCCAATTATTACGCGATGGACAAGGAGTTCACGTCGAACCTTCAGGATTCGATGCACTTCATCCAGGTCGGCGTGGCGGTGTCGACGTCCTATGACGACAAGGTGATCCAGAACCTGAAGACCAACGACATCGCCGTCCGGTCGGCGGTGCTGATGACGCTGGGCGATACCACCGAGGATCAGGTGTTCAGCGCCGATGGCAAGCGCCAGTTGCAGGCCCGGCTGGTCAAGGCGATCAACGCGACGCTCCAGCAAAAAGAGGGTTTTGGCGGGATCGGTAACGTTTACTTTACCAGTTTCGTTGTTCAGTGAGGAATGGTTAACGCCCCTCCGAACCGTGATCGCCGCGCCCGCGAGCGTGAGCCCGTGACGGCGGCTGCGCTGGGTACGACCAAGCTCAATCCGTTCGGTGATCTCCACACCATGCAACATCTGGCTGCGCGTCTCGCGCGGGGGATGCGGCCGGTGTGGGAGGGGTTGCTGCGGCAGGAGGTGCGGTCCTTCGCCGAGCCGCTGAGCGTGCAGCGTTTCGCCGATTACCGGGTGGAACGCGGCGATGCGCTGACCGGCTGGCTGCCGCTGGCGATGACACCCAACGGCGCGCAGGCGTGGTGCGTGTTCGATGGCCGGTTCGTGCTGGAACTGCTCGACCTGTTCTTCGGCGGATCGGGTGCGGCGCCGGCCCAGCTGCCTACCGAATTCTCGCCCGCCGCCGATGCCATGGTGGCACGGCTCGGCACGATGATCGCAGGGCCGCTGGGTGCGGCATGGGAGCCGCTGACCCGCGTCGCCTTTGCGCCCGGCAAGCCGGAACAGGCCGCCGACATCGACGGCGATGACGCGGTGATCGTGACGCGGCTGGGGCTGGCCACCGGCGAGCGGCCGTCGTTCGTCGATATCCTGTATCCCGTCGCCGCGCTGAAACCGCACGGCGCCAGCCTGACCGGCAAGGTGCTGGACAAGGCCGAACCCGACCCGGTGTGGCGGACCAATCTGGCCCGCGCGACGATGGCGGTCCGTTTCCCCGTCCGCTCCGTGCTGGCCGAACCTGTCGTCTCGCTCAGCCTGTTGATGGATCTGAAGGCGGGTGACGTCATCCCGATCACCATCGCCCCCGACGTGCCGGTGATGGTCGGCCGCGATCGGCTCGGCTGCGGCACCGTCGGCACCGCCAACGGCCGCGCCGCCATCCGCCTGACCTCGCTCGCCCAACCCGACGAAGGATTCCAAGCATGAACGACATGACCGGCGGTTTTCCGGTCGACACCGCTGTCGCCGCCAATTTCCGGCTGCTGCAGGACGTCGATGTGAAACTCACCGTCGAGATCGGCTCGACGAACCTCAGCCTGCGCGAACTGCTGGCGCTGGGCGAGGGGAGCGTGATCGAGCTTGATCGGCAGGCGGGCGAGTTGCTCGACGTGTTCGTCAACGGCACGCTGATCGGGCGTGGCGAGGTGGTGACGGTGGGCGACCGCTTCGGCGTGCGCATGACCGAGCTGGTCTCGCCCGACAAGTCCGGCATCGGGCGCGGCTGACCGTCATGCTGTGGTCCTACATCCTGAAGCTCGTCATCCTGTTGCCGCTGGTGTGCGGGCTGATGATCGGGTGCCTGTATCTCTGGCGGCGGTTGGAATCCCGGATGCCGGGCAAGCAGGCGACGCGGCTGGTCAACGTGCGCGAGACGATGATGATCTCGCCCGGCCTGCGGCTGGCGGTGCTGGACTTCGAGGGTAAGCGCCTGCTGGTGTCGGTGGGACGCGGGGGCGTGACGTTGATCGACAAGGTCGACGCATGAGCATCTCGGTGACGCGAAAGGGATCGGGACCGGCACTGATCCAGCCGTCTGAGACGGCCGCGGCCGACCGGGGCGGGGCGGCGCGGCTGATCTGGATATTGATGGCGATCATGCTGGCGCTGGTCGTCGCGGCGCCCGCGCTGGCACAGGTCGCGCCGGCGGTGCCGGCCGCGCCCGGCACTCCCGGTATCGGTCCCGGCGTCGGCGACGCAGTGGACCGCGCGCTGGGGCAGCTCGGCGGCCAGCAGGGCCAGTCGGCGCCGCTGTCGCTGTCGTTGCAGGTCCTCATCATCATGGGCCTGCTCACGATCCTGCCGGGCATCCTGTTGATGATGACCAGCTTCACCCGGATCATCATCGTCCTGTCGGTGCTGCGTCAGGCATTGGGCCTGCAACAGACGCCACCCAATCAGGTGCTGATCGGCCTGTCGCTGTTCCTGTCGCTGTTCGTGATGGCGCCGACGATCAGCCAGATCAACACGACTGCGATCCAGCCCTATGCCGCGGGCCAGCTGGCCGGCACGCAGATGATCGCGACCGCGGGCGCGCCGCTCCACCAGTTCATGACCAAGCAGACGCGGATCAAGGACGTGACGATGTTCGCCGAGATGGCGAAGTCCGGCTCCTATGCGTCGCCCAACGACATCCCGTTCGCGGTGCTGCTGCCGGCGTTCATCACGTCGGAACTGAAGACCGCGTTCCAGATCGGTTTCCTGATCTTCCTGCCGTTCATCGTCATCGATCTGGTCGTCGCGACCGTGCTGATGAGTCTGGGCATGGCGATGCTGTCACCGACGATCATCTCGCTGCCGTTCAAGCTGCTGTTGTTCGTGCTGGTCGACGGCTGGGCGCTGACCATGGGCAGTCTCGCCAATTCGTTTGCGGTCTGACGCCATGGACGCCGATTACTTCCTGACGATCGCCAACCAGACGATGTGGGTACTGGCGCTCGCCTCCGCGCCGATCCTGGTGCCGGCACTGCTCGCCGGGCTGATCCTGGGCATGGTGCAGGCGGCGACGTCGATCAACGAGCAGACGCTGACCTTCGTGCCCAAGCTGATCGTCGTCGCGCTGTCGATCATGATCTTCGGCAGCCTGATCCTGGGGCTGCTGAGCGATTTCACGATCGGCATCTTCGAACGCATTCCCGATCTGGTGAAGTAGACCGCCATGCTGGGCTTCGGCCTCGCCATCGAGCCGCAGCTCTGGGCGCTGATCTTCGTGATGGTCCGCATCGGCGCGGCGTTCATGGCGGCGCCGGTGTTCGGGGCGGTGTCGCTGCCGGTGATCGTGCGCGTGTCGTTGACCGGCGCGATCGGGCTGCTCGTGTTGGCAGCGCATCCGATCGTGCCGCCGCCCAGCGTGTTCGCGGTCACGACGTTCGTGTCGATCGCGGCGGAGGCGCTGGTGGGGTTCGCGATGGGCTTTATCCTCCAGACCGCGTTCGCGGCGCCGCTGATCGCCAGCGAGTTGATCGGCGGATCGATGGGCATTGGCTTCGCCTCGTCGATCGATCCGCAGAACGGGCGGTCGTCGCCGGCGCTCGGCCAGTTCTTCTCGATCATGCTGACGCTGTTGTTTCTGTCGGTCGACGGGCATCTCGTCCTGGTCGACATGCTGGTGAAGAGTTACGACGCGCTGCCGCCCGGCGCCGCGTGGCTGGGCACCGAGCGGCTGAAGGCGATCGCGTTCTTCGGCGGCTATGCCTTCCTCGCGGGACTGTTGCTGGCGCTGCCGGTCGGGTTCCTGCTGCTGTGCCTGAACATCGTCGTCGGCATGATGAGCCGGGCGGCGCCGGCGTTGAACCTGTTCTCGGTCGGCCTGCCCGCCAGCCTCGCCGTCGGTGTCATCGCGCTGGCGATCGCGTTTCCGGCGATGGGTGATTACATGCTGGTCATCGTCAGCGAGAGCCTGTCCGCCGTGCAGACGCTGGTACTCGGCTGATGGCGGACGAATTCGGCGAAAAGACAGAAGCCCCGACCCCCAAGCGCCGGCAAAAGGCGGAGGAGGACGGTAACGTCCTGCGCTCGCGCGACCTCGCCACCGCGCTCGTCGTGCTGGCGGGGGTCGCGTGGGTGGCATTCATGGGGCCATCGCTGCTGGCGGCGTGCAAGGAAGTGATGGCGGCTAGCTTCCAGTTCGGGCGCGCGGACGTCGAGGACTTCTCGCCGTGGCGGCCGTTGATGGAGGCGGGGTGGCGGCTGGCGCCGGCGATCCTGTCGTTGCTGGGGATCAGCTTTGCCGCCGCGCTGGTCAGTGGCGCGATGCTGGGCAGTTTCGGTTTCAACGGCAGCCTGATCGCGCCCAAGGGCAGCCGCATCAACCCGGCCGCCGGTCTGAAGCGCATCTTCGGCAGCAACGGCTGGATCGAACTGGGCAAATCGTTGCTGAAGATGGTGCTGCTCGGCAGTATCGGCACGTACATGCTGATGCATGCCACGCGGGCGACGTTGGGGCTGTCGTCGTCCAACCTGCCGCAGGCGCTGCGCTATGTCGGCGATACCTTTACCGGCATCCTGATCGCGATGGCGGTGGGGCTGGTCGTGATCGCCGGGATCGACGTGCCGATCCAGATCCTCCAGCGGCTGGGCAAGCTGCGCATGAGCAAGCAGGAGATCAAGGACGAGCACAAGGAGAGTGAAGGCTCGCCCGAGGCAAAGGGCCATATCCGCGCCCGCCAGCGCGCGATCCTGTCGGGCGGTGCGCGCAAGGCGGTGGCGGAGGCGCATGTCATCCTGACCAACCCGACCCATTTCGCCGTCGCATTGCGCTATGATCGCGGCCGCGATCAGGTGCCGGTGGTGGTGGCCAAGGGGCGCGGGGCGACGGCACTGGCGATCCGCGAGATCGCCGGGGAGGTCGCGGTGCCGGTGCTGGAATATCCGGCGCTCGCCCGTGCGGTCTATTACACGAGCCGCGAGGGGCAGGAGGTGCGCGACGACCTGTACCTGTCGATCGCCACCGTGCTGGCGTTCGTGTTCGGCCTGAATGCGGCGGCGGGCGGCACCGCGCAGCCGCCGATCGAGGTGCCGCTCACTGCGCGGTTCGACGAAAACGGGATGAAAATTACCTAAATATCCGGGGGCGGCGGCCGTTTCAGGGGACAGCATAGGGACGGGTGATGGCGACCACGACGGCAGTAAGCAGTACGACATCGATCACCACGGCGCTGGGCGCGGGATCGGGCGTCGATACCAAGGCGCTGGTCGCATCGCTGGTCGAGGCGCAATATGCCGCCAAGAACAGCCAGTTCACCGCCAAGGCGGATACGCTCACCGCCCAGATTTCCGGCATCGCCAAGCTGAAGAGCGGTATCAGCGGCTTCGACGCTGCACTCAAGTCGCTGGTGAAGGGCGGTACGCTGGCGACGCAGCCGACCAGCTCCAATGCCGGTGTCGTGGCCGTGTCGTCGCTGGCGGGCGGCAAGGTGGCGGGGCTGTCCGCGCAGCTGACCGTCCAGCAACTGGCGGGCGCGCAGGCGGCGACGACCAACGTGCCGGTGTCGGCGACGGCCGGGTTCCGGGCGGGCACGCTGACCGTCAACATCGGCAGCTATGCGACCGATGCCGGCGGCAACACGACGCTGTCGCCGAACAAGTCGGTCGCGATCGACGTCGCCGATGGTGCGACGCTGGCCCAGATCGCGGCGCAGATCACTGCGCAGACGGGCCTGAAAACCGCCTTGGTCAAGGACGGCGACGGCCAGCGGCTGACGATCAAGGGTGCGACGGGTGCCACGCAGGCGTTCGAGATCGCAGGCAACGACACCGGCGGCGGCGGCCTCAGCCTCTCGTCGCTGTCGGTCGGCGCGAATGCCACCGGTACGACGGTGGGCACCGCCGCGCAGGACGCGGTGATGCTGCTGGACGGGGCGCGGTTCACGCGGTCGAGCAACACGGTCAGCGATCTGGTGTCGGGCGTGAAGCTGGACCTGATGGTCGCATCGACGACGCCGGTGACGCTGGGCACGAGCGCGCCGAGCGCCTCGCTGTCGCAGGCGGCGTCGGATTTCGTGGCGACGTTCAACGAGTTGCTGGGTGTCATCAAGGAAGAGACGAACATCACCAGCGGCGTGCTGAAGTCGGACGGCGCGGCGTCCGGCATGGCGCGGACGTTGGGGCGGTTGACGACGACGGTGCTGGCGACATCGACCACGGGCGGGCCGCAGACGCTGGCGGATATCGGCGTGTCGACCAACCGCGACGGCACGCTGTCGCTGAACACCGCCCGGCTGACCGCGGCGATCGCGAAGGACCCGGCGAGTGTCGAGGCGCTGTTCGCGGACGGCACCGGGGCCAGCAACGGCGGCATATCGGCGGCGTTGTCGGCGGTGGCGACGACGCTGACCAGCAAGACGTCAGGCCTCGACGCGCTGACCACGCGTTACACCAAGCAGCAGACCGACCTGTCGACCGCCAAGAGCAAGATCAGCGATGCGGCGACCGCGATGTCGACGCGGTTGACGCAGCAATATGCGACGATGGATGCCCGCGTCGCCGCCTATAAATCCACCCAGACCTTCCTCACGCAGCAGATTGCGGCGTGGAACAAGAGCGATTCCTGATGGCCTATGCATCCACCCTGCTGCGCGACCCGTGGTCGACCTATCGCGAGATCGATGCCGCCGGCCGGACGGCACAGGCGGCAAGCGGGCCGAAGCTGGTCCAGTTGCTCTACAGCGAACTGGTCGCGGCCCTGCGTGCGGCGGCCCATGCGGCCGAACAGCGCAATTTCCGGGTGAAGAGCGAGAGGGTGACGCGGGCGACCGCCATCCTGTTCGCGCTGGAGTCCGGACTGGACCACGAACGGGGCGGCGAGGTGTCGAAGACGCTGGCGCGGCTGTATGCCGGGGCGCGGCGGACGGTGATCGACGCGTCGGTCGGCGACAGCGCGGCGCCGTTCCGGGAGACGGCCGACACGCTGGCCGAGATCGCGGCGGTCTGGGCCACCGCGATGGCCGCGTGAGGCTTATTGCGAATCGAACTTCACAGAAGTTCGCACCCAAAGCGGGTTTTTCGGGCGTGTTTTCGTCGGGCGATGGGGTGCCGGTTCGTCGACGGTAGCAAAATTCTGGTTTGTAGGACAGCGAGCCATCTTTGGCGGAGTGTTCCGGGCCATCCCCCTCCACCACCGGCCTGCGGCCGGCGGTCCCCCTCCCCGTGCCGGGGAGGAGCGAATGGACTATAGCTGGTGGCCGGTGCGGTCGCGTTTGGTGGCGAGATAGCGCTCGTTGTGGGGATTGGCAGGCAGGCTGTGCGGCACGCGTTCGGCGACCGTCACCCCCGCTGATTCGAGTCCTGCGACCTTGGCGGGGTTGTTGGTGAGCAACCGGATCCGGTCCTGTCCCAGCAATCGCAGCATCCGCGCGGCGACGCCGAAATCGCGGGCATCGATGGCGAAGCCCAGCCGGGTGTTGGCGTCGACGGTGTCGAACCCCTGATCCTGTAGCTGATACGCGCGCAACTTGTTGACAAGGCCGATGCCGCGGCCCTCCTGCCGCAGATAGAGCAGGATGCCCCAGCCGCTATCAGCGATGGCGTGGATGGCAGCGTGCAGTTGCGGGCCGCAATCGCATTTCAGGCTGCCGAGCACGTCGCCGGTCAGGCATTCGCTGTGCAGCCGGACCAGCGGTGGCGTGCCGTCCGGCTGGCCGATGACGAGCGCGACATGCTCGTCGCCGCTGTCGGGCGAGCGGAAGGCGACGATCTCCGCATTCTCCGCACCGGCGACGGGCAGGCGTGCACGGGTGGCGAGCATCAGCCCGCTCGCGCTCTGATGCCGGTCGATCGCATCGGGCGTGATCGTCACCTCCGGATCGATGCCGTCGATGAAATAGGCGGGCAGCAGGCCGGCGATCCGCGCCAGACGGATCGCGGCGAGCGCCGCGAGGGGCTGGGCCACGGCGATACTGCGGAACGGACCCTTTAGCGGGGTCGCGAGGTCGAGTTGCGGATCGGCCAGCGCGGTCGCGGTCGGGAAGTCCAGCCACGGCGTCGGCTCGATCACGACGGGCAGATCGGGGTCGGCGGCGGCGAGCTGGTTGGTCAGCTTCAACGTCGCCGCGCGGCCGCTGGAGATCAGCACCGGGCATTTCCCCGCCGGCGCGAACGTATCGAGCCGCACCGCGTCGGCGGTTTCGACTGCCAGCAACACCAGCCTGTCCTCGCCCGGCGCCTCGATCGCGATCGGCCAGCCGCGGCGCATCGCATCGATCGCGCGCGCGACATCGCGCGCGGCCTTCACCAGTCGAACTCGGTCATGATCGGGATATGGTCGGATGGTTTCAGCCAGCTGCGGCACGGCTCGAACACCTCATGCCGGGTCGCCTGGGCGGCGACGTCGGCGGTCGCCCACATGTGATCGAGCCGGCGACCACGATCGGACAGCGCCCAGTCCTTGGCACGGTAGCTCCACCAGGTGAACAGGCGAGCGGGGGCGGGGTGGAAGTGACGGCCGAGATCGACCCAGTCGTTCGATGCCTGCAGGCCGTTCAGCGCGGCGACCTCTATGGGCGTGTGGCTGACGACGTCGAGCAACTGTTTGTGGCTCCAGACGTCGCTTTCCAGCGGCGCGATGTTGAAATCGCCGGTCAGGATCGTGGGACCGGCCAGCGTTTCGGACCACCGCGTCATCCGGTCGATGAAATCCAGTTTCTGGCCAAACTTCGGATTCACCTCCCGATCGGGCACGTCGCCGCCGGCGGGGACATAGACGTTTTCCAGCCGGACACCGTTGGGCAGGCGGACGCCGACATGACGCGCCTCCTGATTGGCCTGCCAGTCGAACCGGTCGTCCTCGATCAACGGCACGCGCGACACGATGGCGACGCCGTGGTGCATCCGCTGGCCGTGGACGATGATCCGGTCGTACCCCAGCGCCTTGAACGAGGCGCGCGGGAAATCCTGATCGACGACCTTGGTTTCCTGAAGGCACAGCACGTCGGGCCGTACCTCGCGCAGGAATTTTTCCACGATCTCGATGCGGAAGCGCACCGAATTGATGTTCCAGGACACGATCTTCACGGCTTTGCCCGTAGCGGGCGGCGGCGGCCGTCACAAGAACCGGCCGCCAGAACGGGCATAACGAGAAAGGCCCTCACTCCGGGGGCATGGAGCAAGGGCCAACTCAGCGTTCGTCACGCAGGCAGGACATGGTGCTCATCCGAGCAACAGGGGGGAAATCCCGGACGCCCCATATCCGCAAGACCGGTACTAGAAGAACAAACCTTGCGGTCAGATGAATGGTCAGAGACAAACCCCTAATTTCGCAGGCGAACGCGACGAAGCGAAGCGTTGCGTCAGTTGCGCGCCGTGCTGCGACGGGGGTCGTTCCATTTGAAGGCGTTCGCCGCGACCGGCACGCCGAACCGCTGATTCGACAATCGGATCGTGGTGCGGTTGTTCTGGCTGTCGAGTGCGACCCAGCCTTGCAGCATCAGTCCGGCAGGCGCGGCGGCATTGCGGACGAACACCAGCGTGATCGTGCCATATTCCGGATGCTGCGGATCGCGCGCGGCGACCGAGACGATCCGGTCGTCGGCCCCGCCGGGCACCAGTTTCGCAAAGCGCGTGATATCGCGCTTCGGATCGAGCAGCACGCCGAGCGGCGAATTGCGGATCGGCCAGCGCTGCACCTGCCGGACCGAATAATCGATGAACGTCAGCGCGCCACCCTCTGCCACGATCAGCAGGGGGACGCCCTTTTCATACTGGAATCGGATGTTGCCCGGCTGTTTCCATGTCAGCGTGCCGGTGAGCACCTTGCCGGTGCGGTCGGTCTGCGAGAAGGCGGCGGTCATCGTCGTCACGCCCTGCAAATGCCGCTGCACGGCAGCGAGATCGCCCTGTTGCGCAGTCGCGGGGGCGGCGGCGATCATCAGGGCGGCGAGGGGAACGTAACGGAACATGTGAAACTCCTGTGCGGCGGACGATATCGCGCGCCCGCATTGAATGCGCCCTGAACCCCGATGGCGGGATATCGGGTGCGTCACAGCGTGACCGCCGCCTTCAGGCCGACGACGCCGACGTCATTCGCGGTCCTGATGCCGCCGGGCTGGTGAATCCACTGGAGGTTAGGACGTAGCTCCAGCCCCTCCAGCGGCTGGATCGAATAATAGACCTCGGCCGCATACTCAGCCGAATCCTGCACGTCCGGCCGCGTGGGGTCCAGCCGCTGGCCCCGCGCCACGCGGCCGTTCACGTTGGTCCGGGCCAGACCGATACCCAGCACTTCGCCCCGCAAGCGGGGCACCAGTCCGCGATAGAACAGGCCGACCGAGACCTGGTTATCGGTGATGCTGGTCCCCCGGTCGGTCTGCGTCACATTGGCGAACACGCTGAGCCCGGTCTGCGCCTTGCCGTCGCGCGCGCGGCCGGTCAGTTGCTGTTCGACGTTGATATAGACGCCGTAGCGCGATCCGCGTTGCAGCGGCGACAGGCCGGTGATCGCGATCGGCCGGCGGTTCACGTCGAGCAGCACATCGTCGCCATTCGCGGTGCCGATCCAGCCACCTGCCTTGTACGACCCGATCCGGCCCCCCGCCCCCGCACGGACCCATCCGGCTTCCACGGGCACCAGCACGCCGGTGCCGCCATCGACATGCGCGATGAACAGATCGTCGGTCAGGTTGCGGGGATTGATCTGGTACACCGCGCCGGTGACGTAGCGTTCGTCGTCGAGCTTCACGCGCAACCGGGCGCCGAGCTGGCTGACCGGCCAGTTGTACCAATAGTCGTCGGCCAGATTCCCTGGCTGTGCGCCGCAGAAGCTGAGGTTCATGAACTGGCACGAAAAGGCGGCGAAATCCTCGCCCGGATTGGTGAGGCCCAGCTTCACCTCCAGCCGATCGGTCAGCACCTGTTCGTACCATAATTGCGTGACGCGCACCGTCTGGCCGCGGCCATAGACCTCCTGCACCTGTTGCAGAACGCCCAGACCAGCTTCGTCGGTCAGGTTCTTGCCGCGCCGCCAGGTGATCGTGCCCTGAAACGCACCGCCTTTCAGGCCGACGACCTTGTCGAGATCGAGCAGGATGCCGGCATCGAGCTGGCCCGTTTCGCGGAAGAGTTTCCGGTCGCCGCCGGCGAAATTATACGCGCTTTCGGATGCATAGCGCGCGGTCAGGCCGATGCCGCGACGAGCGAGGCGGGTGCGGATATCGAGCCAGTCGCCGATCAGCCCCGGCGGCGGGGGACGACGCGTATCGGCGGTGAGGGCGGAGGGCGTATCCTCCGGCGCGGGAGCGGCTTCGCCGGCACCGGTGCGCGGTTGCGACCGGGTGTCGCCCTGCGAGCTGGTGGGCGATGCCTGTCCTGAAGCGGGTGACGTGTCCTGTGAAGCGGCAGGCGCGGATACGGCCGCGAGCGCGATGCCGGTCAGCCCCGATAACAGCGAAATGATAGATAGTCCCTCCCCGCGCGATAGATATCCCGACAGGCGATCGGGTTCCGCAGGCAGGCGAAATTTGTTTCGGGCCCGTTATGGGTAAGGACGGATCGGGTCAGATCGCGTGGCCCTCCGTATCGCGCAGCACTTCGCGACGGCCGACATGGTCGGGGCGGCCGACGATGCCGTCCTTTTCCATCTTTTCGATCAGGCGGGCGGCCGAATTGTAGCCGATGCGCAACTGGCGTTGCAGCCAGCTGGTCGATGCCTTCTGGCTTTCGCAGACCAGTTGGATCGCGGCGCGATATTGCTGGTCCTCGGCCGAATCCTCGCCGGTCGGGGCGCCTTCCAGCGCGAAGCTTTCCGCCGGTTCCTCGGTGACGGAGGAGATGTAGTCGGGCTGGCCCTGACCACGCCAGTGATCGGCAACGGCGCGGACCTCGTCGTCACTCATGAAGGGACCGTGGACGCGGACGATGCCCTTGCCGCCGGGCATGTAGAGCATGTCGCCCTTGCCCAGCAGCTGTTCGGCGCCCTGTTCGCCGAGAATGGTGCGCGAATCGATCTTGCTGGTGACGTGGAAGCTGATCCGCGTCGGCAGGTTCGCCTTGATGACGCCGGTGATGACGTCGACCGAGGGGCGCTGCGTCGCCATGATGAGGTGGATGCCGGCCGCGCGCGCCTTTTGCGCCAGCCGCTGGATCAGGAATTCCACCTCCTTGCCGGCGGTCATCATCAGGTCGGCCAGTTCGTCGACGATCACCACGATCTGCGGCAGAGGATCGTATTCGAGCTTTTCCTCCTCATAGATCGGCGCGCCGGTTTCCTGATTGTAGCCGGTCTGGACCTTGCGGCCGAGCGGCTGGCCCTTGGCGCGGGCGGCGCGGACCTTGTCGTTGAAGCCGGCCAGGTTGCGGACGCCGACCGAGGACATCTGGCGATAGCGGTCCTCCATCGTCTCGACCGCCCATTTCAGCGCCCGCACCGCCTTGGCCGGATCGGTGACGACGGGCGACAACAGGTGCGGGATATCATCATACATGATGAGTTCGAGCATCTTGGGATCGATCATGATCATGCGGCACTGGTTAGGCGTCAGCCGGTACAGCAGCGACAGGATCATGCAGTTCAGGCCGACCGACTTGCCCGACCCGGTGGTGCCGGCGACCAGCAGGTGCGGCATCGGCGCCAGATCGGTGATGACCGGATCGCCGGCGATGTTCTTGCCGAGGATGATCGGCAATTGCGCGGCCTGATCCTCAAAATGCTGCGAGGCGACCATTTCGTGGAACGACACCGATTCGCGCTTGGCGTTGGGCAGTTCGATGCCGATCACGTTGCGGCCGGGTATCACCGCGACACGGGCCGAGATCGCCGACATATTGCGGGCGATGTCGTCGGCCAGCGCGATGACGCGGCTGGCCTTGATGCCGGGGGCGGGTTCCAGTTCGTACATCGTCACGACCGGGCCGGGCCGCACCTCGATGATCGATCCCTTCACGTGGAAATCGTCGAGCACGTTTTCGAGCAGGCGGGCATTGCGTTCCAGCCCGGCCTTGTCGATCGCGCCGGCGGTCGAGGGCGGGGCGGGGACCAGCAGGTCGAGGCCGGGCAGCACGTAATTGTCGCGCAGGTCCAGTTGTTGCTGGCGCTTCGCCGGGGCGGGAGCGGGCGCGACCTGTCGCTCGGCGATCACCGGTGCCGGGCGGGTATCCGGCTCCGCCACCGCGCGCGGCGTGACCGGGCGGCGCTTCAGGTCGAGCGGTTCCTGATCGAGCGGGTCGATGAAACCGTCGTCTTCGCCGTCGTCGTCGTCATCATCATTGATATACTGGCCGTCGTCGTCGATCGCCCGTACGCGTCGACGGACCCATTTGCGATCACCGAGACTGACGCCCAGGCTGCGGCCCCAGACGATCGCACCCGCGACGCCGGCCACCAGACCGATACCGCGCGCACCCCACATCTCGGCCACAGGGTCGCCGATGAACCCGAGCGCCCAGCGTGCCGCGCCGGCGACCGCGATGCCGATCACGCCGCCCCAGCCGGCGGGCAGCGCCAGCACGGCGGAGGTCGAGATGAAGGCCAGCGCACTGGCCATCAGCGCCACGCCCAGCGCGGTGCCGCCCAGCATCCGCAGCCAGCGCCCCGGCGGCAGATCGCGCCACAGGCGGGATGCGACGATCGGGCCGACCGGCAGCAACAGCGCCACCGCCGGCCCGAAGAGCGACAGCAACAGGTCCGCGATCCACGCGCCCGGCAGTCCGAGCAGGTTCGCCGCGCCCTGGCCCGAGGCGGTGTTGATCGCCGGATCGCCGGGATGATAGCTCGCGAGCGACAAAGCGAGCGCCAGCGTGACGACGAACAGCGTCGCCGCCGCGATCAGCGCCCCGCTCCGTACCGCCCCTGCCTTCACCGTCTCGCGCCACAACGCCGGCTGCGCCTGGCTGGCCATCGCCCTCGTCCTTCGAAAATGTCCTGAATCCGTTGAGCGGAATCATCGGCTTTCGCGTTACTCCCGTCAAGTTGCCGGCACAATTCGGGAACAGGCCGTCCGAAATTCCCGCCGGAATATTTGGCAGGGCGGTGTGGCCGGGGTAGGACGCTTCGCATGGATACTGACGTCATCATCCTCGGCGGCGGACTGGTCGGGGCCACGCTGGCCCTGGCGCTGGACGCGCATGGGCTTTCCTCGACGGTGATCGATCCCGCCGATCCGGCGGTGACGCTGGCGCCAGGCTTCGATGGCCGTGCCTCTGCGGTGGCGAGCGCCAGCGGGCGGATGCTGGCGGCGATCGGCCTCAGCGACCGGATAGCCGGACAAGGGTGCCCGATCGCGCAGATCCGGGTCAGTGACGGGCTGGAGCCGGGGGCGCTCGATTTCGTGCCCGATGCCGATGACGGTGCGCTGGGCGTGATGTACGAGAACAAGCTGATCCGGCGGGCGCTGTTCGATGCGGCGACGGCGGCTGCGCATGTCGATCTGCGGATGAAGACGCGGGCGACGACGGTCGAGCGCGGGCCGCATGGCGTGGTCGCGACACTGGATGACGGATCGACGGTGCGCGCCGGGTTGCTGGTCGTGGCGGAGGGGCGTCATTCGCCGACGCGCAAGGCGGCGGGCATCAATGTCGCGCAATGGAAATACGATCATGCCGCGATCGTCGGCGCGTTCCACCACGAGCGGCCGCACGAGAATGTGGCGTTCGAGATATTCTATCCGGCCGGACCGTTCGCGCTGTTGCCGCTGATCGACGACGAGATCGGGCATCGATCGGCGATCGTCTGGTCGGTCGATGCCGAACACGGGCCGGGGCTGGCCAAATTATCCGATCGCGGTTTCCTGGCCGAGGCGGAGAAGCGGATGGGTGGTTTTCTGGGGCCGCTGTCCGCGCCCAGCCCGCGGGCAAGCTATCCGCTTGGTTTCCACCACGCCGCGCGGGTTACGGCGGAACGGCTGGTGCTGGTCGGCGATGCGGCGCATGGTATTCATCCGATCGCGGGGCAGGGGCTGAACCTGGGGTTCCGCGATGTCGCGGCGCTGGCCGAGGTGCTGGTCGAGGGCAAGCGGCTGGGGCTGGACATGGGCGATGCGCAACTGCTGTCGCGGTACGAGCGGTGGCGTGGACTCGATACGCTGGCGGTATCGGTCGCGACCGATACGCTGACGCGACTGTTCGGCATTCCCGGCCGCACCGCCAGCGCGGTGCGGCGGGCCGGTATCTCGGCGGTCAACGCCATCCCGCCGCTGAAGGCGCGGTTCATGGCCGAGGCGCGCGGCGAAAGCGGCAATCTGCCCAAATTGCTGCAAGGAATGGTCGTCTGACGGCCGGAAATGCAATGGCAATAAGGCGGTTAATCGAACGCTAGGCTTTTTACGGCACGGACGACTTATGACCGACGATCCCCTGCACGGGCGCGACAAGCGCAGCAGTGTCATCATCCGCGCGGCGGTGGTGCTCGACGGCATCGTCGTCGAGCGGCGCGTACGCAACCTTTCGCTGCACGGCGCCTGCGTCGATAACCAGGACGATATCCGCAAAGGGCAGACGGTCTATGTGTCGATGGGGACGCTGGATCATCTGGCGGCGGAAGTGATGTGGACGACGCCGCAACTGGCGGGCCTGCGGTTCCATCTGGCGATCGATCTGGAAGCGGCACGTAAGCCGCGTGGTTCGGGGACGACGGTCAAG
Organism: Sphingomonas mollis; assembly: GCF_016427505.1. GTDB lineage: Bacteria > Pseudomonadota > Alphaproteobacteria > Sphingomonadales > Sphingomonadaceae > Sphingomonas > Sphingomonas mollis. Next base: position 12,748 of record NZ_JAELXS010000016.1, on the reverse strand, counting down.
GCAGGCTGGATGGTCGACGTCAATCACGCCTATCGCGGGCGGACCTGACGATCGGAGGGGAGTGGGTGTTCGTCGCAGGATGAGCGGGTCAGGCAAGACGTTCGACAGGTCTGGAACGTGATAATGACACAGACCCATTCGTCATTGCGAGCGCAGCGAAGCAACCCAGAGCATCACGGACTACGCTCTGGGTTGCTTCGCTGCGCTCGCAATGACGGGTTAAGCCAAAGTTGTCAGGCTCTAGCTGGATGCCCCGGCGTCAATCGCCGCGCTTCCTCAATCAGCATCACGGGGATGCCGTCGCGGATGGGATAGGCAAGGCCGGCGGCGTCGGAGATCAGTTCGCCGGCGGCTTCGTCATGGCGAAGGGGTGTGCGGGTGGCGGGGCAGACCAGTCGTTCGAGAAGCCAGGCGTCGATCATCGGTTCATCACTTACTGCAACGTCACGCGGTTTTCACCATCGTGGCGGCCGAAGAACTGCATCAACTGGATCGTCAGTTCGGCGCGGGTTTCGATGTCGGGTGCCTCCAGCAGCGCCTGCTTGGCGGCAACGTCGAACGGCGCAATCTGGGCGATGCCGTTAACGAGGCTTTCGTCGTCGAGGCGGCCGACCGCATCCCAATCGACCGCATAGCCGTGCATATCGGCGAAGCGCCGCGACTCCATTTCCAGCGACGAGCGCCGGCCGAGCGACAGCGTGTCGCTGCCGGACGTAGCGACCAGTTCGGCCTCGACCTGCCGGAACGCCGTGGCGACATCGAGTTCACGGATGACGCGGAACAGCGACAGCCCTTCGAGGATCAGATTGTAGCGACCGTCTTCCAGCGCCTCCACCTCCGCGATCTTGCCGACACAGCCCATGTCGTAGAGCGCCGGCCGGTCGGCATCGCCCGCTTCCGGGTTGTCATGCGGCTGGATGCGGGGCTGGATCATGCCGATCCGCCGGTCGCGCGCCATCGCGTCGCCGACCAGCGCCCGATACCGCGGCTCGAAGATGTGCAGCGGCATGTGCATGCCGGGGAACAGCAACGCGCCGGGCAGCGGGAAGATCGAGAGGCGGGTGGTCGTCATCCGAACAGGATCGCGGACAATCGCCGCCGCTGCGTCGATACCCATGGGTCCATCAGGCCGACGACCTCGAACAGCTTCAGCAACTGGGTGCGGGCGGCATCCTCGTTCCAGCCGCGATCCTGCGCGATGATGTGCAGCAGGTTGTCGGCGGCGGCGTCACGGTCGCCGGCCGCCATCTGGGCGTTGGCGAGTTCGAACCGCTTGTCGTGATCGTACGGCTGGGCGGTGACTTCGGCGGCCAGTTGCGAATAATCGTCCACCGCCGGGGCGGAGCGGGCCAGTTCCAGCGCGGCACGGGCGCGGTCGATGCCGGCATCCTTCAGGTCGGCGGGCAGGGCGGCGATCGCGGCGTCCGCCTCGTCATGCAGGCCCGCGGCGACCAGCGCGCGAATGCGGCCCGACAGCACGGCGGGATGGTCGGGCGCCATTTCGGTCAACTGGTCGAAGATCCCCAGCGCACGGGTGGCATCGCCCTCGGCCAGGATTTCCTCGCCCATCGCGATCAGCGGTTCCAGTTCGGCTTCCTGATCGGCGGCGGCGGACTGGATCGGCAATTGCTTCAGCAATTGGTCTAGCATCGTGCGGAGCGCACTTTCGGTACGCGCCGGCGTCAGGTCGGCGACCAGTTGGCCCTGGAACATCGCATAGACGGTCGGGATCGACTTGATCTGGAATTGGCTGGCAATGAACTGGTTCTGGTCGGTATCGACCTTGGCCAGCACCACGCCCTTGTCCGCATAGGCGGCGGCGACCTTTTCCAGCACCGGCGTCAGCGCCTTGCACGGCCCGCACCATTCGGCCCAGAAATCGATGATGACGAGACTGGTCATCGACGGTTCGACGACGTCGCGACGGAACGTGGTCACCGCTTCCTTTTCGGCAGGCGACATTCCCAAGGTGGCCAAGTGATGCTCCCGTTATACTTGCTGGCGCTATGTGGGGCCAGTGTATCCTTAATGGAAGTCCCGCGATTTCGGCAGGACGCGGACATCGCGCGGATGGCCGGGGCGTTGCGGCTCGGCATGGCGGGGATCGCGGCTGCGGCTGTAATGCGGTTTCAGGATGCCATCGACGGGCAGCGGCTGCGGATCGGTGGCGTAATCGCTCGACAGGCGGGCGAGTTCGTGGCTGCGGTCATCGACGCGGGTGGTCATCAGATGTGTGACGCCTTCCTCGCTGCGCTGGATCGTGCCGTGCAGGACCATCAGGCGCGATGCCATGACGGCGCGCCGGTTCGCCTCGAAATCGCGTGCCCACATCAGTGCGTTGGTGATCCCGGTTTCATCCTCGATCGTCACGAAGATCGCATTGCCCTTGCCCGGCCGCTGGCGGACCAGGACGACGCCGGCGACGCTGGCGCGGCGGCCGTCCTTCGTGGCGGTGGCCTCGGCGCTGGACAGCACGCCTTCGGACCGGAACAGCGGGCGCAGGAACGTCATCGGGTGATCCTTCAGCGACAGGCGCGTGGTCTGGTAATCGGCGGCGACCTGTTCCGACAACGGCATCGGTGGCAGCGCGGCATCGGGTTCGACGCCCAGTTCGGGCGCGTCGGCGGCGGCGAACAGCGGGAGCTGCGCCGGCGGCGTGCGGCGGACTTCCCAGCCGGCAGTGCGGCGGTCCTGCCCGAGCGAGCGGCAGGCGTCGGCATCGGCGAGCAACGCCAGCGCGCGGGGCGGGAGTGTGGCGCGGCGGGCGAGGTCTTCGATGGATATGTAGGGGGCGTTGGCGGCGATCTTGGTGGCCCAGTCGGCGCGGAAGCCCTCGACCTGTCGGAAGCCCAGGCGGAGGGCGAGTTCCTCCCCGGCACGGGGAGGGGGACCGCGAAGCGGTGGAGGGGGGCTTCCGCAGACGGTATCGCTTGTGGAGCCCCCCCTCCACCATGCTTCGCACGGTCCCCCTCCCCGTGCCGGGGAGGAGCTTTCTAGTGCATTATCCCACCCCGAATGATTCACATCGACGGGCAGCACCGTGACACCGTGTTCCTCAGCATCGCGCACCAATTGGGCCGGCGCGTAGAAGCCCATCGGTTGCGAGTTCAGGATCGCACAGCCGAACACTGCCGGGTGGAAGCATTTCAACCATGACGAGACATAGACCAGCCGCGCGAAGGACAGTGCGTGGCTTTCGGGGAAGCCGTACGAACCGAACCCCTCGATCTGTTTGTAGCAGCGTTCGGCGAAATCCTGTGGATAGCCACGGCGGACCATGCCGCCGACCAGCCGCGCCTGAAAATCCTCCATGCCGCCGACGTTGCGGAACGTCGCCATCGCGCGGCGTAACTGGTTGGCTTCCTCCGGCGAAAAACCGGCCGCGACGATCGCCAGCTTCATCGCCTGTTCCTGAAACAGCGGCACGCCATAGGTGAAGCGGAGCAGTTGTTGCAGTTCGTCCGGCTGGCCGTGGCGGGGATCGGGGGCGGGGAAATCGACGACTTCCTTGCCGGCCCGGCGGCGCAGATAAGGGTGGACCATGTCCCCCTCGATCGGCCCCGGCCGCACGATCGCGACCTGTACGACGAGGTCGTAGAGCTTGCGCGGTTTCAGGCGTGGCAGCATGTTGATCTGGGCGCGGCTCTCGACCTGGAACACGCCGATGCTGTCGCCCTTGCAAAGCATGTCGTACACGCGGTCGTCCTCATCGACCGCGACATTGTCGAGCGCCGGGCGGCCGAGGCCGTTCGCCTCCATCAGGTCGAACGCCTTGCGGATGCAGGTCAGCATGCCGAGCGCGAGGATATCGACCTTCATCAGGCCGAGGACGTCGATATCGTCCTTGTCCCATTCGATGAAGGTGCGGTCGGCCATCGCGCCGTTGTGGATCGGCACCATCTCGTCCAGCCGCCCCTCGGTCAGGACGAAGCCGCCGACATGCTGCGACAGATGGCGGGGAAATTTCAGCAGCCGGTTCACCAGACCGTGCAGCCGCGCCATCTCCGGATTGGCGAGCGCATAGCCGGTTTCGTGGAACCGTTCCTCGCCGAACCGGTCGGAGAAGCTGCCCCAGACGGTGCTGGTCAGCCGCTGCGTCACATCCTCGCTGAGGCCCAGGGCGCGGCCGATCTCACGCACGGTGCTGCGCGGGCGATAATGGATCACGGTGGCGGCGATCGCGGCGCGGTCGCGACCGTAGCGGCGATAGATGTACTGCATCACCTCCTCACGCCGTTCATGTTCGAAATCGACGTCGATATCGGGTGGCTCGTCACGCTCGTTGGACACGAAGCGCGAGAACAGGAGGTCGTATTTCATCGGATCGACCGAGGTGATGCCGAGCAGGTAGCAGACGACCGAATTGGCCGCCGAGCCGCGCCCCTGACACAGGATCGGCGGATCGCAGTGACGGGCGAAGCAGACCACGTCGTGGACGGTCAGGAAATAATAGGCGTATTTTCGGTGATCGATCAGGAAGAACTCCTCGTTGAGGAGACGCATCACCTTGTCCGGCACGCGGTCGCCGTAGCGATCCAGCGCGGCCTGCCACACGAGATGTTCCAGCCAGTCCTGCGGCGCCCACCCCGCCGGCACCGGCTCATGCGGATATTCGTATTTCAGCTGGTCGAGCGAGAAACCGATGCGGGCGAGCAGGCGGGTGCTTTCCGCCACCGCGCCCGGCTGGTCGCGGAACAGGCGCTGCATCTCCGCCTCGTCCTTCAGATGGCGTTCGCCATTGGCGGCGAGGCGGCGGCCGGCGCGCTGGACGGTCAGCCCCTCGCGGATGCACGTGACGATATCGTGCAGATCGCGATCGTCGGGATAGGCATAGAGCGCGTCGCAGGTGGCGAGCAGCGGTACGTCCGCCGCCGCCGCCACGCGCGCCAGCCGCGCCAGCCGCCGCCGGTCGCGACCGCCGCGCGGCATCGTCACGCCGAGCCAGACGGCAGTGGGGTCGAGCCGCTTCAGGGCGGCGAGCGTCGAGGCGAGGCCGGGATCGGCGCGGGGCGGGGGCAGGTCGGCATCCGGCACCGGTGTGGCGCCACGATCGGTCGATTCGGGCAGTACGATCAGCAACAGGTCCTGGTGGAGCGCGATCAGGTCGCCGAGGCCGAGGATACAGCCGCCCTTCAACGCACGGCGGTTGCCGACGGTTAGCAGGCGCGTCAGGCGGCCCCAGCCCGTTCTGGTCGCGGGATAAGCGACGATGTCCGGCGTCCCGTCCGCGAACACCAGCCGCGCACCGACCGCCAGCTTGAAATCGACCGCCGGCAATCCCGCGCCGAGCAGGCCCACATTGGCGCGTTGCAGGGCGGCATAGGCGCGCACGACGCCCGATACGGTGTTGCGATCGGCGATGCCGATGCCGGCATGGCCAAGTTCGACCGCGCGGCCGACCATGTCGTCCGGCTGGCTGGCGCCGTCGAGGAACGAGAAGGCGGTGGCCGCGACGAGTTCGGTGAAGCCGGTCACGTCATGCGAACAGCCCGTGGACGTACCAGCGCGGGCTCTCGGTTTCGACGTAAAGACCGTGGCGGAAGATCCAGAAGCGGCGGCCGCGCTGATCCTCGACCCGGAAATAATCGCGGGTCGGGATCGCGGCGTCGTGCCGGCGCCACCATTCGCCAGCGATCCGCTCCGGCCCCTCGGCGCGGGCGACATCGTGAACGGTGCGACGCCAGCGGAAGCGGGCGGGGGGACCGTCGGGCGTTTCGGCGGCGATCGAATCGATCGGCTGCGGCGGATCGAACAGATAGATCGGGCGGAGCGGCGGCTCGCCCGGCTCGGTCGCGGGCCATTCGCCGGTGGCAGGCGGCGCGGCGGCGGGCAGCATCAGTTCGGCCTGTTCGGGGATATGGCTGTCGCGGCTGGCGAAACGGCGCACCCGGCCCCGGCCGAGCCGGGTGGAGAGGCGATCGACCAGCGCGGCGACCTCGCCCGCCTGAGTACCTTCGCCGCTCTCGCCGCCCTCCAGCCGCAGCTGGCTGGTGTCGAGCCGTTCGGCCAGCACCACCGCCAGCCGGATCAGGTCGTATCCGAAACCGGGATCGAGTGGATCGGCGAGGCCGTCGATCCGCTCCGCGAACAGCCGCATCAGCACGGCCGGATCGCGGGTCGGGCGGCCGGTCTCGATCCGCAACTGCTGGATCTGACCATCGGTGCGGAACAGCTTCGCCTCCCAGCGGCGCCCGCCCTCGCCACGTTTTTCGAGCAGGGTTGCGGCGTCGGCGACCAGATCGGCGATCACCTGCAACGCGAAATCGGTGCGGCCGACGGGTTCGGCGAAGCGGCGTTCGACCACCACCGGCACCGCGACCTTGCGAGCGACGACGGGCGCGCGGGCATCGCCCGACAGGCGGCGGACCGCCATCGCCGCTTCTTCCCCGAACCGCGCGGCGATGGTGGCGAGCGGACGGGCCATCACGTCGCCCACCGTCTTCAGTCCCGCCCGCGTCAGGGCGATGCCATCATCTGCGTCCAGCCCCAACGCCGCTACCGGCAATCGCCGCACGGCGCGCTGTTCATCGGGGGCAGGCGCGCCGGCAAAGCGGGCGAGCGCGTGCGCGACCTCGGCCGTGTCGCCGAACGCATGGCGGGCCAGCACGCCGCGGCGTGCCAGCCGTCCCTCGACATCCGCAGCCAGCGGTCGTTCCCCCTCGAACGCATGCGTGCAACCGGCGATGTCGAGCAGCAGCGCATCGGGCGGGCGCAGCACCACGGTCGGCGTATAGCGCGCGCAGCCGTCCGCCAGCCGTTCCAGCCAGTCGAGATCGGCATGGGGATCGCCCTCGAACACCTCAAGCTCGGGCACCTGCGCGCGGGCGTCGGCCAGCGTCAGGCCGGGCTTCAGCCCCGCCTGCAACGCCGACCGGTCGAGCGCGACCAGCCGTACCGCGTTGCCCACCGTCTCGACGAAGGCGAGCGGGCTTTCACCCCGACCGACGAACAGATGCGGGCGCGTCGCGCGCAGCCGCTCCACCGGCAACCAGGGGAAGACCAGCGCCAGCCAGCGCCGTTTGGGCGACGGGCTGGATCGGGCAGGGATCGAAGGATCGGGTTTCACGGTTCCACTCCACACGGCAACGCGCCCCGGCGGGGCCGCCGCGTCTGCGCAAGGATTCGACGTCGAAGGCGGGCAGGCCGGGTGCCTCCGCCTCCAGCGGGACGGACGGCATCGCCGCCACGCCCCAGCGGGTGGCGGCGGCGCTGGGCACCGGGGCGGCATCGATACGGACGCTCAGCACCGTCACGCCCGATGCCTCGGCCGCCAGCATCAGCCGGCGGGTAGCGGTGAGGTCCAGCCCCGGCGCGCGGCCACGGCTTTCGACCAGCAGCATGCCGAGACCGGTGCACCGCGCGGCATCCGCCGCGACGCGCAGCAACGCCGCCTCGTCCGCCGCCACAACCAGAACGATCGAATCGGGCGGCAGGCCGAGTTCGGCGAGGCCGCTGGCATGAAGCCGGCCCGCCTGCCGCTCGTCCTTTTCGGTCCGCACCCACAGGACGGGCAGCGCGCCACCGGCCAGCGCCAGCGCCACCGCAAAGCCGATCGCGGCGGTGCCGTCGGCCGCCTCCGCCGCATAGATTTCATGCAGTTGTGCGCGTTGCAGCCCGGCCGTCAGCCAGGCATCGTCGGCGCGCGCATCCGTCTGCGTCGTACCGCCGCCGGCCACCTCCCGACGCAACCGGGCGAGCAGCATCCGGGACGTATCAGGGGCCGGCACCGGCGGTTCGGCGGGGGAAAAGGCGGACGACTCGCTCACTGTCGTTCTTGTAATGTTCTCATATCGAATTAGCCAATCCTGAATTTTCCTTCGTTTGCCGCTTGCAGCCCTGAAAACCCGCTGCTAATGGCCCGCCTCACCCAGCCGGTTCCGACCGGCTACGGCGCCAGAGCGGGCGTAGCTCAGGGGTAGAGCACAACCTTGCCAAGGTTGGGGTCGAGGGTTCGAATCCCTTCGCCCGCTCCAGAATTCATTGCCGGGTCAATGAGTTCTGCCATTGCAGCCGAGATTGTGGTGACAACCGACATAGCTGATGAAAATCGTTCGCCGATGTCTCATGTCGACGAACGCGCGGATCAGTCCACCTGTCGTTCCAATGCGTTCATCGCGGCGTGGACGCGCGCCTCGGCTTCCTCGCGGGGCAGGCCGGGGGGGACGACCTCGCCGAAACGCAGCGTGACGATGCCGGGGCGTTTCAGGCCGCGGCGGGGCCATAGCTTGCCGATATCGGTGGCGATCGGGACTGTCGGCATGCTCAGGATGCGATAGAGGCCGGCGAAACCGGGTTTCAGCGGCGGTTGATCGCCGGGGAAGACACGGGTGCCTTCGGGGAAGATCAAGACGGAGCGGCCCTCCGCCTTGGCGGCCTTCGCCTCGCGCATCATGTTGCGCATGGCCCGCGCCGATGCCTCGCGGTCGACGACGATCGCGCCATATTGCCGCGCCGCGAAGCCCCAGACGGGGATGCGGGCCAGTTCTTCCTTCAGGACGATCGCGGGGGCGCCGAGGCGGCCCTGAAGTTCCAGCGTCTCCCACATCGACTGGTGCTTGGATGCATAGAGGACGGGGGTGACGGGCTGCGTTCCCTCCACCCGGATGCGGATGCCGAGCAGCCAGCGCACCGTCCAGCCGTGGAAGCGCGTCCAGAAGGTGGCATGGCGCATCATCGCTCGCCGGCTGACCATCGCCGACAGCGGCGCGGTGCACACGATGAAGACGGAGCCGGTGTAGAAGATCAGCATGAACAACAGGTTGCGGATCAATATCATGGCGTGCCGATCCCGACCCATAATGCCACGCGTCGCAGCAGCAGCTTGTTATATTCGTTGACCAGCGTCCCCAGCCGGGGCTGGCTGGGCACGCCATCGCCCAGCACCACGACATGCGGCCCGATCGCAGCGCCCAGTTCCATACGCGCACGCGGCAGGTGCCAGTCGGAGGTGACGAGCCGGATGCTGCGATAACGATGCGATTGCACCCAGCGCACGGTTTCCTCGGCATTGGAGCGGGTATCGACCGCATCGGCGCCCAGATCGACGCAACAGGTGAACAGCGATTGCCGCACCTTGTACGTCCGCGCCAGATCGGCGGGGCGGACGCCGGGGCCGACGCCGGTGACCAGCATCCGCTTCGCCTGATGCGTGCGCAGCATCTCCAGCCCGCGATCGATCCGGCCGGGTCCGCCGGTCGGCACGACGATGGCGTCGGTCGTGCTGCCCTCCAGCGGTGGCGGGAGCATCATCATGAAGGCGACGAAACCCAGGCACCAGCCGATGACCGCCAGCGAGAACAGCCGCACGATCATGGCATCCTCCCCAGCGCGCGGGTGATGGTGACGCGGGCGGCCAGGATCGCCAGCAGTACGAAGGCGAGCGGCAGGCACGCCAGCATCGCCCAATCGACCGGGCGCAGCATCGCGCCGCCCGCCAGTTCCGATCCGATCGCGGCCATCTGCGTGCCGACCAGCGCCGTGATGCCCAGCGCCAGCGCCGCGCCGACGATGCCGCCCAGCAACGCATCCAGCGCGATCCGCCGCTGGAACAGCCACGCCAACTGGCGATTGGTGGAGCCGAGCATGTGCATGACCTCGATCGTCACCCGGTGCGTCTCCAGCCCGCCGCGTGCTGCCAGAATCACGATGGCGGCGGTGGCGGTGGCGAGCATCGCGACCAGCGCCAGGGCGACCAAAGTCAGCGTGCGCATCAGGCCGCCGACCGGCGACATCCAGCGTTCGTGGCGATCGATCCGCGTCATCGGGCTGGTGCTACGGACGCGGGCGGTGAGCTTTGCCACCGTCGCATCGCTGGCGTCGGCGATGTCGACGTCGATCAGGGCCGGCACCGGCAGGGCCGCCGAGCCGGCATCGCTGCCCAGCCATGGCTGCAACAGCCGGGCGAGTTCCGCTTGCGACACCGGCGTCGCGCGGACCACACCGGGGGTGGCGCGCAACGTCGTCAGGACCCGTGCCGCCGCGGCGTCGCGCCGCACCGGCTCGCCCTCGATCACCTGCACCGTCAGCCGTCCCGCCAGTTGCCGGTCGAGCAGGCGCGCGGTGCCCGCCGTGGCGAGGCCGAGGGCGGCGGCGAGGACGGTAAGGAACGTCATGATTGCCATGACGCCGGTCATCGCACGGGGGCCGCGTCCTTCGTCCAGCACGCGGGCGGTGCCGAGCGGGCCGCTCATGCCGGCACCTGTGGCGGATTGCGCAGGACGCCGGTGGGATCGAGCAGACGCCCCCCGTCCAACTGCATCATCTGCGCATGGGGTACGCGGGTCAGCAGGTGCAGGTCGTGCGTGGCGACGACCACCGTCGTGCCGAGATTGCCGAGCGAGCCGAACAGATGCATCAGCCGGTCGGCCATATCGGGATCGACGTTGCCGGTCGGTTCGTCCGCGACCAGGATGTCGGGCCGGCTGACGACGGCGCGGGCGATCGCCACCCGTTGCTGCTCGCCACCGGACAGCGTGGCGGGGCGGGCGTGGGCGCGATCGGCCAGACCGACCCAGGCCAGCATCTCGGCCACCGACTGGTCGATGTCCGCGGTCGGCAGGCCGGCGATACGCAGCGGCAGGGCGACGTTGTCGGCCGCCGACAGATGCGGCACCAGCCGGAAATCCTGAAAGACGACGCCGATCCGCCGCCGGAAACCGGGCAGGCGGGTGCGCGGCATCACCACCGCATCTTCGCCGAACAATCGGATGATGCCGCGGCTGGGCCGCTGCGCCAGATAGAGCAGGCGGAGCAGCGACGTCTTGCCGGCGCCGCTGGGGCCGGTGAGGAAATAGAAGGTGCCGCGCTGCAACGAAAAGCTGATGTCGGACAGGATTTCGGGTGACGCGTAGGATGACGGCGCTTGCGGCTCCGTGCCGTAGCGCAGGCCGACATTCTCGAACTGCACGATCGTTGTCGAAATCGGCGTCGTGGAAATCGGCGTCGTCATGGAGCGATGGCCTTTGCACGGCGTGCGTCCCGCTTCAAGCTTGCCACGCGCCGCCGCAGCGTGGCAGACAAAGCGAACGAGGCCATGACGGCCGCCGGGGAAGCGTGCACCCTCCAATGATCCTCGAATGCCCCGAATGCCGAACCCGCTATCTGGTCCCCGACAGTGCGATCGGGGCCGAAGGCCGTACCGTGCGCTGCGCCAATTGCCGGCATAGCTGGTTTCAGGAACCGGCGGTGCTCGATCTGGCGAACACCGCGCCGCCGATGCCGGTTCCGCCACCGCCGCCGCCACCTGTGCCGCCGCCCGTGCCGCCGGTGGCCTCGCCACCACCGGAGTGGATCGAGCCGCAGGACGACCGCGTCAGAGAACCGGTGGCCGATGACGGGCATGACGATGGCTCGCCCGAACCCGCGCCGCCGATCCCCACACCGCCGATCCCCACACCGCCGATTCCTGTGCCGACGCCGATGCCCGCCTTTGCCGCGCCCGATCCTTATCCGCCGACGATCGTCCCGTCGGCCGACGATGCGGACATGGAGCCGATGCAGCCACGCGTCCGGCGGCCGCGACGCAATCCGGCGCGCCGCTGGACGATCATGGCGGTGATCGCCGGGCTGCTGATGCTGGCAGCGGCGGCGGCCATCCTGTGGTCGGGCGCGCCGGGGCTGGCGTCGCAGCTCGGCCTGTCGCTCGGACCGGCGGAAACGCCGCTGCGGTTGCGCGACAATCCGATCGAACGACGGGAACTGGAAAACGGATCGGAGCTGTTCGCGGTCAGCGGGCAGGTGACCAACCCGTCCTCGACCCGTCAGCGGGTGCCCGACATTCATGCCGAACTGCGCGATGCGAAGGGCAGCGTGGTGTATAGCTGGACGATCACGCCCGAACGGCGGACGCTGGCACCGGGGGCGGCGATCGATTTCAATTCCGCCAAGCTGGACGTGCCGGCGACGTCGAAGCGACTGGAACTGAGCTTCGCGGGCGAGCAATAGGCCCGCCGGTTCGGCAATGTTGGCGTAAAGCCATTGCGGGTACGAAAACCCTCTGCTAGGGGCGCTCGCCTACCGGCTGTCGGGTGTCCCCCGTGGCTTATGACATGGGCGGCCATGGCGGAATTGGTAGACGCGCAACGTTGAGGTCGTTGTGGGCGAAAGCCCGTGGAAGTTCGAGTCTTCTTGGCCGCACCATCATCACCTGTAAAGCTCGGCGAGATCACTGACGGTGCGTCGATATGCCCGGATTAACCTGGGCTACCTGTCTGCTTAAAAAATGCCAGATCGGCCCGAGGGGCGTCGTCGTTGCTATAACGATCGATGACGCTTCATTCGGCATGTCGTCAGCGAACCGAGCCGGAAGGTTTGGTATCGACCGGCAATTGCCGGTCCAGGAATGTGCCTGGCTGCGTGTTTGTCGGAAGCTCCGCAGTAGGAGATTTAGACATGCAATGGTTTACGGAAACGGCACCAGTTCGACAGAAGTTGATGATCGCCTTCACGGGCATGACCCTGCTGGTCGCGCTGGGCGTACTGGTGACGTTGGGCGCGGCGGTGGCGGGATATCCGCTCGTGGGGCTGGCCGGGGGCGTGATCGTCACGATCGTCGCCGGGCTGGCGGGGACATGGACGCGCCATGCGGTCGCCGATCCCTATGTCGCGACCGTCGCCCGGATGGAGGGATTGGCCGCGGGTGATTTCGACACGCCGATCGCCTTCACCGATTACAAGGACTGCGTCGGTCGGATGACCAAGGCGATGTTCACGTTCCGCGAGACGGCGATCACCACGCAGAAACAGTCCG
>NZ_JAELXS010000015.1 GCF_016427505.1 Sphingomonas mollis | reverse complement strand
AAGAATGCTTGCGGATACGATCTCGCCCCGGCGTCGGGGCGGATCTTTCCGTTCGGCGGGTGTAGCGCGACGACCCAGTTTCTGCCGTTCGAGCTCATCATTGCGGTGTTCGGATCCGGACATTCGTTCGGCAGCCAGGGATTCAAAGCATAGCAAGCGGCACGGGGCAGCTTGGTGGCGGAGACATGGCGTCGAGCCGGGCCGTAACTTTGGGCGACAGCGCGAGGTCGGCAGCGGCCAGATTCTCCCGTACATGCTCGACAGTACCGGCTTTGGGGATCGCGATCACGCCGTCGCGCGCCAGCAGCCAGGCTAGGGCCACCTGCGCCGGCGTAACGCCAAGCTCGCTCGCCAGTGAACACAGCCCGTCATCCGCGACGAGCCGGCCCTGTTCGATCGGGCTATACGCCATCACCGGTATCCGCCGCGCCGCCAGCCAGGGCAGCAGATCGTGCTCGGGGCCGCGGCGTGTCAGGTTGTAGAGAATCTGGTCGGTCGCGCACGCCTTCCCGCCGGTCGCAACGAGTTCTTCCATGTCGTCGGTATCGAAATTGCTGACGCCCCAGCGCAGGATCTTGCCGGCGTCCACCAGCCGCCCCATCGCTTCCACCGTCTCGGCGAGCGGCACCCTGCCGCGCCAGTGCAGGAGGTACAGGTCGAGCCGATCGGTGCTGAGCCGTTCCAGGCTCGCCTCGCATGCACGGGGCAATCCGCTACGGGAGGCGTTCTGCGGATAGGCCTTACTGACCAGGAAGACGTCGTCGCGACGGCCAGCCACCGCCTCGCCGACCAGTCGCTCGGATTCGCCATCCGCATACATCTCCGCGGTGTCGATCAGCGTCATGCCGAGGTCGATGCCAGCACGCAGCGCCGCGATCTCGTCGCCCCGGCGCTGCGGGTCTTCAGCCATCATCCAGGTGCCCTGACCCAGGGCGGGCACATCGGTGCCATCAGGCAAGCGAACGGTTTTCATCGATCACCAACGCGCGATGCACGGACCCGGTGCCTCGCCAAGCGTTATGCTCCCCGACCCCGGCCCCTGTCGGCGGCACGGGAGAAGGATCATGGGCATGACGCTGACCGCCACCTTTGAGACGCGGCGCGAAGCCGAGATGACGGTCGAGCGTCTGGTGCAGAAGCATGGCGTCGAGCGAACGGACGTCTTCATCGCAGCGGACGGCGACGAAAACAGCGCAGGCGAGGAACAAGCAGGCTCCGACGCGGAGGCGGGCGAGCCCAGCCCCAAGTCGCGCGACGACGCACCGCTGCACGGTGCCGTCAGCGTATCGGTCGATATCGCGGACGACGCGAAGGCCGCCAAGGTCCGTGAAGCCTTCGCCGAGTTCCATGCCGATGACGTGAGCGAAGCCTGAGATGGCGAGCATCGCCTTTGTGCCGACGGACGAACACTGGATGCGCCGCGCGATCGAGGTCGCGCGGTCCAAGGGCTCCGATCCGTCGACATCCCCGCTAGGCTGCGTGATCGTGCTCGACGGGCGCGAGATCGCGGCTGAGCGCAACCAGACCCAGGAATTGCCGGACGCTACCGCGCATGCCGAGATGATGGCGATCCGCCGAGCGTGCGAGGGCATCGACGAGATGGAATTGCGCGGCGCGACGCTCTACTCGACGCTCCAGCCGTGCGGCATGTGCACCATGGCCTCGATCTGGTCCAAGGTCGGGCGCGTGGTCTACGGCGCCGGGCGCGACGACGTGCACCCGATGTATTTCGAGGCACGGCACGTCGACACGCTGTCTTTCATCGCCGACGCCTACCGCGACGACATCACGATCGAGGGTGGCTGCCTGCGCGCGGAATGCGCGACGCTCTACTACCCGCCGGACGCCGACCTGCCGCGCGACGAGCAGGCGAACCTGTGAGCGCGCCCGACGGCATCGACATCAATGTCGCTACCGCGGACGAAATAGACGCGCTCTCCGCGCTGAAGGGGCACGGCTTCGAGATCGTCCGCTACCGCGAGGAGCGTGGCCGCTTCGACGCGCTGCGGCAGTTGGAGGAGGTGCCCGGCCTTACGGGCAAGGTTGCAGGACTGGACGGGATGGTACGCTTCGGGTGACATCAGGCCCGCCCGGTGACCGCTACTAGTTGCTACGACCCACAGCACGAAGCCGCTGCGCGGCAGTGGTGTTCGTGGTGAGGTAGCGCGCCTGCGGTGAGGTTTGGCTGCCCGGCGACGGCGGCAGACGATGGAGTTCCTTCAACCAGAGGAACTCCCCATGGCAACTCTACCGGTCGACCGCCCCGTTACCCCACTGCGCCAGCGGATGCTCGACGACATGGCGATGCGCTCGATGGGTTCGCGGACCCAGCACGACTATGTTCGCCACGTCCGCGCCTTCGCGGCCTTTCTGGGCCGCTCGCCCGACACCGCAACCGCCGAGGACGTGCGACGCTTCCAGGTCCACCAGCGCGAGCACGGTGTCAGCGGGTCCGTCATCGGCGCCACGGTGTCGGCGTTGCGCTTCCTGTTCGGCGTGACGCTCGACCGGCCGGACCTGTCACGCAAGCTGGTGCTGGCGCCTCGTCCCAGGAAGCTGCCCGATGTGCTGAGCGTCGAGGAGGTCGGACGGCTGCTCGGGGCGGCACCGGGCATCAAGTATCGCGCGGCGCTCGGCGTGGCATACGGCGCTGGCTTGCGCGTGTCGGAGGTCGCTCACCTCAAGGCCGACGACATCGACAGCAAGCGCATGCTGATCCGCATCGAGGAGGGGAAAGGCCGCAAGGACCGTAATGCGATGCTGTCGCCGCAATTGCTCGAACTGCTCAGGGTCTGGTGGCGCGAGGGCAAGCGGCGCAGCGTCCTGCTGCCGCACGGCTGGCTGTTCCCCGGCCGCAGCTATACCGACCCGATCTCGACGCGGCAGTTGCACCGTGCGGTCTGCGAGGCAGCGGAAGCCGCAGGCATCCGCAAGCGCGTCAGCCCGCACACGCTGCGGCACAGCTTCGCCACCCACCTGCTCGAGCAGGATGTCGATATCCGCGTCATCCAGGTGCTGCTCGGGCACAGCAAGCTCGAGACGACCGCGCTGTACACCAAGGTCGCGACACGCACGATCCGCGCGGTGACGGGGCCGCTCGACCAGTTGATGGCGCTGATGGAGGGCAAGACGCCGGCCGGGTGACTCCGAGTGCGCGCCTCCATCAAGGTCGCCGACATCTTTCGCAGCGCAGGGCCTGCATATCGGGCGAGCCATGCCGGGCACCTGAGCCTCGACCAGCTCAAGGTGATGTCGGCAATAGAGACCTGCCGCACCGCCGTCATGGGCGGGCATGTCGAGGCCTGCACCGACTGCGGGCACTGGCGCGTCGCCTATAATTCCTGCCGCAACCGGCATTGTCCGCGATGCCAGGGCGCCGCCGCGCGCACCTGGCTCGCCGAGCGCGAGGCCGACCTGCTGCCGGTCGGCTACTTCCACGTCGTGTTCACCCTGCCGGCCGAGGTCGGCGACATCGCGCTCCAGAACAAGGCGGCGGTCTACGGCCTGCTGTTCCAGGCGGCGTCCGAGACGATGACGACCATCGCGGCGGACCCCAAGCACCTCGGCGCGCGCATCGGCATCACCGCCGTCCTTCACACGTGGGGCTCGGCGATGACCCACCACCCGCACATCTACATGATCGTGCCCGGTGGCGGGCTGTCGCCGGACGGCAGCCGCTGGGTGTCGTCACGCCCGGCGTTCCTGCTGCCGGTGCGCGTGCTCGGCAAGCTGTTCCGCCGGTTGTTCCTGACCCGGCTGGTGAGACTCCACGATGCCGGGCAGCTCGGCTTCTTCGGCAGCCTCGCCCACCTCGCCGAAAGGCGTGCATTTCTGCAGCACTTGGCCCCGGTCCGAAAGAAGCGCTGGGTGGTCTACGCCAAGCCACCGTTCGCCGGACCCGGGACGGTGCTGGCCTACCTGTCGCGCTACACCCACCGCGTGGCGATCTCGAACAGCCGCCTCCTGCGCTTCGACCAGACCGGCGTCACGTTCCGCTACAAGAACTACCGCTGCAACGGCGCCGACCGGCAGCAGGTCATGGCGCTGCCCGCCAACGAGTTCATCCGCCGCTTCCTGCTCCACGTCCTGCCAAAGGGCTTTCACCGCATCCGCCACTACGGCCTGCTCGCCGGCGCCACCCGCAAAGCACATCTCGAACATGCCCGCGAACTGCTCGGCGTCGCCCCGCCCGTCACCGCTGCCGAGCCGGTCGCACCCGATGACACCCGCCCGCCATGCCCGTGCTGCGGCGGACGCATGCTCGTCATCGAGACCTTCGAACGCTGGCGACAACCCCGCGCACCGCCGCATGGCATCAGCGCGACCGGGACCACGACGCCATGACCCGGCATGGCCCGATCCAGTCCCGTCACGCGGTCACCGCGCTTCCGGCGTTCAGACCGCTCGCGCCGGCAACATCGTCAGCCACATCGACGCTCGCCCAGACCGCCGGTCTTCCCCGACATCCATGGCCAACGTCCTTCCCGAGTGCCGCGTCGCGGTCCGCTACGGCGCATCCCGCCCGCCAGCACCCCGACCGCCCAACCACCCGAAAACTGCTTTCTCCATAGGCCATCGCCCGTGGCTCGCGGCTTCCTGCCTTGGAGGAAATCATACACCTGCCGGTGCCTGATTTCCTTTACAGTTGCGGTCATTCACGGCGCCCTGCCCGCTTCCCAACTTCCGTCATTCGTTCATTTTAATGGTTTGAGGCCACCCATAAACGCTATGCGTTAAATGGTGGCCAGCTGCGGGACCACTTCGTACCGGTAGGTGACGATAGCTTAATCCGGTGTCCATCGGACCGGCAGCAGGTCAAGGTGCGGGATCGTCCGAAACGCTCAGACGGCGCTCCGGAGTGGAGCCGGAACGCCGCCTCGCCGCAGTTCATCTATCAGAGGACCTTGCGCCAGCAGCTTCGCGAGCCACGGGACCGGTGCAGAGCCTCCGCTCAAGAGCTGCGGATGCTCTCAACCACCGCGGCAATATCGCGCTCGGCATGATCCGCCGATGCGGCTTCAAACCTGGCGCGTGCTGCTGCGGAACTGGGCAAGTCGATCCCCTGCCCCGCAAACGCCGCCTCGGCATAAGATAGATCCTTTGCCATCAGCGGCACCAGGAACTGCGGCTGGTAAGCGCGATCCAGCATCCGGCGCGACACCGCGCCGACTAACGGGCTTCCCGGCGCGCCGCTCGCCAGCAGCGCGACCGATCGCTCGACGTCGAGGCCGCTGCGTTCGATCATCGCCACCGCCTCGGCCAGGCTCGCGACCTGGACGCCGCAAAGGAAGTTGTTGACCAGCTTTAATACCGTGCCGCTGCCGGTCGAGCCCAGATGGACCGTCTCGCCGCCCATCGCTGCCAGTACCGGAGACGCGGCGGCCGCCACGTCGGCATCGCCGCCGACCAGAAAGCGAAGTTGGCCCGATGCAGCCTGCGCCTTGCTGCCTGTGACCGGCGCATCGAGAAAACCGATTCCCGCCTCCGCCGCGGCGGCCGCCAGCGTGCGCACCCAGTCGATTGTTAGCGTACTCGCCTCGATCAGGATCGCTCCGGGTCGCAGCGCGCCGAGCGTCCCGCCGTCCAACCATACCGCGCGCGAGGCGCCGTCGCTGGCTAACATCGCGACCGCGACGTCGACCTCGTGTACTGCCGCCGCTGGACTGTCGGCGAGCCTCGCACCTGCCGCTACCAAGGCGTCGCTCTTGCCGGGCGACCGGTTCCAGACCGTCAGCTCAAACCCCGCATCCAGCAGCTGATGCGCCATGCCCCCGCCCATTATGCCAAGCCCGAGCATTGCCACTTTCCGGACCGTCATTGTGTCACTTCGAACTTGTTCAGAGCTTCCTCATCGATGCCCAGGCCCAGGCCCGGCACATCGTCGTCGAGGTCGACGTAGCCATCTTTCGCCATTGGTTCGCCCTTGAAGATGTACCAGAACAATTCGTTACCGACTTCTACATCAACAGGGGGAAAGAACTCAGCGATCGGCGAATTGAGACTGGCCATCACAACATGGTAGTTATGCATTTGTCCGGCATGCGGAACGACGGGTATCGAATAGGCCTCGGCCAGCGCCTGGATTTTGCGCGCCGCAGTGATACCGCCGACACGGTTGGTATCGAACTGAATATAATCAAGCGCGCGCGCCTCTATGAGCTGGCGAAAGCCATAATTGGTGAACTCATGCTCGCCTGCCGCAATCGGTGTGGTACCGAAACGGCGGAGCTCATGATAGCCATGGACGTCGTCGGGAATGATTGCCTCTTCCAACCAGCGCAGGTTGAACGGCTCAATCAGGCGCATCATCCGCTTTGCATAGTCGAGGCTCCAGCCCATGTAGGCATCGGCCATTACATCGACCTCATCGCCCACCGCCTCGCGCACGGTGCGGACCAGTTCGACGTTGCGCGCCATCCCCTCAGCGCCATCGATCGGGCCCCAGCCAAACCGCAGCTTAACCGCGCCATAACCCTCGTCCTTATAACGCTTGGCCTCTGTGGCGAGATCGTCAAGACCGATCGAGTAAAGCCGGCTGGCATAGACTGGAATGCGCGCCTTCGTCCGCCCGCCCATCAGGCGGTAGCAGGGCTGTTTCGCCGCCTTTCCCATCAGATCCCATAAGGCGATGTCGATTGCGGAGATCGCAACCATTGCTACGCCTTTGCGCCCGAATGCCATTGTCTTGCGGTACATGTGTTGCCACAAGAACTCGGTATCCCACGGGTTTTGCCCGATCAGCAGCGGCGTTAGATATTGGTCGATCAGCTGCTTGGTGACGAGCGGTGACAGCGCCGCATTGCCTATCCCGATCAGCCCGTTGTCGGTGAATATCTCCACGATTAGCCAGCCATGAAACGTAAACGTGCCCATCGTCTCACGCGTCATCATCGGCGATACGAGGTCCATTGGGTTGGTGCAGAAATGCGGGGGCAGCGGCTGCGTCTCGCCGCGCCACTGCACGACGCGGGTGCGCACTTCGGTAATTTTCACGGATGGACCTTTCGAGAAAAATCGATGGGGCGGATGACGGGGATGGTGAGGCAGATGAGTGCGAAAGCGGCGACATGGAGGAGTGCTGCGACGGTCAGCACCGGTCCGTAGCCAAGCCCGGCATCAAGCGCCCAGCCCGCTGCCTGCCCCATGACGATACCGCCGAACGCGCCGCCCATCCCGACCAGTCCTGCCAACCGACCGAGCACACTGCGCGGAACCAGGTCAGTGGGCAGAGTCATGACCAGCGTCGACCAGCTTTGCTGTCCGAAAAAGGCGAGGCTGAAAAGGAAGATGACGGCCGGGATCGAACTGGTAACCGGCACCAGCATCACCCAGGGCATCATCGCCGCGCTGATTCCCAGCGCAATCTTGCGCGCCGCGTTGACCGAACGGCCGCGGGCCAGCAGCCGGCTCGACAGCCAACCGCCTAGCAGGCTGCCGACACCCGAAGCGGCATAGGGGATCCAGCCGATCGTGGCGGCCTGTTTCAGGTCAAACGCGTGCGCCTCGAACAGATATTTTGGCAACCAAAAAAGATAGAAATACCATGCACCGTCGCTGAGGAATTTGGCGCCTACGACGCCTCGTACCTCGCGCCGAGCAAGCAGCGCCCGCAGTGTCAGCGCAGGCCCATCGACCTCCGCCTCTACCGGGGCCGAATGGCGCGGCAGTCGGTAGCTGGCGAACCACAAACCAGCCCATACCAGCCCCATCGCGCCGGTCAGGAAGAATACCCAGCGCCAACTCGCCATCCCTAGCCAGTTGGCATCAGCGAGTATCAGCGCGATTAGAGGCGGTGCAATCACCGCGCCGACCGCGGTACCCGCATTGACCAGTCCGATCGCCGCGGCCCGGTCGCGAGGGCCGAACCACTCCGCAATCGCGCGCGTTGCCGCGGGGAACCCGCCTCCTTCTCCTACGCCAAGTAGTAGCCGGCTGGCGGCGAGCGCAATCACGCCGCCCGCTAGGCCATGGCTGGCGCAGGCCAGCGACCAAAATATCATGATGATCAGGAACCCACGACGGGTACCGATCCGATCGAGTAGCCAGCCGCCGCCCAGATACATCAGGCCGTAGGTAGCGAGAAACGCGCTGTCCAGAAATGCCTTGGTCTGGTTTCCGATTGGGATGTCTTGTTCGATAAACTTGATTGCCCAAGGCAGCGTCTGCCGATCAAGATAGCTGATCGCGATCGCTGTCGCGATCAGCAGCGCGACACCCCAGCGGCCGGGAAGGCGCATCGCCTTATCAGACAGCGCATCACTGGGCATCGAGCACCAGCAGTGCCACGCCTTGGCGAGGCAGCGTCACGGCGAAACGCCGTCCGCCGCGCGGCGCTGTGGCCGGCGCCACCTCTTCGGGTTGCATCGCTGATGCGGCCTCGAGCTCGGCATATTGCTTGGCATCCGGCGACTGGGGCGACCCCATGCGCTGCCATGCAGCGAAGGAGTTAGCATGATCGCGATCAACCCGCCACAGCTTGGCGGCGCGCCCTTTGGCGTTCGCGATCGTCAGCTGGATCGCGGCGTCAGGCCCGGCGACGTCGTCATCATGATAGTGCCACATCAGCACCGCAACGCGACCATCGGTGGTCCGCGTCGCTAACGTACCAACGTCAGCCTCGCCCCGCACCCCATCCTTCACGATGGCGTCGAGGGACACCTGCGCATCGCTCGTCGCTGCGATCCGCTCGGGGCCGAGTTGGGCGAATAGGCGGAACACATTGAGTACAGGCAGGTCGACGCCGTTGGTTGATAGCTGCCGGTACCCGGCGAACCAAGGCTGGTCTTCGAACTCGAATGACCAGGACAAGATGCCATCGAGGTTCACGCGCCGCTTGGCTGCCAAATCCCAGATTCGTGCAAAGCTGGCCGCAGTGTAGCTCGAATACATGGTGCCGTTACGATAGGCATTCTGCGGACCCGGACAGGCGGCGCATCCTTCTGGGTCGCTTTCGCCGATGACGATCGGCTTGGAGGCGAGAGCCGTGAAATCAGCAATCTTGGTAAAGCCATTATCGACATTGCGCAGATGGGTGGCGATGCCCATCCGCACATGCCCATCAACGAAGCGAGGTGAACCTTTGGCATGGAAGGAAAGGAAGTCGGTCGGCGTCCCGATCTCGCCTGTTGCATAGTTACGCTCGGACGTCACATGACGTAAGAACCCGTCCATGAACCCATCTGCGGTAGCGACATCAGGCCCACCGACCCGTGCACTCGGCAGCGCCCGCCGCACGGCGTGCACGGCGAAGTCATGGAGCTTGTTGAACTCGTCAGGACTCGCCTGCCAATAGAATTTTGAGTCGGGTTCGTTCCAAACTTCGAAATACCAGCGGTTGACCTCGTCGCGACCGTATTTCTCGACGTTGTGGCGCGTCCACTGATAGATCAGGTCGGCCCATTTATCGTAACTGGTGGGCGGATATGTCCAGCCGGTCGCGATCAGATTATACGCGAAGCCCGGCCGCCAGAGATGCTGATAAGGTGTGCCCTTGGGCGCACTCGATAGCGCCTCGGGCATAAAGCCTATCTGCAGATAGGGCCGTACGCCTCGCGCGAGATAGGTGTCGATAATGTTGTCGACGATCGTCCAGTCATAGATCGGCTTGCCGTCGCCACCCTCTCGATAGGCATTAGTGCTACCCCATTTGAAGGCAGGCGTGCCATCGCCGCTGCTCAGCAAGTTATGCGCACGAAAGAACACCTCGCCGTGTTTCAACTTGCCAAGTTCAACGAGCAGCTTTCGCCCGTCTTTCATGGTCGCGTAATTAGGCTCGTCTGCGCCAAAGAATCGCCAGGAAGGCGGCAGCGCGCCCACCGCCTTTCGCGCATCGACCGTGATCGTTACTGAGCGAGCAGGCGCCTGCGCCTGTCCAGCGGCAGGCATGCTGGCGAATACGGCGGCGACCGTGGCGGTAGCGGTGGCGAAATGGCGGATCATGAACGCTTCCTTTGCGGCGGGTCGGGGCATCACAGGCGAGCGCGAAAGCCAATAGCGAAGGTTCGCGTGAACAGTACCGTATCGCGTGGATAGACCGTCGCATCGCCGAAATAGGTCTGGAAGACATTCTTGGTGATGTTGGTCGCGTCGAACACGATCGTGAACTGCGGATTGATATCGTACGCGATCGACACGTCGAGGTTCTCGACCGGGCTATTGCGGAAATCGTTCGGGTTGACCCCGGTGAAGTGCAGCCCCGTGCTGTAGCTGTCGCGCCATACGTACGAAGCGCGCGCCGAGAGGCCGTTCTTTTCATAGATGAGGGTGCCGGTCGCCGAATACTTTGACACGTTGGCGAAGGGCAGCGTCAGGAAGCCGGTCACGCCGGGGAGTGGCGCCAGTGCGCGATTTTTGCCGTCGATGTAGGTGCCGTTGGCGCTGACACCGACGCCTGAGAGGAAGTTGGGGAAGAAGGTAAAGCCACCCTCGATCCCGGTCAGCTTCCCGGAACCTGAATTCTCGGGACGGGAAATCTGGTAGGTGCCGTTGTCTGGGCCGAGATAGTCGATCTCGAAGTTGCTCGTCACCGACTGGATAAAGCCGCTCACTTTGCGGTGAAAGAAGGTGGCGGTGATCGCACTCGACCGGTCAATATACCATTCGACTGCCAAGTCGTAATTGGTCGACTTTACCGGTTGCAGTTCGGCATTCCCGCTGCTGCCACGACCGAAGGGCTGCTGGCCGGGAACCGGGGGGGTCAGCGTAAGCGCAGGGTTCAGTTGCGAGAAGCTGGGACGCGTGATCGTCCGACTAGCCGCCGCGCGCATAAACAGCTTGTCGGTCAACTTGTAGCGCAGCGCGATGTTGGGCAGCACGTCGGTTGTGCTGCTGGCGATCCTGACCGGCTCTACCGCGGTACGCACCGCGCGAAACGCGTCAGAGACGTTATCGACCTTTACGACCCTTACGCCGGCCTGACCGTCGAACTGGCCGATCTCAAAGCTCGCCTGACCGTATCCGGCGTAGCTGTTCTCCTTAATGTCGAAGAAGCGGGTATCCTGGAACGCCGGGTCGCCTGCGGCCAGACCGAAACGCTGTCGCAGCACGTCGACATTATCGAGCAGGACGTCGGTCGACGGCGATATCCACGAGCGGATGAAAGGGCGCGTGCCTTCGAAGAAGTTGCCGGGCTTCTCACTGAGGAGTCCGGGGATCGAATCCGCCCGCACGGCGTAGCAGCGAACCGCCCCGGTCGCCGAGCAATTCACATTCTGGACAAACGAACGGGAGGTCGCGTCACGCCGGTTTATCCGCGCGCCGGCGGCGAGCTCGGTGAAGATCCACAGCGGCTGCCTGTATCGCACGTCGCCGCGCCAGGTGTATTCCTCGCCCAGCGCCTCGGTGCGGGTTAGGTTCAGTCGCGCCAGCGAGTATTTGGACCGGTCCAAGACGTCGTCGAATGGCAGTGTGAAGGTCGGCGTGCCAATCGACCGATCGAAGAACCCGTCGGTGCGCCGAGCAATAAAGTCGATGTCAAGAATGTTAGTACGATCGGTCGCCTCCGACCGGGTGTACGACACCTCAGACGCGATCGACCAGCCATCGCGATTCCATTCTCCGCCAAAGGCGCCCTGATATCGATCGGCCTTATTTTGGTACGATATACCATAGTTGGCGACGCGATTGTTGGCGACACTCAGCCGGTCGACCAGCTTGGTATCCTCGTAGAAGGTCAGCGGCGCAAGCAGTGAGCCGTTCATTGAGGTGAAGTTCTGATCGGCATTGCCGCGATCGCGAAAGCCATAAAAAAGGCCGTCGGCAAACAATGTCAGCTCCTCGCTGGGTGCCCATTGCAGCGATACGTTGACTGCAGGCCGTTCGCGCTTGCCGACCGTGTCGATGCCGCCGATCACGTCGCTTCGAAACACCCGTGGTTCAGCGGGATTCGTGCCGCGCGGATCGAGCGGTACGCCTGGCGTGTAACGTGCCAGACTATTGTCGGCGTTGTAGCCGAAATAGCCGCCATTAAAGATTGTTTCGTCACGGTATCGCGTTTGATGGAAGGAGACGGAGACGAGCGCACCGATCTCTCCGATGCCAGTCGACCAACGGTTCGACAGCAGCATGCTGGCATAGGGATCGATCGTATCAGGCTGCTCACTATAGACCTGCCGCGCCGCCACCGCGAAGCGCGCGCCCTTAAAGTCAAAGGGCCGCCTGGTGCGCACATTGATCAGGCCGGCGATCCCGCCCTCGATCTGGTCCGCCGAGCGTGACTTATAGATGTCGATGCCAGCAACGAGGTCGGCTGGCACATCGGCCAGCGATAGCGAACGCCCGGTGGTACTAAAGATGTTACGTCCGTTTATCACGGTGACGACGTCGGGTAAGCCGCGGATCAGCACCGTGCCCGACTCACCGCGGAACCGTGGGGCGACCTGCACACCCGGCACCCGCTGCAACGCTTCGACGACATTGTTGTCGGGTAGCTTGCCGATATCCTCTGCGACGACTGAATCTACGATCTGCTGCGCATTGCGCTTAATCGACTGCGCCGAGGACAAACTGGCGCGGACGCCGGTGACAACGATGTCGAGGGCCGACGCAGTCTCCTCCTCGCCGCGGCCAAGCGAATCCGACACCGGCGGTAGGGGATCGACGGTCGGCGGCACCGCCGGTGGCGCGGACGGCAGCGCCTGAGCGGCGGCCAACGCGATCGAAGAAGCATGCAAACAAGCCAGCGCTAACGTCATCGGACATCCCCTCTTACCAAGCGCCTTAACCAACGCCTCTTATCTGGTCCTACCAGAATAAGGGTAATCATAGGGATTGCGCAAGCTTAATCGTAAAGATCAACAAATCTACTCGTACCAGAACGAAGATGACTTGACCGGATGTGGAATTGAAGGTCACGTCACCGTTATGGACTCTGCCGCTTCCTCCGACACAACACCGCGCTTCGGCCCCGATCGACCCAGCGGTATTCGAGGCGGCATCGTCCATGATCTCGGTGTCGCTATCGTCAGCGGACAGCTGCCGCCCGGCACCGCCCTTCAGAGCGAGGAACGGTTTAGCGTCGAGAGCAACGTCTCGCGCGGCGCATATCGCGAGGCGATTCGCGTGCTCGCGGCAAAGGGTTTGGTGCACAGCAGGCTCAAGAGCAGTACGCGGGTCAACGACCGATCGCGCTGGAGTCTCCTCGATCTCGATGTGCTGGGATGGATGTTCGAAAGCGGTCCCGATACTGACTTCATCCGCAGCATTTTTGAATTGCGCAGCATCGTCGAGCCATCGGCCGCTGCGCTGGCGGCGGTGCGTCGCGACAGCCGGCAACTTGCCCGCATGGGCCACGCGCTGGAGGAAATGGGCGAGCACGGGCTATTGAGCGTCGCCGGACGCGCGGCGGACAAAGCGTTCCACCTTCTTATCCTCGATGCGACCCGCAACGAGCCGCTAATGACGCTATCCAGTTCAATCGCCGCCGCTATCGAGTGGACGACTCGCTTCGCCCGGGATGAACAGCAGCAATCACGCGACCCCATGCCTGACCACCGTGCTGTCTACGATGCGTTCATCAACGCAGATGCCCCGCGCGCGCGTGAGGCAATGGCTATGCTGATTGAGAACGCCTTTGCAGACACAGGGTTGATGACGGAATAGCGATCGCGCGTATTCCCCCCCAGAGGACCCAGAAGCGGTCGTTCAAATCCCCTCGCCCACTCCCCAACTTCAGACGCCTGTTCATCTAACAATTACCACGGCTGCTCGTTCTGCAGGTCGGGGTACAAGGCTTAGAGGGTTCGGCTAAAACGTTGGGATCCAGCCTGGCGTAAGAGAAACGATAAGGATCAGCGGACTGTCAGCGTTGTCTCCTTTACCGCTGTCGAGGTGTTACCCGCGCTGATCGTGAACGTCCCCGGTTCGACGACCCGCTGCATCGCGACGTTCCAGAAGGAGAGGTCGGCAGGCTTCAGGTCGAACGTAACCGTCCGCTTCTCACCCGGCTGCAACGTCACGCGCTGGAAGTGCTTGAGTTCGAGCACCGGCCGGGTAACCGACGCTTCGTCGTCGTGGACATAGAGCTGCACGACCTCGTCCCCCGCGCGAAGGCCGGTGTTGGCGACGTCGACCGACACGCGAACTGTCTCGTCACGACCGATCGTCGATTGCGCCAGTCGCGGCGCGCCGACGTCGAAGCTGGTGTAGGACAGGCCGTAGCCGAACGGATAGAGCGGCGTGGTGGTGTCGAACAGGTAGCCGCGCCGCGCGGTCGGCTTGTGGTTGTAGAAGATCGGCAACTGGCCTTCGCTGCGCGGTACCGACACGGGCAGCTTGCCGCCGGGGTTAGCGCGGCCGAGCACGATATCGGCGATGGCGTTGCCGGTTTCCTGACCAAGATACCAACCCTCGACGATTGCCGGGGCGTTCGCTTCCAGATAGGTCGCGGCGAGCGGCCCGCCGTTGAGCAGCACGACTACCACCGGTTTGCCCGTCGCGAACAGGCGGCGGGCCAGTTCATTCTGCTCGCCGATCAGGTCGAGCTTCTGCCGGTCGCCGAGATGCTGGTCGGCCCATGCCTCGCGGCTCAGTTGTTCGTTCTGCCCCAACACCAGCAGGATCGTGTCGGCCTGCGCCGCCTTGACAACTGCCTCCTCGATCAGCGGCGCGTTCTCAGCCGGCGGGACCAGTTCGACCTTGTCGGCGGCCCATAGGCGGCTGCGGGTCAGGCGAACGCCCTCGGCATAATCGACCGCGAAGCGGCCCCGCGCGGCCTCCTGCACCCCTTCCAGCACGCTCACGATATGCTTGGGCACGTCCGAATAACCGCCAATCGGAGTGTCGCGGGCGTGGGTGCCGACGACCAGCATCCGACCGACCTTCGCGGGGTCGAGCGGGAGCAGGTTGTTCTGGTTCTTGAGCAGCACCACCGAGCGGACGGCGGCTTCGCGGGCCAGCGCGATCGCATCTGGCGTCGCGGTCTTGGCCTAAGCGGTACGGGCGTCGGTATAGGGGTGCTCGAATAGCCCCATCTGGAACTTCATGGTCAGAATGCGCCGCACCGCCTTGTCGACCTGTTCCTGCGGCACCTGGCCCGACCTGACCATCTGCGCCAGCGTCGACCAACCCTCGGCATCGGGCAGCTCCATGTCGACGCCGGCATCGAGCGCCCGGCGGCCGGCAGCGGCCATGTCGGTGCCGTATAATTTGTGGCGGGTATTAAGTTCCTTGATCGCGAAATAGTCGCTGACCACCGATCCCTGATAGCCCCATTCGCGGCGCAGCACATCGTCGAGCAGCCATTTGTTGGCGTGGCTGGGGATCCCGTCGATCTCGTTGTACGACGCCATCACCGCCTGCACCGGCAGTTCCTTCACCGCGCGCTCGAACGGCGGGAAGAAGTTCTCGCGCAGCGTCCGTTCGGAGATGTTGGCCGGGCCGACATTGGTGCCGTTCTCCGGCTGGCCGTGCCCGGTCATGTGCTTCAGCGTCACCATGACCTTGTCCGGTTTCAGCGGCAGCGTGGCGCCCTGGAACCCACGGATCGCGGCCAGCCCCATCTCGCTGACCAGCACCGGGTCCTCGCCATAGGTCTCTTCGATCCGGCCCCAGCGCGGGTCGCGCGCGACGTCGACGACGGGGGCAAGCGCAAGATTGGCGCCACGAGCGCGCATCTCGCGCGCAGCAACGCCGAACACGCGCTCGATCAGCGCGGGGTCCCACGACGAGGCCAGCGCGATCGACTGCGGGAAGCTGGTGGCACCGCGCGCGACATAGCCGTGCAACGCTTCCTCATGCATGATCATCGGGATACCAAGCCGGGTCTTCTCGACCGCCCAGCGCTGCGCGGCGTTGACGTAGTCGGCGGTTTCCCGCGCGGTGCGGTTGACCGCACCGGCGGCAACGCCGGCGGCATTGTTGCTGACAGTGACGCCGCGCTTATCCGAGGGGCGGGTGATCTGACCGAAACCGTCAGGAAAGGCCTGAGACGCCTTGGCCGCCGAGAAATTGCCGCTGACATCCTGGATGCCGCCCTTCTTTTCCCAGATACCGATCATCTGGGCGACCTTTTCCTCCAGCGTCATGCGCTGCAACAGGTCTTCGACGCGGGCGGCGACGGGCTGCCAGGAAACCTTATACAGGGGGCTATCGGGCGGGGCTGTTCGGTTGGAACGACTGGGCGCCGCGAGGGTGCTCGTCGCCGCGGTTGCCAGCAGACAGGCAAGCGCCATGCGGATCGGCTTGGCCCGATGATCCAAGATCTCTCTCCTCTTTGCAGCGGGGCCGGTCCAACCGTCACCAGATTTATGATAGCGTTATCAGCTATCTTTCCATGCGAAAGCCGTCAACTGACTGTCCCAGTCGTACGGTGTCAGAGGCATTGACCCATACCTGGCCATTCACGCCCCCTTCCACGCTCCTCAATTTTGGCCGCTCATCCATCTTCGCGTTCTGACCGCTTTTGATGCCTGAATTCATAGCCGTGGGCGTCGTGGAGCGGTGGAGAGCGGCCCTTAAAGCTGGGCCTGCGCCCGCTCAACGATGCTTTTGCAACGAGCGAAGAGTGGCGATGACCAGTCCAGACTATCCGTGCAAAACCGCCGCAGCCCATCCGTCGACCCTCGCTGTGGAGATCCATCGATCTCAAGGGTATGCAGGAATGGTTTCAGCACGTTGAGTAGCCGTCGCTCTATGCTGTCGGACTGCGGAGCCGAAGCCCTGAGATCGTCGGCGAAGCGGCGCGCATCCTCAATAAGATCGTTCATGAGGTAACATTACGCTACTGGTGAGTGTCCGTAACTGATGACGTGGACGGCTCTCCAACCCTCCCGCAGACTGATTTGCGGAGAGAGCCGGAAGGAGAGCCACCATGAGGAACGTCACGACGATCGGTTTGGATATCGCGAAGAACATATTCCAGGTGCACGGTGTCGATGCTGATGGCGTGGCGGTGATCCGCCAGCGACTGACGCGGGGCCGGATGCTGAAGTTCTTCGCGAAGCTGCCGCCGTGCCTGATCGGCATCGAGGCGTGCGCATCGTCACACTATTGGGCACGCGAGCTGGTCGCGCTGGGACACGACGTGAAGCTGATGCCGGCGCAATATGTGAAGCCGTACGTGAAGCGGGGAAAGAACGACGCGGCTGATGCCGAGGCGATCTGCGAGGCAGTGACGCGGCCGACCATGCGCTTTGTTGGGATCAAAACACCCGAACAGCAGAGCGGGATGATGCTGCACCGTGTGCGCATGATCCTCAACCGCCAACGGACACAGATATCGAACGCACTGCGGGCGCATCTTGCCGAGTTCGGGGTCGTGGCACCGATTGGCAGGAACGGCATCGATCAGCTTCTCGATGTCATCGCCGATCCGACTGACGAACGGGTGCCCACCGATGCGCGGGTCTGCCTGGAGATGCTGGCAGTTGCGCATGGTGAAGGAGCAGATCCTCGAGAACGACCGCAGGATCCTGGCAAGCGCGCGCGAGACCGAGCTTGGCCGGCGCCTGATGGAAATACCCGGCGTTGGCCCGCTGCTCGCCAGCGCCATCGCTGCCACCGTTCCCGATCCGGCGATCTTCCGCTCAGGCCCCAACCTCGCGGCGTGGATCGGTCTCGTTCCGCGGCAGAACTTCAGCGGCGGCAAGGAGCGGCTCGGCGGCATCACCAAGGCTGGGCACCAGTATTTGCGCCAGATGCTGATCGTCGGGGCGATGGCGGTGGTGCGTTATGCAGAACGCAACGGGGCAAAGCGACCCTGGCTCGTGCAGCTGCTGGCGCGGCGCAAGGCCAAGGTCGCAGCGGTCGCGCTCGCCAACAAGAATGCGCGCATGATCTGGGCGATGATGGCTAGCGGCGACCGCTATCGTGAGCCGCAGATCGCGTAAGGAACACGGCGCGGGCGACCGCGCCTGACGAGGTTGGGAAGGGCGAACAGGAGCTAAAGCACAAAGCCGGTTGAAACCGCCGGATCGGAGAACCCAAAACGCCCAAGCACTCCGAGTGCGTGTAAGTGATCGGGACCCGAGACGCGCGAATGGCATTACGGCCAGCGGCACCATGCCGCACCAACAGGTCGGACACATGGCCGCACCAACCAGCAGTGCGAAGTGACTGATCAAGCTTGCCAACGGAGGGCCGTCCACACATGGACTAGAGCGGCTCCCGATCAGTCCGAGTCATAGCCGCAGGAGCTGAAGTAATTGGCGCATTCGTGTGGCTGGAACAGGTCGACCAACCTGCCGATAAGGGACCACAGCCCGGACACGGTGCGCTCGCCGGCCCTGCGCAGCATAGCCTCGAGGCGGGCAAACGCCTTCTCAATCGGGTTGAAGTCGGGACTGTAGGGCGGGAGGAACATGAGGCGGGCGCCGACGGCCTCGATAGCCTCGCGGACGCTGGCACGTTTGTGGCTGGACAGATTGTCCATGATTACCACGTCGCCGCGTCGGAGGTCGGGCACGAGGACCTGTCGGACGTAGGCATCGAACCAGTCGCCGTTGATCGGGCCGTCGAGCACCATCGGCGCGACCATGCCGGTCATGCGCAGGCCTGCAACCAGCGTGGTCGTCTTGCGATGGCCGTGTGGGTAACCCATCCGCAGCCGCTCGCCCCGCCGGCAGCGACCGTGGCTGCGGGTCATGTTGGTCGCCGTCCAGGTCCCGTCGATGAACACCAGCCGCTCGGGGTCGAGATCGAGCTGGCCATCGAACCAGTCCTCACGTGCGCTCAGGACGTCGGTGCGATCCTGCTCGACCGCATGGCCGGTCTTTTTTTGCGCGTGATGCCGTGTCGGGCGAAGAAGCGATGCAGTGTCGAGATCGCAACCGTCACGCCCGCCTGGCCCAGTTCGCGACGCAACTCGTCCAGCGTGATGTCGCGCCGTGCTTCGTGCAGCTCCAGCACTGTCTCCCGATGCGCCTCGATCCGCCGCGACCGCGTGTCCCCACCCTGTGGCCTGGCGGCATAGGCGCCCGTGCTACGGCGCTGATCGTGCCACCGGATCACCGTCGCGGCTGCCACACCGAACCGCACCGCCGCAGCCCGGCAACCCATCCCCTCGTCAACCGCGGCCAGCGCTCGCGACCGCAGATCCATCGACAACGGCTTGCCCATCCATGCCGGGCTCCATCCAGCCAGCACTGTGAATCAGATCAGAGCGTCCGTGTGAATCCCCCCTCCACTCAGGTCGACCGGAAAACGCTCCAAACACCTAGATCACGACCCACGCCCGGTCAGCTTCCGGATCAATGCGGCCTCGGCATCACGATAAGGCGTGCCATCTGCGCGTAACACCTCGTGGAACCAGACAGCCGGTTCGTCGAATGTATAGGGCTTCTTCCAGCTATCCCATGGCAGGCGGGTCTGCGTCCTGCCATCCACAAAACCCCAGTTGAACATTGCGATGTTCAGCCGTTTGCCGAGCGGCAGCGATCCATCGAACGTCGATCCAGCACCGCGCGCCATATATTCCGTACAAAAGACCGGCCGTCCATAGCTCAGCATCTGCTTGGCGCGGGCCTGGAACTTCTCGGGCCAACTATAATCATGAAAGCTCATCACGTCGGAATTGGCGACCTGAACGCGCTCAACCGCATCGAGCGTCGCCTGCCGATCCCACTGATCACCGATCCATAAGCCGCTGGTCAACGGCTGTACCGGATCGGTTGATCGCGCCCAGTCGAACGCCTGCCCGATCAAGCCGGCGACCATCGCTTTCTTGCCGGGGGTCGGCGCATAGTTACCGCCGCCCTCGTTATTCGGTTCGTTCCAGACATCCCAGGCCAACACCCGGTCATCCTTGGCGAACCGACCGACGATGTCCTTCACATAACTTTCCAACGCCGCATACCGGCTGCGATCGGCAAGCCTCGCGGCACCGGGCCCCTGCACCCAGCCAGAATTATGCACGCCAGGTATCGGCGGATGCTGCGGACCGATTGCGGGGTACGGGTCCCAGCAACTGTCGAACAGGACGAAGACGGGGCGGATGTGATGGCGGGCAGCGATGACCAGAAACTGATCCATTCGCCGCTTCAGACCTTCGGCATCGTCCTCCCACAACAAATTGTGGATGAACACGCGCATAGTGTTCATCCCCAGCTTCTCAGCCCAGTCCAATTCACGATCGATGGCAACGGAATCGAACGTCGCGGATTGCCACATTTCCAGCTGATTGATCGCGCTGGCTGGCGTGTAGTTGGCACCGACCAGCCAAGGCTGGCGTGCATACCAGCTGTTGGCGGCCTGCTTACTCCATAGTGGACGTGCGTCGGCGGTCTGGCCGAACAGCAGCGACGCGCCGAGCGCCGAAATCAAGACTTTGACGATACGCATCGCGCGCCTCCGTTCGCAGTGCAACCGACTGCACATGGGGCAACAGGTCGATCTCGCCGCCCGCTGCCCCCGCCATAGATCAAAAGCGGAACCGTGCGCCCAATCCGTAATAACGTCCCTCGTCACGCACGTCCCGCGGATAAGACCGGTCCGCGGCATATTGTGCGTAATTGCGGAACGGTTGTGCCAACAGGTTGGCCGCGTCAAACGTCAGCGTGATCTGCTTGATCGGTGTGTAATTGAACGAGAAATCGAGGCGCGTGATCCTTTCGACGCCTTCACCGAAATACACCCCGTTGATGACATTGTTGCTCGTCAGATAGCGCGAGCGGCCATTATAGGACAGCCGGGTCGATACCGTACCTTTTTCATAGAACAGCGCTGCGTTATAGCTCCACTTCGACAAGTTGGGAATGCCGACGAACGGCGGAACGGTACCGCTGGATGTAAGGCTCGCGGGAAAACGCTGTTTACCCTCCAGATATGTTGCATTCGCCTGCACGCCGAAACCGCTAAACAGGCCGGGCAGGAAATCGAAGAAGGTCTGACCGCCAACCTCGATACCCTTGATCTTGCCCGCACCGGCATTGGCGTTCGCGTTGACCTCGATCAGGCCATAAACCGGATCGCGGAAACGTTGGGTGTAGCTGGACAGGAAACCGAACAAGTCGCGGTAAAAGACCGCCGCGCTGATCGACGAATTTTGCGAGAAGTAATATTCGATCGTCGCGTCATAGTTCTTCGACCTCAGCGGTACGAGGTTGGGATTGCCGCCATTGCCGAAATAGTTTGGACGACCCTGAAGATTGGCCGCAAAGCGCGGATCGTTCAGCGGCTGCGACACTACGGTTGTCGTACCGTCCGGATTGGTAATGATCGTCCCCGGTAACGGCGAGACGTTCGGCGTCAGGAACACCGCTGGATTGAGTGCGCCGAAGTCGGGCTTGGTTACCGTCTTGGTGAAGCCGAAGCGGATTTGCAGTTTGTCCGTAGGCCGGATGCGCAAGCTGGCATTGGGCAGGATGTTGATGTAGTTGGCTTTGGTCGACACCTGCTGATCGGCGGTTATCGGGGTGCCGTTGGCATCGACCTGCACGATACCGTTCACCAGCACCGGAGTTGCACCCAGACCACTGTATCGACCCACCGTGTTGACGACGCGGGCACCGATCAGGCCGTCGATCCGGAACGATCCGATGTCGAATTCATACTTGGTCTGGCCATAGAAAGCATAGGTCTTCTCCTTCGCAAGGAAGGCTGCACGCGGATCAAGTTGAACCGTTGGTGTGGAGAAACGGGCAATATCGGCGATCAGGCCGCCATTCGTGGGATCAAGCGCCAATCGTCTTTGCAGCTGCTGCAGCGAGAACTGACGCAGCGCCACCGCATTACCCTCTATCCCATCACGCGTCGGCATCAGCCAGCTGGTCCAACCCTGTGTGCCGCGAAAGGCGTCCTGAGTCAGTTGCAGTTCGCCGGCCGGCGTGTTGGCAAGCGGGATGTTGAGCGGTTCGGTATAGGCGTAACGGTTGCCGCGCTCCAGCGAGGCGTCGCGATCGGTCCAGCGGAAACCAAACTGGAACTTCGGCAACAGTGATATCTCGGTGTCGAGATCCAGATCGCCGCGCCACTGCCAGCCGGCGCCCTTTACCAGATAGATACTCTCATAATAGCCGCGCCACCTGTAATTGGCGGGGTTTTCACGGTCGTAACCGGGCAGGTCGAACGCCGAGCCGCCGTTGATGAAGAAGTTGACGTCCATCGTCGGCGCCGTCGCCTGCGACATGTCAAAACTGTATTCGTTCGAATCGTATTGGCTGCGCGTATAGGCCAGATCGGTGGAAAGGTGCGCGCGACCCGTGTCCCATTTGATGCCGCCAGCAGTTTGGTAGGTGTTGGTGTTGTTGACGTTGGTGCTGCGATACGCCTGACCGCGCTCGCCGCCGGTTTTGGTTAGTGTCTGAACCTGATCGGGCTTGTCCTCACGCAGGACGACGTTCGACAGAGCAGCGTTGTTGTTGAGCAGCGATGCCTCGAACAAGTCATTGGCACCACGACCGCGATACCCCTGATAGAGGAAATCGTAATAGACTTCGAGGTTCGACGCGGGCTTCCACTGGACGCTGGCATTGACCGCCGGGCGCCAGCGCTTCCCGCTGTCGTTATACACGCCGACCCGTTCGGGAATACGAAAGGCCCGGCCGACCGAAGCAGGACTGACGGTCGTCTGGCCCAAATCCGATGGCACGAAGCCACTCGCCCAGCGGACAGCGTTACGGTACTGCGTCTGCGCGTAGGACGCGTTGACAAGGACACCGACCTCGCCGATCGCGGTATCGGCCCGCGCGCTCACCAGAATGTTGCCCAGCGGATCATACTTCTTGTTCTGATCGTTGTAGGTACCGCGGATACCGCCGGCGACGACGAACTTCTCCGCGAAATCGAAGGGACGACGTGACCGCACGTTGATGAGCCCGGCAAGACCGGGTTCCAGCAGGTCGGCGGTGCCGGATTTATATACTTCGAGACCTGCAAGTGCCCCCGCCGGAAAATCCTGCAATTGTGACCGGCGCAACTCCGCGGTGAAGATGTCACGACCGTTGAACGTGGTCGCGACGTCGGGCAGGCCGCGAACGATCACCTGACTAACTTCGTCGCTGCTGCGGACGACCTGAATGCCGGTGACACGCGCCAGCGATTCAGCGGCCGTGTTATCAGGCAATTTGCCGATATCCTGCGCGACGATCGCATCGAGGATCGCATCGGAATTGCGCTTGATCGCCTGCGCCGTCCCCAGGCTGGCGCGATAACCGGTGACGACGATGTCGCGCGGATCGACATCGTCGGCGGCGGGTTCGGTCGCGGCGGGCAGATTTTCTGTCGCTTCCGTGCCGGGACTGCGACCTTTGGCAGCCTGAACGGCTGCTTCCTGCGCAACAGGTGCCTGCGCCTCGATCGGCACATCTGTCGCTGCGGCGGTCGCATCTTTCTGCGCCGTCGTCGTCTGGCTTTGTGCAGGTACAGCCATCAGCGCAAAAGGCGCCACGGAAACCAACAGCGCGAAACGGGTCATCACTTCCTCCCCCTTTTATGTGAAAGCCGATTTTTGCCGGTCTTCCCTTCTGAGTGCAGAATTGTCTGACTAGTGATCGGCCGTCAAGCGCTGTTTAGGGGCTGGTCTTGATGGATGGCCCCAGCGGCATCATCGGGAAGCCCTGCCCGGTTGTCGAAAAAGCAGATACGCGGTAAAAAGTCTTGCCGCTCGCGGAGATGGACGATGCGATGCATGACCATTTTGCTGACATTCGCCATGACTGCCACAACAGCGGCCTCAGCCAAGCGGCCATCGGAAATCAGCTGGGGACGTGCGAGTGTATCGTTCGACATTTATCGAAGTGATGCGATTACCTGTGGGCGACTGGGGGCCAACGCGGATGTGGCTGACTAGCCGGCGACCGCGGCTTTCGTCGCAGCGGAACGACTGAACGATCGCATCCTGAATGCCCCCTTGGCCGGCTCCGATACGATCAGGGAGCAGGCGATGGTCAGACAGCGCCTCAATCCGGAAAAGGGCATAGCCGAATTGCAGAATGTCCACCTGTCCGCGACCGAGCGCTGCCTGACACGGCTCGGCTATCGGCGCTTCGTCCTGACCAGGGATCAGGCGCGGGCATTACACCGCCTGCAACCGGGAACCGCCGCGCGCCATGCGTATCTGCACACCCTTGCCAGTGACGCCACGATCCTGACCGCTCAGACAATACCTGCCAATCACTGACGCGATAGCTTTTGCTCAAGGACCGAGCGTCCTTCTCAATATTCTGCCACCGGCCAACCATTCGCTTCCCAGTGAAGCCTTGCCAAGCGCAGCGTCGGGGCGCCACGGGTATCGCGATCATAGGCGTGGTAGATCAGGTAATCCCGGCCGTCGCGGTCATGCAGGAACCCGGCATGACCTGGCCCACGATAACGATCCCGCCCTGCCGCGTCAGCCCGCACCAAAACGGTGCCGCCACCGTCCAGCATCGCATGACCGGATCGATCAACATAGGGTCCGGTGATCTTTCTGGATCGACCGATGACCAGATGATAATTGCTGTCGGCACCACGACAGCATTGGTCGAACGAGGCGATCAACCAATACCAACCGCCATGATTCACGATGAACGCGGCCTCGATCGCGGTGCCGTCGTGTGCCGCCCTGCGGGCGATCGCAACAGGCGGCGCGGCCGGATTGGCGAGCTTGCCGGTCTTCGGATTTAGCCTGACGATTTTCAGGCCGGTCCAGTAACTGCCGAATGCCAGCCACTGACCGCCCTCTCGGTCCCGCGCGAAATTTGGATCAATTGCGTTGAAGCCATCGCCCTCCTTCGATCCGATCACCAGCCCTTCGTCGCGCCACCCATAGCCGGGTTTTGCCGGATCGAGCGTGGCGTTGGTCAACAGGCCAATGACGGATCGCTGTTTGCCGAAGGTAGAGACCGAATAATACAGCCGGAAGCGATCGCCCGTACGCGATATGTCGGGCGCCCAGATATCCTTGGCGCCCGGCACCGCAGCCAATGCCCAATCCGGGATCGCTGAAATCGGCCCTGGCAAGGCGCGCCAGGTGATCAGATCGCGAGACGTGCGAGCAAGGATCGGCATCCGATCTCGCTGGCCCGTGGAATAGGAGTAATAGGTATCGCCGTCCCGGATCAGCACGGGATCATGAGCAGGGACGATATCACCGGCCAGTCGATCGTTCAGTATCAAACAATCTACCGATGGCGTCTTCACGCAGGCGTTGGTCGCGGCGGAGCCCTGTGATCCCTTTTGCGATGCTGAGACGTCCGTTGCGGATCGGACAGCCTGTGCCGCGGTTATGATCGGCACGACGCCGCCCCAGATCGCCGCCAGGATCAACCAATGCCGCATGCCGCCTTCCTCCTCCTTTATCGTCTTGTCCTACATATCCATTCAGTCAAAGTATATGTGTGTGGTGCAGAGCATAGCGGCGCCCCCTGCTGCGTGGGATGCTACCGTCTGCGTAAAGCTGTCGGACTGATTACAGGAGTAGCATAATGGCGGCTGGAAAACGGACGCGCCCGGCACATCTGATGCTGGCGCAACAACTGGGCGTCGCCATCGTCACCGGTCGTCATCCGCCCGGCACCGTATTGCCCGGCGAGATCGAACGGGCTGAAACGCTGGGTGTATCGCGCAGCGTGGTCGGTGAAATGCTGAGAACGCTGGCCGCCAAGCGCACTGCGCGGCATCTGTCCACGATGGGTCATGCGCTGGAAACGATGTTCACACACGGACTGGCCAACGAGATCGGCCGTACTACTGCAGAAGATGCATCGGTTGTTTGATCTCACGGTTTGATGGCGCGATCCTTTCGTTGGAACGAAGAAAGCCGCATGGGACAAGTTCGTCACGGGAGCGCGACGCCTGTCCAGAACCTGTCGAAGGGGCCACGCACGCCGCGTAATTCACCCCGAACTTCTAGAGGCTGTTATGGACTTGAGAGACGGGCTGAATCATCCGTTATCGGATGAGCATTTACCGCAAGCCCTATCCGTCTGACGTCAGTGGCGAGAAATGGTCGCTGGTCGCACCTCACCTACTGTTACAGCATGAGGATGCCGGGCAACGCGAGCATGGCCTGCGCGAAGTGTTCAACGGCTTGCGCTACATCGTGAAGACGGGTGCGCCGTGGCGGTGGATGCCGAACGACCTGCCGCCGTGGGGGGCGGTTTATCAGCAGACGCAACGCTGCTGGCGGCGGGATGCTTCGAGGCACTGGTGGATGACCTGCGGGCGGTGCTGCGCCTGGCGGCGGGGCGCACGGCCGAGCCGACCGCCGGGATCATCGATAGCCGAACGCTGCGGTCCACGCCCGAGAGCGGCGAGCGGGCCGGGTATGACGGCGGGAAACGCAAGAAGGGTTCGAAAATCAATATGGCTGTCGATACGCCGGGCCATCTGCTGGCGCTCCAGGTCACGCCGGCCAGCGCGGAGGATCGCGGTGAGGTGAAGCGCCTCGTGCGTACCGTGCAGGCCGTCACCAACGACACCGTCGAACTGGCCTGGGTCGATCAGGGCTATACCGGCGCACGGGCTGCCACTGCCGCGGCTAAACACGGTATCGCACTGGAAGTGGTCAAATTACCCGAGGCGAAACGCGGCTTCGTTCTCCTGCCGCGACGCTGGGTCGTCGAGCGCTCATTCGCATGGGCGACACGCTTCCAGCGCCTCGTCAAAGATTATGAACGCTATGCCGAGACACTCGCCGGACTTCATGTCGTCGCTTTCGCATGCCTCATGATGAAGCAGGCCGCCACGCTCCTTGCAGGTTCATAACAGCCTCTAGCTAATTGTTCAGATCTGCATACCATGGTTGCCATGTGGACCAAACCCCGTCGCTGCATCCACGTGAAGCCGAGCAAGAGTTAAGTGCAACTGCCGCATGGCACCCAGGTTAGCTCGTCTCGCCCGCTCGATTTCCTGCTCCGCCCGGTTCAGGTGGAAGATGCGTTTGTCGCTCACAACGCTCTCCTGTTGTTGCTACAGGATTTAACGAACTATTAAGATGGTCGCTCCCCCAATCGATAGCCAATTTAGTTTGTTAACAATGATTATTTGGTTCAATTTGCGGTTTTTTCTGGTCCATACCAGCGCCTTCGACCCAGTGCACGAAGCCGCTGCGCGGCAGTGGTGTTCGCGTGTTGATTTGCACTGAGAGTTGACCCGGCGTTTTCATCCAGAAGTGACCCGGGTCGTGGGGGTAATGTCAGGCCCGCGGAGTTGCGGGTCAAGTCGCAGCCTTCTCCTTTTTGGACTTGCTGGCCTCTGACAGAGCCTTACCCGGCTAAAAGCCGGGGTGGAACGAATGAACCGGACCATCAAGGAAGCCACCGTCAAACGCTACCATTACGACAACCATGATCAGCTTTAGTAGCACCTCGGCGACTTCGTCGCCGCCTACGATTTTGACCGCAGGCTCAAGACCCTCAAGGGTTTCACACCCTACGAAGCAATCTGTAAGGCATGGCAAAACAAGCAACACCATTTTATATCAAACCCGCACCATAAAATGCCGGGACTAAACACATACTTTAGAGTATTGAACGCGCTGCAGCATGATATCATCTGAGCTGGCGCTAATACTTATGAATGCATCGTAAGGCACCGACGACGTCAGACTACCAGCAGATCGGAGCGCAGTAATAGATACTGCATATCATCACGATAGTGACGATCGATATCATATACTACGATCGTCGACGGGGTGGCTCTATGCATCGCCCCATTCCGCTCATACACTCGGATCCTCGTCTGGCCGTCACGGTCATCGCATCTGGGGAACATATGCGCGCTTTGATCCTGTTGACTACAACGATGCTGACGACCGCGGCGACCGCACAGTTTTTGCCGCCGACCCAAGCACCGGTAGCCCGTGTTCGGATCGACACCGGCGCGCTGCGTGGCAGTAGCGCCGATGGCGTCACTGCGTTCAAGGGCATTCCGTTCGCCGCACCGCCGGTCGGGGCGCTTCGCTGGCGCGCGCCGCAGCCGATCGCCAACTGGTCGGGCGAACGCGATGCGACACGCTATGGCCATGATTGCATGCAGTTGCCTTTCCCCAGCGATGCTGCGCCGCTCGGCACGCCGCCCGCCGAAGATTGTCTGTACGCCAATGTCTGGAAGCCCGCGGGCAATGCCAGGGCGCTGCCGGTGATGGTCTGGATCTACGGCGGAGGCTTCGTCAACGGCGGCTCATCCCCGCCGACCTATTCGGGAGCCCCGCTTGCGCGAAAGGGCATCGTCGTCGTCAGCTTCAACTACCGCATCGGGCGGTTCGGGACGTTTGCGCATCCCCAGCTTACCAAGGCCGATCCCGATCGCGGATTGCTCGCAAACTATGGCTATATGGATCAGCTGGCGGCGCTGCGCTGGGTGAAGCGCAACATCGCCGAGTTTGGAGGCGATCCGGGCAACGTCACGATCATTGGCGAAAGCGCGGGCGGCATGTCAGTGCACGCGCTCCTGACGTCCCCGCTTGCGGTCGGCCTGTTCGAAAAAGCGGTAATCCAGTCGGGCCGCGCGAGCCCCGGTCCCAGTCTCGCGGACGCCGAAGCCATCGGGGTGAATTTCGCAAAATCCAAGGGCATTGCAGATAGCGATCCCGGTGCGCTGGCCAAACTTCGTGCACTGCCCGCGGACCTGGTGGTCGACGGGCTAAACCTCGCATCCATGGCGACCCCGCGCGGTCGCAAGTCGACCTACACCGGCCCGATCGTCGACGGCAGGATCGCAGTCGACCCGGTCGCCGCGTACCGCGAGGGGCGCTTCAGTAAGATGCCTGTTATGCTCGGCGCGACCAGCAACGACATCGGCGGCTCCGATGGCTACATGATCGTCGGCGCGCGCAATGCGGCGCAAGCTTTGGCGCAAGCGCACGTACCGGCCTACTACTACCGCTTCTCGTACGTCGCCACGTCGGCGCGCGATGCCTCGCCGAAAGGCGCAGGGCATGCCACCGATATCCCGTTCTTCTTCGACACCGCGGACGTCAAATACGGTGCGCAGACCAGTCCGACCGACCGCGCCGCGGCACGGACGGCAAGCGATTACCTTGTCAATTTCGTTAAGCGGGGCGATCCGAACGATGCAAGTCTGACGACATGGCCACGCTATTCGAGCAAGGATGCAGAGATGCTCGACCTCGATGCAAAGGGCGGCGCGACGCTGGTCAGTGACACGCCCTGATCACCGGGTCGCCTTGATCGAGACGTCATCGTCGGACAGCATCCGGCAGAACGGCAGGGAGGCGGCGCCCACGGCTTCGACCGGTTCTGAATAGCCCGGCGCAGTCCAGTCGCGGTGCACCTTACCGGCCGGTGGCGCATTGTCCTTTAAGAGCCCGACTCATAATTCGATCTTTGCGATATGGCGGGTCATTCGTCTGATGGAAGCGATGAGGAGCCACGCTTCGGAGGAGGCGATGGAAGCCTCCTAGTCCTTGGCGAGGCGCCGGCATCGGTTGAGCCATGCGATGGTGCGCTCGACGACCCAGCGGCGCGGCAGGATGACGAAGCGGCGGACATCGGAGCGTCTGACGATCTCGATGGCGAGACGGTCGAGATGCGCGATGGCCGCCTCCAGCTTGGGTCCTGCATAGCCGCCATCGGCGAACAGGTGAGCGAGCGAGGGATATGCGTCCCGGCAGCGCTCGATGAGGTCCGGCGCGCCGTCACGGTCCTGGACATCGGCGAAATGGATTAGGACGTCGAGCAGGTTGCCGGCCGTGTCGGTCGCGATGTGACGCTTGCGGCCCTTGATCCTCTTGCCTGCATCATAACCACGCGGTCCACCGGCTTCGGTGGTCTTCATCGACTGGCTGTCGATGATGCCCAACTCACCATCAGCGGACATTGGATCGCCGAAACGTCTTTGACGTTCCACCTAGGGCCGTCAGGCTTCGAAAGAAGAATACGTTTGTCATTCAGTCGGCCAATATGGCTATAGATATGTCATGAGCGACGCGGCGTACGGCATTGGCATATACACCGCACCAGAGGCGGCACGCATGGTCGGCATGCGTCCGGCGACACTGCGCCGCTGGCTCATGGGCTACGATCATGACGCGAAGCACGAGGCCCCGCTGTGGCGCCCCCAGTACGATCCTGCTGACAACGACGGCGTATTGCTCGGCTTCCGCGATCTGGTCGAGGCGAGGATCGTTAACGCGCTGCGTGCAAAAAAGATCGGGCTACCTACTATCCGGACTTGCATGAACCGCGCGCGCGACATCGTTGGGCAGCATCGCCCTTTCTCGACATCTCAGTTCAAGACTGACGGCAAGACGATCTTTCTCCACATCACGCGGGACCTGGATGAACCGCAGCTTATCGATCTCAAGCGTAGCCAAGGGGTCTTTAATCGGGTCGTCGCGCCTAGCCTCGCGGATCTCGATTTTGGACCTGACGGCGCCGAGCGGTGGTGGCTCCTCCATGGCAAGCGCACGATCGTTGCGGATCCTGACCGCGCCTTCGGACAGCCGATCATCGCCGAGCACGGCATGACCACAGCGCGAGTGGCTGAGGCGGTGCAGGCCGAGGGATCGGTAGCGAAGGTCGCCAAAATCTACGAACTGAAACCGAAGCTCATCCGGGACGCCCTCGCCTACGAACACATGCTGGAGGTGAGGCAGGCCGCGTGAAGCTGCTGATCGACAACAACCTGGCACCGCGGCTTGGCCGAGGACTGGGCGCGTTGTTCGACGGCATTCATGAGGTCGTGCACATCAGAGACAAGTTCGGCACTGGCAGCCTGCCCGACGAGGCGTGGATCGAAGCACTCGGTAAGGAGGGCGGTTGGTGCGTCCTGTCCGCGGACCGGCGCATTGCCGCAAAGAAGCCGTCGCGTGACTTGTTCCTGCGCTCCAACCTGATCGGCTCCTTCCCTCTCCCAGCGGTGACCCGCCTGCCGCTTACGTCGCTCACCGCACGTATCCTATACTTATGGCCCGTTCTGGAAACGACAGCTGGGGCAATGGACCGAGGATGTTTTGAGGTTGGCATCAAAGGCAATCGCCTGCGGCCGATCGCCTAGGTTGTCGCCCTCGGCGTCCATGGCATCGCATCGTACGCACCCAACGCAGATAGCGAAACTGAACGTCCAGGACCGACCCGGCAGCCACGCATACAGAACATTCTGAACAAAAGTCCTTTTATGCCGATCGCCGCCCGAAAGCGGACGGGCTGCAATCCACCAACTGCCAAGCACGGACATCAGCATTCTGCTATCACGGATTGGCCGTCAGAGTGATCCGGTTGCCGAGATGCCGGAAGGCACGATCACGGCAGGTCAGCAGGATGACCTGCATCCGCGTCGCCGCCTCGCTCAGTATTTCGGTCATGAGATCGAGGCGGGTGTCATCCGAGTAGACCAGCGGATCATCGAGGATCAGCGACACCGGCACCCCCTGCTCAAGCAGCATGTCCGCGAAGGCCAGCCGGGTGAGGACGGCAAGCTGCTCCTGCGTGCCCTTCGAGAGGTCGCCGCAATTCTCACCCAACCCGGCCCGCACAATCGACGTCAGGCCCAGATCGTCGCCGAAACTTGGATCGGCATCGGGCAGCAGCCGCTCGATATGCCGGCGCGCACGTCGTGCCACCGGCCCGACAAACGTCCGTGACGTCTCCACGCGGGCGCCTTCCAGCGTATCGCGCAGCAGTTTGAGCGTGTCCGCCTCCTGCGTGACCCGCGCTAGCGCCGCAGCCGCGGCATCCGCTGCTTCGAGCGCAACCGCAGCCCGGTCGCCGAGCCCCTTGCCGCCTTCCGCGTCAATGCGTGCCTCAAGTCCGGCAATGACCTTCTCAAGGTCGATGCGCTGGGTCCGGGCGACCTCGACCCGTTTGTCCAGCACCGCGATCTGGCGTTCGATCGCGG
This sequence comes from Sphingomonas mollis, assembly GCF_016427505.1. GTDB lineage: Bacteria > Pseudomonadota > Alphaproteobacteria > Sphingomonadales > Sphingomonadaceae > Sphingomonas > Sphingomonas mollis. The sequence continues at coordinate 4,620 of NZ_JAELXS010000015.1, read as the reverse complement.
CCAGGTCATAGGCCGTCGCCGCCCGTTCGGCGTCCTGCAGATTGACCAGTGCAGCCGCCTCGCGCTGACGCGCGTCCGCCAAAGCCTTGTCCAACCCGGCTGTCTCCGGCTTCTCCGTCATCGCCGCAAGCTGTGTGGTGGCATTGGCGGCGTCCCGCTCGGCGCCCGCCTCCTCCACCATCAACGGGCCATGACGCGCTTCCGTCTCGCGCAATTGCTCGGCGGCAGCCTCGGAAACACCTTCCGCTTTTGCCACAGCCGAGTCCGCCCGCGCCGCAACCGCCGTCAGTGCGACGACGTCCGTCCCTTCACCACTCCCTGCCCCTTCCGCGTCTTCATTCAGTGCCGCGATGAAGAGCTTCAGAGCCGATGCGCCTGCCTCGATACCGAGCGATGCCACCACCGGCGTGACCCCAGCGATCCGGGCCTCCAGCGTGCGCACATTGGCCACCGCGTCCCGTGCCGCCTCGTTGCGGGTTCGGGCATCGGCAAGGCTCGCCACGCCGTGCTCAGCCAAGGCTGCGGCAAGATCGTCGCGGGCGTTGGCAAGCGCCATCTCGGCCCCCTGCAACCCGGCAGGCGGGCGGATGATCAGTTCCGCTTGGCCAAGCCGGATACGCGTCTCGCGGAAGAGCGTTCGGTCACCCGGCGCCGCAACCATTCCATCGATGGTCACTCTATCAAGTTCGCCGGCGAACTCGATGCGGGTTGCACCGGCATCGAGTGCGGCATGTGCCTTATCGACGGCACGCTCGCGCTCTTCGAGGCTCTTAACCACCTTGGCAGGAAGCTCGGTGCGTCCAAGTGCGCGAGCGGCGTCGAACTTGGCCTCAAGGATCAATAGCTCGGCATGTCGCTGCCGGGCCCGGATAATCTCAGCTCGGCGGTCCTGTGCTGCCGCCAGCGCCCTGCCCTCGTCCAACGCCATATGAGCCGCACGGCGCTGCTCACGAGCAACCGCTAGCAGCTCCCGTGCCGATGCGGCACGGTCACGGGCGCTGCCCAGTTCCTCTGCAAGCGTCAGTCGGCGATCACGTGCCTTGGTCAACGCTGTCGCGGTGTCAGCCACCGCAGCGCGAGCGTCAGCCAGTCTCGATCCGAGATCATCCAGCGCCGTGACCCGGTCGGCCAGGCGGCCCTGCTCGGCCCGCCGCGTATCGAGCAATTGCGCAGCCGATCTGGCCACCTCCAGTTGGCCAACCAGAACCTGTCGCCGCTCTGCATCGGTCGTATCGGCAAGATCACGGTCGAGTAGTCTGAGCTTGGCGCGTCCGGCCTCAAGATCAGAGAACGCCTGCTCGAGTGCGGCCAGCCGAGTGACGGCATCCGCTGCCGCACGCTGGGCAGCGTCATGCTCCTCTCGCGCCGTCGTCTGGCGACCGGTCGGCCTGCCGCTGTTGGTCCAGTATTCCGCGAACTGGCTATCAATGCGCGGCCGGACACGTTGATAGGCCGCGCCGCCCATGATCGTGCCGACCTCGGCCTCCAGCGTTGCCCGCACGCTGTCACGCACGATCTCGCCGGGTGCCGTGACCTCCAGCGCCTGGGCCTGTCCCACCCAGAGCAGGCCGAGCGCACCGTGGGCGGCGATATCCCCGGCTTGACTGGTGTCACGACGCGCACCCAGCAGTCCCTGGAGCTGCGCTTCCGCATCCTCGCCTTGCGCACGGCCAATGGGGCCGCGGACCTCCACTGATGGGCTTTTGAGGAAGCGTTTGGTGACCTGCCACTCCTCCCCCTTTGCCTCGAAGCCGATCTCGATCTGCGGGGCGACCGCCTCGCCATGTGGCGCATAACTGCGCGCCAGCCGGTTGGCGGTGTTGTGGCGAATGAAGAAGGCGGCGCGCATCGCCTCGAGCAAGGTCGACTTGCCCGTCTCGTTCGGCTCGATGATGACATTGAGCCCGTCGGTCAGTCCGTCGAGGACGAACGGGTCGCGAAACTTGCGAAAGTTCGTGAGCGCAACGCGCCGGATCCTGAGGCTCATGCTGCGTCCTGTCCGCGCTGATACTCGACGAACAGGCGCTCGAGCGCCCGCTTGGCGATGACGCCCTCGCTGCCTCCGGTCTCGATCATGCCCATCAGCTTGGCGGCAGCCGTCCCGATCATGCCCTCGACCTGCAGATCAGCGAGGTCTTGCTCGCTCGGGCGACCAGCCATGTCGTCAGCCGTGACGGTCAGATACCGCAGCCGATGGCGAAGGTCGTTGTCGAGACGGCCGAGGATTCCGATCCGATCAGAGAGGCTGACGATCCCGGTGAGCGATAGCTGGAGCAGGGTTGCCGAGGGTTCGATCTCCCCCAGCAGCCGCTCACAGTCGGCAGCGAAGCTGTTCGCGTCGGCGACCGTCCACTCTCGGACCAGCCACCGGAACCTGCCGGTGCGGATCGGCTCGACAGTCGGCTCCGCGCCTGGCTCGAGCGTTACGAGCAGCGCAGATCCCGGCTCGTCGCGCTGGAAGCGATCGGTCTCCGGCGTGCCCGAGTACCAGGTCCGGGCATCGACCCGGAGGCTGCCGTGCCAATCACCAAGCGCGAGATAGTCGAGGTTGGACAGCCGGGCGCGATCCGGCGCGATCTGATTTTGCGCTTCGCCCCGCGACGAGAAATCACGGATCGAGCCATGTGCCAGACCGATGCGCAAGCGTGCGCCCGGCGTCTCCATCGTGTCGAACAGCACAGTGGGATCATCGAGATTGTGACGGTGGATCAGCGGTGCCGGTAAGAGCCAATGCCCACGCTCTAGCTCGTGAGGAATGGGCTCAGCCAGAATGCGGATATTCGTCGCGTTCTTGCTGTGGACGCGGTCCCACAGGCCACTGTTGCGGGCAAAGTCGTGATTGCCCGGGAGCAGCCACCAGGTGCACGGATAGCGCTGCATCCGCGACACCGCTTGCACGATGACGCGGTCTTCCGGTCCCTCGGTATCGAAGACGTCGCCAGCGACAAGGACATGCGCGGCACCATGCTCGGCCGCGGCCTTGCCGATCGTATCGATCGCATCGAACCGCGCTTCGCTAAGCACAGCCCGGACGTCGCTGTCGAAGCGGCCATAGGGCTTGCCCAGCTGCCAGTCTGCGGTGTGGATCAGGCGTAACATCAACTCTTCCTGCTAGCTCTCGGATGCAGTGTCGAGCGGCGCAGGCGGTCCTGCCGGCGGACAGGCCATGTCGACCGGCGTGCTATGCCCGCCCTACGAGCTGCTCGATCGTGTCGGGCTCGGCACTGATCAACGACAGGAGCACCCGCGCCGGCGCATCCGGCTGGCTGCGGCACTGCTCCCAGTCCCGCACCGTCCCCAACGGGAGGTGGTAGGCGCGGGCGAACTGATCCTGGGTCTTGCCGGTGCGCTTGCGGATCGCCGCCACGTCGATCGGAGCGGCTACCTTGCCGCGGCCCGGCTCGCCATTGGCATGGGCGATGGCGTCATCAAGGCCAGCGGCGATCTTGTCGAAGGCGCTCTTCATCTCTTCCTCCTGAGGCTGTCGGTCAGTGTCTTGGTCAGCATGGCAAGGGCGTTGCGTTCGCCCTTGGTGAGGTTGGCCTTTTCGTTCTTGCCGAACACGGTCAGCAGGAACGTCGGCATATCGGTACCGGCGAAGTAGGTGATGACCCGGTACCCGCCAGATTTGCCACCGCCCGGCCGTGCCACCCGCAGCTTCCGCGCCCCGCCGCATCCTGGCATGATCTCACCCGCCTCCGGATTAGCGGCGATGAGGTCGACCACCATCTGCTGCTCCTCGGCGCTCATGCCAACGTCCTTCGCCGCAGCAAGATAGGCGTTGGTTTCGATGACCGACTGCATGCCAAAATGTGTACGGGATACCCGTATTTAGTCAAGCCTCGCGCCTCTTACCGGGGACCTGCATTCATCCGTTAGATGAGGTCGCGATACCGAGCTTGAATTGGCGGCTTAGCGCCTGACCCATACCATCTGAACGAACAGCAGCTTACCAAGACGGGCCGCCCGAAAGCGGACGGGCCGCAATCCACCAAAAAGCAGACCGGCTAAATTCTAAATTACGACGAATTTCTACGTCGCGAAGCCGCCTGAGCAAAGATTGTAAGCGATAGATTGTAGATGAGGCGAGATCTTATCGAGGGCCCCAGCGCGCTGACTGTAGGAGGCACCCTTATGAAAGCTGGACGCCTCGATAGGTCGTCTCGCCGACGATGATCTTGGCGATACCTGGACCAACGATCGTGTTTACCTTGCCTATCGCAGTGTCGATCGGTTCAACTGGAAATGTGATCTCGATGACATGCGAGTTCGGAACCGGCAGACCGTCGGCGTCGATCACGGTCGGTGAGGGGTGTAGCTGTACACGATAAGGTATCAGGGAAAGTGCACTCATCTGATTGCCCTTGCATCACCCACCATGAATGTCAGTCCACCAAACTGGGGCAGTTTTAGCGAAGTCGACCCATTTTAGGATTTGTCACAGGTGACCGCCAATCTGAAAATCAAGACGATGAACCTCGCCTCAGTAAGCTGGCGTTCGGCGCTCGGTGCGCGTCCTCGAGGTATATGGAGGCCGCACCACAAAAAAGGCCGCCAGCTGGAAAGCTGGCGGCCCATAAGATGCCTAAAAACAGGGAGTAATCAGGCAAACGCAACCGT
>NZ_JAELXS010000014.1 GCF_016427505.1 Sphingomonas mollis | reverse complement strand
GCGGGGCAGCTCGGTGCGGTCGATCTCGTCGTCCGCATTGCGGTCCAGCGTCCGGAACCGCCGCGTCATCGAGCTGCTGTAATCCAGCCGGTTCCGAGGTTGCCTAAACCACGCAGCCATTCACGAACATCGGCGCTGCCAACTCCATCGCCCTACGTGCCTCACGCCGCCAGGTAAACAGCTGTGACGGACACCGTTTCACTTGGTAGTGGCAGTTAAACTGCCATATAAAATACTGATTTATAGACGTATTTTTCCCAAGCTCAGACCGGCGCGCCCGGGAAAAGCCTATAGTGTCAATGTAGGCTCAATGTTCATTCGGCGGATCTGTCCACGCGTCACTCCAGAGCCATCGATGAAACGACCAAAGGAACGACGATGCTGTGGTTTAAAGAGCAGCTGCCAATCCGGCAAAAAACGCTGGTCTTATTGGCGGTCACCATTGCATCTACCGCGCTCTCGGTGGCGGTGCCATTCGTGGCGGCTTTCGTCGGCTATCCGATCATCGGCGGCCTGGCAGGCTTTGTCATCGCCGCAGGCATGATCATGCTGGCGCATGGGATGCGTGAAGCGATTTGCGAGCCGTATATATCGACCGTCGTTCGCATGGAGGCGCTGGCCGGGGGCGACCTCGATACGATGATCGCATACACGCAGTATAAGGACTGCGTGGGTCGCATGACGAAGGCGATGTTCACCTTTCGCGAGACTGCGATCGCCCATGGACGACAGGCTGAAGCGCAGCAAGACCTGGTAGCGGTGCTGACCTCACACCTGACGTCGTTACGTAACGGCGACCTCACCGCGCTGATCAAGGCCGATCTCCCGATTGAGTATGCCGCGGTAAAGAGCAATTTCAACGATGCTATCGAAGGGATCCGTGCCCTCATCGCTGCCGTGTCGGATAGCGCGACTGCCATACGGATCGGATCGAGCGAGATCGCGCAGGCCTCGGAAGATTTGGCTCGTCGCACCGAGAGCAATGCAGCCTCACTGGAGGAGACTTCGGCCTCGGTGCTGCAGATGGACGGCCGGTTGCGCGCAACTGCGATGGCAGCGACGCGAACTGTTGAGCGAGCTGACCAGGCAATGGCCACTGTTCATGGGGGTCGGGCCGTTGCGGATGAGGCAGCTCGGGCAATGGCGGGCGTTTCAGAAAGCGCAAAAGGTATCGATGACGTTATCGAAGGTCTCGATAAAATCGCCTTTCAAACCCGGGTACTGGCTATGAATGCTGCGGTGGAAGCCGGCCGGGCGGGCGACGCAGGGCGGGGTTTCGCCGTAGTTGCCGACCTTGTGTCGGCGCTCGCAATGCGCGCCGAGGAAGAGGCGAAGCGCGCTCGCGACCAGTTGACGGTTACCCAGACCCAAATTGTAACGGCAGCCGACGCGGTGGCGAAAGTTGATAGTGCGCTGGCCGGCATCTCAAACGACGTGACGGAGGTCAACGCGCTACTGGCGACCATGGCGGCTGACAATCAGGCGCAGTCAACAGCAGTCTCCGAAATCTCGTCGGCCGTCGAGACCATGGACCGGTCAACGCAACAGAATGCTGCCATGGTCGAGGAGACATCGGCCGCGGCACGCAATCTCGCCAGTGAGGTTGCGACTTTGACCAGCAAAACGAGCCACTTCAAAATTTCAGTGCGCAATCAGCAACAAAATCGACGAGACATCACCAGGCCAGACTATACCAGGTCACAGAGCTATTCGTCATCTGGTGATATCTCAAAGCAATTCGCTCCGTTGACCGCCTGTGGCGACGATGATGACTGGAAGTCAGCTTAGATCGATCGGCTGACATCAAGGCGGACCTTACCCGTCCTCATACGCTCCCACCAAGATCTGGCGTTCTCCGAATAAATCAAAGGCTCTTGTCGAAAAGAGTCGTTGATTGATCGTGGCCGCTTTTTGAAAGGCGGGGGCAAAACGAGCGATGTCCAAAGACATCATGCTCTCCAATATCAAGGGTTATGCATGCGTCATCATGCCGTCGAGCCGCTCGTGACTAAACGATGCATTCATCGCTCCTCTCGCCTTGGTCAGGCGACAACAGAGCAGGGCAACAGCGAGGGCGTACCCTTGCTTTATCGTCCGACCTTTTGGCGATCTGCCGCAGCTTTGGTGTTGATGACCGGTACACCCCTGCCACTCTGGGCCGAATTGAATACGCCTATTGCAGCACGGGTGCTGACATTTCTGTTGCCGGCGCCAAAGGGGCCGATGCAGGCGGCGATCATATTCAACCCAGATAATGCCGCATCAATTGCCGATGCATTGGCGATCGAACATGCCATCGGCAGCGGCATGCCGGTCGGCAACACGGTTATCCGAACCAGGCGGATCGCCACCACGACACTGGATGGCCTGCGTGGCTATCGTGCTGCCTTCGTTACTGCCGGCCTGCGCAAGGAGCAGGAGGCCATCGCCGCTGCGGCGATCCGCAATTCTGTCGTGACGATCACGTCGGACCTTGCTTGCGTACAGGCCGGGCGGTGCGTGGTTGGCATCGGATCAGGTCCGCACACACAAATCACCGTCAGCCGCGCCGCATCCCGTGCGGTGGGTGCGAGATTCGGATCGGCATTCCTGATGCTGGTCAAGGAGATATGACCGTGAACTGCATGCGTTATCTTACTGCGGCGTCTGCCGTTGCTTTCGCAGCGCATCCTGCGATGGTCGGCGCTCAGACGATCGACTATCAAGCGCTTCAGGCAGTTGTCGGAGAGCCGGTCACCACCAGCGTGACAGGTAAGCCGCAACGTGCGTCGGAATTGCCTGCGTCGACGCTCATCATCACCGCAGATCAGATCGCCCGCTCGCCGGCGCGCGACGTGCCGGGCATTCTGAAAAGCTATGCCGGGATCGACGTCAACCGCTGGACAGCAGGACAAAGTGACGTCGCTGTGCGTGGCGGCGTGCAGACATACAATGCCCGATTGCTCGTGCTCGTCGACGGGCGGCAGGTCTATCTCGACCATTATGGCATGACCGACTGGAATCTGCTGGGGGTGTCCAACCAGGATATCCAGCAGATCGAACTGGTACGTGGACCCGCCAGCGCCCTGTTCGGCTTCAACGCCGCGAGCGGTGTGGTGAACATCGTGACCAGAAAGCCAGGGTCAACAGGTGCATTGAAGGCGACACTGAGTGCCGGCAATCACGGCGTCAGTCAGATGACGGCATCGCTGTTTCTGCCGATCACCGACTTCGTTGACGCCAAGCTGACCGGGGGGCGGCTGCGCGAGGACGAGCGCGACATTCCCCCCGGCATCGTCGGCAGGCCCCAATATCCCGTCGAGGCCGATCACGTGTCGGGAGAATTCCACTTTCAAGCCGACAGGACCAGCGCAACGTTCGGTGGGGGATACGCGTCGAACCGACAGCTCGAGTTCCTCCCGAGCCAATTATTGTCGAACCAGTTATATCGTAATGCCGACGTGCATGCCACGGTCAGGCAGGATACGGCCTGGGGCGGCGTGTCCCTCGACGGATTCATCAACTGGCTGGACGCGCGCTACGGCACGGATGGGAGCATCGGCGGCTTGACCCGCAGTCTCGAGCTCGCCAACCGGATCATGGTAGGCAAGGTGTCGGCCCTTTATCGCTTGGGCCGCGCCAATACGCTGCGCGTTGGTATGGAATACCGCAGCAACCGTCTGACCAGCGATGCACAATATTCCGATGTTATTTCTTATGAAGTAGCCTCGGCGAACGTGATGATCGATCTGAAGCCGACCGATCGGATAACGACGACCGGAGCTATCAGGATCGACCGTTTGTGGCTGGATCAGTCCGGCGTCATCGCGCTTCCGGCCGTGAACGATCCGGCGGAGTATGACCGGTTCTTCGATCGGATCAGTTTGAACGCAGCGATATTGCTGCAGGCCGGGTCCGATGGCCGGTTCCGTATCAATGTCGGTCGTGGCTATCAGTTGCCATCATTGACGAATTACGGTTTCCGCCTGTCCGTTCCCCTGCCGCCGCCCTATTCGATCGTTGTGGCCGGATCGCCGACGATCGCCCCGGTAGCTACCTGGAGCGGGGAGCTCGGCTATACCCGGCAGCTGCGGGGTTTCCGTGTCGATGCAACGGCGTTCTATACCCGCACGACCGGCACCATCGCGCCTCCCGTGCTGGCCTCACCCGAGCGGACGACGCTGATCTTCACGTCAAAGCCCACGATCGTACAACGATACTATGCCGCAGGCGACTATACGACCTATGGAACCGAGCTGTCGGTCGCAGGGCATGTGTCTTTTTTGACATGGCGGGCAAACTACACCTGGACGCATACGCGCGAGTCACTCGACGATCAGGGTTCACCCGCACCCATACCGCTGTCGCCATCCCTCACGACGCCGCGGCATAAGGCGAACATCGTGTTGGAATATGATCCGGGGGGTCAATGGAATTTCTCGACGGTGACCCGTTATACGGCCGCTACACGGCAATTCGCCACCGCCCCGGCTGTTCCGCTGGGGCAAGTAGCGCTGTTCGATGTCGACAGTGCGGTCGCATTGGACGCCCGGGTCGGCTTTCGCCCTTCCAGGGCATGGGAGGTGTTCGCCTCTGGTGAAAACCTGACAGTGGCCGGTGGCGCCTCGCTATCGCCGCTTCCGGCCGATCGGCGTGTCCGCATTGGATTGCGTCTCGGCCTGTGAAGCGCTCGTTTGCAATCCCGCACCACATGCTCACATTTGCGGATCGTTGCGCCGACCGTATCGAGTTGCGTGCGCGTCTCGCTGACCAGCCGTTCAGCAGGAAGGTGGCAGCGACACCTGTATTGCTACTGGCGCTCGTTCTGTTCATCGTCGCTATCAGTACGTTTGCCCTGATGATCGCCGACCGCAGCGTCGGACGGATCGTACGCACCGACATGCGCGACGTCAGCGAACTCAACATGGCGGCATTGCGCTTCGAATCGGTCGATTCCGCGCTGTACAGGTTATTGGTTGCGAAGGCTGCCAACCCCGAGACTGCGGTCGGCTTGCGTGCCGACGCGATAACGCGTGATCTCGGGATTGTACAAGGCCAGCTGATGGAGTTCCAGAGCAGGCATAAAGACGATGCGGCCGCACTGGACGCCGTTCAGGCCGATCTGGAACGCTATGGCGCGACAGTGAAGGTCATCACGTCGATGCTCGATGTCGATTTCGCGAGCAGCGCCGAAATGGTCGCTCCGTTCCATGCCCACGCTCGCCGCGTTGAGAGCAGGCTCAGAGCGATGGCGGCGGCGGGTGTGGAACGTGCCGACGCCGACGCGGCCGATGCCGTCTTCACAACGCGGGTAACCGTGATTGGTATCCTCTGCGGTTCGACGTTCGCCGCGGCGCTGGGAATGGTCATGGCCTATGTGATCAGCCGTTCGACCGTTCGATCGATCACCGGCATCACGACCGCCACCGATACCGTCATGCGCGGGGAAGAACCTGATTTTGCCGCACTGCGCCGCGGCGACGAACTTGGCCAGATGGTCCTCACCCTTCAAAGCTTCCATGAGCAGCGGTGCGAAACCAGATTGCTGGAACGACAGGCCACGCTACTTCGTGAAGACGCGCTGCGACAGGAAAAATGCCGGATCGAGGCGATCCGCCGCACCCGCGACGAAGCCGAGGCGAGCCGTCGCCGGGACCTGGCCGCGCTCGCGCAGACATTCGAGGCCAGCGTATCGACTGCCATTTGCGAGGCGCAGAAAGCAATGGCGCATCTTGACCATCACGCTGGCAACCTCAGCGAGGCGAGCGACGGCGATCGCAGGTTGGCCGTTGACCTCGATACGATTGCACGCCTGTTCACACAGGAAATGCTTGATGCCAGCAGAGCTACCCAGTCACTCAGTTGCGCGTTCGATACGATTGACCGCGCAGTCGAGGAGACCCGACAGGCGGCACATTCGATCATGCAGCATGCATGCAGCGCTTCCAGAGCGGTGGCCGGATCGCAGGCACAGGCGGCGACCATCACACATATCGCCGGCGTCATCGACGACATCGCGAAACAGACGAATATGCTCTCGCTGAATGCAGCGATCGAGGCGGCACAGGTCGGAACGGCCGGCGCTGGCTTTGCCGTTGTCGCAGCGGAGGTAAAATCGCTGTCAAAGCGCACCGGTGCTTCCACCAACGACGTGCGCCTTCAGATCAATGCGATGCAGCAACAGATATCAACCGTCGTGTCGAGCACCCGGAGCTTGACAGAGCTTATCGCGGACATGGACACCATTACGGAACGCGTAGCTGCAATGTCGCGGGGACAATCGTCGTCGATCGACAGGATCAACGGGCAGATCGGACAAGTGAGGGAGCGGACTGGCGCCCTTGCCGATGCAAACGAACGGATCAGCGCTTCAGCGGAAGAAAACCTGAATGCTGTGTTGCGACTTCGAACTGCAGGCGTGACGCTGGATCGAGCACTTGCCGGGCTCGCAAACGATGCGCAAGCATTCACTCGAAAGCTGCTCGTGGGCTGAAGCAAGGGACCAAGCAATCCGTTTATCTGCTCGAAGGGTCATTCACTGTGGCAGACGCCTGTGACATCCCGATATGCTTTATACCGTAAGCGCGGCGTGAAGGCCGCAGATTATGCGGCTTGCGCGGTAGGCTGATTTGCCGGGGACATCAGCGTGGTTGATACACCGCCTTGTTATTGAGCGTGGTTCTTTTGTGAGGCGAGTTTGCCGGCTTGACGGCGGATAGCGATGACGGCGACGGCGCGGCGGATGAAGCGTTCGTCGATGTCTTCGGCGTTGTAGGGGCCGCCGTACCATTCGCGCAGGCGGTCGTGTTCTTCGTGTGTCGGGTTGATCTTTCTTTGGTCTGACGGACACGCTGGGTTAGCCGGTCATGCGCTGCTCGGCTTGCTCAGGGGTCAGATACCCGAGGGCCGAGTGCATCCGACGCCGGTTATAGTAGCCTTCGATGTATTCGAACAGTGCCTGTCGGGCTTCCGCCTTGGATCTCCCATCGGCATTGGTGGACCAGTTCAACCGTCAGGGTGTGGAAGAAACTCTCCATCGGGGCATTGTCGTTAGCAATTGCCGGTGCGGCTCATCAAGGGCACGGCGCGGATCGCCGACAGGTAATCGACATAGGCACCGGCGGCATATTGCGGCCCGCGATCCGGTGGCAGATGAGGCCGGGCGCTGGACGCTGCCGCTGAGCGGCCTTCATCATGGCAGCGAGTGGCGGTTCGGTTCGCATATGGTCACGCATCCCCTCCGTACCCTTTCCAACGATGCTGCGCATCGCAGTAACCTTGGTCTGCTCCGCCCACCCGACGATCTTGCGAGTTGCCAGATCGAGTACCGCGGCCAGATACAGCCAGCCTTCGCCGGTTGCGATGTAGGTGATGTCGGCGAGCCAGATCCGGTTCGATGCTTTTGCTACGAAGCGTTGCGCCAACAGGTTCGGGGCAATCGGCAGATAGTGACGGCTGTCGCTCGTGCATGGTCGGAACCGGCGCCCGGCCAGCGCGCGGATGCAGTGACGACGCATCAGGCGCTCGATACAGTCACGGCTGCACTGCCGGCCCTCCGCCCGCAGGGCGGCATGCATCCGGGGAGACCCGTAGCGCCCCTGATGACGCACCTGGAGCCGATGCACGTCGCCGAGCAGCGCCATGTTCGCCGTCGTTCGCGCGATCGGGCACGTCAGATGCCACTAACCACTTGCCGAACAGCGCAAAGCCGCACGATTTCGCAAGGGCGACGGATGCAAGGTTGTCGAACTGGCAACGATATTGCGGCTCGTATCCCTCCCGGTGCGAAAAGTCGCTGATCGTCAGGACGACCGCGCGTGCGAAACCTCTTCCCCGAACATCGGAAAGCGTCAGGACGCCCAGGTCCGCGACCGGAGCGTTTTCCCAGCGACATGCGCTGGCGGCGCTGACCAATCGATCGCCGTCAAAACAACCGAACACCGCCCAATGATCGAGTTCGACGAACGCATCGTCGCGGTCCTGCTCTGATGCATCGGCTTGGAACGCCTCGAACGCAGCGCGATCCTCGATTGTGAGGCGACGTGCGGCAGTTGATCGACCGGATACGGCGTGTGTGTCCGCAGGAAGGTAAAACAGATAATCGGGATCGTGCAGGCTGACGCCGCCGCGTTCCAACAGGTCCTGTATGTCGGCAATCGACGCGACATCCGCCGCGGTAGGATGAAACCGGTCGATCAACTCGGGTCGCAATACGGTTCGCACCCAGCCATCGACCCCTTCCAGCACCATCGCCGGGCGTTTGGGGTTCAACTTTTCGCTTACCGCCCACGTCGAGCTGCCGTCACCGGCGAACGCTTCATGCCAGTAGTCCAGAACGGGCTTGGGGAAGATCGTCATGCGGCTGCCTTACCATAGCGGTACGCTGCCCCGTCACCCCACTTTCCCGTCGGGATCGGATAACGGGAAGCCGACCAGGCAACCCATGCCATATTGCGACACGTCCGGGTTATCCTGGACGCGACCGCCCGGTCGTGGAATGTCATTCGAGGAACGCGGCCCGGATCGGCAGCATCGCGGCGCCGATCGCCGCGGCATCGTCGCCGATTGCCGACGCCACCACCTGCGGTACAGGACGGCGATGACCGCGCCGAACCGGGTTGGTAAAGTGCAGCTTCCCGATCATCCGATCGGCCAGCTCCGGAGGCAGACGTCCTCCCAGCACGATCGTCGCAGTATCGAGCACGCCCGAAATCGCTGAGACTATGAGGTTCAGCGACGGCGCGCACCGATCGAGCCACTCTTCGACGGCGGGCAGAGACGGATCGAGATCACGCAGCATGGCGCGCAGGCCGTCATAGGAGGTTCCGTGCTCCGCCAGATGGCGGCGCAAGCTTTCGAGGTTGGGCTGCTGCCATCCCTCAGGCAGGATCGACGCGAATTCGCCGGCATTGCCGCTTGCCCCGCGCAGCGGCGCGCCGCGTGCCATCACGCCGCCGCCGAAGCCGGCCGCGAAATAAAGATAGGCGAAGTCGGTGCACGTTCGGCCGACCCCCAGCATCGCCTCGCCCACCGCCGCCACGTTGCCGTCGTTGTCGACCCACACCGGCCCGCCAAGAACCTCGGCGAGCAGATCGTCAAGCGGCAGCAGCGCCCATGGATTGAGCGCGGCGGGCGGGTTGAGCCGCGCGCCGTCGCCGATGAAATAGCCCGTCACGCCGCAGCCGATGCCCAGCAGGCGCGTCGGATCGAGACCGGAAGCCGCGACCGCCCGCGCGATCAACGCGGCGATCTGCCGCGCCCCAGCGTCGAAATCGGTCCGGTCCAGCGGTGCCGCCGCACGGAAGCGGATCGTGCCGGCGAAATCGACCAACACCAGCGTGACCTCGTCGGTCATGACCGACACGCCGACCGAGAAGGCCGCATCGGCCGCGAGGCGCAGCGGCGCGCCGGGCTTGCCGCGCCCGGCGATCTCCGGCGCGCCTTCCACCACCAGACCGCGCTCCAGCAGGGGTTCGATCAGCCGGCCGACCGAATGCGGGGCGAGCGCGGTCACGCGCGCCAGCTCGGCGCGCGAGGCGGCGCCGCGGCGCGAGAGGAGCGACATCACCACCCGCTCGTTCGCGGTCGCCGTCCGCTGTCCGTCTGCTCGGAGGAAGCGGGGATCGAAGGTGCCGGCGAAACGGTCGGTCATTCTGATGTTTGCGCCTTGCCGCGCCACGATTGTCAAGCGCCCCGGCAGGAGCAGCAGCGCGGCCATGAGACGCCCGGCCGCTGCGCCGACGGCGAGATCGTCAGCCCCGCAGCCGTGAAATGGCTGCAGCCATCGAGCGTCCCGTCATCGCCAGCCTCGCGCCAGCTTACCAACCATCGTATAGCGAGCATAGCTTCCCGCCCCCCGCGCGGGCCGTGGAAGCAACGCCCAACCGACGAAATCGGTGACGCCCACGATCGCGCCGAGCAGTAACGGCAGCGTCACGCCGCCGATCGCACGCAACACAGGCCGCACCAGCATACAGGCTGACCAGCGCCTGGATCGTCACCAGATCGCTGGCGGTCCACAACAGGCTCGTCACCCCATGAGCGACGTAATAAGCGGCGTGGACGCGAGCAGGTGTCAGCGAATCCAGCGCACCTTGTAGAGGTGAATGCCGTCGAGCGCGATGCGCCGTCGGTCGCTGCCGTCCGCCGCCATCACGGTGAAACCGCGCGCCCACCAGCTCTGCTCGGCCTGCACCCATGCGATCCTGTCGCCCGCCGCGCTCACCGACTTGATCCGCAGCGCGGGGTTGAGCGGCGCATAGGGCGCGAAGCTGCCGTCGTCGGGATCGAACCGCCATGCGCCGTCATCGGTGGTAACAAGATAGCGTCCCGTCTCCATTGGCGACAGGTCATGCCCGTCGCGACGGCCCGGCAAGGTCCAGCGCGTCGTCTCGTGCAGCCGTGCCCCGTTACCGCGGCCGCTAAGGCGGAACGCCTGCACCAGATCGTGCGACAGGGCGAACAGCCGCTGCCGCTTCGCATCCCAGACCGCGCCGTGTCCCGAAGGGAGCGGCAGGGTATGGATCACCCGCTCGCTGCGTCGCCGATCATAGAGCTGCAAACGGTCGCCGACGGGCGCGATCGACAACGCGATGGCGATCCGACCACCGGGCAACAGGTCCGCCGAATGCGCCATCGGCACACGCGCGCGAAAGACCACCCGCCCCGACACGCGATCGATCAGCACCGCCCCGCCGGTCGAGGCGGTGACGAGGATCAAGCGCCCGTCGTCGACCGGCTTGCACTCGTCGATGTGCGCGAGCAGCCGCTCACGATAGTCGGCGGGCAGCTCGGACGCCTCCCGCGCCGTCCAGCGCCACGTCTCCGCCGCGCGCCCATCCTCGATTCGCACTTCGCGGACCTGATCATCGCCGCAGGCATAAGCGAGCGGGCGCTCAGGTCCGACCGATCCCGACAGAAGCGCCAACCACATCAGCATGATTCATCACCGTTCGATCCCGGCAAGCCGCCATAGCATGCCGTCATCTTTATGTCACCTATAGTGAATAAATGACATGCAGATTGCTTCTCAGGGGGATATGAAATGTTGCGATTCACGGGGACGTTGCGGGCGATTATGCTGTCCACCGCCGTTCTTCCGCTTCCCGTTTTCGCGCAGGAGGCACCGCCACCGGTTTCGCCGGAGGCGACGGACGACATCGTCGTCACCGGTTATACGCGCCAGAATACTCAAGCCATCGCCGCCAAGCGCGACAACGACCGGATCGGCGAGTTCCTCGCCAGCGACGAGATCGGCCAGCAGCCCGATTACAACATCTCCGACAGCTTCCGTCGCCTGCCCGGCGTCACCACCGTGTTCGACGAGGACGAGGGCCGCTATGTCGGCATCCGCGGCCTGAGCCCGAACTTCACGGTCGGGACGCTCGACGGCGCGGTGCTGGCCACGGCAGAGCGCCAGAACCGGCAACTGAACATGGAGGCGATCCCGACCACGGCCGTCTCGGGGCTCGAGGTCATCAAGTCGCGCACGCCCGACGTCGAGGGCAACGCCATCGGCGGCATCGTCAATCTGCGCAGCCGGTCCGCGTTCGATCGCGGTATCCGCACCTTCGTCGGCAACGCCTTCATCGGCATGTCCGACAGCCGTGGCGTGCCGGGCAAGGGCTTAAACCGCCCGTCCGACGACGGCCTCAATTATCGCGCGGACGCGACCTTCGCGACCCGCTTCGGCGCCGACGAGCGCTGGGGGCTGGTGGTGACCGGCGCCTACAGCCGCAAGCGTCGCGACCAGGAGCGGCTCAACCCGACCAGCTACACAATCGTCAACGGCGTCACCGTGGCGAGCGGCATCATCTCCGCGGCCTACCCGAACACGGTGGATCGCTACGGCGGCACCGCGAAGCTCGAATGGCGCCCCGATCCGCGCGTCCAGGCAGAGGTGTCGGGCACCTATTTCCAGCAATCGGATAACGAGCTGCGCCATCAGCAGCAACTGACCCGCGGCACCGTGGACACCGCCCGCACCGCCAGCGATACCGCGCGGGTCAATACCGCAGGCGGCTTCCTGCGCTTCAACGACTTCCCGCTCGAAAAGCCGCTCTATGTCGCGCAGGGCAGGTTGCGGTGGACCGGCGACGACGGGCATCATGCGGCGGCACGCGGCAGCTGGTCGCGCGCGGTCTTCTTGGAACCGTCCAACCAGCTCCAGTTCAATCTGCCGACCAGCGCCGCCAACGCCTATACCCAGACGATGACAGGGGGCGTGCCGATAGCGGTACTCGACAATCCGGCGACCTTCACCGATCCCGCCGGCTACGCCTTCGCTTCCTACACCCCCTATCGCGACCGCTCGGTCGACATGGTGCGTGAGGGCCAGATCGACTGGGGCTATCGCGACACCGCGAAGGATCGCGGCCTGGGCCTGGGCGCGGGCATGAAATATCGCGCCGCGACACGCGGCTTCGACACCCGACAGGCGGTATGGGGACCGGCCAACGGCACGACGCTGACTGCCACCAACTTCGTGCTGCCCGAACGGTGGTCGCCGCTCTACACCGGCGCGCAGAACCTACCGCAGCCGCTGCTCGATTTCGCAGCGTTCCAACGCTACTTCACCGATAATCCGACCCGCTTCACGCTGAACGCGGCGCAGACGGGCCTCAACGAACGCCGGTCCGACTATATCGTCGGTGAGAAGGTGATGGCAGCCTATGTCCTGCTGCGCCATACCGGTGACCGTCACAGCCTCATCGCCGGCATCCGGTATGAGGACACAGAGACGACGATCGACGGCTTCCGTGTCGCCGGCAACACGCTGACGCCGCTTCGCCGCGGATCGGGCTATGATAGCTGGTTGCCCTCGGCCACGTTCAACTACGACCTGTCCGACCCGCTCAAACTGCGTCTCGCTTATTACAAGGCGATCGGACGGCCGAGCCCGAGCGACCTTGGAACCAACGAGACGCTGAACCAGACCACGCTGGTGCTGACGCGCGGCAATCCCGATCTGCGCGCGCGGGTTGCCCAGAATTTCGACGCGAGCCTCGAATATTACATGCCGGGCGATGCGGGGCTGATCTCGCTTGCGACCTTCTACAAGGACATTCGCGACGACATCTATTCGCGCGCAGCCGGCAGCGCAGTGATCGACGGCACGACGTATCAGGTGACGCAGCCGCAAAACCTGGCCGGATCGCGGGTTTTCGGGGTTGAAGGGGCGATCGTCGTCAACAAGCTGCGCTTCCTGCCTGGCCCGCTCGCCGACTTCGGCGTCTCGCTGAATACGACCTATCTCAACGGCAAATCGCGATTCCCGGACGGCGGCAGCTTCGACCGGCTGATCCAGCAGCCCGGGTTCCAGGGCAATGCCGCGCTGTTCTACCAGCGCGACTGGTTTCAGGCGCGAGCCAGCTACGCGCATATCGGGCGGCAATATACCTCGATCAGTCCGACTGCGCCGTTGACCAACCGTTATGATCGACCGTTCGATCAGCTCGACCTGCAGGCGCGGATGACCTTCGGCGCGATTCAGGTCATCGGCGAGATCCGCAACGCCACCAACGCGCATCGGGAGAACTTCGACGGACTGGGCACACGGGACCAGAATTTCTTCGGGCGCCAGTTCTGGCTGGGCGCGGCGGTGAAGCTGTGAGCGTGTGGCTTGCGGCCCTGGCCCTGGCCTTGGCAGCGGCGGGACAGGCGGCGTCCACCACGGTTCCGGACAGGCAGCTGTTCGACGGCGTCACCTATCGTGAGGAGCGGCGCACCGACGCCGCCGGCGAGCCGATGGTGATCCACATCGTCACCCTCGATCTGACGCGTCCGCGCCTGCGGATGGGGGTGACGCCACCCGATCGGTCGCGCGGCATGGAATATGTCGCCCACACCGTCCGCGACGCGCTGGTTGCCAACCACGCGCAGGTCGCGGTCAATGCCAGCTACTTCCTGCCCTTCTTCGGCGGGACACCGAAGGGCAGCGACTATTATCCACACACCGGGGAGCCGGTTTCCGTATCGGGCGCGGCGATCGGGGCGGGCCGCGTCGCATCGCCGGTGGAGATCGACCAGGATTTGCGCGTCTCGGCGATCCTGTGCCTCGGCCGCCGCAGCGAGATACGCGCCGGGCAACGCTGCCCAGCCGGGACCCGCGACGCGATCGCCGCCGGCCCGCACCTCCTGCATCACGGTCACGCCGTTCCGCTCCACCGCTCGCTCGCTGCGGAAGGCGGCAAGGGGCCGCGTACGGCGTTCGGCCTGTCCGCCAACGGCCGCCGCGCATGGATCGTCGTCGTCGACGGCCGACAGAAGGGCTACAGCATGGGCGCGGACAATGCAGCACTGGTCACGCTGTTTCGCGAGTTGGGCGGTAGCGACGCGATGAGCTTCGATGGCGGCGGCTCATCGACGTTGGCCATCGCGGACGGCAAAAGCGCGACCGTCCTCAATCGCCCCATCCACACCGGCATACCGGGGCGCGAACGGCCGGTCGCCAACGAACTTCTGGTTTACGCACCTGTACTCCTCGCCGAAGGGCGCTGATATGCGATGCCGACCGGCCCATATGCAACAATAGTGAGGCCGTTGAAAAATGCGCTGCTAATGGCCGGTCCGGTTGGGGGCGGAATAACACCCAAAGGTTTGCGATCCCGTCCCATTGGGATCGATACTAGGAATGCCCTGACCGTCTCATTCCCCGTTCGAGAGCGTCCGAAAACTTCCTGGCGTTGGGACCGACGTAAGCGCTTCACGGCAAGGTAGCGCGGGAGCTGATATTTTAATCCTCTGGGCGCCGGTGAGGCCGGGATAAGCGTCGTGTAGGGCGATATCGGGCTTGGAGGTGACGCGTTTGGAGGCCCGGATCAGGCCCTTGCCGCCCGGATCAGCCCCGGCACGCCGATGAGGGTGATGGCGCGCCTGAGATCGTAGGCGAGGGCGGTCAGGCTGAACTCGGCGCGGACCTTGTCCAGCCCGCGCATCAGGAACGCGCCCTGGTTCATTCATTGCTTGATCGAGCCGAACGGGTGCTCGACGGTGGACTTGCGGATGACGAGGATGTCGAGGCGCTTTGCGAGGCGTGTCGCCATGCGCTCGATGACCGCCTCGTGCTCGCCGCGATTGATGCGCTGCCAGCGACCCGTGGTGCAGCGCGCCTTGATCTGGCAGCCGGCACAGGCGGCGGGGCTGGAATACTGGACCGACAGATGCCCGCGCGTCACCGAACCGTAGCGGGTGTCGAGAACCTGCCCGCCGGACAGTGATAGGCGTCGGTCACGGGATCGTAGCGGAACCGCTGGGGCAAATGCCGCACGACGCTCGACGGCCTCGTCGGTATCCTTCGATACCACCCCGCGCACGGCTGCCTAAACCGTCACTGACCGCGATCATCTGGCCTAAACAGATCGAAATCGCAGCGGTGCCAGACTGACCTGGTTGGTCCCATGACCTACGATCTCATTTGGACGTGGCGCAAACCCGGCATCGAGATACGCGCAAATAACCCGATCGCTCCGTCAACCGTGAATTTGTGTCCCTATAATACACGCGGGCCCCAGTACGAGAATCGCCCAACTGGCCGTACGCATACGCTATATAATAAAATCCGGGATATGATATGAAGACAGCATTGGCTGGCAAGTTGTTCGCTACGACATTTCTGGCTGCAACCGGCCTGTACGCCGCTGATCAGAAGAGTGTCTTTTCGGCTAGCTCGATAGTGTCGATCGTATCGGGTAACTTGCGTGCCACGCCCCTGCCTTCACCTGATAAGGCAGTCCCGTTGCCCGTCATGCAAAGCGTTCACGCCGGCGTATGTACGACAGCGTCGTCGAGTTACCCTTGGCGTGCACTCGAAGTCCGGATGTGGACACCCCGCCTCACGCAGCAGTCAGAACCGATGGCGGACGAAACACTGGGTGCCGCGTTCGGTGCGCCGTTCGAGGCGCGGCTGGTGATCGCCTATGGCCAGAACCGGGGATATTCTCATCGTACGGCGGTGTTCGAGACTATTGATGGATGTCGCAGGGAATACCGGACCGATTCACTATCAGCGCAAGATGTCGCGATCATCGATGAGCAGGTCGCTCGCCATCCCTATCCCGTCGACCCCGCCGCCTATCCACTGGAATACGTCCCGGACGTCACTACAGAGGAGCGGCTGCGGGACGGGATCCTCGGAAATCACCAGACCCAGCACTTCACGCTTTGGTTCGGCACCAAGACAGGCAGCGCCAGCTATCGCTGGGCGCGTGACAACGGCCATGAGTGGAACAGCTACATGCAGCAGGTCGGCGCATGGCTCGAATACACTTGGGCCGTAAACAAGAACGCGCTGAATGCGCCGATGCCGTTCGGAGGCTCGAGCCGGAAACGAAAGATGGATGTTTTCATCTGCGGCACAGGCCTGCCGTGGTACGGCGCCGACGATGAAGTCCGGTCGGCGTGCGGGCCAAGTGCGGCGGAGAGCATGCAGTCCCCGCTGTGGGATCTCGCACCTGGTTCAACGACGGTGGTCCACGAGTTCGGGCACATGATCCAGTTCTACTCCGGCGGCTTTCGTGGTCGCGGCGGTCCAATCTGGGAGGTGGGTGCAGAGTGGAATTCGTTTGCTGTCAGCCCCGGCTCGGCCCGACGCGATGGTGTTTATCTAAGCAATCCCGAAAGCGGGCCGTTGTTTTCGAACGCCCGCTATGCGGCTTATCCATTCATGCAATATATCTACGAAACGGACCGCACCCGTGAGCTGGTCTGGCGCACCTGGCGTGAGAACCGGCGCGATGCGAATGGCGATACGCAGGAAGATTTCGTCGAGGCGCTTGTTCGATTAGGACAGGCCAGCGGTGCTTTTCCCCTCGGCTATTGATCGTTCGGCGATTTCATGGGGTGGTATGGCGCCCGACTGGTGTCGATGGATTTTGTCAATCGACGCGCCCTGCTGGATAACATCAGCGCGACGAAGGACGCGCTTTACCTCTCGCACTTTTACACGCCGCTCGCCACCGTCGCGTCCGTGCGCGATCCGAAGGTCTTCGCTGCACCGGCGGCGCGATCGCTGCTGCAATGGGGCACGCATATCGTCCCACTCACGCCCTCCGCCGCAAAGGTTTCCATCGCGCTCACCGGTGGCACGCGTGTGAACGGGGCGGCATGGCGCGTCAGCATCGTTTCGGTCTCGAGCGATGGCACGGCACACTACTCGCCGCTGGGCTCTGTGGAGGGAACCGGAACCGGCTCGACATCGCTCGACGTGGCAGCCGGCGGAAGGATGTATCTTGCCATCACAGCGACCCCATCTGTCTACGAGAGCCTCGAATGGCAACCGGACGGGGCTCCGACGAAGGGAACAAAATATCCCTATCGCGTGAAGATCGACGGGGCCGTGCCGTTCATGGGTGCTGCATCAGCGTGCAACCCGGCCGCTGTGCCTGCGTGGAACCTCAACTACAACACGAACGGGTTCCTCGCGGGCGGCAAGCCCTGTTGAGTCCTGCTTCACCCCACCATCACTGCATCAGGCAATCATCAGACACAGGATTTGATCGATGAAGAACGTTGTCGCCAGGTTTGCCGCTCTGGCCCTTACCGCCACCACTGTTTTCTCGGCATCGTCAGCCCAGGCGGCCAAGGTGGTCTATTCTTCCTCCGGACTGTTCGACGGATCCCTCGACGGAACTGCGTTCACCGGGAAATCCGTGGAGTTCGTTGGGATTGGCGACAATGCCGATACCTATGATGCGTTTGGAGAGCAGACGACGCCGCTCTCGTCGCTTCGTCTTGTGCTGAACGGCATAACCTATGCCATCGACGGCAAGACGTCAGTATTCGTCTCCTACGATGACGGGTTTGCCGGCTTCATCGGCGATGGCGACGCCGGAACCTTCGGGATCCTGCGTTTTGCCTTCAATCCAGGCGTCACGGGAGCCTCCTGGCCGGTAACCTTCTTTTCTGGTCCACTGACCAGCCCCGTCGTCACCACGGGCGGCATCCTCATCGTTACCGCTGGCACTGATATGACGTTCAGGAATAGCGATACCATATCCGCGGTTCCCGAACCGTCGACCTGGCTGTTGCTGATCGCCGGCTTCAGCGTCGTCGGCGTCGCCCTGCGATATAGGCGTACTGACAATGCCCCGTCCTCCGCCCAGCCTCGCGTCTGACGGAACCAACAGCGGTTTGTCTCAGGCGGATCCGGCCGATCGGACTATCGACCCTCAAAACGCCTTTCTGGTCGAATGGAAGGACTGAAAGTAGACGGTCAGATACCGAGGAGGTGTCACCAGCAATAGCTGGGAAACGCGGGGAGCACGTTACAGCCGGGGATTATGTCATAGGTGACGAGCCGCGCGTCAACCGAGGCGAAATACGTCGCCAGCCGCTCGCGGTTGAAGCTGCGCGCCCGCCTCCTCACCGGCTTCAGCCACGTCCGTCCACCGCCAGCAGTTCGTGCCCGAACAGCTCGACCTGGCCGCGATAAACTCGCGGAACACCGCCGGGTTGTATCGCGCTGGAAATCGGCGATGGTTAGGGTCGAGACTCATTCAGAGCCAGAAGGCCAAGGCGGTGGCGAGGGCTACGCCTGAGAGGAAGTTGGCGGCGAGCTTGTCGTAGCGGGTGGCGACGCGACGGAAGTCCCCTTCGACAAGCTCAGGACAGGCTTGAGGCGGCAGAAGGCGTTCTCGATGAGGTGCCGACCGCGGTATCGGTCCTTGTCGTAGCGGATGATGCGCTTGCGGTTGCGCCTGCCAGGGATGGGATGACCGGAACGGCACCCGCGTCGCGCAGCGAGCGGCGCAGCCGGTCGGCATCGTAGCCCTTGTCGCCAAGCAGGTAGCGCATGCGCCCGGCGCGTTCGAGGAGTACCGGTGCCGCTTTGATGTCGCTGACGTTGCCGGCGGTCAGCATCAGCGCATACGGGCGGCCAATGACGTCGGTGAGCGCGTGGACCTTGGTCGTCCATCCACCGCGCGAGCGGCCGATCGCTTGGTGCGAGTGCCCCCTTTTGCACCGAAAGCCGCGCGCTGAGCTTTCACGTAGGTGCTGTCGATCGCGGTGCTCCTCGTCACCGCGCCTGCATCCACCAGCGCGTCGAGCAGCTTGAGCCAGAAGCCTCGGTGCGACCAGCGGTTGAACCGGTTGTACACCGTCGTCGACGGCCCGTACTCGGCCGGGCAATCGCACCAGCGGCAGCCCACCTTCAGCACGTGCAGGATGCCCGAGATCACCCGGCGGTCATCCACCGCCGCGCGCCCGGCTGGTTCTTGGGCAGGTGCGGCTCGATCGATGCCCAAGCCTCGTCCGACAACCAGAACAGCGCCATGCCCGCATCTCCCGTGGTCCACCACCGTAGTGAATCAGGAAAGCCACCCCGCCTCAACCGGCTGATTGAGTTTGAACCCTATGCGACCGACCGCAAAGAAATCTTACCATGGGGAGCCGAATGTTTCAAAGCGAGGTGGTCAAGTGAATAGAGTAATCAGGCAAGTGGATGCCAAGCTCGTCGAAGTGCGGCATCGCTTTCGCTGGCACCATGAACAAAACGGACACAGCCAGCGCTTTAGCTGCGACTCTGCGACCTATTTGTGAGAGCCGCTTCCATAGCCAGCCCGCCGTGACGTAAAGCGGCATCAAGGCCGGCCACCCCCAGATCAATCCAGTGGCTGTTGAGAATTGATCGTGCATGATATCTTCCGACCAAAACGCCGATAAGCACCAGCCCAAGCCGAAGTAGCTTTCCCAGACAAGGTTCGTGCCCCACTGACCCGCCAAGACTTCAAACATCATTGTCGGGAAAATTGAGCAGGAGATCAGCGGGACTACCTGGAAAACAGCGCAAAACCGTGCTTTGCCAAAGTCCAGCATGCCGGAAAGTGTGGATTCCCATCCTAAAACAGCAATCGCGCATGTCGGCTTTCAGGAACAGCTTCAAAGCTCGCCTGTGGTAATATCCGGGCGACTGCCGGCTGGCCGCTCGGATCGCTGCCAATCGGAAGCGCGACCGGCGCAACATGGCCGACTGTGGAAGGCAGCTATGTGGTGCCGAAACCAGCCTCGCGTGTCCTTATTACGGCCTACCACGCAATCGACGCCCCGAGTTTCAATGTCCGCGGCCGAAGCGGCGTATATTGAGTCCGTCTCGTCAAGACGAAAGGATTGCCGCCGGCGAAGCGATCGCCCTTCACATCAAAGACGTTATCGAGCGTCGCGGTCAGCCGCAGCTTTCCCGTCGCCCATGATCCGCCCAAATGACCGGTGCCGAATTCGCCCTGCGATACGTCGAGGGGCGCCTGCGTGCCGACCGTTGACCGGCCGACATAGCGCCAGCCCGCCTCGACCCCGGCATCGCCATCGCGATCGATCGACCATCGATAGCCGACCCCCGCCGACAGGGCGAAGGGCGGCGTGTTGGGCAATCGCACGCCCGTCTTGTAGCGGGGCGCGGTATCGGCGGCGGCGACCGCGGTGTCGTTGAAGAACATTGCCAGATCGACGCGAAGCCCCGCCAGCGGCACCCAGTTGGCGCTGGCCTCGACCCCGCGGATGCGGCTGTCGCCGATATTGGCCGTGAACGGAAAGCCGAGCCGATCGACGAGATCGGCCTGGATGTTACGCCAGTCGGTGAGCGACAAACCGACCGACCCGGCCAGCCCCAGGGTCCCGCGGCGATCCTTGCGGATACCGATCTCGGCGACGCGGATCGTGTCTGGCTTCAGGTCGGCGACGCGGCCGACGCCGGACGCCACCGTGATCCCGCCGGTCCGGAACCCGGATTGATAGCGGGCATAGGCGGCGACCGATGGCGCCACCAGCCATGAGGCGCCGATCGTCGGATCGATCCGGGTGACGCTGCGCCCGCGGATATAGGCGTTGGTGCGCTGGCCATCGATCGGATCGCCGTCGGTGCGCTGATGCGTGATGCGCCCGCCGGTGGTGAGCGTGAACGACGGTGACAGCGCCATGCCGATCTCGCCGAACAGCGCCGTATCGAGCGTGCGGTTGGTGACGCCGGTGATGGGGCGCAGCCGGTCCGGCGCGCCATATGCCCGCGCATAGGTGTCACGCGCATGGATCACCGCGAACCCCACCAGCCAGCCGGCACCGTTCGCCCCGGTCCGCGACAACCGGGTCTCGTGCGACAGCAGGCGGCTGCGCTCTTCGGTGTCATAGGCGATCGGTGCGTTCGGGCGGGCGGGGCGTGTGGCGTCGAACCGGCTGTCGGCGTCGCGGCTGACGATACCGGTCGCCGACACCAGATGCAGGCCATCGTCCCAGCGCTTGTCGAGCACCACCCGCCCCAGCAGATAACGCTGGTCATAGGGCTGGGCCAGCAACGACGCCCGCGACAGGGCCGGCAGTCCCCGTTCGGCATATTGCAGGTCCCGCGCCGACACCCATTGCGCGACCATGCCCGCATCGATCGTCCACCCGGCGGCGGGCGCAGCGCGCAGATCGATGCGGGTGCCCGTCGTTGTCGTACCGTTGACGTCGTGCATACCGCGCCGGACGTCGTCGATATAGCCGCCCTCCGCGACCTGATATCCGACCGCGCGCAAGCCCAGGACGCCGGTGCTGATCGGCAGGTTGACCATCGCGGCGATGTCGCCACCGGGCTCCCCCGATTTCGTCGTCTCGATCCCGCCGGACATGTCGGCGGCGACTTGCGACAGATCGACCGCATGGGGCACCAGCCGCACGATGCCGCCGATCGCGCCGGCGCCGTACAGCGTGCCTTGCGGCCCCTCCAGCACCTCGACCTGATCGACGTCGTACAGGTTCAGACCGGGATCGGGGCCGTTATAGGCGACCGGAACTTCGCCGAAATAGACATTGGCGGTCGTCTGCGTCGGGCCGGTGAAGCTGCTGTCGGCGACCCCACGGATGAACAGCTTGTTGCGGCCGGCGCCGAGCGCGGTGCTTTGCAGGATCGGCGACGCGGCGATCGCCTGATCCATCCCGTTGGCGGCATCGTCTCCGAAAGCGAGACCCCCGCCCGGTCGCAGCACGGTGAGCGCCCCCGGAAACCGCAGGCGTGAGGTGTCGCGCTTGGTGGCGGTGACGACGATCTCGGGCGCGGGTTCGACCGGCGGCTTCGGGGTCGCCCGCACCGGACGCGACTGCCGGGGCAAGGGCGGCGGGCGACGGACGATGCGAAAGCTGTCGGGCGCCAGCTGTTTCGCGACAAAGGGCGTTCCCGCCAGCAATCGGTCCAGCGCTGCGGCGGCGGTCAGCCGGCCGCGCACGCCGCGCGTGGCGACGCGGCCCAACCCGCTTTCCGCGCTGCCGATATCGACGCCGGCCTGCTGCGCCAGAATCGCGATGGCACGATCGAGCGACACCGCCGCGACACTGATCTGCCGCCGCGACGCCGCATGAGCGGCAACGGGGTGCGTGACGGAGAGCGACAGCAGGACGGACGGCAACAAGACGTGGCGGACGTTACGGACCGGCGTGACCTCCGCCGACCAGCGTCCAGCGTCCGGCGCCGTTCTGCACGGCGCGCGCACCGATCAGCGCCGCCGCGCGCGGCACGATCCGGTCGGCGTCACCGGTGGTCCGGATCGAACCGGTGAACGGCGTGTCCGCCAGCGCCGGCGCGACATCGACCGTCGCGCCCGTGCTGCGGGCCAGTGCCGCCGCCACCAGCCGTACCGGCGTCTGCTGGAATACCAGCCGCCCCTGTCGCCAGCCGCCGACATCGCCGACCGCGATGCCCGACATGCGCGGCGCCTCGCCATCGACATGCGACAGCGCCGCGCCGGAGGTCAGCATGATGCGGTCGCGATCGGGCTGGAACAGCACCGCGCCCTCGGCCACCTGCACCCCCAGATGCGGACCGACGCGCGTGACGTTGAACACGGTGCCGACATCCTGCAACCGCGTTTCGCCCGACTGCACGACGAACGGCCGGGCGGCGTCGTGCGTCACGCGGAACGTCGCCTCGCCGCGTTCCAGCGTCACCAGTCGCGACGCGCGTTCGTCGATCGCCAGGCGCGTGCTGCCGTTCATTTCGATCCGGCTGCCATCCGCCAGCACGATCGCACGGCGGATGCCGGCCGGCGTCTCGACGATCCGCGCCGCGCTGGCCGGTTCCTCATTCAACATCAGGACGGCGCCCGCCAGCCCGACCGCCGCCAGACCACCGAATGCACCCATTACCCAGCGACGGCGCGCCGGTGGCCGGTCGTCATTGGCGGCCACCGGTGGCACATGGTCCGACCAGTCGGGCGGCACCAGCGCATCCTCCAGCTCGGCATCGGCACGCGACAGCGCGTCATAGGCGCGTGCGTGCGCCGCATCCGCCTCCAGCCACGCCGTGAACACCAGCCACTCGTCGGCACTGGCGGTCGGCAAACGAAGATGCCATGCGACCGCATCGGCGGCAGCCGGCATCGCATCGTCTTCGTTATCGGCCATCGCGACGGTCCTCCTCAGGGGTAAGACGTTCTGGCGGTCCGACGTCCGCACCAGAGATTGATCGCTGAAGATGGATTCTCCGATAAGCGCGGTGCAGCAGCTTCTCGACCCCGCTGACGGTGATGCCCATGCGGTCGGCGATCGCCCTTTGGGGCAACCCCTCGAACCGGTACAGCCGGAACGCGGTGGCGACCCGTTCGGGTAGTGCCGCCAGCGTCGCCTCGACCCGCGCAAGGCGTTCGCGGGCGATCATCGCGCGCTCGGCGTCGGGCTGTTCCTGCGCGGCGGGTCGCGTTTCCATCCAGCCGGTGTCGCGATCGATGCGCCGTGCGGCCTGCCGTCGTCGGTCGACGGCGATGTTGTTGGCCATGCGGAAGAGATAGCTGACCGGCTCAGCGATCGGGCCACCGCTCACCGTACCCAGTTTCAGCCACAGGTCCTGCAGCGCATCCTCCGCCTCCTCGATACTGCCGAGCCGGGTGACGAGCAGCCGCAGGAACATCGCCCGTTCGGCGAGGAAGACCGCGCAGAGTCCGCCCTCGGTCATGACTGCGCGTCGATGCGGAACATCGCCGCCAGCGCGACGATCGCGACGCCGTTCTGCAACAGCGCATGCCACCCCGCGCCGTCGGTGCCGAACAGCCATAGCATCAGCGGCAGCAGGGGATAGAGCGCCAGACTGGTCACCAGCCCCACCGTCATCGACCGGCCGGGCAGCCCCAGGGCGGTGAGGCCTGCGGCCAGCGGCGCGCTGGCCAGGCCGGCGGTGCGCGCCCCCGCGACCAGGATCATCAGCAGCGTTCCGCCGGCGAAACTCGCGCCGCCCAGCGTGACGAGCAGCCAGTCGCCGATCAGCGCCAGGACCAGCACGATCGGGATCGCCACGGACAGCGCCAGCACGACACTGCGCCACACGGTATGGCGTAACGCCGCCAGTTCGCCGCGCGCGACCTGCGCCGCCAGCACCGCGTAGCTCGCCTGACTGAGCAGGACGGTCGGCTGGGCCAGTAACGACGTCGCCCGCTGGGTCAGCGCCAGCAGCCCCGCCGCCGCCGGTCCGAGCAGCCAGCCCACTGTCAGCGGCGCCAGATTAGGCGCCAGTTCGCGGACCGTGATGTCGAAATTGGTGATGAGGATGAAACGCTTCAGCCCCTCGGTATCACGCGCCGCGCCCCGCCATGGTCCGCGCACCGGCTCGCCCGCCGCCAGCCGTCGCCACGCAATCAGACCGAAGCCCCACATCGCGATCCCCTCGGCGACGGCCGCCACCAGCCAGACCGTGATGAATCCGATCAACCCGCCACCGGCAAACCAGACCCCCAGCGCGCCGATCAGCCGGATCAGCGGCGACACCGCCTGATGAAGGCCGATCAGATCGAACCGCCCCGCGATCTGCAACAAGCCTTGCGGCGTCGCGCGGACGGTGGCGATCACCGCGAGGCTATAGGGGACGGCGATGCGGATCGTATCGGCCGACCAGCCCAGCCGGGGCCCGATCAACGGCACCAGCAACGCCGCGACGATCACCGCGACCGCACCACACGCCAGTTCGATGACCGCCATGAACCGGACGATCCGGGCAAATCCCGCGCGGTCCCCCGATTCCAATGCCAGCCCGCCATAACGGACGACACCGTGGAAGCCGGAGAATGCCAGCACGCTGCCCACCAGCACCGCATAGGCGTTGACCAGCACCAGCACGCCATAGTCGGTCGCGCCCAGCCGATGGGTGACCAGCACCAGATAGATCAGGCTGATGAGCCCCGCCGCCACCTTGCCGCCGAGCAGATGACCGAGATTGGCCAGCACCAGCCCGACGCCCGATCGGCCGGCCGGCGGTGATTCTCCCGTGGATGACGCGCGACGAATGAGCGATCGCATCGCGGGCCTTTAGGAGAGACGCGCTGCGCCAGCGACCAAAAAGTTCCCTGTCGCAGCGAAACTAATGATAATTTTAATGAGGAAGATCGCGGTCGTCGCCGTCTACCGCATATGAAAATCGGTTTTCTGTTCAATCACGATCAGGTCCATCAGGTCGCCCATGCCCTGCCGACCGCGCTGGCGATGGCCGAGGGTTATCCGCAGGCGGAAATCGTCGTGGCGACCACGAACGATCGACTGACGCACGAGGTGCGACGCCTGTGCGAGCGGCTGGGCGTGACGGTGCCGCTGATCCAGCTGGGCCTGCGTCGCCGATCGACCCGCGCGCTGGCCGGGGCGCTGGAATGGGGACTGCCGGTCACGAAGGTCGGCGTGTACCGCGACAATCTCGATTTCTTTCGTTCGCTCGATGCGCTGGTAGTGGCGGAGAAGACGTCGCTGCTGCTGAAGACGCGGTACGGGCTGAAGGATCTGAAGATCATCCACACCCGCCACGGCGCCGGCGACCGCGCGATCGGGTTCAACAAGCATAGCGCCACGTTCGATCACGTGCTGGTGTCGGGCAACAAGATCCGCCAGCGCCTGATCCGCGAGGCCGGCGTCGCGCCGGACCGGATGAGCCTGATCGGTTATCCCAAGTTCGACCTGATGCCCGATCCCGCGCCGCGCCTGCCGTTCCAGGCGAACGGCAAGCCGACCGTGCTCTACAACCCGCACCCCTCGCCGCATCTGTCGTCCTGGTATGCGCAGGGCCGCGCGGTGCTGGAGCATTTTCTGCACGACGATCGCTACAACCTGATCTTCGCGCCGCACGTCATGCTGTTCCATCGCAAATTCGTGATGACGATCGACAAGCTGCGGATCGACCGTGCCGGCACGATCGACCAGCGTTTCCATGACGCGCCCAACATCCATATCGATCTGGGCAGCGCCGCGTCGACCGACATGACCTATACGGCGGCGGCGGACATCTATCTGGGCGACGTCAGCAGCCAGGTGTATGAATTCCTCCACCGGCCCCGCCCGTGCGTGTTCGTCGATGCGCATGCGACCGCGTGGCAGGGCGATGCGAACTACGCGCACTGGCAGGCGGGCGAGGTCGTCACCGGGGCTGATCGGTTGGGCGAGGTGCTCGACCGCGCGGTGGCGCAACATGATCGCTATCGCCCGGTGCAGCGCGCGCTGTTCCAGCGCAGTTTCGAGCTGACCGAGGAGCGGTCCGCCGTTCGCGCGGCGCGGGCGGTGATGAGCGTGCTGGGGCAGGCGACGCCCAGCATCCTGCCGGAACGCGAAGCGGCCGTGGCGGCGACGGAGGGCTTGCGCGTCGCCTGAACGGCGGCGACAAGCGCGGCATCAGGGCGCCGCGGCGTCATCCGGGAATCGACGCAGGCATCGTGGCTCTACGCAAGGACATCTGGCGCCCCGCCATCGTGATGGCGACCGCCGCCGACATCGTCGCGCGCGGATCGATCGACGGCCTGCCCCTCGTCTGGCTGCCGCCGATGGGCAGTTTCCGGTTCATCGCCGATCCGTTCGGGATGTGGCGGGACGGGCGGCTGTATGTGTTCGTCGAAACCTATGACTACCGGGTCCGCGTCGGCGCCATCGAGGTGCTGGTGTACGATGCCGAGTTCCGGCTGGTCGATCGCCGGCCGGTGCTGAACGAGCCATGGCATCTGTCGTACCCGCTGGTCTTCGAGGCGGAGGGCGAGACGTGGATGCTGCCCGAGGCGCATCGGTCCGGCCGGCTGACGCTGTACCGCGCGATCGACTTCCCCGATCGATGGGAGCCGGCGCACGTGATCGCGCTGGATCATGTCGCGGTCGATGCGACGCCGGTGTTCCATGACGGGCGCTGGTGGCTGTTCTACACCTCCGCCGATCGCGAGCCCGACAAGATGAGCGCGCTGCACGTCGCCCATGCCGACCGGCTGGCCGGACCGTGGACGCCGCATCCCGCCAACCCCGTCCGCATCGATGTCGCCAGCGCGCGGCCGGGCGGCATGCCGCTGGTGATCGACGGCCATATCGTCCTGCCGGTGCAGGATTGCAGCCGTACCTATGGCGGCGCGATCCGACTGCTGACGATCACGACGCTGACGCCTGAAGACTTCGTGGCCGAGATGGGCGACGCGCTGGTGGCACCGGCATCGGCGGCGCCGTTCGTCGAGGGGTTGCATACGCTGGCGGAGGCGGGGCCGGTGACGCTGGTCGATATGAAGCGCACCGAATTGTCGCTGCACGGCCTGTCGATCGAGGCGGTGCGCGAATGCCGCAAACTCGGCCGAGCGATCAGAAAGCGCGCATCCGGGCGAGGATAGCCCGCCCCGACGCGATAAAGCGATCCGGCGCGAACCGGTCGAGTATGCGCGCGCGCGCCGCCTCGCCCATCGACGCCAATCGCGCGGGATCGGCGAGCATTGCTGACAGGGCGGCGGCCAGCGCGACGGGATCACCGGGCGGCACGGTGGCGCCCGTCTCGCCGGCGACGATGCTGTCGGGCAGTTCGCCCACCGCCGACGCCACGACGGGAAGCCCGGCCTGCATCGCCTCATGCGCAGCGACGCACAGCCCCTCCGATCGCGATGGCTGCACATAGAGATGGCACCCGGCCAGGAAATCCGCCGGCACCGCCGCATAGCCGGCAAACCGCAGCGTCCCGATACCTAGAGAGTGGGCGCGCGCCTCCAGCGCCGCCCGCTCCGCACCGTCGCCGGCGATCACCATTTCATACAGCGTGGTCGTATCGATCAGCGCCAGCGCCTCGATCAGGACGTCATATCCCTTCACGCGGTGGAGCCGGCCGAGGCTGCCGATGCGGACGGGCTGGCCCGGTTGCCATGGCGACGCCCGGCGCGCCGCCGGATCGGCACGGAAGATCGACCATTGGACCAGGCGATCCGGCGGCACGCGCAGGCGCTCCGCCGTCAACCGCGTCACCGCCGTCGAATCGCCCACCCAGAGCCGCGACAGGCGCTGCATCCTGCGCAACAGGAACTCGTTGGCGGGTTTCAGGAAGGCGGCGTGTTGCCAGCTGACCACCGGCCAGCGGCGGCGCGCCCCGACGATCTGGCCGAGCAACGTCGCGCGGGTCAGCGACGTCCACAGATGCGTCGGCCGCCAGCCCCGCAATGTCGCATCGAGCCAGCGTAGCGCCACGACGTGATCCGTCTCGCCGCCATCGCGCACGTGCACGTCGAAGCCCGCGGCCCGCATCGCGACCTCGCCCCGGCGGTCCCGCCCGGTGAGTGCAAACACCGCGACCTCCGCCCCGCCATCACGCAGCACGCCCAGCACCGCCGGCACCGGTGATGCCGCGCCGCCGCCCTCGACCGAGTTGATGACATAGGCGATCCGCATCGACCGATCACTCATGGCCGTACGCCCGCGAACAGATCGAGATAGGCGGCGGCCACGGCCCCGATCCGGTGATGTTCGACCAGCGCCGACAGGCGCGCCGGATTGGGCGCCGCCTGTGCCAGCATCGCCGCGATCGCCCGCGACAGGGCCGCGCTGTCGCCCAGCGGCACGACCATGCCCGCACCCGGCGCATCAAGCAGCCCCGTGGCGGGCGTGCAATCGGTCGCGACCACCGGCCGCCCCGCCGCCAGCGCCTCGACCAGCACCGCAGGATACCCCTCGAAATCCGACGCCAGCACGAACAGCCGCGCCGTATCCAGCCACGGCCGGATATCCGCGACATAGCCCACCAGTTCGACCCGGTCCGCGATGCCCAGCGCCTCACTCTGCTGCCGCAACGCCGCCTTCTCTGGTCCATCACCGACAATGACGAGCCGTACCGACGCATCGGGCAACGCCGCGACCGCAGCGATCACTCGCGCAAAGCCCTTTTCCGGCACCAGCCGCCCGGCCGCTACGATGACCGGCGGCGATGTATCCGGGGTCGGCAGCGCCGCGGGGGCATAGTCGGCAAGGGCAGGCAGCGCGATCGTCGTCGACACGCGCCGTCGGAGAATGCGGTCGGCCTGATCGCGCGCCCTGTCGGACAATGTCACGACCGCGTTCACCCCGCGCAACAGCCGCCGCATGCGCATCTCGAACGCCCATTGCCGGATCGGCCCACGCTGCGGCTTGTCGAGCGCGGCGCTGACCTGCGCTGTGACCCCTATCCCCGTCCCGGCCAGCGCCGCCGCGACCGGCCAATGGAAGTTGCCCGGCACGAAGACATGCCCGAACCGGCGTCGAGCGACGAACGCACGCGCCGCGCGCGCCAGTCGCCGACGCGAGCCGTGCTTCCTCGATATCGGCGGATCGGCCACCACGATCTCGACATGCGAGCCAGCCAACGCCCGTAACGGACCATCGTTCGACCCGGCAAAGATCGTCACCGCAACGCCTCGCTCCGCCCAGCCCCGCGCCAGCCGGATCGCCACGCGCTCGGTGCCGCCAAGCGCGAAATCGTGCAGGACGATAAGGATCGACGGAAAGGGCGCGGCCATCGCCCGCGCGGTTAGCGCCGATAGCCGGCGGAAGCCAAGTCAAACGACGAATCAATGCCGCCCCGGCCGTCGCGATCTGTCCGCGCGCGATGGCACCGGCCAACCGGCGCCATGCACCTGCCCCGCACCCCCGCCGCCATCGACGACAGAAGCGAACGGTTCGCGCCTCTCGCTGCGCCAACGCTGATAGGGCCGGGGTCATGGCGGATCGCCATCATTCTGCTGGTCGTCGCCATCGCCGCGCGAGCGCAGGAGGTCGGCAGCGCGGTGGTCAGCATCGACGAGCAATTCTAATTCGTTCGTCGGCGGCCAGATGCTCCACGGCGCGCTGCCGTTCGTCGATACATTCGATCGCAAGCCGATCGGCCTTTTCATGATCTATGCAGCAGCGCATCTGCCGGGCGGAAACGGCGCCCTCGCCTATCACAGCCTGCCCTGCTTTGCGTCTGGGCGACCGCCTACATGGTAACGGCAATGGCGCGTCGCGTAGCAGCGCCGGCCGCCGCGCTGGTTGCGGGTGTGCTCTACCTGCTGCTCGATGTGGCAGGCGGCGAAGCGGGGCAGGCGCCGGTCTTCTACAACCTGCCGGTCGCGATCGCGGCGTGGATCGTGATGACGCGATCGGCGACCACGACCGATGGCGATCTGCGTAGTCCCGGTCCAGCCGTCATGGTCGTGATCGGGCTGGCGTTGCAGATCAAATATACGGTGGTGTTCAAGGGCATGTTCCTTGACCTGTGGCGGCTCGCGACCGCGCATGTCGGTGGTCGGCGGGCGGGGCCGCTGGCGGTGGACGCGACGCTATGGATCGTCGCCGCGTTGGTGCCGACGATCGCGGCGGCGGGCGTCTATGCGATGCCAGGTCATCTCGATGCATGGATGTTCGCGAACGTCTTCTCCATCCTTCATCGCGGCGGTGAGCAACCGGCCACCGTCGCCGTGCGGCTGACGGTCATGGCCGCCTTGACACTGCCGCTGGTGCTGTCGGTGGCGCTGCGGCGCTGGACGGGCTGGATGCGCGCTGAGGCGGCCGGCGACGCTGGGCGCTGGCGCCAGCAGGCAATCCTAGGCCGCGGGCGGTGGGACGCGGATGCTCTGCGCGACGTCGTGCGCGGGTATGTGATCGAGCATCCCGGCGCGGACGATGCGGTGCTGGTCATCGACGAGACCGGGTTCCTGAAGCAAGGCAAGGCGTCGTGCGGCGTGGGGCGCCAGTACACCGGATCGGCGGGCAAGGTGACGCACTGCCAGATCGGCGTGTTCGCCGCCTATGTATCTGTCAGGGGTCACGCCTTCGTCGACCGGCCGCTGTACCTGCCAAAGAGCTGGCCGTCGGGCGGCGTCGCTGACCCAACGCCTGCTTGCCTTCTCGCGTCGGCAGACCCTCGATCCCAAGCCGACCGACGTGAACCGCCTCATGGCGGGCACCGCGAAATTGACGTCTTGATACGCGGCTGACCCAGACCCGGACATTTACGCCGGCCTCCCCGCTTCCCATTTTTCACGCTCATTCATCTCAGCATTCTGACCGTTTTTGCCACGATCGCAGCGAATGTAATTTCGGGATGCAACACCTAGTAATCCAAATAAAAGCACCATCCGGCGACTATGCGTCAGCCTGGGAGGCTTAGTGGCCGGGCCTTCGTAGCCCGGACCCATTGGGAAAGATCCGCCGTCAGCAGTTCCGCCGTGCGCCGGATCAGGCGGCGCAGCTGGTCGAAGCTTGGCGCCTCGTCCTGGGCCACCCGGCGCACCTCGTCGAGTTGAACCGCCAAGCTCGCATTGCGTCTGGCTGCGCCAGCGAAGTCGCCTTGCATTCGGATACCATAGATCGCCGCACCGATCGCCGGCAGCGAGGCGCTAATCACCGTGATGCCAAGGGGCAGCGCATGGTTGGCGCCCGGCGCGTGCGTCAGGGTCCAGACCATCTCGATGCCCAGCACCCCGGCGCAGATCAGCGCCGTGATCATGAACAGCGCGCCGCCAAGCCGGTGAAGCCGATGCTCGAGCATATGCATACGCGCCGCCTCGCGCCGGACATAACCGATCTGATCGTCCAGCAGCGCGACGAGGTTTGCATGCGCCGACGCCATATAGGCCGCGTCTACTCGCGCTGACGGCAGGCCGATCCGGCGGGCGATGTCACGACGCTCCTGTCCGGCGACCTCGCTGTCGTGCGCATGCGCGCCGCGCAGGAACAGGTCGCCTAACGAAGCCGAGACCGCAAGGCAGCGCAATTCCTCCGCCAGCGTGCGCTGGTCCAACCAACGCTGATGCCAGCCCGCCCGTGCACCCCATTGGGTCACGATAAGAATTATCGCGATTGATGTGAACTCGCCCGCAGCAAGCAATGGCTTGACCGCGACGGGGACGAGCAGCCCCAGCAACGCCAGGGTCACCGCGATCGCCGCCAACGCGAAGCTGCTGACGAAAGCACTGCGGAACTGTTGCGCGGCGAGGCTCGCCTCGCAGTCCGCGCGGTCGAATTGGGGCCAAAGCTGGCCATCGATGCGCGCGTCCAGAGCGCTGGAGGGGCCGGCAGGCGAGAGCCGCGGCGCCGGACAGGGCTTGCGCAGATCTGCGACCCGAAGCCGCCTTACACCCGTCAGCGCGAGCAGCAGTGGATAGGCGACCGTGAACATCGGTGGTGCGTCTGGCGCAACGCGGCGCTCGCGCGGCTTGTCGGCGGTCGGTAAAGCAAGGGCAAGCCGGGCCATGAGCCTCGGCAGATCGACAAGCCCGCCGCGCGCGACGGTGTCCACGGCTTCGGGACCGGAGTCATGGCTGTTCAGGCCGCTCCAGAGCAGG
The DNA here is from genome assembly GCF_016427505.1 of Sphingomonas mollis. Classification (GTDB taxonomy): domain Bacteria; phylum Pseudomonadota; class Alphaproteobacteria; order Sphingomonadales; family Sphingomonadaceae; genus Sphingomonas; species Sphingomonas mollis. The sequence continues at coordinate 8,427 of NZ_JAELXS010000014.1, read as the reverse complement.
ACGGGCGCCTTGGCGGTGTCCGGATGGACCACCAGAACGGGTATCGCATGCGCGACCGCCTCTGCGACGATCTGGGCGGCTCCACCCCGCCCGCGCGGGGGATCGCCGTCCCATATCGCAAGCAGGAGATCGCATTGCGTGAGCACGACCCGTCCGGCGCGCTCGTAGGCGGCAGCCTCACCGCCAGGATCGTCACGCCGGCCCGGTAGTTCGAGTACGTTAGCGGACCGGTCGAGCCCTTGGCCAAGATCAACGGCCCCGGTGCCATCGAAGTCGTTGGCATAATCTTCGCGCGCGAACGGCAGTACGGTGTCCAGCTGCCAGCCGCGGGCGAGCGCGGCGTCGGCGGCGATCATATCGGCCCCTTCCGCAAGACTGCCGACCAGCCGGAAGCGGCGGCCCGGGGCGGCCGTTTCGATCGCGCGCATAACATCGGCTAACCGCGTTGCGAGCTCAGGGAGATCGACCGCCGCGAGCCGCTCCAGGCGATGCCCGGTAACGCCGACCCCGATGGGCGCGGCAGTGGCAACGCCGATAAAACTAGCGTTGATGGGGACCGAGTCCGTCCCGCGTGCGGTCAAAGCGAGGTTGCTCAAAGGCATGGATCCTTCATCTCACCGAGGCGCGCACCGCCACCAGCGAAGAGTCCGTGGCGACATGGCACAGGGCAACTGCCCGCCTGGAACTATGCCATCGTCCGGTAGCGGCCGCCCCGGCGACGCAGCGCGGCTCCCGCCACGCCGAAGCCCAGGACCATGCTGATCCACGTCGCGGGTTCGGGCACGCCGGATACGGTGTCGATCGCACTTGGGATATAATTGTCCACATAGGTGATCGGCGCATTGGGTGGGGGCACGGTAACGCCCAGTTCGGGCGCATCGGAGCGCACGAAGGCGAAGGGTATCGTGCTGGCGTCATATTCGCGATCGATCACCGCGTGGACGCCGCCATCGATACCCTGCTCGAAGACAGCGATACCACCCGCCCCGTTTCGTGCGACAAGGTCCGTGCCCCCGCCTCTGGTTCGCGGATCACCGAACACGACCTGTGCGGCGTTGCAGTTCAGTATGTCGGTGCACGGAACGGAAGAGTTGACCGAGTAGCTTGCCGTGTAATCGACGTAAAAGGTCTGACCGGTGGCAATCGCACCCAGTTGCACGCTCAATGGAGTGGCGCTCCAGTCGTAGTAATAACCAGCACCCAAATTATCGCCCGCGATCGTATTGCTGAACGGATCCTGCTGTCCATCGGCGGAAACCCGCAGTCCAGACCCGTCCGCATAGCCATTGGCGGTATAAAGATTGGTGGTCGGGCCGGTCGCTTGTCCACGGACCACATCCGTCCTGCTGACCGTGAACGCAAAGGAGGCGGTGCTGAACCGATCGTCGGTGATCGCCACCTGCGCGAGATGTCCCGGCGTGATCAGCGAATCGAACCGCAGACCTTCATAATTGCTCGCGTCCGCAACGAAGACCTGGAAGCGGATCGTGGTGCTCGAGGAAATCTGACATTGGCCGACACAATAGTCGTTGTGCAGGAAGAAGAAGCTGTCGGGGTTCGCCTGACCCGTGAATTGGACACCGAGTTGAGACGAGGGATCGGGGCGCCGGTCCGATGCCAGAAAGGTTCCTGTCTCACCACCGGTCGTCAACGGTGGCTGCGCGTCACCGAACGTATAGGAATATTGGTTGATGACGCTAACGCCCTGGATTTGGATACCCGGCAGAAAGTCAGCAGCAGCAGCGGGCGTAGTGACTATCCCCGTCAGCATTGCGGCCGTCCAAGCTAATCTAGCATTTTTTATATATAACATACCAACCTCCCACCTTTTCTGTTCTTTTAAACAAAGTTCAAGAAATTGAGAAGAGTTTAGTCGAGCGCTCGTATGCAGTGACCTCGCCTATTTCCGCTGCCGACAGAATGCGCGATAGCGCCTCTTACCGGATCAGATGACCGTCCGGCACTCAATGCGGTCCGCTGTGACGACTTGGTCCCTCCTGTCTAAAAGTCTGCGAAGCGCTATTGCCGCGCGGCAAGCCTGTACCGATTGTTCGGGCCGCCCGGCTGCGGCAAGGATACGGGCGCGCAAAGCCAAGAGTTCGACCTGATCCGGGTCATGCGAGCCATATTCGTGGTCATAGATTTCCTTGACGACACCCGCCCTCGAGAGGGCATCGCGCGGTCTGCGGGCCGCAAGCTCCGCCTCGGCCGCATAGAACTGCGTGTCGCCGACCTGCGCACTCTTCGCCCCGTACAGCTTGCTGTAGATCGTCCGAGCGCGTTCGAAGCTCAGCAGCGCCGCGTCGGACCGGCCTGCCTTGGTCTGGATGCGGCCCCGGAGGATCAGCGCCATACCTATGAGAGGATGCGACGGGTCGAGGACACGCTCGTATATGGCCAACGCCTCTTCGGCTCGAGCGCGTGCGGGGTCGAGGTGCCCGGTTTCGAGATCCGCCATCGCTTCGTTGCGAATTGCGTCGGCGGTGCGGACGTGGTTGCGGCCGAAGAGCTCCTGGAACGAAGCCGTCGCCCTTGCAAAGACGCGCTTCGCTTCGACGACGCGCCCGGTTTGCAGCAATGCTTCGCCCTGATTGAGCCAGGCACGACCGGCATCCTCGCGATGCTCTCCGCCAAGCGCGACATAGCGCCTGGCGGCGTCGCCGAGCAGATCGGCGGACTCGGCATATCGCCCCTCCAGTGTTGCCAGGCGACCCCGTCGCTCTGCCACATCGGCATTCAGCGCCTCTGCGTCAGCTGTCGTGCGGCCGTAGCTGGCGACCGCCGCGTCGATCGCACGGCTGCTCATCTTGGCATCGCCCCGCTGTCGGTAGATGCGCGCCAGCATCAGCAGCGTACGGGCACGCTCCTCGCCCTTCGGGGGCAGGCGGGCGAGAGCCAGCTTGAGATCACGCTCGGCTTCGTTCGCCACGCCTAGATTGGCATAGATTTCACCCGTCGCCCGAAGCAGCCGGGCGCTCACGGCCGGCTCGTCGGCCAGTTCCCGTGCCGCCCTGCGACTTGCACGATCGAGAATGGTCAGCGCGGTGATCGTGCGCGGGTTCTCGGTTGCCGGATTGGCGATCTGGAAGGTGCCGATAAGAAAGCCGAGGCTCTTGTCGGCGAGCTCCCGCTGGCGGACGGCAATGCGGCGCTGCCCCTCTGCATAGATCGCCAAACCGATGGTCATCGCCGCCACCGCCAACGAGGCGGCGGTGACCCATATCAATCGCCGCTGCCGCCGTGCCGCGTCTCGTCGCACGAGCGCATCGAGCGGCACGGCGGCGATACCCGCGATGATCTTGAGGGAGGCCAGCCGGCGGCCGTCCTTGCCGGGCCGGATGTCTGCGGCGATCGGCTCGGCCGGCAGATCGGACAGCGCGCCGTCCGCGCCAAGCCGGAAGCGGAGCGCCGGCGGAAAACATTCCCGTTCGTCATTGGCATAAGGTTCGCCCGAGGCAATCACGGCGAGCGTGCGGTGTTCGCCATGCAACCGTTTAAAGCTGCGGATCTCCTCGTTGACCCATTTCGACCGTGCGGCTTCGGGGCTGCACAGCACGACCTGAAACCGCGAAGCTGCGAGCGCTCCGCGCAGTTCCGCGCCAAGATCGCCGCTTGCCGGCAATTCGTCGCGATCGCGAAAAACGGGCGGGAGACGCCGCGCGACTGAGCCGAACGTCGTCGAACAGCCGACCAGCGCGCGCGGCATCCGGAACGTCTCGAGCCGATGGTGCAGCCAGCGGGCGGCACTCGCATCCGCGTGGCTGTAGCTGATGAAGGCGGCATAGCGCTCGGTCACACGGCCATCGGGCGACTGCGGATCGGTCGGAACGGCCTGCTCGACGACGGGTGTGCTCGCCGCGCTTACCACGACGGACGATTTCGAACGTGATCCCTGCCTCATCTCCTATCCCCCGAGTCGATTGGATCAGACCATCCGCGTGCCGACCTCCAAGCGCAAGAAAGCGTCAGGGCGCGGATTACATAGGGACTTGGGTCAGACGCTTTTCGATGCAAAAACATCTCTTCATGCTTTCTGCCACTGTTGGCTTGGGTTGCGTCATTTACTCAATTTCTGGCAGAAGGACCCAGCACCAGACATTCACGCCCCCTTGCCCACTTCCCAACTTCTGCCGCTCGTTCTCCTCCGCGCCATGAACAATTTTGGTGCCTGATCTTGCGGACCGGCGAGCGGCACATGCTTGGGATCATCTTCCACGATGCGGCGTAGAGCAGGCATGCGCGACCTGTTCCCCGACGACCGTGAGCGCTTGTCGCTCGATCCCGGTGCCGTGCTGCTTGGCGGTTTCGCGCTACCGGTCGATCGCTACCTTCTCGAGGTGATCACGCATGTCGCCGAGACCGCGCCTTTTCGCCATCTCGAGACCCCGGGTGGCCGGCGGATGTCGGTGGCGATGACCAACGTCGGGAGGCTGGGCTGGGTCTCGGATCGGCATGGCTATCGCTACAGCCCCCTCGACCCGCTTACCGGACGGCCATGGCCGACAATGCCTCCAGACCTCGCCGCTCTCGCCACCAATGCTGCCGCCACTGCCGGCTTCCCCAACTTTGCGCCCGAAGCGTGCCTCATCAACCGCTACGCGAGCGGCGCGAAACTGTCGCTCCATCAAGACCGCGACGAGCGCAATCTCGACCAGCCGATCGTCTCTGTCTCGCTCGGCGTCGATGCACGTTTTCTCTGGGGCGGGCAGTCTCGCACCGACCGCCCGCGCCGCGTTGCGCTACACGATGGCGACGTCGTCGTCTGGGGCGGGCCTGCGCGACTGACCTACCACGGCGTCGACACACTGATCGAGAGCTCGCATCCGCTGACGGGCACGCTGCGCTACAATCTCACGTTCCGGACAGTGACCTGGGCAAGACCACGGCGACAAATCTGCATCAGAGCACGCCATCGCCGACCCGTCGGGGAACGCTTCGACACGCCTCCGGTTCTCACGGGCGAGGAGGTGAAGCAGGATGTCCGACTTGATTGTACGCTGCCCGGCATGCGCCACCGCGAATCGCGTTCCGGCTGACCGCCTCGGTTCCGGCGGCAAATGCGGTCGGTGCGGAGCAGCGCTGTTTCAGAGCGAACCCGTCACGCTCACAAGCTCCAACTTCGACGCTCATGCGTCCCGTAGCGACCTGCCCCTACTGGTGGACTTCTGGGCAGCGTGGTGCGGACCCTGCCGCCAGATGGCGCCAGCCTTCGCGTCGGCGGCCGCATCGCTCGAGCCCGCCGCCCGTCTCGGCAAGCTGGACACCGAAGCCGAGCAGGGCATCGCCGCACGCTATGGTATCCGCTCGATCCCGACGATGATCCTGTTCGCGCATGGCCGCGAAATCGCTCGGCAGTCCGGCGCCATGTCGGCAGCCGCCATTGTGGAATGGGCGCGAGGCGCCTTGCCGCGCTAATCTAAACCCTGCTTGACCAGTGAATCGACCCAATCATGGCCATTCACGCGGCCTTTCCCGCTGCCCTAAACCTGCTGCTCGTTCACGTGCGCGGAGTGAACCGCCCCGGGTTTGTCGGAGGCTCCAACTCCTGAGAAGGTGGAGCCTGTATGAGCAAGACGGCGAACAAGTTTGCGCCTGAGGTCCGCGAGCAAGCGGTGCGGATGGTACTGGATCACGAGCGTGACCAACCCGTCGCGATGGGCGGCGGTGGTTTCAATTGCGGAGAAGATCGGCTGCGCGCCACCGACGCTGCATGAGTGGCTGAAAAAGACCGAGGTCGACAGCGGCAAGCGCGCCGGGGTTCCGACCGAGGTTACCGACAAGCTGAAGGCGCTGAAACGCGAGAACCGCGAGCTTCGCCAAGCCAACGAGATACTGCGCAAGCCTGTCCTGAACTCGTCGAAGGGGCATCCGCGTATTTTGCTCAGGCGAAGCTCGACCGCCCGTTCAAGCGATAACCGGCTTCATCGACGAGCAACGTGAAGCCTACGGGGTCGAGCCGATCTGGAAGGTGCTGCCGATCGCCCCATCCACCTGTCATAAGCATGTCGCACAGCGGCAAGATGCTACGCGCCTGTCGGCTCGGGCGCAGGAATATCTGGCTCTCAAACCCGAGATAGCCCGTGTGTTCGCCGAAAACTTTGGGGTCTACGGCGTGCGCAAGGTCTGGCGGCAGATGATGCGGGAGGGCTTTGCGGTCGCGCGATGTACCGGGGAACGGCTAATGCGCGATATGGGCGCAGCGGCCCAAGGTTCCGGCGATGCAAAGCATCGTTGGAAAGGCTGCGGAGCGCTGGCAGGCGTGATCCGGGGCAAGCCAGTTCGCACGACCATCAGCGACAAGGCAGCACCATACCCGCTCGATCACGTGAACCGCCAGTTTCGTGCTCCGGCGCCGAACAGGCTGTGGGTATCGGACTTCACCTATGTCGCGACCTGGGCAGAGTTCGTCTACGTCGCCCCTTCGACAGGCTTGTCTGTCCGGAATGGTGTATTCACGCGGTGCCTGAGCGGGGTGGCCACCCCGCTCAGGCGGCGGATGTGAGGCCGTTCGACAGTCTGGTCGGAAAAGACCGTTCCTGAGCAGGGCCGCATCCGTCTTCCCAAACCCCGGACAGTTGCATGGGGCCTTACGCGGGACCCCGCATGACAAGGCTGGGAAACCGGATCATGTCACAGCCCGACCTCTTTGTCGGCATCGATGTTGCCAAGGACGAACTGGTTATCCACCTTCATCCAACCGGAACGCTGTGGCGGGTCGCCAACAGCAAGACCGGTCTGACCACGCTCGGTTGCAAGCTTACCCGACTTGCCGGCACGGCATGCCTTCGGATCGGCTTTGAGGCGTCGGGCGGGTATGAGCGCAAGCTCGCAATCCTGATCGACCGGCTGGGACTGACCGGCTTTCTTCTCGATCCGGCGCGGGTGCGCAACTTCGCGCGCGCCGAGCGACGGTTGGCCAAAACCGATCCGCTCGGTGCCGCCGTGATCGCGCGATGCCTGGCAGCGCTGCACGCCGAACTCACGCTCTATTTCCATGACCCGCAAGCCATCAGGCTGACCGAGCATGTCCGCTCGCGTGACCTCGCCGTCGCGCAGGCGGTCCAGTTCGGCAACCAGCTCGAAAGCATCGCTGATCCTGCCATGCGTCGCCTCATCGCCGCCCGGGTCGCACGGCTGAAAGCCCTCGCCCTGCGGATCGAGAAAGCCATCGCCGCAGTCGTTGCCGCCTCTCCGATCTGGCAGCGCGCGACGCACTGTTGCGCAGCGCACCCGGCGTCGGTCCTGTCGTCGCGGCATGCCTGCCGGCACGAATGCCCGGGCTTGGACGCATCGCCAGCAGACAGGTCACGGCCCTTGCCTGTCTTGCTCCGTTCGATCGGCAAAGCGGCACAACCAGTCGGCCCGGACGATGCTCCGGCGGAAGGCCGGCGGTCAGACGCTGCTTCCATCTTGCAGCCTTGATTGTTGCACGCTCCGGAAAAGGACCCCTCGCTGCGACAGCCAGCCGGCTGCGCGCCGCTGGCAAGCCTTACAAACTCGCTATCGTTGCAACCATGCGCAAGCTTTTCATCACACTCAGCACCATAGTCAAAAACAACACCGAGTATCGATCCGCTCAAACACAGTGCCCAGAAGAGGCGTGGCGCTCCCGTAACGAACCTGTCCCATACGGTTTCCTTCCATTCCAATGAAAGGATTGCACCATCAAACCATGGGATCAAATATCTAGCATCGGTGATTTTGCCTGCATCAGCAGGCGCAGGCGAATGTTAAGGGGTTCACACTTCTATGCGATGATTTGCGTGAAATCGTGGAAGAGATGCAGGATTGTTAACAATTCCTTGAATACGGAACTAGAGGAATTCTAGAGATAAGTGAGGACCGATACTTGGCGCTCGTCCGGGCGGGCGAAAATCGACGCCATGTCGATGCATGATAATTCTCTCAGTCGCAAAAATCACTTTAAGAAGTAAAGATTTTCAAACGATACCGAATCGGCCGCATCTCTAAAGAGATAATTGAACCATGCCTGTTCAATCAGTATGATTGGGTTAGCTTATCCATCAATAGCGATTTCATTCGGCAAATTGGCAGTCAGAACCTATATTTCTATATCATACCGATCTAAATTGGTAGATTATACATTCAATGTATATTACAATCGAAAAGACGCCGCCATCATAATCAACAGGTTGATTCGGTTGACGACTTACAATATATTTCCGTTACATATATTCTAATAGGTCACTAGGGCTGCCAGTGCTTTTTGTATCTATGTCGCTCGTCACTTGCCTACCGGCGATGTTTGGCTTTCAGCAATGACGGTCGCCGTCGGAGTTGACAAGCAGGCGCATGGATCGCGTAGCCGGAATCTCATGGTACCATCGTACGACGATGGGAAAATCTGATGCCGCAAACCGTCTTCGTAGTGGACGATGACGAGTCCATGCGAAATGCGATCGCCGA
>NZ_JAELXS010000013.1 GCF_016427505.1 Sphingomonas mollis | reverse complement strand
AGGTTTGCAGGAAGGATCGTAAAGATGGCCTGACAGTCAATCGGCGTTCGGAAAGCCCGGCACATGAATTGGCACTCGATGCCGTACTCATTATGGGGCTCTGAACACGCGGATGTCCATCTTGGCCGTGGGCTCACCCACGAAACCGCATACGTTGACGCAGACTGATCAGATCACCTCAACATCCAGCTTGCAAACGGGGCGGGGCATACGTTCATGTTGGCAGCGGTAGGTGCTGCGCTACGGCTCTTGCCCGCCGCACCCAGCTTTCCCAAAAGGAAAGGTTTTTTGAGATTGTTGGAAGAGGCTGACCTAGCCTGTTCCACCTGAGACATCGGGAGCCGCCTTGGGGTCGGGATCCTGCGCCTTGCCGGTTGCGGGTGCCGCCTTCTGGCTCGGCATAGCGATGAGATAAGCAACGATCGCGTCGACGTCCTTCTCGGCCACCGGCGCCTTGTACACCTCGCGCATCTTGGTGACGGTCGCCTTCCACTGGTCTGGCGATAGCGCTGGCTGGGTCAGCGCCATGCTAGCCGAATGGCACGAGGTGCAGTTGGCGTTAATGACGTCGGCGTGCGGGCCATCGGGGTAAGTCGCGTCATCGACCGGCAGGTCGACGCTGGTCGAGGCAAGCGAAAAGCCGCGCGCCGACACGCTGGTGGGCGGTGCCGGCTCGGATGTCTCGGAGATCGGGGCAGGCGCCTTGCGGCTGCTCGGCGCACCGATCGAGACGAGGATAATGCCGGTCAGGCCGATCAGGCCAGCGGCCATGATGCCGGGAGACGGAGTCTTCATGCTACTCGCTCCTCAGGCCGCGATGATGGTGGTGGTCTCGATATTGCCGCGCATGAACCCGCCCGGGTTCCAGATCGGCTTCATCGGCTGAGCGACACCGTTGGTGTTCCAGCAGCGCACCATGATCGTGTTGGGCCCGCGCCGGAGCGGCACCCGCCCGTCCCAGCGGCGAAAGCTGTACCTGCCCTCGTCTGCTCCAAGCGTCGTCTTATACCACGTCCGGCCACCGTCTGACGATACATCGACCTTGGCGACGCCGCAGTCGCCCCCCATTGCGATGCCGCCGACCGGGATCGACGCCTCGTAGGCGATCGCCTGGCCATCGGGCAGGCTGGTCATCCAGCTGCGCGGGATCATGCGATTGATCGGCACGGTCGGGAAGTCCTTGGCACCGGGCGCGACATTCGCGCCGGGTGTCGCCGGTATCTTGTAGGCCTTGGCCATCCAATACTGGTCGTCAGGGCCGGGCAGTACCTCGATCGCGTTCAGCATCTTGACCCAATAGGTCGAGTACCAGCCCGGGACGATCAGCCGGCAGGGAAAGCCGTTCAGGAGCGGCAGCTGCTCGCCGTTCATGCCGAAGGCGATCATCACCTCGCTGTCGCGGGCATGGTCGAGCCCAAGCGCCTTCTCGAAGTCAGGGGCGCCCGCCACAACCGGCTGGTCGAGCGCGCCGAAGCGCACCTGTACCGCGCCTGCCTTGACCCCGGCGAGATCAAGTACGTCGCGCAGGCGCACACCGAGCCATTTGGCATTGCCCATCGCGCCGTTGCCCCATTGCGCGCCGGCGACACGTGGCTGGAACAGCCCACGGCTGTTTCCCGAGCACTGGTTCACCGCCGCCATCTCGACCCGCGGCAGGCGAAGCAGCTGGGCGAGGCTGATCGACAGCGGTCGGTTGACGTGGCCGAAGACGTTGAGGCGGAAAGTCTCGACATCGATCGAGGTCGGGATGTCGGCCCAGTGCCAGCGGACGAAGAACTGGTCGTTGGGCGTGAACACCGACTTGTCGAACACGTCCATCGGCGTTTCCAGCAAGGGCGGATGGACACGCTGGAGGATCATGCTGCCCTTGCCGGGAAAGGCACTGGTCATCGGCCGTTCGGCATTGCCGCCAGGCAGCTTCAGGTCGACGAGCTGCTGTGCCAGCGCAGGTGCTGCGGCAAGGCCGGCGCTGCCGAGCGCGGCATGCCTGAGAAAGCGGCGACGGCTGGTCTCACTCGCCAGCCCGGCGTCGAAATTGTCCATGACAAGGCTCTCCTGTGGCCAGCCACGCTGGCGGATCGAAGGGGCGTTCTGCAAGTGATCGGACCGACTGATCCGATCACCACGGCGGATCAGTTCGGGGTGGCGATGCAGGGCGAGACGAACAGGTTGCCCCGCCAGGCCCCAGCGAGCGTCTTGGCGCCAACGAGCAGCCACATCGCCGCCAGCGCGACCGTCAGCACCGTGCCGAATATACCGAAGAAGCCGAGGTCCAGCGTCGTGCCGAGGCGGAAGGTGGCGACGGTGTAGACGCCGAGCGGGAAGGTATAGCCCCACCAGCCAAGGTTGAATGGGACGCCGGCGCGCCAGTAGCGGATGGTGATGAGCGTCGCGAGCGCCAGCCACCACAGGCCGAAACCCCACAGGCAGATCCCGGCAACGACGCCGATCCCTTGCGCAACAGTGCCGACACCGACCAGCCCGTGCGCCGCGAGGATCGCCGGCGCATCCGCCCCGAGCACCAGCATACCCAGCGCCCCGGTGCCGATCGGCCCCAGCGCCAGCCAGGAGGATGCCGCCATGCTCTCATGCGGCAGCTTGTGGAGCGCCATGCGCAGGATCAGGATGGCGAGGATGCCGAACGCGACCGGCACCGAATAGGCCCACAGCACATAGGATGTCGCAAGGGTCACCATCTGCGCGTGGGGATCGGTCAGGTGCGGCGCGAGCAGCCCGCCGCTAGCACCCGCCACTTCGGCTGCGACGACCGGCAGCAGCCATACCGCGGTCATGCCGTCCAGGCTGTGCTCGTGGCGGGTAAACATCAGGTAGGGTATCAACACGCCGCAGGCGAGCGACATGGCGACGTCGATCCACCACAGGACGTGTGCTACCGGCACGATGCCGTTACCGAACCGCGCGATGCCGAACGCGAGGCAACCGTTGATGATCGTTGCGAGGCCCATCGGGATGGTCCCGATGAACATCGATACGGTGTTGTGCCCGAAGATGCGCCGCGCCTCGTGCCCGAACATCACCCAGCGCGCGCCATAGAGGCCGGCGAACAGCGCGAAGAGCGCGATGTTGAAGAACCACAACACCTCCCCAACCGGCTTTAGCGAGGGGCCGATGCCGGGCACCTGCGGCAGCGCGAGGGCGAGGGCGAGGATGCCCGTGCCCATCGTCGCGGCGAACCAGTTGGGCGTGAACTGGCGGATCATCTCGCGGGGGTGATCGAGCCGGCTGAGCGGCTTGAGGCCGGACAGGACCGAGGGGGTGTCGGCAGTCATGCGACCTGCTCCTTGATGAGGTCCGTCAGCGCGTCGGCCGCGCGGGTGCGATAGCGCTCCTTGTGGCGCAGCGCGTGAAAGGCGCGGTCGGGCAGCCCGAGCGGCAGCTCGACCAGATCGCCGGCTTTGAGCGCGCGTGCGACGACCAATCGCGACAATACGGCGACGCCCGCACCTGCCTCGACCGCGGTGCGCACCGCCTCGTTGGACGGCAGCGTCATCGCTACCGTCAGCTGGGCCGGATCAAACCCGCGCGTTCGCAGTACGTCCTCGAAGGTCGAGCGCGTGCCCGAACCCTGCTCGCGGACGATCCAGCGTGCCGCGCGAAGCCAGTCCTCGTCGACGCGCCCGGCGTCCTCGCGGCCGACCAGCACCATCGGGTCATGCCCGACATTCCAGTGGGCGAGCGCCGGTTCGTCCACCTCGCCCTCGACGTAACCGAGCTCCGCCGCGCCGCTCAGGACCTGGGTTGCTGCACCTTCGGTGTTGTCGATCGCCAGTTCGACCGCGATCCGCGGGTGGCGTTCGTGGAAGGCGGCGAGCTTTGCCGGCAACCAGTAGCTCGCGATCGTCTGGCTGGCGACGATCCGCAACGAACCACGGGCAAGCCCGGCATAGTCCGCCAGCATCGTCTCCGCATGCGCTGCCCGCCCCAGCACCGCGCGCGCTTCCTCCAGAAAGCCTCGGCCTGCTTCGGTCAGCTGGATGCCACGCCCGACGCGGTGAAAAAGAGGAACTCCGTAGCGCGCTTCGAGGGCCGCGACCGCGCCGGAGGCAGCGGACTGCGTGACGTTCAGCACCTCCGCTGCCTTGGTGACGTGTTCGCGCTCGGCGACACCGACGAAGATTCTGAGCTGCTCCAGGGTCATGCAGCTTATATCGCGCAAACCGATCGATACGACCAACCGTTTGATCTGTTTATTTCAATCTGGATATCGGAACGATCGGTAATCCTTCGTCTGCGATTGTATCTAAGGCTGCAGCGGTTCGCACGCTCGCTGCGTTTGATAGTCCATGACTGAGATGATCGAGCGCAAAACCGATCCCTACAACGCCGAGCCGACGCCCGGCGCGCTGATCGAGCAGTTCCTGACGCCGCAGGCGCTGTTCTACGTGCGCAGCCATGGTTCGGTGCCTGATCTGCCTGCCGATCACCGGATCGAGGTCAGCGGGACGGGCATGGCGAGACGCTCCTTCTCAGTGGAGGAGCTGAAGAGCGCGTTTGCCACGCGCACGGTAACGGCGGTTCTCCAGTGCGCCGGCAACCGGCGCACGGATCTTCAGCAGGTCGCCAAAACGTCCGGCGACCCGTGGGATGTGGGCGCGATCGGCAATGCGCAGTGGACCGGCGTACGACTGTCCGACGTGCTGGATGCCGTCGGTGCGCCGGATGCGTCCGACCTGTTCGTGGCGTTCACCGGCGCGGACGAGGTGGACGTGGAAGGCGAAAAAGCATTGTTCGGGGTTTCGATCGCCATGGACAAGGCTCGGCAACCCGACGTCCTCATTGCCTGGGCGATTAACGGCGAGCCGCTGACGCCCGAACACGGCGCACCGCTCCGCATGGTGGTGCCGGGCTATGCCGGGGTGCGAAGCGCCAAATGGCTGACACGGATCGAGGTGCGCGACACGCCATCCGACGCACCGATCCAGGCGCACGACTACAAGCTCTTTCCCGCCGACGTGACGAGCGACACCGTCGACTGGAGCCAGGGTCTGACCATCAATGCCATGCCGCTCAACGCCGCGATCTGCGCGCCCGGCGCTGGCGAAAGCCTCCCGGCCGGGGAGGTGCGGATCGAGGGTTATGCCATCGCCTATGATCGCCGCGTCTCTCGGGTCGAAGTGTCGGTGAACGGTGGCCGCGACTGGCAACAGGCGACGTTCGCCGATGATCCGGAGACGCACTGGGGTTGGCGGCGCTGGACCCTCGACGCCACGCTTGCCAAAGGGCGCCAGCACCTTGTCGTGCGCGCCTTCGACGAGACCGGACAGGGACAGCCGGAACGGCCGGACACGATGTGGAACTTCGCCGGCTATCTGTGCACCGCCTGGCATCACGTCCACGTGCTGGTCGAATGATCGAAGCGTCAGCGGCATCGGACATCGGCTTCTGGATCGATGCGATCGGGCGACTGGTGGTGGCGACCGCGGCCGGGATGGTGCTCGGCTGGGAACGCTCGCGCGAGAACCGGCAGATCATGGGCTTGCGGACGCTGGGCCTCGTCGGACTGGCAAGCTGCATCGCCGTGCAGGCAATCGTGCATAGTGGCTTGCCGAACGTGAACGCCGACGCCGCAGGGCGGGCGATGCAGGGCATTCTGTCCGGCGTCGGCTTCATCGGTGCCGGCGCGGTGCTGCGGGTCGGCCAGGGTCAGGAAGTGCATGGGCTGGCGACCGCCGCGTGCATCTGGGTCACGGCCACGATCGGCGCGGCAGCAGGGTTGGCGGTGTGGCCGCTCATCATCGGCGGGTTGAGCCTTGCGATGCTCGTACTGTTCGTGGGCGCTCCGCTCGAACGTCGCATTCGCGAGCGGGCCCGCCTGACGCCGGCCGAGGTCGACAGGAAGGACGCCGAACGCAAGCCGTGATCGCGCTGGCCCGCCCGGTGCCTGTCGGCGCCGGGAAGCGGCAAGGCGCTATCAGGACACAAGCGCGGCATCTGCCTGGCGCCGGACTTCATCGGCGATCGGATGCAGCTCGGCCGCGGGGCGCTCGCCCACCACACTATAGCCGATCCCGTCGACCGCCCATGTGACCCGGCCCATGGTCCCGCTGGACGTGCTGGTCATGCTTGCGGTCTTGTCGATCTGCATAGGCCTCGTCAGCACCGCAAGCTTCGACGCTTGCGGTCCATCATAGAGGAGCAGTGCCGCAGGGCCGTGAGGCGTCGCGACCAATCGCCCCCCGCCATAGCGGTAACCGGCTGTGCTGAGGTCCGGGATGGTCACGCGCTCACCCAGTCGGGCGGAGGTCCACCGGATCAGCATGGCGCGCTGGTCGGGGCCGATTTCCGCCGGTCGTATCCGGTCGGCGGCATAGACACGGAAATTGTCACTCGCCTCGTTGGCCAGCGCCGCGATGCCCGCGCGGGGTTCGCCGCTCCACCGCGCGCTCGACCAGCCCCCGCCAAACCCGACCGCCAGCAGAAGCGACGCAGCGATGGCGAGTTGCCAACGCGGTTGGCGTTGCCGTCCCCTGATGGCTGCGACGCGCATCGTCGCCGGGATCGGTTCATCCGCGATGGGAGCGAACAGCGATGCAAGGGCTCGCGCCTGCTCCGCCTGCTCCCGCAAACGGGCATGCAAGTCCGGCAGGCCGTCAAGGTAGGCGTCGACCAGGCACCGCCGCTCGGGCGACAGCCTGCCATCGATCCACGCGGCCAGATCGTCCTCTCCGATCGGGCTGGTCATTGCACGCTCCTTAATCGCGGCCGTTCACCCTCCCGGAGGAGTATCGCCAGACGGTCGCGCCCCCGCGATACGCGCGACATCACCGTGCCCAGCGGCACGCCGACGACGGCCGCGACCTCCGCATAGGGCAGGCCCTCGACCGAGACGAGGAGCAGCACCGTTCGCTGCTCCTCGGGCAACGCATCAAGTGCGCGCAACAGGTCTCGGTGGTGCAGGCCTGCGTCCTGATCGGCCGGGCGGCCGAGCGCGAGCTCGTCCACGAGGTGGAGCGGAACCGCCGTACCTCGCCGGACATGCTGCCGCTTATGATCGACCAAGAGATTATGCAGGATCGCATAGACCCAGGGGCGGACCTCCGCCCCGCGTCGTTGCCGCCAGCGCCCGACCGCGCGTTCGAGGCAATCCTGCACCACGTCGTCCGCCATCGCCGGATCGCGCAACCACGACCGGGCATAGCGGCGCAGACCGGGGATCAGTGGCTCGATCGCGGCGACAAGCGGGTCCATCTCAGTCGCGCTGCACCTGCACGATGCGACCCGGCGCGCCGTTCACCACCTCCGCGACCGCCAGAAAGCGCCGGGGCGCCGCGGTGCTGCCCTGAACGATCTGCCGGATCGGCCCCGATGCGTTGACGATCGCCGCACCTGCCGGGTTGCTCATGAAGTTAGCAAGCGGCTCTACCGCACCGCTGCCGTCCGCGTTGGCGGTCAGCACGAGCATGTAAGGCTTCTTGGGCTGCAAACCGGTAACGGCACTCTGCACGACCTGAATGATGCCCTGGTCGAAGAGGGTAATGCTGCTTGCCGCAGCATTACCGCCAACCGGCCCCATGTTCAGATGCACCGCCTTGCCTGCAGTACCAAGCGGTTGGAGATTGTCGGTGCCGGGGCCTGTCGGGACAGCGTTCGGCACATAAGCGATCGCCTGCGGTGCCTGTCCGACCGGCACGGTGGCAACGACCTTGTTGCCGGCGGTGTCGATCGCGGCGAGTTCATCGGCATTCTCCAGCCCGACATAGATGCGCCGGCCGTCGCCCGATGGCCAAACGCCGTGCGGCATCTTGCCGACCGGGATGGTGGCGACGGGCGCGAAATCGGACGTGCGGAACACCTTAACCGCATTCTCCCCGCCGACCGTCACATAGGCGAACTGCCCGCTGGCTGTGCGGGCGAAGTTGACGTGATTGGTGATCGGCCCGGTATCCAGCACCTTGAGGATCGCAAAGGGCGGCTTGGCATCGAACGCGACCGTCTTGCCGATGTCCTTCAGCGTGAACCACCCCTGCTTGCCGTCCGGCGTCGCGGCGATGTTGGGGCAGAACGGGCTTGGCTGTGCCACCTGTCCGACCTGCGCGTGGGTTGCGACATCGAACACGGCCAGCACCGGATTGAACGAGGAACAGACATAGCCGTATCGGCCATCGGGCGAGAAGATCGTCATACCCGGACCACCGGGCGTCTTGATGCGCCCCGTTTCCTTGTACGTCGTAGGGTCGAGCACAGCGATATAGTCCTCGCCGCGGACGGTGACCCAGACCTCCTTGCCGTCCGGTGTAAAGAACGCCTCGTGTGGGCTACGCCCGACATAGGTCGTGTGCTTGACGGTGTTGGTGGCGGTGTCGATCCACGACACGGCGTTCGATCCGATCGACACGACCGCGAGGGTCTTCCCGTCCGGTGAGAAGCCAAGGCCGTGAACCAACACCTGCCCCTTGTAGAGTGGCGAGAAGTTCATCGGCTGCGGATCGCCGAGCTTGATGACGCCGAGCAGCCGGTTGTCGGCCGGGTCCGTCACCGACACCGTGTTGGAGAATTGTTCGGATGCATAGACGCGGTCGCGGTGGCTGACAGGCACGTCCCTGGCGTTCCACGGCGCCTGCTGGGCCATGGCAATGCCCGGTGCGGCGCTCATCAGCAAGGCGGCCGAGCGCAGGAAGGTCCGGATCATGTCAGTGCTCCATATGGCTATGGTGGTCGCCGCCCTGCGTTGGGGCTGGCGTCGAAGGGGGTAGCGGCTGACCGATCGCCAGCTTCATGGCGGCGATCTCCTGCTGCTGATCGATGATGATCTCCTGCGCGATGCGCTTGAGCTGCTCGTTATGGCCGTAGCGCAGCTCGGCCACCGCCATATCGATGGCGCCCTGATGGTGCGGAAGCATCATCGCGACGAAGTCGCGGTCGTCGTCGCCGGACGGCTTGACCATCATGCCCGCCATCATCCGGTCCATCGCGGCAGACACCATGCTGGCGTAGCCATTGGCGGGGGCGGCCGCGGCTGCGCCGGTGAGTAGGGCCGTAGCCATCAGACCGAACGTCCAATTTCGTCTACGCATAAGCCTCCTGCGGATCAGTCTCGAAAACGTAGACGACGCTCGTCGGGCTTTATTCCATGCGTGAAGCCATCTTATCGGTCTTCACCAAAACAATGGTCTTATCGTAACCCTGCCGTTGGTTGACCAAGTCGCCGTCGGACAGCATATGCTCGGGCACGGCGATGGATTTCCGCCGGGCCATTTGGCCGAACCGCCCTCGCAAGGGTCGATGATTCCTACCAGGCGCCGCAAGGCAGCAAGGAGGAATCGTGCGCGCGACGTTTCGCAATTTCTACAACCAGTTCAACATGGCAGCGTTCTTTCGCGATCGCCGCACCCATGCCATGTCGGTGCTGCGGTGGACGTTGATTTTGGTCCCGATGGCTGCAGCGGTGGGAACGCTCTGCGCGGCCTTCTTGTGGAGCCTCGATGCCGTAACCCGGCTTCGCTTTGCCTTTCCCTGGCTGCTCTACCTGCTGCCGATCGGCGGGTTCGTGGTCGGACTGCTCTACCATCTGACGGGGCGATCGGTCGAAGGCGGCAACAACCTCATCGTCGAGCAAATCCACGAGCCGGGGGGCGGTGTGCCGCTGCGCATGGCCCCGCTCATCTTCTTCGGCACGGTCGTGACGCACCTGTTCGGGGGATCGGCGGGGCGTGAAGGCACCGCCGTGCAATTGGGCGGCAGTCTCGCCAGCGGGTTCGGGCGCGCCCTCAAGCTGGATGCGGAAGCGACGCGCATCCTGCTGATGACCGGGATTGCGGCGGGGTTCGGCGCGGTGTTCGGGACGCCGATTGCGGGCGCGGTCTTCGCGCTGGAGGTGCTGGCGATCGGCCGGGTCGAGTATCGCGCGCTAGTACCGTGCCTGGTCGCGGCACTGGTGGGTGACTGGACCTGTCTTGCCTGGGGCATTCATCACGGCGCCTACCATGTCGATGCGATGGTGCCGATCGACGCGTTGCTCGTCGCCAAAGCCGGCGTCGCGGGCGTCGTATTCGGATTGGTCGGGCTGGCCTTTGCAGAGGCCAACCATGCGCTCGGCGGATGGCTGAAGCGCGTGATACCCTATGGCCCACTACGACCCGCTATCGGTGGTTTGGCCGTGATCGCGCTGGTCTGGCTATTTGGCACGCGAGACTATCTCGGTCTGGGCACGCTGGCGGCAACACCGGGCGACCTGACCATTGCCAGCTTTTTCGGCCCCGATACGCACCCGTGGAGCTGGGCGCTGAAGCTGCTCTTTACCGTCGTTACCCTGAGCGCTGGCTTCAAGGGCGGAGAGGTGACGCCGCTGTTCTTCATTGGCGCGGCGTTCGGCAATGCGCTCGCGCCCATGTTCGGAGTCCCGACGGGAGTATTCGCAGCGATCGGCTTCTTCGCGCTGTTCGCGGGCGCGGCCAACACGCCGCTTGCCTGCACCTTCAAGGGAATCGAGCTGTTTGGCGCGACCTATGCCGTGCCGATCGCAGTCGCGTGCTTCGTCGCCTATCTCTGCTCAGGCCACAACGGCATCTATCTGTCGCAGCGCGTCGCCGTGCCAAAGGCGCCTGCTGCATACCTCGAACCCGACGCGACCCTGCGCGATGCCCGCACGCACCGCGCTTCTGGCCGGCGCACGCGCGCCTGATTATTCTTCCTGTCGAAAGCCCTGCCATGCCCGATCGTTTCACTGTCCAGCACCGCGAAGTCGGGATGCTGCGCATCTATCGGAAGCCGTCTGACAAGATCGGCTCGCGTCGCTTCTGTGGGGCAAAGCCGCCCTATCGCGAGCTGATTTGCAGCTGAGAAGACCCACTTCCGGTCATTCGAAGCGCTCTATCCGCGTCTCAATTTTTGCCGTTCGTTCATGTCGATTCTGACGGACGCTAATCGCTTTGCCCGAAAAGCAACACGCGCCTGTCACGTTCCGGCTTGCAGAGAGGCCGAGACTGACGAAGGGAGTTTCGGGCCGCGGTCCGAATTGGTTTGTTCACAACGTGTTAACCCTGTCCTTCCAGCTTTGCAGCGCACCGAAAGGGGGAACACATGTTGATCAACGAACTGACAGATCTGCAAGCCTACCACGAGCGGCGATGCCAGCAGGAAATGCGCTGGCTGTTGGGATACTGCTCAGAACAGGCGGCGAACGCGCATCGTCAGCTGCTCGACTTCCATCGGATGATGCTGCTGGATTTGATCCACAGCGATTAGCCTTCGACGGTATCTAAAGCCGGTCAGTCCTTGCCCTAGCGCTAGTGCGGAAGGCCAACTGGAACGCCGTGCTGCCACAGGTATTGGCGCTAGAAGGAGAGCAACCATGGCCGATCCAATCAAGCCGACCACCGAGACCGACGAGTCGACTCTATCGACGGAGCATCAGAACGAAGGCGATGCCCGGCGTCCAAGCGATACACTCGACAAGGGCCAGCCCGAAGAGGACCGGGAAGACGATCTTGGACGGAAATCATCGCTGACGTAGACGCCCGATATGCGCAGCACAAACAATCCCAGTCGCTCGTTTGACCTGAAGCTAAGCCTGATCCTGATGCTGATCGTTTCTGTCTGCTTCATCGGGTATCGCATGAGCCATCGCGGTACCGCGCCCAACGAAGTGGCCTGCGCGCCCGGCCAGGAGAATGTCACCGACTGCAATCAGCAGATGGCCAATGAAGCGACGGGGAATGACGAAACGCAACGGGAGCGGCAAATGGAGGGTGCCGTACCGAAGTAGCTCGATCATGCGCGTTTAGGTCGTCTTCGGATTCGACGAATCGTTTCAAGAAACGAAGTAACGGTAACAGAGGAAAAGTGCAAATTATCGTGTACACGCCTACGTGGCTGCGGTGTTAACAGCTGGCCTTGCTCGCTCCGCTCACAGGATAAACTCCGTTATCACCGCCAGTCAGGTCACGGCGATCTCGGACCGACATCGACGCAATCTCCGTTATCGTTGTGCTGGGCACAAGCTTTGCTGAAACCAGAGGTGTATATACGTAATATAGCTCAACGAACATTGTGGCGTTGCCCTGTTGAGCGATGGTCTGATTACCAGCGGGGCCCAATCCGCTGAGATTTTGAGCTCCAGCTCCCGGATAAGGTGACGTATATGGCTGCGTACCATAGCAGCGTTGCCATTTAATCTTGTACGTAGAGTTTGAGTCGGACGTGGTCTGCGGTTCCAAATCTGATAGGATCACACGCCCCTTGGTTTGAAGCGATAGAATACCCGACTGAAGATTTGCCCCAGCGAATAAATCATTGATGTCTGCTTCATTCAACGTTTTTAGCTGAAGCATAGTCCCATTGCCCATACGCGCCGCGTTATCCGCGATTTGAAGAGCAAGTTGGCTTACCCGCATGCGAACGATGATGTAATTAGTTATCTCCGCTCCGCTCAAAACCATCGTAAGCAATATCGGTAGCGTGAAAGCAAATTCAATAAGGGCCAGCCCGCGCCGGTCGCTCGATAGCTTGAATAGGATCCGTAAGCTAGGATAGCTGATCATGCCGGACAATTCCTCGGCGTCGGGGCGCCATAAGTCGATTGGTCGCCGTAAGGCTGGTTCATTAGCACCGTAGAAGCGGAGATTTGTACCGTATCTGATGCACCGACGAATTTGTCTAAGGGCAGAATGCGAGGGTATTTGACCGTTGCGGTATACACGACACGATCCTTGGCGCCGCCTTGACCCTGATCACCACCGTCATTGTCCCATACCATGTTGTTGTTATTATCCTGATACTGCTCGCTTTTGTCACACACGCCATTGCCGTTGGTGTCATTCCAAGGCTCCGGTGTCTTGCTAACGGCATCCGTGAACGTTCGATAATAACGACGTGTGAAATCGATCTTTGCCTGCATATTTATGGCTAAGACCTGTGTCCGCACCTGATTATCGATTGCGGCGGTGCTGGCGCCCTCTAAGCCCGAGTCTCTCGCGGTTTTTTGTACGATCCCCTGGAGGACGGCGCGCATATATTGCGTATGGGCAATATCAAATCCGCCGACCAATAGGAGACACATCACCGGAGCGACGATCCCGAACTCGAGAATAGTAGCGCCGCGGGTTTCATGTGCGATATCTCGGACGTCGCGGGTCATCCGGTAATCCGTAGCTGGGAAATGTTGTTCGCAATCGCCGCAAAGGCGACGCTCAAATCACTCGGCTGTTTTGGAGCGAAATAATGAGTTGCTGTGGTCGCATCGGCTGGGCTGGAACAGGCGGCCAAGCGCTTCTCCGTATCACTGGAAAGGCCACCGCCATAGGAGACAACCCATAGGGTTATACCCTTGTTCTTCACCGCAGTGCACAATGCCTCAAGACGCAAGTTTATTTGATCAATCAGATCATCAGAATTTTTACCGCAATCAGCCGCATTACCAACGCTTGTAGTCTGACGCTTATCCCAAAAAGGAACGCCATACGCATTATAATCGCACGGGTTACTAGTAGAATCGCCATCAGTCATGAAGATCATGTGTCGCTGAATAGTACCACCAGCCGGGGTCTTTGCATTGCTAGCTTTAAAGATGCCATCCGGCGACATGAAACGAGCACCCCACAGGATGCCAATGTCATGATAGGTATTTCCGGAAGCCTCCAAGCCGTTCACATAGTCCTTGAATGTGTCGGAATTTGACCAGACTTGAAGTTTGCGTGCCTCCGTTGGGCAAGCGGCGCCACTGCCATTGTAATATCGATTAGCAGAAATCGTCCGCGTATTATCTGTAGCCTGATTGAGATTCGTAAGAACGTTTCGATAAAAAATGACCTGAGGCAATGCCGGATACCACAGTGATTTCGTTTCGCTGGAGGTCGGTACGAGATCGATATCTAAATCCCATGCCTTGTTAGACGGAGGACTGTTAGGAATAGGATCGTAGTCGGTCGTGCGTACTGTCGGCCGCTCCTCGATGCAGCCATCCCAGCTTATGGTCTTTTGGCTGCCATCGTCATTGATTGGCAGAGTGAAGCTGGCATTCCATCCCTCGCCATTTTTCAATGCCGAATAATTTATACTGGTGCTTTCGTATCGCCACTCTGGGCCATTGAACCGGTAGTCGTACTGACAGTAATATGTACTACCATCGCGAACTTTGCTACCATTTCGATATTCTTCGGTGCTGGTTATATAATTTGGGCAATTTGCGTCTCTCGAGCTGCGTGTATAGGCAGTCTGGTAGTCGCTCCATGCGGTATTGTTACCGTTTCGAGTACGTGATTGATAGTTCCAGCTGTTGGCAAAATAGCTGCTCGGCAGTAGCTTTCCAACATTCACGTTTGACGAATATGGCATGAAGCCAAAACGCACCTGAACCTGCCCGCCGGTGCCGCCGGTAGGTTCACCTGATGGGCATGTAGTATCTGTTATATCGAGCTGCGCAACGATCTGATAAAAGCACTTAACCGCAATCTTTAAACCGTCGATTTTTGACCCGGCTGCAGGTACGCCGTTATTGTTTGTGCAATTCGCATTTCCTGCAACACAATTCATTGAGCCCGTTGTGTCGAGAACAAACATAACATCGCTATTGGGGAGTTTCATTTCAGCGTTGCACGCGACACTGAGAGTTTGGGTATTTATACCCAATACCTTCATCAGGGTCATAGGGACGACGGCGGACGCTGTTCCGCTTACTTTGCCCGCATTCTCCGAATAGCGATAATCCAGACTCTGGGTTCCGTAAGCGCCTGTAACAAAGTTCGCTTTGAAGAAGTTTTTCGCCTGGGCGTCATCAGCGCTGTCCCACGCTCCGCCGCCCATGGCGCGTCGTCCCGCCAAGGCGCCAGCATCACAGGCGTGCTGTAAACGCGTTTTCGTGATGTACATTCTGCTCATGTCGAGACCGCTGCCCACCATGCCTGCCAACGGGATGATCGCGGCCGCCATGATCGCCAACGTGTTGCCGCGTACATCGCGGACAAGGCGTCCGAGGAACGTCGTTGCCCCCCCCTTCCGCGCAATTCGGCTAAATAGGCCCATTAGGTCATCCCGGCATGTTGCGGAGCGCTAGACGCGCTCGATCCATCACCTCCGTTTGAAGCTCGATGGTTAATAAAGGCCATAGAAGCTGACAAATGCCGGAATAATCTGCCCCGGAATTGCCTCCGAAAGGCAGCGATTTGATTACGATATCGTGAAGCGACCAGCCGCCTGACCCTCACCTTCGACCGTCCAGCTGTTGCGAAAGCGGCTATCACCAGACGTGCGAGGAATCAGGATATCGGCGAAGTGCGCCCGAGCGCGAGGTCGACCCATATCCGGTCGTTCACGCCCCCTTCCCCTCTCTTCAACTTCAGCCGCTCGTTCATCTCCGTGGCGTGACTGCCTTTGATATACGGTTTTTGATCGTGAATGTCGCAACGTGGCTGCGATCAAGGACGCCTGCACAGACCAGCCGAACGCACAACCGAGGTGACCGCATACTAAATGAAGTGATATTATCTTGGTTTACAAGATATCGATAATATAACATAAACTCGCTATGGACCCTCGTCGCAATCCATTCGCCCCCGGCGCCGGCACACCGCCGCCCGAGCTCGCAGGGCGTGAACCGCTCCTTGAGCGTACCCTCGTCGCCTTGGATCGCATCCGTGCCGGTCGTCCAGCGCGCTCGACCATCTTCTACGGCCTTCGTGGGGTGGGAAAGACGGTGCTGCTTGGGGCGGTGCGCGAAGCGGTCGAGGCCGAGCGGATGTTGGCCGTGACGATCGAAGCACCGGAGAACCGCTCCCTACCGGCGCTGATCGCCCCCTCGCTGCGCGCAGGCCTGCTGCGCCTCGATCGAACGGCACGCGCTGGCGCAGGCGTGAAGCACGCGTTGCGCGCGCTTGCCGGCTTCGCCAAGCTCAAGCTCAAATACGACGATTTCGAGATCGCCCTGGATCTCGAGCCGGAGCCCGGTCTTGCGGACTCAGGCGATCTTGATCTGGATCTGGCGGACCTGATCGTTGCCGTTGGCGAAGCGGCGCGCGAACGGGAAACCGCGGTCGTCCTGATGATTGACGAACTGCAATATGTCGCCGAAGAGCAGCTTGCGGCCCTCATTAGTGCGTTGCACCGGGCAAACCAGCTGCGGCTTCCAGTGACCCTGGTCGGTGCCGGCTTGCCGCAGCTTCTGGGACAGATGGGTCGCGCGAAATCCTATGCCGAACGCCTCTTCGAGTTCGTAAGCCTCGGCCCGCTCGATGAAATTGCTGCTGCAGCCGCGATCCGTGTTCCGGTCGAGCGGGAGGATGAGGCGATCACAACGGAAGCCGTGACAGCCATCGTGCAGGACACGCAGGGTTATCCCTATTTCCTGCAGGAATGGGGCAAGCACAGCTGGGAAGTGGCTAACGCATCGCCGATCACCGCGGCCGACGTGGATATGGCCCGTGCGGCAGCACTTGCCGAACTGGACGCCAGCTTCTTTCGCGTCCGCTTCGACCGGCTGACACCGGCTGAAAAGCGCTATCTACGTGCGATGGCAGCGCTCGGGCCTGGGCCACATCGCTCTGGTGATATTGCTGACCAGCTGAAGGTCAAGGTGTCCTCGGTGGCGCCGACCCGCAACAGCCTGATTGCCAAAGGCATGCTCTTCAGCCCCGCGCATGGCGACACCGCCTTCACCGTGCCGTTGTTCGATCAGTTCATGCAACGGGTAATGCCTGACACTCAGGAGACTTGACGGCGATATTCAACGCCAGACCAATCGCTCATTGTCGGCTAGACCGTAAGGACAGCCTTGAGCGTCGACCACCGGATCTCTGTTATTCCCATGATAAATTCGTGCTTTCGACGACACCACGATCTTGCTTCGCGTGCTGACCCGTCGCGGCCATTCGCGGCCCGTTTTTGGCTTCCCAACTCCGGCCATTCGTTCATCTCGATGGCCGCACTCAATTTGCATGGCGAAATACCTCAAACGCGGCGGACGGCTATCTCAATAGGGATGGTCTAATGAGAATGCGGGCCATCGGCGGTGCTAATCCTCGCCTCGCCGTCGTCCACCAAAGGCTGCTCCGACGCCTCGGCCTCGTTTAGCTCCCTCAATCAGGGTCCGGATGCGGGTTGCCAGCGCCTCCATGGCGAACGGCTTGGTCATGACGTGCATGCCCGGATCGAGATGGCCGTTCCCGACGACAGCTGCTTCCGCATAGCCGGTGATGAACAGTATCTTGAGGTCCGGCCGGCTGACCCGGGCTGCATCCGCCATCTGACGCCCGTTCATGCCGCCTGGTAGCCCGACATCGGATATGAGCAGGTCGATGTGCGCGTCGGATTGCAGCACCTTGAGCCCAGCGGCACCATCTGCGGCTTCGATCGCGGTATAGCCTAGCTCCTCCAACACGTCAGTCACGAGCATCCGCACCGACGGCTCGTCATCGACTACCAGCACCGTCTCGCCCACCTCCGCACGAGGTGCGCCCGCAAGATCGGGCGTGGCCTCCTCGATCTCCGTCGGGCCGAGATGCCGGGGCAGGTAGATGCACACGCTTGTGCCTTCGCCTTCGCCCGAATGAATGCGGACCTGACCGCCCGACTGGCGGGCGAAGCCATAGATCATCGACAGACCAAGGCCGGTGCCGACGCCGATCGGCTTGGTCGTGAAGAAGGGGTCGAACGCTTTGGTGATCACCTCCGGCGTCATGCCGGTGCCGTTGTCGGAGACGCATAGGGCGACGTAGCGACCGGGCTCCAGTTCGCGGATGCGACCTGCACGCTCGTCGATATCGACGTTGCTCGTCTCGATCGTCACCCGGCCGCCATCGGGCATAGCGTCGCGCGCGTTGATGCACAGGTTGAGCACCGCGTTTTCAAGTTGGTGCG
This sequence comes from Sphingomonas mollis, assembly GCF_016427505.1. Classification (GTDB taxonomy): domain Bacteria; phylum Pseudomonadota; class Alphaproteobacteria; order Sphingomonadales; family Sphingomonadaceae; genus Sphingomonas; species Sphingomonas mollis. The sequence goes on along the minus strand of NZ_JAELXS010000013.1, from coordinate 25,235 downwards.
GGTCGACCAGAGTCGCCCAAAGCGCGTCGGAAGCGACGAACCTCGTCTCGATCTCAGGGCCGACCGTCCGCTCGATCAGGTCCATCATCCCTTCAATCAACCGGTTGGGCTGGGTTGGCTTGGGATCAAGCGTTTGCCGGCGCGAGAAGGCGAGGAGGCGGTGCGTGAGCGCTGCGGCCCGCTTGGATGCGGCTTGCGCGGCGGTGTTGTACTTCTCGACGTCACCCATGCGGCCCTGGCCGATGCGGATCGCCATCATCTCCAGGCTTCCGGAGATACCGGTCAGCAGATTGTTGAAATCGTGGGCGAGCCCACCGGTGAGCTGCCCCACCGCCTCCATCTTCTGGCTCTGGCGAAGCTGCCCCTCCGCCTCCGCCAGCCGCTGCTCGGCCTCCTTGGCCTCTGTGATGTGGCGTCCGATCCCGAAGATCTCGTCGGGACCGGGAGCTGCCACCCACTGCACCCATCGGGAACTGCCATCCTTGTGCCGTAAGCGATTCTCGAAAACAGGCATGCTGCCTGCCTGCGCGGAACTGAGAGCATTTTCGGACGCAGCTAAATCATCCGGGAGCACGAGGTCCGTGGCGTAGGAGCCGACCAGTTCGGCCGGCTCATAGCCGAGTACGGTTTTCCAAGCCGGGTTGAGGCGTTGATAGACACCGTCCGGTGAAAGGATCAGCATCAGGTCAGGCGAGGTGTTCCACATCCGATCCCGCTCGGCCGTGCGTACCTCGACCTCATGCTCAAGCCTGGCGTTGAGGTCGCGTAAGGACACCTCCGCTCGTCGCCGTTCGATCGCAACGCGGGTGCGCTCGGCCACCTCCCGGACGAAGGCTATCTCATCGTCGCTCCAACGCCGCACCTGATCCGACAACACGCAAAAGAGCGCCGCCAACCTGCCCTGCTCGACGACGGGCGCGTTGATGAGGGCGGCGGCACCGATCGCATGATAGGCGCTGATGTTAGCTGCGGTGCGAGGGTCAAGACGCACGTCGTTGATGACGACCACGCGGTTGGCGAGCAGATCATCCATGTGGGAACCGTAGTCACGCATCGAATGCGTACCGGCGATGGCGTGGGCCGGGTCTGGCGCCCAGTCCCGCTCGATCACCACGAGATCGTCGTCGTCTTCCACGCGGGCGAACCCGGCCGCAGTAACCCCGAGCGTCCGCCCGACAATCTCGGCCGCCAATGCCGACATGGCCGCCAGGTCTTCCGAGTTTCGTAGCTGCTCGCCCACTTCCATGAGGGCGGCCCGACGCGCTTCCGCCTCCTGGCGCGCGCGCTCCTGCTCGCGTCGGTCCGTAATATCCTGGAACGTGCAGATCGCGCCCTGAAGGACACCATCCTCTACGATCGGAGTCGCCCAATATTCCACCCACACCGGATCGCGCCCGATGGGGAAGAACAGCTCCTCTGCGACATGCATCGGCGTGCCCTGGCTGGCCGCCAGATAGATCGGGCACTCGGCCGCCGGGTAAGCCGCGCCATTCGGGTGCGAGTGGTGGATCAGGTCGTGGATTTTGCGCCCGATCACGTCCTGTGCGCGCGAGAAGCCCAGCATGCGCAGGAAGGCGGCGTTACAAGTGGTGGTCACACCGTCGCGATTGACGGCGTAAAAGCCTTCGCTGATCGTATCGAGGAGGAGCCGGAGATTGGCCTCGTTGCTCCGCAGCGTCGCATTGGCCTCGCGCAGATGCTCCTCGCTCGCGCGCAGACGCGCGTCAGTCGAACGGCGGTCAGTGATGTCGCTGAACAGGATGGCGACCAGGCGTTCGGAGGGGTCGCCAACCCGATAGGCGAACACCTCGTACCATCGTCCGTTCAGCGCTTGTGCCGGTAGCGCGAACCGTGTGGAGTTGCCGGTCCTGGCAACCTCGGCGTAGCGATCGAACCAGTGCTGCTCGTGGTTGGGAGCCAGTTCACGCATCCATTTGCCTGGAGCGTCGGCAATCCCGGTCTGCCGCTCGAACGCGGCATTCACCTCTCGAAAGCAGTAGTCGATCGGCTTGGCCGCATCGTCGCAGCGGACCTCGATCAGGCAGAAGCCTTCATCCATCGCATCGTGCAGGGTCCGGTAACGGTCCTCACTGTCGGATAGGGCAGCCGCGACATTGTGCTGCTCGGTCCGGTCACGAAGGATCTTCACATAGCCTTCGAGGTCGCCGCGCTCATTGCGCAGTGGCATCATCTCGCCATTGGCCCAGAAGCGTGAACCGTCATGACGCAGGTGCCAGCGCTCGTCGATGCCGCGGCCATGGCGGACCGCAGCGCTCATCTCGGCTGCTGGAACGCGTGCCTCGACATCTTCGGCCGTAAAGAACAGGGCGACCGGATGTCCAATCGCCTGCTCGCTCGACCAGCCCATGATGTTGCTGGCACCCACGTTCCACGAGGTGATGACACCATTGAGGTCCAGGCCGACGATGGCATAGTCCACGGCATTATCAATGATGAGGCGGGCCTGCCGATCGGCAAGAGCGTCGCATTTTGAGGTATTTGGAAGAGCGTCGGTTCCCATCAATCGTGTATGTCGGGGAGCAGGCGATGCGGCAACGTCGATCTTGCGCCAGAACCGCCCGGCTTGCCCGACCGCCCTTAGAAACACAGCAGCGACGAGAACCTAGAAGGTCTCGACTGCGCCATATGCCCTGATGACCGCCACCTTCGTGCCGTCGCTCCGTTCGACCCAGACCCGGACGCTCAAGCCCCCTTCCCCGCTCCCCGACTTCAGCCGCTCGTTCATCTTTGCAATATGACCGACTTTGCCACCGACGTCCCACTCGTCGCCGCGGATCGCATCAAGCTTATCCAGTGCGGAATCATAGTAACGAGTTGATCGCCTTCAGCTGGTTGGACAGGTAGCGGGTTAACAACAAGCACAAGAATGCTGGGAATGATCGGTTACCCGCGCCACGAAGAGGGCACTGGTCCTCTGACCAGCGCCCCCTTTGTCACACCCAGCAAACCGATTAGACGAAGGCGGCCTTCGTGCTGCGGCGGCGATAGCGGGCTGCACCGCCGACCATGCCGAAACCAATCAGCATCATCGCCCACGTGGCCGGCTCAGGCACGGCAGCAACAACCGGGGGTATTGCCAGGGTCGAGGATGACGAAAAGCCTGACGCGCCTGTGCTGTTCAGGCTCATCGTGAGCGAGGTCGGCGTCGCGTCAAACCCACGCGCGATGTTCGACGTGTTGCCCAGAAGGAAAAGCGAGATGCTGGACGTCACGCCGGGCGTGACGTTGAAGGTGCGTGTGGTAACACTAGTGGCGCTAAAGCTGTAATTGCCGCCCACGCCGTCTGCAAACGTGAAATAGTTGGCGACATTCTGATCGATTACCGTGCCGACGATGTTCGAAAACTGCAGCGTACCGTTCTGTACGCCGCTTAGCCCGGTGACGGAGGCAAACGCACCGGTCCCCAAGATTTCGAACGTCGAGCCAAAGACTGCGGTGTAAGTCGCTGGCAACGAGGAGAGATCGACCGACGGGCTGTACAGATTGGCAACGCTTACCGTGCCGTTTCCAATCGGCGCCGCCACGGCTGATGAGGTCGAACCTGCAGCAATCACGCATGCTGCGGCAAGCGAAAGAACGTATTTCAATGGCAATTCCTAAGAGATGTAGCGGTGGTGTCGGTGGAATTTACACATCTTGAAGCAAGAATAATTGATATAGATTGAGCACAATCTTATCTTTGATCTTGCTGAGACATAAAAAGATTACTGGTGGCAGTGCGGTTACACTAACCTGACCCCCCACGCTTCGACCGAGGCTCAAACTCCCCGATGTGATCACCCGCTCCTGCCGAGGCAGAAGCGGGTCGACAATCAGATACGAGTCTGGTCGGCGTAGCGCGATCGCTCCGCGCCAACCTGGTCTGCCGTATAGGCCGGGGCAGCGGCGTCGAATGAGCGCCATCCATCGTTGCGATAGCTCTGGCCGCGCGTGCGGGCATCCACCGACCGATGACGGTGAAGCACAGCTTCGGCATCGCCGACCAATTCGTCAGGCACCTTGGCGCTGACGAGCGAGCCACCGCGGCGGACGCCCTCGGCATAGACATGCGCATCGTCGTCGTCATGGCCGGCATTCTTCAGCGCCCCGACAATGCCCCCCGTCGCGGCACCGCCCGCCGCACCGATACCGGCGCCAGCGGCTGTCGCAGCAAGCCATCCGGCCGCCACGATCGGACCCAGACCGGGAATGGCCAACAAGCCCAGTCCAGCGAGCAAGCCGCCCGCGCCGCCAAGGACAGCGCCGGTCGATACACCACGACTGACATCGCCTTCGTCATTCACATCGTCATGGTCCTGGTCGACATGGTCGCCATGACGTTTGTCGGCGTTGCTGGCGACGATGCTGAGGTCATCATGCGGGATGCCCAACTGCTCCAGCTCACGGATCGCCGTCGTGGCATCGGCGTAGTCGTCGAACAGACGTGTTATGGTCTTTGTCATCGTTTCTCTCCTGATTATTTGGATTATCGAGCGGTGACGTTGCCCTTGTAGTCGAGCATGACCGCCGCACGCTTTCCGCCCTTGGTTGCCGTGCCCTGCCACACGCCGTTCTGCTTGGTGAGCTTGCCAATCGCCTCATATCCGGCTTTGGCGAAACGCCCCCGAGCCTGATCTTCGGTGAATGAATTGGCACCCTTTGCGGGTGCTGCGGTCATGTGGGGCGCACCATCCTTGACCGCCGGATTGTGCGATCCCGACTGCGTCTGGGCGACAGCTCCTCCCGCGAAGGCGAGGACGGCGGAAGCGGCGAATAGATAGCGGAACATGTAAACTCTCCTTGGATGTCGTTGATTTGTGCAGACGCCGGCACATGCCGCAGGGTCCCGGAAAAACGCCTTCCGGACGCAGAGCCCGCTTCATTCAGTGTCGCCGGCGCCTGCCCTTTCTGGATCGAAGCCTGGTCTGCTCGCATCGCGATCCTGGGGATCGCGATACGCAGGGGTGACGATCCCAGCATCTCAGCGCTTGATCACGATCGCGACCGGCGCCTCGATGGTCTGGTTCAGCGAACCGTGCCGCGGCGAAACAGGTTGATGATCGCCAGCAGGACGATCGCGCCGACGAGCGACACGATGATCGACTGAAGGTTGATGACGCCGCTCGTAATTGGCGCACCGCCGATCAGCGGCGTGACGATGAAGCCCGCGAGCAATGCACCGACGATACCGACGACGATGTTGAGAGCGATGCCTTGCTGACCGTCCGTACGCATGATCATGCTGGCCACCCAGCCGATCACACCACCGACGATGAGCAATATAATGAGACCCATGTCCGTTCCTTCATCATGATGGCTTACGACGGGACAAACCGGCGAGCGTATTATGATGTTCAAATTGACGGCCCGGCCCGGAAACGACGTCTAGTGCCGGTGTACCACCCGGGATGGTACTACACAAAGGAACCACGCCAGTCCTCGCACGCTTGCGCTGATATGGCTTTTCATTCTTCTCCAGGCATTCGGCATCTCGAACAGCTCACGGCCCAGCTGCTCGATGGCGTGATCCTGATCGACCCCGCAGGCACCATCCTCAGCGCCAATGCCGCCGCGCTCAAGATGCATGGTGTGGACCAACTGGAGCAGCTGGGATCCACAATCGAGGAATATGCGGCCCGCTTCTCCCTGCGTACCGGCAATGGGCGCAAACTCAAGCACCGCGAATATCCGCTATTCCGTCTGCTTGCCGGAGAGAGGTTTCCCGACGAGATCATCCAGGTGGCTCCCGCTGGCGAAGACGAAGCGCGTTGGATTCATCAAGTGCGCGACGTCACGATGGATGCGGATGGTGGCGAACCGGATTATCTCGCGCTGGTCATCAGCGACGTGTCCGCCCGGTTCAATGCCGAGGTTCGTTTCCAGGCGATGTTCAACGCCAACCCCGCACCCGCCCTTGTTGTCCGGCTTGCGGACCTGCGGATCACCCAGGCCAATCCGGGCTTCCTTTCGCTGACCGGTTTTGCGCCAGAGCAGCTGACCGGCAAAGGCTTGTTCGAGCTCGAGCTTTTGAGCGGCCTCCCCGATTTGCCACAGGTCCGGCGCCAGATTGCCGACGGCCAGGCGGTCACCCAGACCGAGGCTGAATTGCTGGGCGCTGATGGGACCCGACGGTTGGTCATCTTTGCCGGTCAGCCGATCGACGTCACCGACGAAGATGCGCTGCTCCTCACCTTCGCCGATCTCGAACCGCGCCGGCAAGCCGAACGCGCACTGGTGGCCAGCGAGCGCCATTTGCTCACCGTGTTCGAGATGGCACCGGTCGCGATGGCGATAACCCACCACGCGGATGGCCGCCTGTCCCGTGCCAACGCCGCATTCCGTCAACTGACTAGTTACGATACCGCAGCGGCCATCGGACGGACGATCGATGACCTCGGCCTGTGGGCGTCGACGCAGGAGCGGGACCAGCTGATCGCCATGATCGGGACAGAAGGCCGCCTTCAGTCCCAGGACGTGCGGCTGCGTCGGCGCGACGGCGAGGCACTGGATTGCCTCGTCTCAGCCGAAGCCATTGATGTCGATGGGGTGGCGTGCATCCTTTGGGCCTATGCCGACATTACCGAGCGTCGCCGGACCGAGACCGAACTGGCAAGCGCGATTGACGAGGTGATGAAGGATGCAAGTTGGTTGAGCAGATCAATCCTCGACAAGCTGGCGACCCTCAGGCGGCCACAGACACAGGCGCCGGCATCCGACCTCACCCCGCGCGAACGAGAGATACTCGACCTGATCTGCGACGATCGGGATGACGCCGCGATTTCCGAACGTCTCGCCTTGTCACGCAACACGGTGCGCAATCACGTGGCCAGTATCTACGCGAAAACCGGCGTAAATCGCCGCAGCGGCGCGGTTGTTTGGGGACGCGAACGTGGCATGGGGTCACGCCGCGCTTAATCCGGTCTAGCCCCTTGGCGAGCGTGAGCCTATAAGAATGGCACTTTGAGGTAATTAAGCAACTGCACTGACGGGACGAAGAAAATCTTCCAGCGCAGCTCGGGGAAGAGGGCGACTGATCAGATACCCCTGTGCCATGTCACAGCCGGCGTTACGTAGAAAGGTTAGGCAACCTTCGTCTTCAATGCCCTCGGCGACCACCTTCAACCCTAGCCCGTGTGCGAGATCGATCGTCGAACGGACCATCAGTCCGTCAGCGTGATTCAGATGGGCATGTTGAACGAAACTACGATCAATTTTCAGCTCCGACAGCGGTAGCCATTGAAGATAGCTAAGTGTGGATTGGCCAGTACCATAATCGTCCATTGAGATCGAACAGCCCAAATCCCGATAGCTGCGTAGTGCATGCGCCGCGCGTTCTGGATCGTGAATCGTCGCCGACTCAGTTACTTCCAGGATGAGACTAGACGCCTTGATTCTCCCGGACGTCAGTACCGATCGAAGTGCTTCACCGAACAATTCATCGGATACAAGGCGGGCGGACACGTTGATTGCTGCACTGAGCATCAACCCTTGTGCATTCCAGGCGGCAATGTCCTGCGTAACTTGGTCTAGCATGAACAGCGTGAGCGGCGCGATCCGGTCCGCTTGCTCGGCTAGCGGAATAAATAGGTCCGGCCGGATCATTCCGCGCTCGGGGTGCCGCCAGCGGACTAATGCTTCGACGCTGGTGATGCGATCCTCCGCAAGCGACAGTTTAGGTTGATAGTGAACCTCAATCTGACCGGTCGCGATAGCAAGATCGAGGTCTCCCATCAGCGACACCTTCTGTTCGAGCAATGCGCGATCGAGCGAGCCGTGATGCCAGAAGGCGGACGCTTCCGCCGCCTGTTCAGCCGCATGCGCGGCGCCGGACAGCCGGTCAGCTAAATGACCCAACTCGTCCTCAACGCCGACGTGGATAGCCGGATCGACGCGGCGCCCCCCTACTTCGATCGGTTGAAGGAGCATGGCTCTCAAGCGGGTCGACATCTCGTCCCCACCACAGTCGGCTGGAAGCACAAAAGCGAAATGACGGTTGGATACTCGGAACACCTCAACGCCGCCTGCCGAAAGCCGTAATCGCTCGACGAGGCGCAATACCAAGTCACGCTCCGCTGCCCGACCCAGCACCGTCAACAGTTGTTCCAAATTCGCAAATAATGCGACGACCACTGCATATGGAGACGTTATTGCCGCCTGGACCATCGCGGTCCGATTGGGCAGGCCTGTCACCTCATCGGTGCAGCGCTGATGCTCGAAGCGGGCCGCTAGGTGCATACCGACACGCCCGAGCGTCGTGATTGAAATTATGATCAGGCTGGGCGCGAGCAATGTCCAGTATTGATAGCGAACCTGCATAATCACGGCGATACCAAAAAGGGTCGCCATGCCGGTCGCGGCGACCAGCCCACCAACCCGCAGACGCTTCGACCGTAGCACCACGGTACCGATCACCAGCGCGACGATGAGAAGGGGAATTGAGGAACCGGTTCGCGGCATACCTCTAATGAGAGTTTCGGCAGCCAACGCTTGAATCACAACGCCGGGAATGACGCCCCAGCTAGGCGTCGCATAGCGGTCTCCCATCTCGATAGCCGTTGCGCCGATCAGAATGTCCCGGCCCTTGATAAGCGCCGGATCAAAACGTCCGTCGCGCACATCGACGAAACTGAGACGAGGAATGGTGGATGGGTTGATTCCGAAAGCGATCCTGAAAGAACTGTCGGCTGTTCCAGATCGATTGCCGATGAACGCGGCCAGTGTTGGACGAGGAGTGCTGGCCGTCATCGTCCCAAAGGGCATCCGGCGGACAATGCCGTCGTCATCGGGCGCGACGTTGACGGATGCGAGTGCCGCGTGCCGGCGCAGGCTGGGCACGGGAAGGCTATCAATCAAGGTGGTGTCGTGTGCTCCCGCCCGTTGCGCGAAGGTTGGTAATACTACTCTTCCACCGGCGCGTGCCACGGCAGCGGCCATTGCAGCATCGTCGTCCAGGCTAGCGCTCGAAGAGAAGTCGATGTCAAATACAATCGAAGCAGCACCGGCTTGGGCCAGCCGGTCGATCACCGTGGCATAGGTCCGCCTCGGCCATGGCCATTGACTAATTGCGACAACGCTGTTGGCGTCCATCTCGACAATGACAACATGGCCACTCGCCGGTTTCCGCGCCGCTGCAAATCTAACCGGATCTAAGGCGCGCTCAGCCCAACGGCCGCCCGAAGACGAACTCACGGCCAAGGCCACTATGAGGGCGCTGGCTAGGATAAGAAGGCGAATAGGGCGAAGTAGCCGTTTCATCTTACTTACCTGCGCATCCATTGACTAACATTGCGTAACGGACGCAGAATCTTACTGGTCAGGAAAGAGCCTTGGTCACTTACACCAGCGCATGATAATCAGCCCTTTTTCGCTTTCAGCAACTCTTCGAGCTGCTTAGCGGTTTCTTCTGCTTGCTTGCCAGCGTTCTTGGTCGACTCCGCTGCCGCCTTCGCAGCTTCTTTCGCGGCATCTTCCGCCGCTTTTTGCGCGGCCTTTGCCGCCTTTTCTTGCGCCTGTGCCGCCTCCGCTGCCGCCTTTGCGGCTTCCTTCTCTACCTCCTTTGCTGCCTTTTCCGCGTCTTTCACTGCCTTGTCCGCAGCCGCCTTTTCAGCGTCCTTCGCTGCCTTCTCGGCTTCCTTCGCCGCCTTCTCAGCATCTTTGGCCGCCTGTTCGACCTGCTTTGCGCTCTCAGCCGCAGCTTTTGCGGCCAGTTCGCGCGCGGTTGCCGAGGCGATACGTAGAGCATCAGCCGCCTGATTTGCGGCCTCCTTTGCCGCTTCCCGCGCCGCCTTATCAACGGCGGCCTGTGCTGCTGCGGCACTTGCTTGACCGGCCGCTTCCTGAGCAGTTGCCGCATCGCGTGCGGCTTGGGCTGCGGCAGCCTGCACGGCGCCGTCGGAGCTCGTGGTTGCGCGCTCAGCGAGTTGGGCGGCTAGGGCGGCGGCGATTTCCGCGGCGCGTGCAGCAGCAGCTTTTTGCGCTTCCTGCGCTGCCCGTTCGATATCGGCTGCTGCCGCCGCCTCGTCAGCCCTACGTGCATCATCCGCAGCCCGGACGGCAGCCTCAGTCGCAGCAGCCGCTCGCATAGTCTCAACGGCATTTTGATCCGCCGCAGCCTTTTGGGCCGCAGCCGCCGCAGCGGCAGCGACGGCGGCATCCTGTTCCGCGCGCGCTTGGGCGGCTGCCTTGGCGATTCTTTCTGCCTCCGCTGCTGCTGCCGCGTCTGCAGAAGCCGTTGCTGCGACGGTCGCATTTTGCGCCGACTGATCCGCCGCAATCTTGGCAGCACCGGCCTGATCGGCCTGAACCTGCGTTTTATCTGCGGCAATGTAGCTTGCTGCTTCATCGGCCCGTGCGGCAACGATCGCACTTGCCATCTCAAGGGTCTTTACGGCGCCAGTAGAAGCCTCGGTCGCAATCTTGGTCGCGACAGCGACCTGTGTAAGTGCAACGGCAGCCTCCTGCCCAATGCTCCCCTGCACTAAGCCGCCCGTCGTCTCACTTAACGACACCGGAGCGGCATATACCACATCCGCGATTGCGGGTTCGGCATTTGACGTATCGGAAGTTTTTGTTTCTGCCACGACATCGGGGGTGCTGGAGCTCGCTGGGGTGATCGGCGCCGCGTCCGGCTCCTTGCCAGCCGGCGACTCAATGACGGTACGCACCCCGTTACGTTCAACCTCCATGCGGAACCGATTGGTGCTGGACACTAACGCAGTCGCTCCAGGCGTAATAATGTCCCTGGCACCGCCGTCGCGCGTTGCGACTTCAACGGCCCCCTCCAGAACTTCCAAGGAGGTGTTGCGCTCCGCCACGTTGACGCTGAAAGTGGTGCCCTTCACGACGGCGGCCAGATACGGCGTTTGAACCTCGAAATGAGGTGTCACTTTTTTCTTTATCATGAAAACGACGCTTCCGAGGTCTTCAAAAATTCGCGTGAAGCCGGATTTGGTGTCGTTCTCCGCTGGCAGGCGGAGGCGTGAGTTCGGTGCGATCATCATGAACTCTGTTCCGCGCACCAGTACTGCGCGACCCGACGCTCCCGTGCTGACAGCGTCACCTGGCGCTAACGCCAGCCCTCGCATCGCCACCTTGGTCAACCCATTACGGGCAATCTGCACAGGCCCATTGACCTCGCTCAGGCGCCAGCTCTCTGGTCCAGCGACAGCAGCGGAGGAACAGGATGCTGCCAGCAGTGCCAGAATGGACTTGCGCATTAAACTCTCCAACCGACGACCGGATACCTGTTCTCAACCGCTTGCCCTGACAGGGGTTAATTGCCGGTCGCTTAGAATGGCTGGTTAACTGCGGCTTTACCCGCCGCATGGCCTTTAACCAGATACCAACCACTCGCCGCCTAGTCGTTGGAGATCGAAGGGGTTGTAATGCGGTCTATTTACCAAGATGCACTGATCGTTGGGGTCGCTGCTAGCATCGTCGGATCGCCGGCAAGCGCCGCACAGATTCGGCTCGATCAATCTGACCCAACTATTGTCGAGAAGGCATTGCCAAGTCCGGTGACTGCAACTCTGCCGTCTATATCAATTACACCCGCCGTCACGCGAGAGGGCAATGCCGTGGCGGCGGGCGTTAGCGTCCACCATGCCGCCGCTGTCATCGTCGAGGGGGCCAACGACGTTCCGGAGACATCCTACGCAGCGCTTGTGACTGATATCGTTGGTCGGGATTTGTCGCGCCAAGATCTTGCGCACCTCGCATCGTCGATCGCACACGTAGTGAGGTCTCACGGCTACCCCTTTGCCACTGCGTTTATCGCTCCGCAGTCTATGGCCAACGGCACCATCCGCGTTACCGTGGATCGCGGTCGTATTGATGCGGTACGCGTTATCGGCGCGACAAGCGCAATAGCCGACGCGATCCTGATGAAAACTCTCGTCACTCATGAGGCTGTGCGACAAGCCGATCTAGAACGAGCCCTTCTGTTGGTTGGCGATATACCTGGGATCCGGGTAAAAGGCAGCCGGTTTGTGCAACAAGATGGTTTTGGAATCTTGCTTGTGACGATCGATCGGGATCGCGCTTCTGCTTATGTGCAAATCGATAACCGTGGTACTAAAGAGGTTGGTCCGATACGCGCAACACTGCTCGGCAACGTCCGCGGGCTTGCAACCGATGATGACGAACTAGGCCTCATCGTAGCACAGACGCCGATCGACATCAGCGAGTTCACATTTCTGCGCGTGCGCTACGCTGCACCTGTCGATGTGGCAGGGTCAGTATTAGCGGTGTCTGGATCTTATGGCTGGTCGCATCCGGGTGCATCGCTAACTTCGTTTGACGTGAAGGGGCGGAGCAGCGACCTATCGGTCGACTATGTGAGACCATTGCTACGTCGCAAGACGCAAAGCATTTGGGCGAGCATCAATCTCCGAGCGCTGACGACCCGGCAAATGCTGGCCAGCCAAACACTTCGTCGCGACAAACTGGCGACACTGACCGGATCAATCAATGGGGTAAGCTCGCTGGCGGGCGGCATAGCGCGGGCCGAGGTCGCGGCGCAGTTTGGCATGCCGCGCCCGTCCGCGCGGAGCTCGCGCAGTGATAGCGATGGGCAGTTCACGGCCTTCAACTACCAAATTGACTGGACCATGCCGGTGTCCGGTCCTGTAACCATAGCGGTCGCTTCCGCAGGTCAGCTGGCGTCCCGACCGCTACTCGCTGTGGCGGAGATCGGATTGGGCGGGCCTTCATTCGGACGGGCGTACGACTATGCGGAAAGGACGGGCGACTACGGCGTGATGGGATCAATTGAGCTGCGCATCGACGCAGGCCGGGTGCTCCCGGGGATAATCGATCGCCTGCAATTTTACGGCTTTGGCGATATCGGCTCTGTAGGGAATCGCCGCAGCGGCAACGGCGGTGGGACCTTGAGCTCCGCAGGGACTGGCATCCGGGGCGGTGTCGGGCGGGTGGAGGCGATGGTCGAAATTGCGTTTCCAATTGGTAATGAGAGGTTCGCCACAGGTACTCGGGAACCAAGAATATCAGCGCGCTTAGCGCGATCATTCTGACGATAATCAGAGGCTCTTGTCACGGCCTTGGATGGTATGAGCACAGCGACCTGAAACCGCTCCAAAGGGCCGCGAAAGCGGACCATTCAGCGCAAATATAAAACAGAAAACATCCTATTTACCCCTTCTGCGATATTTCGTTCCAGTGTTTCTGACCCGTTATCGTTGCCGCGGCCCGCTCCCTGACGGCACCTATGTCGAGCTTGTCGGCTCGCTGTGCAGCACACGTTTGCCCGCTGTCATCATGACAGCGTTGTTCACCCTCGTCGGCTCGCTTGCCTTGATGCGGTCCGGTGATGTCTTGCTTCAGACGCTGCTGGTGCTGGGGGTCACGACGAGCGCCTGCCGCCTCTGGATATTGTTCGGTGGGCGTCGACAGTTCGATGCCGGTTCGATGACAGCGGCTGTAGCGCGGCGTTTCGAGCGCCTGTTCGCAGGGTTCTACATTGGCTTCGCTGCCATTGTGGGTATGCTCGCCGCACGGGTAATCGCCTTGCCGCTGCCTTCCCTCGATATGCCGGTCGGCATTCTTGTCGTTGGATATGCCGCGGGCGTTGCGGCGACGACAGCGTTGCGTCCGCATATTGCCATACCCAGCCTGTTGCTCAGCGTGGGGCCGCTCGCCATTGCCGTGATGCGGGAGCCCGGCCTGGAGCACGGCGTGTCTGCCGTCTGCCTGATCGCATTGCTCGCCGGCGGCCTTCGCAGTCTAAGCCAGCGTTATCAATCGCAAGCCGCCAAGACGACCGCTCGTCAGGCATTCGGGCAACTTGCCCGACACGATCACCTGACCGGCCTGTACAACCGGCTCGCCCTGACCGAAGCGTTCGGCAGACTGAGACAGGCTGGAGCGGCGACAGGTTTTATCGCCGTGCACTATATCGATCTCGACGACTTCAAGCCGGTCAACGACCAGCTGGGCCATCTCGCTGGCGATGCCTTGCTGCGCGCGATCGCCGACCGGTTACGGTCCGAATTGCCGGCAGGCGACATCACCGCTCGTATCGGTGGCGACGAGTTTGTCGTCATTCAGACCGGGGTGTCCTCGCATGCTGATGTCGGTGAGAAGGCCATCAATCTGGAGCATATGCTTGCCAGGCCTTTCCGGGTGGATAGCCACCCCATCGCCATAGGAGCCAGTGTCGGATCAAGTGGCCCCGCCCGCGTCGATGCTGACCTGGAGTGGATGATGCGACGAGCAGACGAGGAACTTCGTTCTCGTAAGGCCCAGCGGAAGAGTTCAGACCGTTACGCTAGGCTGACAAGTCACGACACGCTCATCCGGGTGATTTAGAATGCGCGAAAGCGCTGAGAACCGCGGGCGATTTGTGCGTCGCCTATCCAAGCAGGCCTCGCAAGGATCCGACTGACCGCAACTAAGAGAGCATCGACGACCCAGATGCGGTCGGCAAGACGGCCACGCCTGCCGCCCAACTTTGGACACCGATTCATCGGTGTTGTAATCGCTTCTGAGAGCAAAGGGCTGACTTCGGGATTAGAAATATGCTGCTTCTTCGTCTTCTGATGCCCCTCAGCCTCTGCTTCGTTGCTGGCGTCGCTCGTGCCGAGTGCAGTCTCGGTCGCATTGACGCTCTACCCGAACGGGCATTGGTCTACCTTCCCGCCGCGCATGTAGGTGAGTCCATGCCGCTTGTGATTCTGCTCCACGGCAGCACGGGTAACGGGGCAGAGATGCTGCGCGACAGCCATCTTGCTGACACGGCAGATCGGCATGGCTTTGTGGTCGTAGCGCCTGACGGCGGTATTGCAGCGGCTCGTGGCTTCGTTTGGAATATCCCCGGCGTCCCTACTGTCACGGGCACCATGCCGCCGAAGGACGCACGCGACGATGTGGCCTATCTGACGGGCCTAGCTGAACGGCTTGTCGCAACCGGCTGCGTCGACGGCAAGCGCGTTTACGTTACCGGTTTATCAGGCGGTGGACGGATGGCCTCCTGGCTCGGCTGCGTCGCCGCTCGACGTTTCGCTGCGATTGCACCGGTGGTCGGGCTGCGCGCTGGACGCCCGCTCACATCCGATCGAACGCAAGCCGATCCCGCAACATGTCGCCCCAAAGTGCCGCTGCCCCTTCTAGCCTTCGCCGGCGATGCTGACACTACCAACCCGATCACCGGAGGTGGCGCGCCCTATTGGCAATATGCGCAGGCCACAGCCCTGCAGCGCTGGGCAGTGTTGAACGGCTGCTCCGAACCCTATGCTCGCAACCTAAGCGCGACGGTTTACGAGCAAGGCTATGCACCCTGCCCAGACGGCGCAACTGTTGCCGCGCGTGTGACACGCGGTGGTCAGCACCGTTGGTCAGTCGTCGACAATGAGGTCATGTGGGCGTTCCTGTCACGCCATCGGCGCTAAGCCGAACTTCGGCAGCTCGGATCCATAACCGGCCGTTCAAACCGCCTGCTTTCTTTCTCAACGCCGGTTAATCGTTCATGTCGATGTTCATCATCGGTGTAAGGCCCCCTTGGTTAAGACGACCGAATGTCTCGAAGAAGGTGATGTACCGCAACAGGAACACTCGCTTCGGCTCCCACTGTGGCAACGAAATGTCGCAAGATGTAGCCGAACAGCAACATAATTGACGGGGGTGAGGCCCGGTGTAGGATCGTGCGGGGGTGTCGCATGATCCGGACAAAGCATGGGTGGCAAATGTTGGCAGCGCTGGCGCTGATGGTGCCGGCGGCATCCCCTGCCCACCCGCCGGCCGCATCGATGGCCCGATCGCCCCTGGAACAATTATTTGCCGAATGGCGCAGTTTCGTTCACGCCTTGCCCGCCGCGACCGGCGCCGGGCCGGATTACGGCACCGATGCCACCGCGCGAAAGTTGGCGGACCTGCCGCAATGGCGCGCACGGCTGCAACGGATTGACCGCACCGGCTGGTCGCAGCAGACGATCGACGACGCGCGGCTGATCGAGGCCGAGATCAACGGCTATGATTTCTTCCTGCGCGTGCTGAAGCCGTGGGCGCGGGATCCCAGCTTCTACGCCACCGTATTCGCCGATCAGAGCGACGTGCCGGCGCATGAGGGGCCGTCGGCCGAGCCGAACATCGATCTGTGGTCGTTCGCTTGGCCGCTGGCCCCGGCAGACGATCGTCGGCTGACCGCGCTGCTGCGGACGGTGCCGGGCACGCTGAACGCTGCGCGCGTGAATCTCGCGGGCAGTCAGGCGGCCGATCTGTGGCGTTATGGCGGCCGCAACTTCCGCGAGCAGAGCGAGACGCTCGCCAGCCTGGCTGATGGCACGCTGACCCTGCGCTCTCTGGACGGGCGGCGCCCCGCGACGATGACCGGTGCCAGCACGGCGCTGCGCCAAGCCATTGCCGAGGCGAGGACGGCGACGGACGCCTTCACCGCCTGGGTCGCGGCGGAGGCGCCGAAGCGGCGCGGGCCATCGGGCATCGGCAAGGCGCAGTATGACTGGTATACGAAGAACGTCCTGCTCTCCCCCTATGACTGGGCGGCGCAGGAATTGCTGCTGCAACGCGAGCTGGATCGGTCGCTGGCCTCGTTGCGGCTGGAGGAGGCGCGCAACCGCTCGCTACCGCCGATCGTCCCGATCGATGATCCGGTGGCCTATGCGCGCATGGCGCGGGTTAGGACGGACAGGTTCAACGACTTCTTGGTCGCCACCGGCATCATCCCCGACCGGCCGTACTTCCGCGCTGCGCTGGAAGCACAGACCAGCAGCTATGTGCGGCCGGCGGAGCGCAACTTCTTCTCGCACGGTGCCGCGCTCGATCCGCTGCCGCTGCTCAGCCATTCGACGCACTGGATCGAACTGGCGCGACTGAAGCACGAGCCGCATCCCGACCCGATCCGCCGCCCTGCGCCGCTGTTCAACATCTTCGCCGATCGCTCCGAGGGGTTCGCGACCGCGATGGAGGAGATCGTCATGCAGGCGGGGCTGTACGACGATCTCCCGCATGGCCGCGAACTGGTGTGGATCATGCTCGCCAATCGCGCCGCGCGTGGGCTGGCCTCGCTGCGGGTTCAGGCCAACGAATGGGACCTCGACACGGCGGGGCGCTTCCACGCGGAATGGACGCCCAGGGGCTGGTCTAACCCGGCGAGCCGGCTGGTCGGCTTCGAACAGCTCCTGTACCTGCGCCAGCCAGGTTACGGCACCAGCTATATCCTGGGCAAACTCCAGCTGGATCACCTGCTGGCGGCGCGCAGCCATGCCGCGGACCAGCGGCGGCAACCCTTTTCGATCAGCGCGACGTTCGCCGACATCCTCGCCGCCGGCATCGTGCCGCCAGCGTTGATCGAAAACGAACTGAAGGAGCAATAATGATGTCGTGATATGCTATCCATGACTGTTCCTGTGATCGCATATCACGATGAGCAAGACATGCCGTTTGCAATACAGACCATCAGTGCCCATCCTCAGGTCTATGTTTACCCGCAAGCGGTTTACCCGATAGATAATTGTTCATGATCGGAGATTGCATAACGGCTCCGAAAGACAGAGTGTGGGTCAGCTACTGATGTCACAACCAGACGGTTTTGACGGGGATCGACGTCGTGCCTGATCCAAAAGGGTCCTATGGTTTTATATCATCAGATGCGGCTCGAAGCAGCGCTGCCCAATCATCGGGAGGATTGCCCTTGTCGAGCATCCCCTTGAACACGGCATAAGCATCGGTCTTGGAGCCATAGGTTCGTAGCGTGGTATCGTCGTTGACCCAGGCAAAGATGATGACCTTGGCGCGGCTGTCGTAGCGGAAGAACAAGCGGAAGCGTCCATTGCCAAACTTGGCATGAAACCAGTGCTTTCGGGCAAGACCCAACGTACCGCCCTGGCGATATTCCGACCGGGTAGGATCGCTGGATATCGTCTCGAACATCAGGGAGCGAACCGCGGCTAGCACCTTGGCATTGGCGGTCTTGGTCCAGCCCTGCGGGTTTTTTGCTTTGGACTTCTCGACAGCCGTAGTCAGCTTCTCAAGCTGATCGAGCAGCAGCGGGTGCGCATGGATGGTCCAGCCGTTGACGACGAGCATAGGTCAGAGTGCAACCGGTCCGTCGATTCCGCCATCCGGATCAACCCGAACATCCTTAGCCAACGCGGTCATGCGGCCAGCCAGACCGGATGGGAAGGCAACGACATTCTGCGGATTACGCAGCATGTCCTGCTCCAGGAATTCCAGAAATGCCCCGATCACCGGATCGGCTTCTTCTACTTCGACACGCCGGACGCTGACGCCATGCTCATCCACCACAAAGGCGATCTCACCGCCATAGCTGACGCCAAGCGCCTTTCGCACGGCCTTGGGAATGGTCGTCTGCCCCTTGGCGGTGATCCTGCTGTGCTCTTGAACGATAGTAGCCATCATGTTCTCCGTGCGGATCATTGTAAGGAATATTCCTTACCAATTCAATGGGACATGGAGGCCGTTGGGCCAACTACTTGTCGGGCTTGATAGCCTCAGCGATCAGCGGGGAAGGCGTAGAGCGACCAGCTGTCATCGAGCATACTGATGGGAGTGGGGCCGATCCAGTCGGCCCCCCGCTCGGAGTAAGGCTCATAAAACAGGTCCCCGAGCGCCCGGCGGCAATGCGCGTTCATCCAGCGCCGGCGCCGATGCTCGGGGCGATCGTAGATCATGTGGCAGCGCTGGCAGAGCGCGGCGAGCTGATGCAGCGCGCTGTCGCTGGGGTCAGGAGGCGCAAAAATGCGTCAATTCGATCGCTGTCGCAAAACTTAGGAGTGACGCGACACCCGATTTAAACGAGCGGCAGCCAAAGCGTCTGCCACGATTCAAACCAGCTACGCCGGTTTCGACTTAAGGAGACGACCTTTTGACCCCTGCCCTAGCCTGAACGAACGGCTGTTCACCGAAATAGCTACCCGAAAGCGGCTGGACCGTTATCCACCAGTTTTCGCAAAAGCAGACCGTCTGCATTGACGGGTCCCGCAGATGTGTCAGCCGCCCATGTTCGCGTGAAAAGCTTATCTCGTAGCAATTTTACAGGTCACCAAAACGAGACACAGGCGACAAAATTTGGAATACTATTTAACGCGCCACCGGGTTACCCGGTCTCAATGAAATTCCACGGCTCCATCCTGAACAACCTTAACAACTCGCTCGCAAGTGCCTGTCGTCTGCGCGCCCATCCCGTCTACAAAGACACCCTCGTCTATTGGAACGAGCTGATCCACGAGGCCAGAAGGATGCAACGTGATCCAGGCTTCAAGCAGGCTGACATGCTCAACGCCGCAATTTTAAATCTTGAAGTAGAACTAGCAAAACGTTCAAAATAATAGAGCTTTGATTTGTTCGTAAAATGAAGCGCCTCAAGCTCCGGCACTAAATACAGCAGATAGATTACACATCAATCAAACCGGCTTGAATTAAACGCAGCCGCGTTCACACAGGAGGCGTCGCATGCTGGCGCGGGTGAACGGCTTCTCGCAGCGAGGGAGATGCTGAAACCGCTGGTCCAGGTTGCTGGCATCATATCCTGAGGAAACGACGGTGTAGATCGCCTCTTCAATGAGCCGATCAAGCACCGGCGCGCTCACCTCTCCGTCGAGGTTGATGTCGACGATGGCAAAATCATACGCAGTCGGGCTATTTACCGCATCTAGGGCGCCGGCGACGTTATTTCGCCACGTCACCGTTGCCCCCAGCTGCTCCAGGCTGCTCTTAATTCCCATGCCAACCAACACGTCATCCTCAACCAGCAGGGCGACCTGCCCGTCCAACCTGGACGCTGACAGCTCAGGCATGCCGGGCCACAATGCCGTAATGACGAAAGGGCAAGTCGATCACGCAGCGCACGCCACCGCCATCGAACGTCATGGCGGTCGCAGCACCCAGCTGCTGCGGCAATGACTGCTCGATCAGGATGCGGCCATAGCCGATTTTGTCGGATCCCGGCCTGTGACTTGCTGGCAAGCCACTCTCTATCCACTCGACGCGCATCGTCTGCTCTTCGTCATGATAATGTTCGTGCCACGTGACACCAAGTCTGCCCAAGGGATGCGAAAGCGCGCCATACTTCAACGCATTGGTACACAGCTCGTGGATGGCAAGGGCAAGCGTCTGGACGGCCGCGCTCCTGATCGGAATATCCGGGCCGCTCAAGCTGACCCTGTCGTGACCCCGCGGGTCTGCCAGTGCACTGAGCTCGAGCTCGATCAGCTTGCCGATCGTGATTGGCTCATGTTCGGATCGCGACAAAAGTCCTTGGACGCGACTGAGGGCAGACAACCGGTTTTCAAAGCGTTCCTCGAATTCGTCGAGCGACAGTGACTGTTGGACGGTCTGCAATGCGATTGCATGGACGACCGCAATCAGATTGCGTGTTCGGTGCTGCAGTTCGGTGACCAGGATTTTTTGCTCTTCCTGGAGCTGGCGGAGCTCATCGACATCCGTCGATGTACCGATCCACTCAACGATCGCTCCGTCACGATCGCGGATTGGCAGGGCATTCGTTTGAAACCACCGATAAGCTCCATCAGGTGCGCGTATTCTCAGATCAACATGAAACACCTCGTCCTGATCAACCCGCGACCACGCGGCCCTTGCAGCGGCGTGGTCATCAGGATGAACGACCTCCAACCAGCCATTACCTGCACTCTGGTACTTATCTTGCCCGGTGTACTTTTGCCATTGCGGGCTCGACCAGGTCCATGAGCCATGCCCAACCGCCCGCCAGATCATCTGGGGCATGCCTTCTATGAGCGCCAGCTGCCATGCCTGCGTCTCTAAATCCGCCATCTACCGCCCTTGGTTTGAATTATGCCTTGAGCATAACTGTCTGCGTTCAATGCCAATCTTGTTCCAACGATCACAGAAAAAACGACAGTGGGTTTGTCTCGATTTGACGCAGATAAATCTTAATGCAAGCATGGTGCTTCGATGGGGCATCAGGAGAAGCTTCGATTACAATCCTTTTTTAATTTTCTTTAGACGAAATTGATTCATTTAATTAAAGCAGATCGGAAGCTGATGGCCGCACCCCGATGTGTAGTTTTAATTGTTGATGACGAAACTATCATAAGGACGTTGATAGAAGACGCATTGATTTTATTGGGCTATGAAGTACTCGTGGCAGAGTCCGGGGATGCAGGACTACCTATTGTGGCCAGCAGGGCGACCATAGATGTTATAGTCACTGATATCGTGATGCCGGGGGCTTTGAACGGGTTTGATCTAATCGAGCAGGCCAAGGCCCTGCGGCCCGGCATTCACACAGTTGCCATGTCGGGCTACGTTGCGAACCACGGCGATAAGATCGGGCTAGCCGATCGGTTTCTGCAAAAACCCTTCACCATTCCGGCGCTTGATCGAGCATTGCGATCATTGGTAGTGGGGAAATGTGCCTAGCGCCAAGTATCCTAAAGATGCAGTGCGGATTACGACTCAGCATCGATGGGGATCATCAGCGTACATCGGGTTCCAGCCTGATACGTTATCGTCACCTCCGCCCGCATGGCTTTGGCCAATGACATCATCAGGTTCCCGCCCTGACCACTAACAGGGCCTTTGTCCGCCCCACCGTCATCGACGACCGTCACGCGCAACCGATCTGAATGCATGGCAACATCGATCGAGATTTGGCCAGGACCGCCATCAAAGGCATGCTGGAGGGCGTTGGTTACCCATTCGTTGACAATTAGGCCGGTAACGACCGCCACGTCGCTTCCTACTTTGATATTGTCGGATCGGTACCGGATCGAAATGTACTCAGGGGCAGCACCAGACCGCAGAAGCGATACGACGCGGTCCAGATGCTGTGCGAGATCAATGGATCTGGCATGGTCTAGTTGGGCCGGGAGATTTTGATAAACTGATGCAATTGTCTCGAGCCTGGCTGCTGCCATATCAAGTTCGCGTGCTACTGCGGGATCTAGGGAAGACAAGGACTGGTGGGCAAGCAAGCCCGGCCGCAATCTGGTAATTGTTCTTGGTCCGGTGGTCCATCTCGGCATTGAGCAGCGATAAGGTGTGAACCTGCTGTTCGCATCGGCTGCGTAGGACGGCGGCGGTGCGGCGATAGGATGCGGTTGCCCAAATGGTACCGGCCAGCGCCAACGTAGATAGAATGACGTTGGCCAAGTCGATAGAAACGCCGCCACGGGGCGAGATCCAATTTGGAAAGACGTATCTGATGGTGAGCAACTGGAGGCTTACCGCCGCGATAGCCCCAGCCCGACCGCCACTGACCAGAGTGGCGATCATGACCGCCGGAAAGGTCAGCACGAAAGGCGCTACGCCACCAACGACGTGTTCGACGGCGAGACGGGCGATAACCGCCCCTAAGGTTGCCAACCCGGCGATCAGCCAGTCGCCGGCAAACTGTCGGGGAGCAGACCGTAATGTCAGATCATCGGCTAAGAACGTCTTATCCAACACATGCCGCCTCTCGTCCCAAAAGATATTCTGTTTATCCGCGCGCCCGCAGCTAGAACGCTCGCCGGTGTTACCGAGCAAGTCAAGTTTAGGGCACATCCGGCGATCGTATATGCCGCATTCGCCCTGATACCGCGTTACTTCCGGAATTTTGGCGTTACCCAGATGCCTTCAAGCATGACCGGAAAGATCAATGGGATGATCGCGTGCGTGTTGCGGCGTGGGCGGTAACTCGAGGCGGGCGTCGTGCGGATAGACGAGCGGGTGATCTTCCTATCGGCTGACGCGCGCGGATGACCACCATGCCACGTAGCACTCCATCATCGTCGTCAAAACCAGCAGTCGCGTGGTCCGCCTAGCCCCTGCCACAACTTGCCATCTATAGAGGTTGTGGAGAGCAAACAAACACGAGACCATCTACCACATCATGGGGTGGTCAAGATTGGAAGATCTGTGCCGACAACTCATTGCGTCTCAAGCATCGTGGGCGTCATCCTGGCGGCTGACCAGAGCTTTCTCGACCTAGTAAGACAATCTGGGCATGAGGTTATAGGCGCGTTCTATAGCAAATTTCGCGCATTTCATCGCATACCAATGAATCAACGTGGATCGCAAAGCATGGCGTAATCCTCTCCCCCGGGAGCAATCGCAAAAGCAGGGATCGGCTAGTCCCAAGATTTATCTTTTACGAAGCGGCTGGCTGGCTTGCAGCATCACACTCAAGAGCGGGGCACGCCAGATCATCAACGTGCATTTGCCAAGTTAAATCATCGGCCTTCCTAGGGCTCAAACCCAATCAGCGGGTTGAGGCGGAGCAGCTTTCCTGATTCATTGTCTGGGTGGATCACGGGAGTGCGGACATGGCGCTGTTCTGGTTGTCTGACGAGGCGTGGACGGCGATCGAGCCGCACTTGCCCAGGAACCAGCCGGGAGCGCGCCGGGTGGACGATCGGCGGGTGATCTCCGGCATTCTGCACGTGCTCAAGGTGGGCTGCCGCTGGTGCGATTGCCCGTCCGAGTACGGGCCGTCGACGACGGTCTACAACCGGTTCAACCGCTGGTCGCACCGAGGCTTCTGGCTCAAGCTCCTCGACGCGCTGGTGGATGCAGGCGCCGTGACGAGGAGCACCGCGATCGACAGCACCTACGTGAAGGCCCAACGTGCGGCGTTTGGCGCAAAAGGGGGCGCTCGCACCAGGCGATCGGCCGCTCGCGCGGTGGCTGGACGACCAAGGTCCACGCCCTCACCGACGTCGTCGGCCGTCCGTATGCGCTGATGCTGACGGCCGGCAACGTCAGCGACGTGAAGGCCGCACCAGCACTCCTCGAACGCGCCGGTCGCATGCGCTACCTGCTCGCCGATAAGGGCTATGATGCCGACCGGCTGCGCCGCTCACTACGCGACGCGGGTGCCGTTCCGGTCATACCCGGCCGGCGAAACCGCAAGCGCATCATCCGCTACGACAAGGACCGCTACCGCGGGCGGCACCTCATCGAGAACGCCTTCTGCCGGCTCAAGGACTTCCGCCGCGTCGCCACCCGATATGACAAGCTCGCCGCCAACTTCCTCTCAGGCGTGGCACTCGCCACAGCCTTGGCATTCTGGCTCTGAACGAGTCTGAGCCCTAATCTAAGCCAAGATACGGCTTTCGATGCCATTCATGTCGTAACTGGTGCACGACTGAGCATCATCGAGCCAGCCGCGCTCAGCAAGCTTTTTGTCGAAGACCCACGAGCTGCAGTCGAGCTGTATCTTCACGCGCAGGTCGAGCGCGCCAATTTGATGGCCCAGCTTGCGACCATGGGTCGTGCTGATGCCCTAAACCGCATGGCCGGACTGATCCTTCAGATGATGCACCGGGTTGGCACCACGACGTCCTCGAAGTCGGTGGAATTCGATGTGCCGCTGACCCAGGACGACATTGCTGATCTGATCGGGCTAACCAATGTCCTTGTGAACCGGGTTATCAGGCAGCTGCGCGACCGCGATCTGGCGACCTGGGCGCACCGGCGGATCGTGAACTACGATCTACCCGCATTGCACCGCATTGCTGATTTCACACCGGAGGTGGAGCTGGATCTAAGCTGGCTGCCCGACGCACCGAGAGATCCCCCCGGCTGATGGCAATCGGGCTGACCCCGTTGCCGAACACATATGCTTTGCCGCCTACGCCACTAGAATGGCCGGCTGTCCTTCGTAATACCGCCACTGCCCGCGGGTTTCCGCCTGTTCGAACACCGCTTGGCTGGCCAGACGCACATCGCCGGCACATTGGTTCAAGGCCGATTGCCATTGATCGACCCCGACGAGCACCGTGACACTCCCCTCCCCGGTAGAGGCGGGGATGCAGATATACGGGCGCTGAAACCACGGGCCTTTATGCGACACGGTCAGCTTTAGCGTGGATTTGGCAGGTGGTTCTGTCTCAGCTGGTGAGATCCTTTTGTTATCTCGCGTGGCTTTCCTGTCGCTAACCAAACAGCCCTCCCGGCAATGTATCGGTGAGACAGCTACGGCTAAACGATCACGATGGATGCGATGTGCGCTGCGGCGATCCTGCAGGGACCCCCCGGATGATCGAACGTGAAGGCGCCGTTGGCCCGACTGGATCATCGCGATCATAGCCATAAGGTCGCCTCCTCATATTTCAGGCGAGGCTAAACGGAGATGATGAACCATCTGCTAAGCGAACGATGCGTGATTTTCGCAGCGCTGCGCGACCAGAGAAGGCGGATCGGTATAAAAAAGGCCGCCAGCTGGAAAGCTGGCGGCCCATAAGATGCCTAAAAACAGGGAGTAATCAGGCAAACGCAACCGT
>NZ_JAELXS010000012.1 GCF_016427505.1 Sphingomonas mollis | reverse complement strand
CGGGTTGCCGGTCATGGTTCAGCTTCACAATTCATGGCGAAAGGGTCGGCGACATTCACGAGCGATGCAGTAATCTATGTTAACACTACCAAACGAAATTTTGGCATCCTTCACCGCGAGGGGGACCGATATGCACCGCTACGCTGAAACGCTGAATGCCCTGAACATCGCGCTGAACCTGATGATCGAGGAAGGCGACACGTGTCGGGTCGCGTCAATTTCCCACCCTCTTCACATGGCGGAGAACCAATTGATGCTCCGGCGGGCGGAAATGTTGACGGCCAGCATAGCGGCACGGTCGATGAGCCAGCCTAACCAAACAACCGTGCAGACCTCTCAATAGGCAGAGGCATTCCACCATCCCTGCCATCAATGCGGCTCGGCTGGTGATGATCAATTATCCCCGACTGCAGTCTGGTCGCCCGCGTCCAGCGACAATGTCTGGGCGATCGCCTGAAGCAATTGACCTACCCGGTCGTCATCCCGTTGCCCTTCTACTTGAGCAGAGGCGATCTCGCTCGCCGTGTCGATCGCAATGTCGACGACCGCGATGGCCCGACTAAGCGGCAGGATACCGACCGCCACCAGTTCGTGGATCAGACTTTCCACCAAGAGAAGCGCTGCCCGTCCCGGCGCGGAGGTCGCGGCCCGAAACGGATCGTGCTCGTGCAGCTCATCCCTATACATCACCAGCCGTCCCAAGCAGCAATGCGAAGGTATCGTACCTCCAACCGCCGTTGCCCGTGCCTACGCCGACGATGAAAACGGCTATAGCTCTACACTTGAAGAACGCCACCCTGATATTAACTTTCGACAATATTCAGATACAATATATTCCGATGCATATCGGTTTATTGTGTTATTCATGGTTAACCGCTTCATCAACAAGCTGACGGGCTTCGTCGACTTGACATCGAATGAAATCTCCGTGTTGCGCGAAGCGACCGCCTTTCCCCGCCGTTTTGACGCCCGTCAGGACCTCATTCGAGAGGGCGATACGCCGGGACCGGTATTCGTCGTGCTCGATGGCTGGGTATGCCGCTACAAGATCCTGCCCGCCGGGACGCGCCAGATCATGGCATTCCTGTTGCCGGGTGATGCCTGCGATCTGCACATGGGCATGTTTCCGGAGATGGATCACAGCATTCAGGCGCTGACACCGGCACGGGTGGCGGTGATCCCACAAGCCGACATGCACCGGATGATGGAAAAGCATCGCGGCATCGCCCGCGCCATGTACATGGCACAGCTGGTCGACGAGGCGACCTTGCGCGCCTGGATCGTCAGCATGGGCCGGCGCAGCAGCGTGGAACGTATCGCGCACCTGGTATGTGAGCTCTATCTGCGCGCTCACGGCAGCGGACTGGTCACCGGCAGCGAGTTTGCCTTGCCGCTCTCCCAGATCATCCTGGCCGATACGCTGGGGATGACGCCTGTGCACATCAACCGGGTGCTGAAGGAGTTGCGCCTCGCCGGCGCCATGAAACTGGCCCGTGGCAGTCTGACGATCATCGACCCGATCCGGCTCGTCCAGATTGCCGGCTTCGATGAGAACTACCTGCACCGCCGGCTTGGTCAGCCAGTGATTGCAACTGCGGAAAGCGGCCACGATTAAAGATCGCAATGTTGATCTACAATAACATGGGGTGAGACAGCGGAAGCTATAACTTGGTGCGAATGGGGATGAGCGATGTCGCGACAACAAGTCTCACGCACCACAGACCAAGCATCATCGTCAGCACAGGTTCGAACGCTAATTGACCTGTTCAGCCTGCCCCCTGCGCCACATGTAGCAATGCTGCCGACAAGCGATGCCGTAGCATTGGCGCCGCTCTGGGCAGCCGATGCCCTGCACCGGGCCAATAACCTTGCCCAGATGGCTTCGGCGCTGAATTCAGTTTGTGGTCGCAGGGCTTTGGGCGGAGCAGTCGAGGAGGCAGGCGTCACGGCGCGCGCTTTGGCACGAGCCTATACTGAACTTGGGGCACGGGAACTGGGCTGTGGTCCGGCCCTTGTCGAGGCGAACCTCAAGGGTGGGACGTCCGCGCAACCGCAAGGCACGGACGTTGTGGGATGCGATCCAGTATATCGCCGCAACGGGGTGCCCGTGGGCGCAACTGCCGAAGGACTTCCCACCCTTCACCACGGTGCAGGATCATTTCTACGGGATGCGCGACAACGGCCTGCTCGATGCGGTCAACGCGGTGCTGGTAACGGGGCGCAAACGCCACATAGTGATCAATATGCTCGAAGGGGTGGTACACGCTGCCGGTATTCAGGATCGCGACGGAGCCCCGGGTCGGATCGAGCGATCCTGCGATACGCATCCTGCCATTATCAGGCTGCTCGCCGACGGTGGCTATGCCGGGCAAAAGCTCCGGGCAGCGGTCGCGCATATCGATCGGCTGACGATCGAAATCATCAGGCGCTCCGACCTGACGGGCTTCGTCGTCCTGCCCCGGCGCTGGATCGTCGAGCGCACCATGGCATGGCTCAACCGGTGTCGGCGTCTCGCCAAAGACTGGGAGGCATCCATCGCTTTGTCCGAGGCTTGGATGATCGTCTCATCCATCAGGCGAATGACGCGCCGTATCGTCAAACTCGAATGACGAGTCGGGCTCTGAGATCCAACTGTAAACGCATGAGCCCTGAACAAGGCCAGGTGCGCCAGATTGGCGCGTCTATCGACGCCACCAATCCGCACCAAGCGCCTACGCTGCAATGATTAAATCTGATGCTTTACGTCCTGATCGGGACGGTGTGGCGGAGCTGTCAGTCTAACGCGAACCGCTCTCCTCACGATGCACCTCGGTCTTTGCCGTATCCTAACCCACTACTTAAACCAGCCGGTGCATTGGTTTGACGGAGCTGCGGGGTATTCAAGGAGTGAGCGCTGCTTGAACATGTCGAGCAGTCCAAAGCGGCCGTTTCGGTTCTCGCAAGTTCCACCCCGGCGGCCGCCTTGCTTCACTGCACTTGATCGTAAGGGATCGTGCTTCTTTTCACACGGCAACCATCCGGATCGCCATATACGGTCGCCCCGGCAGCGCGATGCTTGGTCGATTGAAATCATGAACGTCATAATCGCTCGCCCGTGCCATGGAAAAATGTCCGTCGGCGCGATCGATCGTCATGTTCCACGTGTCGATGATGTCGAGATGATATCGCTTCAACGACTCAGGCCCCTTGCCCGGCAACCGGACCTGCCAGACATCCGGCTTTTCCTGCCCGAAATAGCGCAGATACCAGGCATATTCCTGCCCTCCCAAATGATATCCCCACCAGGGCTGGATGGCATCTATACCGGTGCCTGGCCCCTCCTCCATGATCCGCTTCAGGAATGCGAGGCGTGGTGCGCTGGTCCCGGCCAGACTGCCCCCCTGCCCCAGCCATGAGAAATCGGCGTTTCGATTGGGCTCGGTCGTTTCGCTATGACCGACATAGGTGCCGCCGACAGTCGCCCACCAGAAACGCTCGGTCATCTCCTCGCCCGTCAGGTTGCCCCAGCGCTTGGTCGAGTTCCCCTCGTAGCAGACCTCGTCGAAGATCACCGGCTTGCCCGTCATCGTCCGGTGCAGCTCGGCGCGGTTATCGTCCAGCACGGCAGCGCCATTCTGGACGCTGGCATGGGTGATCCACGGTTTGCGGTGGTCGTAATAGGTGTTGATCTGGTGGATCGACCGCAGCCGGTCGTGCGGGTCGGCCGCGACCAGCACGCCGAACAGATGGTCCCAGTCGGCGACCGACTTGCTCTTGATGGCGTCATATTCGTTGGCCATCGACCACCAGACGTTGCGATACGCCCCCCACCGCGCGGCGACGTAGCGCAGATACCGCTCGTCGTCGGCGCGGGTCATGTCCGAATAGCCGCGTTTCTCGTCATAGGGGTGATAGAGGATGATGTCGGCCTGGATGCCCTGATCGCACAAGGCGCGGATGCGATCCTCGAACCGTCGGAAATAGGCGACATCGAAGCGCGCCGGGTCCCAGTTCGCCGCACCGGGACCGGTACGGACGAACGGGTCGGTCACCGCCGAGGGCACATTGGGAAATACGCACATCCGCATCTTGTTGAACGGCGATGCGCGCAGCGTGGCCAATGTCTGCGCGCATTTGGCATCGGATTGCAGCGCCCAGGAATAGCTGGTGGTCCCGATCTGCCGGTACGGCGTGCCATCGGCATGGACGAAGTGGAAACCGTCGCGCGTGACGCGGACCGGCCCGTGATTGCCCCGGCCCGGCTCGACTGCGCGCACGCTGCCGGTCTGCCCATCCAGCGCGGTGGCATTGCTCGTCGTCGTCCACCGCCACAGGCCGAGATCGGGCGGACTGAACCGCACCCGGTACGTACCGTCGCCATCGTAGAATCCCGGCACGCGAACCGGGCGACCATCGCAGGTGAAGGTCGCGGACACGCGGACATCGTCGAACGGGTTGCCCGATGCAGGACCGGTCAGCGCGATCTCGTACAGTCCCCATCGTTCGGTGCGGTCGGCTCGTCCCGCCCCCATCGCCCCGCTCGACGCGGCGGCGGCGACCACCGTGCTGCCTTGCAGGATTCCCCGTCGCGTGATGTTCATCTGCCCCTCCGTCATGATCCGGTTCGCCATCGCGACCGTCCAGCCGGAATATGCTACCTGCCTAGACCCGCCAATAATACTATTATATGCGAATGCCTGTCGCGAGTGTGGCAGGACCCGTCCTGACCGGTAACGCCGCCAAGGGAGAAGCAGGGATGACGACACTGGCGCAACGGCCCACCGTGCAACAGTCCGCGGACTGGAAGAATACCATCCTTGCGGGACTGGCGAACTATATCGACGCCGGCTCGATCGTTGCCGGCGCTGCGGCGCTGGCACTTTGGATGGAGGCGTACCGGATGAGCAACAATCTGGTGGGCCTGATCGCCGCGCTGGGGCCAAACGCGATATCCGCAGGCGTCGGTGCGCTGATCGGCGGCCGGCTGTGCGACCTGTTCGGCCGCAAGCGGATCTACCAGTACGACATGCTGTTCTACGCGTTCGGCATGATGTGGCTGGTGTTCGCCATGAACGTGTGGATGGTCGTCATCGGCTTTTTTCTGGTGGGGCTGGCCGTCGGCGCCGACATTCCCGCCTCATGGTCGCTGATCGCCGAGATGGCGCCGGACAAGCAGCGCGGCAAACATAGCGGCGTGGCGCAGATCCTGTGGTATATGGGGCCGGTCGTCGTGCTGCTGATGTTCCTCGTCCTGACGCCGCTGGGGCTCCTGGGCGCCCGCATCGTCTTCGCCCATCTTGCCGTGCTGGCAATCGCGCTGACGTTCCTGCGTTCGAAGATGCATGAATCGCCGCGCTGGGTGGAAGCGCAATGGGCCGTCGCCACCGGCCCGGATACCGCCGCGGAACCCAAGGTGCGCGTCCGCGACCTGTTCACCCGCCAGCACATCAGATCGATGGCGTTTCTGGTCGGCATGTACATGTTCTGGAACCTGTGGGCCGGGACGAACGGGTTCTTCTTTCCCTATATCCTGCGTACGGTCGGCGACCAGAGCCAAGCGACCGCCGTCGCAGTGCAGACGCTGAGCTTCCTGATCGGCATGTTGTCGATCGCGTTCATCTTCATGCGCGTGTCGGACAGGGTGAACCAGCGAAAGTTGTTCCTTGTCTCCGCGATCATCCAGGTCGTCGGCATGGCGTTGCTGGCGATTTTCCCGCTGACGTTGCCGCTGGCGATCATCCACGTGCTGCTGATGGCGATCGGACAGGGCTTCGGCGCGCAGTGCTTCTTCCAGCTGTGGAGTTCGGAACTGTTCCCGACGCTGTTGCGCAGCACCGCGCAGGGCGTGATGTTTGCGGTTGTCCGCATCGTGCTGGGTTTCTGGAGCTTCTTCGTGCCGGTGCTGACCGCCACGGGCTTCCACACGCTGGCCTGGATCCTGACCGGGTTCCTCGTGCTGAGCGGGATCATCGGCTATTGGGGCGCGCCCCGCAACGAGGGAAAATCGCTGGAGGAGATCGAGGCGGAGCGGATCGCGCTCGCCTGACCTCGAACGGATGCACCGAATACGAAAAAAGGGCGGCGTCGCAACGCCGCCCTTTTTCATGGTGCCCCCGGATCAGAAGTTCAGACGAACACCGGTGTAGAAACGCCGGCCGATCGGATCATAGGTGCCGGCCGCCGTCTCCGTCCCAGTCACGCTGCCGGTCAAGCCGGTGATGACCGGTGCCGGCTGCGTGTTGAGCAGGTTGTTCACGCC
Source organism: Sphingomonas mollis (assembly GCF_016427505.1). Taxonomy (GTDB): domain Bacteria; phylum Pseudomonadota; class Alphaproteobacteria; order Sphingomonadales; family Sphingomonadaceae; genus Sphingomonas; species Sphingomonas mollis. The sequence continues at coordinate 50,653 of NZ_JAELXS010000012.1, read as the reverse complement.
GAAATACCACTGATACGTCTTGCCGATATTATAGCGGATCTGCGTATCGAGATAGAATTTGGAATCGACGCGAAACAGCTTCTTGTTGGGCAGCGAACCATCGGCCAGCAGGAAGCGGGCGCGATACTGGTCGTCCAGATATGACGCGCCGATATACTGGCCGTTGAAGGAAATGCCGAAGTCGTCGATGTCGTAGGCGAGCACGATCTGGCCGCGATCGGCCGGATTGTTGATCTCGCCGTCCGTCCGGTCGAAGGCGGCGCCGGTCAACGGGGTGCCGCCCTGCCGGATCAGATGGGTATAGCTGACCGACAGCGATGCGGTGCCGCCCATGCCCCAGTCCTGCAGATTCTGCCGGTAGGAGAAGGTGGTGTCGATACCCTCCGTCGACAGGCCGCCGCTGTTGATGAGGGCGGAATCCACCTGCTGGATCGATCCCGCGCTGTACGGCCCCGATGCGATCGACCGCCGCGAGATCAGCGAGCAGAACTCCGGATCGTTGTTCAGATAGCATTGTTGCAGGATGAAATCGCGGCTGGTGCGGGCGATCGCGTCGTCCAGCTTGATGTTGTAATAGTCGACCGTCAGCGTCAGGTTGCGCAGGGCGTGGATGGAGATCGGGTTGATGACCGCCCCCAGCGTATAGGTCCGCGCCGTCTCCTCGCGGATATTGGGGTTGGAGACGTTGAGACCACCGACGCCCTGCTGATCGGACTGGTTGAGCACGAACAGGCCGTTGGGGTTGGCCGCGCTGACATTCGCCTGGATGTTCGACAGCACACCGGCATTGGCACGGCAGACGGTGCTGGTCGTACCCGTCGTCGTCAGCGTGACCCCGGCGCAGGGGTCGTTGACCGACCCGACGGTGACGGTGGCCGCCGCGAACAGCTCGCCGATATTGGGGGCGCGAACGGCATGGGCATAGACGCCGCGGATGCGGATGTCCTGCACCGGCGACCATTCGATCCCGGCGTTATAGGCATAGAAGGTGCCGACCGTCGAATAATCGGACACGCGTGCCGCACCCCGGACCGTCAGCTGCCTGATGAACGGCGTGTCGTGGATCAGCGGCACGATCACCTCACCATACGCTTCCTTGACGTCGAAGCTGCCGGCGGTGTTGGTCTGTTGCAGATATGAATTGCGCGCGGCGTTCGACAGCGGATCGAACACCTCGCGGCTGGCCTCCTTGCGGTATTCGGCGCCGATCGACACGCCGACATCGCCGGCCGGCAGCGTGAACAGCGAGCCGGAGAGATTGGCGGCAGCGACGTTCAGCGTCTGCGATGCGTCGCGGGTCGACACCGCCGCCAGATAGGCGATCGATTCCGGCGACGCCCTGCCAGCACCATAGACGTTCCACGGCACGCACCCCTGCGCGCGCGCCTCCGCACTGGCGCAGATCGCATCCGTCGTGCTGCCGTTGCGGTTGACGTCGTACACGTCGGCGATCACGTCGAGCGCCTGGACCGCGCGATCCTGATTGATGAGTCCGCCGAAGGTACTGGCCGCCTTGGTCTTGCCCCAGCTATAGGACGCTTCCCAGTCCCACTTGCCCAGCTTGCCGTCCGCGCCGACGACCATGCGCAGGTTCGTCCGGTCGAAATCGCCGACGCGGGTGCCGAAATCGGTCAGGCGTCGCGACACCGCGACATCGCGGAAACCGTCGCCGTTGGTATCGGTGGCGACATTGTACAGGCCGGCCGGCACCAGCGGATTGCGCACGATCTGCGATTGCGCGGCATTGGCCGGGTTCACCACGCGCTGTTCGATATTGTACCGCCCATTGCCCTGCCGGAACAGGCCGAGGCCGCCGGTCGGCACCAGCGGCGACGGTTCCAGCAGCGCGCGCGAGGTGACGTTGCCATATGTGCCTTCCGCGAAGACGTTGATCGCGGGCGCTACCTGGAAATTCGCGCGCGCGGCGAAGTTGCGGCGTTCCAGCGGGGTCGAGATGGCGTCATACGGCGTGCGGTTGAAGCCGTCAGTGCCGATCGCGAAGGGGCGGACGATGCCGCTGCCATCGACGATGTAGTTACCCGTGCCGGCGTTGAACGTGCTGGCGGGCACCACGCTCGACGGATTGTACTGCGCCCTGAACAGGTTCTGCGCCGCCGTCAGGTTGGCATCGGTCCGGTTGTTGCTACGCTGAAGCGCGCCGACGCTGGTCTGGTCGTTGGCGCTGCGCGACCGGGCGTAGGAGGGAACCGTCCCCTGCTTCTGCCAGCCGCCGTACAGGATGATATTGCCGCGATCATCGGCGAAATTCGTACCCGCGGTCAGGTTGACGGCATATTGATCGTCGTCGCCATATTGGGAAATCCCGGTCTGCGCATTGAGCTGCAACCCCTCGTAATTCTTCTTGTAGATGAAGTTGACGACACCCGCGATCGCATCCGAGCCGTAGACGGCGGACGCGCCGCCGGTCAGCACGTCCACCCGCTCCACGAAGGGGCTGGGGATCATCGTCAGGTCGACCTGCGCCGATCCCGGCACGCCCGCCACCACGCGGCGGCCGTCGATCAGCACCAGCGTGCGGTTCGGTCCCAGATTGCGTAGGTTGACCGTTGCCAGACCCGCGCTCAGCGCGCCGTAGTTGGAGGTATTGCGCGACTGGCCCGGCACGCCGAACGCCGGGTTCTGCTGCAACACCTCCTGCACGTCGATGCGGCCGGTCCGCGCGATGTCCACCGCCGTGATCGCCTGCAACGGTGATGGCGAGGTCAATGTCGGGCTGCGGATACGGCTGCCGGTCACGACGATCGCCTGATCGGTCGGCGCGTCGTCGGCTCGGGCACCATCGACCTGCGCGGCCGCCTCTGCCGGCGTAGTCGCGACCGCCTGTCCCTGCGGGATAGTGGCCGACGCCTGCCCATAGGCCGGCATGGCCATGGCGAACAGCGTCGCCGCGCTGGTGCCGGCCAGCAAGACGCCCTTCATCCCCGCAATGGCGAACGAACCCTCTTTGATTCCATGCATCTCTCAGACTCCCCTATCGTTTTTTGTGATTGGACGGTGTTTGGAACGGGCTCCCGGTTACGGCCAAACGGTGCGGGCGACGGCCTGTCGCCATGCCTGCCGGATGGCTGTGCGACGGTCCTCCGGCAGCGTCGGGGCGAAACGGTCGGGCGGTGACGCGGCCGTCCATTCGGGCATCCCCAATGCATCCGCTGCCATCCGGGCGGCTCCCAGCGCGCTCGCTTCGGCGATATGCGGGCGAAGCACGAGCCGGTCGGTCAAATCGGCGAGGCACCAAACCAGCAGATCGCTGCGCGATGCCCCGCCATCGACGGACAGCGCGGCGAACCGGAGCGACAGGTCTGCTTCCATCGCCGCCAGTACGTCGCCGATCTGGAGCGCGATCGCCTCAATCGTCGCGCGCGCGATATGCGCGGGCGTCGTCGCCAGCGTCATGCCCGTGATCGTGCCCCGCGCCGCCGCCGCCCAATGCGGTGCGCCCAACCCGGCCAGCGCTGGCACGAACACCACGCCTTCGCTGCCGTCGACGCTTTCCGCCAGCCGGGTCAACGTGCTTTCGTCCGCCAGCCCGAGCAGCGAGGTCGCGAAGGCGGCGGCATGGCCGGAGACGGTGATGTTCCCCTCCAGTGCATGATGCACCGTGCCGCCCCGGCTCCACGCGATCGTACTCGACAGGCCATGGGTCGAATGCACGCGGCTGTCGGTGGCGGTCATCAGCGAGCTACCGGTGCCGATCGTCGCCTTCACCCGCCCTGGCCCGGTGATGCTGTGCGCGAACAGCGCGGCATGGCTGTCCCCCATCATCGCATGGATCGGCGTACCCGGCGGCAAGGCAGTAGCACCCGCAGCCGTAGTGCCGAAACACGCGTCGGACGACATCACCTGCGGCAGGATCGTCAGCGGCACGTCGAACAGCGCGGCCAGTTCCGCATCCCATGTGCCGGTGTCGAGGTTCAGCAGCTGCGTGCGCGACGCATTGCCGTGATCGGTGGCATGAACGGCACCGCCGGTCAGGTTCCACAGCAGCCAGCTGTCGACGGTACCAGCCCGCAGTTCACCGCATTGGGCGCGGCGCTGGCCATCGGGAACCTCATCGAGCAGCCATGCCAGCTTGCCGGCCGAAAACATCGGGTTGAGGGCAAGGCCGCTCCGCACCGCGATCGCCTCACCATGCCCCGCCGCCGCCAGCGTTTCGCAGCGATCGGCCGAGCGGGCGCATTGCCAGGTGATGGCCGGCGCCACCGCGCGGCCGGTGGCGGCGTCCCACAGGACGATCGTTTCACGTTGATTGGCGATGGCGATGGCGCTCACCACCGCCTGCGGGGCCGCCGTGACCAGATCGTCGATCAGCGCGGCCACCGCCTCCCATATCTCGGCCGCCGACTGTTCCGCCCAGCCCGGTCGCGGATGATGCACGCGCATCGGCTTCGACCGGTTGGACAGGATGGTGCCATCCGCGCGGATCAGCACCGCCTTGCTGTTGGTCGTACCCTGATCGACCGACAGGATGACCGGTTCGCGCATCAGCGGGTTCTGAGCAGATCGTGCGCCGCCTGCACGATGCCATCGGCGGACAGTCCCGTCCGCTCCATCAGCCATGCCGCCGAGCCGGTCGGCGCAAACCCGGGAAAGCCCAGCATCCGCATCCGCACCGGCGCATGTTCCGCACAATATTCCGCGATCGCCCCGCCAAGGCCGCCCTTGGCCAGCCCCTCCTCCGCCGTCACGATCGCCCCCGTCGCGGCGGCGGCGGCGATCGCATCGGTATCGATCGGCGAAACCGTCGCCATGTTGACCACGCGCGCCTCGATCCCGGCGTCCGCCAGCCGCGCCGCCGCGGCCAGGCCGTGGTGGACCAGCGTGCCGTTGACGACGATCGCGATGTCGCCGCCCTCGCGCAGCACCTCCGCCTTGCCGATCGTGAAGATCGCGGCGGATCGCGCCAGTTCGGGCACCGGCATCCGGCTGATCCGCACGAACACCGGCCCGTCATGCGCCGCCGCCGCCCGGATCGCCGCCGCCGTCTGCCATGGATCGGCGGGCACGATCACGACCAGCCCGTCGATCGCGCGCAACCAGGCGACATCCTCGATACTGTGATGGGTGGCGCCCAGTTCGCCGTACGCGACCCCGCTGGAAATGCCGCAGAGCTTCACGTTCGCGCGGCTATAGGCGCAATCGACCTTGATCTGCTCCATCGCCCGCGCGGTCAGGAAGCAGGACGCGCCGCTGACGAACGGCACCTTGCCGCCATTGGCCAGCCCGGCGCCGACGCCGATCATGTTCTGTTCGGCGATGCCGACATTGACCAGCCGGTCGGGGAACCGGTCCCGGAACTTGCCGAGTTTCGACGATCCGATCGAATCGTTGACCACCGCGACGATCCGGTCGTCGGCGACGGCCAATTCTTCCACCGTGCGGACATAGGCATCTCGGCAGTCGAAGAGGCCCGCGGGCGCGGCGGGGATCATCGGGTGATCTCCATCTCAAGTTCTCTCAGCGCCAGATCATATTGATCGCGGCTGGGCACGCCGTGGTGCCACGATGCCTGATGCTGCATGTAGCTGACACCCTGTCCCTTCACCGTGGTGGCGATGATGCACCGTGGCTTGTTGCGCGGCAGGACCGCATCGTCGAACGCGGCAAGCAGCGCGGCATGATCGTGGCCATCCACCCCGACCACTTCCCAGCCGAACGCACGCCATTTGTCGCCCAGCGGCTCCAGCGTGTTGGTATCCTCGGTCAGCGCCCCCTGTTGCAGCCCATTGCGATCGACGATGACGGTCAGGTTGCTTAAGGCCCGATGCCCGGCGAACATCGCCGCCTCCCACATGCTGCCCTCCTGCAATTCGCCGTCGCCGGTCAGAACGAACACGCGGTAGTCCGCCCGGTCGATCTGCCCCGCCACCGCGATGCCGACGCCGACCGGAAAGCCATGGCCCAGCGGCCCGGTGTTGGTTTCCACTCCCGGCAGATAGGTGCGGTTCGGATGCCCGTTCAGCCGCGAACCCGGCTTCAGATAGGTGTCCAGCTCCGCTTCCGGAAAGAAGCCGGCCGCCGCCAGCGCGGTGTACAGCGCGCCGGTGCAATGCCCCTTGCTCATGACGAAGCGATCGCGATCCGGAGCATCCGGGTTCGCCGCATCGATTCGCAAAACATCGAAATACAGGGAAGCGATGATGTCCGTTGCGGAAAGGTCGCCGCCGGGGTGCCCCTGACCGGCGTCGACGATCATCCCCAGCAACCGGCGCCGCATCCATCTCGCCTGGCCCGCGACATGGCTTACCCGCGCGCCAAACCCGTCGGGTCGAACGCCCTCACCAGACCGCATGGCAGCATCAGACTCCCCCATCGACATCCTCTCCTTCATCGCATCAATGCGATGAGGCCATCCGTTTCGCAAGATGTTTCTTTCGTTTGCTTTCGGTTTATAAAAAATTCCGAGAGCAATTGACATATAACGAAGCCATCTTCATCGTTCGGGCAACGTGTTCGCCGATGTCGGCAACCGGCTGGAGAGGAGGAAAGGACGTGGGAGCTGACGGCAACGTTCATCGCTTGCTTTCGACTCCCTTCCCGATCGATAGCGTGCGCATGGCAAACTCCCGATCAACCCCGACTTCCACCACGGCGACCCGCTCGCGGGCGCTGGCGGAAACCCGCCGCAGCAAGATGCTCGACTGGCTTCGCGAGGAAGGCAGCGCGCGCGTCCGCGATCTCGCGGAGGCGTTTTCGGTGTCCGAGGTCACGGTTCGTCAGGATCTGGAGAAGCTCGAAGCCGAGGGACACATCGTCCGCGAATATGGCGGCGCCTATCTGAAGTCGGTGCGGCAACAGGTCCGCGCCATGGCGCTCCAGCATCTGGAGAACATGGACGCGAAGCGCCGGATCGGCCGCGCCGCGGCTGCCCTCGTCAACGATGGCGAGACGATCATTCTCGATTCTGGTTCGACCACGACCGAGGTCGCGGCGAACATCCTCGGCCACCGCGACATGACGGTCATCACCAACGCGCTGAACATCGCACTGGCGCTGGGTGCCGAACCGGGGTTCGACGTCCACATGACCGGGGGCCATTTCAAGGCGCCCACCCTGTCGCTGAGCGGCGAACGATCGGCGGACTATTTCCAGGGACTGTTTGTGCAGAAGCTGTTTCTCGCAACTGCGGCGATCAGTCTGGAAGCCGGCCTCACCTACCCTGCCCTGTCGGACATCGCGGTGAAACGCGCGATGATCGTAGCGGCGGAAAAGGTGATCCTGGTCGCCGATTCCAGCAAGATCGGCGCACGATCCTTCACGGCATTGGGCGGACTCGATCTGATCCATGTGCTCATCACCGACACCGGCATCGCCGAGGCCGATCGCCGCGCGATCGCGGCGGCGGGCGTGGAGGTGATCGTCGCCTGACATCCGGGATCGCAGGCCCCCCGCCCGCATCCCGCCAGCAATCACAAGAACGGGACGAGGACGGGATCATGAGCACGCAACGCTACGGCGCCGGAATCTGGCACTTCGCCACCTATGTCGATCGCTATGCCACCGATGGCTACGGACCACCCCGGTCGCTGGTGGAGATGATCGATCTGGCCGGGCAGGTCGACGACCTGAGCGTCGTCGACATCAACTATCCCTTCGTCGATCCGAACCTGTCGCTCGATACGGTCGGCGCGGCGCTGAAGCGCAACAACCTGTCGGTGATCGGCATCACGCCCGAAATCTACACCCGCCAGTTCGCACGCGGCGCCTTCACCAACCCCGACGCCGGCATCCGTCGCCTCGCCAACGAGATGGTCAACGACGCCGCCAAGGTGGTCCGTCATTTCGGCGCCAGCTACGTCAAGCTGTGGCCGGGACAGGATGGCTGGGATTATCCGTTCCAGGTCGATCACGGCAAGCTGTGGCGGATGAGCATGGACGGCGTCGGCGAACTGGCCGACCAGAATCCCGACCTGAGGTTCGTCATCGAATACAAGCCCCGCGAACCGCGCGCGCATATGAGCTACGACAGCGTGGCGCGGACGCTGCTGGGGATCGAGAAGATCGGGCTGCCCAATATCGGCATCCTGCTCGATTTCGGCCACTCTCTCTACGGCGGCGAATCCCCGGCCGATGCCGCGCAGCTGGCGATCGATCACGGCCGCCTGTTCGGGATGGACGTGAACGACAATTTCCGCGGCTGGGACGACGACCTGATCGCCGGTTCGGTCCATCCGATCGAATTGTTCGAATTCTTCTACACGCTGCGCAAGAATAAGTGGGAAGGCGTGTGGCAGCTCGATCAGTTCCCCTTCCGCGAGGACAGCGTCGCCGCCGCCAATTCCGCGATCGGGTTCCTGAAGGTGATCGAACGCGCGCTGGACAAGCTGGATTTCGATGCGATGCAGGCCGCGCAGGATCGGCAGGACGCGGTCGCCGCGCTCGATCTGGCGCGCCGGGCGCTGTTCAGTTCCTATTGATCGCCCGCCATGCCGCTGATGCTTCAACGAATGGCAGCCGCCGTCGCCGCCGGGCTGCTCGCCGTCGCCACAGGAACGCAGGCGGCGGCGCCCGTACCACCACGACTGACGGTCGCGCCCGGCGGCCATTATCTGCTGGCGGGCGGCAAACCGTTCTTCTGGATGGGGGACACCGGCTGGCTGCTCCTGAGCCGCCTCGATCGCGCCGAGACCGAACGCTATCTCGCCATGCGCGAGCGGCAGGGGTTCAACGTGGTGCAGGTGATGATCCTGCATACCCCGCAGATGACGACCGTGGCCGGCGTGCCGGCGCTGGAGGGTGACGATCCAGCCCGACCCCATGTCACGCCGGGTGCCGATCCCGCCAGGCCGCAGCAATATGATTTCTGGGATCATCTCGACTGGGTGGTGGGGCGGGCGGCCGCGCACGGCATCCATGTCGCGCTGGTGCCCGCCTGGGGGTCGCTGGCCGATGGCGGCGAGTTGAACGAGCGCAACGCCGAAGGCTATGGCCGCTTCCTCGCACGCCGGTATCGGCACCATGCCAACATCGTCTGGCTGAACGGCGGCGATACCCATGCCGACGCGCATACCCGAATGTGGGATCTGCTCGGCACCGCGATCAAGCGCGACGATCCCGACCATCTGATGACCTTCCACCCGATCGGTCGCACCGATTCCGCGTGGCAGTTCCACGACGCGCCCTGGCTCGACTTCAACATGATCCAGTCCGGCCACCGCTCCTATGCGCAGGAGGGGCCGAACGCGCGGGGCGAGGACAACTGGCATTACATCGCCGAGGACTGGCGACGGCGACCGGCCAAGCCGGTGATCGACGGCGAACCTTCCTACGAAAATATTCCCCACGGCCTGCACGGTGCGGACGCGCCGCGCTGGACCGCCGCCGACGTCCGCCGCTACGCATGGTGGGCGGTGATGGCCGGGGCGTTCGGTCACACCTATGGCGAGAACAACGTCATGCAGATGCTGCGGCCCGGCCGCGACAAGCCCAGCTTTGCGGCGGACCGGCGGTGGAGCGAGATGCTGGCGGCACCGGGCGCCGGCCAGATGCGCCGTCTGCGTACGTTGATCGAAAGCCGGCCGATGCTGGAGCGAGTGCCGGACCAATCGCTGATCCTGGACAACGGCGTCCGCTATGACCGGATTCTCGCCAGCCGGGGGGCGGGGTACGCCTTCGCCTACAGCTATACCGGCCGGCCTTTTTCGATGCGGTTGGGGACGATCGCCGGCGCCAGCGTGACGGCAAGCTGGTATTCGCCGCGCGACGGCCGTTCGGTCGCCATCGGCACCATCGCCAACAGCGGCAGCCATCGTTTCCAGCCGCCCGGCACGCCGTCGCCCGGCAACGACTGGGTGCTGGTGCTGGACGACGCCACGCGATCGCGAGGATCGGCGCTTTGACATTGCAGGTTCTCGATCTCCGCGCAGAGAACACCGTCGAGCTGCTTGGCACCGAGGTGGCGCATCCCGCCTTGTCGTGGCGGATCGAGGCTGCCGAACGCGGCGTGCGGCAGGCCCGCTACCGCATCCGCGCCGCCGAATCGCCCGATCGCCTTGCCAGCGCCGAGAGCCTGTCATGGGACAGCGGCATCGTCGAATCAGATGCGACGTTCGATATCCGCTATGGCGGGCCGGCTCTCACCTCGATGGAGCGGGTGTGGTGGCTGGTCGAGGTGACGGACGATACCGGTCGCACCGTGAGCTCGCTGCCATCGTGGTTCGAGGCCGGACTGATGTCGCCGGGCGACTGGCGGGGTGACTGGATCGAGGCGGAGGACGATCCGGCCGCAAGCGATCGCAAGGCCGGTCTGCAATGGATCTGGAGCGGCCGGCCGCTCGACGAGCGGCTGCATGCCTTTCGTCTGGATTTCCATGCGCCCGGCGATCTGAACCGGGCGGAGATCCTGCTGGCCGGCAAGGACCATCTGCGCGGCATATGGATCAACGGCGTTCCCGCCGCCCTGCCCTGGTCGTTCGGTTATGACAGCGATCTGCCCTTCTGGGGATCGCTCTGCCCGTTCGAGGGCGATGTCCGCGCCGGCCACAACAGCATCTGTGCGCTGGTGCAGGCCGATACGACGGGCTTCTTTCCCGTCGACGGCGGTGCCTTCGCCGCGCTGATCCGTCTTCACCGCGCCGGTGGCCGGATCGATCGCATCGTCAGCGGTCCGCGCTGGCGTGTCCGGCCGGAACCGCCCGCTTATTGGACGGAGGCAACGTTCGACACGCTGGGGTGGCAGCAGGCCGTCGTCAGCCGCGCCAACGTCCACAATGATCCGCGTCCCGCCGAACCGGTCATGCAATTGCGCACCGGCTTCCGCGCCACGCGTCCGGTCGTCTCCGCGCGCCTCTATGCGACCGCGCTGGGGGCCTATGAGGCGAGCATCAACGGTCGCCCGGTCGGGCAGGCGATCCTCGCGCCGGAAATGAGCGTCGCGACCGACCACCTGCTCTATCAGGTCCACGATGTGACCGACCTGATCGCCGAGGGCGACAACGTGCTGGGGTTGCTCGTCGGCGACGGCTGGTACGCCAGTCCGTTCGGATGGCGGATCGAGCGTTACGGCTTCGGCCCGGCACCACGCCGCGTCCGCGCGCAATTGCGGATCGACTATGCCGATGGCGAGACGCAGTGGGTGACGACGGGGCCGGACTGGCGGACCCATCGCTCGCCGATCCTGATGTCCGAAATCTACGACGGCGAGACGATCGACGCGCGGCTGGCGACGCCCGGCTGGGACCGCCCCGGCTTTGACGCGAGCGGGTGGCAGCGCGCGCCGGTGGGTCGGACACCCCCCGCCCGGCTGGTCGCCCAGACATCGCCCGCGATCGAGCGCATGGGCGTCATGCCCGCAGCCCTAGTGACCGAGCCGTTGCCCGGCCGCCATGTATTCGATTTCGGCCAGAACTTCTCCGGCTGGATCAGGCTGGCGGCGACCGGCCCCGCCGGCACCACCATCACTGCCCGGTTCGCCGAACTGCTGCATCCCGACGGCACGGTCGACATGGCCAATCTGCGTCTCGCCCGCGCCACCGACACCATCGTTCTGGCGGGCACCGGCGAGGAGGAGACGTTCGAGCCGCATTTTACCTATCACGGGTTCCGCTATGTCGAGATCGCCGGCTATCCCGGCATCCCGACAGCGGACGACGTGCAGGGCATCGTCGTCCACAGCGCCTGCCGCGAAACCGGGTCGATGACCTTCGCCGACGCGCCCCTGCTCCAGACGATCTGGCGCAACGCGTTGTGGAGCCAACGTTCCAACTTCTTCGCGGTGCCGACCGATTGCCCACAGCGCGACGAGCGGATGGGCTGGATGGGCGACATCCAGGTCTTCCTCGACGCCGCCGCGTTCAACATGGAGGTGGGACCGTTCATCCGACGCTTCCTGCTGGAGGCGCGTGCCGCGCAGCGGCCGGACGGCGCCTATCCGATCGTCGTGCCCCAGCCGCTGTCCTTTCCCGACGTGGTCACGGCGGGGTGGAGCGAGGCGGGCATCATCCTGCCGTGGCAGATCTGGCAGCGTTATGGCGACACCGGCATCATCGACGAAAACTGGGCGGCGATGGAGGCATGGATGGCCTATGTCGCCCGCCACAATCCCGACCATGTCTGGCGGGAGGATCGCGGCCTGGACCTCGGCGACTGGCTGTCGGTCGACGCGATCAAGCCGGATGACGAGACGACGCCCCGCGTCCTGTGTGCCACCGCCTATTGGGCGTGGAGCGCCGATCTGATGGCGCAGATGGCGGATGCCACCGGCCGGGCCGACGACGCCGTGCGCTATCGCACGTTGCGCGCCGCGATCGGCGACGCCTTCGCCGCCGAGTTCATCGCGGAGGACGGCACCGCCGGCAATGGCAGCCAGACCTGCCAAGTGCTGGCACTCCACATGAATCTGGTGCCGGACGATCGCCGCGCCGCCGCCACCCACATCCTCGCCGCCGATATCCGCCAGCGCGGCATGACGCTGTCGACGGGGTTCCTCGGCACCCCCTATCTGCTCGACGTGCTGGCGGAGGCGGGATGCTTGAAGGCGGTTTCGGCGCTGCTGCTCCAGACCGGCTATCCGGGCTGGGGTTACATGCCCGCCACCGGCGCCACGACGATGTGGGAACGGTGGAACGGCGATATCGGCGACGTCGCGATGAACAGCTACAACCATTATGCCTTCGGTGCGGTGGTCGGCTTCTTCTATCGCCGGCTGGCCGGGATCGCGCCGGGCGCGCCGGGGTTCCTGCGCATCGCCGCGCGGCCGCTGTGGCTGCCGGCAGTCGGGCGGGTGACGGCGCGGTACGATTCCTGCGTCGGCACCATTGCCACCGCGACCGAGGGCGACGGGGCGGGGCTGACCGCCTTCACGATCACCGTGCCCGCCAACAGCATCGCCGATGTCGAACTGCCGGCGCGTGGCGGATGGCGTGAGGGCACCTGCGCCATCGCCGATCATCCCGACATCCGTCGCCTCGACCTGTCCGGCGACCACGTCCGGTTCGAGATCGGCGCCGGTACCTATCGTTTCACGCTCTGACTTCAGGAAACCGACCATGCAGACGCTTGCCCTGCTTCACACCTCGCCCACGCTCAGCCCGATGTTCAACGAGCTGACCGCCCGCATCCTGCCGGGCGTGCGGGTGCTGCACTTCGTCGACGAAAGCCTCATCAAGAACACGATCGCCGCCGGCCGGCTGGAAAAGCCGACGATGCGGCGGCTGATCGATCTGATTGGATCGACCTTCGATGCGGGAGCCGACGCCACGCTGGTTACCTGCTCATCGATCGGCCCGGCGGTCGACATGGCGGCGCAGCTGCACGACCGGCCGGTCCTGCGCGTCGATCGCCCGATGGCGGAGCAGGCGCTGGTGACCGGATCGCGGATCGGCGTGCTCGCCACCCTGTCCACGACGTTGAAGCCCACCGCCGACCTCGTCCGCACCGTCGCCGCCGAACGCGGCACCCCGGTCGAGATCGCCGAGCATCTGTGCGAAGGCGCGTTCGAGGCGGTGATGGCAGGCGACGCCGCCACCCACGACCGGATCGTCGGCGAGGGGCTGATGCGCGCCATGCAGGGCGTCGATGCGATCGTGCTGGCGCAGGCGTCGATGGCGCGGGTGCTGACGACGCTGCCGGCGGACGCGGTGACCGTGCCGGTCTTCTCCAGCCCCGAACTGGGCGTGACCCGCGCGCGCGACGTGCTGGCCAGCCTGCCGCGATGAGGAAGCGCCATGGCGTGATCGCGCTGCTCGCCGCGCTGTCGATCATCACCTTCATCGACCGGATGGCGATCGCGGTCACCGGCCCCGCCATCCAGCGCGATCTGGGCATCACGCCCGACCAATGGGGTTGGGTGCTGGGTGCCTATGTCATCGCCTATGCGGTGTTCGAGATACCGTCGGGCGCGCTGGGCGATGCGCATGGCTATCGCAAGGAACTGACCCGGATCACGATCTGGTGGTCGTTCTTCACCGCCGCGACCGCCTTGTGCCGCAATTTCTGGCAATTGACGGCGGCTCGGTTCCTGTTCGGGCTGGGTGCGGCGGGTGCCTATCCCAACATGTCCGGCGTCCTCTACCGGTGGCTGCCGGCGCGTGAGCGGGCGCGCGGGCAAGGCGTGATCTGGGCCGCGAGCCGGTTCGGCGGCGCGCTGGCGCCGTTGCTGCTGGTGCCGCTGCAGGCGACCCTGGGCTGGCGTGCGACCTTCGCGATCCTCGGCCTGATCGGCCTGACCTGGGCGATCGCGTGGCGGAGCCGGTTTCACGACCGCCCCGCCGATCACCCCGGCATCGGCGCGGACGAGGTGGCCGATATCGGCGGCGACGAGGCGGGGGGCCATGCCGGCACACCGTGGCGACGATTGCTCGGCCTGCCGCAACTATGGCTGATCGCGCTGGCCTATTGCTTCTACGCGTTCGGCAGCTGGTTCTTCTTCAACTGGTTTCCGACCTGGCTGGTAAAGGGGGCCGGTTTCTCCGTCGCGGAGATGGGGCTGTACGGATCGATTCCCTTCCTGCTCGGCGTGGTCGCCAATCTGGCGGGCGGCGTATTGTGCGACCGGCTGGCGGCGCGGATCGGCATCCGCAACGCGTACCGCCTGATCGCGAGCAGCTGCCTGACGATCACCGCCGTGCTGCTGGTGATGCTGAGCCTGGCGAGCGGCAAGCTGGCCATCGTCGTACTGGCAGGCGCGGCGTTCGCGGTGATGGACCTGATGCTGCCCGCCGCCTGGGCGATGTGCATGGCGATCGGCGGACGCTATGGCGGCACCGCCAGCGGAGTGATGAACACCGCCGGCAATCTGGGTGGGTTCGTCTGCACCGTCGCGATTGGCTACATCATCGCAGGCACGGGCGACTACAGCCTGCCGTTGCAGGGTGTGGCGCTGATGGTGCTGATTTCGGCCGGGCTGTTCGGGGTGATCGACTGCACCAAGGGGCTGGACCACAAGCCCGCGCCGGGCGGAATACAGCCGGTCTGACCGGCCGGCACCCCCGCCCTATACGGCCGGGATGCCGCCGCGCCGGACGGTCTCGAAGAAATCGTCGGCACCTATCTGGCCGCCCTTCAGCACCAGTTCGATGCCGTCGATCGCCGGATCGGCGGCATGGGCACGCACCAGCGGCGCGCCGCGTTCGATCGGGGCGGCCCAGCTCAGCGCATCAGCGCCCAGTTGCGCGACGCCGTGGCTGGACGTGTCGCCGCCAACGAACAGAATGCGGCGCAGACCGGTGCGACGGACCACATCGCGCGCTATCCGGCCCAGCGCCATGCCCAGCCGGTCGCCGGCCGCGGCGGCGTCCGGGCCGAGTGGCCCCTCGGCGGTGTGGATCACCGCCCTGCCCCCCTCCGCCAGCGCCGACAGCGCGGCCTCCGTCAGCCGCTCCTCCTCCGCCGTCGATCCCGCCAGCAAGGCGGGCACATCCGCGCGGCTGCCTGCAAAGCCATCGATGAGGCTGCGTTCGTACTGGCGCGCGGTCACCGGCGAACAGCTGCCGCTGACGACCAGCAGGCGATCGACCGCCGTCGTCGCGGCGGTCGCCGGTGCGTCATCGACTGATCCGTTCGCCTGCCACGCCATCACCAGCGCGCGGGTGACGCCCGAACTGCCAACCGCGAAGCGCACCCCCTCCGCCAGCATGATCCGGCCGGTGGCGGCGAGGTCGCCGGGGGCGATGCCGTCGAACAGCACCGCGTCTGTGCCGGTGCACGCGGCAGCATAGGCGGTCGCCGCCCCCCCCGCCTGAATACGATCGATCGGCACCAGCCCGATGCGCAGATCGGTCTGCGCTGCCAGATGACGGATCAGGTCGGCCTCGCGCATCGGCGTGACCGGATGGTGCGCCATGGTCGGATGGCGGTCGATACGATGGACGGTTGCGCCGGCCGCCGCGAACAGATTGCCGAATGCGACGTAGCGACGCAGATGCGGCGCGCCGACCACGATCGCGGCGGGACCGTCGAACTGCCGCAGCCCGATCTCCAGCGCCCGGCCGATCGATCCGGTGTGGGGGCTGCTGTCGAAGGTGGAGCAGGTCTTGTAATGCACGACCGCGCCGTCCGCCAAGGCGGCGTAGATGGCGGGCAAATGCGCCTCCATCCAGCCCGGCGGACGGCTGCGGCTGTCGCCTGCAATACCGATCGCGCGCGCATCGGCAAATCGCGCGCGCAAGGCATCGTCGGGCGGGCGCAGGAACAGGACCGCCGGCACCCCGCCCTCGGCCAATTGCTCCAACACGTCGGTCGAGCCGGTGAAATCGTCGCCGTAGAAGGCGTAGAGCAGGCTCACCCGCCGAACGCCGCCAGCGCCGCCTCCAGTTCGGGCGCGGCGCGGGCGGCCTCGTCCACCGGCACGCCGGCGACCGCCGCATCCCATGCCTGCCGCAGCGCGCGGACCCCGGCGGCCGGGCCGGCGGGATGCGCCATGATGCCGCCGCCGGCCGCGAACATGCAGTCGACCGACCCCAGCGCGGCAAAGGTCGGCGCCGCCTGCCGCGCCGACTGGCCGGACGAGAAGACGGGCACGATCTCGCACCCCGGGTGCGGGGGGTCGAACATCGGCGTCAGACATTCCCGTGCAGAGGCGATGACGCTGTCGTTCGGCTCGCAGAACTTGTTGTCGATGCCGTTGACATGGGTGTGGTCGATCCCCGCCAGCCGCCACAATTTCTGGTACGCGATGAAGCTCATGCCGATCGCAGGCGAGCGGCCCAGCATCCCCCAGCCATTGCGATGGCCGTGGATCGGCAATTGCGAATGGGCGCGCAGCATCTTCATCGCCGGCAGACCGATCGAATTCATGCTGGCCATGATGCAGGTGCCGCCTTCCGCCACGACATGGTCGTGGCGCGCCAGCATCTCGTCGATGTCGCCGGTCAGGTTGGCGGCGTACATCACCAGCTTGCCGGTGCGCTCCGCATGATCGCGGATCACGCGCATCACCGCGGAGATGCGGGCGTCAAACGGGCAATGCGGGCCGTCCGATTGCAGTTCGTCGTCCTTGATGAAATCGACGCCCGCGCCGACCAGCACACGCACCTGTTCGGCGGTCGCCTCCGGCGACAGGCCCACGCTGGGTTTGATGATCGTGCCGATGATCGGGCGGTCATGGACACCGGCCAGCCGGCGGGTGCCGGCGACGCCGAACTGCGGCCCCTGATACCGGTCTAGGAACACCGGCGGCAGCACCAGATCGGTCAGCTTCAGCCCGGAAAACGCCTTCAGCTCCGACAGATTGCCGGCAACCGTGGCCAGCAGGTTGGGCAGCGAGGGGCCGATATTGGCGACCGGCCACGACAGCGTGACCGCCGCCACGCGCCGGCGACCGTCGCCGCCCTTCGGCAAGCCCGAACCGGGCAGCGACGGGGTCGCGACCTCGCCCAGTTCGACCAGTTCCTCGACGCGGGCGGCATGAGCCTCGCGCAGTTCGTCGGTCTCGCCGGGCACGCGGACGAAAGTGCCGGTCGATTGCTCCCCCGCCATCGTCGTCGCCGCCTGTTCCAGCGGATAGGCGGTCTCGATCGTGTAGCGGGCGAGGATGCGGGGTACGGTCATCAGACGGTCTTGAAATAGGTGTTGTAGCGTTCGGTCTCGACGTCGAAATACGGGACGAACACCAGATTGCGACCGTCGACATCGGTGCGCAGCACCTGTGGATTGCCGGGCATCGGTTTGAGCGCAGCGGGCAGCGCGAGCGCGTGGTCCTCGATCCCGTCCCACGGGTTCAGGCCGACATACATCACCGGCCCGCGCATCACCGCCGCGAGGTTCGGGTTGCGATCGTCGATCGGCACCGTGCGCGGCGCCTGCGGCAGGATCAGGTCGACGGTGTCGCCCGCCTTCCACGTCCGCTGGAGAACCGCATGGGTGCCAGGCGCCGCCGGCTGGGTGCGACCATTGACCGCGACGGTCGCGCCCGCCGCCCAGGCGGGGATGCGCAGCTTCATCGCGAAGCGGCCGTTGCCCGGCTGCCGCACGGTCAGCCGCACGCTGTCCGCCGCTGGATAGTCGGTCGTCTGAACGACCTTCACCGCGCCGCCGGGGCGATCCCAGTCGACCTCGGAGGGGGTGTACATGTTCACGACCAGCGCATCGTCATCGTGGAAATACAGGTTCAGCACGTAATCGGCGACACCCTGCACCAGCGTGCCCGAGCAGCACGGCCATTTCTGATGGTAATATTTCTTGTCCGCATCGGCGGCATAGCTGGAATAATAGGGATAATTGCCGTCGCTGTCGGGCAGCCGCGTCGCCAGCATCGTGTTGTACAGCGTGCGTTCCAGCCCGTCGCCATAGACCGGCCGGCCGGTGAAGCGCGTCAGGTAGCGCGCCAGCTTCATGTCGGCGAAACTGCCGCACGGCGTTTCGAAATGCGCGGTCGACGTCTTCAGGCTCTTGGCCAGATTGCCCTGATGCAGCGCGACGAACTGTTCCTCCGGCCCCCAGCCGCCGCTGGCGAAGCGCTGCGACTCCATGAAGGTCCACGCATTCTCCAGCGCCTTGCGGTACTTCGCATCGCCGAGGTTGAGATAGGCCTGCGCGCCCGAACTCAGCGCGATCGTGTGGCTGTAGGCGTGCTTGGCGGGCAGCACGTCCTGCCCCGCCGCCAGCGGATCGAACCATTCGCGGTCGAGCAGATACTTGACCGCCATCTGCCGGTAGCGATCATCGCCGGTGATCTGCGCGACGTGGAACAGGTTTTCCGGGAGTACGTAGGTTTCGTCATAGGGCGGCTCGGTCTTGCCGATCCGGTCGCGCGAGACGGGGGAGATATAGGGCATGCACTTGTCGATCACGATCGGCAGCAGCGTCTTGGCCTGTTCCACGCCGCTCAACTGATAGGCGTCGATCAGCCCGACGACATATTTGTCCATCGTATAGGCTGCCCACTGCTCCTGCGCCTTGGGGCCGGCATAGGGGTTCTTCGATCGCACCATCGCCTTGCCGAACCCGTCGACCAACGCCGCTACCTTGGCATGGACCATGGCGTCGCCAGTGGTGGCACCGATGCGGGCGAGGCCGGAGACATATTGTCCGAACGTCAGCCCCGGCACGAACCCGTCCTTGTCGTACCAGCCACCCATGTCGGGTCCCGGGGCCGGCAGTCCGGCATTCTGGCGGAAGACCTTGAGCACGCGGTCGTTGTCCAGCGCCAGATAATGCGCCTGGATATGATCGTAATGTTCCTTGATCCGGCCGCCGGTCAGCCGGACCTTGCGATAGGCGAACTCGCGCAGCACCTCGCGCCCGCGGGCGGCCGGGCCGGCGGCCTCCGCCGCCCATGCCAGCGACCCCGATCCGATCGCGGCACCCGCCGCCCCGCAGATGCTGCAACCGATCACGGCGCGTCTCGAAACTGCGTTAGTGGCCCGGCCCTGCATCATCTCGTCCTCATCCACTGCATGATCGCCTCTTGCCGACGACCTTATTCATATCATAATACTTTTGCAGCTTGGATGACAAGCGCATCGTCGATCGGATTTCAGTTTGCGCCGTTTCCTGCCCTTCCGCACCAGCCGCCGTGCCTCAGCCGATGGCGACCTGATCGCACGGCTGGAAGCGGTGGTCGGCCGGCGGCACGTGCTGCGCGATGAGGGCGGCATCCGGCCCTACGCCCGTGGCATCCGCTTCGGCGGCGGCCCCTGCGTCGCGGTGGTGCGACCGGGATCGCTGGTAGAGCAATGGCGCGTGGTGCATGCCTGCGTCGATCACGACGCGATCATCATCATGCAGGCGGCCAATACCGGGCTGACGGGCGGATCGACCCCGTTCGGGGAGGATTACGACCGCCCGGTCGTGATCGTCAACGCGCTGCGCCTGAACGGCAATCACGTGATCCATCAGGGGCGGCAGGTGATCTGCCTGCCCGGATCGACGCTGTACGATCTGGAACGGCTGCTGGCGCCGTTCGGACGCGAGCCCCATTCGGTGATCGGATCGTCGTGCATCGGCGCGTCGGTGATCGGCGGACTCTGCAACAATTCCGGCGGCTCGCTGATCCGGCGAGGGCCTGCGTTCACCGAACTGGCGATCTTCGCGCGCATCGATGCCGCGGGGCGGCTGATCCTCGTCAATCACCTCGGCGTCAGGCTGGGCAACGACCCGGAGACGATCCTGCGCCGGCTGGAACAGGGCGATTTCACCGATGCCGATGTCGAGGATGCAGGCAATCGGCGTGCCTCCGACGGCGCCTATGAAACGCATGTCCGCCAGGTCGACGAGGCAACGCCCGCCCGCTTCAATGCCGATCCGTCACGCCTGTTCGAGGCATCGGGCAGCGCCGGCCGCGTCGTCGTGTTCGCGGTGCGCCTCGACACCTTCGTGCGGGAAGAGGAGACGCGGGTCTTCTATGTCGGCACCAACGACCCCGCCGACCTGACGCGGCTGCGTCGACGGATACTGGCCGACGGGGCGACCCTGCCGATCAGCGGCGAATATATGCACCGCGAGGCGTTCGACATCACCGCCACCTATGGCCGCGACACCTATGTCGCGATCGGCCGGCTCGGCACCGACCGGTTGCCCGCGCTGTACCGGTGGAAGGCGCGCGTCGACCATCTCGCGTCACTGCTCCGCATCCTGCCCGACCATCCCACCGACCGCGCGATGCAATGGCTGTCGCGGTTCGCGGGCCAGCATCTGCCGGCGCGGATGCTCGACTATCGCGACCGGTTCGAACATCACCTGATGCTGAAGACTGCCGGCGCCGGCATCGCCGAGATGCGCGACCTGCTGGCCCGCGAATGTCCCCCCGCCACCGCCGGCTTCTTCGAATGTGACTCGGCGGAGAGCGAGGCGGCGTTCCGCCATCGCTTCGTGGCGGCGGGCGCAGCCAACCGCTACCGCGCGGTCCACGGCGATGCGGTGGAGGATATCGTCGCACTCGACCTCGCCCTGCCCCGCAACGAACGCGACTGGCAGGAGGAACTACCCGCCGATCTGGACGCGCGGATCGTCCACAAGCTCCATTACGGCCATTTCCTCTGCCACGTCTTCCACGCCGACTATATCGTCCGGCGCGGCGAGGATGCGGGCGCGATCAAGGAGGAACTGTGCGCGTTGCTCGACGCGCGCGGGGCAGAATATCCAGCCGAACACAATGTCGGCCATCTGTACAAGGCCAAGCCGGTGCTGGCCGATTTCTACCGGTCGCTCGATCCCGTCAACGCGTTCAACCCCGGCATCGGCGGGACGACGAAACGGAAATGGTGGGCGGCCGCTAATCCCGGTCGGACAGGTCCCGCCAGTGCGCCAGCCCCTTGATGACGGAGAGCATCGCGGCGGCGGCATCCTCTTCCGATCGCGCCTCGATCGCGTCGACGATGCGTTCGTGGCTCGACACGTTCAGTTCGTGCAGCGCCATGTCGTGGATCGGCGAACTCATCGTGAACGACGCGACCAGCGCAGTTTCGATGACCGCGGACATGGAGCGGAGCAGTACGTTGCCCGACGCCCGGGCGATCGCCTGATGGAAGGCAAGGTCCGCCTCAGCGAACTGGCGGCGGGAACCGGTGGCGCTCCGCATCAGGTCGATCGCCGCGCGCATCTCGGCCAGATCGCCGTCATCGCGATGGCGGGCGGCAAGCGCGGCGGCGCGTGATTCCAGCGCCAGCCGGATCTCCGTCAGGTCGCCATGGAACTGCTGGTCCATGCCCTGCGCGGTCTTCCACGACAGCACGTCGGCATCGAACATGTTCCATTGCTCGGGCGGGGTCACGACGGTGCCCGTCCGCGCCCGTGCCGCCACCAGCCCCTTGGCTGCCAGCGTCTTGATCGCCTCGCGCAGCACCGTCCGCGATACGCCGAATTGCGCCAGCAACTCAGTTTCGTGGGAAAGCCGCTGTCCGGGACGATAGGTGCCGGCCATGATGTCGATCCCGATCGTGCGGGCGACATGGCCATGCGCGGACATCGGACCGTTGTCGAACCGGGAAAAGGAACTCACATTGTTCATCGGCGACCCTCGGCCGCCTCCCTACCGCAATGCCGGGCCGATGCCAGCGCATTCGCGCAGGCACCAAGGTAGCGTGCGGATCGTTCAGCGCGGCGCCCGGCTCGCCAATGCCTGGCGGACAGCGGCTTGGGCCAGCGGGGTCATGATCGTGAAGCCCGACCGGTTGGGATGGAGACCGTCGTTCGACAGCCCGTCCCTGATCCCCAGTTCTGCGTCCGCAAGCGCCGCATGGTAATCGACGAAGATCAGATCGTTGCGGGCGGCATAGTCCCGCAGCCAGCGGTTGAGCCAGGCGATATGCGGCCCCGGCTTCAGTTCGGGCGATCCCTGGAAGCGGGACGACGGCGTGACCGATCCCAGCACCACGGCGATGCCCCGCGCGCGGGCCAGTTCCACCATTGATTCGATGTTCGACCGGGTGAGCGCGGTGCCGGGCGGCCGCGCGATATCGTTGATGCCGCCCATGATATGGACGACCGCCGGATGCAGATCGAGCACGTCCATACGAAACCGCGCGAGCATCTGCGTCGTCGTCTGCCCGGATACGCCCCGATCGAGCGTGTCGCCCGTGAACAGTGCGGGGATCGCCGGCGCCCATGTCTCGGTGATCGAATCGCCGATGAACACCACGCGACCGGGGCCGGCGGGCGGCAGCGCGCGGTTCGCGTCCCGGTAGCGGCACAGGCCGTCCGGATCGATCGTCGACCACCGCATGAATGCCGCGCGATCCGCTGCGCCGGCCGGCGGCATCGGGGCGATATGCGGCTGGTCGTCGACCACCAGCGCGGTCCGTGCTGCGCTGACCACGGGCATCGGCGGACACGCCATGTCCGCGACGGTGCGGGGCGAGCCCTGCGCCGCCGCGATCCCCGGCAGCATCGATCCGATCGCGACGACGATGGCGGCGATCCTCATCGCACCGTCACTTCCTGCGCGGCGATCAGCCGCACCGGGCCGAGCAGCCCTGAATCGAGCAGCGGCTCGTCGGCGCGGTAGAAGGTCCAAGGGGTGAAGGTGACACGCCCGCCCGGCGGTTTTGCCCTGCCCGCACGATACCAGTCGGGTAGTGCGGTGATCTTGCGCGCGGGGATCGCCGTCCGCGCGCCCTTCGCGTCGAAGCGCTCCCCGACCGGCCATTCGGCATCGACGAACTGCCCCTCCTCGGGCAGCGCGGCATCCGCGATCATGCGGTTGGCCCACAGATTGGTCACCGCCAGTTCGATGCTGTTCGCGCCGGCATGGACGACATCGGTGATGTCGGCACGGTAGGGTTCCTTCCACACCACGCCCAGATCGCGGCCGTTGACCTTCACGCCGGACAGTACCTCGACCCGGCCGAGATCGAGATAGAGCCGCCGCCCGCTGCCGATCAGCGATGCCGGCACGTCGATGCTGCGCCGGTAGGTCGCGGTGCCCGAGAAATGCCGCACGCCCGCGTCCGGATGCCGGCTGAGCGACGACAGCCCCGCCAGCGTGACGCGCGCGGGTGCGCCCCGCCCCGGCTGGAAATCCACCGTCCACGCGCCATCGATCGTCAGCGGCGTCGGCACCGCAGCGGTGAAGGATCGCCCGCCGCTAAGTGCATATCGTCCGCTCTCCCAGGCAAGCGCGGTCAGGCCGCCGCCCGCCGTCCGCGTCAGTTCGACCGGCGTCGTGGCGACGATCGGCGCGGGCGGCCCCGCGGCGGCGGTGCGCGCGATCTGGACCGCGGACAGCGCGCGCGCGATCGTCTGCATCGGCGTCGCGTTCCCCTCGAAGAAATAGGTCACGCCGTTGGCCGATGGCGGATCGCCGCCGCCGGCAAAGACGGTGCGGCCGCTCCGCTTGCCCGTCCGCACCAGCCGGCCGTTCAGATAGAGGCTGGGCGTGCCGCGATCATAGACCAGCGCGACATGCGTCCACCCCGATACCGGCGCATGGCTGACCAGCACCGCCGGCACGCTGTCAGGGGACACGCGCTCGATCACGAACGCGCCGTTGCGCCCCAGTGCCAGCCCCGCCACCGCAGTGCCATCGCCGTGCATGTCGCGGCCCGACCGCGCCGGGACCAGATAGTTCTTGCCCGTCTCGTTGATGCGTCCCGCCACCGTTTCGTCCGGCATCAGGCGAAGGTCGATATCGGGCTTGGCCCAGCCCATGATCGTGAAACTGTCCGATGGCGCCGCCACTCTGGCGGGGGCGGCGGGGGCGGCTTCGGTGATGCGGACGCCGTCGCGTGCCACCCACTCCACGCCGTCCTTCGTCTGTGCCGCGGGATCGAGCATCACGAAGGTCGACCCTGCCGGCCCCAGATCAAACGTCGTCACTGTGTCACGCGCGGTGGAGCGGAACAGCGCGGGATCGCGGATCGTGCCGGTTTCCGCATCCCACAGCGCAGGCGCGGCATCGCCGACGCGGAACGTGCAGGTCACGGTTTCGGGGCGACGCTGGCGGTTGGCGACGAAATACAGGTCGCGAACACCGATCCGGCGGTGCAGCCACGCGACCTGACCATCCGCCGATCCGGTGCGACATTGCGCATCGGGGGCCACCTTCATCTGCGACAGCGCCGCCGCGATGTCGCCCCTGGCGAAGACGCGACCGCGGCCGACGGTGCGATCCGCTCGGTCATCGGCGGGCCACAGCGCCGTTACCGCCGCCCTGAACGCCGTGTCCCCTTCCGCCTTGCCGGCGAGCGTCATCGGATGGACCGGTGCCGCCCCGATGATGGTGGCACCGGCGCGGACCAGCTGATGCAGGCGCGTGGCCAGTTGCGGCGTCATCCCCTCCAGCCTGTCGGACAGCACCAGCACGCGGTAGCCAGCACCGTTCGGCAGCATGATACGCCCGTCCTTCACCGTGGCGCGGGTCAGCAGCACCTCTGCATTCACCAGATCATAGTGATAGCCCGCGGGCACCACCGGGGTGAATGCATGACCGATCAGCGGATTGGTGTCGGGCGACACGTCGGGGCGGACATATTCCGCCTGATTGGGACTCTGCTCGCCGACGAAATACAGGATGTCGGCGACGTAATGGCCCTGACGCAGCAGATACTGGCTGCGCGCGAGGTAATCCATCCATGGCCGCGCCTGCGCGAACCAGGTGTTGGAGCGTTCCAGATTGATGCCCCACGGACCCATCGCCATACCGGGCAACGCCAGCGGATTGGGCTGATGCGCGTAGCGATGGAAGAAGCCCTGGTTGAACCCCTGCGCGAACATCTGGTCGCCCAGCGCCTTCATCGCATAGGGATAATCCTGCCAGCGGCTGGTCTCCGCCTCGCCGGTGAACGCCTCGGCGGCGACGACGTTCTTGCCGTAGACATGCGCGGCGGACGCGACCATCTTTACCGTGCGGTTGTCGGTCCACGGCGTGCGCGACCAGAATTCGGTCATGGGCACATCGGCACGACCGCTGACCTGCACATTGTCGAACGCGCCTGGGCCATAGCCCTCGACGTGCAGACGCAACCCGGCAGCGCGCGCGCGTTCCTGCATCCGGCCATAATAATTGTCGGCCATCAGATCGGCGAGCGTGCGGCGGAAATCGAACAGGAAGCGGTTGGAGGTATCGGCATCGCCGACGATCCGGCCGGTCAGCGCGGGCAGGTAGCGGACCGGGTCGTAGCCGTTGCGCCGTGCAAAATCGGCAGGCAACGTCGCGGTCCAGTTCTGCAGGCCGGCTTCGAAACTGTCGATCTCCAGCATGTCGAACGCCTTGCCGGCCTGCGCGCCGGCGGCGGCAACCAGTCGGCCGACCGTGCTGTCGAACTGATGGTCGACCGCGGTGCGGCTGAACTTGTCGACCTCCAGCCCGCGCCCCGAATCCGATGCGGCGACGTTCAGCTTGCCGGTCGGCGTGTGGCCGAAGCGCAGGATCGTCCATCGTCCGGCGGGCGGGGTCCAGTTCACCCGGCCGGTGGCATCGACCCTGGCCGTGATATTGACGATCCGCGTCGGATCGATCGCATATTGTTGAAGCGGCCCGGTCGCGGGCCGGTCGATCGCGCCGCGGGTGGTGTCGAACTCACCCTTCAACGTCCAGTGATCGATCCGCGGCGTTACGTGGAACAGCGCCTCGGTCAGCGTGGTGCGGGTATTGGGGGTGATGCGGAAATGCGTCGCGGTGGTCGCGGGGAAGTTGAACGATCCGGGCGTCTCGATCCCCCGTTCGCCCCCCACCGTCACCTTGCCGATCACGCGCCAGCGGACGCCGTCGTCGGATGCCTCGACCGTCGCGGAGAAGGCGGGCGCCTCGGGGCCGGCGTACAGCGTCACCGCCTGCGCCACGAACGGGCGCGTCATCGTCACGACCAGTGGCATCGTCGGCGCGATCGTGACGCCGGTGTGGAGATCGCGGTCGACCATCCCGGCGACCGCGACGGGCCGGTCGGTCCGCATCGATGCGATCAGGCCGCGATAAGCGCTGTCGTCACCGAGCGACGCGGGGAACGCGAGTACGGCGGCGTCGCGGTAGTACCCGTTCTTGGTATAGGGCTGCGGCAACGTCACCGCCACTGGCGCGCCGCCCGCCACCGTCGTCTCGGTCCAGACGATCTGCTGCATCGCCTGCGCCGGCGCGATCCACGGGCCGCCCGACGACGACCAGCCCGGCGCGTTGTGCAGCCCCGCCTTCAGCCCCAGCGCCCCGGCCCGGTCCATCATGTGCGTCATCAGGCCGAGCCATTCTTTGCCCAGATAGTCGACCGGTCCCTTGGGCACGTCGCTGCTGCCGTCGAACATCATGACGCCGCCCAGACCGACATCGCGGATCGCCTGAAGATCGGCATCGATCCCGGCGGCGGTGACGTTGCCGTTCATCCAGAAATACAACGCCTGCGGCCGCACTTCGACGGGGGGATCGCGGAAGGTAGCGGGATCGGGACCTTCGTCGGCAGCGGGTGGCGTGGCCGTCCGGTCCTGCGCCGCAACACCGGCGACGGCCAGCACGCCCATGGCGCAGCCGGCCGTCCACAGCGTGAACTTTCTCACATCGTCTCTCCACCGATGATAGCCGCACCGCCCGCCCACGGCAGGCGGCAGGCGACAGGGAGCGGGCGCATGCGCGCGCCGCTCCGGTAATGATCGGCCGGTACAGTGGCGCCGGCGGGGGTCAGCGCGGCGCGGTCGGCTCCAGCCCGATGGTGCGGTTGATCGCCTGCGCCATCTCGCGCAGCGGTTCGACCAGATGGGCGACGTCCGCATCCTTGCCGGCATCGACCAGCACCGCGATCGTCAGCGCCGCCGCGACCGAATGGCCCGCACCGCCCACCAACACGCCGATATCGGCACCGCCCGTAAACCGTTCCCCGATCGAGATCGCCACGCCCGTCTCCGCGATCTGCTGCAACCGCCCATCCAGCGCCCGGCGTTCCTTGACCGCCAGCTTCGCCCATTCGGGTTCGTCGGCCAGCAGCGCCGCCCGCTCCGCCACCGGCAGCGACGCCAGCAACAAGCGGCCGGAATTGGTGCGCAGCGCCGAATGCACCGACCCCACCTCGACCGACAAGCGGAACGGCTTGGGGCTTTCCTCCTGAGCCAGGACCAGTACGTGGTTGCGGTTCAATACGCTCAGGTGGCAGCTTTCCCGCACCGTATCGGCCAGTTGCCGCATGTACGGGCGCGCCGCGGTCAACAGCGCCTCGTAGGGCGAATGGATGCGCGACAGTTCGAACAGCTTCAGCGTCAGCATATAGCCGCCCGTCGCCGGATCGCGGCGGACATAGTCGCGCCCTTCCAGACAGGCGAGCATCCGGAACAGTTCGCCCGGCTGCCGCCCCAGCGCGCGCGCCAGTTGCGACTGTGTCACCGGCACCGCCTCGTCCGCCAGCCGCTCGATGATATCGAGGCCCTTCTCCAGCGCCGGCACCGCATATTTTTGCCGACGCTCGTCGGAGGACAGCGGCTGGTCGGTCATGAGCTGGTTCCCCATCGGCGCATCGATGGAGGATCCATATCGCGACCGGAGCGCAACCCCAAGCATCCGCTGGCGGCGGCCCGTCGCCCCGCCACGCCATCGTTGGCGTCGCGGGGAACGGGACATGGGCGGGCCGGATCACAGCTTGATGCGGACGCCGACCATGTACTGCGTATCATCGACGGTGTACTGGCCCGGCCGGGTCGGCGTTTCGTAGAACTGGCGGATCTGGGTCCTGAGCAGGTTCTGCGCGTCGACGCTCAGCGTCAGCCGCTCGTTCACGTCATAGTTCAGCGACGCATCGAGCCAGCCATAGCCCGCCGTCTTCACCGGGAAGACGTAGGACACGGTGCTGCCGCCCGGCGGCGTGAACGCCCCCGCAAGAATGCTCGACAGGAAATCGGAACGGTAGTTGTAGGCGACCCGCGCCGAGATCCCGCTCTTCTCATAGATACCGGTCAAATTGTAGCTGTGCTTCGACAGTTGCGGCAGCGATGCGGTGAAGCCGACCAGCGAAGTCGGGGCCGAACTGTCGGCATAGGTATAGTTCGCCTGCACGCCCAGCCCCGACAGGGCGCCGGGCAGGAAGTCGAAGAACTGCTGATAGCCGATCTCCGCGCCCTTCACCGTGCCGGTGCCGGCATTCTCAGGCTGCGACAGCGTGTAGCCGGGCAGGCCGCCGATCGTGACGTTGGGCGTCGACCGCGTGAAGATGAAGCCCTTCACCCGCTTGTAGAAACCGGCGGCATAGATCGAGCTGGACCGCCCGAAATACCATTCCAGCGACGCATCGGCATTGGTCGACAGGATCGGGCTGAGCTGGGGGTTGCCCTGACTGGCGGCCAGCTGTCCGGGCACGACGGTGAGCGCGGGCGACAGCTGGTTGAAGTCCGGCCGGGTCAGGGTGCGCGATCCGGCAAGGCGGAACTGCAGCTTGTCGGTCAGGCGGGCGCGGATATTGCCGCTCGGCAGCCAATTGTCGTAGCTGCTGTCCACCGTCACCGGCTCGACGATGTTGGGGACGACGGGGGTCAGGACGCCCTGCGCGTTGCGCGTCGTCTGCAACTGGTTGCCACTGATCGACAGCACCGTCTTCACCCAGCGCACGCCGACATTGCCGTCGATCGGGATGCCGACATCGACATCGAACCGCGCCAGCGCATAGGCGGCGTAATTTTCCTCGTCGGCGCTGAACGCCGCCAGCCGGGCATTGATCGCGGTCGGCGTGGGGGCCAGCGCGCCCGTCAGCCCCAGCTGGCTGAGTACATCGGCGAACTGGTTGCGCAGCGGGCCGGTGGCGGCATAGGGGTAATTGCGCAGGAAATTGCCCGACGGCGCCTCGATCGCGTAGAAATCGTTGAACCCGTTCGCCTGGAACAGGCCAGGATACAGCGCCGGATTGGTCCGGGTCGTCCGGCCGACATAGCGCAGCGGATCGCGCTGTTCGATCTCACGCTGGCTGTACCGGAACCCGGTCTGGATCGATTTGATGAACGAGCCGACGTCATAGGTGCCGTCGACGCGGAACGCCTTCTCGTTGCCGATGAAATGATTCTCGTTCCGGGTCAGGCCGGCGACCGTATAGCCCGCCAGGTTGGCCAGATCGAAGCCAGGTGCCGTCGTCGAGGGCGGGTTGCTCCCCAGATTCTGCGAGAATACCGGCAGGCGCGTGGTCAGATCCAGTTCGGTGTAGAACAGGTCGTTGGTCGATTCGGTATAGATCGCATCGCTGACCAGCGTGAAGGCGCCACGGCTCCACCGCGTATTGAGCGCGATCGACTTGTTCTCGTCCTTGAAGTCGCGCGCGGTGCCGCCCACCACGATGGGCACGTTGGCATAGCTGATCTGCTGCGCGTTGTTGGTGCCGGAAAACAATGCGGCGCTGCCGCCGATCACGGTGGTGCCCGCCGTGGTCACGTTCGCATTGAACTGGTCCTGCGTGGTCTTGAACCGCTGATATTGGCCTTCCAGCAGCATTTCGAGTTCCGGGGTCGGCCGCCATTGCAGCGCGACGTTGCCACCGATCCGTTCGCGCTTGCCGACCACCAGCACCTGATTGGCGCCGTTGGGCGCGAACACGCTCTGGCCGGCGATGGCATCGTTGCGCGGCAGGGGCGCGCCGGTGCTGTTCAGGTCCTGCCGATACTTCCGCTCCTGATAGGACACCGCACCCAGCAAACCGATCTCGCCGATGCCTGTTTCCCAGCGGTTCGACAGCAGCAGAGAGGCGCTCGGCGCCGATTTCTTCACCGAGTCGGCATAATTGTTGCGCAGCGTGGCGCTGGCAGTGAAGCCCGCGAAATCCATCGGGCGGCGGGTACGGATGTCGACGCTGCCGCCCAGACCGCCTTCGATCAGGTCGGCGGTGGGCGATTTGAACACGTCGATGCGCGCGATCAGTTCGGCGGGCAGATCCTGCAGGTTGAACGATCGTCCGGCCCCGGCGGTGAAGGTCTGGCGGCCGTTGATGTTCGTCTGCACCTGCGGCAGGCCACGGATGGCGATATTGCCGCCCTCGCCCACGTCACGCGACACCTGCACGCCCGTCACGCGCTGCAACGCCTCGGTTGCGTTGTTGTCGGGCAGCTTGCCGATATCCTCCGCGACGATCGAATCGACGATCGAGTCGGCGTTGCGCTTGATGTTCTGCGCCGATGCCAGACTGGCGCGGACGCCGGTGACGATGATGTCGGTATCCTCCGCCTGCGCCTCCGACGACGCGGGGTCGACGGTGGCCGAGGGGGCGGCCGGCGGCACCGTCTGCGCGGCGGCCGGAACCGTGGCGGCAACGACGAACACCATCGCCGTGGTGCACAGGAACATCGAATTCTTCATTTCAGCCCATCCTCCCGATCGTCGCGCTGACCGGCGACGTTGGCATCCCTTCGATCGACGGTGCCGAGGCGACTTGATCGTCGCCTTCCGGC
Organism: Sphingomonas mollis; assembly: GCF_016427505.1. Classification (GTDB taxonomy): domain Bacteria; phylum Pseudomonadota; class Alphaproteobacteria; order Sphingomonadales; family Sphingomonadaceae; genus Sphingomonas; species Sphingomonas mollis. The sequence continues at coordinate 19,924 of NZ_JAELXS010000012.1, read as the reverse complement.
TTGTGCGTGTCACGCCACCGCGATATCGTTCGCCAGCAAACATATCATGAGCATACAAACATGAAAGCAGTTTTTTTTAGCGACCTCGAACAGGGCGGCGGGATCGTGGGAGAGGATTCAGTGATGGGCGAGATCAGCCGCCGCGATTTCCTCGCGACCAATGCCGCGCTGTGCGGGGCGGCGATGGCCGGCGGCACCCGCGCGGTGGCTGCACCGGCCGATCCGGTCGCCGCATTCCGAACGCCGTACAAATATCCCCGCCTGATCCTCGCCGGTTCGGGACAGGCCGGCAGTTTCGACGAAAAGGCGGTGGATTGTCCGTTCGTGTTCCGCGCGAACGGAAAATTCTACCTGACCTATGTCGGGTTCGACGGGCATGGCTATCAGACCGGGCTGTGCGAGTCGGACGACCTGCTGCACTGGCGACGCAAGGGAGTGATCTTGGCGCGCGACCCCGCCGATCCCGTCACCCGTCATAACATCGCCTGTGCGTCGATCCTGCGCGAGAACGAGCTGACCTCACCCGGCCGGCTGGTGAAGGTGGATGGCCGCTACGTTGCCGCCTGGCACGCCTATCCCAGCGCGGGGTACGAGGAAGGCCCGGCGGTGATCGGCCTCGCGTGGAGCGACGACTTGATGCACTGGCAGCGCGGCCCGGTGATCCTGCGTGCGGAGGACGGCGCGGAATGGGAGCGCGGCGGCCTCTACAAGCCTTATCTGGTGCGGATCGGCGGGGTCTATCACCTCTATTACAATGCCAAGACCGCCGGCACGCCGTGGAAGGAGCAGACTGGCCTCGCCACCTCCACCGACCTGAAAACATGGACCCGCCACCCCGCCAGTCCGCTGCTGCGCAACGGCCCGGCGGGATCGCCCGATTTCCGCTTCGCCAGCGACCCCGTCGTCGTGTCGCATCGCGGCCGGTGGGGGATGTTCTATTTCGGGCTGGGGCAGGACGGGTTCGCGCGCGACCTGCTCGCGATCGGGCGGACGCCGACCGCGTTCACCAAGGTGCCCGAGATACTGGTCGATGTCGGCGCGCCCGGCACGATCGACGAAAAGTTCGCGCACAAGCCGTCGGTGATCTGGCACGATGGCGCGCTGTACCATTTCTACTGCGCGGTCAGCGGCAAATGGCCGAACGACGTGCGTGGACTGGCGGTGGCCCGGTCGACACCGTGGTGATGCCGTAGCGGCGCGGTGGAGCCTATCGGCACCCCTGCCCCAGCACCACGGGCAGCGCCGCCCGCGCCATCCGGGTGTAGCCCGCGTCGTTGGGGTGCAGGTGATCGCCGATCTGGTCGGACAGGCGCATCACCGTCGGCCGGCCGGGTTCCTGCATCGCGGTGTCGAAGTCGATCACCGCATCGAACCGCGCCGCGTTCGTCCTGATCCAGCGGTTGACGGTCTGGCGGCGCTGCTCCCCCGCCGCATCGGCATAGGCCGCGCCCTCATAGGGCAGCAGCGTCGCCCCGATCACTTTCAGGCGACGATCGTGCGCGCGGACGAGCAGCTGGTCCCAGGCCGCGATCAGCTCGGCGGCGGCCGGCTGGCGCTGGGTGGCGGGATCGGCGACCTTGCCAATATCGTTGATCCCCTCCAGCAGCACGACATGCGTCGCGCCCGGCACCGCCAGCACGTCGCGATCGAACCGCGCCAGTGCCGCCGGACCACGGCCGCTGCTCAACAGTCGGTTCCCGCTGATCCCGGCATTGGCGATTGCCCAGCAGCGCCCATTCGGCGACGCCGCCAGCATCCGACCGAGCTGGTCGGGCCAGTTCATCGCCTTGCCCGGCGACGACCCCGCCCCCTCCGTGATCGAATCGCCGAACGTCACCAGCACCCGTGTCGCGGCGGTGCCCGACACGTCCACCGCGCTGACGACGCCCGCCGCGCGCGCACGGCGCGGGGCGGACCATGCTGCCTGTCCGGTGGCGTTGCCGCCCGCGATCCCGACCATCTGCGCATGGGCGGGTGGTGCCGCCTCGCCCGGATAATGGATCGACACGGCCAGGCGCTCGCCGGCGGCGACGCGGTAGTCGAGCGGGTCGGTCAGCATCGCAGCCCGCGGCGGCAGGATCGTCGCCGCCGCCCCGGCGAAGCGCAGCGGCGTCAGGCTGCCCGGCACCGGCGCACCCGCCGCATCCAGCCGCATCACCGATACCGCGCCGATCCGCAGCGGATCGTCGGACAGTTCGTTGGTCAGGCGCAGGCGCACCTGACGGCCGGCGGTACCGATCCGCACTTCCTGCCGCACCGTCTCGTCGCGGAACGGGCGACCGAGGCCGTCGCGGATCGCGGGTTCATACCCGATCGGTGGCGCGCTCCACCCCGGCACCCAGCGGGGCGCGGGACTGGCAGCGACGAGCAGCAGGGCCGTAAGGGGGAGCAGACGCATCACTTCATCCTGAACCAGGCGACACCGTGCGCCGCGATCCGGCCGTCCCGCCAGTCGCCGCCCGCCGGCACGGTTCCGGCGGGCAGTGCGACGGAATGTACCTCAGCACCATGATTGATGACGATCAGCACCCGCCGTCCGCCGCCCGCCCGCTCCGCGATCTCCAAATCGGGGTGCGCGTCAGCGACCACCGGGCGGATCGCGGCATCGGCCAGCAGCCGCGTCGCCAGCGCCTCCATCGCCGCCGGTTCCAGCCATGCCCCGACATAGGTGATGGTGCCGCGCCCAACCTTGCGGGTGACGATCGCGGGCTTGCCGTCCAGCCAGCCGCCGGGATCGGTGAAGGTCGCCAGCGTCCGCACGTCGCGCGCCTGCGGCTCCAGCGCCTCCGCCCAGATACGGACCTTGCCGGTCACCATGCCGGCGATCCCGATCTCCTGATCCAGCGCATAATATTGCCCGACACGCGCGCCGAGCAGATCGGCGAGCGGCCCCGGCTGGCGTTGCGGCCACAGCGCGTTGGCATCGTCCTTCATCCCCGATCGCGGCCCCAGCACCAGATGCCCGCCACCCCGGACATAGGCGGCGAGCGCCGTCGCCTGATCGGCGGTGACGACGTTCAGGCTGGGCGCCACCACCAGCGGATAGGCGCCAAGCGACGCATCGGGCGCGATCACGTGCACGCCCTGCGTGCGGATGCGGAACGGGCGGTAGAAATCGGTGAACTGCCGCACCGGATCGAAATCGCGGTGATGCCGTTGCAGGTCGATCGCCCAGCGGCTGTCATAGGAATAGAGGAACGCGACACGCGCGACCGGCGCCGTATCCGCCAGCAGTGGCGCCGCGGCGGTCAGATCGGCGGCGACGCGGGCGATCTCGGCATGGACGGGGTTGGGCGTGCCGTCCTGACCCAGCACCGCACCGTGATAGGTCTCCTGCCCGTTGCGCGCCGGCCGCCATTGCCAATAGAGTACGCCGTCCGATCCGTGCGCGACCGATTGCCACGCCAGTTCGCGCACCTGCCCCGGGTCCATCGCCCGGTTGACGGGCACCCAGTCGACCCGGCCCGGCTGCGTCTCCATCAGCCAGAAATTGCGCCGCTTGTACCCGCGCACCAGATCGTGGTTGGCCCCGTTCGCCACCCAGTCGGGCCGGCCATCGGGGATGTAATTGTCGAACGCGGCGATATCGAGATCGCGGTGCATCCGGAAATGGTCGAAGCCGGCGTTCCAGAACATCGTGTTGGTCGTGATCCACATCCGGGGATCGACCAGCGGCCGGATCGCGCGCGTCTGGTTCTGGACGTAATCGACCCAGGTCGCGGTGGTGAAGTGGCGGAAATCGAGCAGCAGGCCCGGATTCTGCTGGCCCGTCTGGTGCAACGGCACCTGATCGAAATCGTCGTAGGACTGGCTCCAATACTGTGTCGTCCAGCGGCGGTTGAGTTCGGCGATGCTGCCGTAACGCATCTTCAGGAAGCGATGCCACGCCGCCACCGATTCCGGATCGAACGAGGCGGGGCCGACCTCGTTGTCGATCTGCCAGCCGACCACGGCGGGGTGATGGCCGTATCGCTTCGCCATCTCGGTCGCGATCCGGCGGGCGAAGTCGCGATAACGGGCGCTGGCGAACGAGAATTGCCGCCGCCCGCCATGCCCCGCGCGCGTGCCGTTCTCGTCGACGCGCAGCGTATCGGGATATTTCTGCGTCAGCCATGCCGGCGGCGCGGCGGTGGGGGTTCCAATCACCACCATGAAGCCGCGCGCCTGTGCCGCGGCGATCGCGCGGTCGAGCCAGTCGAAATCGAACCGCCCCTCCGCCGGCTCCATCCGGCTCCACGCGAATTCGGCGACGCGGACGGTGTTGAAGCCGGTATCCTTCATCAGGTCGAGATCGGTCGCCCAGCGATCCTCCGGCCATTGTTCGGGATACCAGGACACGCCGACCGCGATCGCGGGGCGATCGGCGAACGCGGGCGCGCGTTGCGGAAAATCGGCGGCGGGCACGGCAGCGGGCATCGCCGCCGACAGGGCGAGCGCGACGATCCAGCGCCGCATCGTCATGCCTTCCGGAACCTGACCTTGAGGGCATAGGGCATCGTATCGCCGCTGACGGCCGGCAGGGTGACGGACAGCCCCTTCGCCGTCTGCTGCCACTTTACCGCCCCCGTGCCGAGCAGCTCGATGTCCGCGATCGGCGCATCGAGATAGGGCGTGCCCGCGAACAGCGTCTTGACCAGCACCGCGCCGTCGGCGGGCCGTTCCAGCCCCAGCACGTACAGCGTGTCGCCCTTGGTCGTGAAGCGGATGTCGGCGGGGGTGAAGGCACTGACGTTCTTTTCGGTGAACTGGCCCGCCTGGCGGATATGGCCCGATTTGGTGGGCCCCTCGCCAAAATATTTGAACGGCCGGGTGCCGTAGATCGCCTCGCCGTTCACCTTCAGCCAGCCGCCCATGCCGCGCAGCACGGTGGCGATCTCCTCCGGGATCGTGCCGTCCGCTTTCGGACCGACGTTCAGCAGCAGGTTGCCGTTCTTCGACACGATGTCAATCATGTCGGCGGTCAGCGATTTGGGCGTCCGGTATTCGTCGTTCTTCGTGTAACCCCACGACTTGATGCTGACCGACGTGTCAGACTGCCACGGCGTCAGCTTCAGCGCATCCATCTTGCCGCGTTCCAGATCGAACATCGCCGACCCTTCGGCGAACTGCGACCCCTTGTACGCGATGATCCCCGGCGCGCCCCAGCCGGCGCTGCGGTTGTAGTAATAGGCGGCGGTGTCGCGCATCAGCGGCTCGAACAGCGGTGACGAGGTCCACCAGTCAAAATAGATCAACTCGGGCCGGTATTTGTCGATCAGTTCCGACGTGCGCGCCATCCAGTCGTTCAGGAACGGGCGATCGGGCGGTCCCCAGTTCTGGAGGAGGTCGCTGTCCGGCCACGCATCGGGCGCATCGGCGGGCAGCCCGGTCGGCGCGGCGGGGCCGTACAGCCCGGCATAGCGCGGGTCGCTGACATCGGAGGGGAAGCTGCGGCCCTTGTGATACCACCACCAATGCTCCGCCCGGTGCGACGACAGGCCGAAATGCAGCCCCGCCGCCCGTGCCGCCTTGGCGATCTCGCCCGTCACGTCGCGCTTCGGCCCCATGTCGGCCGCGTCCCACTTGGTGAAGTCGGACGCGTACATCGCGAAACCGTCGCAATGTTCGGCGACGGGGATGACATATTTCGCCCCCGCCTCGCCGAACAGGCGCATCCATGCCGCCGGATCGAACCGCTCCGCCCTGAACTGGGGAATGAAATCCTTGTAGCCGAATTTCGACTGCGGGCCATAGGTCTTCAGGTGATGTTCGTACGCGGCGTTGCCGGGTACGTACATGTTGCGGCTGTACCATTCGTTGGCAAAGGCCGGCACCGAATAGACGCCCCAGTGGATGAAGATGCCGAACTTGGCATCGCGGAACCACTCGGGCACCTGAAACTTCTGGAGCGATGCCCATTCGGCACGGAACGGGCCGTTCGCCACGCCCTGCCGCACCTTAGCGAGCTGCGCCTCGACCGGTTTCGCCTGATAATCCATCGGCCATGGCGATTTGGTCTGCGCGGTGGCGGTGGTGGCCGCCATCAATGCGGTGGCGGCGAGCAGCAACGTCTTCATCATCGGGCCTTCCGTTCGAGCACGGCGACGCCCTCGGGCGCCAGCGTCAGGGCGGTCTTGCGGCCGCCGGCGAGGATATCGGTCATCGCGCCGGGCAGCGCCACGTCGCGCGGTTCACGGCCGTGGTTGATGAGGATCACGATCTCGCGATCCTTACCCGTGCGCGTCATCAACTCGACATCGGCGGGGATCGCGAATTCGCGCGCGATGCCGGCATCGGCCATCGCGCGGTCGATCAGCCCCTTCATGACCGCATCGTCGAACAGCGCGCCGACATAGGTGATGCGCCCCTTGCCGACAGCGCGGGTGATCGCGGCGGGGTGCCCGTCCAGCCAGCCATTCGCCTTGCCGTAGCGCAGCAGCACCTGCGTATCGGGCGCGGCGGTGGACAGGTCCTCCGCCCAGATCGAGGCGGTGCCGCCGTCGACCGCAACCTGTTCGTCGAGCGCATAAAATTGCTCGACCCGGCCGCCGAGCAGATCGGCGAGCGGCCCCGGCTGGCGCTGGACGGCAAGGCGGTTGAACCCGTCCTTCATGCCCGATCGCGGCCCCAGGATCAGGTGCCCGCCACCACGGACATAGGCCGCCAGCCGCGCCGCCATGTCGTCGGTGATGACGTTCAGGCTGGGCGCGACGACCAGCTTGTATCCGGCCAGCGGTGCCGCCGCCGCCTCGACGATGTCGACCGCGCCCAGCGCGTCCTTCAATGGCCGGTAATAGTCCAGCAGCACCTCGATCTGGTCGTAATCCTTGTGGTGCAGCTGGAAATCGATCGCCCAGCGGCTGGGATAATCCTGCAGGATCGCAACGGGCGACACCGGTTGCGTGCCCGCCACCGCCGTGCTCGCCTTCGCCATGTCGCGCCCGATCTGCGTCACTTCGGGATAGACAGGCAGCGGCGTGCCGTCCGGTCCCAGGATCGATCCGTGCATCGTCTCCTGCCCGTTCAGCGCGTTGCGCCATTGCCAGTACAGGATGCCGTCCGCGCCGTGGCCGATCGCCTGCCACGCCATCGCCCGCGTCTCGCCGGGGCTGAGCATGTTCGACACCGGTGCCCAGTTCACGAAGCCGGGCTGGATCTCCATCACCCAGAAGTTCTTGCGCTTCCACCCGCGGACCAGATCGTGGGTGGCGCCGTTGCGATAGGGCTGGAGATGACCCGTCCCAACGTAATTGTCCCACGACGCGAAATCGAGATCGCGGTTGATCGCATAGCGGTCGAACCGGTTCGCCCAGCCCAGCCCGCCCAGATTGGTGGTGATGAACTGGCGTGGGCTTGCGGTGGCGCGGATCGCGTCGAGCTGGTTCTTCTGGAACGCGATCCACTGGCTGGTGATGAAGCGCTTCTGCTCCAGCATCAGGCCGGGATTGCCCTTTTCGGTATTGAAGGGCACCTGTTCCCAGCCGCCATAGGTCTGCGACCAATAGGCGGTGGTCCACGCGTCGTTGAGCTTGTCGAGCGTGCCGTAACGCTGCTTCAGCCAGGCGACCCAGGCGGTCCTGGCATCGGGATCGTAGCTTTCGTCGGTATATTCGTTGCCGATCTGCCAGCCGATCACGTTGGGCTCCTGCCCCAGTGCCTCGGCCATCTTGGCGACCACCGCGCGCGACAATTGCCGGTAGCGGGTCGATGAGATCGAAAATTGCCGCCGCCCGCCATGGCCCAGCCGCCGGCCGTCGCCGTCGACGCGCAGCACATCGGGGTAGCGCTGCGTCATCCAGGCGGGCGGCGTATCGGTGGGGGTGCCGACGACCACGCTGATCCCGTATTTCGCCGCCAGCCGCGTCGCGCGGACCAGCCAGCCCATGTCGTACGCGCCCTCGGCGGTCTCCATCCGGCTCCACGCGAACTCGCCGATGCGCACGACATTGGCGCCGTGCGCCTTCATCAGGCGCAGATCCTCCGCCCAGCGTTCCTCGGGCCATTGCTCGGGATACCAGGCCGACCCCAGCCACAGCCGCTCCGACTGCTGCTGCGCGCTGGTCGCCGCAGCAGGCGCGGCATGGGCGGACAGGGGCGCGGACAACGCCAGCGCGGCGGCGGCAAGCATCCTCACAGCGACCAGCCCCCGTCGATATTGTGAATCTGCCCGGTCGTGTAGGTCGCCCCCGCCAGATAGACGACTAGATCGGCGATCTCCTCCGGCCGGCCCATCCGCCCCAGCGGCTGGCGCGCGATGAAGGCGGCGCGGGTATTCTCGTAATCGCAGCCGGCAGCCAGCCGCTCGTTCAGCGACGGCGTCTCGACCGTGCCGGGGCAGATCGCGTTGCAGCGGACGCCCTGTCCGACATGGTCGGCCGCCACCGCCTTGGTCAGCCCGATCACCGCCGCCTTGGTGACGCCGTAGACGAAGCGGTTGGGCACGCCCTTCACGCTGGACGCCACCGACGCCATGTTGATGATCGCGCCGTCGCCGCGGTCGATCATGCCCGGCAGCACCGCGCGGCAGGTCCGCGCCATCGCCCTGACGTTCAGCGCATAGGCGAAGTCGAGATCGTCGTCGCTCGCCTCCAGGACGCTGCCGCCGTGGACGACACCGGCGCAGTTGAACAGGATGTCGATCGGCCCCGCCGCACCGAACACCCGCGCGATCGCATCCGGTTCGAGCACGTCGAGCGCCTGTGCGGTAACGCGGGGCACCGTGAGGTCGTCGAGTGCCGCAGCGTTCAGATCGGTGGCGATCACGCGCGCGCCCGCCTCGGCCAGGGCAAGGACGGCGGCGCGCCCGATCCCCTGCGCGGCGGCGGTGACGAGGGCGGTCTTGCCGGATAAGTCGATCACAGGGTCGGTCCTTCGGTCGGGATCGGCGCCATCGGCGCCCGGTTGGATGCATAGGCGGCCTCGACCAGCGCCATGGTCTTCCACGCATCCTCGACATGGGTCGCGAGAACGGCGTCCTCGCCCGCGGCGAAGCGCTGGAGATTGGCCATCGGGCCGGCAAAGGCGTCGGGAAACCAGCCGCCGCCAAGCGGCACCGGCGCCCAGTCGCCACCACGTTCGGCCAGCCAGAGTTCGTCGGGCTCGCCGGCCGGATAGTCGAGCAGCAGCCCGAGCTTCAGCATCGCCGCGCCGCGCGTGCCCTCCACGCGGAACGACGCATCCTGAAAGCGGCGGCCGAAATCGTGATGGTGGTTGATCGACAGCGTCGCGCGCAGCGTGTCCCCGTAATCCAGCATCGCGGTGGTGCGCGTGTCGGCCAACTTGCTTTGCGGATGGCCGAAGCTGCGCGCGAATACCCCCGCCGGATCGCCCGCGATCGCGCGGATCGCATCGAGATAATGGATCGAATGCGACACCATCTCGACCCGCGTGTCGTTTTTCAGATGCGGGAACAGGTGCCACGGCGTGACGAGGTTCAGATGCACCTCGATCTCGACCAGATCGCCCAGCCGCCCCTGCGCCACGGCATTGGCCAGCGCGAGCATCATCGGCGAATAGCGCAGCTGGAAATTGACCGCCGCGATCAGTCCGCGATCACGACACCGCTGCCGGATCGCGGTCGCCATCGCCAGATCGAGCCCCATCGGCTTCTGCAGCAGCACCGTCGCCCCCCTCGGCAACGTAGCGAGGATCGCGTCATGCGCGCCGGGGGGCGCGGCGATGTCGAACACCGCATCGGCCGCCGCCGCTTCGCCCAACGATCCGAATACGGTGCCGATGCCCCATGCCCCCGCCAGCGCCACCGCCCGATCGCGATCGGTGTCGTACAGGCCGGCGACGGTGAAGCCGTATTTGCGATAGGCGGGCAGATGCGCGTCGCGCACGATGCCGCCTGTGCCGACCATGACGATCGGGCGCGGCGTGGCGGGCATCGGCCAGTGGCGCGCCTCCACCATCACGACAGCGCCTCCGCACGCGCTTGCGCCTCGGCCAGCAGGTCGCGCGTCGGCCGGTCGGTGGTGGTCGCGGCCGTCATCAGATCGTCGACGATGTGCGAGATCGCGGCCAGCGTCGGCGTCAGCGGCATCTGGCGCGCATGGTCATGCAGCCATTCCAGCCGGTGGGAATAGGGAACCAGCGCGTTGACCGCCGGGTCCGCCCAGGTCGATCGCCGCACGCCGATCGCCCCCTCGGTCGTGGTCAGCCGGTCCATGGGCGCGGTCGCGCAGTGGCGCAGGAATTCCCATGCCAGTTCCTTGCGCCGCGACCCCGCGCCGATCGCCAGCACCCAGAACACGTTGAGCGACACGCTGCGGCCGCCCGGCCCGGCCGGCAGCGGCGCCACATCGACCAGCCCCTTCACCCGGCTGTCCGGCGCGGTATCGGCATAGGCGGCAAAGCCGAACCAGTTCGCCATCAGCGCGACCTTGCCTTGCGCGAACGCCATGCCGGATTTCACGCTGTCCAGGCCACGACATCCCGGCATGATCGCATCGCCATCCGCGGCCAGCGCGCGCAGGAAATCCAGACCCGCCATGGCCGCATCGCCGGTGAACGCCGGCCGGCCGGCGGCATCGAACGGCTCGCCGCCGCGCGACCAGATCTGGATGCAGAAATCGTAGAAGCCGTTGTGCCCGTCTGGATACAGCGCCAGCACGGTGCCCGCCCGCCCTTGTTGCGGCGCATGGAGCGCGCGCGCGGCGGCATGGAAATCGTCCCACGTCGTCGGCACCGCGAGCCCCGCCGCCGCCAGCAGGTCGCGTCGATAGACCAGACATTCCGGCCCGTCGTGATAGGGCATTCCCCAGAATCCGCCGCCGAACCGCTGCATCGTCAGCAGCGACGGGCTCCACGCATTGGGGAAATCCTGGATCGGCGCGCGCGCCAGATGCGGCACCAGATTCTCCAAGGCACCCGCCGCTTGCGCCTCCGCCAGCCAGTCGGTCGCCAGCAGCGCGATATCCCACTCGCCATTCGCCAGCCCGCAGCTGCCGATCGTCGCGTGATGCAGCGGGTTAAGGTCCATCGCGACCGCGTCCAGCGCGGCATCGGCGCCCGTGGTGCGGACGAAATCGTCGAACTGCCGCGCGATCGCCCGCTCGAACGGGACGAAGGCACGGACGGCGATCCGCAACGTATCGGTCATGCCGTCGCCTCCGCCGGGGCGGTGTCGACGCGGGTGAAGGCCCGTCGGCGCTGGCCGCCGACGGTGTAGATCGCCGCCGCCGCGACCACCACGATCCCCTCGATCAGCCCCTGGTAATTGGCCCCCAGGTTCAGGATGTTGAACCCGTTGGTCAGCGTGAACAGCAGCAGCGCGCCCACCACCGTCTTCACCACGCTGCCCGCGCCGCCGAACAGCGACGTACCGCCCAGAATGGCGGCGGCGATCACGGTCAGTTCCGTCCCCTGCAACGCGGTCGGGTTGATCGCGCCCAGCCGACACCCGAACAGCACGCCGGCAAAGCCCGCCGCGACGCTCGACAGCACGAACGCGCCCAGACGGTAGGCATGGACGTTGATGCCCGACAGCCGCGCCGCCTCCGCATTGCCGCCCACCGCATACAGGCGCCGGCCGATCACGGTGAAGCGCAGCATGAAGCCGACCGCGGCGGTGAACAGCGCCAGATAGACGACCGGCGCCGCCACGCTCGCCCCCCGCCCGCCCAGGAATGCCAGCGCGGCAACGATGCCGCCCGCCATGATCGCCGGCGTCCTCCGCTTCGCGACGCCCCCGGCCAGCAGGAGAGCGGCGACGGCCAGCAACGGCCAGAACAGCGGCACGCGTGTACTCTCGAAGGCAAGCATCTGTTGCAGGACCACCGGGTCCTCCACCATCAGCGACCGGCCGTCGGTCAGGATCAACACCAGCCCGCGCACCGCGGTCAGCGTGCCGAGCGTAACGATGAACGCGTTGATCCCGACGAACTGGACGATCACGCCGTTGACCAGCCCGACCGTCGCCGCCGTGCACAATGCCGCGACGATCGCGGGCGCGAAGCCGATCCGCCCTGCCAGCCCCACCAGTACCGCCGCCGCCAGCGCCGCCACCGACGCCACCGAGAGGTCGAATGCGCCGGTAATCAGCATCACCGTCATCGCGACGCCCATGATCCCGACCAGCGACGCCTGATAGGCGATGTTGCCGAGGTTCTGGGCCGACAGATAGGCGGGCAGCCCGCGCGACGCGGCGATCGCCGCCAGCGTCACGAGCAGCAGCAGCAGGGCATAATAGACCCCCGCCGCGCGCAGCCCGAATATCCGTTGCCGGTCGGTCATGCCGCATTCTCCAGCGCAGGCCGCCCGCCGCCGGCCAGAACGATCAGACCAGCCTCGTCACAGGTCGCGGGATCGGCCGTCGCGACGACATGGCCGTCGCGCAGCACGAGGATGCGGTCGGCCACCGCGACCAGTTCGGAAAACTCGGATGAGGCGAGGATGACGGCCAGCCCCTCGTCGGCGAGATCGCGGATCAGGCGCAATATGTCCGTCCGCGCGCCGATATCGATGCCCGCGGTGGGTTCGTCGAGCAGCAGCACGCGCGTCGCCGGCCGCAGCCACTTCGCGATCACCACCTTCTGCGCGTTGCCGCCGGACAGTTCGACGGGTAGCGCGTCGCCGTCCGTCGCCTTGATCCCCAGCCGCACGATCGCCGCCGCCGCCGCGCGGGCCTCCGCCGCATGGTCGATCAGCAGCCGGCCGGTCTGCGGCAGCGCGATGTTGGCGGCGATGCCCAGTTGCGGGGCATAGCCTTGCGTATCGCGATCCTCGGGCACCAGCGCGATGCCGGCGGCGACCGCCTCGTCCGGCCACCGACCGACCGGCTTGCCGTCCAGCACCACTTCGCCCCCGGCGGCACGGTCCGCGCCGAAGATCGCGTGCAGCAATTCGCTGCGTCCCGATCCCAGCATCCCGGCCAGCCCCAGTATCTCGCCCTCGTGCAGTGTCAGGTCGGTGGGGGCGAGCCGGCCGGGCGATGTCAGGCCATGCGCCGTCAGCAGCGGCCGGCCACGCCGCCGCGGCTGTGCGGGCCGTTCCAGCACGGCGACGGCACGGCCGGCGATGGCCTCGGCGATCAGCCCCTCGGTCAGGTCGGTGGTTCGCGCCTCCAGTACCACGCGCCCGTCGCGCAGCACGGTGACGTCGTCGGTCAGGGCGACGATCTCGTCGATGAAATGCGACACGAACAGCACCGCCCTCCCCTCCGCCGCCAGCCGACGGACGGTGTCGTAGACCGCGATGCGCTCGTGCCCCGCCAGCGAGGCGGTCGGCTCGTCCATCACCACCACATCGGCACCGGATGCCAGCGCCTGCGCGATCGTGACCATCTGCCGTGCGCCGATCGGCAGATCGGTGACGAGCGCGTCGAGCGGAAACGGATCGCGCAGCGTGGCGACCAGCGCCGCGATCCGCCGCCGGTCGCCACCGCGCCGCCAGCCGCGCTCGTCCAGCACGATATTCTCGAATGCCGATAGCGTCGGCACCAGCGGGATATGCTGGAAGATAGTGGCGACGCCGGCCGCCTTGGCATCGCGCGGGCTGGCGAAGCGGCACGGCCGGTCGCCCAGTATGATCGTGCCGGCGGACGGCGCCGTCGCCCCGGCCAGTATCTTGATGAGCGTCGACTTCCCCGCCCCGTTCGCGCCCAGCAGGCCATGGACCCGGCCGGGCACCAGCGTCAGGTCGACACCGCGCAGCGCGGCGGTGCCGTTGGGGAAGACCTTCTCGATCCCGCTGAGCGTCAGCATCACCACTGCCCCACGCATTGCGATACCGTGTCGCGGGTGACGGCGGGGATGGCATAGGTGCGGAACCGCGACCCTGCCCCGCCCCGCAGCGCCGCGAAGGCCAGCGCACCCAGCGCCTCCGGCTTGAAGCACACCGTCCCGTCCACCGCCCCTGCCCTAATCGACGCGATGGCCAGCTTCGATCCGCCGACGCCGACCAGCCGTGCCGCCGACCCGGCGGCGCGGACCGCGCGCGCGCAGCCTATTACCATGTCGTCGGCCTCGTTGAAGAACAGGTCGATATCGGGCCGAGCCGCCAGGATGTTCTGGCACGCCGCCTCGCCGCCCTCTGCGGTCCAGTTGCCCGGCTGCGATGCGACGATCCGGTAACGGGCGCCCGCCCGGTCCAGCCCGCGCCGGAAACCACGCGCGCGCTGTTCCACCTCGGGGAAGCCCGCCGCCCCCTCGATCACCGCGACCGTCGCCGTCCGTCCGGCGGGCAGCAGCGATGCCGACAGCCGGCCCGCTGCTTCCCCCGCCATCGTCTCGTCCTGCGAGACGAGCGCGGTCAGGCCCGGATAGACGTCGTCGATGCGGCGGGTGCGGGGATCGCCGACCTGTGCCGCGACCGCCGCCACCGGTACTCCGGCCTGGCGCACGCGATCGACCCACCCCTGCGCCACGACCGAATCGAGCGGCATGATCGCCACGCCCTTCACGCCCTGCGCGACCAAGTCGTCGATGTCGTTGGCCTGTTTCTGCACGCCGCCCCGCGCATCGAGGACGACGGCGGCGGCGCCGTCTCGCGTTGCTGCATCGGCGAAGCCCTTGGCGATCGCGGCGGCGAACGGATAGCTCAGGCCGACCGTCGACAGTCCGTATCGCGGCGCACCCGCCACCGCCACGGGCGGTGCCGCCGCTGTCGCCCGCGCGGTGCCGCGCAGGGTCGCCAGCGAGACGATCGCCACCGCGACCACCAGCGTCCAGCACGTCACGGGAAACGGCCGCCACCGCATCGTCAGCCTGCGGCCCCGCGCCGGGTGACGAGATACAGATGCTCGCACGCCAGCACCGTCTCGCCCCGCTGGTTGCGGATATCGACCCCCTCGGTCACGACGCCGTGCGTCGTCCGTTTCGGGTGATCGCGCATATCGCGGATGGTGGTGACGGTGGTGATGGTATCGCCGATATGGACCGGGCGGATGAAGCGCAGCCGGTCATAGCCATAGGACATGGCATGCGGATTGATCGTCGTCGCGGTCAGGCCGATCCCGACCGAGAACACCAGCGTGCCGTGCGCGATCCGCTGGCCGATCTCCTCGCCCGCACACCATTCGGCATCCATGTGATGCGGGAAAAAATCGCCGGTATGGCCGGCGTGGACGACGAAATCGGTTTCGGTGATGGTGCGCCCGAAACTCGTCCGGCTGCTGCCGATCTCGTAATCCTCGAAATATTGTTCGACGATCATGCCGCCATGTCTCCATCGATCGCCGCGCGATCGGCACCCAGACGGGGTGCCGCGCTGGACGAGGTAAGGACCCGGCCATCGACCCGGATCGGGCAGCGCGTCAGCGTCAGCGTCGCGCCGTCCGGGGCGGCGATCCGCTGCGTCGCCGACAGCGCGGCGAACCCCGGATGCGCGAGCAGCGCCGGCCAGTCGAGCACGGGCGCCGCCCATACGCCCGCCGGCTCCAGGATCGCCAGCCAGTGCGCGGTGTCGCGCCGGATCAGGATGTCGGCCACCACCGTCTTGATCGCGTCGCGCGCATCGAGGTCGTCGGCGGCGGGCAGCGCCGCCCCGTCCTCCATCCCGATCAGCGCACCCAGTCGGTCAATCGGTGTCATCGCCAGCGCCAGATAGCCATCAGCGGTAGCATATATGCCATAAGGCGCGGCCAGATAGACGTTTCCGTTGGCGACCCCGCTGCGTGGCGGCATGGCGTCGCCGCCGTTCAGATACACCGCGAGATGTTCGAACTGAAGGTCGATCGCCGCCTCCATCAGGCTGACGTCGACCCGGCCGCCCCGCCCGGATACGCCGCGCCGCACCAGCAGCGCCAGCACGCCCTGACACAGCTGCGCGCCCGCCGTCATGTCGACGATCGACAGGCCCGCGGGCACCGGCGGGTCACCCGCATCGCCCGACAGCCACGCCATGCCCGACAGCGACTGCACGAGCAGGTCCTGACCCGGCCGGTCGCGCCACGGTCCGGCCTCGCCATAGCCGCTGACCCCGGCATAGACGATACGGGGGTTGATCGCCGACACCGCCTCCCAGCCCAGACCCAGCCGGTCCATCACGCCGGGCCGGAAATTGTGGATCACCACGTCCGCCATCGTCAGCAACCGACGCACCGCCGCCGCGTCGTCCGCGTCCTTCAGGTCCGCGGTATAGCTTTGCTTGTTGCGGTTGATCGCGTGGAACAACGCGCTGCTGCCGTCGAAATCGAGTCCCGCCAGATACAGGCTGCGACTGGCGTCGCCGCCCTGCGGGCGTTCCACCTTGATGACCCGCGCGCCCAGATCGGCCAGCCGCAGCGCGCAGGACGGCCCCGCCAGATACTGGCTCAGGTCCAGCACCGTCAGCCCGTGAAGGGGCAGGCCGTCGGGGGGCGGTCCGTCCGCCGCATGATCCGGGCCACCGATCGGCACCAACACCCTTCTCCTGTTTGCATATTGATTCGTTGTTTGTTGGCAAACGTTATGAGCCTGATTATGACACGTCAACAGCTACCATCGCGATCGACTCGACGGGCATGAAGGACGAACCTTGCGCGGCATGACATGGAACCACCCCCGCGGCGTCGATCCCCTCGTCGCCGCATCGGCGCGGTGGCAGGAACTGACCGGCGTCGCCATCGAATGGGAGGGCCGCTCGCTACAGGATTTCGAGAGCTATCCGGTGGAGGACCTCGCCCGCCGCTACGACCTGATCGTGATCGATCATCCCCATGTCGGGCAGATTTGCGCTGCCGATTGCCTCGTCCCGCTCGATACGGTGCTGGGGCGCGATGTGCTGGACGATGTGGCGCGGGGGTCGATTGGCGGCTCGTACGAAAGCTATCGCTGGGCGGGGCGGCAATGGGCCCTGCCGATCGATGCCGCGGCGCAGGTGATGGCGTGGGTGCCGGGTCGCATCGGTGCCCCGCCGGCCGATCCCGCGGCGCTGCCCGCGCTGGTCCGCGACGGCACCGCCCTGATCCCGCTGCGCGCACCCCACGCGCTGATGACGCTGTTCACCCTATGTGGCCTCGGCGGCATCGCGCTGGACGTGACGGCGGACGCGCTGTTCCCCGACGATGCGGCCGTCGCCTATGACCGTTTGTCGGTCCTCGCCGATGCGGCGGACGACCGCGCATGGGCGATGGACCCGATCGACGTGTTCGAGGCGATGGCCCAACCCGCATCCCCCGTCGCCGTCGCCCCCTTCATCTACGGCTATGTCAGCTACGCCCAGCCGGGCTTTCGCGACACCCGCATCCGCTTCGGCGACCTTCCCCATGCCGGCCCCGATGCCAGCACTGTGCCCTATGGCTCGGCGCTGGGCGGCACCGGCATCGCGGTATCGCGCTTCGGCGCCGATCCCGCCGGGGCGGCGCGGTTCGCCGGCTGGATTGCCAGCGGCGCGGTCCAGCGCGATCTGGTCGGCACGACCGGCGGGCAGCCCGCCCATGCGGCGGCGTGGGACAGCGTAGCGGTGAACCGGATCGCCGGAGACTTCTATACGGCCACGCGCCGGACGCTCGATCTGGCTTGGCTTCGCCCGCGCCACGATGGTTACATGGAGTTCCAGCGTGCGGCATCGGAGCGGCTGGAACAGGCGTTGCGCGCCCACGAGTCCGCGCAAGAGGTGATCGCCGCACTCAACCGCCTGTACGGAGAGTCGCGATGACCGCGCCGCTGGCCGGGCTGCTCGTGATCGACATGGCGCAGTTCCTGTCCGGCCCGTCGGCGGCGTTGCGTCTCGCCGATCTGGGCGCGCGAGTCATCAAGGTCGAGCGGCCGGGCAGCGGCGACATCTGCCGGCAATTATACCTCAGCGACACCGACGTCGCGGGCGATTCGACGCTCTTCCACGCGATCAACCGCAACAAGGAAGGCTTTGCAGTCGATCTGAAGGATGTCGGCGATGCGGCGCTGTTGCGGCGGCTGATCGCCCAGGCCGATGTGGTCATCCAGAATTTCCGTCCGGGCGTCGCCGATAGACTGGGGTTCGGCGCGACCCGGCTTCGTAGCGATTTCCCCAGCCTCATCGTCGCGGAGATTTCGGGCTATGGTGGCGATGGGCCATGGGCGCGGTTGCCGGGTCAGGACCTCCTCGCCCAAGCCATGTCCGGCGCGATGTGGCTGAACGGCGACCATGGCGACGGCCCCGTTCCGTTCGGCCTGTCGGTTGCCGATATGCTGGCGGGCCACATTCTGGTCGAAGGAATTCTTGCCGCGCTCATCCGACGTGGCATGACCGGCGAAGGTGCGCATGTGGAAACCAGCCTGCTGGAGGCCATGGTCGATCTCCAGTTCGAGGTACTAACGACGCACCTCAACGACGGTGGTCGTATGCCACCGCGGGCGTCGAACGACAGCGCGCACGCCTATCTTGGCGCTCCTTATGGCGTGTATGCCACCGCAGATGGCTGGCTCGCGTTGGCGATGACCCCCCTGCCCGTCCTCGGACGCATACTCGACCTGCCGATCGCCGGCCATGACGCCTTCGCAGAGCGTGACGGCGTGAAAGCGCTTATTGCGGACCGACTCTCCTCGAACGTCACCGCCCACTGGCTCGCGCTGTTACGCATCGAGGATGTATGGTGCGTTGCGGTTCAGGACTGGCCGACCTTGCTGGCGCAGGAAGGATTTGCGAGACTGGACATGATCCAGCGCGTTCATCGCAACGGTGCCGCGATTACCACCACCCGCACACCGATCCGGATCGATGGGCATCGTGCCGAGAGCTGCATCAGCGCGCCAAGTATTGGGCAGAACACCATGGACATTATTACCGAGTTTAGTTTGCTTTGACACGCGTGCCGGTCTCCGGCTTTCTCTGGATAGAAGGTTGGAAGTCCGTGATACAGGACGGCGGGAGAACGCCACGCGTTGCAGGGCCCGTTTTCGACCTCCGCAGCTCCCGTTCCCGCACATTTTGACCCACAGTTGCGGTCGTTCGAGCTGCTGGGGTCGCTTCCCGAAAGCAGCCGCTCGTTCATCTCGGCGTGAACAGGGATTAGGTCTCGCCAAGCCCTCGGAACGCGTCAGGGGGTGGCTTGCGGCCTCGCCGATTTCAGGAGATGGTCCGAAGGAAGCGAACGTAATGTTCGCGCTCGACGGGGGCCGGCATGGCGAGCAGGGAACGAATCACGCGAGCATTCCTGTGGCTTGCCGTGCTGGTTGGAGGGCCACTGCTCGGCGCCAAGCTGTTCGACCTTCTCGTTCTTGCTGGCGCGTGGAGTGCCCACCCGCCTGCCTCTCTTGCGATGATGCCTTACGGCAAGGCCTGGCCGGTCGATACGGGCATGTTCTTCATTCCGTTCTCGGCAGGAATGCTGGTCGCCGGGTTCGGGGCACTTATAGGCGGCTGGCGAACTCCGTGGCGTTACCGATGGCTGCTCTGTCTCCCCTCGCTCGGCATTTTGCTCCTACTCATCCTGACAGTTGTCGCATTCTGGCCGATGAACGCCGCGCTCTACTATCACGGCATCGCGTCCACAAAAGACACCATCACGGACGCACAGTCGATCGCGATGGCGCAACGCTGGGTGACGCTGGACTGGGTTCGGGTAGCGGGCGCGACAGCTGCCTTCGTGGCGCCCCTGCGAGCGCTCACCTTGCCGTGGCCGCAAGACGCCGCTCCGAAAGACCCGCCTCTAGTGCGCGTTGCGCTCGCGCTCGCATTTCTCGGAGTGGCCGCTTTCGTCGTGTGGTTCGTGTCGAATCTATGACTGCACCGAGAGACGCCTGCTCGGCAACATCTCGGCAGGACGACCCACAACCGGCCGTTCTCGGTGCCGCCGAGCCCTCCCAACTTCCGCCGTTCGTTCACTTTGGTGTCGCAGCCCTTTTTGCCCCTTCCGGCCTTCCGATAGCAGCCGCCTGCAAGGTTGAGGCTGGCATCGCGTGTGAGGATGCTGCACGCGCAGTCCATGGGAAAACGAAAGACGTTCGGCGTGCTGAACAAGGTGCTGCTCCGCGTCATTACTGCGGTTCTGCTGCTTCACACGGCCACTCCGCTGTGGGCACAAGAGGTGCTCGATCCCGAC
>NZ_JAELXS010000011.1 GCF_016427505.1 Sphingomonas mollis | reverse complement strand
AACAGGTCGCCCGGCTTCGGCGCGGCGGTCGCGGCCGATCCGATCGCGAAACCCTGGGCGCGCAGGGACGATACCAGCGCGTATCGCTGCTCCATCATCATCGCGGAAGGAAAAATCGTACGCATGCAAAGCCCCTTGGACACTGGGCACTTATTGCCGGGTGCAGGGTAAACGCCGGGTAAACCCCAGCGAATATTTTCCGGCTGCGCGTACGGCGTGCTCGCCGCGCGTCATACGCGCGCGTGAAGCGTTCTGAGCACCCACCACGCGATCGACGGCCATCGGAAGGGTCGGCAATTTTTTCCCTTAAGCCCGGTGCCGGGCGGCCGTTCCTTGCTGTGACGGCTCGGCCCTCCGCTCTCGGGGGCGGCGGGGAAGCCGTGAACCTGTGGAGATCGACCATGACCGTTATCGCGACCAACACCTCGGCCCTGCGCGCCGCCAATGCCACGATGAGCGCCAGCGCCTCGCTGTCCACCGCCATGGAGCGGCTGTCGACGGGCAAGCGCATCAATTCCGCCAAGGACGACGCCGCCGGCCTCGCCATCGCCCAGTCGATGACCTCGTCGATACGCGGCATGAACCAGGCCGTCCGCAACGCCAATGACGGCATCTCGCTGGCCCAGACCGCCGAAGGCGCACTGGGCGAAGTGACCAACATGCTCCAGCGCGTTCGCGAACTGGCGGTCCAGTCGGCGTCGGGCACCTATGCCACCGGCGACCGCACGAACATGAACGCCGAAGTCACCGAACTGAAGGCACAGATCACCAGCGTCCTGTCGAACACCGAGTTCAACGGCACCAAGATCTTCAATTCGGGCACGACCGGCTACACCGCCCGGACCGCCGCGATCAGCATCCAGGTCGGTTCGGAAAGCACGGACAAGGTCGACCTGAACATCGGTTCGCCAGCCGATCTGGCCGCAGCGACCGCGGTGGATACCGACACCAACGCCACGGCAGCGCTGGGTAACGTCGATACGATGCTCGACTCGGTCGCCACGGCCCGCGCCAAGCTGGGCGCCGGCCAGAGCCGCCTGCAGTCGGTGGTCAACAACCTGACCAGCAACGTCACCAACCTGTCCGACGCGCGCAGCCGGATCGAGGACGCCGACTTCTCGGCCGAGACGACCAACCTCGCCAAGGCACAGATCCTGAGCCAGGCATCGACCGCGATGCTCGCCCAGGCGAACCAGTCGCAGCAGTCGGTGCTGAAGCTGCTTCAGTAATCCAGCCTCCGGCGTCGGCACCGGCCCCCGAACGTGAGGGTGCCGGCGCCGGCCCTCCCCACCTCTCCCGAGGGAGGGCCAGCGAACCCCGGCGATCCATCAGGTGGATCGCCGGGGTTTCGTGTTCGCCATCGGTGCCTGACGCAGCAGCAGGAACCCCGCAGCCCCCGCCAGCAGCGACCCGGCGAAGACGCCCTGCTTCACCGCCCCCATCGCGTCGCCGGCATCGCCGAACGCCAGGCCGCCGATGAACAGGCTCATGGTGAAGCCGATCCCGCACAGCACCGCCATGCCATGGACCTGACGCCAGTTCGCCCCCATCGGCATATCCGCCCAGCCCAGCCGCACCATCGCGACGATCGCGGTGAAGATGCCCAGTTGCTTGCCGACCAACAGACCCGCCGCGATCCCCAGCGGCAAGGGCGCGACCGCATCGCCGATCGTCATGCCGGCGAAGGATACCCCGGCATTGGCGAAGCCGAATATGGGCACGATCAGGAAGGTGATCCCCGGATGCAACCGCCGGGCAAGGCGATCGAGCGGTGGCTCCGCCCCTGCGACATCCTTCAGCGGGATCGTCAGCGCCACCGCCACGCCGGCCAGCGTCGCATGGACGCCCGACAACAGCACGCCGTACCAGATACCCACGCCGATCAACATGTATGGCCATAGCGTCCGCACCCCGGCGCGGTTGAGGCACACCAGCAACACCACACCCGCCCCGGCGGCCAGCAACGGCACCGGCGCGATCTGTCCGGTGTAGAACAGAGCGATGACGACGATGGCGAGCAGATCGTCGATCACCGCGATCGCGGTCAGCAGGATCTTCAGCGAGACGGGAATGCGCGAACCGAGCAGCGCAAGGATGCCGAGCGCGAAGGCGATGTCGGTCGCCGCCGGGATCGCCCAGCCGCGCCAGTTCGCCGGATCGCCGCCGTTGATGCCGAGATACACCAGCGCCGGCACCACCATGCCGGCGACCGCCGCCACCCCCGGCAGCACGCGGCGATCCCACGATGCCAGATGCCCCGCGATCATCTCGCGCTTCACCTCCAGCCCGATCATCAGGAAGAACAGCGCCATCAGGCCGTCGTTGATCCAGTGCAGGATGCTCATCCCGCCGACGGGGACGTGCAGCAGATGGTCGTAACCCGCCGCCAGCGGCGAATTAGCGACGAGGATCGCCGCCAGTGCCGCCATCATCAGGACGATCCCGCCCGACGCCTCTTCATGGATGAAGCGCCGGAAACCGCCGGTGATCGCACGTCGCGACAGGAGCCGGCCGCTCACGCCGTCCACCGAACGCGAGACGACGACACTGCGCGAGATCGATGATGAGGAGAATGGTGCACCCGGCAGAATTCGAATCTGCGACCTCTGCCTTCGGAGGGCAGCGCTCTATCCAGCTGAGCTACGGATGCGTGGAGGTCCGCGTAGCAAAGCGATGCGGCGGGCGCCAGAGGGTTTTCACGCATCGGGGGCGATCGGTATCGTGATCGGGGCCGGGGTCTTGGGCTTGAAGGCGCACAGATCGGCGACGATGCAGCGCCAGCATTCGGGGCGACGCGCCTTGCAGACATAACGGCCGTGCAGGATCAGCCAGTGATGGGCGTGGAGGCGGAAAGGCTGCGGCGTCGCCTTGTCCAGCTTCAGCTCGACCGCCAGCGGCGTCTTGCCGCGGGCCAGCCCGGTGCGGTTGCCGACGCGGAAGATGTGCGTGTCGACCGCGAAGGTCTCCGCCCCGAACGCCACGTTCATAACCACGTTGGCAGTCTTGCGGCCGACTCCGGGCAAGCGTTCCAGCGCGTCGCGATCGGCCGGCACCTCGCTGTCGAAATCGTCGATCAGCATCTGCGAGAGGGCGATGACGTTCTTCGCCTTGCTGTTGAACAGACCGATCGTGCGGATATGTTCCTTCAGCCCGTCCTCGCCCAGCGCCACCATCTTTTCCGGCGTGTCGACATCCTGAAACAACAGCCGCGTCGCCTTGTTGACCGATACGTCGGTCGCCTGCGCCGACAGGGCGACCGCGACGACGAGGGTGAAGGGATTGCGCCAGGCCAGTTCCGTTTCCGGATGCGGGTCCGCCGCCGCCAGCCGGGCGTAGAACTCGATCACGTCGGCGCGCTTCACCGTCCCGCCCTCACAGGCCGAGCACATCGCCCATGCGATACCGGCCCGCCGGCCGATCCGCGAGCCACAGCGCCGCCTTCACCGCGCCACGCGCGAAGATCGAGCGGTCGTCGGCGCGGTGGTTCAGTTCAATCCGCTCGCCCTCGCCGGCGAAGATCACGCTGTGGTCGCCGATCACCGACCCGCCGCGCAGCGACGCCAGACCGATCGTGCCGTCCGAGCGCGCGCCGGTCAGCCCGCCGCGCCCGTCGACGCGCAGTTCCGACAGCGGCGCCCCCCGCCCCGCCGCCGCCGCCTCGCCGAGCAGCAGCGCGGTGCCGGAGGGGGCATCGACCTTGTGCCGGTGGTGCATCTCGACCACCTCGATATCCCAGTCGGCGCCGAGCTTCGCCGCCGCCTCGCGCACCAGCATGCCGAGCAGCGTGACGCCGAGCGAAGTGTTGCCGGTCTGGAGGATCGCCACGTCGCGCGCGACCTCATCGATCGCGGCGTGCTGTGCCGCCGACAGCCCGGTGGTGCCGATGACCAGCGGCGTCCCGGCGGTTCGCGCGGCAACGAGGTGCGCGTCGAGCGCGGAGGCGGTGGAGAAATCGACCAGCACGTCCGCGATCCGGGCAAGCGCCAGCGGATCGCCCCCCGCCTCGCACCCACCGGCCAGCACCGCGCCCTGATCGACGATCGCGCCGGCGATCGCCCGGCCCATCCGCCCCGCGCTGCCGTAGATGCCAATCGCGGTCATGCGCCTTGGCCCCCGAGGTGGCGGGCCGGAAAGTCACTAAAGTCACACCCTCCTACGCGCGCGCGATCGCGCGAGGGTTGCGGACGGGCGCGGAGAATGGTCGGTCGGGAAGAGGCGGTCGGGCGGATCATGACCTGCCCTCTCGCATAAAATCAGGGTAGTAGGACAGGGAAGAAACGAGCGGAGGAAACGCCCTTTCTCCTATAACGATCATCGTGGCGGGAACCGTACTCGTTACATTGATGCGAAGACGAAGAGCCTTGCCCTATTCACCTGCTGCGGAACCCGCCCTCAGGTAACAGGCGTCAAGGCTTCAGCCTTGCTTGGACGAACGCCGTTTGGCCGTGCTCTTCTCACCCGCATTCGTCCGTAGTGCGCTTAGCCGCTCGGCGACTTGATCCGCGCGACGCAGCGCGTCGATCTCTTGTCCACTGGTATCGGTGGACACAACGAGATTTGCCTCGCGTTCGTCGTCCATCAGTTGATCGAAGCGCGCCCGTGCACGCTCTACGCGCTGCTCCGTGATCGTTTCCGGGGACAGATTACCCGTAATGCTCGATCGTTCCTGCTCAAGTGCAGCCAATTTTCCCAACATGGCTTTCCGCTCGGCCGTCAGATCCACAGTCAGCACCGCCAGCCGTTTAACCTCGATTGATGCCGCCCGCTCGCGCGCCGATGACGCCTGCGCATCACGCTCGGCATCGAGCTGGCGCTCAATCGCCCGCTCGGCGAGATCGGCGCGCTCCTTGCTGAGAGCATAAGCCGCCTTCTCGCCCCAATCCGCCGCAAGTGCGACCTGACGCGTCATCTCCCGAGCGGCGTCGTCTCGTTCGCGTTCAGACGCGAAGCGCTGGTCACGCACATTGTCGATGGCGGCTTCCACTTCGCGAATGCTCTGGCGGGACAGACTCCGACGGTTTGCTCGCTCAACCGATCCGGCACCCAGTTCAATCTGCGATATGAATGCATTCGACGCGCGCATGAAGATCGAACCAGCCATCATTCTCTCCCACGCCTTCGATACTAGACCGGAAGGGTGAAGCCAGTGTTAAAAGCCTAGTCACATCCGATCAAGACTCGCCCGACCACGTCCCGCCATGCCAGTGGCCGCGTACCGTGCCCCGATGCGTGACATCCGAAACATCGTCATCCTGATCGGCGCAGGCGTGTCCGCCGGATCCGGCATCGCCACCTTTTCGCGGGCCGGGCGGGCTGTAAGAGAGCACCGGATCTAGCAGGAGAGCACACCGGTAATCGATTATCGCGCGGTTGGCGGACACTGCGAAGCAGGGGTAAAGTCGGCTCGATGAACCCAACCGAAGCATTTGACTCGTTGGCCAGCACGCTGGTTGGCTTACCCATAAGCCACGTTTGGGGCGGCTATGGGTCTGCCATGTTCGTCGAGATCGGCGACCTGACCCCCCGATCCCGGCGGGACGGTTCACCGGGCAATCCCGAGGGCGTTGTCTCTCTTGGTATCAAATGGAGTTGGCGCATTGAGGATCAGATCGCCATTCGCTGTGGAAGCTGGAGCAAGGAAGAACTTTGGGAGCCTGCATTCGAAACGTTGCGAGGCGCGCAGATCACTCGGTGCGAACTGTTCGGCGCCTTGCCCGAGGTCGTCGTCACAACCGAAACCGGCATAAGATTCCTTTCTTTCGCTACCACTGACGGTCAGCCTCAATGGCATATGGTCGACCGCCGAGAGAAATCGGCACGTTGGTTCACCGTGCGTGAGGGGCAGCTTCACCTCGGAGACGGCACAGAGCCAGCGTCTGCATGACGGACATCCGAAACATCGTTGTCCTGACCGGCGCGGGCGTCTCCGCCAAATCGGGCATTCCCACATTTCGCACGCACGGCGCTGTCTCTTACTGGGAGTATGACAATCCAGAAGGCGTTAGACAAAGACACCGGGTCGAGGATGTGTGTACGCCCGAAGCGCTGGCGGGCGATCCGGTACTGGTGCACCGGTTCTATGACGCGCGGCGGGCGGCGCTGGCGGGGGTCGAGCCGAACGCGGCGCATCTGGCACTGGCGCGGCTGGATGCGGAATGGCCGGGCGAACTGCTGATCGTCACGCAGAATGTCGACGACCTGCATGAGCGGGCGGGCGCGCGGCGGCTGGTGCATATGCATGGCGAACTGCGGTCGGCGCTGTGTGCGGCGTGCGGGGCGCGGCGGCCGCATGCGGGGGACCTGCCGCCGGGGAGCGTTTGCCCGGCCTGCGGTGCGTCGGCATTGCGGCCGGACATCGTGTTCTTCGGCGAGATGCCGTACCGGATGGCGCGGATCGAGGCGGCGGTGGCGGAGGCCGATCTGTTCGTGTCGATCGGGACATCCGGGGCGGTCTATCCGGCGGCGGGCTTCGTGCAGATGGCGGCGCATTGTGGCGCGGCGACGCTGGAATTGAATCTGGAGCGGTCGGCGGGGAGTTCGTCGTTCGACGAGACGCGGCTGGGGCTGGCGGGGGTGCTGGTGCCGGCGTGGGTGGAGGGGATTTTGTCCGTTCGTTCGTGGTAGGGGTGAGAGAGGTCTATCGGGTGGCCTGTGCTTCGATACGAGCCCTCGATACGCCGCCTGACGGCGGCTACTCGGTCTCTACTCAGCACGAACGGGAGAAAGCGACGGGGAAGGGCGCTTATCGATCTGCGCCTTGCTGTTCCCCGGCGGAGGCCGGGGTCCAGTTGGGGGACCTCGCTGAAAGATCGCTGCGCACTATTACAACAGCCTTCCCGACTGGACCCCGGCCTTCGCCGGGGAACAGGTCATTCCACCCAGTCGAGGCCTATGTCGCGGTATAGCTGGCGGTCTTCGTCCCAGCCGGGTTTCACCTTGACGTGCAGGTACAGGTGCACCGGGCGGTCGAGGACGGTGGCGAGTTCGGCGCGGGCGCGGGCGCCGATTTCCTTGATACGGGCGCCGCCCTTGCCCAGCACGATCGCGCGCTGGGTGGGGCGTTCGACCAGCACCTGCTGGTGGATTTCGACCGATCCGTCCGCGCGCTCCTCGAACTTCTCGGTTTCGACGGCGCTGGCATAGGGTAGCTCGGCGTGAAGCTGGAGGTAGATCTGCTCGCGCGTCACCTCGGCGGCGAGTGCGCGTTCGGTGGCGTCGGAGACCTGATCCTCCGGATAGTGCCACGGGCCGGGGGGCATCGCCTTTGCCAGTGCGGTCTTCAGTTCGGGCAGGCCGTCGCCGGTCTGGGCGCTGACGAACCAGGTTTCGGCGAAATCGACCTGCGCGTTCAGGCGCTCGGCGTGGATCAGCAGCTTGGCCTTGTCGGCGAGATCGACCTTGTTGAGGATCAGGTGTTTCGGTTCGGGCCGGTCCTTCAGCGCCTCGGCGATATCGGTGACCTTCGCGCCCAGCCCGCCCTTGGCATCGACGACCAGCGCCAGCAGGTCGGCGCCCTCGGTCCCGCCCCATGCCGCCGACACCATCGCCCGGTCGAAGCGGCGGCGCGGTTCGAAAATGCCGGGGGTGTCGACCAGCAGCAGCTGCGCATCGCCCTCCATCGCGACGCCGAGCAGGCGGGCGCGGGTGGTCTGCGCCTTGGGGCTGACGATCGCGACCTTCTGGCCGACCAGCGCGTTCACCAACGTTGATTTGCCGGCATTGGGCGCGCCGACGACGGCGACGAGGCCGCAGCGTTGTGGCGGAGTCGCGTGATCGGGCCGCTGATCGGGGACGGGTTGATCGGTCATGTACTTACCTTTTCCAGCAGTGCCCGCGCGGCGGCGGTCTCCGCTTCCTGTTTGTTGCCGCCCGTCGCCTCGGCGGAGGCGAAGGTGCCGATCGCGACGCTGACGGTGAAGCGCGGCGCGTGGCCGGGGCCGGAGCGATCGATGATCGTGTATTCGGGCGGGCGCCGGCCGGATGCCGCCGCCCATTCCTGCAGCGCCGATTTGGGGTGCTGCGGCGCCTTGTCATGGCTCTGTACGCGACCGGCCCATGCGCGGCGGACGAAAATGCGGGCGGCGTCGAGGCCGGCTTCGCGATACCACGCGCCGATCAGCGCCTCCATCACGTCGCCCAGCACATTGTCGCTGTCGATCGCGCCGTCGTCGCGCGCCTGCTTGCCGAGACGCAGATGGTCGCGGACGCCGATCGTGCGGGCGACCTGTGCGCAGACCGCGCCGGTGACCAGCGCGTTGAAGCGTTTGGACAATTGCCCTTCCGGCTCGTTCGGGAACAGTTCCCACAGCCATTCCGCGACGAGCAGGCCGAGAACGCGGTCGCCGAGAAATTCGAGCCGTTCGTAATTGGCCGCCGCCTGGCTGCCATGCGTCATCGCCCGTTCGAACGGGGCGATATCGGCGGGCATCCGGCCGAAGGTGGCGGCGAGCCAGTCGGGGAAGGTCGCGCTCAGAAACCCTCTCCGATCCGGTTCCAGCGGGCGGCGGACACCCAGGTCCATGGCTTCAGCCATTCGGCCGAACCGTCGGTGGAGAAGAAGCCGACCATCGCGCGGCCCTCGATCCGGTCCAGCGGGATATAGCCCATGCCGATCGGCGGCGCGAAGCGGCTGTCGGCGGAATCGTCGCGGTTGTCGCCCATCAGGAACACGTTGCCGGCGGGCACGGTATAGGTGCCGGTGTCGTCCGCCTCCGGAATATCGCGCTGGTCGAGAACCGAATAGGTGCGGCCGCCGGGCAGGGTTTCGCGGTAGCGGCGATAGCGGCAGATCGGCTGACCGTTCAGCACGTCCTGAAACTGCGTGTCGCAGTGGCGGGTATCGAAATTGGGGGAGAGCGGAAGGGTGAAATCGGCGATCCGCTGTTTGGGGATCGGCTTGCCGTTCAGGACGAGCTGGCCGCCGACCATCTGCACGGTATCGCCGGGCAGGCCGATGACGCGTTTGATGACGTCGTGGTCGCCGTGCGCGGGGTCGGTGTCGCCGGGGGCGGCTTCCGGGCTGCGGAACACCACGACGTCACCGCGCGCCGGCACCGATCCGAAGATGCGACCGGGGATGATCGGAATGCCCCAGGGCAGCGACCAGCGCGAATAGCCATAGTTCCATTTCGACACGAACAGATAGTCACCGATCAGCAACCGGGGCAGCATCGATTCCGACGGGATCGAGAACGGCGCCAGAATGAAACTGCGAAAGATCAGCACGACGAGCGCGAGCTTCAGCAGGAAACGGAGCGTCTCGCTCGCCTCCGAGCGGGCGGGTGCGGATGCGGTTGCGGATGCAGGGACGGATTCTG
The DNA here is from genome assembly GCF_016427505.1 of Sphingomonas mollis. Classification (GTDB taxonomy): domain Bacteria; phylum Pseudomonadota; class Alphaproteobacteria; order Sphingomonadales; family Sphingomonadaceae; genus Sphingomonas; species Sphingomonas mollis. Next base: position 75,634 of record NZ_JAELXS010000011.1, on the reverse strand, counting down.
GCATGGAACGGACCCATAACCGTCCTCGTGCGTCCTGAGTAGCCATCGGCGGCGGCGAATTGTACGGATGGGGGACTTGCCCCCATGCTGGTTCGCGGTAGAGCTATCCACGAATTGGATAATACCGAAACAATACCACCCTCCTGTCAGGATGTGAACATGAGCGACTGGTCCGCGATCGACGCGCTTTCCTCCCCCAAGCTGACCGAATTGTTCGATGCCGATCCGGATCGGCTGGCGACGTTCAGCCTGGATGTGGCGGGCATCCATTTCGACTGGTCGAAGACGCATCTGACGAAGGAGGCCATGGAGGCGTTCGCGGCGCTGGCGAAGGCGAAGGATCTGGCCGGCAAGCGCGAGGCGATGTTCGGTGGCGAGCATGTCAACGTGACCGAGGATCGCCCGGTCGAACACACCGCCGAACGTGGTGAGGGCAACGCGGAAAGCGTTGCGCGGGCGCGGCAGTATCACGCCCGGATGCGCGCACTGATCGATGCGATCGAGGCGGATGCGCTGGGGCCGATCCGGTCGATCCTGCATGTCGGCATCGGTGGATCGGCGCTGGGCCCCGACCTGATCGTCGATGCGCTGCACCGTGAGGATGCGCGGTACGAGGTCGCGATCGTGTCGAACGTGGATGGTGTCGCGCTGGAGGATGCGTTCGCGCGGTTCGATCCGGCCACGACGTTGCTGGTGATCGCATCGAAGACGTTCACCACGACCGAGACGATGCTGAACGCCGGTTCCGCCATCGCCTGGATGACCGAGAACGGCGTCGAGGACCCCTATGGCCGGGTCATCGCGCTGACCGCGTCGCCGGACAAGGCGATCGAATGGGGCGTGGACGAGACGCGCATCCTGCCGTTTTCCGAAGGGGTCGGCGGGCGGTATTCGCTGTGGTCCTCGATCGGCTTCCCCGCCGCGCTGGCGCTGGGCTGGGACCAGTTCGAGGAACTGTTGGAAGGGGCGGCCGAGATGGACCGCCATTTCCGGCTGGCGGCGCTGCACGAGAACGCGCCGGCGATCGCCGCCTTTGCCGATCTGTATTACACGCAGGTGCGCCATGCGGAGACGCGCGCACCCTTCGCCTATGACCAGCGGCTGCGGTTGTTGCCATCGTACCTCCAGCAGCTGGAGATGGAATCGAACGGCAAGTCGGTGACGGTCGACGGCCAGCCGCTGGGGCGGCCGAGCGCGGCGATCACCTGGGGCGGGGTCGGCACCGATGCGCAGCACGCGGTGTTCCAGTTGCTGCATCAGGGCACACATCTGGTGCCGGTGGAATTCATCGCGGTGATCGAGGCGGGCGATACGCTGGCCGAGGATCATCACCGCCAGTTGCTGCTGAACGCCTTTGCACAGGGTGCTGCGCTGATGAAGGGCAAGCAGGTCGAGGACCCGGCGCGCAGCTATTCGGGCGACCGGCCGTCATCGACGCTGCTGCTGGACGTGCTGGATGCGCGGACGCTGGGGGCGCTGATCGCGTTCTACGAGCACCGGGTGTTCGTGAACGGCGTGCTGCTGGGCATCAACAGCTTTGACCAGTTCGGGGTCGAGCTGGGCAAGGAAATGGCGAAGGCGGCGGATCAGGGTGGGCAGGCGTTCGACCCCTCCACCACCGACCTGATCGCGCGGGCCGGGCTGGATTGATGCTGCCGGTGGCGGGGCTGGTGGCGCTGGCGATCGCGGCCCAAAGTGCGGGCATGGGCGTGGGTGACATGCGCTGGCAGCGTCGCGTCCTGATCGTCAACGCCGCGACCGCCACCGATCCGATGCTGATCGCGCAACGCCGGGCGCTGGCCGGCTGGCGGAAGGGTGCCGTCGACCGGGATGTCACGGTCGTCGAGATGATCGGCGACCGGGTCACCGGCGCACGCGATACCGCCGCCGCGTTGCGCCGGACGTATCGCCTGCCGGCGGATCGCTTTGCCGTGGCGCTGGTCGGCAAGGACGGCACGGTCGCGTTCCGCGCGACCGATCCGGTGCTGCCCGACCGGTTGCAGGGGACGATCGACGCGATGCCGATGCGGCGTGCAGGCGGGCGATGATCGCCTTCAGTCCATTCGCATCGGTGGCGCGGAACATCTGACTCAATCGGGAAGATGAACCGCGATGATCGAGGAATTGACGCGGTGGAATCCCGGTCCGGGGCAATGCCGGTGTCAGTCAACTCATTGCTAGGCCAAGCGTATTGGTGGTAGTGCCCGCCACCTTCAACGGAAAATCCCAGGATGACGGACGAGCAGAGCAGATTCGAGATCGAGCGCGCCAGAACACTGCTTGCCGAAGCGCTGGATCTGCTCGACGCCGCACAGTTGAGTGCGCCCGCCGCCTATGTCGCCCATGCGATCGGCATGATCGAGGAGCGGGATACCGGCGTCTAGACGACCTGCGATGCCAGCAGCCGTTCGATCCTGGTCAGGCCGTCCGCCGTCAACTGGATGGCGCCGAGATCCCAGATCGTCCGTTCGATCCATCCGCGCGATTCCAGCGCCTTGATCCAGCGTTCGGTCAGGGGACCGGTTGATTCCAGACTATGGCCGATCTCGGCGATGCTGATCAGGCGACCCTCCGCCTCCGCCAGATAGGTGTCGAGCAGGATCGACCATGCCTGATCGGCGAACAGGTCGCTGCCGAATTCGATGCGCCGCTGGATCATCAGATCGCCGACCCGCCGGGCCGCGCGCCACAGGCTTTCCGGTCCCCGGTCGACGGCACCCGGATTGACGAGATGGATCGTCCCGATCAGGCGCCCGCCATCGGGACTGGCGAACCGCGAGACATGGACGTCGCACCAGACGGTCGACGAGTCGGCGCGGACATAGCGTTTGCGGACGAGCACCGGACCGCCGCACACCCGCAGCGATTCGACGTCGGCGACGTTGCGGACGACATCGTCGGGGTGGGTCAGATCGGCATAGCTCATCCCCACCAACTCTGCGGCAGAGCGTTGAAGCAGATCGCATAGCGACTGATCCATCGTCAGAATCCTGCCATCGGCATCGGAGACCGAATGGCCAACCAGTACTGACATGTCATTTCCCTGTTGCACCCCCGAAATAGGGCCGATCGGGGCACGGTGGCAAGTATGTCATGATTGATGCCGATTTATTCCGGCATTTCGCGCGCCGGCGATCGAATCGACCATCGCATGGTCGATCGCTCGGGGCGCCAAGTCTTGCCGATGCCCCGCGACCGCGCCACATGCCGGGGAACGGAAGGACCTACATGCCCCAATATGATTACGACCTCTTCGTCCTCGGCGCCGGTTCCGGCGGCACCCGCGCCAGCCGCGTCGCCGCCGCGCACGGCGCGCGCGTGGCGGTGGCGGAGGAGTATCGGGTCGGCGGCACGTGCGTGATCCGCGGTTGCGTACCCAAGAAGCTGCTCGTGTACGGCGCGCACTTCGCGGAGGACCTGCGCGACGCGAAGCATTTCGGCTGGGACGTCCCCTCCCCGTGCAGCTTTTCGTGGAGCACGCTGCGCGACAACGTGATGGCGGAGGTCGACCGGATCAACGGCGCCTACACGCAGACGTTGAACAACAACCATGTCGACATCATCCCGCAGCGCGCGGTGGTGACGGGGCCGAACACGGTTCGCCTCGCCGACGGGACCGAAAAGACCGCCGAGCGCATTCTGGTCGCGGTCGGCGCGCATCCGGCGATCCCGGAATGCCCCGGTCACGAACATGGCATCACCTCCAACGAGGTGTTCGACCTGCCCGAATTGCCCCGGCGCATCCTGATCGCGGGTGGCGGGTACATCGCCAACGAGTTTGCGGGCATCTTCCATCAGTTCGGCAGCCATGTGATCCTGGCGAACCGCAGCCAGGAATTGCTGCGCGGCTATGATGCGCAGATCCGCGACCGGCTGCTCCAGATTTCGACGATGAAGGGCATCGAATTCCGCTTCGACGCGGCGTTCCGGGGGATCGATAAGGGGGAGGATGGCTGCCTGACCGTCCATCTCGCCAATCACGAGCCGGTCGTGGTCGATTGCGTGCTGTTCGCCACTGGCCGTCGCCCCAATACCGAGGGTCTGGGACTGGCCGATGCCGGCGTCGAGCTGGACGAACTCGGCGCGGTGAAGGTGGATGGCGAGAACCGGTCGACCTGCCCGTCGATCTACGCGATCGGCGACGTGACGAACCGTATCCAGTTGACCCCCGTGGCGATCCGCGAGGGGCAGGCGTTCGCCGACACCGTATACGGCAACAAGCCGACGACGGTGGATTATGGTTGCGTGCCGGCCGCCGTGTTCAGCCACCCGCCGCTCGCCGGGGTGGGGATGACGGAGGCGGAGGCCAGGCAGAAACTGGGATCGGTAAAGGTCTATTCGTCCGACTTCCGGCCGATGAAGAACGTGCTGGCGGGGCGCAACGAGCGGGCGCTCTACAAGATGGTGTGCGATGGTGACACCGATCGGGTGGTGGGCATTCACATGATCGGGCCGGACGTGCCGGAAATCATCCAGGCGTGCGCGGTGGCGGTGAAGGCGGGGCTGACCAAGGCCGATTTCGACGCCACGGTGGCGCTGCATCCGTCGATGGCGGAAGAACTGGTGCTGATGCGGTAGGGCGCAGGCGCGGCCACGCCCGCGCCGGTCGTGCGAGAGCATGAGCGCCCGACCCGGCCGGCGGGTGGCCAAGGGCCGACCCGTCCGACGACACGGCTTTGCCGCGGCGGGTGTTCGGTTGTTGCGTCATGGCGAGCGGAGCAAGGCAATCGAGGGCGGCACGCGTGGCTCTGGGTTGCTTCGCTCCGCTCGCAATGACGGATGGGGGCTATACCGCCCGGCTGCTCGCCCACGAATCCCACGCATACAGCGCACATCCGGTCCAGATCGCGACGAACGTGACGATATGGATCGCGCGCAACGGCTCACCGAACAGCAACACGGCCTCTGCGAATTGCAGCGTCGGCGCGATGTACTGGAGCAGCCCCAGCGTCGCGTAGCGCAGCCGCCGCGCCGCCGCCGCGAACAGCAGTAGCGGCGCAGCGGTCGCCGGGCCGGCGAGGATCAGCAGCCAGTCGAGCGAGCGCGTCTCGCCGAACGCCCCCTGCCCGGTCGCGCCGGCATAGAGGATGACGGCGAGCGAGGCGGGGGCGAGCAGCATAGTTTCCACCGTCAGGCCGCCGAGCGCGTCGATCTTCGCGACCTTCCGGATCAGGCCGTACAGGCCGAAACTGGCCGCCAGCGCCAGCGATATCCAGATGGCGCCACCACCGACCACCGCCAGCGCGAGCACGCCCGCCGCGGCGATGCCGACCGCGATCTTCTGCACCCGTGACACCCGCTCGCCCAGCACCGCGACGCCCAGCGCGACGTTGACCAGCGGGTTGATGAAATAGCCGAGGCTGGCCTCCAGCACATGCGCGTGCTGGACCGACCAGATATAGACCAGCCAGTTGATCGCGATCAGCGCGGCGCTGGCCATCAGCAGGAGCAATGTCCGCCCGCGCGCCGCCGCGCGGATCGCCGGCACCTTGCGCAGCACGACCACGGCGATGGCAAGCAGCAGCAGCGACCAGACGACGCGGTGGCTCAACACCTGCAACGCCGGCACGCCGGCCAGCAGCTTCAGATACAGCGGCAGCAGCCCCCACAGCACATAGGCGCCGACGCCCAGCCATAATCCCTTGCGCTCGATCATGGGCGCGCCATCGCCGGGCGGACGCCGCAGTGCAACAAAGGATCGCTTTACGGGTGGTTCGTCAGCCGACCATGCCCGACACCGTGATCGCGGCGCCGCGATCGACGATCCCGCCATTGACCATGCCGGAGATGTGGACGCGCGATCCGCGCTCGGCGATCAGCGTGCCGTTTATCATGCCGGCGATCTCGGCATCGGCCCCGGCGGGGACGATCGCGGTGCCGTTCACCATGCCGCGGAACCGGCCCTCGATCGTCACCGTGCCGTTATCCATGCCGCGCATCGCCCGTCTCCTCAGTCCGCGAACAGCAGAACCGGCGTTTCGAGGAATAGTTTCACCGCCTGCACGTAACTGGCCGCGTCCCAGCCATCGACGACGCGGTGGTCGCAGCTGATCGACAGGTTCATCAGCTTGGCGCGGACCACGTCGTCGCCCCGGAAGACGGGGCGTTCGACGATGCGGTTGGGGCCGATGATCGCGACTTCGGGCCGGTTGATGACGGGCGTCGTCGCGATGCCGCCGAGCGGCCCCAGCGAGGTGATCGTGATCGTGCCGCCGCCCATCTCGTCGGGCTTCAGCCGGTTGGCGCGGGCGGCCTCGGCCAGGTGCGTGATCTCGGTCGCCAGTTGCCAGACGTTGCGGTCCTGCGCGTCGCGGATGACGGGGACGGTGAGGCCCGCGTCGGTCTGCGTCGCCATGCCCAGATGGACGCGGCCGGCGCGGGTGACCACCCCCGCCTCGTCATCGTAGCGCGCGTTGAGCATCGGGAAGTCGGGCAGCGTGCGACAGATCGCGACGATCATCAGCGGCAGCATGGTCAGCTTGGGGCGCTGGCCACGGTTGGCGTTCAGGTCGGCGCGCATCGCCTCCAGCGCGGTCACGTCGATCTCGTCGACATAGGTAAAGTGCGGGATCGCGCGCTTCGACGCGGCCATGTTCTCGGCGATGCGGCGACGCATGCCGATGACGCGGATCGCCTCGTCGGGGCGGGCGCGGCTGGTGCCGGGGGCGGTGTAGCCCTGCCCGGCTCCGTAGCGGAGATAGGCGTCGAGATCGGCGTGGCGGACGCGGTCGCCATCGGTCTTGACGGTGGCGAGGTCGATGCCGAGGTCGCGGGCGCGGGCGCGGACGGCGGGGGAGGCGAGGATGTGGGCCTTCTCCCTCTCCCCTTCAGGGGAGAAGGTCGGGGAGAGGGGGACATTCGCGACATCCGACAGGATGGGGGACTCCCCCTCTCCCAACCCTCTCCCCTGAAGGGGAGAGGGCTTTTGCTCGACAACCTCTTCGACGCCGGGGTTTTCGGCTTCGTATTGTTGCGCGACTTCCTCTTGATCGGCCGACAGGGCGGCGGCGTTCAGTTCGTTGGTGATGGGGCCAAGCGCGGGGGCTTCTTCGGCGGCGACATCGGCCTCCGTTTCGATCACCACCAGCGCGGCACCGATCGCGACCTGATCGCCGACCTCGCCGGCTAGTTCGACCACGGTGCCGGACACGGGCGATTCCATTTCGACCGTGGCCTTGTCGGTCATCATGTCGGCGATGTTCTGGTCTTCCTGAACCCGGTCGCCGACGGCGACGTGCCAGGCGACGATCTCGGCCTCGGCGATGCCTTCGCCGATATCGGGGAGCTTGAAGGTGAAGCGGGCCATCTCTCAACCGTCCTTCATGATCTTCTTGAGCGCCTCGCCGATGCGGACGGGGCCGGGGAAATATGCCCATTCCAGGCTGTGCGGGTATGGCGTGTCGAAGCCGGTCACGCGCTCGATCGGGGCTTCGAGGTGATAGAAGCAGCGTTCCTGCACCAAGGCCGACAGTTCGGCGCCGAAGCCGGACGTGCGCGTCGCCTCGTGCACGATCATGCAGCGGCCGGTTTTCTTCACCGATGCCTCGATCGTCTCGATGTCGAGGGGCACCAGCGTGCGCAGGTCGATGATTTCGGCATCGACGCCGGCCTCGGCGACGACGGCGGTGCAGACATGGACCATCGTGCCATAGGCGAGGATCGTCAGCGCTTCGCCGTCGCGGACGACCTTCGCCTTGCCGAGTTCGATCTTGTAGTAACCGGTCGGCACGTCGCCGGCGGGATGCTTCGACCAGTTTTCGGCGGGGCGATCCCAGTATCCGTTGAACGGGCCGTTATAGATGCGCTTGGGCTCGAAGAAGATCGTCGGGTCGTTGTCCTCGATCGCGGCAATCAGCAGGCCCTTGGCGTCATAGGGGGTGGAGGGGATCACCGTCTTCACGCCGGAGACATGGGTGAAGATGCCTTCTGGGCTTTGCGAATGCGTCTGGCCGCCGAAGATGCCGCCGCCGAACGGCGAGCGCACCGTCATCGGCGAGATGAATTCGCCGGCCGAGCGGTAACGCAGGCGCGCGGCCTCCGACACGAGCTGGTCCAGCGCGGGATAGATGTAATCGGCAAACTGGATTTCGGGGACGGGACGCAGGCCATAGGCGCCCATGCCGACCGCGACGCCGATGATGCCGCATTCGGTGATCGGCGTGTCGAACACGCGCGTCTTGCCGTATTTCGCCTGCAGGCCGGCGGTGGCGCGGAACACGCCGCCGAAATAGCCGACATCCTCGCCCATCACGACCACGTCCGGATCGCGCGCCATGACGACGTCGAGCGCGGAGTTGATCGCCTGGATCATGTTCATGCGGGTGGTTGGTTCTTCGGTCATCGTCATGCCTAGATCCTCCCCGGCACGGGGAGGGGGACCGACGGCGAAGCCGGTGGTGGAGGGGGGACTCCCCAAACGTGTCGCTGGTGGATAGCCCCCTCCACCATGCTTTGCATGGTCCCCCTCCCCGTGCCGGGGAGGATTGAAGTCGAAATCATCACTTGCGATCCCATGGGCGGCCGCTCGCCGTCTCTTCCGCGATCATCTGTGCCTGTTGTTCGCGCAGGTGCCACGGCATCTCTTCGAACACGCCGTCGAACAGCGTGTCGAGCGGTTGGTGGAGGCCGTGGCCGAGGATGCCGTTCTTTTCGGCTTCCTTCTGGGCGGCCTTCACCTCTTCGGCGAGTTCGCGGTCCTGCGCGGCGTGGCGATCCTCGTCCCATTCGCCGATGGCGATCAGGTGGTCCTTCAGCCGCTTGACCGGATCGCCCAGCGGCCATGCGGTCGGCTCGCCGGCTGAGCGATACTGGCCGGGATCGTCGGAGGTCGAATGACCCTCGGCACGATAGGTAAAATGTTCGATCAGCGTCGGTCCCTGATTGGTCCGCGCCCGCTCCGCCGCCCATTGCGTCGCCGCATAGACCGCCAGCGCGTCGTTGCCGTCCACGCGCAGGCCGGCGATGCCGTAACCGACCGCGCGCGCCGCGAAGGTGGTCGATTCGGCACCGGCGAACCCGGAGAAGCTGCTGATCGCCCACTGGTTGTTGACGACGTTCATGATGACCGGCGCGCGGTATACGGCGGCGAAGGTGCAGGCGGAATGGAAGTCGCCCTCCGCGGTCGAACCCTCGCCGCACCACACCGCGGCGATACGCGTATCGCCCTTGGCGGCGGACGCCATCGCCCAACCCACGGCCTGAGGATATTGCGTCGTGAGGTTGCCGGAGATCGAGAAGAACCCGGCCTCGCGCGCCGAATACATGATCGGCAGCTGCTTGCCCTGCAACCGGTCGGCACTGTTCGAATAGATCTGGTTCATCATATCGACGAGGCTCCAGCCCCGCGCGATCAACAGCCCCTGCTGGCGATAGGAGGGGAAGCACATGTCCTCGTAATCCAGCGCATGGGCAGCGGCGACCGACACCGCCTCCTCGCCCGTCGCCTTCATGTAGAAGCTGGTCTTGCCCTGTCGCTGCGCCCGGAACATGCGTTCGTCGAACGCGCGGAGCAACGCCATGCTGCGCAGCATTCGCCGCAGCATATCCGGCGACAGGCGGGGGTCCCAGGGGCCGACCGCGTTGTTCTCGTCATCGAGGACGCGGACCAGACCATAAGCGATATCGGTGAAGGAGCGCGCGGCATCGGCCGTGTCGGGACGGCGGGTGGCCCCGGCCGGCGGCACATCGACCGCGGCGAAATCCACGGCGTCGCCGGGCCGGAACTTCGGTTCCGGAACATGCAGCGCCAGCGGCGGCAAATTGGCACGAGTGTGCTCGGCCATCCTTCTCTCCAGATCATCATTGGCACGGGCGATACCGCACGGATTTTCTTTCGCGCGCTTGTTATAAAATTTCAAGCGCTGTTTTGGTCGGTTGTCGGCCGGTCGTAACGTCGCGTTAACCGCCTTCTGCGAAAAACCCATGACCGAAACAGGGAAACGCCTCGCCATGTACATGGGTCCGATCGTCGCCGCGAAATCATCCTCCTCGCCGCTGGCGCGCGTGCTGGTGGGCATCCCGACGCTGATGCTGGCGGCGATGCTGTTGCTGCCGTGGCTGGCCGCCAATGCGATGGCGGCGGGCCTGATGCTTGGCCTGCGTGCCCTGCCCGGTGCGCCCCGTGCGCTGATGGCAGCGATCGATTATGCCGGCACCGTCGCGCTCGGTCGCTGAGAGCGCAGCGAAACAACCCGGAGCAGCACGTGACGCCCTGGGTCGCTTCGCTACGCTCGCAATGACGGATTGAGCCGAAGGTTTAGGCCCTACCCGCCCACCACCTGTTCGATGACGCCGAAGATCGGGTGGTGGCGATCGTCCTCCGCCCAGATGCGGACGGTGTCGCCCTGCTTCAGGAACGGCGTCGTCGCGGTGCCGCCGGTGATCGTCTCGACCGTCCGCACCTCGGCCAGGCAGGAATAGCCGACGCCGCCCGCCGCGATCGGTTTGCCGGGGCCGCCATCGGCATCGCGATTCGATACCGTGCCCGAACCGATGATCGTCCCCGCCCCCAGCGCGCGCGTCTTCGCGGCGTGCGCCACGAGCGTGCCGAAATCGAAGGTCATGTCCTCGCCCGCCTGCGCGCGGCCGAAGGGCTGGCCGTTCAGGTCGACCATCAGCACCCGGTGCAGCTTGCCGTCCCGCCACCAGTCGCCCAGCGTATCAGGGGTGACGAAGACGGGCGAGAAGGCGCTGGCCGGTTTCGACTGGAAGAAACCGAAGCCCTTGGCGAGTTCGCCGGGGATCAGGTTGCGCAACGATACGTCGTTGGTCAGGCCGACCAGCCGGATCGCGGCGAGCGCCTCGTCCCGGCTTGCCCCCGGCGGCACGTCGCCGGTGACGACGACGATCTCCGCCTCCAGATCGCAACCCCATGCCTCGTCGGCGAGGGGGATGGGATCGCGCGGGCCGAGAAAGCCGTCGGAGCCACCCTGATACATCAACGGATCGTGCCAGAAGGTGTCGGGCATGTCCGCCCCGCGCGCCTGACGCACCAGCGCGACGTGGTTCACATAGGCGGAGCCGTCGGCCCATTGGTACGCGCGCGGCAAGGGTGCCGCCGCGTCATGCTCGTGAAAACGTTCGCGCGGGATCACGCCATGGTCGAGATCGGTCGACAGGTTTTCGAGCAGCGGCGCCAGCCGGTCCCAGTCATCGAGCGCGGCCTGCAACGTCGGTGCGATATGCGCGGCATCGGCGCACCATGCGAGATCGGACGACACGACGACCAGCCGGCCGTCACGCCCCTGCTTCATGCTTGCCAGTTTCATCGCCATCCTCTCGATATTGTTATGGGTACAGGCGTAGAGCGATCACCCCGGTGCCGACAAGCCCGCAGACGCCGCAATCGGTCTGGTCCCCGACCCTTTGTCATGACGTGGTATGATACCGCCGACCTTGACTTATGGGCGGATCGGCGTATCTGGCACGGCATCGAGGCGTCATGCAGCGTGAGCGGACTTCATCCGGAAAAACCGGATTGTTCGTGCTCCGCCTCGGTCGAGCTAAGGCTTCCCTAATCACGCGGGGCGTCATTCTCCCCCCGCCACCCCCGTGCGCCTTTTCGCGTCACGGTGCATGGCACCGTAGTACAAGGTTTCTCCATGTCTTTTTCCGATCTCGGCCTTGCCGAGCCTCTGGTCCGTGCGCTCGAAGCGAAGGGCTATACTACTCCCACTCCGATCCAGGCACAGGCCATTCCGCAGCTGCTGGAAGGCGGCGACCTGCTCGGCATCGCCCAGACCGGCACCGGCAAGACCGCCGCGTTCGTCCTGCCATCGATCCAGCGCATGGTCGCCGTGCAGAAGCGCGTGCTGCCGACGCATTGCCGCATGCTCGTGCTCGCCCCGACCCGCGAGCTGGCCAGCCAGATCGCCGATTCGGCGCGTGAATACGGCAAGTTCTCGAAGATGTCGGTGACCACGGTCTTCGGCGGCACCAGCATCAACAAGAACCGTCAGGACATGAGCCGCGGCGTCGACATCCTCGTCGCCACGCCGGGCCGCCTGATCGATCTGGTCGAGCAGGGCTTCGTGAACCTGTCGATGATCGAGATCCTCGTCCTCGACGAAGCCGACCAGATGCTCGACCTGGGCTTCATCCACGCGTTGAAGAAGATCGTGCGGATGGTCCCGAAGAAGCGCCAGACGCTGTTCTTCTCGGCCACCATGCCGGTGTCGATCCGCGAGCTGGCCAGCCAGTTCCTGCATGAGCCGGCCACCGTGTCGGTCAAGCCGGCCGCCACCACCGCCGAGCGCGTCGACCAGTTCGTGACGTTCGTGAACCAGTCGGAGAAGCAGGCTCTGCTGACGATCACGTTGAACGATCCGTCGATCGACCGCGCGCTGGTGTTCACCCGTACCAAGCACGGCGCCGACCGCGTCGTGAAGCTGCTGGCCGGCAACGGCATCGCGTCGAACGCGATCCACGGCAACAAGAGCCAGGGCCAGCGCGAGCGGGCGCTGGGCGAGTTCAAGGACGGCAAGACCAAGATCCTGGTCGCCACCGACATCGCCGCGCGCGGCATCGACGTGTCGGGCGTGAGCCACGTCATCAACTTCGAACTGCCGAACGTGCCCGAGCAATATGTCCACCGCATCGGCCGCACCGCGCGCGCCGGCGCATCGGGCGTCGCGATCTCGTTCTGCGCGGATGACGAGAAGGCGTATATGCGCGACATCGAGAAGACGACGCGCCAGAAGGTGCCGGTGCAGGCACTGCCCGACGACTTCATGAACCAGGCGAACAAGATCAAGTCGCAGCGCGTGAACGCGATCGGCGCCGATCCCTCGCCGCGTGAGGATCGCCCGCGTCAGCAGCGTGACCCCGCCCGCCCCCGCGCGACGCATGCCGCGTCGCCCACGGGCAACGGTCGCAGCTATGCCAATGCCAGCCGGGGCGGTGGTCGCCCCGCCGGTGGTGGCAATGGCGGCGGCGGTCGTCCGGCCGGTGGCGGTGGTCGTCCTGCCGGCGGCGGTGGTGGCGGTGGTGGCCGTGGTCGCAGCGGTGGCGGTGCGCGCAGCGGCCCGTCCGCCTCGCGCTGATCGCATACGTCTGGACGGATACTGAACACTCTTCGCGGGTTTGCTATGGTGAACCCGCGAGGAGAGATACCATGGACGTGTCCACCACCCCGATCACCGAGCGCATCGCGCGGGTGATCGCCGCCGAGCGGCTGAGCGCCAACGCCGACGGCGCCCATGCCTCGGCCAGCGCGCAGGTGGATGCGGCATGGCGCGACTACCTTCCCGATGCGATCGCCGTCCTGAAGACGCTGCGCGAGCCCGATCAGGCGATGGCCGCGGTCGGCGACGTCGCGGTGTGGGAACGCATGGTGCTGGCGGGAATCAAGGGCGGCCAGCCGGTGACGGTGGTGCTTTGATGGCGACGGCGTGAGCGCCCACACGCGATGATATAACCGCCGCGCGTCTTGCCTCTGTCATATCACGCGGGTATGAATTGCGAACGACTCGCAACAATGATTGATCGAACAGGATGATGTCTTCTCTCGCGTTGCCCGTTACGGGCGCGATCCTGATCGATGCCACCCGGTGCTGGCGCGATGCGCGCGATGCGGGGGTGGCTGTGCAGCCTTGCCTGTCGCGGACCCTAACCGGCCATCAATGCGCGATGCTGGCGCCGGTGTTCGACAGCCTGCTCCGCTTCTACGAAGATGCGCTCGGGCGGCCGGTGACGGTCGGACACGCGGGGACGACGACCGAGGACGAGCAGCAGTTGCTCGGCCTGATCGACGGGTCGCTGGTTCGCCGTGCCTGCCTGAATTGTCCGGCGGGCGCGGCGATGGGACTGGATTGCGCGATCTGTTCGACGCGGATCATGATGGCGCTGGCCGTGCCCGGTATGTCGGGGACTATGCAATAGCCCAGAGCCTGACGACGTAAGACGGACCCGGTCCTCATGGCGAGCGGAGTGATGCAACCCAGGGCATTACGTGCTGCTCCGGGTTGCTTCGCTGCGCTCGCAATGATCGGTTAAAACAACGTCATCATGCCCTAGTCGCGCGGCACCTCGCGGCCGACCGGGTAGAGCAGATACCGGTCGTCGCGATAGGGCGAACGATCGACGAACCAGGCGAGCCGCGCCTCGCCATCGGCGGCGAAGGCGGGATCGGCTGCCAGTTTTGCCTCGAACGCGGCGCGCAGCGCCGGATCGCGGGCCAGCATCGCATCGGCCATCGGCGCGCTCGCGAACCGTTCGATGCCGCCATTCTTCTGCAGCATCGCCGGGAACAGCCCCCATGCCAGCAACGAATCGACTGATTCCGGTTCGAGCAGGGCGGCGGCCAGCAATCCGCGGTCCTGATCGTACGGTATGCGCACCGATCCGGCGGGCATCGTTTCCCGGCGGCGTTGGTGACGGAACTGGCCAGACAGCATGATCCGTCCCTCGCTGGCCGGTCCCAGCACCGGATCGATGATCCGTGCCATGTCGAGATCCAGCGTTTGCGCCGCGTCGATCCGCGTATAGGCGATGCCGTGCAGGTCGAGCCGGGCGATGACGTCGGTCGCGCTGACCGGCACCCACCATGCGCGCGGCAGACGGACGGTGGCGACCGGCGTCTGCCCGATCAGCGGCAGGCGCAACGCCTGCGGGCGGGCGAGATACCGCACCTCTTCCTCACCCGACGCCGGCGAGCGGTAGCGTTCGAGCGCCATGCCGGTGAACGGCACCGTGTCGATAGGGGTATCGCGCCGTTGCCAGCGTACCGGCAATTCGGTGGGCCGGTCGGCGCGGTCGCCGGCGATCGCGCTGCGCAGGGCCGGTGCGTCGCGACCGACGTGGCGCAACGCCGCCTCCATCATCGCATAGGCCCCCAGCACGCGCTGGCGATAGGGTTTGAGCGAATGCATCTCGACCAGCACGGTCGGGATGCGGGCGTAATCGCCATACCCGGTCGAATAGCGCGGCCCCTCCGCCGCGAAGCGCAGGCCGCGCGACAGATCGCGTTCGTCGATCGCGCTGGGATAGAAATGCGGGTGGTGGCCCATGCGGCGGACGAACGGATCGATGCTGGCGCGGAACGGTCCGTTCAGCCAATCGGTGATGTGCCGTGACCGGGTGTACACGCCCCATCCGGCAAAGGTGTAGGTCACGTCATAGCCGTGATCGAACCCGTCCGACACGTGCATGTCGATGTAGAGCATGGGATCGAGCCGGCGCAGCAGGCGGATCATCGCCTGCGTCTCCGGCGCGTCCGCCTTGGCATAGTCGCGGTTCAGGTTGATGTTCTGCGCGGTCGATCGCTGGCCGGGGTTCTCCGGCCCGCGCTGGTTGGGGCGGTTGAACGGGCTGGTCCGTTCGTGGCCATCGGCATTCAGGATCGGCACGAAGACCAGATCGACGCGGTCGAGCAGGTCGTCCTTGCCGTGCAGCGCGATGTCGCGGAGCAGCATCAGCCCGGCATCCTTGCCGTCGATCTCGCCCGAATGGATGCCGGCCTGGATCAGGACGACGGGCTTGTCGCCGCCCTTGCTGGCCCGGATCAGGTAGAGCGCCCTGCCCTCTGCCGTGGTGCCGAACGTCTCACGCGTCAGCAATGGCGAGGCGGCGACCAGCCGGTCGAGCCATGCGCTCGTTTCCGCATAGCTGGGGGTGGTGCGGAAACCGCTGCGCTCGACCGGCGTGATCCATGGGTCGGTCGCGCGGGCGATCAGGCGCTCGCTGGGGCCCGACCATGGCAGCGTCGGCGGCAACGGCGCGCGTTCCTGCGCCGTGGCGGCGGCGGGTAGTGCAGCGGGCAGTGCGCCGGCCAGCGCCAACACTGTCATTATCCGCAATCGACGCATCATCACCACGTCATCCGCGCCGACACGCGCACCGTGCGCGGCGCGCCGGGGAATACCCAGACGGGGCTGTACGAGCTCATCGCGTAATGCGTGTCGAACAGATTGTCGGCCTCTGCGCGCAGTGTCAGTGCGGGCGTGACGCCGATCTCGCCGGACAGCTTTACCTTGGTATACGCCGGCAGGCGCAAGCCGCTGGTGTCGATGGCGCCGGCGCGGTCGCCGACATGCGCGACGCCGCCCGTTACCGACCATTCCGTGCCCCAGCCGGTCGGATAGCGGCCGACGACGAGCAACGTGCCCGAATGCTTGGCCACGTTCAGCACCGCCGGCGTCGCGAAACTCGCGTCGTCGGCGCGCGCATCGATATAGGCGTAGTTGGCGACGAGCTGCCACCGGCGCAGCAGCTTCATCGACGCGTCCAACTCGACCCCGCGACTGGTGAGCGATCCGACCGGCGCGAGGAAACCCGCATCGATGGGATCGTTGGTCAGGATGCCGCGCTTTTCGATATCGAAGAAGGTCGCGGCGATGTCGATCCCCGGCCAACGGCCGGCGATGCCCAATTCATATCCCTTGGCCTGCTCCGGCCCGAATGGCTGGCCTGGCTGGTCGGCGGCGGGCGGACGGCCGGTGCCGGAGTTCAGCAGGAAGGATTCGCCCCAGTTCGCATGGACCGCGACCGTATCGGTGACGCGATACCGGGCGCCCGCGCGGAATCGCACGGGCTCGTCGCTGGTCTGGCTGACGATGCCGGTCAGGTTGCGGCGCAGGCGCTGGCGATAGGCGTCGTACCGGATACCGCCGGTCAGCGTCAGCCGATCGGTCACGTCCCACATATCCTGCAGATAGACCGTGGCGGCGCGCCGCGTCTCGCGCTGGTCGATCGAGGGGAGCAGCGGCTGGGCCACGCCGCCATAGACCGGATCGAACACGTCGATCGCATAGGGGAAGGCCGCCGTCGGGTTACGCCGGCGCAGCAGTTCCAGATAATCGAGCGTATAGCCCTTCACGCCCAGGCTGGGGTGGTGGACGCCGAGCGCGTCGAAGCGGCCGGCGAGTTCCAGCCGGGCCGACAGGTCCTCAGATTCATAGCCGCGCTCGCGACGTTGGCGCCACAACGTCCGCGTGCCGACCAGTCGCGACTGGTCGCTGGAGAAACCGCGCAGGGTGCTGCGCCGCCAGATGATGCCGCCGTTCAGCGACCATTCGCCGCCCAGCGCCTGTTCGCCGGTGAGTTGCAGGCGGGTGTTGCGAGCACGATGATCGCCATCGGACGGTTCGCCGTAGAAGCGGGTGCGCGGCAGGGCGAGCGCATCGTTGTTCAGCGCCGGCACGCCGCGATCGAAGGCAGAGTCGAAACGGGTATATTCCGCCAGCGCGGTCAGCCGGGTGCCCTTTTGCGGCTCCCAGGTCAGCGAGGGCGATACGACGCGGCGCGACAGGCCGACGAAGTCGCGATAGCCGTCGCTGTCCTCCGCCGCGACGACGATGCGCCCAGCCAGTGTCGCCGACAGCGGCCCGGTGACATCGACCTCCGCCCGTCGATTGTCGAACGATCCATAGAGCAGCGTCACCTCTGCATGCGGGGTGAAGCGCGGCGTCTTCGACACGATGTTGACGCGACCGGCGGGATCGATGTCGCCGAAGACGGCGCCCGCCGGCCCCTTCAGCACCTCGATCCGCTCGGTCGTGGCCGGATCACGGGGTGGCGCCAGACCGCGATTGGCGAGAAAGCCGTCGACATAATATTCCGCGCCGCCATCGGGCGTGCCGAGGAAACCGCGGATCGCGAAGTTGTCGAGGAAGCCGCCGCGGTTATTCTGCTGGCTGATCCCGCTGAACAGTTCGAGCGCATCGGACAGGCGATAGGTGCCGGCGGCGACCAGCAGATCGCGTTCCAGCGAGCGGCTGGATTGCGACATGCGCCGCGTAATGAGATCCGATCCCAGCGTGTCGTTGCGCGACGATTTCGTGCCGAGCACCACGATATCGCCGTGATCGTCGGCCGATGTCTCGGTTTCCACCACCGTCGCGGTCTGGGCGGTGGCCTGCACGGACAGGCCGATCGCGATCAGCGGCAGGCAGGCGGCAACGCGGCGCGCGAGTGCCCGGTATGAATAGGTCATTGGTCAACAGTCCCCCGGTGTCGGTGGGCTCCATAGCCAAGGCCTGCATTATGATACAACATTTCATTTGCGGGTAGGGATCGGTCGATCCTTCGGCGGATCGTCATCGCCCGCGCAAAAAAAAGGGCTGCCAGCGCGATGCTGGCAGCCCGTCATTCCTGTCGAACGCGATGGTTCGATCGATATTACTTGCTCTTCGCGTAGGCCAGCACCCCGCGCAGCTTCGGCGTCTCGCTCAACGACTGCCCGGCATATTCGCGCAGGCCCCAGGCACCGTAGCGGCTCATCGGGCTGGTCGTGGAGTACAGGTTGAAGACATCGCCGGTCAGTGCATTCCAGTCGGTCAGATACTGCTTGTAAATCGTCTCCATCCGGGGATCGCGGTTCATCGTCTCCAGGCGGGCCTGATTGTTCGTATCGATCTGATGCTGGCCGCCCTCATAGGCGAGCAGACGCTTGCCCCACTTGTCGGCCAGCACCTTGTAGGCGGCGGACTGGAAAGCCACCTGCCGCTTCGCTTCGGCCGCCAGTGCGATCATGTTGACGTTGTTGTCGTTCGTCAGCTGATCGGTATCGATCTTGAAATACGGCGCGATGGCGATGGCGTCGATCTGGGCAGCGGCGGCGCCGTTGTTCCATTCGAAGATGTTGCCACCTACCCACGCATTGTCCGCCTGCGTCGCGGCAACGCGGACCAGATCCTTGGGACGATCCTTGAAGACGTCCGCCCAGATCGGCATCGTCTCGGTGATCTTCTGCGCATAGCGATAGATGTTCGCCTGGAAGCGATTGTCGGACAGCTTGCGCTCCGTACCTTCGCGTTCGGCCTGACCCGCCTGGCCGAACGAGTAGTTCCAGACTTCGTTCGAGATTTCGACATAGACCGGCTTGCCCGCCGGCACGGTGTCGTGAACCAGTTGCGCCATGCGGCGGTGATAATCGGCATCGGCGTTCCACGGCACGGTGAACCATGGGCTGGAGCCGTTGGCATTGGCCAGCTTCACCATCGTCTCGATCGCGGTGCCATCGGTGCCGCGCTGGACCAGATCGCCCGGCAGGCTGCGCGCCGACCATGTCACCGAGCCGGGGTTGCTGTTGGCCGCCGACATGTCGAGGAAGCGCAGCACGCCGAAGGGCTGGAGATGCGACATCAGCGACGGGGCGAAATAGGTGTCGGAAGCCTCGGTGGTCAGGCGGCAATCGACGGCGCGGATCGGGTCCGATGCGTCGGATTTGTCGATCTGGAACCAGACGCGGTTCGAATCATTGGTCGCCTGAACCCATTTGAATTCGAGGAAGTGGTCGCCCGAACGCTGTTCGCGGGGATAGCCGCCGACGCCGACGCTGCCCGTACCCTGCCACGTGCAGCGCGTGACGGCCGTGGCCGTCGTCTTGGCTTCGGCCGGGGGATTGAGGATCGAGACGACACCCGGCGCGGCCGCCGAACCGTCGACCACCTTGGGGAAGCCGTCGGGCCGCAGGCGATCGTTGCTGATGCCGCCCCAGCCCGCAGCCGGGACCAGCCAGCGCAGGCCGAACAGCTGATTGGAGAAAATCGGCTCGCCACCATAATAGGTGATGCCGACGACGTTCACGCCCAGCTTGTCGCGCGCCGAAGGTGCGGCTGGCTGTGCAGTCGGGGTTGGCGTTGGTGTAGGCGTCGCTATTGCGGCCGGCATCGATTTCGTCACGAAAACGCTCGGCGCGCTTTTGGCGACCGTGTTGTTCGGAACGATGACCGCCCCCATGCCCAGCACGGCACCGACGGACGCGCCAACTTTCAACGTTGTGGATGATCGCACAGCATAAACAACACTGCTCGCGGTGACGCTGCCCATGTACTATGAACTCCAAAAGGAATATTTATGGATCTAAACGATAAGAATAAACGGCGCGATTTGGTATCGCTTGTCATTGTAAAGTTACATTACTAACTCTTTATTTCGTTCTCTCATCGCTCTTCACTGAATAATGTTTCTATATGAGCAGATTGAACTATCTGTTCTCATAAATAGTTTATTTTTGTTAACTGGACGCGGATTTTCCTACATCGAGTAAAAATCCTGCTCCATTTGATGATTGGACCGTTTCAGCCCTGATTGGCCTCGTATCACAATATTTGGATATGAAACTCCCTGGGGAAGGCAACTGGACGCACCAACGGCACAGTTTGGCTTTGATATTAAGTGTCATCGATAAATTCCTCCAAGTTTCGGCCACGCCGGGTGTGACGGAATTGTGATGGAACGCGTCTTTTCCGCTCGATCCCATGTTGATGGGACAAGAGTTCTTATCTTTTATTAGGTAGCCATCCGTTCGGATCGCTCTGCCCGCGGTTCGGTCGACCGCATGGAGTTCCGAGGATCGCGCGATGCGCAAGACAAGGACTTGGGGCCGCCTGCGTGATTCGGCGGCCTTGGCGTCGTCGTACGATCGAAATTTCCTGCCGGCCCGACGGCGCGGCGGGGATGGCCCCGCCGTCGATCGGTCGCCCATCGTCGATCCCGATCCCGATCCGCCTATGGATCGGGATCATGGGCAAGTCTTCAATAGCCTGCGAATTCCAGTACGCCGCGCAGCTTCGGCGTGGCACTGAGCGGCTGGCCGGAATATTCACGCAGGCCCCAGGCACCATAGCGGCTGATCGGCCCGGTCGCGTTATACAGCGTGAAGACATCGCCGGTCAGCGCGTTCCAGTCGGTCAGATATTGTTTGTAGATGTACTGCATCCGGGGATCGCGGTTCATCGTCGTCAGCCGGGCCTGATTGTCGGGATCGATCTGATGCTGCCCGCCCTCATACGCCACCAGACGCTTGCCCCATTTGTTCGCCAGCGCCTTGTATTCGGCCGACTTGACCGCGACCTGGCGCTTCGCTTCGGCGGCGAGCGCCGTCATATTGGCATCGTTGTCACCGGTCAGCTGGCCCGTATCGATCTTGAAATAGGGTGCGATGGCGATGGCATCGACCTGCGAGACCGCGGCACCGTTGTTCCATTCGAAGATGTTCGCCCCCACCCATGCATTGTCCGCCTGCGTCGCCGCGACGCGGACCAGATCCCCGGGGCGATCCTTGAAGACTTCCGTCCAGATCGGCATCACCTCGGTGATCTTCTGCGCATAGCGATAGATGTTCGCCTGAAAGCGATTGTCGGACAGCTTGCGATCCAGACCTTCGCGTTCAGCCTGACCCGCCTGCCCGAACGAATAGTTCCAGACCTCGTTCGAGATTTCGACATAGACCGGGCGACCCGCGGGCAACGTATCATGGACCAGTTGCGCCATGCGGCGATGGTAGTCCGCATCGGCGTTCCATGGCACGGTGAACCATGGGCTGGAACCGTTGGCGTTGGCCAGCGCCAGCATGTTTTCGATCGCCATGCCATCGGTGCCGCGCTGGACCAGATCACCCGGCAGGCTGCGCGCCGACCATGTCACCGAACCGGGGTTGCTATTGGCGGCCGACATGTCGAGGAAGCGCAACAGGCCGAACGGCTTCAGATGCGCCAGCAGGGACGGCGAAAAATAGGCGTTCGTGGATTCGGTGGTCAGGCGGCAATCGACCGCGCGGATCGGATCTGACGCATCCGACTTGCTGATTTCGAACCAGACGCGGTTGTCGTCGTTGATCGCCTGCACCCACCGGAATTCGAGCAAATGGTCGCCCGACCGCTGATCCTTGGGATAGCCGCCGACGCCGACGCTGCCCGTCCCCTGCCAGGTGCAGCGCGTGACGGCCGTGGCCGTCGTCTTGGCTTCGGCCGGGGGATTGAGGATCGAGACGACACCCGGCGCGGCCGCCGAACCGTCGACCACCTTGGGGAAGCCGTCGGCACGCAGCCGATCGTAGCTGATCCCGCCCCAGCCGGCCGATGGCACCAGCCAGCGAAGGCCGAACAACTGGTTGGCGAAGGTCGGTTCCCCGCCATAATAGCTGACGCCGACGACATTGATGCCCAGCCGGTCGCGGGCCGATGGGGCGCCGACCGGCTGGGTGGCGACGGACGTGGGTGTGGCGGTCGGCGTTGCCGTCGGTGTCGGGGTGGCGGCGGGGACCGGTGTCGATGTTCCGGCCGGCACGACGGTGACCGGCGCGGATTCGACGGCACCGCCGCTTGCTCCACCGCAAGCACTGAGCAGCAACATTCCCGACAGCGCACTGGTCATCAACGCGAACTGCCGGCGTTTGCGGACCGGATGTGTGACCGACACATCGTTGCGGGGGCGAACCATCTGAAACTCCAACCAACTGATAATTGGAGAATATCGCCGAGTCCTTTTCGGACGGTTAACTTCACCTGACTTTTGGACAGACGGTACTTGCAGGAAAGCAACCTATTCGGCAGCATGTGCCGCACGTCGGTGGTTTATGTTCAGGAACAGAGATAACAAATATCAATAGTTGCTGCGGGCGCCGGGTGCGCCGCCCGCATCTTCAACCAAAACGACGGATAACCGTTGGGCCGAAGATCGATCGATCGCCCGGACAAGGATCGCAATAGGCACGTATTCGTATGCATAATTGCAATCGATTGCCGGTTTTCATATGACACAAGAGACAGGATGCACCGCCGGAATCAGGGCCGCGGTAGACAATTCTGGGGAGGGGATTTCCATGAAGGATACGGTAAACAAACTTGCATGTTCGACGGCGGTACTGGCCTTGATGGCCGCGACGCCGGTGTTCGCGCAGGAAGTCCAGACGGGGACGGTCGTACCGCCCGTAGATCCCACCGCCGAAGCAACGCAGACGCCGGTGGGCGAACAGGACCCGGGCGCGGACCAGGACATCGTCGTCACCGGCCTGCGCGCCAGTCTTGAACGCGCGCAATCCTTGAAGCGGAACAACAGTTCGGTCGTCGAGGCGATCTCGGCAGAAGATATCGGCAAATTGCCGCAATCGAGCGTTGCCGATTCGCTGGGTCGTCTGGCCGGTCTGGCCGGCGAGCGTCGTTCCGGCCGGATCAGCGGCATTTCGGTTCGCGGCTTCCGCGAAGACTTTGTCGGCACTACGCTGAACGGGCGCGAACTGATCGGCATCGGTGATAACCGCGGCGTCGAATACGATCTGTACCCCGCCGAGATCGTCGGCGCCGCCGTTGTCTACAAAACGCCCGACGCCGCGCTGACCGCGATGGGCATCGGTGGCACCGTCGATATCCGCACGGTGCGTCCGCTGGAACGCAAGCCCGCGCTGATCGCCAACGCCACGCTCGAACAGAACGGCATGAAGTCGAAGAACCCCGACTTCAAGGACACCGGCTATCGCTTCGCGCTGTCGTATACCGACAAGTTCGCCGACGACACGATCGGCATCGCGCTAACCGCCGCGACGACATCGTCACCGGTGCAGGACAATTATTTCAGCGTCTGGGGCTACGATCAGGGCGCGATCACGTCGGGTCCGAATGCGGGTAAGTACGTGCCGCAGGGCATCGACATCTCGTCGCGGTCGCGCGTGCTGAAGCGTGACACGCTGGCCGGCGTCATCCAGTATCAGCCGACCGATCAGTTCACCGCGACGTTCGATGCACTGTACATCAATTTCAAGGATCAGGGCATCTCGCGCGGGTTCATCGAGGCGCTGCCGATCGCGTCGAATGGCAGCACCGTCCTCAGCGCCAACGACACCACGGTCACCTCGGCCCGGACCACCGGCTTCAACTCGGTGATCCGCACCGATCCGCTCGACAAGAAGGGCGACCTGAAGGTTTTCGGCGGCAATATCGTGTACAAGGCGACGTCGAACCTCGACCTGACGCTCGACGTCTCGCGGTCGGAAAGCACCAAGCGCGACACTCGCGCCGAGAGTTATGCCGGCCTGGGCCGCGCCGGCCTCGCGACGCAGGGACCGAACAACCTCCGGACGTGGACCTATACCGACAAGGGGCTGATGTTCTCGAACAACAGCCAGACGTTCGACGATTATGCGATCGTGAAGCTGGCCGGTCCGCAGTCATGGGGTGGCAGTCTGGCGCCGATCACCGAACTGAACACGCCGGCGGCACGGGCCGCAGGCATCGGCTTTGCGCAGGCGCAGGACGGCTTCGTCAACACCGCCCGGTTCGACGAATATCTGAACTCGGTACGGCTGGACGCGAACTACCGGTTCGAGGACAGTTTCCTGAAGTCGATCAACGTCGCCGTCCGCTACTCGAACCACAAGAAGTCCAAGGTCAACCAGGGCTTTTTCCTGACCGCCCAGACCTATCCGTCGGACGGTCCGGTGCCGGAGGATGCGCGGCGCGGCGTCGCCGATCTCGGTTGGGTGGGGCTGGGCAACGTGGTCGCCTATGATGCGCTCGGCCTCATCAACAGCGATTTCTATCGCCGCTGGGATGCCGGCTCGCTGGAACCGGATCGTCTGGGTGACACCTATTCGATCCACGAGAAGGTGTGGCAGCCGTCGATCAAGGCGGACTTCGAATCGGAGCTGGGCAGCATCCGCATGTTCGGCAATATCGGCGTGCAGGGCCTGTTCACCGATCAGCAGGCGTCGGGCTTCAATGCCCTGGTCGTCTCGAATCTGCGGGTGCAGGCGACGCCGGTATCCGACGGCGCCAAATACACCCGCGTCCTGCCGAGCATGAACCTGAACTTCGACATGGGCGATGGTCATACGGTGCGCTTCGCCCTGGCGAAGGTGGTCAGCCGGCCGCGCATCGACTTCCTGAATCCGGGTTCGTCGGTGAAGTTCTCCAACAACGTGGCGAACGTCACCAATTCCAACCCCACGCTGGGGCCGTGGACGTCGCGGTCGGGCAATGCCGAGCTGCGGCCGTACGAGGCGAATCAGGCCGATCTGAGTTACGAATATTACTTCGCCAGCGACGGCTTCATCTCGGCGTCGGCATTCTACAAGGATCTGCGCAACTGGAACGTGCAGACCACGACGCTGCGTGATTTCACGCCGTTCTACATCCCCGGATACCATCAGGCGGTCAGCAGTGACGGTCTGACCGTGTACACCCCGGCGACGTTCCAGGGCGTCAACACCACCTATGTCGGCGGGCTGAAGGGCAGCGTGAAGGGTATCGAGTTGCAGGCGTCGTTGCCGTTCCGCCGCTTCATCGGTGCGCTCGACGGTTTCGGCGTGACCGGTGGCGCCGCCTTCACCAAGGGCAAGCTGGACGATGGATCGCGCATTCCCGGTCTATCCGCGCGCGTCTTCCAGGGAACGGCGTATTTCGAGAAGTACGGCTTCTCCGCACGGCTGTCGGCCAACAAGCGGTCGAAGTGGCAGTCGGAGGATCGCGGTGGCAGCAACAGCATCGCCGCCGTCAACCGCTCCGGCCAGACGCTGGTCGATGCGCAGATCGGTTATGACTTCGCCGGGATCGGCGTGAATTACCTCGACCGCCTGCGCATCTCGATCCAGGCGCAGAACATCACCAACGAGAAGGACACCTATACCGACACGGCCAGCGGCCTGACGACCCGCAACGAGACGTTTGGCCGGAACTTCCTGCTCAACCTGACCTACGCGATCTTCTGAAGCCTCGCCCGAAACACCCTCGCCGGTCATCGCCGGCGGGGGTATTCGGGTAACGAACGTCGGGAGAGGCAAGGATGGCGGCTGCGATCAAGAAGGTCGTCATCGTCGGTGGCGGCACGGCCGGGTGGATGGCGGCGGCGCTTATTGCCCGCGTGATCGGTGAACAGGTGTCGATCGAGCTGATCGAATCGGACGAGATCGGCATCATCGGCGTCGGCGAGGCGACCATCCCGCCGATCCAGCACGTCAACGCCGTGCTGGGCATCGACGAGGCCGAGTTCCTGCGGGAGACGAAGGCCACGATCAAACTGGCGATCCGGTTCGATAACTGGGGCGCAATCGGCGAATCCTATTACCACACATTCGGCAGCGCGGGCCGTAACCTTGCCTTCTGTTCGTTCCACCATTTCTGGACGCGGGCGCGGCGGGCGGGGATGGATGTCGATTATTGGGACTTCGACCTCAACTATCTGTGCGCGCGCGAGGGGAAGTTCGCCAAGATCCAGGGCGACGATCCGACGTGGTCCCTGCCCTATGCCTATCATTTCGATTCCTCGCTCTATGGCCGGTATCTGCGGCGGTACAGCGAGCGGCTGGGCGTGGTCCGGACCGAGGGGCTGATCGATAATGCCCAGCGCGATCCCGAAACGGGCGACATCACGTCGCTGACGCTGCGGGATGGCCGTCAGGTAGCGGGCGATCTGTTCATCGACTGCTCGGGATCGCGCGGGTTGCTGATCCAGCGGCATCTGAACGTCGGCTACGAGGATTGGGGCCATTGGCTGCCGTGCGACCGGGCGATGGCGGTGCCGTCCGCGCGGTTCGAACAGACCGCGCCCTATACAAGGTCGATCGCGCACGAGGCGGGGTGGCAATGGCGCATCCCCCTGCAACACCGCAACGGCAACGGTCTGGTCTATAGCAGCCGTCATTGCAGCGACGACCGGGCGGCGGCGATCCTGCTCGGCAATCTCGATGGCGAGGCGCTGGACGAGCCGCGGATCATCCCTTTCCGCACCGGCCGCGCGCGGCGGCAATGGGACCGCAACGTCGTCGCGGTCGGGCTGTCAAGCGGCTTTCTGGAGCCGCTGGAATCGACCAGCATCTATCTGATTCAGTCGGCGATCGTCCGGTTGCTGCACCTGTTTCCGCAGGGCGGCATCGATGACCGGGTGGTGGCCGAATATAACCGCCAGTCGCAGATCGAATATGAGACGGTGCGCGACTTCATCATCCTGCACTACCATGCCACCCGGCGCGACGATTCCGCGTTCTGGCGCGATCTGCGTGCGATGCCGGTGCCGGACCGGCTGGCCGCGAAGATCGATCTGTTCCGCCGCAGCGGCATCCTGACGCAGGACCCGC
This sequence comes from Sphingomonas mollis, assembly GCF_016427505.1. GTDB lineage: Bacteria > Pseudomonadota > Alphaproteobacteria > Sphingomonadales > Sphingomonadaceae > Sphingomonas > Sphingomonas mollis. Next base: position 48,846 of record NZ_JAELXS010000011.1, on the reverse strand, counting down.
TCGACATCTTCATGGAGCCGTCCTGGGTGCAGGTGCTGATGGGACAGGGCATCGTCCCCGCCGCTCATCATCCGCTGGCCGATGGACCCGGCGACGACGAATTGGCGGCGCAGTTGCGCCAGCTTGCCGCGATGAAGCGGGAGCCGGTGGCCAATATGCCGCTCCAAGATACTTTCCTGAAGGCGTTCGGCGGTCAGGCCGGGTGATGCCGCCGCGGCGCATTGTCATACTAGGCGGCGGCTCCGCAGGCTGGATCACCGCCAATTTGATGGCGAAGGCGTGGCTGGCACCCGGATCGGGCTGCACCATCACGCTGGTCGAGGCGCCGGACATCGCGACGATCGGCGTCGGCGAGGGATCGACGCCCTCGCTGAAACGGTTCTTCGAGGTCATCGGGATCGCCGAGCGGGACTGGATGCCGCGGTGTCAGGCGACGTACAAGGTCGGCATCCGCTTCGACGGCTGGAGCCCGCAGGCGCCGTGGCGGGGTTACAGCCATCCGTTCATCACGCAGGTGGACGTCCACACCGAAGAGGCGTTCATCCTCAATTGCCGCAACCGGCGGCTGGGATACGACGTGCCGGTGCGCCCTGACGATTTCCTGCTGGGTGGTGTGCTGGCGGCGGAAGACAAGGCGCCGATCACCCCGCCCCATTTCCCGTTCCGCATGGAATATGGCTATCACTTCGATGCCGGTCTGCTCGGCGATTTCCTGCGCGAGGTGGCGGTCGGGCGCGGCGTGGTCCACCGACCGGCGCGGGTAGTTGGCGCGCGGCGAAGCGAAAACGGCGACATCGCCGCGCTCGTCACCGATACGGGCGAGGAGATCGCGGCGGATATCTTCGTCGATTGCAGCGGTTTGGCCGGGTTGCTGATGGAGCGGGCGTTGGGTGTGCCGTTCTACAGCTATGCGTCGATGCTGTTCAACGATGCCGCCGTGGTGATGCCGACCGCGATGGACCGGCCGCCGCCGGTCGAAACCGTGTCGACCGCAATGTCGAATGGCTGGTGCTGGACGATCCCGCTGCGCCACCGGTTCGGCAACGGATATGTCTATAGCCGCGACTGCCTGTCCGCCGATGCGGCGGAGGCCGAATTGCGGGGTCATCTGGGCGTCGGCGATGCGGGCGAGGCGCGGCATCTGACCTTTCGGGTCGGGCAACTGGCGCGGCATTGGGAGCGCAATTGTTTGGCGGTCGGCCTGTCGCAGGGCTTCATCGAGCCGCTGGAGGCGACCGCGCTGCATGTGGTGCTGAACACGGTCGAGCTGTTCATCAACCACTACGCGCAGGGCGACTTCACCGATCGCCACCGGCCCGCCTTCAACGAGGCGATCACCGCCCGGATCGATGGCGTGCGCGATTACATCGTCGCGCATTACAAGCTGAACACGCGGGCCGACACGGAGTATTGGCGGCGCAATGCGGCCAACATGGCGCTGCCGGATTCGCTGTTGCACCTGCTCGACATATGGTTCCGCAAGGGCGATCTGGGTGCCGAGCTGGCCCGGCAGGGACAGGTCAGCCAGTTCGGCAATCTGTCATGGCATTGCCTGCTGGCCGGATACGGCGCCTTCCCGCCGGTCAGCGAAGCCGCTCGCGACGATGTCGACTTCTTCGCGGAACGCCGGATCGCCACGTTCCTGCACGGCTGCGCGCTGAACTTCCGGTCGCAGGCGGAGGTACTGGCGGTGGGTTAGCGTCCGCGCCAGGGGCTGCCGGTCCTGGGGACGGACGCGACGCCGGTCGTACCCTTGCCGTCGAGGCGGTCGAACGCGGCGAAGGGGAGCGGGTCGTCGCTACCCTCCTCATCGGTCACCCGCGACAACAGCAGCGCGATATCCGCCGCCTCCGACGACCGCGTGACGCGGTGGGCGACATCGCGGACGAGGCCGACTTCCCACCCGGCATCGGTCGCGAATGCCAGCTTGTGGGTGGGCGACGGCAGGACGTCGAAATCATAATCGCCCTTCTCGATCGCTGCTTCCCAGCTTGCGCCGACATAGATCCTGACCAGCATCGTTCCTGTCCCTGCCTGTCGCCGCCGCGATCCTGCGCACGGCCGTCGTGGCTCCCTTAATCCGCTTGTGCGACGGATCGAACAGCAATCTTGCGTCATGGCAGCCGGACATTGGCGGATGACGCGGATGACCGTAATCCGGCGCGATGCAGGAATTGACCCTCGCCATCGCCGGCATAGATTTCCCGAATGCCGATGGCGGCAATCGGCGGTCGGAGGCAATGATGACGCTGCCCGGCGATCCCGTCACGCTGATGCCGGAACCCCGCAACCGCCATGACCGCAATGCCGTCGCGATCATCTCACCCAGCGGGATGAAGCTGGGATATGTCAGCGCCGAACGCGCGCCGTATATCGGCAGCCGGATCAACCGCGGTGAGCAGGTGGCGGCGATCTTTCAGGGTATCCATGGCGGCGGCGCCTATATCCGCGTCCGCTTCGGTGGTGGCCTGCCGACCCTGCCACCCGCCGCCGCGCCATCGCATCGCTCGACGCGGGACGAGGCGGACGGCTTCTATCCCGACGAGGACGGACCGGCATGGGGAGCATGATCCATGTCGGCAACATCCGCATCAGATAGACGATGCGGATCGCCTTGATACCGTGGTACGTTCAGTCACCATGACAATGACGCGTCGCCGAACACTTTCCCCCATGCTGACCGGATGGAGGCTGGCCCAGTGCGCTGCCTTCACCGCATGCGCGTACCCGGCCGCCGTGCAGGCGCAGGTCGCGCCGCCGGTGGTCGCACCGCCGGTCATCGCCCCGCCCGTCATCGCGCCGCCGGTCACCACGCCCCCCGCCCCCATGGTGCAGGCGGTGATCCCGCCGCCGGTCGTCCTGCCGCAGTTGAGTGCCGCGCAGGCGACCCGGCTCGCCGGCCTGATCGCCAAGGACGCGGTGGCCCAAGGGCTGGTGGACGTGGCGCCCGTCGCGGAGCTGGATAACGACCGGCTGGTCCGCGCCGCGCTCGATCACGCGCATGCGGTTCATGCCGGACGGCTGGCGGAGGCCGATTTCCAGCGCGACTGGGCGATGCGGCCGGTGGCCTATGATCCGTTGCCGGCGTTCCGCGATGCGGTGGAGCGCGACCGCCTGTCTGCCTGGATCGCGTCGCTGCCGCCGCCCTATGCCGGGTACGACACGCTGGTGACGGGCCTTGCCCGTTACCGGTCGATCGCGGCGGAGGGCGGCTGGGCGCCGATCGCGGCCGATCCGGGGCTGGTGTTCGGCGCCAGCGGTGCGCGCGTGGCGGCGCTGCGCAAGCGGATCGCGATCGAGGACCCGCAACTGACGGCAACCGGCGACCGGTTCGATACCGCGTTGCTGGAGGCGGTGCGCCGGGCGCAACGTCGGTATGGCCTGAACCCGACGGGGACGGTCGGCGCGTTGACCGTCGCCGCGCTCAACACGCCGGTCGATGCGCGCATCCGCCAGATCAAGGCGAACATGGAGCGTTGGCGCTGGTTGCCGACCGAGCTGGAGAAGAACCGCGTGCAGGTGAACATCGCCGCGGCGGTGCTGACGCTGTTCGATGGCGATTCGCCGATCATGTCGATGAAGGCGGTGACCGGCCGCCCCGGTGACGAGACGCCGATGCTGGTGTCGCAGATCCACAGCATCGTGCTAAACCCGCCCTGGAATGTGCCGTCGTCGATCGCGACGCGCGAGTTGTGGCCGAAGGAAAAGGCCAGTCCGGGCTATCTGTCGCGCAACGGCTTTCGCGTCATCGACAATGGTGACGGCAGCAAGCGGTTGCAGCAATCCTCGGAACGCAGCGCGCTGGGCCGGTTCAAGTTCGATTTCGCCAATCCGTTCGCGGTGTATCTCCATGACACGCCCGCACAGGCCGGGTTCGCGCGGTTCGACCGGCTGGCGAGCCATGGCTGTGTCCGGCTGGAAAAGCCCGCCGAACTGGCGCGACAGTTGATGAGCACGACACCCGCGTGGCCGGCGGCGACGATCGATGCGACCGTCGCCGAGGGAAAGACCGTGCGTGCGCAACTCGCCGAACCGGTCGCGGTATATCTGCTATACTGGACCGCGTTCGCGAATGCGGGGGGACAGGTCAGCTTTCGCGACGATCCCTATCGCTGGGACGGAACGCTCGCGAACAAGATCGAGGCGCGATCCGCGCATGAAGCGCTGGCCGCCCGCTGAGGACAAGACGATGATGAACCACAAGACCACCCTTACGATCGCCGCCGCTCTGTTGGTTGTAACGACCACGGCCTGTTCGCGATCGTCGGACGACGACGTCGCACCGGTCGAGAATTATAGCGGTGTGACCGATCTACCGGCGGAGCAGCCGACGGCGGTGGTGTCGGAGGCCCCGGAGCCGGCGCCGGCCAACACCGCGGATACCAACATGATGGCCGAGGTGCCACCGGAAGCCGCCCCGGCGCCCGACGAACAGATGATGGACGACGCCTCCGCCACCGGCATGACCGCCCGTGCATCGCGCGACGCCCCGGTCGCGGATGACGCCGGGCCGGTGGAGCAGGTGGAGAAGAAATAGGCTCAGGCGCGCGCACCGATCGCTTTTTGCCACCAGCATATGAAATGACGGCGCGACTTGTCGTTTCGTGGCGATATCCCTACCCCTCTCGGTAATACCATTCTGATACCGGAGATCGGCCATGAAGCGACGCCATTCCCTGTCGGGGGCCGACCTGTTTTCGATGACGGTGAGGGGCCTGGCCGCGATGGTGTCGATCCCGGCCGTGGCCGAGCCGATCACGCGACCGGCGATCTTTCCGGCGCCGGTATCGGTCGTTCTCGACGGCGATACGATCACGCTTGGTCGGTCCGTCGTGCTGATCGCGGCGCCGGGGACGGATGCGGAGACGCTGGCCCAGGTTCGCCGCATCCTCGGCACTGCCGGGGTCGAGCGGATCGATCTGGCTTCGCGCCTGCCTGCAAAGCTCGACCGGCCGCATATCGTCATCGGCACCGGCGACGCACCGGTCGTCCGCGATGCGCTGGCCCGCAGCAAGACGACGCAGGATACGCACCGGGAGGGTTACACGCTCGCCACCAGGGCGGCGGGCGCGGGTAGCCTCGTCACGCTGGCCGGGCATGATGCCGATGGCCTGTTCCATGCCGTGCAGACGCTGCGCCAGTTGGCCGAGCGCCCCGCGATCCCGACGCTGGTCGTTCAGGATCATCCCGCGATGGCGATGCGCGGCACGATCGAGGGATTCTATGGCGCACCATGGTCGATGGCGGATCGCGCAAAGCATCTGGGTTTCCTCGCCCGGACCAAGGCCAACACATATATCTACAGCCCCAAGGACGATCCCTATGCGCGCGATCGCTGGCGCGAGGCCTATCCCGCCGCGACGCTGACCGCGCTGGGGACACTGGCGGCGACGGCCAAGCGGAACCATGTCGATTTCGTCTATGCGATCTCGCCGGGGCCGTCGGTCTGCTTTTCCGATCCGGCCGATGCACAGGCGCTGATGCGCAAGTTCGACGCGATGCGCGCGCTGGGCATTCGCAGCTTCTACGTCGCGCTCGACGATATCGAATACACCAAGTGGAATTGCGAGCGCGACAGGACGACCTTCGGCGCGTCCGGCGCGGAGGCCGCCGGGATCGCGCAGTCGCATCTGTTGAACATCGTGCAGGCCGATCTGGTCGCCCGGCACGATGCGTCGTCCGCGCTCATCATGGTGCCGACCGAATATTACGACGCGAAGGAAAGCCCCTACAAGGCGGCGTTGCGCAAGCAACTCGACCCACGGATCGTCGTGCAATGGACCGGCACCGATGTCGTGCCGCCGGCCATCTCGGTGCCCGATGCCCACGCGGCGACCAAGGCGTTCGGTCGCAAGACGTTGCTGTGGGACAATTATCCGGTCAACGATTATGCGACCTCGACCGGGCGGCTGTTGATGGCGCCCTATGCGCGGCGGGAGGCCGGGCTGTCGACCGAACTGGCCGGCATCGTGTCGAACCCGATGAACCAGGAAGCGCCGAGCCGTGTCGCGGTGATGGGGGTGACGGCGTTCGCGTGGAACGACAAGGATTACGACGCCGACCTGACCTGGCACGCCGCCGCGCGCGATCTGGCGTCTGGCGACGAGCGGGTGACGGCGGCGCTGCTGACGTTCTTCGATACGCAGCATCTGGCGCCCACCTTCGGCAGCCAGCCATGGCAGGAACAGGCGCCCCGGCTGAAGGCGACGCTGGACCGGGCCCGCGAGGCGATCGCCGGGGGGGATGACAGGGCACGGGGCGAGGCGATCGCCGAGCTGGCCCGCACCGCCGACGCGTTCACGGCGGCGCCCGATATCATCCAGGCGGGGGTGGCGGATGCGGGGTTCGCCGAACAGTCCCGCCCGTGGCTGGCTGCAATGCAGCGCTGGGGGCGGGCATTGCAGCAGACCGCCGCCGGGCTTGCCGCCGCCGATCAGGGCAGTGGCGCTGCCCCGCGCTTCTTTGCGGATGCGTCGAAGCTCGCCGCCGAGGCCGCGGCGATCAAGTCGATCCCCGGCGCAACGCGCTTCGATGGGCCGATCAAGATCGCCGACGGCGTGCTCGACCGGTTCGTCGCGGATGCGCCGACGCTGATCGCGGTTAGCGCACCGACGACGGCTCCGACGCCCGCACCGTGACGATCCGGCTGGCGCGGCGACCATCGGCGGTGCGGGTGCGCAGGTCCACTGCTCCCGTCGCCGCGATCGGCCCGGCATAACGCCGCCACGCGCCGCCGACCTTACGATATTCGATCGGCGTGCCGGGAAACTCGCTGTTCGCCTCCAGCCGTCCGGCCGTGATGCGGGCGCCGGGTGGTGCCAGACGATAGGCCACGCCAGCCTTGTCGAGCGTGCGCAGTTGTACGCCGACCCGGCCGGCGAAGTCGCGCCATTCCGCCAGCAAGGCCGCCCGATCGACGCGCGGATCGCCCAGCGCATAGGACTGGCCCGCGACATAGGGTGGCTCCCACGCCTCGCGCGCCCAGCCGCGTTCGGCGAGCGCCAGCAAGCGGGGGAACAACATGTAATCCACCTGATCGTCGCGGCGCACCGTCTCGCTCCATAACTGCGCCTGCACGCCGATGATCGACCGTGTGGGATCGATCGGCACCGTATCGGGGACCGGCGTCGGCCGCGCGAAATTGTCGGGGATCAGCGCGCCGTTGGCGGGCAGGTTGCCGGGCATGAAGCCGAACGCCTGAAACGCATCGATCCCGCGCGTCGCCCAGTCATACCCCGTCTCGTTCGGGTCGGCGGCATAGGGCATGTCGAAATAACCGGCATCGGGGATCGACAACACGACCTGCCACCCGCGATTGGCCTGCGCATGCGCCTCGGCAACGCCACCGGTGTGCAGGCCGCCCCAGATGTTGGTCTGGACATCGGCGGGCATCAGCGCGGGATCGGTGTGGCCCATGCCGTCGCTCCATCCGGCCACGCGGATGCCCCGCTTTGCCAGATCGCCGGCGACCCGTTCGATGAAGAACGCGCCGAGCTTGCCGACGGGGATGTTCTTCTGCGCCAGCATCGCCCTGCACACCGGCGATCCGGTCCACGCCCCGGCGGTCTCGTCGGCGCCGATGTGATAGGTCGTCAGCGGCGCGCCAGCCTCGCGGTGCAATGTCGTCACCCCGTCGATGACCGTGTCGATGAAGCTATAGGTGCTGTCGAGGCAGACGTTCAGCGTGTTGTCGTCGTAATTCTGGATACTGAGATAGCGCGTCGTATCCGCCGGATCGACCAGCCGGTAGCGTTCCGCCCCGGCCCGATCGCCCGCCTTCATCAGGCGATCGTAGCGGACCTCCATCGACCGGATGGCCGCGCGCGAATGGCCGGGCATGTCGAACGACGGGATCACCACGATCTGCCGCGCCTTCGCCGCCCGCAGGATATCGATGTAATCACGCGCGGTCAGATAGCCGTTGGTCGGCGCGGTGCGGGCGGGATCGGCGCCCAATTGCGGCGACAGGCACGTCGCCTCGGTCAGGTCGGCGCAGCGATAGCCGCCGATTTCGGTCAGTTCGGGCAGGCCGGCGATCTCCAGCCGCCAGCCCTCGTCGTCACCCAGATGCAGATGCAGCCGGTTGAGTTTATAGGCCGCCATCCGGTCGATCAGCTTCAGCAGCTCCGGCTTGCTGTGGAAATTGCGCGCGACATCGACCAGCAGCCCGCGAAAGCCGAAGCGGGGAGCGTCCTCCACGGTAAGGGGGCGCAGCGTCGTCCCCTCCGCCGCGATCTGTTGCGCCAGCGATCGCAGCGCGTGCGATGCGCCCGCCGCATCCGCCGCATCGATCCGGATCGCGCCGTCGCCGATGGTCAGGCGATATCCTTCCGCCGCCAGCCCCGACTGTTGCCGGATCGTGAGCGGCACCCGCCCCTGCCCCGGCGGCAGGGAGGCGAGCGCGGCGGCGATATCGTCGCGGGCGATGCCCGTGGTGGTGACGCGCAGACCGCCCGCCAGATCGACCGGCCGCCCCGCCGGGCGCGAGGCGCGCACCGGCGTCGGTAGGATGGCGACATCGACCGGCGTCGCGGCACCGCGCGCGGCATAGAGCGCGAAAGCCCGTTCCGGCGTCCGCCACATGGTTCTGTCTTTGGCCGTGCCGCCGGCCAGCGCGGCTTCGTCGGTCATCGGCGCGACGAAGGGCAGCGTCTCGCGGCCGGTATCGGGATCGGTGCCCGGTCGCGTCGCGGCGATGACGCGCGGGGTAAGGCCGGGCGCGACCAGCATCGCGTTCGGCATCGCATGATTGCGCGAGAAATACGCGCCTACGCCCGTCACCCTGACGTGATAGACCTGCCCCGGTCGCAGCGTCTGGCCGGGCTTCAGCGCCAGCGCATTGACGTCGCCTTTGACCTGACGGCCCTCGAATACGTCGCTCGACACGGCGAGAACGCGATTGACGAAGCCGTAGCGGATTTCGACCGGCGCGGTGATCGGGCCATCGGCCGGCACCGTGATGGCGATCTCGGACTCGAAGCACCGCGCGGCGCCGGCCGGGCAGGCGGCCGGACGGTTGGTGACGATCGTGAACCGGTAGCCGATCGTCGCGGCCAGATGGTCGAGCCGGGCCTGCGTCATCGCCGGCGAGGCTGGCTGTTGCCCCGTCGCGCTGCCGGCGACCAAGGCCAGCGGGGCCATCCAATGTTTCATCATGCCAAGCATCCTGTACCAGGTGTCGCCATCGATGACCGGACGATGACGGACCATTCGATAACCAATCCGTTTCCGCAATGCCATCGCCGGAACCTTTACCGCCGCGCCGCCGATGCGAACCCGGTGGATCGGCGGGACGACCGGGTGGTTGAGCGTCCATGCCCCATCCCCTTCCCGATGCACTGTCATCCTGGTCCGAAGCACCGCGCGTTCGACGGATGAACGAGCGCGCCATTCGGCCGGAGGGCCGATATGTGCTGTGCTGGCTGCAACAGGCGCTCCGGGCGCGCGACAATCCGGTGATCGATGCGGGCGTCCGGCTGGGCAACGATCTGGGCCTGCCGGTGCTGGTCTATCATGGCCTGCGCGAGGATTACCCCTACGCCTCCGACCGGCTTCATCGCTTCATTCTGGGAGCGAGCCGTGATCTGGCGCGCGAATGCCGGGAGCGGGGCATCGCGTGCGTCCAGCATGTCGACCGGGCGGATCGGCGCGAGAAGGGCCTCGTCTATCGTCTGGCGGCGGACAGCGCCGCGGTGATGGTCGAGGACCAGCCGACCTTCGTCGCGCGCTGGCAGTCGGAGCGGGTGGCGGCGCGGATCGATCGCGCGATGCTGGCGGTCAATGCCGCCTGTCTGGTGCCGCCCGCCATATTGGGCGACGATATCGGATCGACCACCGCGTTCCGGCGGCGGCATCAGCCGCTGCGCGGCGATTGGCTTGTCGCGGCGGATTGGACGGCCAAGGTCGCCGCGTATGACGGGCCGCTACCCTTCACGTCCGATCGTCTCGACGTCTGTACCGATGCCGATCTCGATCGCTTCGTCGCGGCGGCGGCGATCGACCATGCACTACCGTTGAGCCCGATGTTCCCCGCCGGTCGTGACGGCGCGCTGGTGATGCTGGAGCGGATGATGGACGAGGTGTTGCCGACCTATGCCACCACCCGCAACGATGCGACGCAGGCCGTCGGCGCCAGCATGTTGTCGCCCTATCTGCATTTCGGCGTGATCGGCCCGCGCGAAGTGATGGCGGCGGTCGAGGCCGCGATCGCTCCGGCTGCCAGCAAGGAGAAATTCGCCGACGAACTGCTGACGTGGCGCGAATGGTTCCATTATCAGGCGCTCACCCTGCCCGCCCCCGAGCGATATGACCGCATCAGCGAATGGGCGCGTGAGACGCTGGCCGCCCATGCCGGCGATCCGCGCCCGGAGGTCGAGACGCTGGATGCCCTGCTCCACGGCGAGACCCGCGACGAGACGTGGAACGCGTGCCAGCGCCAGTTCCTGATCGACGGCTGGATGCACAACAATCTGCGCATGTACTGGGGCAAGCGGATCATCGCGATGACGCCCGATCCGGAAATCGCGTGGGCGACCGCCTGTTACCTCAACGACCGGCTGAGCCTCGATGGCCGCGATCCATCGACCTATGGCAATATCGCCGCCTCGTTCGGCGGCGGTTCGCCGGGGCGGGAGGGGCCGGCGATCTATGGCAAGGTACCGACCCGGTCGGACGGATCGACCCGCCATCGGCCCGGTGGACCGGCGTGGCTGGCCGCCGCCGCGACGCGCCCGCGACAGACGCTGGTGGTGCCGGATGGCCTGCCGACGGCCCTATACCTGTCGGGCGAGCCGCTCGTCTGATCGGTTCCTAGAACCAGGCGATCACGCTCAAGCCGACACCGATCGCCGCGCAGCCGCCGGCGCCCCATAGCAACCAGCGCCGCCGCGTCAGTGCGCTGATCGAGGCGAGGGCGATGCCGACCTGTACGAACGTCATCGCGATGGAGAGTTTGACATGGGGGCGCAGCGCATGGCGTGATTCATTGTCCGCCTGTTCGGAACGGCGATCATAATCCTCCGCCTTCGCCCGAAGCGCCCGCGCCCGTGTCGCATAGGTCGTCGCAGCCACCGCATCGTCACCCGTCGCGACGGGTGACAGTCGCGCGACCGCTTCAGCCAGATGACGCTTCATGTCCTCCGCCTGATAATAGGACCAGCTATCCGACGCGCGCGCCTTCATCAGCACCGCTTCGTTCTTGTAATAGAGCGCGTCGTTCTGGGTATGCCCGCCCAGAAAACTGATGATCGCGCCGATCGTGGCGAGGATGGCGGAGAACAGCGCGATCTTTTGGCCGAGCGGTTCGCCGTGCGCCGACCGTTCCTCGATCGCGTCGTCATGCCGGCCGCGGACGTCATATTCGTCTTCGGGCATGGCTGGCTTACCGGTCGTAACGGCGGATCAGGGCGCGACGCAGGATGCGGTCCTCGATCGAGAAATACAGCGCGATCATGTCCCCCTCCATCACCATGGAGGCAGCGAAGGCGATGTCGGTCGCGGCCCGGTCGACCGCCGGTGGCGGCACCAGCATCGGCTCCAGCCCGCGCCCCGTGACCCGCGTGAATTGTGGGTCGAAGCTGACCCAGCCGATCCGCCAACGCGCGTCGTGGGTGGCGCCGTTGTAGAACATCACCGGGTCCCGCCCGGCGACGGAGACGATCGGGCCGGTCGACAGATGCCAGTTGTCCCAGCTGTCGTCGCGGATGCCGAACGGGTCGGGCTGTACGGTCCACGGTCCCTGCGCGGTGGGGCCGGCCGCCATGCCGATCCGCGATGCGCCATCGGCGGCATATTCGTAGAACAACCGCCAGCCGCCCGCCGGTGTCCGCGCCAGCGTCGCTTCCTTGATATTGCCTTCGCCGGGTGGCGCCTTCAGCACGACCTCGCACTTGGTCAGGTCGCCCAAGTCCGGTCCGCTGGCGAGGATCATCGCGCCTTGAGACCGGGTGGCGTCGACGCCGGTATAATAGACCAGATATCGGTGCCCGCCCGCCCCGTCACCGGGTTCGATCATGACGACCGTGGGGTCTTCGCAGCCACCGACATCGTCGGCCCCCGGCCCCGGCGTGATCGCCAGTCGCGGATCGACGGCAAAGGTCAGCCCGTCGTCACTTGCGCCAAGCGCGATGAGGCCGGTCGGATCGTGCGGCGTCAGCGGATTGGGCACGGCGCGCACCATCATCCGGTAACGGCCATCCTCCTGCCACACGAACGGGCTCATCAGGTCCATGCCGTCGATTGCTGAGCCGGCCGCGAGCTGAACGGTGTCGAGCTGTTCCACCGCGAAGGTCGTCATCGCTCAGGCCCCTTGCGCGACAGTGAGCGACAATGCGCCGTCGATCGTGACGGTGGTGCCGGTGATGTAATCGGCGCCGGGCGACAGCAGGAACGCGACCAGCGTCGCGACCTCGTCCGGACGACCGGCGCGGCCCGCCGGAATGTTCGCCTCCAGCCGGGCGCGATAGGCGGGATCGTCGACCGCCTGTTCGTTCATCGGCGTCAGGATCATGCCGGGCGCGACGCCGTTCACCGCGATGCCCTTCGGCGCGAGTTCGAGCGCCAGCGTCGCGGTCAGTTGCGACAGGCCACCCTTCGCCGAATCGTAATCGACACCGCCAGCGCGCGGCGCCCGTTCATGGATCGAGGAGATGTTGACGATCCGCCCCTTCATCTCCTTGTCCGCCAGTGCGCGGACGAACCGGCGACAGGTCAGGAACGGTCCGTACAGATCGGACCGGATCACCCGGTCGAACTGGGTCAGTTCCATGTCGACGATGTGGACGCCGCTCATGTTCAGCCCGGCCGAATTGACCAGCCATGTCACGGTGCCGAACCGCGCCTCGACCGTGTCGAACAGCCGGCCGACCGCCGTCTCGTCGGCAACGTCGGTCTGCACCGCGATCGCCCGTTCATCACCGATCGACGCGCATATCTTCGCGGCGGCGGCGGCATCGTGAAAATAGGTGATGGCGACCCTGGCGCCGGCCGCCGCAAGCGCGATGGCGCAGGCCGCCCCGATGCCCGATTCCCCGCCCGTGACGATTGCGACTGCGCCGTCGGCCATGATCGGCCTCCCTGGAATGTTGATGTCGTCCATCGGCTTTGGATCAACACAGATGACGCGTGGCTGTCAGCGACGTGTCTTGCCGTTCATGCGAGGGCGGTGCGGCATCGTTCCATGGCTCAGCGAACGTAGACGGGATTGCCGATCAGCCAGAAACGACCATCCGGGCGGAGGACATCGACCCGGAACCATTGCCGCACGCCGCGATGTAGATCGAGCGGCAGGTCCGCCGTCCCGCTCGCGATGGCAGTCATCGCTCGCCGCTCGCCATCCACGGTCAGCGCAACTTGCCCGCCCACCACGCCCTCGACATGCGCCATCGCCGTGATCGGCTCTTTACCGGTCGGCAGGGTTCCGCCCATCGCCACCGTCGCGTTGCCGCGCCGCGCAGTCATATCCAGCACGCGCCCGCGCCCTTCGTCGAGATCGACGAACGCCCGCCCCGATCGCAATCCCCTCAGAATGGCGCCCTGCGACAGGTCATCGGCATGGACCACGGTGGCGATGCTGCCGATCGCCGCCTGCAGGCCGATCGGCGAGTGGCCGCGATACTGGATCGCGTCGTGATTGTCCGACCCGGCCACCCCGACCAGTCGATAACCGCGGTCGAGCAGCGCCTCCCAGTAGCGCACCTGTTTCACGATCGCCGCCTCGCGGTCGCCGGGCGTCTCGATCGTGCTGCCGCCGTTGACGACCTCTATCGCATCGACGTTCGCGTAATCGGTGTCGCGCGGCGCCCAGCCACAGCCCAGGCAATCCTCGCCGGTCGGTCGCGACGGATGGTTGATCGTCAGGAACCCGCCCGTGGCACGGGCGCTGGCGAGCATCGCGTTCACCGTCTCCGCCCCCGGTCGGCCGATATCGGTTTCGAGCGCGCCCATATAGCCGAGCAGGTTGGCATGGCCGTCCCGCGTCGTCAGCTCGCGCCCCGGCATCAGCAGCAGCGTATCGAAATGCGGCTGCAGATAGCCCATGTCGATGAAGTGCGAGGTGACGTTGTGATCGGTCAGCGCCACGAAATCGAGGCCGTGCGCCGCCGCTTCCTGAAAGGTGTAGAAGGGCGGGCACCCGGCCTCGCGCCCCGCATAGCTGCGGCACCGGGCATCGCTCTGGCCGCTATGGCTGTGCAGGTCGCCGCGATACCAGCCGGGGCCGGCGCGGATCGGTGCGGGGGCGAAGGCGACCTCGTCCAGATTCGATGCCGTCGAGAACCGGATGCGCGCCGACCATCTGGCGCTGTCGCCGGTGCGGATGGCCGGCACCGTCATCATCAGCCGCCACCGTCCCGCCGGGATCGGCCCCGGCAGGAACGACGGCGTGGCGAAGGCGTCGCCGATCGCAAAGGCATATTTGGTGCCCCCGCCCCAGCCGCGGAATCGCTGCGGATCGGCTACGCCCAGCGTGATCGTGACGCCGCGATCGCGCCCCTCATACGTGAAATCGACCCGCACCAGCGCGGTGCCGGCCGGCACCACGAAAGGCAGGTCGCGCGTGGTGGCGCGATCGGCGTCGTGGATGACGCCTTGCAGCGTCACGTCCGCCGGCCGCTCCGCCGCCGCGAAAACCGGCGCGGCGAACGCCGCCAGCCATAACAGCAGAATCCCCTGCGCCGTTCTGAAACGTACAACCATCGCTATCCCATCCATGATCCCATCGCCCCTTGTCGGCGCAATGTTACGATCGTGCGATGGGCTGGCCGGTCAGGCGGCCGCTCTACTCCAGATCGCTCTCGTCGATCACGACGGTCGCGGCTGGGCGCTTGGCCGCCACCTCCTCGCAGACATCGAGGATCTCGTCGCTGAACCGCTCGAACATCTCGACGGCATCGTCTTCGGGTTCGTCGCCGCTGAGTTCCTTCAGCACGGCATATTTGACCGCAAACTCGACCTCTTCGCCGTCGATCTCGGCCGTAAACTCGATCTGCCGCGCGACGTCGTTGTCGGTGACACTGGCATGGTCAATCTGAACATGGCTGGCCATGATAATCATCTCCGGGTTGGCCGGCGGTCCTGCCCAACCCCGACTCAAGGCGCAAGCATAACTATGCGTGGGCACAGATACTCGCGGGATCGGCGGGTCGGGCACCAAAGCGGCACATTCGCCAGATCACTGATTCAACGCACACCTGATTAGTTGTCAACAAACATGCCTGCTACCGGCAACGCAGCCCGACCCGCAAACCCATCAAGACAAGGATGTCCGCCCATGAACGTGTTGATCGACCATGCCGGCCTTGACGGTCACGACCAGCTGGCGGCCCTGATGGCGGCCAATCTTCATCCCCCGATCGGCGAAACGCTGGATTTCGCCCTGGTCGAACTGGAACGCGGTCGGGTGGTGTTCGAGGGTTCGCCTTCGCGCAAGTTCTTCAATCCGATCGGGTCGGTACATGGCGGCTATGCCGCGACGCTGCTCGACAGCGCCTGCGGCTGTGCCGTCCATTCCAGCCTGCCGGCAGGACAAGGCTATACGACGCTGGAACTCAAGATATCGTACCACCGGGCGCTGAGCGACCAGAGTGGACCGGTGCGCGCCGAGGGGAAGATCGTCTCGCTGGGCCGCCGGGTCGGCTTTTCGGAAGCGCGACTGGTCGATGCTCAGGGGCGGCTATGCGCCTCCGCGACATCGACCCTGCTGGTCTTTCCGCTTGAGGCCGCTGCCGGCTAGCGACAGTCGTCTCAGGACTTTGCCGGTTTCGCGTTGGCGATCATGTTGGCGGCGGTGAACACGATCGCATCCTCGACGAATCCGGTCGCCGTCTGTCCCCACCGCCGCATCGCCCATTTCCGCGCGGCAAGACCTGCGTAAGACGAAGCGATCGCCGCGCCGATACCGATCGCCGCACCCGCCAGCTGCCGCTTCGGCGGGGCAAGCGTCGCGCCGGCGAAGCCGCTGGTGATGGTGCGGGCGAGCAGCCCCAGGAAAACCGTGCGGTCCGGCGCGGTCGTCATCTTGTCGCCCGCCATCTCGGCCGCGCCCATCGCCACGCCGCCTGCCGAGATCAGGGGAAGAGCCATCAGTCGCGCCGGCGGATTGTCTTCCGGCAGCGTCCCGCGTCGCGCAGCCCCCGCCAATGCGGCCAGTGGCGTCATCGCACGTTGGCCAGCGACCAGACCCATCAGAAACGAACGCAACATCGGCAACTCCTTCGATCTGTTGGCCAAACGGTCGAAAGGCCGACGCGATCCGCACCATTCAGATCGGCAACGTCGCCAGAAACCTTGCCGGCTGAACAGCGAACAGCACCAGATCACCACCGTGCGCGCGGAATATCTGGCGGGCCAGCGCGAGACCTACGCCGCTCCCCTGGGGCTTGGTGGTGAAGAACGGCTGAAAAATCGCGTCCCCATTCGCGGCGGGAATACCGGGTCCGTCGTCGCCGACCATAAACTCGACGGCACCGACCGTCGTCCGGATGTCGAGCGTGACGGCGACGGCCACCTCGGCGGCATTCTGCAACAGCGCCCAGAGCGCGGCGATCAACTGGTCGGCGTCAACACGAACGGTCGCGGGTGCCGCGCGAAGGTCGAGCGTCAGGGACGCCGCGGGCCACCGCGTATCGAACAACCGCGAGATGTCGGCGACTAGGGGGGCGAGATGAACAGGCGCGAGCGCAGGCACGGGCAACCGCGCCATCGCCCGATACGCCTCGACGAAGCGTTGCAATGCCTCTGCCCGCCGCGCCACCGTTTCGACGGCGTCGTGGACCGTATCGCGTTCGGCATCGCCGTCCTCCAGTATCTGCGCCGCCGTCCGCGCAAGCGATGCGATCGGCGTCAGCGTGTTGGTGATCTCGTGGCTCAGCACCTGCAACAGGTCGCGCAACGCCTGCGCCTCGACCGCCTTCATCTCGCTGTCGATGTCGATCAGCGCCGCCACGCGCGTCGCCATCCCGCTGCCGGTGAGATCGGTCGTGAGGATGGCGAAGGTGTGGACGCCCTTTTCCGTATCGATCCGCACCGAGGCGGCACGGCCCGGCACGGCGGCGCCGATCGCCTCGACCAGCGCCGCCGGTGGAAGCGCGACGAGATCGTCGGCGACGAGCAGCCGTCGCGCGGCCCGATTGACCGCGTGCAGCCGGTCGCGCGCATCGAGTGCGACGAGCGGCGCGGGTGACAGGTCGAGATAGGCCGCCAGCCGCCGCCGCTCACGCGCGTCGTCGCCGACCGGCAGCGGAGACGGCGGTGGCGGCGGCGAGGCCCGGCGTCGCGCGACGTGATGCGCCGCCGCCCCGATCCACAGCGCGGCGATCACCGCCAGCGCAGCGGTCGCATAAAGGCCATGGACCCAGCCGATAGCCGCGACGATCCCCGCCGCGAACAACGCGATCGCGCGGACGATGGCACGCGCGTCAGAACCCATGCTTGTCCATCCGCCGGTACAGCGCGGCACGGGTCAATCCCAGTTCGGCCGCGGCACGGCTGACGTTGAAGGCGTGGCGCT
This sequence comes from Sphingomonas mollis, assembly GCF_016427505.1. Classification (GTDB taxonomy): domain Bacteria; phylum Pseudomonadota; class Alphaproteobacteria; order Sphingomonadales; family Sphingomonadaceae; genus Sphingomonas; species Sphingomonas mollis. Next base: position 31,340 of record NZ_JAELXS010000011.1, on the reverse strand, counting down.
GGAGCGCGGCGGCTACCATGGCCTTTTCGCCCCGCGCCAGGTTCAGGTCGGCGATGGCGCGCGGGACCGGATCGTCGATGTCAACCGACAGGGCGAAATCGGCGACGTCATGGACCGCCCCGGTCCCAAGCAGCACCGCGCGCTCGCACGCCTGGCGCAGGCCGCGGACGTCATCGGGCCAGCGATCGGCGGCAATCGCGCGGGCCGCCTCGTCACCGATCGGTTTTGCCGGTCGGGCATAGCGGGCGGCGAACAGATCGAGGAAATGCCGCGCCAGCCGCACCGCATCGCCGCCACGATCGCGCAACGGTGGCAAGTCGATCTCGATCGTGTTGATCCGGTACAGCAGATCGTCGATCAGCGCGGCGCGCAAGGCAGCACGATCGAGCCGACTGGTCGCGACGATCCGCGTCGTACCGCACCTGCGCACCCATTCGGCCTGTGCCGCGCGCGGGATCGCATCGACGTCCTCGATCACCAGCGTGCCGTCTGCGGGCAGATCGGGGACGGTGCCGCCGCCATCCACCGTCACCACCGTACCACCGCGCCGCGCGCCGGCGAGCAGCGCCCGCGCGACCAGACTCTTGCCCGATCCGGCGGGGCCGCGGACCAACACCGCGGCATCGGTCGGCGCAACCTGCGCGACGAGATCGCGGACCCGCACGATGCTCGCGTCCTCGCCCAGCAGGAAGGCGCCATCGCCCCCGACCGGCGCCGGTGCGACCGCGCGTTTGGCGCGCGCCAGATCGATCGCGCGCTGTGTCGTCGCGAGCAGGCGCTCGTTGCTCCACGGCTTGATGACGAAGTCGCTCGCCCCCTCCCGCATCGCGCGCACCGCCACGCTGATACCGCTATGGCCGGTGACGACGACGACGACCGCGTCACTATCCGCCGCGATCAGCCGTTCGAGCATCGCGAAGCCTTCGTCGCCGCTGGTCTGCCCGCGCGCGAAATTCAGGTCGAGCAGGATCGCATCGAAACGCCGCTCGGCCAGCTTCACCCACGCCGCATCGGGATCGCCGGCACCGGTCACGTCGATGCCATGACGGCTCAACAGCAATGCCGCCGCCTTTACGATGTCGGGATCGTCGTCGATCACCAGCACCTGGGGTGATTTGGTTGACAAGGGGGCACACCTGTTCGGAATCGGACAGTTGCTTATGCCAGCGGACAGTCGCATCGCCAACCTGATCGATTTATATAGCCTTTGCAGTGCTTTAGCATAATCTTGCTTTGTCCGGCACAGTGTCCGCATGAACGCAACACCCCAGACTACCGGCGCGGCGATGGACCGGCGGATCGCACGACCGCACGCGCGGCGTCGCAAGCTGGTCGTTCGCGCCGCCATCGCGCTCATGTGCCTGGCCGCGGCAGTCGTGGGCTGGTTGCTGCTTCCCGGATCGGGGGCGCTGTCGGTCGACACCGCAAGCGTGCGGACCGGCGTGGTCGAGCGCGCGCCGTTCCGCGACTATGTGCCGCTCCGCGCCGAGGTCGTCCCGCTGAACACCGTCTATGTCACCGCGGTGTCGGGCGGGCAGGTCGCGGCGCTGGCGGTGGTCGATGGACAGATGGTCGGCGCGGGCGCACCACTCGCCCGGCTGGCCAACCCGCAACTCGAACTCGACGTTGCGACCCGATCCGCCGGGATCGTCGGGCAATTATCGGGGATCGACGGGCAGCGACTGGCGATCCAGCGCAACCGGCTCGACGGCGATCAGGAGGTCGCCAATGCGCGCAACGCGCTGACCAAGGCAGAGGCGCTGCTGGCACAACGGCAGCCGCTGTTCGACAAGGGCTATATCACCAAACCCGCGATCGATCCGCTGCGCGAGGATGTTGTGTACCAGCGCGCCCGCGTCGCCGCGCTCGGCGCAGGACGGGCGCAGGCGGATGCGACGCTCGCCGACCAGTCGACCGGGATCGCCGCGACCGCGCGCGAACTGCGCGAAAGTCTGGCGATGGTTCGCGGCAGCCTGTCCGCCCTCACCGTCCGCGCGCCGGTTGCGGGCCGGTTGACCGCCTTCACGCTCCAGCCGGGGCAGACGCTGAAGCCCGGCGATGCGGTCGGCCAGATCGATTCCGAGGGACGGTGGAAACTGACCGCCGACGTCGATCAATTCTATCTCGGCCGCGTCCGTGCCGGCCAGCCTGCGACCGCCGACATCGACGCCCATGGCGTCAGGATGACGGTGCTACGCGTCCTGCCGCAGGTGACCGAAGGGCGGTTCCGGGTCGAGCTGGGCTTCGTCGGCGCCGCCCCCGCCGGGCTCAACCGCGGCCAGACGGTCGATCTTCGCCTCGTCCTCGGCGCCGACCGGCCCGCGATCGTGGCGCCGTCGGGCGGCTGGCTCGATGCGGGCGGCACCACCGCCTTCGTCCTCGATGGTGAGAACAAGGCGGTGCGTCGCGCGATCACCACCGGGCGGCGCAATCCCGATCAGGTCGAGATCACCGCCGGCCTCGCGCCCGGCGACCGCATCGTCACGTCCGCGCTCGGCACCTACGCCGCCTACCAGACCCTGCTCCTCCAGTAAGGACCCCAATCCATGATCGCACTCCATGACGTCAGCCGCCGCTACGCCTCCGATGAGGTCGAGACGACCGCGCTCGCCGATATCGACCTGACCGTCGACGCGGGTGAATTCGTCGCGATCATGGGACCGTCGGGATGCGGCAAATCGACGCTGCTCAACGTGCTCGGCACGATCGACCGCGTATCCGGCGGGCGTTATCTGTTCGAGGGGGCCGACATCGCGAAGGCGCCCGAAGCGGAACTCGCGAAGCTTCGCCGCGATCGCCTCGGCTTCGTGTTCCAGAGCTTCAACCTGATCGACGAACTGACGATCGCGGAGAATGTCGCGCTCGGCCTCGCCTATCGATCGATCCCCGCGAAGGAGAAGCGCGACCGCGTCGCCGCGGCGATGGACCGGGTCGCGATCGGCCACCGCCGCGACCATTATCCGCATCAGCTGTCGGGCGGCCAGCAGCAACGCGCCGCGATCGCGCGCGCCATCGTCGGCGAGCCGAAGCTGATTCTGGCGGACGAGCCGACCGGCAATCTGGATACCGAAAACGGCGCGCAGGTGATGGACATCCTGTCCGAACTGAACGCGGGCGGCGCCACGATCGTGATGGTCACCCACAGCCCCGCGCATGCCGACATCGCCAAACGCACCGTCAACATGCTCGACGGGCGCATCCTGTCGTCCGCGCGGCGGGCCGCCTGATGCGTCGCCTGTTCGACATCGCCCTGGTCGTCATTCTGGTGATCGTCATCACCCGCTATCTCGACGCCAGGAAAAAAGCCGCCTGATGTCGATCGCGACCAGCCTCTATCGCTCGCTGACCCGCCACAAGCTGTTCGCCGCGCTCAACATCGGCGGGCTGGCGCTCGGCATCGCGGTATTCCTGGTGCTGTATCTCTTCGTCCGGTTCGAGACGGGGTACGACCGGGTGCTGCCGGGGTGGCAGCGGGTGTGGATGGTCGATCGGTCGCTGCAGTTCCCCGGCAACCCGAGGGTGGAGATACCCTCGCTGCCGACCATGCTCGGCCAGATGAAGGCCGATTATCCCGGCACCACCGGCGCGCGCTTTCTCCAGTTCGATGCTGCCGTGCAGAACGGCACGACGCTGGTCGCCCAGACGATGGCGCAGGTCGATCCAGCCTATTTCCGGCTCTTTCAATTTCCCGTCCTCGAAGGCGATCCCGCCACGGCGCTGGCGCGTCCCGATGGCATCGTCATCACCGCACCCGTCGCGCGGAGTTATTTCGGCAAGGCATCGTCGATCGGGCGGACGCTGACCGTGGTGATCGACGGCAAGGCCCAAATCTACCGGATCGGCGCGGTGTTACGGCCGCTGCCCGGCAATATTTCCTACACCAGCGACCTGTTCACCGCCCTGGCGCCGGACGCGACCGGACAGCGCGGCAAGGGGTTCCGGACCTTCCTGTCGTTTCCCGATGCGATCGCCGCCGCCCGCGTGACGCGCGATCTGCCGGCGTTCGTCAAACGCCACCCCGATCCCGATTTCCCCGTCGGCATGGTCGATCTGGCGCAGACGCGCATCGTACCGCTGGCGAGCGTGCATCTCGCCGCCGACAATGTCCGGACCGGCGTGACGGTGCTCGGCGCGGTGGGTGCCGTCGCGCTGCTGCTGGCGGTGGTCAACTACGTCAACCTCGCGACCGCCCGCGCCGGACTTCGCGCGCGGGAGATCGCGATGCGCAAGGTCGTCGGCGCGACCCGCCGGGCACTGGTCCTGCAACTGCTCGGTGAAGCGCTGGTCGCGGTGACGCTGGCGTCGCTGACGGGGCTGGCGCTCGCCGAGATCGCGCTGCCCTTCATCAGTGCGATCGGCGGCACCGACCTGACGATCGCCTATCTGGGCGCGAACTCGATCCTGCCGCCGCTCGCGCTGCTGGTCGCGCTGGTGTCGTTGCTGGCCGGCTTCCATCCTGCCTTCGTCCTATCCCGCTTTCAGCCCGCCGGTGTGCTGGCCGCAGCGCGGACGTCTGGCGGCGACCGCGCTGGCGCACGCCTGCGCAAGGTGCTGGTCGTGCTTCAGTTCGGCATCGCGATCGCGCTGATGATCTGCACCGCCGTCCTCGTCGCGCAGATACGCCACGTCCAGAATGCCGATCTCGGCTTTGCCCGCAACGGCCTCATCATGGCGCCCAGCTATGGCGTCGCGGCGGTGGATGCGTCGCAGCGGCGCGAACTGTTCGCCGCGATCCGCACGTTGCCCGGCGTAACGGCCGTCACGACCAGCGGGATCGCGCCGACCGGCGGCAGCTATTCGATCAGCGCGATGCACCGCGCCGGCGCGACCGGCGAACCACCCATGATCCTGCAGGCAACGATCGGCGACCGGTTCTTCGAAACCTATGGCGTGAAGCTGCTCGCCGGTCGGCTGTTCGATCCGCAGCGCTTTCCGACCGACGAAACCCGCACCGGTACGGATGCCGACAAACGCGAGCACATGGTCGTCGTCAATCGCACCACCGCCCGACGTCTGGGCTTCGCCACGCCGGCCGCCGCGGTCGGCCAGTCGGTATCGGAAGGGGAGCGTTCCGCGCGGATCGTGGGCGTCGTCGCGGACATGCGGTTCGCCACCCCGCGCGAACCGCTAAATGCGGTGTCGTACAGCTATCGGGACGACGGCGGTTTCAGCCCGGTGCTGGTCGTCAGGGCCGCCGATACGGCGACGGTACTCGCCCGGATGGAGATGGTGTGGCGCCGCATCGTGCCCAACGTCCCGTTCGCCGCCCTGACGGTCGATCAGAAACTCTATGACTCCTTCTATCGACAGGACGTCCAGCGTTCCCGCCTCTTCACGATCGGTGCGATACTGGCCGCGCTGATCGGGTGCATCGGGCTCTACGGCCTCGCCGCGTTCGACACCGCGCGCCGCGTGCAGGAAATCGGCATCCGCAAGGTGCTGGGCGCCTCCACCGGCGATGTGCTGCGATTGCTGCTCGGGCAATTCCTGCGGCCGGTCGCGCTCGCTAACCTGATCGCGTGGCCGATCGCGTGGGTCGCGATGTCGCGCTGGCTGGGCGGGTTCGACGATCGGATCAATTTGTCGCCGCTCTATTTCATCGTCGCCAGCGCACTCGCGCTCGCCATCGCCGCCGCGACCGTCGCGGGTCAGGCGTGGCGCGTCGCGCGCGCCGAACCCGCCCGCGCGCTGCGCCAGCTCTAGAAGGACCGTATCCATGAGTGCGCTCACCAGCCTCTATCGCTCGCTCACCCGCCACAAGCTGTTCGCCGCGCTCAACATCGGCGGACTGGCGCTCGGCATCGCGACCTTCCTCGTGCTGCTCCTGTTCGTCCGGTTCGAGACCGGGTTCGACCGCGCGATCCCGGGTGCGGACAAGCTGTATGTGATTCAGGAACGCTATCACATGCCGGGATATCCCGAAGATCCGAACCCCTATACGATGGGGGGCCAGCTCGACGTGCTGCGCGCCGACTATCCCGGATTGCAGGGCACCCGGTACTGGGATCAGAACGCCACCGTCCGTCAGGGCAACACCGTGACAGCCGAGTCGCTGCGGATCGTTGACCCCAATTTCTTCGCGCTGATACGCTATCCCGCAGTCTCGGGTGATCCGGTTCGCGCGCTCGCCGATCCCGGTTCGGTCGTCGTGACCGAACAGATCGCGCGGAAATATTTCGGCAGCCAGCCCGCCATCGGTCGGGCGATGACGATCACGATCGACGGCCAGACCTTCCCCTATCGCGTCGGTGCGGTGATCGCCGACATGCCAAACGACGTCAGCTTCCGCAGCGACCTGTTCGTGCCGCTCGTCCGCGCGCGCTTCGCCAACGAATGGTTCGACCATTGGGGCAGCACGACGCTGCACACGTTCCTTCGCTTCCCCGACGCCGCCGCTGCCCGCTCGTTCGACGGCGAACTGCCACGTTTCGCAGAGCGGCATGTCTTCCCCGACGGCAACGTCAAGAAGGGCACGTGGGAGCAGTCGCTGCGCCCGCTGGTCGATAACCACCTGTACGATCCCGCAGACCGCAATGCGGTGACGACACTGGGGATCGTCGGCATACTCACGCTGTTGATCGCGATCGTCAATTACGTGAACCTCGCCACCGCACGATCGGGGCTGCGGGCGCGCGAGGTTGCGATGCGCAAGGTGCTCGGCGGCACCCGCGCCACGCTGATCCGGCAATTCACCGGCGAGGCGTTGGCAACCGTCGCGCTCGCTGCGCTGATCGGCCTCGCGCTCGCCGAACTCGCGCTGCCGCTCATCAATGCCGCGGGCGGCACGAAGCTGGCGCTGCATTATCTGGGATCGGCGTCGATCCTGCCCCCGCTGATCGCGCTGGTAGTCGCGGTCGGGCTGGTCGCGGGGATATATCCGGCACTGGTGCTGACCCGGTTCCAGCCTGCGGCGGTGCTCGCATCGGCGCGCGCGCCGGGCGGCGGACGGGCGGGCGCGCGGCTGCGCGGTGCGCTGGTCGTCTTCCAGTTCGGGATCGCGGTCGCCTTCGCGATCGGGACCGGCGTGATGCTGGCGCAGACCGCACATGTGCGCGACGCCGATCTCGGCTTCAGGCGCGACGGCCTGTTCATCGTCCATGCGTTTGCCAATGTCGAACCCGCGGATCGCGCCGGCGTCCTGCGGGTACTGGCCGCGCTGCCGGGCGTCTCCGCGATCACATCGGCGCAGAACGCTCCCGGTAGCCAGAGCACGACCAACACGTCGACCATCTATCGCGCGGGCCTCGACGAAAGCCGCGGGCGATCGACGATGGATGTCGTGGTCGGCGACGACTATTTCGCGACCTTCGGTGCACGCCTGATCGCCGGACGCCTGTTCGATACCGCGCATCCGGGCGACGATACCGCCCTGCGTCAGGCCGGTAGCAAGGCACCGTACAACGTGGTGGTCAATCGCACCGCCGCCGCCGACCTGGGCTTCGCAAGCCCTGCCGCCGCGATCGGCGGGACGCTGGAGGGCAACGGCACGATGACGATCGTCGGCGTCGTCGACGACCTGCGTTTCCGTGGTCCACGGCAGGCGATCGGCGGGGTCGAGTATCGCTATTCGAGCAAGCCCTTCGCCAGCGCGTTGGCGACGATCCGCTACAGCGGCGATCCCGCGCGGTTCCGCGACGCGGCCGAGGCGGCGTGGAAGCGGATCGCACCGGCGGTGCCGTTCGAGGGTCGGACGGTCGCGCAAAATCTCTACGAGGAATACTACAAGGCCGATGCCCAGCGCGCGCGGCTGTTCACGATCGGTGCGGTGCTGGCGATCCTGATCGGGTGCATCGGCCTCTACGGCCTCGCTGCGTTCGACACATCGCGCCGGGTGAAGGAGATCGGGATACGCAAGACGATCGGCGCATCCACCGCCGACGTGCTGCGCCTGTTGCTGACCACGTTCCTGCGCCCGGTGCTGATCGCCAGCATCGTGGCCTGGCCGATCGCCTGGGTCGCGATGCGGCGCTGGCTGAGCGGGTTCGACGACCGGATCGCACTGTCGCCCTGGTTCTTCCTTGCCGCGACCATGGCGGCGATCGTGATCGCGACGGCCACGATCTTCGTGCAGGCATGGCGCGTCGCCCGAGCCGAACCCGCCATCGCGCTGCGCTACGAATGAATGCCGGCGACCAGCGTGCCCGGCCGGTCGTTCAGACCGCGTGCTTCAGCGGCTCCGGCTGCTTGCCGTCGGGCAGCATCTCGCGAAGATGGGCGTGGATCATCCGATCGTTGAACGGCTTGCGGATAAAACTCGCCTTGGCCGGCATATCGCCGTCCGCCGGCTGGATTCGCCCGCTGGCGATGACGATCTCGATCCATGGGTAATGCTCCGCGACATGGTGGGCCAGGGCGAAACCGTTCGTCTCACCCGGCATCTCGACATCGGAGAACAGCAGGATGATCTTGGCCGCCTGCTCGGCCAGGATCGCCTTGGCCTCGTCGCCGGTGACGGCGTCGAGCGACCGAAAGCCGGCATCCTCGATGATCGCACACGCGTCCATCAGGATGATCGGATCGTCATCGACGATCAGCGCATAGGGCACGGTTGACATGGTCATGACGCGCTAACGGCCTCGGGCCGCATATGTTGCCGTCAATATCGGTCGCGGGGCAGGTTTCACCCCGCGTCGCTGTCCTCCGGCTCCGGCAACGGTGCGACGGCGGTGAAGACCACGCCGGTCGGGCGATACTCGATATGCGCGGTTCCCCCGATCTCGCTCGCGAGCACCCGTTGGATCAGCTTCGACCCAAAGCCGGTCCGGGTCGGCGTGGTGACCGCCGGTCCGCCCGTCTCCTCCCACGAGATATGCAACCGGACCGGCTCGACGCCGTCCTCGATCCGCCAGCACACCGCGACATGCCCCTGGGGTGTGGAGAGAGCCCCGTATTTTGCGGCATTGGTGCCCAGTTCGTGCAGGGCCAGCGACAGCCCCACGGCGATCCGGGGCGGAATGTGGACATCGGGGCCCTCTGCCCTGATCCGATCGCCATCGTCGGTGCGAAACGGCGCCAGCGAACGGTCCACCAGCGTGGCCATGGCCGCCCGTTCCCAACGATCATTGACCAGAAGGTCGTTCGCCGCGTCCATCGCCTGGATACGCCCCGCCAGCGTGTCGGCCGCGCTTTCCAGCGAGGTGGCATTGCGCAGCGTCTGCCCGACGATCGCCTGCAGCGTCGCCAGCATGTTCTTGACCCGGTGGTTCAGCTCGTGCGCCAGCATCGACCGATGCTCCTCGGCCCGCTTTCGCCCGGTGATGTTCTGCGAAACGCCGACGAGCAGCAACGGCGAGCCATCGGCACGACGGAACACCTGTCCACGGACCGCCAGCCACCGCTCCTCGCCGGTCGGGGTGTGGATGCGGTACTCGACGTCATAGTCGCCGGTTTCCTCCAGCGCGATCCGCAGCGCCTCGTCACGATGCGCCCGATCGTCCGGGTGCACCGCGGACTTGATGTCGCTGTAGAGAAACGGCTCGGCCAGCGACCGCCCCCAATTCTCCTTGCATCCATCGGTGACCGTCATGCGCTCGGTCGCCAGATCGATGCTCCACGATCCCAACTGCGCGGCTTCGAGCGCAAAGCGGAGGCGGCTTTCCGCCTGGACCAGATCGCTGGTCCGCTGGCCGATCTCGGCCTCGAGATCGTCGCGATCACGCTGCAGGTTCACCAGACGTTCGCGTTCCATCGTCACGTCGAACTGGGACGCGAAGAAATAGGTCACATGCCCTTCTTCATCGAAGACCGGCGACACCAGCACCCGGTTCCAGAACGTGGTGCCGTCCTTGCGATAATTGAGTAGTTCGAGTTCGATCGATCGACGCCGGGTGATGGCATCACGCAACCTTGCCACGTCTTCCCGATCCGTGTCCGGCCCTTGCAGAAACCGGCAGTTGCGGCCCAGGATTTCGTTCTCGGCGAACCCGGTCAGTTTCGAGAAGGCACCGTTGACGAAGACGATCGGGTTATCGTCCTGATTGGGATCGGTGATGACCATCGGCATCCGCGTCGCCCGAACGGCCGCGGAAAAGGGGTCGGTCCCCCGATCCTTGCGCACCAGTTCGTGTTCGATGCGGGACTGTTCCTGCTCGTTAATCAACGGACGGCTCCGCTGATCCCGGCGACGATGCCGGAAATCCCGTTGAAATCAGAAACAGGGGCTGGCCGGACGCGTTGCCGATAAACCGGCCGCAACGATCATGTGTTGGTGAACGCAATGGTACGATCCAGGACTATGCCAGGCGCTCGCGCTACCCGCCGGATACGCATCCCGCGGCTGTGTCGACCGCCTGGAAGGCTGAGTTATGTTCACCAGTAACGCAGGAACAAAGCGGCGTCAGTCCATTTGTGCACATACGTCAGGAAATGTGCCCCTCGTCGTCAGGAGTTATAATGTTAGGGCCTTCCCCCGATGACCTGTCGGGCAATATCCTGCTCGGGACACTGAACGAGGCCGACCGCCGGCGATTGGCGCCGCATATGATGGTCCTCGATCTCAAGGCACACGACGTTCTGCAATCCGCCGGCGAGGAGGTCATCCATACGTGGTTCCCGTGCGGATCGGCGATGGCGGCGTTCTGCATCAGCACCAACGACGGCTCCAGCACGGTGGAGGTAGCGCTGGTCGGGTGCGAGGGTGCCATCGGCGGGATCGTCTCCAACGGCCACCTGCCCGCCTATTCCACGGCGCAGGTCCGGTATGGCGGTCGCTTCCTGCGGGTGAAGACCTCGGCGCTGGAACAGGCGAAGCTCGATTCCCTGACGCTGCGCCACTGGTTCTCGCGATATTCGGACTGCCTGCTGGCCCAGGTGTTCCAGACGGCCGCCTGCAATGCCACCCACTCGATCTCGCAGCGAACGGCCAAATGGCTGCTGGCCGCCGTCAGCCGGACGCAGTCTACCGAATTCGCGATGACCCATGAACAACTGGCGCAAGTGCTGGGCGTGGGACGGACCTTCGTCACGCGCGTCATCAGCCGGCTGCGGGCGGAAGGCACCATCGCCACGCGCCGGGGCGTGTTCATCGTCAAGGACGAACAGGTCCTGCGAGACGCATCATGCGGCTGCACCGCGATGATCGAAAACCATTACGACACGGTGATGTACGGCATATACCCGATCGAATAGCGCAAGCCCGTGTGACGGAATGTCGGGTGACAGGGCAGATCAACCCAGATGTCCGCTGACGCGGGTCGATCACGGCGTGCTGGAACCGGCAGCTTCGGGCGGCATCCATCCGAGGCGGAGGCGACCGCCGGCGCGACCGGTAGCGGCCTGACCGCCCCGCGCCGACAGACCTTCGGCAACAGCGCTCCTTTGGCGAAGCGTGCCACCGTTCACCGCCAGCGAGCGACCGAGCCTTGCGGATACCCACGCCGCCTCGTCGAGCGCCGCATCATCGATCACCCCCGACCTGATCGTGATGTCCGGCAGCGCGACATCGCCCGGCGGGCTGAAAATCACATTCCAGTCCGCAACAGCCGCGTCCGCGCGCCGCTCCAGATCGCGATAACCGGCGATCGCCAATCCCGGCAGCGGCGCCGCCATGGCACGGATCGTCCGCCCCGATTGATCGACGGCGACCGACGCGGATGAAACACCCGCGATCAACGCGACATCCGCGACCGCCCGATCGCGCGCGCGGATCGCCATCAACGCCTCGCCACCGCCCGCGCGTGCGATCTGCGCCGCCTCGACCGCCCCGGTCTCCGGCGAAATCCGCACCTGATCGATATGGACGTCAACCGCGCGCGCCAGCCGCTGGCGTAGATCAGCGGCCAGTTTCCGATCCGCATCGGGTTCGATGCTCGGCGTCAGCATCACTGCTCGGACCCGGACCGGATCGACACCATGGTCGATCTCGACCTGACTGAGCCGCGCACCCGCAGGAAAGTCGGCGCCCAGCGCGTCGCGGACCTGCCGCTGGGCGACCGCCTCGAACGCGATCCTGCGCAGCCCGGCCCCGAGCGGGATCGACAGCACGCCGATCGCGACCGCGAACAGCACGAGCTGCCAGCCGGTATGATGCGGCGACAGATGGCTGCCGAACCCATAACAGCGCGCAACCAGCGCCGCGGTCAGCGCGATGGTGATCGCGTTGGTCAGGAACAACAGCAACGCGCCCGAGAAGACGACCCAGTTCCACGTCGCAATGCCAAAGCCCACGACGACCAGCGGCGGCATCAGCGCGATCGCGATGGCGACCCCCACCACCGTACCGCCCCGGCCCCGGATCAGCGCATAGCCACCGGCGATGGCCGACAGCAACGCCACGAGCAGATCGAACAGGGTCGGCTGCGTCCGCCCGGCGATCTCGCTGGTGATCGTCTGGACCGGTGACAGCCGGATCAGCACGACCGACAGGGTCACCGCGATTACCGCGCCAAGGATCAGCGCGGTCGCCGCCCGGCGTATCTCATGGAAATCCAGTGTCGCGATGCCGAAACCCAGACCGATGATCGGCATCATCAACGGCGACAGCAGCATGGCGCCGATCAGGACCGCGACCGATGGCATCAACAGGCCGAGTAGCGAAATGGCGGCAGAGATCACGATCAGGAAGGCGTAACGACCCGACCATCCGGATTCCTCGGCGATCTGCCGCACGACGCCGTCATGATCGACGCCCTCCGTCGCCATCGCGAACCACGTGCGCGGCAACGCGGCGATCTTCGTCAGTGCTGGTGGGATGGGGGTGTCTCCTTCATGGCGAACGTCCTGGACAAGCCGTGATACAGTTTCTCGCGGCACACCCATTGGCTCGCGGCATCGGCGATGAACGCGGTCGCGAACATCGGCAGCATCAGACCGCGGCTGGCGGTCGTCTCCGACAGAATGATGACCGCCGTCAGCGGCGCCCGCACCACGCCCGCGAAATACGCGACCATGCCGAGGATGACGACCGCGCTGGCCGGCTCGCCCGGAAACACCTCGCGCAACAGGTTGCCGACGCCGGCCCCGACCGCGAGCGACGGGGCGAAGATGCCACCCGGCAACCCGGCGATCGCCGTCGCCGCGGTCGCGACCAGCTTGGCAGGACCGAACCACAGCGGCGCATCGACACCGACGATCATCGCGCGGGCGGAGGAGTAGCCGGTCCCCCAGGTGAGCCCGGTGAAGACACCGAGCAACGCGACGACGCCGCCGCAGATACCGGCAAACTTGATCGGATTGGCCCGCGCCCAGCACGTCAGGCGATTACCCCCGAGCGCCATGGCCAGCGCGATTCTGGAAAACAGGCCCCCTGCCATACCGCCGACCACGCCGGCGACCGGCGCCACGAGAAGCGCCGACAACAGCGGCATGTGCGCCCCGATCGCGCCGAAGTAGATGTAATCGCCCTGCACCGACTGCGCGACCATCCCGGCGATGACGATCGCGGCGAGCACCAGCAGCGTCACCCGCTGCTCATAGGCGGATGCCAGCTCCTCGATCGCGAACAACAGCCCCGCCAGCGGCGTATTGAAGGCCGCCGCCACGCCCGCCGCACCGCCGGCGATCACCACCCCTCCCCGCAACGGTACGCGGACCAGCCGGTGCGTGAAGCCCATCACGGCCGCCGCCAGTTGAACCGTCGGCCCCTCGCGCCCGACAGACGCACCGCCCAGCACCGCCCCGATCGTCAGCACCGCCTTTGCCGCCACGGTCCGGATCGAGATCAGCGTCCCGGTCGCCTCGTTCGGACTCGCCTGGGCGGCGATCACCTGCGGGATGCCGGACCCGCGCGCCAACGGGGCATAGCGCCGCGTCATCCAGACGAGCGCCATGAAGGTCGGCGGTGTGGTGACCAGCGGCAACCAGTGCCAGCTCCGGGCATAGCGATCGAAAACGGCGCCTGCCCAATCGGCGGCTTCGGCGAACAGCGTGGCGACGATCCCGACCAGAATGGCCCCGGCAAGGATGGCGGCCCGCGTACGAAACTGCACCGAGCGCGGACCACGGGCGCGCAACAAGGCCCGATACCGGGAAGGCGTCCAGCGCTTTGCCGGCATGAGGCGCTTGTATATGCCAGCCATACGCCTCTCTACGAAACCCGGGAGGCCACGTCACCCCGATGAGCCATGCAACATGTTTTCGGGCTACCCCGAGGCTGCTGGTGCGGTGTCGGAACATTATCTTCGCTGCGCTTACGGATCACGCGCGGCTGGCATTCACGCTAGCTGCCAGCCCTCTGAACGCACGAAATCCCATCTCCGCCGAGAGCGGGCTTTCGGGGTGGTGTTGCTCAGGGGCAGGCTTTGACCCAGCCGCCTTACCGACAAATCATGTTGCACCATGGTTACAGTGGTTGAAATTTCGTTACCATATCTTGGCATAACCCGGACTTTCTATTGCAGTATTGCTGCCTTTCCGAACATCTGATCAGACCAATTCAGGGGGGCCTATGATGATGAACCGAACCTTTCTGCGCTCTGGCGTATGCTTCGCAGCCTTGCTGCTCAGCTCCGCCACCGCGTACGCCCAGGCCGTCGATGTCGGCCCTGCGGTTGCAGCCAACGCGTCGACCGACCAGGCAGCGGATACGGCTGAGCCCGACGACATCATCGTCACCGGCTCGCGCATTCGTCAAAGCCCCCTGGAGCAACGTTCGCCCGTCGTCTCGCTCGATTCCGCCGCTCTGGCGCAAACCGGTCTCACCTCGGTGGCGGACATCCTGCAGCGTTTGCCCAGTGCGGCCGGCGGTTTGAATACCAAGGCCAACAATTCGGGTAATATCGGCAACCCGCAGGATGGCGGCGGTGTCGGCGCCGGCTCGGCCGAAATCGACCTGCGCTATCTCCTGGCGAAACGCACGCTCGTGCTCGTCGACGGACTTCGCTACGTCAACGGCGCCTCGGCCAGCGGTATCCCCGGCACGGTCGATCTGAATTCCATCCCCAACAGTTCGATCGAGCGGATCGAGGTGCTGCAATCCGGCCAGTCGCCGCTTTACGGTTCGGACGCCATCGCCGGCGTCGTCAACATCATCACGAAGAGCAGCCAGCAAGGACTGCGCATGTCCGGTCAGTTCGGCACGTTCCGCGCCGGTGACGGACATTCCTATAACGGCGACATCAGCTACGGCGTGAAGGGCCCGTCCACGTCGATGGTCATCGGCGCCAGTTATGTGAAGGAAGGAAGCGTTCGCACGCGGGATCGCGAGATTTCACAATTTCCGAATCCGGGGCAAACGTCTTGCACCGATCCGCGCGGTGGTTGTTCGGGCGCAGCGCTCGGCGGTCGGATCGTCTTCAATGCGGGCAATGCCATCCGCCCCCAGGGTGGGACCATCACCGTCCGCCAGAACGGACTGACCACGCGCGGTGTCTATGATCCCACGCTGGTCGGTGGCGATTTTCGCGCCTTCACGGCCGCGGACCGCTTCAACTTCGCGCCGTTCAACTATTTTCTGACGCCGTCCGAACGCTATGGCGTGTTCGGCAGCTTCAAGCAGGAACTCGGCTCGGATATCAACCTGCGCCTCAAGGCCGTTTACAATCGCCGGAACTCCCAGAACCAGGCCGCCTTCCTGCCGCTGAACGTCGGTCCCGATGCAGGCACGGGCACGCTCACCGACCGGATTTCGATCGATGCGACCAACCCGTTCAATCCCTTCGGTGTCACGCTGTCAGCCGGCGGGGCCGGCCAGCCGCCCGCGAATTACGCCCTGATCGGCCGCCGCCTCGTCGAGGCGGGTCAGCGCACCTACGATCAGCAGGTCGATACGATGACCTTGAGCGCCACGCTGGACGGCAAATTCCAGATCGGCAACAAGCGGTTCTATTGGGACGTGAACGCCATCCAGGGCCTGAACGACGCCAAGCAGGTATTCACCGGCAACATCAACACGCAGCGCCTGGCCCAGGCGCTCGGCCCGCTTGCCCAATGCACGGGCGAATGCGTGCCGTTCAACATTTTTGGCGGTGCGGGTTCGATCACGCCGCAGATGCTCGCGTTTGTCGGCTTCACCGAGCGCGCTAAAAGCAATCAGGAGTTGCGGGACTATACCGCCAACCTGAGCGGCGAATTGTTCGACCTGCCCGGCGGCCCGGTCGGAATCGCCGTCGGTTACGAGCATCGCTATCAGAAGGGATCATTCACGCCGGATCCCCTGATCCAGGCGGGCTTCGGCGCCGACATTCCCGCGCAGGCCGCGCGTGGTGCCTTCAACTCGGACGAAGTTTACGGAGAAATCCGCATTCCGTTGCTGAAGGACGTACCGTTCTTCAGTTCGCTGGAGGCATCGGGCGCGGTTCGCCATGTCAATTATTCGACGAGCGGCAGCAATACCACCTTCACCGCCACGGGACTGTGGAAACCGGTCCCTGACCTGCTGTTGCGCGGTTCCTTCGCGGAGGGCTTCCGGGCCCCCAGCATCGGCGAGCTGTTCGGCGCACAGTCGCGGTCCGACATCGGCGTGCCCGATCCGTGCAGCAACATCGCCGGCTCCCGTTATCAGGCATCGGCAACGGTGCGCGCGAACTGCACGGCGAACGGCGTACCCGCCAACGGCAGCTATCAGGAGCCGATCGGCCAGCTCGGCGTGACCACGGGCGGCAACCGCGCGCTGGCGCCGGAAACCTCCAAGACATGGCTGTTCGGCGGCGTCATCAGCCCGGCCTTCGTCCGCGAAAGCGGCTTCGCCAGCCAGTTCGCGCTGGAAGCGAATTACTACGACATCAAGGTGTCCGGCGCGATCGCCTCGACCAACCCGCAGGTGACGCTGGCACGCTGCGCCGAGGCAGGCGATGCGCTCAGCTGCACGAACGTGGTACGCAGCAGCAGCGGCCGGATTTCCAGCATCATCGGCCTGTTGCAGAATATCGGGCAGATCCGCACCCGCGGCATCGATCTGACACTCAACTATCGGTCGCCACAGACCGGCGCGGGCATTTTCGGTCTGTCGCTGAACGGCAACCACCTGATGAAGTATACCGAAACGACGCCGACCTCGACCGGGTTCAGTGCGATCAGCTATCGCGGCACCACCCGTGGTTCGCCGGATCAATCCTATCCCAAGTTCAAGGGGACCGGCGTCGTCAGCTGGAGCCTCGCCGATTTCGAGGCGTCGTTCACGGGCCGTTACATCAACCACGTCACGGAGAACACGGGCAATCGTCTGGGCAATACGTTCTATGGTGACGTGCAACTGATCTTCGCGCCCGGCTTTCTGGACAGAAAGGTCGATTTCACGATCGGCGTGCGCAACGTGTTCGATCAGGACCCACCTGCCTGCACCACCTGCACCGGGCCGAACTATGATCCGACGACCTACGATGTCCCGGGTCAGTTCGGCTACCTGCGCGTCTCATACCGGATGTAACGGAACCAGTTCGCCACCTTGTCGGAATGCGACAAGGTGGCGATCGCGGCGCGATGAGGGATAAGTATCAAACGTTCCTGGAACCATGGAACGGCATCGTCATTTGCCGTGATGTGAGCGGACCGCCGTCCGCTCGCCCGCGACGGGTGTTACCGTCATTCTCGCGGCCCCGGTCCCCTCCACCACCGTCAGCGCCGCATAAGGGGGGGTGCCGTCGGAGGCGACCGACGCCAGCGTGAAGCGCCATGCGGCGGCAGTCGCGGATCGTCGCTTTGGTCAGTGCCACCCGCCATGCGCAGGTCGTTCCTCCGTATCGACCATAGAACGGAGCGGATGTCGTTCTCGATCGTCGGCGCCGGTAAAGAATGATCGGTTCGCCCCTGTTTCCCTGATCGGACCCGCCTCCGCCTTGTCGCGGAAGCCACCGCTGTAGAACTGGATGACATGGGCAGTTCGTGCGTCGTACGGGTTTCGTAGTCGCAGGCATCGCTGCCTGGCCGCTGGCGACTTGGGCGCATCAGGACGCGTCCCCGTGATACAGACACGCAGGTCCTTATCGGTACCCACTGGCCATTTTGCCGGAGGTCGCATCTCACATTCAGGATGTGAAATACGTTTGCCGCACAAACACCTTGCTCCTGTGTCGACAGGGTCCGCAACCCGTCCAGCGAAACGTCGGACCAAATGAAAAACTTGTTATACTATGGGATGCTACCGGTAACCTTAGGTATAATTTATATCACCGATTAATTGCGAATTTACTGCAACAGTGACAACGTCTCTGAAAGCCGATTTAAAATCGTCAAAATATTAAATCTAAATTACATTCGATATGCAAGAGGCTGGCATAAAGTTATTTTATGTTGTCGCTTTATGAAGCGGAAACCAGCTAATTACTGTCGGGATAATTTGTCGAGATGTCCATGACCAGCAGGGCGTTAGGAAGGGAGGCATGATCTATTTCAGGGAGCAGGCCAGGCTCGACGCCCTGTATCGTTTGGATCTGCTGGATACCCCGGCAAGCGAGAGTTTCGATCGCATCACACGCCTGGCCAGCCAAATCTTCGGACTGCCAGCAGCGGCAATCTCGCTGACCGATCGCGACCGGCAATGGTTCAAGTCACGGGTCGGCATCGATCGCTGCAGCATTCCCAGGGACAGCGCACCTTGTTCCGAGGTTGTCGAAACCATGCAGCCGTTGGTGATCGAGGGTTTTCTTGCCAGCCCTTGCTACGCCGATAGCCCGCTAGGCCAGGCCGCCACTCGTTTTTATGCCGGTGTGCCCCTGATCACCAGTGACGGTTACGGGCTGGGCACGCTATGTGTGCTGGGGACCGAGCCAAGGCAGGTGCTGCCATCGGAGATGTCCGCATTGATCGATCTGGCTGCCATGGTCATGGCACAGATCGAGTTGCAGCACGCGTTTGGCCGCATTGATCCTGTCAGCGGCATGCCGACGAGAAGCCAGTTCCGCGACGATCTCGCTGATATGGCGAGGGACTATCCTGGCGAGCGACGGTTGGCGGTCATGATCGACCTCGCCCGGGACGATCAGATCAGCAAGATCGCCCGCGCAATAGGAGCGGCGCGGATCGACGATCTCATCATCGAAGCCTCCAGATCACTGGGCGCCGCACTGGGCCCAGACCGCACAGCGTATCACGTTGGCCCTACCCAATTTGCCTTTTTATCACCCCCCAACGTCGACGAAGCGACTTATCTGCAACTGCTCCAGTCCGCTTTCATATCGCTGCAGGCAGCATCTTCGGTCCGTTTCGTCACCAGTATCGCGATTGGCATCCGGCCGTTCGTCCTCGGTCAGATAGCCACCGATGACGTCCTGCGCGGTGCCGCCAGCGCCGCACAGGACGCCAGAAGAGCAGATGGTTCGATCGCCGTGTATTCCCCTTCGAGCGACACTGCGCATCAGCGTCAATACGGCTTGATGAGGGATTTCGGTGTCGCGCTTGAGGAGGGCAGTCAGTTAAGGCTGGTTTACCAGCCCCGCATCGATCTGCTGACCGGATTTTGCATCGGCGCCGAGGCGTTGTTGCGCTGGCGACATCCACGCCTCGGTGACATATCGCCCGCCGAATTCATCCCGATCATAGAGCAAACATCTCTCGCACGGCCAACCACGCAGTGGGTACTGGATGCCGCGATGGATCAGCTCGTCGACTGGCGACATGCCGGGATCAACATCACCGTTGCCGTCAATATCTCTGCCGCCAATCTCGGCGAGGCCGATCTGATCGAGCGCATCGAGACGGGACTTCTGGAAAGAAAGCTACTGCCGAGCCAACTGGAAATCGAAATAACGGAAAGCGCGATCATGGATCATCCATATCACGCGCTGTCGATACTGCGTGATATGGCGGCGGCAGGCATCTGTGTTGCCATTGATGACTTTGGCACGGGCCATAGCAGTCTGGCCTATCTTCAGCGCCTGCCGGCGCATGTCGTAAAGATCGACCAGACGTTCGTTCGCAATCTCACCGAAGTAACAGGTCCCGACTTTGTACTTCTCGAAACAATGATCGGCCTCGCGCAGAAATTGGGATATCGCTGCGTTGCCGAGGGTGTTGAAACCAGTGAGGCCGCAGCCATTCTGGCACAGATCGGCTGTGAGGAAGCCCAGGGGTTTCTGTTTGCGAAACCAATCGAGGTTGATCGATTCGCACGGTGGATATCGAAGCATCGGGCACGGGGGGAATCGAAGAGCTTCACGATGCCTTCGTCCTTCCGGGTGAATAAAAGTAAAGAAACAGCGAAGCACAATCGGTTTGCCCGATCCGCTGGCGCAGCGCGGCCCCTTCACGTGAGTGTGGGTAGTATCGCCTCCTGAACACAAGACCGGAAGGCGTCGTATAAACTTGCCGTCGACCTTGCTGCTTCCGCTCTGGCGACGTCCAACCACGCGCAGACGGCGGCCGAGACCGACAGCAAATATCTTCAAACGAGCGGCTTCGTTGGCGATCGCACGCTATTGCGGTGATGGACCACGAGCCATCAAATAAGAGAACGGCGGAACGATGTTCCTCCGTCGGCTCCGCGCAGACTATCGAGATTATTTCTACATCAATAAGACAAAATCGAGTATTTCGGTAGGTAGCTTTCACATATTTGTTGATTGCTTTATCAAGATACTCCGGATTGCCGTACAGCGCGAAGTGCGATCCGCCCTTCATGACGCCAGACCTTCATGTCTGTAACATACCCTGTAGTATAGGCCATCACCGTCATTGTTTGACCGACCAAACTCTGCTCCCATGATTCCAGGCAAATCAGGACAATGGAAAAATACAGGTCGCATCGAACCAGATCGTGATGGATGCCGCTATAGACAGGAATGATCCTCTATCCGGCTGAAGATATGTATCCTGAAATCACCGATGCCTGCATATCTGAAACCTTCTTTCGGAAAGCTATGTCATGAAGTGGTTCAGGGAAGCAGCACCGATCCGTCATAAAATGAGTATTGTCGTAATAAGCATGGCCGGGATGGTCATGCTCTCGGCTCTGGGCGCTTCGGTAGCGACCGCCGCTGGCTATCCATTGATCGGCTTTGCTACCGGTCTTTTGCTGACCCTGGTCACGGCTGCGGCGGGTTTATGGATCCGGGAGGCGATCTGTGGTCCATATGTGTCGACGGTCGTCCGCATGGAAGCGCTCGCTGCGGGCGACCTGGATACGCCCTTCGAATTTACACATTTCAAGGACTGCGTCGGTCGGATGACCAAGGCGATGTTCACGTTCCGCGAGACGGCGATCACCACGCAGAAACAGTCCGCCGCGCAACAGCAACTCGTGTCCGTCCTGACCGTGCATCTCGACAAGTTGCGCAACTGCGACCTGACCGCGCCGATCACGGCGGACTTTCCGCCCGAATATGCCGCGGTGAAGACCAATTTCAACGAAGCGATCGATGCGCTGCGCGACCTGATCGGCGCGGTGTCGGAGAGTGCGACGACGATCCGGACGGGATCGGGCGAGATCGCGCAGGCGTCGGAGGATCTGGCGCGGCGGACGGAGAGCAATGCGGCCAGTCTGGAGGAGACGGCGGCATCGGTGACGCAGATGGACGGTCGGTTGCGGGCATCGGCGGGTGCGGCGGCGCGGACGGTGGAGCGCGCGGATCAGGCGATCGCGACGGTCGGCGGCGGCCGGGCGGTGGCGGACGAGGCGGTGCAGGCGATGGGCCGGGTGTCGGAAAGCGCCAAGGGCATCGACTCGGTCATCGAGGGTCTCGACAAGATCGCGTTCCAGACCCGCGTGCTGGCGATGAACGCGGCGGTGGAAGCGGGCCGGGCGGGTGACGCCGGTCGCGGCTTTGCGGTGGTCGCCGATCTGGTGTCGGCGCTGGCGATGCGCGCCGAGGAGGAAGCCAAACGAGCGCGCGACCAGCTGACGGTGACGCAGACCGATATCGTGACCGCGGTGGAGGCGGTGACGAAGGTCGATGGCGCCTTGGCCAACATCTCGGGCGATGTCGCACAGGTGCACGAGCTCTTGGCGACGATGGCGGCGGACAATCAGGCGCAGTCGGCGGCGATCACGCAGATCTCGGCGGCGATCGGGACGATGGACCAGTCGACGCAGCAGAACGCGGCGATGGTCGAGGAGACCTCGGCGGCGGCGCGCAATCTCGCCAGCGAAGTGGGCAACCTCGCCGATCAGGCGGGGCGGTTCAAGATGATCGGTGGCAGGAGCCACCGCGCGACGCCGGCCATGCGCAAGCCCGATTATGCCAGTCCGTCATCCTACATCTCGCCGATCACGCCTTTGCCTGCCGGTATCGTTCCCGCCCTGACCGGGGCCGACGGCGCCACCTGGAATTCGTTCTGAAACCAGCGCTTACCTTTCCACGATCATGAATGGCGCACCGGCTGCATCGAGACAGCCCGGATTGATGCAGACGGCGTGACGAATTTCATGAGAATGGCATGCATCTCTTCCGGTCGGTGACGGACTGTCATCGGCGTTTGATAGCCTAGCCGAAGCGTTACGCGGCGGACGCGATAGTGAGAGCGCGTCGTCGAATCCTTTTCATCTGAAATGGAGATGGCGATCGCCGTACGCCACGATCCGGATGCGACCCAACGGCTCTGATCCATCATCGAACACGAAACTCCCGGTATCGGGGAAAGGATACCGGGCCATGATTGCCCGAAGACTGCGCAGACAGACCTGCATGTCCGGTACGCCAGACATATACCTAAGTGGCCTGCTGCCGCTGTTTCCGACAATTTAGAGGTTCACCCGTGAGAAGAAGCAATTCCTCGACGATCTTTCGCGGCACACCTGATTGCTCGATGTCGGGTTCTTCGAGCCGGCATGCCGGATGCCGGAAGGTATCGTCGATCAAGGTGCGCGGGTAGCGTGACGACTCATCATCATGACAGATAACCGCGATCTTCGATCCGGATGTAAGGGACGGCTACGGGAAATACTGGGGAGGCTGGTCCTGTCCATGTTCGGACGGACCGACATGAAGGCGGCGGAGGCTGCGCACGATCCCGACAGTGCACCGCCGCGGTGGAACCTGCGGAAGTTGTACGACGATATCGGCCTGTTTCTCTTCTCCCATCGCCTCGACCTTACGCCGCTGAATTTCGGTTGCGCCCACGATTATGTGGCTGGCAGCGACCGACGTATCGTCGACGAAGTCAATCGTGCCATTCGGGAGCGACGGCTGTCGAACGGTTGGATCGAGCAGTATCTCGCCGGGCAGGACAGCCATGTCGTCATGCCCGATGCGTTGCACGACGCGACCGCGCAACTTGCGGAGGAACTGGACAGGTGCCTCGATCAGCTCGGACGATCCACCGAACGGCAGAAGAGGTATGGAACGGCGCTGGACAAAACCGTCCGCACCGCCTCACCGGACGTTCTGTTTACACAACTGCGCGACCTGACGAGGCAGATGGTCGAGCAGAACAAGCTGGCGGAAATCGAAATGCGCCTGAGCCACAGGCGGGTCAGCGAGCTGCGGATCACCCTGCGATCGGCACGGCAGGCTTCCAAGCAAGATTACCTGACGGGATTGCAGAACCGGCGCGGTTTCGAGCGGATCGTCGAGACATGGCAAGGTTCGCAAGGCGGTGTCGGGGGCGTACTGGCGATATGCGACATCGACCATTTCAAGCTGGTCAACGACCGGTTCGGGCACGATACGGGCGACCGGGTGCTGAGGTATGTCGCGGATGCGCTACACGCCTTGGCCGAGATGAAGCACGAGGTTGCCAGACTCAGGGGTGAGGAATTTGTGATCCTCATGCCGGATCGGACGCTCGATCAGGCAGCCCGCGAAGTGAACCTGATCCGGGAGTCGCTCGGTGCGCGATGCCTGATAGACAGGGAGACGAAACTCCCGATCGGACCCGTCACCTTTTCCGCCGGCCTGACCGCGCTTGCCAAGACGGATGCCCTGGCTCCTGCGTTGCGTCGTGCAGATGCAGCGCTCTATGCCGCAAAACGGGCCGGTCGCAATTGTATCCACGCCGCGGTCGACAGGGGACAGGTCATCCCGATGCCGGGGTAAAGGCCATGCAGGGGCTTTCGCAACGATGGGATTGCGGATCGGCGTTGGCGCCGATCCCGTCCCAGCCGTTTCATGACGAGGTCGTCGGACAAGCCGCCACCTCTTCATCTTGGGCGCACCGAGCACCAGCCGCTGGACATGGACGCCCGGCAAATGGATCGCGCCGGATCAAACCGAAGCGCCCGTTGCCCTCTCGACGCACCGATCGCGGCTGGCAGATACCCGGCGCCGCAGGTCCGTCCTGCGAGGCGAACATCCGTTTTCGCGTATGTCACCGAGCTGAAAGACCCTTGCGAGCGTCTCAGTCACGATCGGCGACATGGAGCGGCGATGGACGCATCCGCCAGCCGCCCGGCGAACAGGCGAACGCTGACGGCATCTTCGGCCTTCGGCAGCCCGACGGTATCGAGCGTAGCCTCATGCACCCGATTTTTTCAGAAGTGCGGTCCTGAGGCACCGGCAGACGATCTCGTCGCGCTGGTTCAGCATTCGATGGGCGAAGGTGACGATGCCGGCTTCCGGCCGCGACCTGCTATCCTTCAGCCCGTTCACCTCCGTCTCGGCGCGTAGCGTGTCGCCGAGAAATACAGGCTTGGGCATGACCAGTTCGTCGTAGCCCAGATTGGCGACCAGGGTGCCCAGCGTCGTGTCGCCGACCGACAGGCCGATCATCAGCGCGAACGTGAAAGTGCCATTGACGAGGATCCGGCCGAACTCGCTGGCCTTCGCTGCCTCCGCATCGAGATGCAACGGCTGCGGATTGTGCGTCATTGTCGTGAACAGAAGATTGTCCGTCTCCGTCACCGTGCGCCGGATATCGTGGACGATGCGGTCGCCGACCTTCCAGTCGTCATAAAACCGTCCCGCCATCAACCTTCTCCCTTGTCGATACGCACCAGCAGCGTGCCCTCGGGAACCTGGGCGCCCTCGACGGCCCGCAGTTCGGCGACGACGCCATCGAAGGGCGCCATCAGCGCCTGCTCCATTTTCATGGCCTCCAGCACCAGCATCCGCTCGCCCCTGACGACCGTTTGTCCGGCTTCGACGAGGACGGCGATGACGCGCCCCGGCATCGGTGACAGCACCGCGCCGTCCCCCTCACCCGCCCCACCGATGTGATCGGCGCGACGAACACCAAATGGCCACGCCTCTCCATCGAGAAAGAGGACACCATCGGCCGTGGCGGCGCCCGGTACGATCCCGGGACTGACCAGATATGGCTTGCCGGCGACTTCCACCTCCACCGTCGGGGAGGAAACGGCATTGCCCCGGAATCCGCGCAGGCTGCTCCACGGATCGGCCGTCACGGGCGGCAGGATCGCCGCCGCTGCCGCAGCAAGGACTGCGGGCGACGGTTCCGCCGGCGGGATCAGCCCTTCCGTATGTCGTTCGATGAATCCCGTATCGACCCGGCCGGCGACAAAATCGGGGTGAGCGGCCGCGCGGGCGAGAAACGCGGCGTTGGTCCGGACGGGCCAAACCTGTGTGCCGCGTGCTGCGTCGGCAAGGCTGGCCGCAGCTTCACGCCGGGTGCCACCGTGGACGATCAGCTTGGCGATCATCGGATCGTAATAGGGTGTGACCGCGCCTCCCTCCTCGACGCCGCTGTCGATCCGAACGCCCGCCGGGAAGCGCAGCCGATCGAGCGGGCCGGTGGATGGGAGGAATCCCGTGCCCGGATTCTCGGCGTACAGGCGTGCTTCCATGGCCCAACCGGTGATGGAAAGCTCGTCCTGACGCCTGGGCAGCGGCTCGCCGGACGCGACCCGCAGCTGCCACTCTACCAGGTCCTGTCCCGTGATCGCCTCGGTTACAGGGTGCTCGACCTGAAGGCGGGTGTTCATCTCCATGAACCACACACGGTCGGCGCGCAGGCCTTCGGACCCGTCGGCGATGAATTCGATCGTCCCCGCGCCGACATAGTCGACCGCTTTGGCAGCACGCACCGCCGCGTCGCACACCGCGGCACGCGTCGCATCGTCCATGCCGGGCGCCGGGGCCTCCTCGATCACCTTTTGATGGCGGCGCTGCAGCGAACAGTCGCGCTCGAACAGATGCACGACATTGCCGTGCGTATCGCCGAAGACCTGTACCTCGATATGGCGAGGGCTGAGGATGTACTTCTCGATCAGCACCTGCGTGTTGCCGAACGAGGCAGCAGCCTCGCGCTTGCAGCTTTCGAGCAGCTCAGCAAAGTCGCCGGCTGCATCGACCTTGCGCATGCCTTTTCCACCGCCGCCCGCCACGGCTTTGATGAGGACGGGATAGCCGATCGCATCCGCCTCCGCCTGCAAGCGTCGGGGCGACTGGTCCGCACCGAGATAACCGGGGGTGACCGGCACGCCCGCGGCGATCATCCGCTCCTTGGCGGCGTCTTTCAGACCCATCGCCAGGATACTGGCGGGCGGCGCACCGACCCAGACAAGCCCCGCGGCGATCACCGCTTGCGCGAATTCGGCATTCTCCGACAGGAAGCCGTAGCCGGGATGGATTGCCTCCGCACCGGTTTCGCGCGCGGCGGCGAGGAGGCGATCCTGACGCAGATAGCTGTCGGCCGCTGGCGCGGTGCCGATGCAGACGGCTTCGTCGGCCTCCCGTACGAAGGGCATGTCGGCGTCGACGTCGGAATGGACCGCGATCGTCCGGATGCCGAGACGCCGCGCCGTACGGATGATGCGCCGGGCGATTTCGCCGCGATTGGCGATAAGGAGGCTCTGGATCATGGCCGTCACATCCGGAACAGGCCAAACTGCGCACGCTCGGGAATCGGCGCGTTCAGCGTGGCGGAAAAGGCAAGGCCCAGCACGTCGCGGGTCTGCGCGGGATCGATGACGCCATCGTCCCACATGCGGGCCGTGGCGTAGTAGGGATTGCCCTCGTCCTCGTATTTCTGCCGGATCGGCGCCTTGAACCGGTCCGCCTCTTCGGGCGTCCAGGTCTCGGCGTCGCGGTGAACCGTCGCCAGCACGCTCGCCGCCTGCTCCCCGCCCATCACCGAGATACGGGCGTTTGGCCAGGTGAACAGGAAACGTGGGGAGTAGGCGCGTCCGCACATGCCGTAATTGCCGGCACCGAAGCTTCCGCCGATCAGCACGGTGATCTTCGGGACCGAGGCGGTCGCGACCGCGGTCACCAGCTTGGCGCCGTTCTTCGCGATTCCCTCCGCTTCGTATTTCCCGCCGACCATGAAACCCGAGATATTCTGGAGGAACAGGAGCGGCACCCGGCGCTGGCACGCCAGTTCGATGAAGTGCGCGCCCTTCAATGCGGCTTCCGAGAACAGGACACCGTTATTGGCGAGGATCGCGACCGGCATGCCCCAGATATGCGCAAAGCCACAGACCAGCGTCGTGCCGTAAAGCGCCTTGAACTCATGAAATTCGGACCCGTCGACGATCCGGGCGATTACCTCGTGCACGTCGTAGGGCGCACGCACGTCCTGCGGCACGATACCGTAAAGCTCCTGCGGATCGAACCGTGGCGGACGCGGCGTCGCGATCTCGATATCGACCGCCTTTGGCCGATTGAATGTCGCGACGATGTCCCGGACGATCAGCAGCGCATGTTCGTCGTTCTCGGCGACATGGTCGACGACGCCCGACTTGCGACCATGCGTCTCGGCACCGCCCAGCTCCTCGGCCGAAATGACCTCTCCCGTCGCCGCCTTCACGAGCGGGGGGCCCGCGAGGAAGATGGTGCCCTGGTTGCGCACGATCACGCTCTCGTCCGACATGGCCGGCACATAGGCGCCGCCTGCGGTGCAACTGCCCATCACGCATGCGATCTGCGGGATGCCCTGCGCCGACATCTGCGCCTGATTGAAGAAGATGCGGCCGAAATGCTCGCGATCGGGAAACACCTCGGCCTGATGCGGCAGATTGGCACCGCCGCTGTCGACCAGATAGATGCACGGCAACCGGTTTTGCTGCGCGATCTCCTGCGCGCGCAGATGTTTCTTCACCGTCATCGGGTAATAGGCGCCGCCCTTCACCGTCGGGTCGTTGGCGACGATCATGCACTCGCGTCCCCGGACGCGGCCGATGCCGGCGATCATTCCGGCGCCCGGAGCGCCGTCGTCATACATGCCGTTCGCGGCCAGCGCCCCGACCTCCAAGAAGGGGGACGCCGGATCGAGCAGGCGCTCGACGCGGTCGCGGGGCAGCAATTTGCCGCGGGCGACATGGCGCGCGCGGTGCTGCTCCGAACCGCCCAAGGCGGTCCGGGCGGTCACCTCGTGCAGCGTCTCGACCAGCGCCCGATTGTGGGCGGCGTTCGCCGTGAACGCCTCGGATCCGGTGTCGGTCGTCGATCGGAGCGTGGTCATGACGGCCTACTGCGCCCGGGGTGCGTCATGGGCGATCAACTCGCGGCCGATCAACATACGGCGCACCTCGTTGGTGCCCGCGCCGATGTCGAGCAGCTTGGCGTCGCGCCAGTAGCGCTCGACCGGCCAGTCCTTCGTATAGCCCGCGCCGCCCAGCGCCTGGATCGCCTCGCCGGCGACCTTTACCGCGTTCTCGGAAGCGAGCAGGATACAGGCCGCCGCATCGAAGCGCGTCGTCTGCCCGGCATCGCAGGCCTTCGCCACGGCGTAGACATAGGCACGCGAAGAATTGAGTGCGACGTACATGTCCGCGACCTTCGCCTGCATCAGCTGGAAGTCGCCGATCGGGCGGCCGAACTGCTTGCGTTCGCGAACATAGGGCAGGACGACATCAAGGCACGCCTGCATGATGCCGAGTTGCAGGCCCGACAGCACGACCCGCTCGTAATCGAGGCCCGACATCAGCACCTTCACACCACCGTTCAGCGGCCCCATGACCTGTTCGTCGGCGACGAAGCAGTCATCGAAAACCAGCTCCGCGGTGGGCGACCCGCGCATGCCGACCTTGTCGATCTTCTGCCCGATCGAAAAGCCGGACATGCCCTTTTCGATCAGGAAGGCCGTGATGCCCTTCGACCCGCCATCGGGGATCGTCTTGGCATAAACCACCAGCGTGTCAGCGTAGGTGGCGTTGGTGATCCAGAACTTGGTGCCGTTCAGACGATAGCCGCCATCGACCTTGTCCGCGCGCAGCTTCATGGAGACGACGTCCGATCCCGCCCCTGCCTCCGACATCGCCAGGCTGCCGACGTGCTCGCCCGAGATCAGCCCGGGAAGATACCTGGCCTTTTGCTCGGGATTGGCCCAACGCCGGATCTGGTTCACGCACAGGTTAGAATGCGCGCCGTAGCTCAGGCCGACGGACGCGGAGGAGCGGCTGATCTCCTCGACGGCGATCAGATGCTCCAGATAGCCGAGGCCGAGGCCACCGTCGGCCTCATCCACGGTGATCCCGTGGAGGCCGAGCGCTCCCATCTCCGGCCACAACTCGCGCGGGAAGCTGTCTTCTGCATCGACGCGCCCGGCGATCGGCTCGATCCGGTCCAGCGCGAAACGCCGCGTGGAATCGCGGATCGTATCTGCCATCTCGCCGAGACCAAAGTTCAGGTCCGCCATAACTCTCTCCGATTATCGTTGCCGACGACCTTAGATCGTCACCCGATCGTGTCAAAATTGAAAGAAGCGGATGAACGGCATAGAGATCGTCTATGATCGATCGCTATCATCTCCGCTATTTTCTGGCCGTGGTGGATACCGGCAATTTTTCGAGGGCCGCGACCGCCTGCAACGTATCGCAGCCCACCCTGTCCGTGGGCATCGCGAAGCTGGAAAAGTCGCTCGGCAAGATCCTGTTCAACCGGACGAACCGCCGGGTCGCGTTGACCGACGCCGGCAGCCGGCTCGTGTCGCATGCCAGGATGATCGAAACGGGGTTTGCCACGGCCGAGCGCGAGGTTGTCGGTTCCGTGTCGCTCACGACGTTTCGCCTGGGGGTATTGGCAACGATCCCGCGTCGCTGGATCGAAGCGTTCCTCGCGGTCCACCGATCCTTTCCCGATGGCGATCGCATCGAGATCGTCGAAGGAAAGGACCGGGATCTGCGCAGCAGGCTCGCGAGGGGCCGCATCGATGTCGCGCTGACCAGTCTTCGTGACGGGGACGCCGTCGATGGGGGACAGCATCTCCTGACCGAGGGATATTCGCTGGCGCTCGACGTATCTCACCCGCTCGCGGCGCGGGACATCGTACGCATCGAAGAACTCGCGAACGATCCCATGATCGTGCGTCGGCACTGCGAATTGCTGCCCGAGACGAGCCGTTTCTTCACGGCGCACGGCATCCGGCCTTTTTTTCCGGCCCGTACGACGAGCGACGACAAGGCGCTCAGTTACGTACGCGCGGGACTTGGCGTCACGGTAATGCCGGACGGCTTCCAGGATACGGGTATCGCCCGGGTCCGGTTGGAAGGCTTCGACTTCACCCGCACCATCGGCCTCGTCTACGCCCCGCACGTGGACGGCCACGCGCTGTCGCAAGGCCGCACGGTGGCCTCCCTCGTCGAGACGCTCGGCTCGTCTCACGATCGCCGATGGGGCTGACCGGACCGTAACGGCTCAGGCCGCGCTTATCTGTCCGGATGCCCTGCTGCACCACTCGGATCAGGGCAGCCAATACACGAGCGAGAAGTTCCAGCGGCTGATGACGGACAATGGTGTGACCTGCTCGATGAGCCGGTCGGGCAACGTCTGGGACAATGCGGCGATGGAGAGCTTTTTCTCCTCGCTAAACACCGAGCGGATCGGGCGCAAAACCTACCGCACGCGCAATCACGCGAAGGCAGACCTGTTCGATTACATCGAGCGCTTCTACGATCCAACGCGACGACACTCGACCCTGGGCTATCTCAGCCCCATGGACTTCGAACGGCAGGCGCAGGTAGCTTAACCTCGTGTCCACGAAACCGGCGGCAGCTCAGAACTCTTGCCTTGGAATTGGAGCAACGCAGTTGCCGCACCCCGTCCTTGAAAAGATCGATCGCGCGAAACCCTATTTCACCCGTAAGCTCATCAGGCGCCGCCCGGACGGTGATCAGGAATGCGAACTCCAGATCTGGCTGCCTGTACAGTTGGACAACGGTGGTTGGGTATCCGCCGTTCACATCACCGACGTGACTCTGCCACATATCTCCGCAATGCCGGGAGAAGATCCGCTAGGCGCACTCTTGAGCGCCGTGGCTTTCGCGCGAAACGTGGTTGATCACGAAGATGGAGCCTTCCTGTTCGGCGACATGCAATGGGAAGGCGCTGGCCTACCAATCTCTCTCAACCTCGGGTTCCGGCCAGAAAAACTCGCCGATTTAGAAGCACAGGCTGTGGCACTGGCCGACAATGCTGCGCAGCTGACATACGGACACTTGATGCCCGCTCCATCTAGTCGCTGACGATCAACGTCCTACGCCGGACGCGCATACCTAAACCGGGGTTAAGCCGCGAACACGAAAAACCCGCTAACTCGTTCGAGTTGCGGGTTTGAATATTGGTTGCGGGGACAGGATTTGAACCTGTGACCTTCAGGTTATGAGCCTGACGAGCTACCGGGCTGCTCCACCCCGC
>NZ_JAELXS010000010.1 GCF_016427505.1 Sphingomonas mollis | reverse complement strand
GCGGACCATCCACGGCCTCTGGAATGCCATCGGCCGCATCGTCGACCTCTACTCGCCCCAGGAATGCTCGAACTACTCGCAGCCGCTGGCTACGATGCAGACTGATCAGAAACCGCTCTAAGAGGAAGTTTTTTTGGCGTAACTATGCATCGATCTAGCACTCACCGATCAACCGGCAACGGTTTTGGTTGCCCGTTTTGGCGCATACCAGCCCGCTGGCAGCGGCAGAGGCGGCGATTCAGGATTATTGTTGATGTCGAGAGCATGAGGAAAGTTATGCTCATGACCGGCCGGGCTGGCACGATCCTTCCTAAGGAAAGTTATTTCCATCACATCGGGAATGACGATCCCGCGACGTCTGAATTGCCGGCCCCAATTGTTTGGATGATTGTGGACAATATAGTGAGTTTTCAGTAATCGTGACAAAAACTACTGAATGACCTGTTTGCCATATTGATCCAAAAGCTGGCCCATTGAATGAAGTTCGAGAATAATAATGCGAAATCTTGCGAGTAAATCATCCGAAATATTGGAAAGTACCGTCTATTCAGCACCTTCGATATCGATCTGTAGCAGGGGGTCATGATTTCCTGCTTCATAAGTGTTTACCCATGAGTCAATAGTTGTATACTCTAAGCTATCGCGCAGACCGAGAAATTTTGCGTCGAAGCGGAAAGCGGCATTATGCAAAGGTGGTGAAGTAACCGAAGCATCCGCCATATAGCAAATCATCCCCCGGGCCACTATTTCCGTCTCGAATGTGGCAACGGCTTCAACTCCCGGCGAGAAAAGCGCGGTAATACCATCGAGATCGTCAGGAAGAAGATGAGCTCCATCGGCATCGCCGCCGCATCGGATCATGGGAATATCGACCGTTACAGGCCACAATTTTCAAGAAATGAAAGCAAATTTTCTGGAAGAGGAAGGTTCTCGCGATCGATACGATACACAAGTGAATGAAAGATCTTTTTTGACAGCGCGCTTCAGCATAAATATTTCTCTCCATGAGCAGCGTTAAGCATAGAAATTATCGGATGCTTTCGTGCTCGTGGTTGTACATCCAGGCAAGTGTGTCTTCCAGGGTGCGCGGCTGCCAATTAGGCAGAGCATCCCGCAATCGTTTCACGTTACCGCCCAAGAATGGAACATCGTTGTTACGAACGTACGCCGGATTTATCCGTACATCGATTGTATGTCGGCTCAATTGGGAAAGCATTCTAAGTATATCTTCGATTGAATTCACGACGCCTGTGCAAATGTTGACAATTTGCGGTGGCTGTTCGGCAACGATCAGACCGGCATATGCCTGTGCGACAGACCTGACGTCGCCGAAATCACGTTTGACCCACGTGTTACCTAACTCCACGACGTTCTCGCGACGACGGAAATGATCTACCAGCTTTGGGATGAGATAGTCCGTACCTTGGCCATTACCAGTGTAGTTAAACGGTCGTGTTATGACAAGGTCGAGCCGGTCGCGCCATAATGCTGCGCCGAGCTCCATTGCCCGCTTGCTGACGGCATAATGGTTGGCGGGGTTGATCAAGGCGTCTTCGGTGACAAGGCCTTCCGCTCCAGGCCCGTAAACCTGCGCGCTGCTTGCCAGGACGACACGGGCACCAGGTTTTTTGCGTGCTACCGCATCCAGCAGGGTAAAGGTGCCAATCTGGTTTACGCGATAAAAAGCCTGCCAGTCGGCCACGCCAACGAAGGCACGGGCCGCTAGATGGATTACCCTGTCGAAATCGGTGTTGGCGATCACCTGCTCGACAGCATCCGCATCGGTGAGGTCGGCTTCGATCGGAATGCATTCCACGCCGACGGTTTTCAGTGCTTCGGTCACAAAGCGGCCGGTGAAGCCACTGGCTCCCGTCAGCGCTACCTGCATCAGAAAGACCAGCCGGTGGCGTTGCGGCGCATATCCGCGTCCACCATGAGGGCGGCCAGCTCCTCGAGCTGAACCGTCGGTTCCCAGCCCAAATCGTTTCGTGCCTTGGCGGGATCGCCGATCAGCAATTCTACTTCGGCCGGTCGATAGAAGGCGGGATTGATCCGAACGAGGCTGCGGCCGTCTTTACGATCGACACCAATCTCCCGCTCCTCCGTGCCCGACCAGTCGATCTCGACACCAACCTGTTTGAAAGCGAGTTCGACGAAGGTGCGTACCGTTTCGGTCCGGTTGGTCGCCAGGACGAAGGTTTCCGGTACATCATGCTGAAGCATCAGGCGCATACCTTCAACATAATCCTTGGCATAGCCCCAATCACGCTTGGCATCGAGATTGCCTAGCTCGAGAATATCGGCTTTGCCTTGAGCTATCTTGGCGACGGTATCGGTAATCTTGCGGGTCACGAACTCACGCCCGCGCAAAGGAGATTCATGGTTGAATAGAATGCCGCTAGTGCCAAATATGCCAAAACTCTCACGGTAATTCACCGTAAGCCAGTGAGCGTAAAGCTTGGCAACGCCATAAGGACTCCTCGGGTAGAAAGGAGTATTCTCGGTCTGCGGAATGGCTTGAACTTTACCGAACATTTCCGATGTGGAGGCTTGGTAAAAGCGAATCTCGCGATTGACCGTCCGGATGGCTTCCAGAAGATAGGCCGCTCCCAGTCCGGTAATCTGACCAGTGGTGATCGGCTGATCGAACGACACTCCGACAAAGCTTTGCGCTGCAAGATTGTAGATTTCTGTCGCTTCCGATGTGTCGATCAGGCGAATGGCCGAGCCCATGTCGGTCAAGTCGTATTCGACCAGTTTCAGGTTCGGATGATTGGTGATGCCCAATTCGTCGATCCGCCAAAAGTTGACCGAACTCGTGCGACGATAGGTGCCGTACACGGTATAGCCTCGATTGAGCAGGTTTTCAGCCAAATAGGCGCCATCCTGGCCGCTGATCCCGGTAACAATGGCGGATGTCGTCATGATTGCCCTTATTGACTTTGAAAAGCGACCGCTTCCGAAAATGCGGAATGAAAGGCGCTTTAGAGAACCATGTTCCGAATTGCCAGATGTGCCGAGCCGCTGGTCGCCGACGCTGGCTTACGCTAGGCGAAGGCGAAGACAGTAATCAAGGAACGATCCGATTGCGCCAGACCCATCAAGGACAGCGCTCGTCTACCCGCGCAGATTTGCGTGCCGTGCTGATTGGAGCAGCTCGCCGCTTGCGCGCGGTTATTGTCGATGGCGTCAAGGATTTTCTGTTGAAGCTGCGACTGACGTTCGACAGGGCATCGCGACAACGGGCTGACGCCACGGATGCGTGGCACATCCTGATGATCGATAATCTGCTTCCCGACCCGCTGTTTGGAGCAGGCTACCCACGCGCCAGTGCAATTGTGCATTCGTTGGTCAAGGGCGGATACAAAGTGGATTTCTATCCGATGGAATCCACCCCGGATGATCTGCTGCGAATGAATCGTGCGTTTGCCGGTGCAGTGCGTTTCCATCGTGGTGAAGGAGCACGGGGATTACGCCGTTTGCTATGGCGTGAAGGCGACCGTTTCGAAACGCTGTTCGTCAGTCGTCCCACGCCAATGAAAGCGTTGATCGAAGCACTCGGACAGCCGTCCGGCGATCATGATTTTCGTTCCGTCATCTACGATGCCGAAGCGGTTCTCTCGCCGCGCGAAGTACGTCGGCGCGCATTATTCGGACTGGCTTGGTCTGAAGCGGAGTATCAGGCGGCGCTCGCCGCAGAGCTCTCTTTCGCTCGGGGTGTCCAGGCGGTGACGGCGGTGGGGCATGGGGATGCCGATGTGATCGGATCCGTGCTCGACGTACCGGTGTTCGTGCTGCCTCACCCTGTCACGGTTCGTCCTGCATCTCCGGATTTTCCTGGCCGGCAGGATATCCTGTTTGTCGGACGCCTCACTGAGGCAGCATCCCAGTCTCCCAATGTAGATTCCGTCCAATGGTTTACGAGGGAGGTGATGCCGCAACTGGATCATTTGATTGGGACTAAATATCGTTTTCACATTGTCGGTCGGGTTGAAGCACCGGAAATTATCGCTTTGACATCCGATCGCGTGATACTGCACGGCGTGGTCGAAGATCTTCAGCCACTATATGATCGTTGCCGCCTGTTCGTTGCCCCCACCCGCTATGCTGCGGGAATTCCCCTGAAAGTGGTGGAGGCGATGGGCGAAGGCATTCCATGTGTCGCAACCCCGCTCTTGGCCCAGCAGTTGGCAGCCGATGATATCGAACTCACAACAGGGGATGGCGCTACCGACTTTGCTGAGCAGTGTGCGCGTCTTTACACCGATGTGGTGGCCTGGCGGATTGCCCGCGATGGTGGCATTGCCCATGTTCGCCGAACCTGCTCCCCCGCTGCATTCGACCGTGTTCTTGTGAACGTGCTGGATCATGTATTACCTGCCTGACCACCATCAGTTGTAAACATATCTACATGTCGGCGTTTCGACAAACGTCGAGGGGAGGCGCTTCGACAGACGTAAGCGTCCGGCCTGACCCCCGCATCAGCGGACATCACCGCTCATGCCGTTCCGGACAACACGGGTCAGGCCGGACGCGTACCGACAGACTGCCCTTTTTATGTTTCATCGGCTAAGCGCCGGGCATGTCAGTGCGTCGCTCCCTTGCTTGGGCCTTTTCAGGTCAGTTTGCCGCGTTTTCCGTTCAATTTGTTGGACTGGTCGTTATCTCCCGGCTCTTGGCGCCGCGAGAGATAGGTATCTACACCATCGCGATGGCGGCATTGGGTATCATTCAGGTATTCACAACGTTCGGCATTGCTTCTTTTGTAGTACGTGAGCCTGAAATGCCTCAGGCTACGCTTGAATCCGCCTTTACTGTCAATGCGATCCTGATTGTCAGCCTATCGATGCTGTTGATGGGACTGAGCTTTGCCGCGGGGCCAGTGCTCGGCGCCCCCGAGGCTGGTTCAGTCCTGCGTATTCTTTCGATCAGCAATCTTTTTGCGATTGTCAATTTCAGGCCCGCAGCAATGCTGCAGCGAGAGATGCTGTTCAAGCCGCTGTCGATGATCATGGTCGCCAACGTCACAACGCAAACCGCGGCAACCATCTGTTTTGCGGTTGCGGGTTTAAGTTATATGAGTGCCGCCTACGCATCCCTGCTGTCGGTGCTGGTATCTACTTTGATGACCCAGAAGCTTGGTCGCAGGTATATCAGCTTTCGGATATCGCTCGTCGGATGGCGCCCCATCACTACTTTTGGATTGCAGATGATGTCCGTGAGCGGCGTGGCCATGCTCAACGGTAAGCTCTCTGATCTACTGGTGGGGCGATTGCTTGGCGTGACTGCGCTAGGATTCTATGGGCGTGCGTCGCAGCTATCTGCAATCATCTTCGACAATCTGTATGGCACGGCTACCCGTGTCGTATTTGTGCAGTTGTCCAAGGACTATCGCGACGGCGGAAACTGGCGTGAAACCTACCTACGCGGCTTTTCGATGATTACCGCCTTCATGTGGCCGTTCCTGATCGGTCTCGCCATTCTCTCTCGTCCGGCCATCCATCTGCTTTATGGAAAGCAATGGCTGCCGGCTGCATTACCGCTTGCCGCAATGATGGTATCCCAGTTGATCGGCGTAGCGTTCGGGATGAACTGGGAATTGTTCGTGCTTCGCGGTGAAACCGGAAAGCAGGCACGCTTTGAAGCGGCGCGGTTCCTGCTGGGTATCCCTATCTTCGCTGTCGGCTGTCTGTTCAATATCCTGTGGGCCGCGATTGCGAAAATCCCTGACGCCCTGATCGGTCTCGTCCTTTATTATCCACATGTTCGCCGTCTGGCGCAGCTTGATTCCCGCGCGATACCTTTGGTCTATCGCGACAGTGCGCTGCTGACTTTGGTTGCTGTCCTGCCGGCGATGATCGCGATGATAACCTATGACTGGTCGCCGACTACGCCCCTGCCTGTCGTGTTTGGTGCCGTTTTCGTTGGGATCACCCTCTGGTTTGGCACCATCATCCTGATGGGTCATCCGTTGCGCGACGAGATGCGGGTCATTGGACGGAAACTGAACTTCGCGCGTACCCTGTCATGAGCGTCTATCGCAGGCGAGCCAGCCGGCCCTGCTCGGCAAAATAGGCAATGGTCTCATTCTCGATCGCCGGGTCCGTAAGATGGCCGAGTTGAAGCTGCCCACGCCTAATCCAGTCAATGCGGACTTCGGGATCAAGCATCTCCTGCATCGCGGCATCGATGTCACCGGGGGATAAGGGATCGATCTGCCGCACACCGGCCCCCCCTATTTCCTCTTGCGATCCGCCGCGTCCTGCCACAACCGGAATGCCAGCTTGGAAACCCTCTGCAATCGCCATCCCATAACCCTCGTAAAGAGAGGGGTAGACCATCGCCACGCTTTCGCTCAAAATCTGAAACTTGGTGAGATGATCGACATAGCCGGTCAACTCCACATGCGCGTCGAGGCCAAGATCCGCGATCAATGGTGCGAGAGCGGTATAGTTTGAACCGACCAGCACAAGACGATATCCGGGGTGGTGGTGGACGAACCGTGCGAAGCCATGTAGCAGCACATCCACTTTTTTGCGGGCGTCGATGCCACCGATATAGACGAACTGGTGCCGTAGCGGGTTTGAAGGCCGCTGTCCGGCATCTTTCAGCCGTATCAAAAGAGCAGTGACGTCACGGCGTCGAAAGATGCGGTGGATGTCTCTAGCGCTTTGTTGCGAGATCGTGAGGATGGCATCGGCTCGCGCGACTGCGATCAATTGAGCGATCGTCTCGACGTTGTTCTTTGGCCGGGTCAGCAATGTCTTCCAACGGCGCAGATAATATTCTCTAAAGAATAGATAGGGAATAACATCGAGAAGTCCCAGTACGTAGCGGGTGCCTGCGGTCTTGCGGAGCGGAATGCCGCGATTGGCGCCGGAAAAATAGAGGTCATGTCGAGCCTCGACAAGATATCGTGGCAGATCATACTGCTCCCAGCGTAGCGAACCCGCACTGCCGAACACTCGCGTCTCAAGTGCCGCAGCCTCGTCATATTGCGGCAGAAGAGGTTGATTGCTGAGCAATGTCAGGTCGAAGCCGGCCGTACGCAGCGATTGCAGGATCGAACCAAGATAGATGGTATAACCGCACGGCGCGCCTGTAAAAGGGCGTGCATCGATCGCGATACGGATCGGATCGGCCGTCACCTAAGGACCCGGCCAGATACGGCCGCTTGCATTGCCGTACCGATGCCCGACCCACAGGTGGCTTTCGTGATGGATGCGACGCGGGCAACGGGTCGGATACCAAGGGTCCCGATGGAGGGCAAAGTCTGCGTCATCGCAGGCGAATTAGCCGGGCGGGACCCCACTCACAATGGCTAGTCGAACAGGCCAGACAGGAGACCTTGAAACCATGGCCGGATTTCGCGCAGGCGCATGCGCCTGCGCGCCAGGTTCAAGATCATTTTCGCGACGATTACCGGCATCACATAGGCCAGTATGATTACACCGTAATGCTTGCGCGCGAACAACAGGTGGCCACGTGTGGCATGATAGACCGAAAAGGCGCTGAAGGACCCACCGGTTGAAATGCTTACCTTGTGTCGGCAGACGAGCGACGTGTCGGTCACCGCCTTCATATCCCTCTTCTTCATTTCCATGCTGAGATCCGCATCTTCCCAGTATACGAAGAAGCGGTCGTCGAAGCCGGGAATGACATCAAAAACGCTCATCCGAAAAACGATGCAGCAACCGGTGACGAAATCGTTCTTCTGTATCCGGTCGGACGATGCAGCGGATCGTGGTTGCCAGATCTTGTTGTGATAGGGGATGAGCCCGCGACGCCAGCGAAAGCTGCCTGTGATGAACCAGATATGGTCTGGCTGGTCGAAGGGAGTGATAAGCGGCGAAAGCACCGCTGCGTCCTGTTCTTCGAGCGAGTGGACCATGCCACCGATCAGATCCGGTCCAAATTCCACATCATTGTTGATGAAGGTAATGTGCTCGGCACCCGCCTCGCGCGCAAAGGCGATGCCTTGGTTGCAGGCGCGACCGAAACCGACATTTTCCTCGTTCAGGATCAGCCGCAAATTAGGAAGATTCAGCGCTTGCAGATACTCCGACGTGCCGTCGGTTGAGGCGTTGTCGATAACCAGTAACAGGAAATTCCGATCGTCCTGAGCCTCCATACTGGCAAAAAAGGCATCCAGAATGCCGTATTTCCGGGCATTGTAGGTGATGGTGACGACAACGTTCATGCAGATGGCCTGATTGGATGGGCATGCGTGCGGAGGGGGTGCGCTGGCATTGCAGAAGCTTGCCAATAGGCATGTTGCTTTCTACGGCCAACCATTCTTCTGCCGGGGTGCCTTGTGCGCGAGCTCCGTGTGAAATGCTGTCGCGCGCTTATCTTCATGGTCGGTGCCATTGCGGTCAGAAAAACTGATGAGATTGAAACGAGCAATATACCGGGCATTGGGCCAGCGTCCGCCCGTGTACCGGCGGGTCGGCATCGAGGCGCTGGAGCGCAACTGGAGTTTCCGCCGTTCGATGCCCGATGGTGTGACGATCCTGATTCGTCTGCTCGTGATGCGTGGCCGGGTGCCGGCGCCCGCCAGCCGCGCGCTGATCCCGATCACGCCGGCGCCGCGATGGATCGTCTATTTCATTTATTTGCCTAGCGGCGGCCTTACCGCTGCGCACCGTTATACGCTGGAGCGGCTCCACGCTGCCGATGCTCGCCTCGCTGTCATCTGCGCAACCCCGGACGGTGATGTTCCTGCCGAACTCCACCATCAGGCAGATGCGCTTTACTGGAAAGGATTAGGCGGATTCGACTTTTCCGCCTACGCATTGGCCTTGCACGAGGTGGCCGAACGCAGCTCCGGCGCGGACGTGTTCGTACTGAACGATTCAGTATTCGGTCCGTTTGTTCCGTTGGACAGTCTCTGGCCCGCGATGCGCTGGGATCTGACCGGTTTCACTGCATCGGCTGAACTCGAAAACCATATTCAGTCCTATGCTTTTCATCTGAAGAACTGCACGCGGGGCCGGCTTCGTCGCCTCCGCGCCATTTTTCCCCGTCATAGTGCGTCCGACACCTATCGTGATGCGGTGTACAGCCGGGAATCGCGGTTTGCGGCACAGGCCGCGCGGTCGATGACCGTGGGATCCCTCTGGTATGCCGACAATCGGCGGGCAGGCGATCCCAGTGTATTCGCCGCGCTGCCACTGCTCAATGCCGGATTTCCTTTCCTGAAGCGGTCCCTTCTTGGCAAGAATGCACGCTTCTACGGTCCGGACGAGGTGCCTGACCGGCTGCGTTCTTTGGGGCATCCGGTGGACGAGATAGTTCTCTCCGGGACCGCCGACACCAAGGTGGAAGAATGACACAGGACAATTCTGCTCTGCCCAGTCGCCGCACGCTGTTGGGCAGGGCGGGCGCTGCGCTGACATTGCCGCTGGTCGGCGAGCAATCGAGTGCGAAGGCGAACACCGGCCCCGTACGGACGCTCGCTTCCCTGGCCGATTTGGCGAAACCAACCGGGGCGGAAGGCGTGGGAACACAAGACGGCAACCTTGCCTTGGTGGTTGCCGCCCTTCCATTGTTTGCACAGGCACACGGCATCGTCGGTGATGGTCGGACGGACGATACCCGCGCCGTACAGGCCTTCCTTGATCTTTGCGCCAACACGGGCGGGCGTATTGCCTATTTCGGCGCACTCATCGTCCGCATCACCGGTCCCCTGAAAAGCCGGGGGGTAGGTATCGTGTTCGAACCGGCGAGTTACGGGGCGGCGGGGGCGCCTGGGTTTCTGGCATCTGGTACGGGATACACGGTTCTGACCGTGCTTGGCAGTGTTGCCGACTTCTGCGTCACGGTGACCGGTGACGGAACGATCGGTATTCCAGAAGACGGCCGGATTGTGGACGATCGGCGGCCAAGGATCAACGGCATCGCCTTCGGTTCCGATGACGAGCCGTTTGCCATGTCCACGGTGAGGTCGGTACGCGTCAACAATCTGGCCGGCTTTGGCGTCCGGCATGCGCAATGCTGGGATTCGACCTTTTTGTCGGTAAGCGTCGAGCGGTGTGGTCGCGATGGTATTTATGCTTTTGAGATCGCCGGCGACGATCGTCGCACCTGCAACGAGACGACATGGACGCGCATCCACGTCGAGCAGGCGGTGGGCGGCGCGATCCGGGTGGATCCCGGTGCGCTGTCGTGCAGCTTCGTTAAAATCCACAGCGAGCGGTCGATCGCACACAAGGGTGTGCTGACCTGGCTGCTGGGTGGTGCGTGCACGTACGATTCGGTTCGGCTCTCCGCGATGAACCCGGCCGAGGCCACCCTGACAGTGACGGGCAATCAGACCGATTTCCGCAATCTGCGCGCTGAAGGTGGAATTCCCGTCACTGTCGATGCGAGCGGCGGGTCCGTAAACTTTCATAATCCCGGTGCCGTCCTGCAACCGGCATCAAACCAGAATGGTATCGTCAACGTTATCGGTGGCGTGGTGTCGGTGAACGGCATGGGCGGCGACTGGCACTTGTCGGGTTGTCGGATCGACCGATTGGAGGTCGGCTTCATGTCGCCGGGTATATCGTCGACATTGACGGGCTGTATCGTGAGGGAACTTGTTCCCCAGCGTGGTAGCGATCAGGGTGAATTGTCGTTGAGCGCTACGCGGGTTGCCAGCGGGACCATTTCAGGCGCGGGTCGATTGCGTGCGTTGCGTCTTCGCAACGGCAGTCAGCTGGTTCCGGCGGCCGGCACTTTGGCTTGCGCCGATCAGACAATAGAGGTGGATGCTTCGTCGCGGGTCGAAGGCAACGTCGTACTGCAAAATGTAGCACTACGTCTCACGGGCATGATAACGGGCAATCTTACAGTTCGTGGTCCCGTTCATGATGTCCGTGCCGATGACAATGCCGTGGTGAAAGGGGCTGTATCCGGCTGGGGAGCGCCCAGCGTGCCGGGGGCGCCGGGGGCATGGAGCGTCAATTTAGCGACAACCGACGACCAGTTGGCTAAGACGGGACGTATGGTGATCGGCTGGCGTTATGGCGCCGGTGCTTGGCGACCGGTGCAGTTGGATATCAGGGGTTGATGAACGTGAGTGCAGCACTAGGTCCATCGCGCACGCGTAGTCGTACGGACGGCCGTCGAAAAGGCCATGGTGGACACCGCCAGCCAAGGGGAATTGCCGCCTTACTGCGCAATGTGAACGCCATGCGTGGTCGGCCGGGCAGGACCGGGATCGCCATGCTGGCAGTCATTGTCATGATGGTATTCGGAGGTCCGATCCCCAGTATCGTAGCGACCATCCTGATCGGCATTGCGGGACTGTTGCTGCTGGGCGCCCTTACCGTCTCCGATGAACGGACGGCATTGCAGAATCAGCCATTGGCTTTCCGCATCGGCCTGGCCGGCGTCGCGCTTCTGCCGCTGCTCCAGATCGTGCCGCTACCACCGTCGATATGGCATATGCTGCCCGGACAGGAGCTGCGGGTCCGCATGCTGACGCTCGCAGGGCTGGCGGACAGCTGGCAACCGCTTAGCGTCACGCCGCTGTTTACCGCCGGCACCGTCGTGATCGCCATCGCTTTCGTCGCGTTGGTCACGCTGCTCCTGGTGTTGCCAGCTAAGGATTTTCGCCGCGTGGTCTGGCTGATCTTCGGTCTGATCGGCCTCAATATCCTGATCGGTCTGGTGCAGGTCGCGTCGGGCGGACAGGTGTTGCGTTTTCACACCGCGGCGGATCATGGCGCGCTGCTTGGTTTCTATGCGAACAAGAACCATGCGGCGCTTGTACTCGCCGCTTCCCTGCCAATCGCTGCCTATCTCTTTGGCTCGCGCGTACAGCCCCAGGGAGCGCGTACGTGGTTGGGCTTTTACGCTGGCATCGTGCTGGTGGCGCTCGTCACGACGAACAGCCGTGCCGGCATCGGTCTGGGCGTCATGGCCGTTCTATTGCTCGGCAGCCTCTACGTACGCGCGATCAAGCCGATCTACATCGCGGGAATCGTTGCCGTGGTCGTCGGGGGCATCATACTGGTCAGCACCTCGTCCGCTTTCGAGCAGGTGTTCAGTCGTTTCAATGCGGTGGACGAGGATTTGCGTTGGCAGTTCCTGCGGACCAGCCGTCCGTTGATCGAACGCTACTGGCTGTTCGGGTCCGGAATCGGCAGCTTCAGCACGCTATATGCGGTTGGCGAGAATCTGGCATGGGTGAAGCCGACGTTCGTTAACCAGTTGCATAATGAATATCCGCAGCTGTTACTGGAAACGGGTCTGCCGGGGGTAGGTATCTTTCTCATGATGATCGGAGGGCTGATATGGCGCGGCGTGGGCGTCTGGCGGCAGGCAGAGTACGATAATCGCCTGCCCCTGCTCTGCGGCGCGCTGATCCTGGTGTTAATCGCTGTTCATAGCGGGGTGGATTATCCGCTAAGGAGGCCGGCAGTACTGCCGATCCTTGCCCTTGCTATGATATTGGTTATACGCGGCGATCTGACCGCTTCGACAGGTCTTGTGCGTCGTAGGCAACGGACTTGAGCGGTAGGGAGCGGCGTTTGCATTTTCCGATCGGAAAAGCGCTTATGCTTCCGATCCTACACCAAGGGAATAATCGGTGATTGTCAGGTGCGTGACGGTAGTCAGTGTTGCTGCCCTTCTCTCCGCTTGTGGCGCTCGTTCCGATCTTCCAGTCGGAGCGGCCGCCTTTCCTGCCGTGACGGTCGCGTCCCCTGCTCCCCGCCCTGTTGATCTGGAAGAATATCAGATCGGCCCGCGCGATATTCTGATGGTTTCCGTCTTCAACGAACCTGGTCTTACGTTCGAACAGTTGCCGGTATCCAGTGGCGGGACGATCGCCATGCCTCTAATCGGTACGCTACCTGCTTCGGGCAAGACCGCAGCAGAGCTGGCGAACGACATCAACGCACGCCTGAACACGCGCTATCTGCGCAACGCGCGGACCGCGGTATCGGTGGTAACCGCAACCAACTATACCGTGACCGTTGATGGCGCGGTGATCAAACCCGGCATCTACGACATTCCCGGACGTCTGATGCTGTCGCAGGCGTTGGCGGTCGCCGGTGG
The DNA here is from genome assembly GCF_016427505.1 of Sphingomonas mollis. Taxonomy (GTDB): domain Bacteria; phylum Pseudomonadota; class Alphaproteobacteria; order Sphingomonadales; family Sphingomonadaceae; genus Sphingomonas; species Sphingomonas mollis. The sequence goes on along the minus strand of NZ_JAELXS010000010.1, from coordinate 98,120 downwards.
TGCTGCACAATTCGCCAAGATGAACGAGATCGTGGTGTTTCGTGACATCAACGGACAGCGTTACGCCGCCCGGTTCGATATGAACGATATCAGGACTGGCCAAGCACCCGATTTCCAGCTGCGGCAGCGTGACACCGTCGTTGTCGGTTACAATAGTGCTGCCGCCTTCTTCCGTGATATCGTGACCACCCTCCCCAGCGCGGCGGCCGTGTTCGTCGCGTTGCGCTGACCTGACGGATCGTCATAAATGAAGTTCACCACGGCCCCCGACGCGGGCTTCGAAATCCCGCTGGACCAACGTCCGGCCGATGGCACCAAGGCGTTCAGCCTGCGAGAGATCTGGGCTGGCGTCTATCGCTCACGTGTCTGGATCGGAATCATCATGGCGGCGTGCATCGGCGTCGCCATCGCCTACTCCCTGCTCGCCACCAAGCTCTACAAAAGCGAGGTTTCGATCGAGGTCCGTCAGGAAGCCGAGAAGGTGCTAGGCACCGAGGCGGATCGTGAAGGTGCGTCCTCCAAGAACGATACCGAGCGGTTTTTACAGACCCAGCTGGAAATCATTCGTAGCCGTGGCGTAGCCGCGACCGTCGCCGAGAGCCTGGGTCTTTACCGGGGTGATGCCTTTTTGGAGGCGATGAAGATCGAGCCCGCCGAAAAGGGAACGCCTAACCAGTCGCTTCAACAGATCCACCGTGAGCAGGTGGAACAGGCGCTGATCGCCCATGTCGATGTCGAATATACCGGCAATACGCGCATCGCCGAGCTGACGTTCGTTAGTCCCGATCCACGGCTGTCGGCGCGGGTCGCCAATGCCTATGCTGACGCTTTCATCCGTAACAATCTATCGCGCAAGGCGGACAGTTCCACCTATGCGCTCGACTTTCTGCGCAATCAGCTGGGCGAAGCGCAGCAGCGGCTCGAGCGAGCGGAGCGGCAGGCGCTTGGTTATGCGCGTCGACTTCGACTGGTTGATCCCAGCAACGCAGCGGGCAGCGTTGCTGGCACTCCCCAGTCGCTTTTGTCGGCGCAGTTGATCCAGCTCAACCAAGCCTATTCGGGTGCTCTTTCGGACCGGATTGGTGCCGAACAGAAGTGGCAGCGCACTCAGGCGATGCCGGATCTGAAGATACCGGAGGTTCTACAGAATCCTGCGGTGCAGTCACTGCTCCAGCAGCGTGCGCAATCTGCCGCCACGTATCGTCAGCAGCTCAGCACTCGTCAGGCGGATTATCCGACGGTGCTGGAAGCGTCCGCTCAAAGTCGCGAATATGACCGCCAGATCGCTACGATCGCGCGCAACATCCGTGATACGGTCAAAAGCCAGTACGATATCGCGCTTAGTCGCGAACAGACGCTGGCCCGTCAGATCGAGCAGCTGAAGAGCACCACCCTGGATGAGCAAAGCCAAGGCATTCAGCTTTCGATCCTGCGTCGCGAAGCCGATACCAGCCGCCAGCAATACGACTCTCTCCTGCGCCGCTTCAACTCGCTCAATGCGGAAGCGGGCGTTCAGACCAACAACCTCAGCATCGTCGATCAGGCACAGATCAGCGAAGGACCGTCCTGGCCCAAATTGCCACTGATCCTGGCGCTTGCCATCTTCATCGGTATGTTGCTGTCGTTCGTCTGCGTGGTTCTGCGCGAGCAGCTGTTCGACGCGGTCCGCATTCCCGATGACGTCACCGACCGCCTTCGTCTTGCGCTGCTCGGCAGCGTACCCGACACCGACGATATCGGTGGCGAGATGGCCGATCCCAAGTCGTCGGTCAGCGAGGCGTTCAACAGCGTGCGAACCGCGCTTGCCCTGTCTGAGGGAGGGATGCCCAAGACGGTGCTCTTCACGTCGAGTCAGGCGGGCGAAGGCAAGTCCTCGTCGTGCCATGCGCTTGCACTCAGCCTAGCAAGGCTCGGCAAGACGGTGCTCATCATCGACGCGGATCTGCGTCGTCCGAATGCGCACCGGCTGTTCGACGTCAAGAATCAGAATGGCTTGAGTGGGGTACTTGCCGGATTGCTGCCGGCGCATGAAGCCGTCCAGTCGCCGCAGGGTAATGGCGTGTTTCTACTTCCCGCCGGAGACATCCCGCCCAATCCGTCCGAATTGGTGAACAGTCCGCAATTCATGAAGATGGTGACGGAACTCACCGGCCGGTACGACGTGGTACTGATCGACTCGGCACCGGTGCTGGGCATCGCCGATGCCGTCATCCTGTCGAGCGAGGTTGAAGCAACCGTTTTCGTCATTGAAGCCGGACGCAACTCGATCCGTGGCGCCACCAATGCGCTGGCACGTTTGCGTCGTGGCGGAGGCAATCTAGCCGGCGCGTTGCTTACTAAGTACAATCCCGGTCGTCTCGGTTATGGTTATGGTAACGATTACGCCTACGAGTACCGGTACGAATCGTGACGTCGATGAGGACCGGTAACATACTATTGGGGCGGCGGGCGCTGTTTCCTCTTGTTCTTGCCACATCGCTAGTTGTCGCGTTGATATATTTTGTCGGCATGACACGGCGAGTTGCTTTGCTGACGACGGGCAACGGCACCAATCTGGTGGGTGCGCCGTCGGGCGGACCACCGCTTGGCCAAAAAGCGCTCGCCAACGTATCCGCGCTAGCCGCCGATCCACTTGATCAGCAGGTAGTCAACGGGGTGATTGCCGCAAAAATACGCGCGACAGGAAACCTGAACGGTGCCGCGAGCAATATCATGTTACTGCGTCAGCTAGGATGGCGGAGTACGACGGCGCTTCAAAATCTATTGTGGCTGGCCGGCACGACGGGTGATCTATCGTTAGTCATGGATACGATGGATGCCCTTCTCCGTCGTGAGAAGTTGCTTGGTCAGATTTATCCTGTCCTCAATTTGATGACGACCGATCCGGCATTTCGAAATCTATTGATTCAACGGCTTGCGACCCGTCCGCCGTGGCGGCGCTATTATTTCATGTCAGCCTCGGATCTCTCGAAACCGGATCAGATCGAGGGACGATACCTTGTCATGCGCGCTATCCAGCGCCGCGGTGACCGGCTGACCCGCAACGAAGTCGCTCCCATCCTAGCCAAGCTAACGGGGGTGGGTCGGACAGCGCAAGCTTTCGATCTCTGGCGGGCACAGGCCGGCACAGTCGCAACCCCGCTTGCTGACACCAATTTTGCCATCGCATCCTTGCCAATAGCCACAGATGCACTCCCGGTTCCATTCGAATGGCAGCTGGCCAGCGGCAGCGGTTATTTCGCCGATGCGAACCATGATGATCGCGGCAGCTTCGTCAGTATCGACTGGAACGGCCGCGGGGCGCCGCTGTTCGTTAGTCAGCTGACAAGTGGACGTGCAGGTCGTTATCAACTGGACGTGACAGGCGATACACCGATGTCGATGATCGCCGACCGGATTGGTTTTCGCCTCGCCTGTCCCGGCGGAAAGATGACGCAGCTCGATCCGGCTAATCCCCGTGCGACAGGGCATATGCAGCTGGTCAGCGTTGGTCGCGTCACATGCGATTTTCCCAAGCTTGAGTTATATGGCCTGACGCAGACAGGATCGTCGTCGGCGTCTGTCGTGTTGCGGACGATCCGGCTTGATCGGATCGGCTGATGACCGGGGTGTCTGCCTCGATCGAAGGTGAATTTCCGCAGTCGATGGTGGCGGCATTACCCAGGTCGCCCCGCCGGGTTGCCCTCGTCCATTACTGGCTAGTCAACATGCGCGGTGGGGAGCGTGTTCTTGAAGCGCTAGGTGATTTGTTTCCGGACGCTGACATCTACACCCATGTTGTCGCGCCGGAGCGGCTGTCCGACAGGCTGAAGCGGCATCGCATCCAAACCACTTTCATCAGCCGGTTGCCGCGTGCCATACGCTGGTATCAACGATATTTGCCATTGATGCCACTGGCGCTCGAAGCGCTCGATTTGTCCGACTACGATCTCGTCATTTGCAGCGAGGCGGGACCGTCCAAGGGTGTGATCCTGCATCCGGGAGCGACACAGATCGTCTATTGCCATTCGCCGATGCGCTATATCTGGGATAAGTATCATTTTTACCGTGGGCGGGCTGGTTTTTTAACACGGATGTTAATGCCGTTGGTCGCTCATTATCTAAGGATCTGGGACGCTGCATCATCGTTGCGGGTGGACGCCTTCGTTGCCAATTCCAACTTTGTCGCTGGACGTCTGCGACAAGCCTATCGTCGCGATGCGACGGTCGTTTACCCGCCGGTGGATGTCGACGCCTTCGCGACCACAAAACCCGCGACGGTTGATGATTTCTATCTTTGGTGCGGAGAACTGGTGGCTTATAAGCGGCCCGATGTCGCGATCGATGCCTTCAACACGCTCGGCCTGCCGCTGGTCGTGATCGGAGGGGGGGAAGAACTCAACCGGTTAAGGCAGCGCGCCGGACCCAACATTACCTTTCTGGGCAAAGCATCGTTTGACGTCCTGCGCGATCATATGGCCCAATGTCGTGCTTTGATCTTTCCTGGTGAAGAGGATTTCGGCATGGTTCCAGTCGAGGTCCAAGCGTCCGGCCGGCCGGTCGTCGCCCTTGCACGGGGTGGCGCGCTGGAGACGGTGCTGCCTGGAAAGACGGGAATATTATACCAGAACGACGACACTGAAGGTCTGACCGAAGCTGTTCGGACATTTGAAGCGTCAGGCTTGGCAGAGACATGCAGCCCGGCATGCATCGCCAACGCCGCGCGGTTCGGCAAGCAGGCGTTCATGGCAGGAATGACGCGTGTACTACTCGATCATGGCATATCGATCGCGTCCCCATCTTCCTTGCGCACGGCATAGGGTAAGTCATGCTTCTTGGTCTTGCCGCAGTCATCGCGTTCCTCAGCGGGTTTACCGATCTGAGACTGGGCGACATTCAAAGCGTTGAGTTCGCCATCGTGGGCGCGCTCATGTTGTCCTTTCTCCAGCCGCAGCAACAGGCGCGGATCGAGGGTCCGGGTGTGATCATCAATCTGCTGCCGCGGGTGATCCTGATGATCACACTGATCGCATGCGGCTCGTTCATGTCCTTGCGGCTCAATTTCTATCCACCCAGCGATATCGGGCTGCTGAAGCAGCCGCCCTTTGCGACCATCGCCCGGCTGATCGAGGTTGTGATCTCGGTTTGCTCGCTGTTCGTCGTCGCACTTGCGATCCGTGACGATCCGCGCAAGCTCAAGCTGATACTGATGGCTTTCGGCTGGGCTGCGATCGCAAATGCCATGTGGGGTGTCTTTTGCTTCGGGATGCATTTCGCCGGACTGGAGTTGCCAGGGATTACATTGAGTTCTAGGATTCCACGCGTACGTGGTTTTTTCAACGAGGGTGGTCCGCTGGGTGTCTATCTGGCGGGTGGCGCATTGGTGCAATATATCCGTGGCCCCATGCTCCATTATATTTCCCGGGGTAGCTATAGGGCCAGCATGGCAATCATCGTGCTCGCGGTGGTGGGCTCGCAATCCAAGGCGGCGGTATTGGTGATCCTGCTCCTTGCGTCTCTTGGTTTCCTTCAGCAGCGCCGCGCCAGCCTGATCTTCGTGGCCGTAGCGTTGATCCTGCCGATCGCGATCGCCAGCAATCTGGTCGAGGGCCTGAACGGGTATTATTCGAACCTCGTCAACTTTCGCAGCGAAGCTTATGAGCGGTCCACGGACGGCAATCTCGTCAATGGCCGGCTAATGGGGTCGGTGTTGCTGCCACGGATCGTCGAGGCGCATCCCATCCTTGGCGTCGGGATCGGCAATTACAGCCTTGTCCGCAACGATCCTGACATTTTGCTCGGCCTGCCGCGAACCGAGGTCTGGGATCTGCACGGCTTGGGGTTGCTTGGCTACCTAGCCGAACTCGGCATACCCATGACGATATTCGTACTCTATATCTATGCGTACCCGCTGCTGATGGCGCTGCGATCGCGGGCGTGGATATTTTTGCTTAGTGCTTATCCATTGTTGGCGGCACTGTTCGGTGTGCAGCTTAACTTCGCCTATCCCTGGATTGTGATGGGCATGGCGCTGGGTGCGCTGTCGATTGAAAAAGTACATCGTTCTACGGTTACGGCGCTGGTGCCGATCGGCCGGGTGTCACAGCTGCCAGCCGGTAATCGGCACGGGGCCAGGACATGACGATAATGCCTCGCATTTTGGTCGATGCGCGCCTCCCCTGGGGATCGGGGATTGGTCGCTATGTCCGTAATATCGTTCCAAGCGTTGCGGCCCGAATGCCGTCGGTCAGCTTCACGCTGCTGATCTCCCCCGTTGACGCAGAGCGGGCAAACATCCTCGCGGCAGACTGGAGCAACGTCACCGTAAAGGCTACACCCATCGGATCATTCTCGCTGGGCGAGCAGACGAAGCTGCCGGGATTGGCGCGTGAATACGATCTTACTTGGTTCACAAATTACTGGGTGCCGCTACGATGGTCGGGCCGGTTCGTGACGACCGTTCACGATCTCATCCATCTTGAGCCAAGCTTTCCCGCATCGGCTATGAAGCGGATTGCCGCCGCGCGTACCTTTGGCAAGGTCAGACGTGATGCCGCACATATTATTTTCGACAGCCGCTTCAGTGCGCGTGTGTTCGAAAAAGCGGTGGGGACGCCCCGAAAATCCAGCGTGGTGCATCTTGGCATTGATCATGTCGGCGCTCCCCCTGTCATGGCGTCGGGGCATAAGCGCGGCAAGACCGCATTGGCCGTTGCCGCAGCAAAGAAGCACAAGAACCTGCCATTGCTGCTGGATGCGTGGCGGGAGGCCAATCTCAAAGATTGGCAACTCACCCTCGTCACCCCGAGCGATGATCTGCGTTCATCGATTGATCTGACCGAACAGGCGGAGCGGATCGCGAACGTCCATATCCTTCGTGGTATCAGCGACACCGATCTCGACGCGCTTTACGCCAGTGCCGGTTTTGTATTGGTGCCATCGCGTTATGAGGGATTTGGGCTGCCACTGCTCGAAGCGATGCGGGCGGGAGCACCAGTGATCTCTTCCACAGCTCCTTCCCTAGTCGAGGTCGCGTCCGGCGCATTGATTCCCTTTGTCGATCCGGACGATAGAGAAGGATGGATACAGGCGATCCGCACTATGGCGATTGGGTGCGAAACAGCCGGCGATTGGCAGAATGCGGTGTCCGCTCGTAATCGCGTGATCGCGGAGGGCTTTACATGGGACAAGGCTGGCGCACACACCGCAGACATTCTCAACAGTGCCTTGGCGGGTGGAAGTCAGGCGTATCAATAGGCGTTGCTATGCCGCATCACATTCATCGTTTGGAAGATGATCGCCAAGTCGTGCTGTAGCGACCATGTCGCTACGTACTCAAGATCCGCTTGAAGCCGGTTCGTCAGGTCCTCGACATGATGCGTATTGCCACGGAAACCACGCACCTGTGCCAGACCCGTCATGCCCGGCTTGATGACATGACGCTGACGATAGCGTGTATCTACATCCCAATATAGGAGATCGGCCGCCTTGGCCGCCAGCGCATGCGGTCGGGGACCGACAATGCTCATGTCGCCTTTCAGCACGTTGAAAAGCTGCGGCAGTTCATCGATCGAGGTGCGGCGGATAAAGCCGCCTACTCTGGTGACGCGCGCATCACCGATCTGGGTGAGCGTCGCGCCATGCTCGTCGGTTGCATGCGCATACATGCTGCGGAACTTGAAGATCCGGAAGATGCGGTTGCCGCGCCCAATCCGCTCTTGGCGGAAAAACACGGGACCACGACTTTCCCAGCGAATGGCAATCGCAGTACCCAATAATATAGGCGAAAGAATCAGGATGGCGCCGATCGAAAATGCGATGTCAAACATGCGTTTCATTGCCCGTGACGAAAAGGTCATCGGTCCGTAGTTGATGATCAGCGTACGCCGATCACCCAGGCGGCGCATGCCGATTGCTCCAACCTTGTCGCTGACATCGGTCAATATTTCGCCGTCCACCGCCAGCGTACGCAGTACCGGCGCCCAGGCTGATGCACGGTTCGGCGAACAGGCGACGATCATTCGATCGGCATGTGCGATGGCGTGCGAAAGGTCATGATAGGCGCGTGGATCGTTTGTTTCCGGGTCGAAACCCAGATCGCCTGCTGTCAGGATGATTTCGCACTCCTGCGGTTGATAGGCTACTTGATCTAGGATCACGATCGTCGTGTGAGCGGAGCCAGCTAGCATGCGGGCGATGCGAGGCCGGAGCAGTTTGCGCGCAACAATCAGCAGCACAAACGATGCGACAAAGCCAATTGCGAACACGCCGCGCGAAAAGGCGGCGCTGGCTTTCAGCATATAGGCGATCAGCAGCACCACGGCCCCGGCGATAGTCAAGGCCCGCGCGGCACGGCGCGCGCCGAGATTGGCGTCGTCGAGCGTGGCGGCGCCATAGGTGCCGTTGGTGCCTGCCTGTATCGCAAACAGCGGTAGGATTGCGCCCAACATGATGAAGCCATGTTCGATCGGCGTGGCGGCCGTAAGGCTGACCAAATAATTCGCGACGACGAATGATATTCCGATTGCCGCCACATCGCTCAACGCAAGCAGGAAGTAGCAATGCAGTCGGGTAACTTTCTTGTCACGAACAAGAAGAGGCGTAAAACCGATGCGTGCATCGATCGGGTGGATGACGTTCATATTGATCGAACCGGGAATTGCATTGTGCCGTAATAATCCTGTGCGTTGCCAAGGTCGAGGCATGATGCTGGCTGGTGAGAATTGAGATTGGAAAGTGCTGTTTGGACCACCCATCACACGATCGACGGTTCATTGTACCATGTACGCGATGGTAAGTTGAGCGCTCACATGATCCCGAAACCCTCCGCCGTGAACCGCATCGCCTGATCGCTCATCTCGCGCGTCGCCAGCAGGCCCTCGTCGGTTGCGAGGAAGGCCCAACTGGAATGCGGGCGGGGTGGCGGGACCAGCGCGGCGGGGTCGAGGACGGCGAGGTTGATCCCGCCCGCCAGCCGCGCGGAGGGCGCGCGGATCGTGGCGATGGCGGCTGCCCTCGCCTGTGTCGCCAGTTTCTGGGTCGGGGCGTAATCGTCGGGGTGGGTCCAGCGGCCGGGCGGGTTGCTCCATGGCGCGGTGGTCAGGTCGAGGCAGCGCGGGGTGGCGACCAGCACCGAAAAGGCCGACATCGGCGTCGGTGTCCGCGGTCGCTGGAACCCCGGCGATCGCGCGAAGCCGACCAGTCGCCAGTATGCGGTCTCGGTCACCGCGGTCTCGATCGCTTCCGAGGCATAGAGGATGCCCGGCAGCACGTTGGCGCCGCGAAACCGCGACGGGCGCCCCAGACCATAGCGAAACGGCGAGGCGAGCAGCCACGGCAGATGCTGCGCGGCATCGGGCAGTCTCGGCTTCACCTCTTCGGCCAGTGCCTCGAGCAGCGCCTGGTCGGCATTGGTGGCGGCGAGCCGGTTGGTGGAGATGCGGTGCTGGGCCTCGACGATGCGGATCACGCGGCCGCGATAGGGTCGGCCGTCAAATTCTGGCCCCTCAGATCCGGGCCCTCTAGATCCGGGCACGCAAGGCATCGACATAATCGCTGGTTCTCAGCAACCCGCGTACCGTGGCGATCAGGTCCAGCGGCCGCTCGCCCAGATCGAGGTTCGGCGTCGCCAGCCACGATCGCGCCGACCCGTCGTCCTGCCCCAGCCAGCTGTCGACCGAGCGGAACAGGCGGAGCAGATGCTGGGCCAGCTCGAACGGCTTGCTGCCCGGTTCCAGCCGGTACTGCCCGGCCCGCAACCGCGACATGGTCGGCCCCGACACGCCGATGATCGCGCCGGCCTGCGCGTTCGACAATTGCCAGAACGCCGCGATCCGCCCCACCGCCTCGCTCAACACGCGGGGGGCGTCGGGATCGTGCAGCGCGGGTGCGGATGTGGCCATGTCCATGCTCCTTGGAACAATATATAGCATTATCGTTCTATGGAAACAACCCGATCAGCATATGTAGGTATGTCGACACGTATACATTTGGACATGTAGCCGATGCACATGCGTGAAGATGGCGAACTTATCCATATACCGCTTAACCTGCGGCAATAGAGGGAACGAACGGCGCCGGGCGAACGTCCTCCATCGCTATGCCTATCCATCAGTCACCGCTCTTCCCCTGGAGCCATAAGGATCAGGCCGCCCACAACGCCCTCCTGCTCGACCATATCGCCGAGGCGACCTTCCCCTGCGTCGGCGCCAAGGCGGCGGTGGCGAAGGGGACGCTGGAGGTGTTGTCGTGCAACCGCATCGACAGCGCGTGGGACGATGTCCGCATCCATGACGGCCTGCTGCACTTCGCCGCGGCGTACCGTGCCGACCCCGCCCTATTCCGCAGCTTCGCGGTCGTCTTCGACGAGCCGGTGACGCTCGACGAGGAGACGTTCGAGCGCAAGCTGTGGGACCGCATCCAGTCGCTGTCGGACAAGGACGTCTGGCGCGGCCAGGACTATGACGCCCGCGTCAGCGCCGATCCCGACAGCCCGCACTTCTCGCTGAGCTTCGGGGGTGAGGCGTTCTTCGTCGTCGGCCTCCACCCCAACGCCAGCCGCCCCGCCCGCCGCTTCGCGCGGCCGACGATGGTGTTCAACCTGCACGACCAGTTCACGACCCTGCGCGAACAGGGCCGCTACGAAACGATGCGCGAGAAGATCATGGTCCGCGACGAGGCGATCGCCGGCTCGCGCAACCCGATGCTGACGCGCCACGGCGAACTGAGCGAAGCGCGCCAGTATAGCGGCCGTGCGGTCGACCCGGTGTGGCGTTGCCCCTTCTCGTATCAGGGGCAGGCCGAATGAGCGTGACCGAGATACCGGAGCGCAGCGGCACCGCGTTCCGCCTGGCGCGCGGACAGACGCTGACCGTGATCGACCCGCGCGGCGAGCAGGTGGCCGATCTCCTCGCCTTCAACGCCGATGATCTCGACGAGGTCATCTCGTCGGGCCGAACGCTCGATTATGCCGAGACGATCTACCTGACGACGGGCCACATCCTGTATTCCAACCGCTCGCAACCGATGCTGGAGATCGTGGCGGACGATGTCGGGCGGCACGACTTCCTGCTGACGCCCTGCTCCTATGACACCTTCCATCACTTCTACCCGACGCTGACGCCGCATCGTGGCTGTTTCGGCAATCTGGCCGCGGCGCTGGAGCCCTATGGCATCGTACCCGATCGCATCCCGACCGCGTTCAACTGCTTCATGAACGTGCCGATCGATGCGGAGACGGGCAAGCTGCGGGTCCTGCCCCCGATCAGCAAGGCGGGCGACCGCATCGTCTTTCGCGCGACGATGGAACTGGTGATCGGCCTGACCGCCTGTTCGGCACCGGACTCCAATGGCGGTACGTTCAAACCGATCCACTACATGATCGGCAGCGACGAATAGTCGATCTGTCGCGATGTCGTCGTGTCGACACGTCGGATCATCGACCATCACTGCCTCACTCCCCGCGCGATCGATCCATCGCCGACCATTCCCGTTTTTGCGGATAGGCCCCGGATCAGAGTATATGGGGTGATGAGCACGGCCCACCCAATCATACTCGAAAGCACGAATGGACGCCCCTTCAGCGGCCCTTCCCCCTGTGCGACCCCCAATGGAAGGCCGAAAGTTCGTGCTTTCGAGTATGAATACCGATGAGCCGCCCGCCCGCGCCGAAACGCCCCAAGGACAGCAAGCCGATGGCCATTCCTCAGGGCGAACTCTTCCTGCTCGACAGTCCGCTCTATGGTGAGATCCGCGGCGAGCGGTCGCTGATGGCGTTCCCCTTCTTCGCGCTCGCCAAGACGCGGTGGATGAAGCCCCTCACCTATCAGACCGATCAGGTGTCGATCGAGGTGCGCCCGTCGGCCAGCGGCGTCGCGACGATCTATGACAAGGAGATCGTCCTCTACATCGCCAGCCTGATGGCGGCCAAGCTGGATGCCGGCGAGGCGGTCGACCAGGACTTCGTCTTCACCGCGCACGACCTGTTCAACGTCACCGGCAGCAACCATTCGGCACGGTCCTATGGCCGGTTGTCCGAGGCGCTGGAGCGGCTGCAGGGCACGCAGATCAAGACCAACATCGAAGCGGGCGGGGAGGGGGAGGAGGGCTTCTTTTCATGGCTGTCCGAGGCGAAGCTGCATTATACCAAGACGCGCACCGGCGAACGCCGGCTGAAGGCGGTGAAGGTGCGGCTGTGCGACTGGCTGTTCCGCGCGATCCTGCTCGACCGGCATGTGCTTGATTATGCGGCCGCCTATTTCCAGCTCGGCCCGATCGAGCGGCGCATCTATGAAGTCGCGCGATCGGCGGGAGACGGGGAGGGGATCGATATCGACCTCGCCACCTTCCGCCTTCAGATCGGCTACCAGAACCCGCTCGCCAATTTCCGCAGCGCGCTGAAGCAGATCGCCGGCACCGATGCGATCCCCAACTACCGGCTCGATCTGGTCGAGACGATCGGCGAGCCCGACACCGGCGCCGCCCGGCCGGGCCGCAAGGCGAGCCCCGTCCGCGTCGTCATCACCCGCCGTCCGCCGGCGATCGAGGACGGGTCAGAGGGCACCAGCGAATCAACGGCCGAATCACGCGAGCCGGGCCTCGTATCGGCGACAATCCGCACGGGGCATTGATATCCGAAAGCACGAACTCGGCATGGCATTAATACCCGAAAGCACGAACTTTCGATGGCATTGATACCCGAAAGCACGAACTTTTTCGGGCATTAATACTCGAAAGCACGAACCGTGAACGCTTCCGATGTTGGATTTTACCTGCGATTGTAAAGGTTCCAGCCGGCGTCATGCCGGCACAGCAATCGGAGCGGCTGTGACCTCATAAAAGAAAGCCCGGCACGAAGGCCGGGCATCCCCCGGTACGATGACCGGTTTGATGGAGCGACGTCGCCAAACGTCGACCCGAAGTAGAACAACTTCCTCCAGATACCCCTGATCGACCATCGGTTCAAGGATGCGCGTTTCGCGCCACGCCCTCTTTTTGTCCCGGTCCCAGCCCATGAGGGGATGGAAGATGACGGCGTTTACCCTGGGGGAAGCGGCGACGCTGGCGTTGCGCGGCGTTCGCATGCGCAAGCCTGCGCGTTCGGGCGCCCCGCATCGTACCGGTGCGCCGGTGCTGCGCGACAGTATCGAGGCCGGTACCTTCGAGGACATGTTCTTCAGCGTGCCCGCCAAGGGTGAGACCGACCGATTGCTGCGTGTGGCCCGGCGCACGCTCGATGCCGGTCGCCAGCTCGCCCGCGAGGCGCGCGCCGGCACGCGCGATCTGACCAGAACAGAGCGCGCGATCGCGGCGCTGACCGCGGGGGCGGTGCGCGTCTATGAGGAGATGCTGACGCTCGCCCGCCTCAATCGCGGTCGCGTCTATCCCAGCTACGACTATCTGGCCGAGGCGACGAAGCTCGGCCGTGCGACGATCGCCCGTGCGCTCCACATCCTCGAGGGGATCGGCTTCATCGTCCGCCAGCGCCGGTTCAAGCGCGTCGAGGGGGAGGGGCCGGGCCCTCGCTACAAGCAGACGTCGAACGTCTATCGCCCCGCCTTGCCGAAGATCGTCATGGCCTATCTGCCGCGCTGGATGCGCCCTGCGCCGGTGCCGGACGATCAGATCCAGCGAGAGGCGGATCGGATCGAGGAGACGCAGACGATGCTGGCTAGCCTGTCGTGTCGCGATCTGGCGAGAGCGACGGTGGGCGGTACGCTCGGTAAGATGCTCGCCCGGCTGGGTGAGCGGATCGATGGTCTGGAGCGTGAGTCTCAAAACAATCCGCAACCGCTAACAGATTCTGATTCAACTACTCGGACGGAGTTGGCCTGACAGCCAACAAAAATTGTCCATGCTGAGATGCGACACACAAAAACGATCGAAATTTAAATTGAAACCATAAAGCGTCGGCTACGCCGCCGCATGCTCCCTATGGGGATCAAGCGGTTTCCGGCGTGGCCTGAACGAGCGGCATGAAGGGGCTATGTGGCATTCCGCCCGTTGAGCGGGCCGAACATCTCTTGTGCATGGGAGACATGATCTTCGCTGATGACATGTCGCCGTGTAGACATGTACAGGACCAGACATGCCGACCATCGCGATCATCAGTCAGAAGGGCGGGGCGGGAAAGACCACCCTGGCGCTCCACCTCGCCGCCGCAGCGCAGGACGCCGGCCGCGTCGCGCTCATCATCGACACCGATCCGCAGGCGACGGCCAGCCAATGGGCATCCTGGCGACAGGACGCGCCACCCGAAGTAATCGACAGCCCACCGCCGCGCCTGGCTGCCAAGGCAGCGCAGGCCAGCGGGCAGGGGGCCGACTTCATCGTCATCGACACGCCCCCCCATGCCGACAGCGCCGCCCGTGCCGCGGTCGAGATCGCCGATCTCGTCCTGATCCCGTGCCGCCCCAGCGCCTTCGACCTGTCGGCGATCCAGACCACCGCCAAGCTGGTCCAACTGCTCCGCAAACCCGCCTTCGTCGTCTTCACCGCCGGCAGCCCCAACGCCCCGCGTATCTATGCCGAAGCGGGGGAACTCGTGGAAAGCTATGGCACGCCGCCCTGTCCGATACTGATCCCCGACCGCGCCGCCTATCGCCACGCATCGGCGGAGGGACGCACCGTCATGGAACTGGAACCCACCGGCAAGGCGGCCGACGAGATCAGACAGCTATACGAGTGGACATGTCGACAGGTCGGCGAACCGATCAAGCGCAAGGGAAAGACCGCATGAGCCGCAAACCCAGCTTCGCCAACCTGCGCGATCGCGCGGTGCCGGCAACGGCGCCTGCGTCAGCCACGCCGGTCGAGAGCCCCCGCGAACCGGAAGGCAAGGGGCCCGCCAGCCGACAAGGCCGCAAACAGATCGCCGGCTTCTTCACCCCCGACATGTCCTTCGCCATGCACATGCTGGCGAGGCGTCAGGGGCGAAGCCTGCAGGACTTGATGGCCGAAGCGTTCAATGATGTGCTGAGGAAGCACGGTGAAAGTCCGATTGGAGAGTAAACTCCATTTAGACGACCACCAGCCCCACCTCCACATTGCCCCGCGTCGCATTCGAATACGGGCAAATCTCATGCGCCGTATCCACCAGATGCTGCGCCTGGTCGCGGTCCAGGCCGGGGAGGGCGATGGTCAGATCGGTGGTGATACCGAAACCGCCGGCTGCGCGGGGGCCGATGCCGACCTTGGCGGTGACCGTCATGTCGGCGGGCAGCTTCACCTTCAGTTGCTGGCCGGCGACTTTCAGGGCGCCGATGAAGCAGGCGGAATAGCCTGCGGCGAACAGCTGTTCGGGGTTGCTGCCGTCACCGCCGGCGCCGCCTAGTTCCTTTGGGGTCGACAGCTTCACGTCGAGCGTGCCGTCGTCCGACCGGGCGTGGCCGTCGCGACCACCGGTGGCCGTGGCGGTGGTGGTGTACTTCACGTCGACCGACATTGCTTATCTCCGTATTGATTATCGTGATAATCATATGGGTGTGATGAAAAGCTCTGTCCATCACTAATTTGCCGCGATAATCATTATTGTGCTAATGGTGAGGTATGGAAGACGCCATCCCCCTTTCTGGTCCCCTGCCCCTCGACGAGCAGCTCTGCTTTTCGCTCTATGCCGCGACGATCGCGATCAATCGGGCGTACAAGCCGGTGCTCGACCGGCTGGGCATCACCTATCCGCAGTTCCTGGTCCTGCAGACGCTGAACGAGGCGGGGGATGAAGAGGGGACCGGGCGGTCGATCGGGGCGATCGCCGAGCGGCTGGCGCTGGAGCCGAGCACGATCACGCCGCTGGCCAAGCGGCTGGAGGCGGCGGGCCTCGTTACCCGTGTCCGCAACCCCGCAGACGAGCGGCAGGTGCATGTCCGCCTGACCGAGACGGGCAAGGCGCGCTGGGCGGAGACCGGGTGCCTCGCCCCGCTGATCGTGGCGCGGTCGGGGATGACGCCGGAACGGCTGGCGGCGCTGAATGCGGAGGTGTCGGCGCTGCGCCGCGGGCTGGCCGCGGCGTGAACCCGGTGCTGCTCTACGATCACCCGCTGTCGTCCTATGCGCAGAAGGTGAAGATCGCGCTCCGGGAAAAGGGGCTCGCGTTCGAGGCGGTGCTGCCCGACGATTTCGGCACCGGGCGCCGCGATACGGCGTTCGTCGCCGCCAATCCACGCGGCGAGGTGCCGGCGCTGGTGGTCGATGGCGCGGCGCTGTTCGATTCGACGATCATCCTGGAATATCTGGAGGATCGCTGGCCGCAGCCGGCACTGATGCCGGCCGGGCCGCTCGCCCGGGCACGGGCGCGGCAGATCGAGGAGATCTGCGATACCCAATATGAGGCGGTGAACTGGGGGGTTGGCGAGATCCTGTGGTTCGGCCGGGCGACCGGCGCGCTGGCGGATCGGCTGAACGCGGTCGCGGCGCGGGATACCGCCACGTTGCAGGCATGGCTGGCGGGCCGGCTGGGCGGGGCGGAGTGGTTCGGCGGGCAGGCGTTCGGCTGGGCGGACGTGGCCGTGGCGCCGATGGTCAACCGGTCCGTCCATTACGGGCTGGGACCGGCGCCGGGATCGCCGCTCGACCTGTGGCACCGGCGGGTGCGGCTGCGGCCGTCGGTGGCCGGGACGTTCCGCGAGTTCGATGCCGCGGCCGCACGGATGGCGGAGGCGGCCACGCTCTACACCACCGGCGGGCGGCGCCGGGAATATCGCGATCATCGGCTGGAATGGATGATCCGGTCGGGCGGGATCGAGGTCGTCACCGACGGGCTGGCGGCGGATAACATCCGGTTTTCCTGGCCGGGGGAATAGGCAGTCGCGGCCCCGTCGGAGCGGGCGGAAAGTCCCGAAAGTCACACCCACGTACGCGCGTGTACGCGCGCGGAGTAGTGTGGCGGGGGGCTGGCAGACGGTGAGAAAGAGCGGATTACGGGGATAATCGATCCCCCTCGTGTAGGACATACCCGCCGCCCTCACCCTTCGCCGGCTGCGCCGTCTTTTCCCTCTCCCGGTGGGAGAGGGAGGTTCAGCCGTCCAGCGTCTGGCGGACCCTGGTGGCGAGTTCCTCGATGGTGAAGGGTTTGCCGATCAGGGCGATGCCGTCCTGCTGGATGGCGTCGCGGGCATAGCCGGTGGTGAAGAGGATCTTCAGGCCCGGCCAGCGCCATGACGCTTCCTGCGCCAGCTTCACGCCGTTCACTTCCGGCATGACGATGTCGGTGAACATCAGCGCGATGTCGGGATGCGTTTCCAGCAGGCGCAGCGCGGTCGCGGCGCCATCGGCCGACAGGACGCGGTATCCCAGTTCGGTCAACGCATCGGCGCTGAACTGGCGGACCGCCGGTTCGTCCTCGACCACCAGCACCACCTCGCCCCGGTTGCCCGGTGCCGGCCCGGCCGTCGTGTCGCCTTGCGACCGGGCGGGATCGGTGGCGGTCTGGCGCGGCAGGGAGATCGTGACGCGGGTGCCCCGGCCGGGGGCGGAATCGATCGCGACATGGCCACCGGACTGGCGTGCGAACCCGTACACCTGGCTGAGGCCGAGGCCGGTGCCCTTGCCCACTTCCTTGGTGGTGAAGAACGGGTCGAACGCTCTGGCGATCACCTCGGCGGTCATGCCCGTGCCGGTGTCGCCGACGGTGATCGCGACATAGTCGCCGGGGGTCAGGCCGGGAAACGCAGCGACCTGATCGTCATCCAGCACGACATCGCGTGTCACGATCGTCAGCCGCCCGCCCTCCGGCATCGCATCGCGCGCGTTCATCGCCAGATTGAGGACGACGTTCTCGAGCTGGCTGGCATCGGCCAGCACGTGCCAGCGGCCATCGGCCAGCACCGTCTCCATCACGATATCCGCGCCCAGCGCACCGCGGATCAGGTCGGTCATGCCGGTGACCAGTGCGTCGACATCGACCGGTTCGGGATTGAGCGGCTGGTTGCGGGTGAAGGCGAGCAGCCGCTGCGTCAGGTTGGCCGCCCGCCGCGCCCCGTCCAGCGCGGCATCGACATAGCGCCTGATGCGCGCATCCTGATTGTCGACCCGCCGGTTCAACAGGTCGAGCGAGCCGATGATGACGGCCAGCATATTGTTGAAATCATGCGCGATCCCGCCGGTCAACTGGCCGACCGCCTCCATTTTCTGGGCCTGGCGCAGCGTTTCCTCGATCCGCGCCTGTTCGGCGAGCGCGGCCGCGACGCGGGCTTCCAGTTCGGTCTCGGCGACCTTGCGCTCCTCGATGTCGATGACCGATCCGACATAGCCCAGATAGGCGCCGTCATCGTCGAAGCGCGGGGCGGCGGTATCGATCGTCCAGCGATAGACGCCGTCCGCGCGGCGCAGGCGGAAATCGACGCGGTACTGGCGCTGCGCCGCATTGGCGGTGGCGAAGGCCTGGCCGGCCGCGGGCCGATCGTCGGGATGGACGGCGTCGAGCCAGCCATACCCCTCACCGGTGCCAGGTTCCTGCCCGGTGAAATCATACCAATGCGCGTTCAGATAGGTGCAGAAACCGGTCGGACCGGTCACCCACATCATCACCGGTGCATGGTCGGCCATGTTGCGGAACCGCGCCTCGCTTTCGCGAAGGCGATCATCGGCGCGCAGGCGGCCGATCGCGGTGGCGATCTGCGCGATCAGGGTGCGCAGGACGCCCAGCTCGCCCTCCGAGAACGCCTGTCCCCGCCGCCCGAACGACAGCGTGCCGAGCAGGCGGTCGTCATGGATCAATGGCGCGCCGAGATAGGCGTCGAGGCCTAGCGTTCGCAGGAACGCAGCCTCCGGATCGTCGGATAGCTGGATGTCGGCCAGATGCGCCGGCGTCCGCGTTTCGGCGACGATGCCGCAGATCGTCTTGCCGAATTCCAGGCGGTGGGCCTGCCGCTGTTGCCCGGGCGTCAGTCCGGCCGACGCGACGAGGCGCAGATCCTGGTCGCTGCAGGTGTAGAAGAACGAGGCATCGAGCCCGAACGGCTCCTCCAGCAACGCATAGACGTCGTGGATCATCGTCGCGGCATCGTCCGCTTCCAGCAGGCTGGCGGCGCCCTTCGTCAGCAGGGCCAGTCGCTGTCCGCGCTTCTCCGCCCGCGCTGCTTCCGCTTCGGCCAGCGCGGTGGTGCGCCGCAGTTCCAGCTGCGTCATGGTATAGGCGGCCAGCATCTTCAGCGTGCGTTCCTGCCGCACGCTGATGCCGTCCGGTCGCGGAACCGTGTCGAGCACGCAGACCGCGCCGACCGGTACGCCGTCCGGCGTCTCCAGTACGGCACCGGCATAAAAACGCAGGCCTGTCGCTGCGTGGATCAGGGGATTGCCGTCGAACCGGTTGTCCAGCGTCAGATCGGGAACGACCACGACGCCCGGTTTCAGCATGATTTGTCGACAGATCGACATGTCGAGGGGTAGATCGTTCCAGCCCACTCCCACCGCGGCCTTGAACCATTGCCGGTCGCCGGCGACGAAATTGACCATCGCCATCGGCGCGTCGAGGATGTCGGCCGCCATGGCCGCGACGTCGTCGAACGCTGCCTCCGGTGCAGTATCGAGAATGCCATAGCGGGCGATCGCGTCGATCCGGGCGCGATCATTGGATGCCATGCCCCCGTTCCTGTCACTGCTCCCGTTGCCGTCACTCATCCGTCATGTGCCCCGCCGGTGGTGCTTTCACCTGTCCAAACGACCGATCGGCCAAATATCCTTCGCGTTCCAGTATTAAAGCGGGGCCGGACCGGTAATCGGCGCGTTTCATCATCATCGACGCCCCCGCCTTCTGTCCGCGGAGACGATCCCTCCTCTTCCTGTCGGCGATATCATCATGGCCTTCCGCGCAATCTTCTTCGATATCGACGGCACGCTGGTCGACAGCAACGACAGTCACGTGGCGGCGTGGGAGGCGGCGTTCGCGGGCGTCGGCGCGACGTTCGACCGGCAGGTGATCCACGACCAGATCGGCAAGGGCGCCGACATGCTGGTGCCGACGCTGATGCCCGACAGCGACGAGGAGACGCAGGAGAAGCTGGGCAAGGCGCAGGGCGCGGCATTCCGTACGGGGTTCCGCGACGCGATCAGGCCGTTTCCGGATGCGCACGCGCTGCTGGCGCGGGCGGTCGAGGGCGGGCAGACGGTCGTTCTCGCCTCCTCCGCCTCGCGCGAGGATTTCGACCATTATCTGGACCTGCTCGACGCGCACGATCTGGTCGATGCGACCACCAGTGCCGACGATGTCAAGAGCACCAAGCCCGCGCCCGACATCTTCGCGATCGCGCTGGAGAAGGTGGCGCCGCTCACCGCCGGCGAGGTCGTGGTGGTGGGCGACACGCCCTATGACATCGAGGCGGCGAAGAAGTGCGGGATCGCGGCGATCAGTCTGCGATCGGGCAGGTTTCCCGACGCGGCCCTGTTGGGGGCCGGTGCCATTGCGTTGTACGACGATGTCGCGGCGCTGCTCGGCGATTACGATGCGTCGCCGCTCGGACGATAGGTGTCCCATCGCGGTTAGTGATAATCACTTGCATTAGCCGCGCATGGTTTTATGGCACGCCCCGTTACGTATCGGGGAGTGTTTCATGTCGATGGTTCTGGCGCTGATCGCCGCGGCAACGGCGCCGGTTGCTCCGGTCGCCGACGGTCCGGTTGCCGATCGGGAGGCCGTCGCCGATCCGCAGCGCGGCGACGAGATCGTCGTCACCGCGCGGACCGAGGGCAGCGACGATTACGGTGTGAAGGCGCAGACCACCGCGACGCGGATGCGGCTCAGCCAGCGCGAGACGCCGCAATCGGTCAGCGTGGTCACGCGCGCGCAGATCACCAATTTCCAGCTGAACGACGCCAACGCGCTGCTGGCGACGGTGCCGGGCGTCACCGTGCAGGCGCAGGAGAGCGACCGCTTCTATTATTCGGCGCGCGGCTTCGACATCCAGACGTTCCAGATCGACGGTATCGGCCTGCCCTTCGCGTTCGAGGTGCAGACCGGATCGATCGACACCGCGACCTATGACCATATTGAGGTCGTGCGCGGTGCGCCGGGCCTGTTGTCGTCGACCGGCAATCCGTCCGCCGTCGTCAACTTCGTGCGCAAGCGGCCAACCCGCGAATTCCAGGCGTCGGGCAGCGCGCAATATGGCTCGTTCGACAACCTGCGCCTCGACGGCGATGTCAGCGTGCCATTGACGAAGGACGGCAGCATCCGCGCGCGGGCGGTCGGTGCGCTGCTCGACACCGACAGCTATCTCGATCGCTATCACCTGCGCCGCTGGACCGGATACGGCATCGTCGAGGCCGATCTGGGGCCGGACACGGTGGTCAGCGCCGGTTATGGCCATCAGGAGCACATGTCGAACGGCGCGATGTGGGGGGCGCTGCCGCTCTATTATACCGACGGCACGCGTATCGACCTGCCGCGATCGACCAACACCGGCCCGGACTGGTCGAGCTGGAACGTGATCGACCGGCAGATATTCGGCGATATCACCCACCAGCTGGGGGGCGGCTGGGTCGCGAAGGTCAGCGCGATCCGGCGCGCGGTCGATGAGAATGACGAGATCTTCTACGTCTATGGCAATCCCGATCGTGCGACGGGGCTGGGTATCGCCAGCTATCCGGGCGCGTTCCGGGCGCAGACGCGCAATCTGACGATCGACGCGAATGTCGGGGGCAAGCTGTCGCTGTTCGGTCGGGAACATGACGTGATGCTGGGCGTGAACCGCAGCGCGCAGGCCTATGGTCAGCAATCCAGTTATGACAATTCGACGATCGGCGTGTCGTTGCCGCTGGCGACCGCATTCGATGGATCGTTCCCGCGGCCGAATTTTCCTACGACCTTCGACATCAGCCCGGCGTTCAGTCAGGATTCGCACCTGCGCCGGGAGACCGTTTACGGTCTCGTCCGGCTCAACCTCGCCGATCCGCTGAAGGTGATGCTGGGCGGCAACTACACCCGCGCGTTCAGCGAGGGCGTGTCGTACGGGGCCGCGACCGATTACGACCGCAAGCGCTTCCTGCCGTTCGTCGGTGCGACGTTCGATCTGACCGGCAACATCAGCGCCTATGCGAGCTTCGCGACGATCTTCAATCCGCAGACGCAGTTCGATGCGAGCAACCGCCTGCTGGCACCGATCAAGGGCGACAATCTGGAAGCGGGGGTGAAGGGCGAATGGTTCGGCGGGCGCCTGAACGCCAGCGCCGCGTTGTTCCAGGCGCGCCAGAAGAACACCGCGGAAAGCGCCGGTTACGACCCGGTCCTATTGCGGACGATCTATCGCGGCGTCGATGCGACATCGCAGGGTGTGGAGCTGGAATTCAGCGGCCAATTGGCGCCGGGCCTGCAGGCGACGGGCGGCTACACGATCATGCGCGTGCGCGGCGACGACGACCGGGCGGTGCGCACCTTCGTACCGCGCAACACCGCGCGCCTGAACATCAGCTATGCGCCGCCCGTGTTCGACCGGGCGAAGATCGGCGCGTCGTTCCAGTATCAGAGCCGCATCTATCTGGAGCCGGTGGGCGTCGTGTCGTCCACCACCCAGCAGCAGGTGCGGATCACGCAAGGGGGCTATGCGCTGCTCGACCTGTTCGCGCGCTATGCGCTGACGGACAACCTCGCGGTGAGCGCGAACCTGCGCAACGTGACGAACAGCAAGTATCTGGGGGCGCTGAATTACGACCAGGGCTTCTACGGCGCGCCGCGTACGGTGCTGGGGACGGTGAGCTTCCGGTATTGAGGGCGTCTATCGGTTAGCCCCCGAATGGTTCAGTCCTGCCCGGGACGAACGGGATGGGTCGGGGCGATGCCAGCCTTCGCCCGGTGCAGCGCCGTCACCCGTTTGACCTGCGCGATGCTGCATGCGGCGAGTTCGGCGGTGCGGGCTATGCTCATGCCGGCCTCGCGTAGCGAGACGATGCGGCGATGCTGGGCGATGTCGGCTTTCCGCCCAGTATAGCGCCCTGCCGCGCGAGCGATCGCGATCCCCTCGCGCTGGCGTTCGCGGCGCGTCTCGTAATCGTCGCGTGCGGTCTGGAGCGCCAGGCGGAGCAGCATGTCCTGCACCGCCTCCAGCACGATGCGCGCGACGCCGGCGCTGTCGGCGACCAGATCGGACAGGTCGACGATCCCCGGCACCGCCAGCCGCGCACCCTTTGCGCGGATCGCGGCGACCAGCAGCTCGGCCTCGGGCAGTGGCAGGCGGCTGATCCGGTCGATCTTCTCGGCCACCACCACCTCGCCGGGTTGCAGGTCGGCGACCATCCGCAACAGCTCCGGCCGGTCGGGCCGCGCGCCCGATGCCTTCTCGCGGTACACCGCCGCCACATAATATCCCGCCGCCCGTGCGCCGGCGACGATCGCCTCCTGCCGCGCGAGGTCCTGTTCCTCGGTACTGACGCGGAGATAGACGCGCGCGGCGCGGATCATATGATTGTCGCTCGTCATTTACCGGCTCTTTCGGATCATATCTGCACGCGACTTCTACGAGTACGCATCCGATCATGACAACCGATCGACCGGCAATGGCGGTCCGCCCGGTCATACCGGGCGGACCGCATCGTCACGCCTGCCTCAGAACGTCAGGCGGATGCTGCCGCCCAGACGATAGGTCTGGTAGGTGCCGGCCGTCGCATCGAGGTTCATCTGCAAGCGCGACGTCAGGTCGATCTGCATTCCCACCCCGCCGTTGACGCGGTTGCGGCCGAGGCCGGCATTGGTCATGCGCAGGCTGATCGGATCGGTCACGCCATCGGCATCGATCGCGGTGAAGCCGTTACCGAATTCATGCACATAGTCGCCCTTCACGAAACCGGTGATGCCGGGCGTGAAGGCATGGCCCAGCTTGACGTCAACCTTGCCGATGCCGGTATCGCGGCTGACGCGGCGCAGCGCGAACAGATCGAGTCCGGCAGTGCCCGTTTCGGTGAAGCGATTGACCGTCTGGTGCAGCCCCAGGAACTCGGCCGTACCACCAAACGATGTCCGCCCGCTTTGCGTGTAATAGCCGACCCCCCCGCCAAGGGCGGTGATGGCGCTGTCGACCGCCCGGAACCGGGCAGTACCGCCCAGCACGTTGCGGCTACCACGCGAGGTGTAGTCGCCATGGACGACGCGGCCGGTGACGCGCAGCGCCTGATCCGCGGTGAGCGGCGCGGACACCGCCAGGCCGTACTGGTTGCCGTCGACATCCGCATCGATGTTGTCGCCACGGAAGCCGCCGTCGGACCGGCCATAGGACAGGTTGATCCGGGCGAAGTCGAGATCATGGGTGAAGCCCAGATTATACGCCGTGCCGCGGAAGCGGTTGCGCGCATAGCCATCGACCTCGCGGCCCTTGATCCCGTCGCGATGCAGCGCCCCGGTGGCCGAGGTGCGGCCCGGCGACAGCGTGGCATAATCGCCCACCGCCGGCAGGTTATCCAGCACGGACACCTTCATCTCGTCGACGATGCCGGCATAGGCATCGGGCGACCAGCGCGCGAACACCGCCTTCACGCTGTCCGGTCCGCTCGCCAGCGCGGCGGTCAGCGTGGGGAGCAGGTTGCCGCCATGATATTGCGTGACGCCGCCATTGTCGGTCACGAACATCGACCGCAGCGCCGATGCCTGGTTCTGCGTGCTCGTCACCGCCGCGGTGAAGCTTTGCGGGGTGTAGCTGCCCAGTCCCAACACGGTGCCGTTGGAGACGTTGAAGACGATGTTCTGCGCGAAATTCGTCTTCGTCACCGACCCGAACGATCCGGTCACGTTGCCGGGCGCGAACTGGAAGATGCGGATGCCGGTGCCCAGCGGGATCTCGTAGGTCGATGCCGGTAGCGACTTGTCGATCGCCAGCGTCGACGATCCGGTCAGCGTCAGCTTGCCGGTGACGACGACCAGATCGTGGCCACCCGTCACGCCAGCGCCACGCGCGCCGTCGATCTGCATCGCCGCGATGGCGCGGTTGCCATAGGTCAGGTCACCGAAGGTCATGACACCCGGCGAGTTGCCGGGCGCGACCGTACCCATCGACGCGCCGCCCACCAGCGTGGTGCCGGTGATCGAGCCGTTGCCGGTCGCCGAGCTGCCACCGTTGATGATGGTTGTGACGCTGGTCAGCGTGCCCATCGTCGCACCCGCCGCACCGGGCGCCAGCCCGTTGCCCAGGTGCAGGATGCCGCCATCGGTCAGGTTCGTCGTCGTGGCGGTGGCATTGCCCGACAGGTTGATCTTGCCGCGCGTGACGTTCAGCGTCTGGGCGGTGATCGCGCTGGTGGCGCCGACATTCAGCGTGCTGTCCGCCTGCACCGTGAACGTACCGCTGGTGGTGGTGGCGGTATCGAGGTTCAGCGATCCCGAAGCGAGCAGGATGCGGCCGTTGCCGTTCACCTTGCCGGTGAAGTTGCCGCCGGTCGCCAGCGTCAGGTTGCTGCTGCCGATGTTGAGTACGCCGGTGCCGGTCAGATCGCGGATCGTCTGGTCGGCCTGGAGCGCCAGCGTGCCGGGACCGGCGATCGCCACCTGCAGCGCATTGTCGAGGATACCCGCCTTGGTGACGGTCACCTGACCCTGTGCGATGGCCAGCGCCGAGGGTGCGAAGCTGTCGACCGCGCCGTCCAGCGTCAGCGTGGCGGCCCCCGTCTTCACGACGATGCCGGTGCCGGCGATCGTGCCGGCATAGGTGCCGTCGATCGTCTGGTTGACGGTCAGCTGGTTCGTGCCGTTCAGCACGATCCGGCCGCCGGCGCCCGACAGCGACCCCGTCGATATATTGGCATTGGCGGTCAGCGTCCCGGCATTCTGCACATAGCTGCCGGTGATCGCCAGACCACCATCGACCGTCATCGTGCCGGCGTTGGTCAGGCTGGCGAACGCATGCCCGGACCCTGCGGCCAGCGACATCGTGCCACCTGCGGCATTGGCCACCGCGCCCGCCACGACGAGCGAGGACGCCGTCGTCAACGTACCCGCATTCGACAGGCTGCCGAACGCCGTCTGGGCGCCCAGCGTCAGCACGGCGTTGCGGGCATTGCCCACTGCCCCGCCGACGACCATCCGGCCCAGCGCATCGACCCGGCCGGTGTTGGCGAACGTGCCGCCCACGCGGCTGTCGCCGGCGACGGACAGCGTCCCGTCGTTGCTCACATTGCCGGCTGCCGCGAGGCTCCCGCCGATCTGTGCCGTGCCGGTGCTGGCGAGTGAGGCGATGGTGGCATTGCCACCGATCACCAGCGTGCCGCCATTGGTCACGTTGCCCGGCGCCGCGAAGGCTCCGCCGATCCGCGCCGTGCCGGTATTTGCGAGCGAGGCGGCATCGACGTTTCCGCCGACCGTCAGGCGATCGCTGTTGGTGATGGCACCGGTCGAGACGAGCCGCTGGCCGAAACCGGCATTGCCGCGATTGGCGAGCGAGCCGACGCCGGCATTCCCCGCGACGGACAACGCCCCGTCGTTGCTGACGTTGCCGGTCGCCGTGAAGGCCCCACCGACCTGCGTCGTGCCGGTGCTGGCGAGCGAGGCAAGGGTGGTGTCGCCACCGATCGTCAGCGTGCCGCCATTGGTCACGTTATCGGGTGCCGTGAAGGCTCCGCCGATCTGCGCCGCGCCGGTATTGGCGAGCGAGGCGGCATCGACGTTTTCGCCGACCGTCAGGCGGTCGCTGTTGGTGATGGCACCGGTCGAGACGAGCCGCTGGCCGAAGCCGGCATTGCCGCGATTGGCGAGCGAGCCGACGCCGGTATCGCCGGCGACCGTCAGCACGCCGTTGTTGGCCACCGCGCCGGTCGCCACCAGCCGGTCGGCGAACCGCGCCGTGCCGTCGTTGACCATCGATGCGACGCCGGCCTCACCCACCGCCGTCAGCGAGCCGGTGTTGGCGACGGCGCCGGTCGCGACGAACCGCGCATTCAGCTGTGCCGTGCCGTCGTTGACGAGCGTGGTGACGCCCAGATCGGCATTGGCGGTCAGCGTCCCGGCATTGGCGATCGAGCGGACCACATCGGTCGTGCCCACGACGTAACCCGCACCCTGTGCGACCGTGACGTCGAGCGTGTCGGCCAGCGTCCCGCCGCCCGTCGTGTCGAGCGTGCCGGCATTGACCGCAAGGCCACCGGTGAAGTCGCTCGCCCCGGTCAGCGTCAACGTACCCGCGCCGGTCTTGGCCAGCGCGCCGGTGCCGGTGACGATGCCGTTATAGGTGCTGGCACCCGACTGGTCGATCGTCAGCGCCGCATCGGCCAGCGTCACGATGCCGGTCGCACTGCCCTGGAAACCGTCGGTGTGGAGCGTACGCGTGCCCTGTACGGCGAACAGGCCGTTGTTGGTGGTCGTGCCGCTGGTAGTCAGGTCGGCCGCCAGCGTCGTCGTGCCGTCGTTCGCCAGCGTGGCGATCGACTGGTCTCCTTGCACCACCAGCGTGCCGGCGGTGCCGACCGCAACGGTCAGCGCGGTGTTCAGGATGCCGGCATTGGCCGCCGTCACCTGTCCCTGTGCGATCCCCAGCGCCGTCGGCGCGATGCTGTCGACCGCACCCGCCAGCGTCAGCGTGGCGGTGCCCGTCTTGGTGACGATGCCGTTGCCGGCGATGGTGCCGGCATAGGTGCCGTCCACGGTCTGGTCGACGATCATCCGGTGCGCGCCGGTCAGGACGATGTCGCCACCCAGGCCCGAGAGCGAACCCGTCGTCACATCGTCGTTGGCGGTCAGCGTGCCGGCATTCTGGACATAGGCGCCCCCGATGACGAGCGCGCCATCGGCCATCACCATGCCCGCATTGGTCAGGCTGCCGAAGGCCGCCTGCGCACGCAGCGTCACGGATGCGTTGCGGGCGTTGGTCACTTGGCCATCGACGATGGTCAGGCCCGCGGCATCGACGATGCCGGTATTGGCGAAGCTGCCGTTCGTGCGGCTGGTGCCGGCGAACGAGAGCGTGCCGTCGTTGCCGACATTGCCGGTCGATGCGAACGCACCGCCGATCTGCGCGGTGCCGCCGTTGGATAGCGACGCGACGTCGGCATCGCCACCGATGGTCAGCATACCGCCGTTGGTCGCCTCGCCGGTGGCAAGCCGTCCGGCCAGGGTCGTGGTGCCGGTGTTGGCGAACGATCCGGACCCGACATCACCACCAACCGCCAGCTGGTTGCTGTTGGTCACCGCGCCGCTCGCCAGCAGGCCATGGCCGAAACCGGCGGTGCCACTGTTGGCGAGCGAACCGACGCCGGTGTCGCCGGCCACGGTCAGCGAACCGGTATTGCTCACCGCGCCGGTCGCGCCCAGCCGGGCGGCCAGGGTCGCTGTGCCGTTGTTGACGAGCGAGTCGACGCCAACATCGGCCATGCCCACCAACGATCCGGTATTGGTCACGGTGCCGCTCGCGCCGAGACGGGCATTCAACTGGGTCGTGCCGCTGTTGGTCAGGGTGGCGACGGCGAGATCGGCATTGCCGGTCAGCGTGCCCGCATTGGTGATCGAGCGGACCATGTCGGCTGTACCCACGACGTAACCCGCCCCCGCCGCGACCGCGACGTGCAGCGTGTCGGCCAGCTTGCCGCCACCCGTCGTGTCGAGCGTGCCGGCATTGATCGCAAGGCCGCCGGTGAAATCGCTCGCTCCGGTCAGGGTCAGCGTGCCCGCGCCGGTCTTGGCGATCGAACCCGCGCCGGTCACGACACCCTGATAGGTGCTGTTGCCGGACTGGTCGATCGTCAGCGTGGCGGGCGTCGATGCGCCGCCCAGCGCGAGGACGCCGTCGATACTGCCGGACAATCCGGTGGTGTGCAGCGTGCGGTTGCCCTGCACCGCGATGAGCGCGTTGTTGATTGTCGGGCCGGTCGTGGTCAGGTTGCCGTTCATCGACCATGCGCCGTCATTGACGAGTGACGCGGCGGTCATATCGGCGTTCATCAGCACCGTGCCGGTCCGGCCGTGCGCGACGTCGTTCGCGTTGGCGACGTTGCCCGCCACGGCCGTCCCGCCCAGCACGAGGTTGCCGGTGTTGACGATGTCGCCGGTGTTCGCTGTCGATCCAAAGGCGATCGTGCCGGCATTGGTGACGGTGGTCGCCTGGATCGCCCCTGCTGCCGTCAGTGTGCCGCCACGCGCGACATTGGTCGTCGTCAGCTTTTCGGCGCCGCTCAGCATCAGGGTGCCGTCGTTGACGGCGACATAACCGCCGCTGGAGGCATTCATCAGGCGTCCGGCGGTATCGCCCAGCTTCGTCGACACCAGCCCGTTCTGCACGGTGATACCGGTCAGCCCGTTCTGTCCGGTCAGGTAGAGCGAACCGGCATAACGGGCATCGTTGACCAGCAACTGGCCGTTGGTGATCGCACCCGACATCACTGCCCGGTCGCCGTCGCCACCGGCATTGTCATAGACCGCGACCTTGCCCACCAGTCCGTTCAGGTTGATGTTGTTGAGCATCGTCACCGAGCCCGTCGCCTCCACGGCATCGGACCCGAAGACGAGGGTGTCGGTGGTGCGGACGAAGCCGCCCGCGTTCCACGTCAGCGTCTGGCCGCGACCGCCGTTCAGCGAACCGAAGTTCAGCGTCAGGCCATCGGCCGTCGCGGCGAAACCGCCGCTGCCGCCAGCCGTGCCGGTCGTGTCGGTCCACGATACCTGGTTGGGCATCGTGCCGACGCGGCGTGTCATCGTACCCGATGTCATGAGCGTGCCGGCATCCGTGGTGGTCAGGCCCGATCCGCTGCCGATCGTGCTGGCGCCGGCGAACAGGATATGGCTGTTGGCGTTGATGCCGGTGCCGTCGTCCGCCTGCAGTGTGCCGCCATGCAGATAGGTGGTGCCGGTATAGGTGTTCGCACTGTTGAATTGGACAAGCCCGCCGCCGCCGATGTGGATATCCGCGCCGGCACCCGAAGCGATCGACGTGCTGCCGATGCTGGCGGCGCTGTCGTCGGCGATGGTGCCGTTGAAGGTGATCGTCTTGCTCGCACCCGGCGTCAGATAGACGGTCGACCCTTTCATCATGAACAGGTCGGAACCCGCGGAACCACCCGCCGCGCCGCCATTGTTGCTGGAACCGGCCAGGGCGGCATTGCCGTCGAACAGGGCGTTGCCGGTGACGAACAGCGTACCGCCGTTGCGCACGAACAGCGCACCGCCATAGC
Source organism: Sphingomonas mollis (assembly GCF_016427505.1). Classification (GTDB taxonomy): domain Bacteria; phylum Pseudomonadota; class Alphaproteobacteria; order Sphingomonadales; family Sphingomonadaceae; genus Sphingomonas; species Sphingomonas mollis. The sequence continues at coordinate 68,072 of NZ_JAELXS010000010.1, read as the reverse complement.
CGGAGCCGCCACCACCGCCGACGTCCGCCGACGAACCCGCGCCACCACCGAAACCGGCGATGCCGCCAGTTCCATCAAGGCCGGTCAGGCTTTGCCCACCCGAGCCACCGGCACCGCCCCGACCACCCGATCCGCCGCCAGCGCCGAAACCACCCGCGCCACCGTCACCACCATAGCCGCCTTCACCGCCGTCGGTGATGCGCAAGGCGCCTGATCCGCCCGCACCGCCCGCACCGCCGGCACCCCCCCCGAAGAAAGTATCGCCATTGCCACCGTTACCACCAGAGCCGCCATCGCCACCGAACGCGACCTTGCCGCGCGCCAGATCGATATTCCAGGTCGTCAGGTTGGCGATCGACAGCGCCAGATTGGTCGCCGCCAGGCCAACCTTGACGCCCAGGGCCGCGGCCAGCGCTACGCCCGGTGGAAAATTCGCGAGCGCTCCCGCGACCTCGCCGATCGCCTCTCCCATACCCAGACCGCTGTTGAGCACGTCCAGCGTAATCGATGTGTTGAACGGAATGCCGTTGCTGCCGCTGCCGCCCACGCCACCGTTACCGCCGGTGCCACCGGCACCGTTACGGGCATTATAGCCGTTGGTCCCCTTAGAGCCTTCGCCATCGACCAGGATCGCATTGAAGCTGCTGGCGGCACTGCCGTTGCCACCGTTCGCGCCGGACGCGGCAGTGGTGACGATGCCGTTCATCGCACCGCCCTTGTTCAGGTTGGCGACGGCCGGATCGATGACATAGCTGATCGTCTTCGTCGCGGTGTTGATACCGGTGATGACCGCATTGTCCGGGATGCCGGCATCGCCGGTCAGCACCTGACCGACACGCAGGCCGTCTATCGCCACCAGCGTAACCGTGCGGGCGGCGGTGTTGATGCTGGCGACCGGGCTGAGCGTCACCATCATCTTGCCGGCCTGAACCGCGCTGAGACCCGCCGCGCCGATCGTGGTGCTGAGCGTGATCGTGTCGCCGTTGATCGCGGTGATCGTGGTGCCGGCGGGAATGCCCTGGCCGCTGATCGCCTGGCCGACCACCATGCCCGATGTCGAGCGCAGCTTGACCACGGCCTGGCCGACGTTGGACAGGACCGGGTTCGATGCCGCCTTGATCGACGTCACCGTGCTGAGGTCGATCTGGTTCGATAGCGTAATCGCGCCGGTATCGGCGTCGATCGCGGTCACGATGGTGCCGGCGGGCACGCCGGTGCCGGTCACGGTCATGCCCACCTCGAACCCTGCCATCGGCCCGGTGGGCGTGATCGTGTCCGACAAGGTCGAGCCGGAACCGGGCAGCTTTGCTGAATAGCGGGTGACGTCGAACGTCGCGGCCGACACCACGGCGACGTTGCCGCTGGTGATGCTGTTGTCGGACAGCGTGAAGCTCTTGATCGTCTGATCGTTGTTGTAGGTGACGGTCTTCACCGTCGTGCCGGCGGGGATGCCGCTGCCATAGACGACCGCGCCCGGAAGGATTTTCGATGCCTCGAACGAGCCGCTGACGTAGAAGCCCGCAGCACCGGGGGTGTTCTGATATGTACCCTCGATGATTGCCGATGTCGGCAATTCATAGGCCTGATCGAACGTGATCTGCTGGTTGCCGTCGTTATCCGTGCCAATTGTTGAGATTGTTGCGCCCAGCGCCGACCCGGTTACGCCCAAGCCGCTGCCAACCCCCAGCAGAGGGTTGCTCTGCTTCAGCGTCAGGCCGGTGACGCTGACCTTGCCGCCGGTGTAGGTGGCGGTCAGACCTGGCAGGAACAGCTGGACCGACGATCCATCTGCTGTGGCGCTCGCCAGAGAGAATGCCTGTGGGGCAACCGAGACAACTGGCGCACCGCCTCCTTCGCCGCCCTTTGTCGTGTTGCTGGAAAAGCTGACGTTCGACAGGGTCAGCGTGGCGCCGCGATCAATGAAGAACACGCCGCCAAAGCCGGCTCCGCCGCCCGATCCGGCCGCACCCTCAGTGTTGAAATTGGTGTAAACCGTCGCGCTGTCGGCATGGCCGACGGTCGCGGTCTGGCCGATCACCGTTGGATTGGCTGCGCTGGACACGCCCCCCGACACGATGAAGCCCTTGCCGCCCGCACCGTCAACAACCTGCGTCGCGGTCTGCGCCCGAACCGGCGAGCTTCCCATCTGCAGACCGATGATCAGTGCCGTGGACGCCAGCAGCTTCACGCGATTATTCATATTCATCAAACCCCAAAGATTCACACCGATGGAGGTTTGTTGGCAGGCGAAGCATCGCCGCGGACGCAATTTGCAAAAAGCAAGCTGCGTCCGAGACGTCGTTTTACCAGAATGCGGTTCTTGATGAACCCCGCCCCCACGGCAGGGGTCGAGGTAAATCGATGTTCTTAAATTCGCGTAAAGTACTACTTGATCTGAGTTGGCATATGAAGGGCATGGAGGTTTTATATTCGCTTAGATCCTTGATTGACCAAGTAAGTACGCGATTATGACTAATACGATGGCTCCTTGGGGTACACCTCTGGTGGCTATCATTACCGGTGATGGCCAATAACTGGCAAGGGCGATGCTGTGTAGCCTGGCCAAGCTAACCGACCTTTATGAGCCGGTAATTAGAATATGAATGTACCTGATGCCGGGGTGACACCCAAATGAGAAAATGATACCTTTTTCTCAAACAGGTCAGAGCATGGAGTTTTCTGGAATGGAAGCGCAGCGGGTCAAGATCGTCGAGGGGGGCAAGCTAGTAATCCCTGCTCTGATGCGTCGTGAACTGGGAATTGGGGCAGGCGATACCGTTCTGGTCGATATCGACAACGGTGAGCTACGGGTGCGATCGGTGTCCAAGGCGCTGGAACGCGCGCGTGCCATCCTGCGCCGTCATATTCCCGAAGGCGTCAATCTGGCCGATGAGCTGATCGATGACCGTCGTGCCGAGGCGGAGCATGAGTAACAGGATCGTACTCGATGCGTCGGCATTGCTCTGCCTGCTCAATGACGAACCCGGTGCGGATCGGGTTGCGGAGGTTCTGACCCGCTCCATGATCGGCGCGGTGAATCTGGCCGAGGTCGTGTCGAAACTCCGCGAGCGCGGTCTTTCGTTGGACGAGGTGCGGGAAGCGTTGGGGGGGCTGCATCTCGATGTCCGCCCCTTGTCGCCGGCGCAGGCGATGCTGATCGGCGATCTGCGTCCCGCCACCCGGCCGCTCGGCCTGTCGCTGGGGGATCGCGCCTGTCTGGCGCTGGCGATCGAGCTGGATGCGGAAATCTATACGACGGATGCCGCCTTGACGAAGACGGACGTCGCGATCACGGCGACCGATATTCGCAGCTGACCGACCGGATATCATCGTGGGCCTCCCTCTCCCGCCGGGAGAGGGAGGGAACGCCTTCCCTTACGCCTTCAACCCCTTCGCCATGTTCAGATGCGCGGTGACGGTGGGAACCAGACCGGCCGCGAAGGCCTTCAGCGTCGGGGTGTCGCCGGTCGCGGCATAGGCCTTCAGCGCGTCCAGCGTCTGCTGGTGGCCGGCGGTCTGTTCGGTGATGTACGCCTCGTCGAACGCCTTGCCGTTCAGCGCCTTCAACTGATCGACCTTCTGCTGCTGGTCGGGGGTGAGCGTCGGGTCCGGTGTCACCGCCGGCGTCGCGCCGGCTGCGGCGGTCTTCAGCTTGGCGGTCGAGGCGGTGTGCGCGTCGATCATCTTGCGGGCATAGGATTTCACCGATGCGGCCGATCCGTTGGTCAGCGCCAGTTGCGAGGTCGCGATCTCGAACGCGTCGCTGGCGGCCGCGGTGTTGGCGAAGGTCTGCGCGGCGCTGACCGCGGGCGCGGCGGTCGCCGGGGCCGAGACGTTGGCGGCGTCGAAGCCGGCCGCGTTGGCATTGGCATCGCTCGACTGCTTGCCGCTGCCGCAGGCGGCCAGTGCCAGCAGGACGGTGGACGCAATGATCGTGTGGCGGATGTTCATGCTGTGTCTCCTGGCTGCGCGTGGGCGCATCGGGTCACAAGCGCGCATCGGCGGGGTTACGTTCCGGTATGCCCTATTCGGCACGGACCTTCTGCGCGGTCCGCGTCGTTCTTGGCGACAATCGCCCCGGTGCGGGCGTCATGAAGGACGGACACGATGAGCATCTTCGGCAATATCATGGGGAAGATCTTCGGCCACCCCAAGGCGGCCGCCCCTGCGGCCCCCGCCGCGCCAACTCCCGCCCCGCAGGCGGCTCCGGCAGCCACCCCGACCCCCGCGCCCGCCCCGGCCGAGGCACCACAGAATGTCGATGTCGGCGCGGTGCTGTCGGAAATGGCGTCGATGAAGGATGGCGGCGGTAATTATCAGACGTCGATCGTCGATCTGCTGAAACTGCTCGATCTGGATTCCAGCCTGTCCGCGCGCAAGGAACTGGGTGACGAGCTGGGCGTGCAGGCCGGTGCCGACGGCAGCGCCGAACAGAACATCGCGCTGCACAAGGCGGTGATGGCGAAGCTGGCCGAGAATGGCGGCGTGGTGCCGGATTCGCTGCGCAACTGAGGATCAGATTTAATCAGCCCGTTCGTGCTGAGCGAAGTCGAAGCACTTTGCGGAGAACTGGCCTTCGACTTCGCTCAGGCCGAACGGCGGGGGGATGATCCGTCAGTGGTTCATCCCCGAGCAACCCTCCGGGCAACCAGACGTTATCCTGGATCAACCGCGAAAGATCATCATGTCCCATTCTCCTACCGTCCCGGCCGGGAACCAGTCCCCCTACCCGATCGCCGAGCCGCCCCACGCCAAGTCCGCCGCCCCCGCAGCGGACGCATCGTCGGGCAAGGATGACGGCACGGTCAGCAGCACCGTGACCGACATCGTCGCCCGGCTGCCGTCGGTCGAACCGCGCACCGCCTATATCGGTGCGATCGCTGTCGTGGCGGCGGGTGTGGTGGGCGGACTGTTCTATGCGCTGACCGGCCGCAAGAAGGCACCAGCCAAGCCTGCGCCGAAATCATCGCCCCGGTCCGCACCGAAATCGCCCCCCAAGCCCCGCCGCGCGAAAGCCGCGACCGGCACGCGGCGCAAGGCGTCGGACGCGAAATAGGTCGATCGCCGGTCCATCGGCGATGGACCGGCATCCTTTCCGGCCGCCATCGTTCTTCCTATCTGTTCGGGAACGATGATTTCCTCCCCGCTCATCCTGGCGATCGGCGATAGCCTGATCGCCGGTTACGGCCTGACCTCGGCCGACAGCCTGCCCGCCCGGATCGAACAGCGTCTGCGCGTCGACTGGCCGGACGCCTGCGTCATCAATGCCGGCGTATCCGGCGACATGACGGGGGACGTGTTGCGCCGCCTGCCGACGGTGATGTCGCGGCTGACCCGTCGCCCCGATCTCGCGATCGTGCAGGTGGGCGCCAACGATGTGCTGCGTCAGGTAGCCCCGGCGTCGATGCGTGCCAATCTGGCGGCGATCCTGATCGAACTGGGGCGGTGCGGCGTGCCCGTGCTGCTGACCATCGTCGATCCGCCGGCCATCCTGCGCGATCGCGCCGCGGCGTATCTGGGTGTGCATGCGTTGCTGGCGACCGAACATGGCGCGAACACTTGTGCGTTCTTCCCCGCCGGGGTGCTGGGCCATCCGGCGATGGTGCTGGCCGACCGCTTTCATCCCAACGCAGCCGCCATCACGCTGGTCGCCGATGCGATGATGCCCGCGATCGAGCGGGCGCTGGGCGATACGGGGGCGATACGGGCGGCCGGCTGAAAACGGCCTGAAGCCGCCAGCCGTCAGAGGCGCACGCCCGGACCGAGGATCGATACGAAGGCCGCGACCGACAGGACCGCCACCACGCGCAACGCCACGCTTTTGCGGGGCGCGAACGTCCCCGGCTCGTTCGATGACGTCGTGAAGCGGGGAATGGTCAGCAGCCCCGCATTGCCGCCCAGCGCCACGCCGAGCGCGGCCCCCAGGGTCGAGCGCCAGTCGGCCCCCGCCATCAGGCCCGCCAACAGCGAGACGATACCCGTCGTCAGCCAGATGGTCGTCGTGATCCGCCGCGCGTCCGCCGTCGCGGTCGGGCCTTGCAGCATCCGTGACAGCATCGTGCCGCTCAAACGGATGACGGCGACATAGCCGGCGATGCCGATGATCGCCAGCATGGCCCGCGCCAGCCCGGTGTTCGACACGCCGGCGATCACGCCGGCCGTATTCCAGTCGCCGATCCCGAAGGCCGCCGAAAACACCAGATAGCCGAATGTCGTCAGGCCGTTCACGGCGACGACGGTCCACGCCGCCAGCCGGGCCATCGGGTCGATGCCGCGACGCCACCACAGATAGCCGAATACCATCAGGACGACGTTCACGGCGGTGCCCGCCCCCGCGATCGTCCGCCATCCCGGCAGCGATACCGATCGATGGTCGCAGTTGAAGTGGAAGGTGCTCCAGCCGATCGGGTCGCCGCCCATCAGCCGGCACGCGACGCCGTGCCCCAGCCCTTCATGCAGGGTGGCGGCTGCGATCCATACCAGCGCGGCAAGCGCGGCGACGTCCATGGTGCGGTTGGTGTTCACGGCGCTGCCCCCAGCCTGTTCGGTTCGCGGATGTCCGTTTCAGGCCGATAAGACAAGGCGTTGCGTGACGATTGTCGCGGCCATTACGGGCGGATTGCTGATGCCGGCACCCGCCAGCGCGCGGTGCAGCGCCGTCAGGATCGCGATGATCGTATAGGGTTTGGCGCAGACGATACGCTCTCGATGCGCGGCCGGAATGCTGCTGCCCGTCGCCGTCGCGAAGACGAAGGGGATGCCCAGCCGGACCAGTTCGTCGGCGACCGGGAACGACGTCTCGCGGTCCAGTTGTATGTCCAGCGTCGCGAGATCGGGCAGCGGATCGAGCGCGGCCAGTGCTTCCCGGACGGTGCCGATCGGGCCGATGACATGCGCGCCGGCCTGTTCCAGCCCCGCGGCCAGACTGGCGCCGATCAGATACATGTCCTCAACGACCAGGACCGACAGGCCGGCGATTGCACTGATTTCCATAGGATATTTCACGCCCGTATGCAGGCGGGATGCGTGCCGGCCGGGCCTATCACCGGTTTTGCCGACGATAAGATATGCGAGGGTATAAAATCTTCCGGAGTAAATATGGGTTAACGCACCCGTTTCCGCCGGTGGGTTCCATCCGGGACATAAAAACCATGAACGATCCGTCATGAGGGTTTACGCCCCCGCCCTTGTTCGCTAATGAGAATAGCTATCAAATAAAGGGGTGGTGAAGTGTTGGCTGGTTCTAGCCTGTTGTCGATGGCGCTTGTTCTGGCGGGGGCGCCGGCGATCGATCCTGCCGCAATACCGTCGCCGTCCCCATCGTCATCATCATCAGCGGACGCCGGCACCGGTGCCGGGGAGCCCGATCAGGATCAGGACATCGTCGTCACCGGCGAAAAGGACAAACGGCCGACCACGGCGATGAAACTGCCGCTGACGCTGAAGGAAACGCCGCAATCGGTGACCGTCGTCGATCGCCAGCGGATCGAGGATTTCAACCTCACCAGCGTGATCGAGGTGCTGGCCCAGACGCCCGGCGTCACGATCTCCACCACCGACAGCAACCGTACCAATTTCAACATCCGCGGCTTCGCGGTGCGCAATTTCCAGCTGGATGGCGTGCCGACGATCTATCAGGTCAGCGGGTACGAAAACAGCGCGGTCGGCGACATGGCGATCTATGACCGGGTCGAGGTGATCCGCGGGGCGGCCGGTCTGGTCGCGGGGGTCGGCGATCCGTCGGCGACGGTGAACCTGATCCGCAAGCGCGCGCCGGCCGAATTCCGCGGCTATTACACGATGCAGGGCGGCAGCTTCTCGACCTATCGCTTCGAGGGCGATGTCGGCGGGCCGGTGACGAAGGACGGATCGGTCCGCGCGCGCATCGTCGCGGCGTACACCGACCGGGCGTCGTATATAGATTACCAGCATGATCGTATTCCCGTGCTGTACGGCACGATCGAATGGGACGTGACGCCGCACACCCGGCTGCGCATCGGGGCGGATTATCTGCGCACGGATTCGCGCGGTTCCGGCTGGGGATCGGTGCCGCTGCTCTATAGCGACGGCACGAAGACGAACTTCCCGCGATCGTTCAGCACCGCCGCCAATTTCAACCAGTGGCTGCGCGAGACGACGACGGTGTTCGCGTCGGTCGAACAGGATATCGGTCGCGACTGGGTGGCGCGGGTCAGCTACAACGGTCGGCGCGGCGACAATGACAGCACGTTGTTCAACGCGCCCAACGGCTATCCCAATCGCGACGGCACCGGCATCGGCACGCCGTTCAGCTTTTACGGCGAGGTCGACCAGAACGAGGATTCGGTCGATGGCTATGTCGCGGGCAAGGTCAGGCTGTTCGGCCGCGAGCATGAGGTGGTCGGTGGCCTGAACTATTTCGAGCGCGATTTCGCGGCTGGCCGCACTGGCTTCACCACTGCAATTACTCCCGGTTATCCGACCGCCGCCACGATCGATATCGATCCGTGGAACCCCGCCATCCCCCGGCCGGCCATCGTCCGTACCGATGCGCTGCTGTTCTCGCAGGACCTGCGCCAGATCGGCGGATACGGCGTCGTGCGACTGAACCCGGCGGACTGGCTGAAGGTCATCGTCGGTGCGCGCTACACCGATTACCGCGTCGATCGGAACGATTACAATGCCGCCGGTGCGCTGGTGCCGGATGGTCCGAACAGCGTGCAGCACGAAAAGAAATGGGCGCCCTATGGCGGTGTCGTGGTCGATCTCACCAAGGCGGTGTCGCTCTATGCCAGCTACGCGTCGGTCTTCAATCCGGTGTCCGCGCGCAACGTGAACAACGACGTCCTGCCCCCGACGACGGGCGCGAATTACGAGGCGGGGGTGAAGGCGACGCCGTTCGGCGAAGGCTTCACCCTGTCGGTCGCGGGTTTCCACATCAAGCAGGACAATCTGACGCTTACCGACCCCAACGGCATTCCCAACTCGCTGCCGGGCAATTTGACGCCGTCGATCTCGGTGTCGGGCATCAAGACCTGGGGCGGCGAGGCGGAAGTGTCGGGCGATCCGCTGCCCGGCTGGACGATCAACGGCAGCTATACCTATGCCCGGACCGAGGATCGGCTGGGCGTCCGCGCCGTGCCGTGGTTCCCGCTGCATGTCGGGCGCGTCTACACGACGTATCGTTTACCGGGTGACCGGTTGACGATCGGCGGGGGCGTCACCGCGCAGTCGCGCATCTTCGACCGGGGCAACGTGCCGTCGGGTCGTTTCAACGCCAACGGCACGCCGGTGCTGATCCCCGGCACGGTCGAACAGGGCGCCTATGCCACCGTCGACCTGCTCGGCCGGTACAAGATCACCGAACGCGTGACGCTGAGCGTCAACGCCACCAACCTGCTGGACAAGGGCTATTACCGCAACGTCCGCTTCGCCTTTGGCGGGCCGGGCGGCTTCTATGGCGAACCGCGGCGGGTGATGGGCAACATCCGCGTGGCCTTCTAGAAGGCGAGCCGGGCAATGGGAGCGGACAGGGCGGGACCGGACATGGCGCGGCGCAGAGGAATGTCATGGCGACGGCGCGGCGATGCGAGCCTTCGCATCCTCGCCGCCATGCCGGTCGGCTATGCGGTCGCCAGCCTGTGGGCGATGGCGCTGGCCCGGCTGCTGCCGATGACGCCGGCGGGCGCGACCGTCACCGCCACCATGGTCGCCTTTGCCCTCTGCGCCGGGGCCGCGATGTGGGCCTATGCCGCGCGCAGCGGCTGGCGGGCGCTGTGGACATTGCTGGTCGCTGGCGCGGTCGCCGGGGCCATCGCATGGCTGTCGGTCGCGATGGGGGGCCGGGTATGAGCATCTGGGCATGAACCGGGGCTTCCGCCAGTCGCAATCGACGCTCCACACCTGGTCGGGGCTGTTGCTCGGCTGGGTGCTGTTCATCATCTTCGTCGCCGGCACCGCCGCCTATTGGCGCGAGCCGCTCAACCGCTGGATGCGACCGGAAACCCCGCGTGTCGAACGGCCGCTGGCGGCGCTCGCCGGTGCGCAGCGTTTCCTGGAGCGGAAGGTGCCGGATGCGAAGACGTGGTTCGTCACGATCGCCGGCACCGACGGCCCCGGCACCTATGTCTTCTGGGTGCCGCAGCCCGATCCGGCCGCCAAGGGCGAGCGGCGACGCCGGCGCGACACCTTCGCGCTGATCGGCGCGGACGGTGCGCCCGTCGCGCGCGAGACGCGGGGCGGCGACTTCTTCTACCGCTTCCATTTCGACCTTCATTACATGCCGGTGATCTGGGCGCGCTGGCTGGTCGGGGTGGCAGCGATGATGATGCTGGTCGCGATCCTGACCGGGATCGTGACGCACAAGAAGATCTTCAGAGACTTCTTCACGCTGCGCCGGGAAAAGGGCCAGCGGTCGTGGCTCGACGGGCATAACGCCACCGCGGTGCTGGGCCTGCCGTTCCATCTGATGATTACCTATACCGGCCTCGTCACGCTGGCGACGATGCTGATGCCGTGGGCGACCGTCGCCAATTATGCCGACGGTACGAAGCTGTTCACCGCGCTGTTCCCCGCGTCGGAGGCGGTCGCCCGGACCGGCCGCCCCGCGCCGCTGGTCGATCTGGCCGCGCTGGTCCGCGACGGCGAGCACCAGCTGGGCGGCCCGGTCGGCTTTATCGAGGTGGCCGAACCCGGCGACGCCGCGGCGCGCGTCACGATGACGCGGGCCAGCAAGGCGACGCTGGCCACCTATGGCGCGCGCGTCACCTATGACGGCGTCACCGGGCGGCTGTTGTGGCGGTCGCCTCCGCCGAACGGCGCGATCACCACATACGGCGCGATGATCGGCCTGCACGCCGGCCGCTTCGGCGACCTGACGATGCGCTGGCTGTATTTCCTGTGCGGGCTGGGCGGCACGGTGATGGTGGCCAGTGGCCTCGTCCTGTGGACAGTGAAGCGGCGCGAGAAGCTGGCCGATCCGCTGCGCCCGCCGTTCGGATTCCGCGTCGTCGAGCGGCTGAACATCGCGGTCATCGCCGGCTTTCCGCTCGGCTGCACCGGCTTGTTCCTCGCCAACCGGCTGTTGCCGCTCGCCACCCCCGACCGGGCGGAGCGGGAGATCACGGTTCTGTTCGTCACCTGGGGCATCGCCGCGCTGGCGGCGCTGGTCCTGCGGCCGGTGCGGGGCTGGACGATGCTGCTGGCGGCGACCGCGATCGGGCTGATCGGCGTGATCGCGTGCGACCTGCTGGTCCTGCGACCGGGGCTGGTCCAGTGGATCGCGGCATCGGACTGGTTGATGGCGACGGTCGATGCGGTGCTGCTGGTGCTCAGCCTCGGTTTCGGCTGGACCGCGCGCCGCGTCGCCCGCCACCGGCCCCGCGTCCGCAAGCCGCGCGCGATCCGGACGCCGGCCGACACGGTGCGCCTGCCCGAAGCGGTCGCGGCGGAATGACTATCCTCGCCACGCTGATGGCGCTGGCCGCGTTCCTGTCGTTCGGCCTCGCCAGCGACCGTCACCACGAACCCCGTTTCGGCCGGCGCCTGCCCGCCCCGGACGCCCGCCGCTGGCGCCTCGCCGGCTGGGCGCTGCTGGCGGCTGGTTTCGTTGCGGCGATCGTGGCGCGGGGGTGGGTGTTCGGGCCGGTGCTGTGGACCGGACTCGTGATGGCCGGCGCGGCAGTGAGCTTCCTGTGGCTGAACCTGACGGTGCCACCGCGGGACCGAAGGCGGCGATAGGTTCACGCGAAGCCGCGAAGACGCGAAGCGAAAAAGAAGGAAGGTGGTTTCGCGCAGAGGCGCGGAGGTCGCGGAGGTGTTGCGCGCCGGGCCGATCGCAGGCTGTCATCACGAGCGCCGTTGCGATGAAGCTGCGATGAAGATGATGGCTACGCGATTTCTTCTTCTCCGCGTCTCTGCGCCTCTGCGCGAACCATCTTCTTTCCGCTTCGCGGCTTCGCGTGAACATCCCTTTCATCGACCTGTATAATTGTCGACAATCCGACACCCGCATCGCAAGCGACCGAGCGGGAGCAAAGCCACGAAGCGAAAAAGAAGAAGGTGGTTTCGCTCGGAGGCGCGGAGGCGCGGAGACGCGGAGGTGTCGCGCGTCGGGCTGGTCGCAGGCTGTCATCATGAATGTTGCTGCGATGAAGATGATGGCTGCGCCGCCTTCTTATTCTTCTTCTCCGCGTCGCCGCGCCTCTGCGCGAACCATCTTCTTTGCGGCTTCGCGCCTTCGCGTGAACACCCTCCCATCGGCCTGTATGATTATCGACACCCCGACACCCACACGGCAAACGACCGGACCGGGAGCAAAGCCGCCTCTGCGGTGTTTCACTCCCGTAACGGGTTTCCCATCGGGACCACCCGCGATGCGGCATTGCTCTCGCCGCGTCTTTTCTCTGGCAAGGCACACATCCTCAATGGCGGTCGACAATCAACGCGTGGACAATGGGGGGCTGATCCTGTTCCTCGTCATCATCACCGTGGCGCTGGGGTCAATCGTGTCCAGTTTCGCGGGCGCGCTGCTGTGGGCGGGGCTGGCCGCGTTGCTGTTCCAGCCGCTCTATCAGCGATTGCTGCGGCGCTGGCCGGGGCGCAGCAACACCGCCGCGCTGGTCACGATGCTTATTATCACCTTCGCGGTCGTCATCCCGGCGCTGATCGTCGCCAGCCTCGTCGTCGATCAGGCGGCGGGCGTGTACACCCAGATGCGCAGCGGCCAGATCAACTTCGCCGCCTATTTCCAGCAGGTCCACGACGCGCTGCCGATGCGGTTGCAGCAATTGCTCGACCGGTCCGGCCTCGACAGTTTCGAGGCGGCACAGTCGCGCATCACCGCCGCATTGGAGGGCAGCGTCAGCGTGCTCGCCAGCCAGGCGCTGTCGATCGGGCGCAACGCGGCCGCGTTCCTGCTGGCGTTCGGCGTCGGGCTGTACGTGACGTTCTTCCTGGTGCGCGACGGCGAGCGGATCGGGCCGGCGATCGTCCGCGCGCTGCCGCTGGATCGCGGCGTCGCCGATCGCCTCGCCGACAAGTTCGTGGCGGTCGTGCGTGCCACGATCAAGGGGTCGGGCGTCGTCGCGCTCGTGCAGGGTGCGCTGGGCGCCATCACGTTCTGGATAGTCGGTTTGCCCGCCGGATTGCTGTGGGGCCTGTTGATGGCGATCGCGGCGTTGCTGCCGGCGGTCGGCCCGGCGCTGATCTGGGTGCCGGTCGCGATCTATCTGCTGGCGATCGGCGCGATCTGGCAGGCGGCGGTCGTGATCGCCTCGGGCGTGTTCGTGATCGGTCTGGCCGACAACATCCTGCGCCCGATCCTAGTCGGCCGCGACACCGGCATCCCCGACTGGCTGGTGCTGGTGACGACGCTTGGCGGCATCGAGCTGGTCGGCCTGAGCGGTATCGTCGTCGGCCCGCTGGTTGCGGCGTTGTTCATCACCGGCTGGCAGATCCTGACCGAGCAGCGGCTGGATACCGCGGTTTGAAGATCGTTTGAAAACTCGCGGTAGAGCGAGTTTCGCAGGCGGTGCCGCCCTCCGCTTGGCCTCCATCAATGCTTCGCATTGCCGTAGCCTCTCGCCAAGCTACGCCCGCTCCCACTCCCGGCCACCCACACGGTATCCTGATGGGTGGCCGGGAGGGGGAGCGGGCCGGTACCGCGAAAAAGCGCAACTTACGCGGCTGCCGGGACGTTGAGGCGGCAGCTTTCCACTATCAAAGGACACGGATCATGGGCCTGTTTTCCAAGGACATCGTCACGTTCGAAGACCTGTTCCTGCACCAGTTGCAGGACGTCTATTACGCCGAGAACCAGATCACCAAGGCGCTGCCCAAGATGGTCGATAAGGCGACCGCGCCGGCGCTGAAGCAGGGTTTCGAGACGCATCTGCGCGAGACCGAAGGGCAGATCGCCCGGCTGGAGCGCATCTTCGACCTGCTGGGTGAAAAGGCCAAGGCCGTCACCTGCCCGGCGATCGACGGCATCATCAAGGAAGCCAACGAGGTCGCCGGCGAGATCGAGGACAAGGCGGTACTCGACGCCGCGCTGATCGCCTCGGCCCAGGCCGTCGAGCATTACGAGATCACGCGCTACGGCACGCTGATCGCCTGGGCGACCCAGCTCGGCCGCAGCGAGATCGCCGCGATCCTGAAGGAAACCCTCGACGAGGAATATGCCACCGACGACAAGCTGACCGCGATGGCCACGTCGAAGATCAACGCAAAGGCGGACGCCGTCACCGCGTGAACCATGTGCCCCGGGGGGCTTCCCCCGGGGCGATATTCTGCCGACAGGAAACCGACATGGCCGACGTTCCTTCGTTCACCCTGCCGGAAGCGTTGCGCGCCCAGCAGCATCTGCGCGAAACCCTGGGGTTGGGCGAGGAACGCTTCCCCGTCCCCGCCTTCGTCAACATGATCTCCGATGAGATCGAACAACTCCGCGACACCGGCCGCTCCGATGCCGAGATCGCCGCCCTGATCGAACAGGCCAGCGGCCACGAGTTGTCGCCGGACGATCTGGCCCGTTACTATACGCCCGCCGACGAACGGCATGGGCATGAGGGCTGAGACGGCCCAATCTTGTTTCCCATAGCGGGAAATGTTAGATCGTCAGGCATGAGGATAATCGCCCGGAACAAGCTGATCGCTTTCTGGGAAAGTCATCCGAAGACGGAAGCGTCCTTACGGCACTGGCACGAGGTTGCCGGAGCGGCTGTCTGGCAGAGTCCACTGGATGTCGTTGCCGACTTCTCGAAAGCAAAGTCGCTCAATGGTGAGCGCGTACGGTTCGAGGTAGCGGGTGGCGATTATCGCATGGTGGTGGCGTTCGACTGGAAACGGTCGATCGCCTTCATCAAATTTATCGGCACGCATGCCGAGTATAACAAGATCGATGCCCTGACGGTGAGCCTGTTTTGACGATGACCAATGGAGACGGTGCGATGCATATTCGTCCTATCCGGACCGACGAGGACCATGACACCGCATTGCGGGAGATCGAGGCGCTATGGGGAGCGGAGGAAGGCACCAATGCCGGCGATCGGCTCGATGTGCTGACGACACTGGTCGAAACGTATGAAAGCCGTCGCTGGCCGATCGAGCCGCTGGACCCCGTGCGCGCGATCGAAGCAGCCATGGAGATGAACGGCTATACCCGTGCGGAACTGGCCGTGTTGATCGGACAATCACGGGCGACCGAGATATTGAATCGTCGCCGCGCGCTTACCCTCCCGATGATCCGCAAGATCGCCGGGGCATGGCATGTGCCGGAAAAGGTGCTGGTTCAGGACTATGCACTGGCGAAGGCGTAAGCCGGACAACGCAAGAAGCGCTGCTCGCGCATTAGCGTATTGAGGATCGTCACTGGCAAGCGGGCCGGCCCCAACGGCCGACCCGTTCCCCCTCCTCAGCTCTTCTTGCGTGCGCGCTTGGGGGCGGCTGCGGCTTCGGTGTCTTCCTCTTCGTCGGGTGCATCCTCGCCGGCTTCGGTCAGCGCCTCGCCCAGCGCCTTCAGCTTGTCCTGCGACTTGTCCGCCTTGTCGGCGATCTTCGTCGTGGCGGTGCCGAGGCGGTGGAGCAGCGCGTGGACGCGGTCGGCGTCCGGCTCGTCCTTTTCCAGTTGCTTGCGCAGCGATCCCAGGTCGCGGAGGATGCCTTTGGCGCCCGATACGTCGCTGTCGGCCAG
The DNA here is from genome assembly GCF_016427505.1 of Sphingomonas mollis. Lineage (GTDB taxonomy): Bacteria > Pseudomonadota > Alphaproteobacteria > Sphingomonadales > Sphingomonadaceae > Sphingomonas > Sphingomonas mollis. The sequence goes on along the minus strand of NZ_JAELXS010000010.1, from coordinate 52,402 downwards.
CGCGGCTTCCCAATCCTCGACGATGTCGGCGCCCTTGGCCGGCTTCGTCGCGTCCAGCCCGCGATTGATCGCGTTCATCGTTCCTGCAAATTTCACGGCCATCGTCAGTCTCTCCGCATGCCACTCGCTGGCGCAGGTCAACGACGCGGATCGGCAAACGCCCGGCCGGAAACCGCGGGTTTGTTGCGGTATGTTTACCGGAACGCCGAACGGCGCGACCGCGCTAAACTGGATTGCATCATTTGTCTGAGTAATTAGGATGGGGAGCGAACATCCGGTCCAACGCGACGCGGACGAGCTTTGGGAGAAGACATGAAGGCGATCCTCGCACTGGCGACCATGACGCTGGGTTTCGGTACCGTCGGCCTGTCCGCCCGCCCGGCCCCGCAGGCAGAAGCGAACGCCACCCGGCAGCTCGCGATCGTCCCCACCATCGCCGCATCCCGCCCGAAGGCGACGAAGGCGGAGGCGCGATCCGCCTATCTGCTCGCCTATTTCAAGGACGAGACCCACTCGCTGTATTTCGCGACCTCGCCCGACGGCTACAGCTTCACCGATGTGAATGGCGGCGAGCCGGTGCTGGCCGGGCGTGCGGTCGCCGACCAGAAGGGCCTGCGCGATCCGCACATCATGCGCGGGCCGGACGGCGCGTTCTATCTGTCGATGACCGACCTGCACATCTATGCGCAGCAGGAGGGATTGCGGACCACCCAGTGGGAGCGGCCCGAAAAGGAGTTCGGCTGGGGCAACAACCGCAACCTGTTGCTGATGAAGAGCCACGACCTGCTCCACTGGACGCTGGCGAAGGTCGATATGGCCAGCCTGTTCCCGGCCTATGCGAAGGCCGGCAATGCCTGGGCGCCGGAGACGATCTGGGATCCGGCGAAGAAACGCATGATGGTCTATTTCACGACCCGGATCGGCAACGGGCCGAACTTCATGGTCTATTCCTATGCGAACCCCGCCTTCACGACGCTGATGACCGAGCCGAAAAAGATTCTGGAATATCCCCGGCCCGAGGTGAACGTGATCGACGCCGACATCACAAAGGTCGGCGACAAATACCACATGTTCTACGTCGCGCATGAAAAGCCCGGCAGCATCCGTCAGGCGGTGTCGAGCCGGATCGACGGCGGGTACGTGTACGATCCGCGCAAGGTCGATCCCGAGAATGTCGCGGCCGAGGCGCCCACGCTGTGGCGCCGCCACGGCACGAACACATATGTGCTGATGTACGACGTGTTCGGCGCGAAGCCCAACAATATGGGCTTTGCCGAGACGACCGATTTCCAGACGTTCCGCAACATCGGCCGCTTCAACGATGCCGGTTCGCGGATGAAGGCGACCAACTTCAGCGGCCCCAAACACGGCGCGGTGATGGCGATCACCCCGGACGAGGCCGACCGCCTGCGCGGATATTTCGCGCGATGAGGGCGGGTCTCCGCTCGCTGATCGCGCTGGGCGTCGCCGCCATGGCCACGTCGGCCATCGCCCAGACATCGACCCAGGCTGCTACCCAGCCGGCGCCGACCACGCTGCTGGTCCATGCCGACCGCCCCGGCCCGCGCATCGCGCCGGAGATATACGGCCAGTTCGTCGAGCATCTCGGCCGCGGCGTGTACGAGGGCATCTGGGTGGGCGAGGATTCCGCCATCCCCAACACGCGCGGCATCCGCCGCGATGTGGTGGCGGCGCTGAAACAGGTGAAGGTGCCGGTCATCCGCTGGCCGGGCGGGTGCTTCGCGGATTCCTATCACTGGCGCAACGGCATCGGTCCTGCGGCCAAGCGCGCGCAGGAGATCAATGCGTCATGGGGCGGCAAGCCCGATACCAACGCGTTCGGCACCCACGAATTCATGGATTTCCTGGGCCAGATCGGCGCCTCGCCGTTCGTGTCGGTCAATGTCGGGTCGGGCAGCGTGCAGGAGGCGGACGACTGGATGCGGTACATGACCGCGCCCGCCGACAGCGATCCCGGCCGCGCCCGCGCCGCCAACGGTCATGCCGCCCCCTGGGCGGTGCCCTTCGTCGGCGTCGGTAACGAGACATGGGGCTGTGGCGGCAACATGACCGCCGACACCTATGCCGCGTCGTTCCGCCATTATGCCGCGTTCCTGCGCAGTTATTCCGGCCCGCGTGCCAATCTGGTCGCGGTGGGCGCGGATACCGACGACTACGCCTGGACCGAGACGATGATGGCCAAGGCGATGAAGTGGCGGCCCGATCCGTCGCCGCTGGCGCTGGTGTCGGACGCGCCGCTGATGTGGGGCCTGTCGCTCCACTTCTACACCTTCGCGGGCAATGACTGGCACGACAAGGGCCGCAATGTCGGCTTCGACCGCACCGGTTGGGCCAAGGCGCTGGGGCGCGCCACGCTGACCGACGAGCTGATCGCGCGGCACTCGGCGATCATGGACCGCTACGATCCGGACAAGAAGGTCGCGCTGGCGGTCGATGAATGGGGCGCATGGTTCGCCAGCGAGAAGGGCGCGTCGGCGCTGTATCTGGAAAGCACATTGCGCGACGCGGTGATCGCCGGCCTCAGCCTCAATATCTTCAACCGCCATGCCGACCGGGTGCGGATGGCCAATCTGGCGCAGATGGTGAACGTCATCCAGTCGCTGGTCCTGACGCGCGGGGCCGAGATGGTGGTGACGCCGACGTGGCATGTGTTCGACCTGTACAAGGTGCATCAGGGCGCGACGCAGATCCCCGTCGATGTCGGCACCCCCGATTATGTCGAGGGCGCCAGCCGGATGCCGCAGGTCAGCGTATCGGCCAGCCGGGATGCTGGCGGCGTGCTGCACCTGTCGATCGTGAACCTGCACCCCGACCAGCCCGCGCCCGTCACCGCGATACTGGCCGGCACGACGGGCCGCACCGCCACCGCCGAAACCCTGACCGCCGGCCGCATCGACACGCGGATCGAGTTCGGCAAGGCGGACCCGTTCGTGCCCGTCCGGCTCGATGACGTGCGGCTGGCGGACCGGCAGCTGTCGCTGACCGTGCCGGCGCGGTCGGTGACGATGGTGACGGTTCGGTAGGGCGCGGTTCGAGGAGGGAGAAGAGGGTTCGCGCGGAGACGCGGAGACGCGGAGAAGAAGGGGTGGCGAGGTCGGGCTGCCTTGTACGGCATCGCGATCCGGTGGGGTGGTATCGTCGGGAGGCGCTGCGCGCCTCGGTCAACCGCGCGCAGCGCTATAATCCCCTTCTTCTCCGCGTCTCCGCGTCTCCGCGCGAACCCCTTCAGCCATCAGCCCAACTACGCTTCCCATGCGACGATCTCACCCCACCGGCATGGGCTGCCCGCAACCCAGTCGCTTCAGTTGCGCTGTGCGGGCTGTCGCCTGCTGCTCGTTGGCAACCCGGTCAGGATCGACCGGGATGCCGAAATGCCGCGCCTGCTCTTCGCCGAACACCATCACCCGCGACGTGGCGCAGAGCCGCGTCACCGCGGTAGCCGGAACATAACCCAGGTCGAGCAGGACCGGGCCTGCCCCCGCCACCCGGACGATATCCTGCAGGTAGGCTCCCGCCCGCGTGTCGACGAACACGTAATCCGCCCCGGCCGACCGTGCCGCCCGGTACGCGCGCTCATAGGGGGCGTTCGCGACCATGATCCGCCACGTGGCGACCGGCAATGTGAAGCCCATGGCGAACATGGCGCTGACCACGAGGATGGAGGCCGGCAGCCGCTGGCCCAGTCGCTCCTCTATCGCCAGCCATCCACCTGCTGCCAGCAGGCAGAAGCACGGGATCAGTTGGTGGAGATAGCGATAGCCATAGCCATGATCCTGTAGCACCAGCAACATCAGACCTAATCCACAGGCTAGGGCGCAGCTTGTTAGGATTCGCGCCTGTCCTGTGGCGCGCGCCCCCGCCCCCGCCCCCGCCCCCGCGAGCACTAGCGGCAATAGCAGAACGTTCTGCCAAGCGATGAATCGCGTCAGGCTTTCGCCGATCTGCAACTGGCTCAGCCGCCACAGAAGGCCGTTAGCACCGGGCGGTGGGGGCGTGCCGCTTACCAAGAGTGGCATGCCCATCATCGTGTCCAGCAGTCCCGGCCAGGCATGGCGCCAAAGGAGCCAGTAGCACAGGCACGCCAGCGCATAGCCACCCGCCAGCCGGAACCGCCGCTCGGTCGCCAGCCAGACGACGAAGGCGAGGACGAAGCCGATATGGAAATGCACCTGATGCAAGCCAGAGGCGAAGAGGCCGACGGTCATCGCCATTGCGTGGCCGCGCCGGTCGCCGCGCGTGAAGCATGCCAGCCACAATGCGTTGAGGGCAAATTGCCCGGTGGTCGCGAAGGGCGTCGCCGCGTTCACGACGACCTGCGTCGAGGTCAGCGCCATGACGACCGCAACGGTCGCTGCGTGCGCACGATCGGGCCAGATCCGCCGCGCGGCCGATGCAAGCGCCAGCACGCCCGCCAGCATCAGCAGCGGGCCGGCGAGCCACTGGTCCCCCAGTCGCGCCGTCACGGCCCGGATCGCCGCATTGACCGGGAGATAATTGGACAGCCACGCCTCCGGTCGCAGGGTGGTGTGCATCGGCATCATCGCCTGGGCGAGATCGTGCAGATGAGCGGGAATTGGCCATCCCATCTTGCCCGCCGCGAAATAGGTAGCGGCGAAGGTCGCCGACTGCTCGTCGCGCGAAACCGGATAATGGTGGAAGACCAGGAAGCACCCGGCATAGGCGATCAGGGCGCCCGCCCCCACCCAAAGCAACAGGCGATAGGGGGTCAGCGCCTTTACCGGCGCGCCCTGCAATGGCCACCAGCCCAGACACAGCAGCAGCACCCCACCGGCGATCAGCAGATAGACGTCGTGATCGAAGAAATAACCGGCCGCCAAGCTGCTCGATCGGTTCATGACGAGCAGCCAGCCGACCATCAGCGTCACCGCCAGCTGAAATACCGCCGCAACGACGACGCTCCGCCGCCAGTAATCTCCGTCCTTCGGTATCGCTCGATCGATCACCCGGTCCCCACCTGCTTGCACAGCCGTTCGGGGCTTGGGCCAAGATGGTTAAGGCCGCGTTGATGAAGCGGCGGGTGGTGGCGGGATCATGCCTTGACGCCGCCCCGTGGCCTCACCCCGCCGACACCTTCTCGCCATTGAATTCGGCGAAGGCGGCCTTGATGTCGCCGGCCTGTGCGTCGTCGGCGACATCGACGGTCACGGTGATGCGGCCGTTCAGCGCGGGGTTCTCTTCGGAGCCGGGGGCGCCGGTGTCGGCGCCGGCGACTTCCTCGCCGGCACTGTTGTCGTCACCCGCCGTGGCGATGACGATCGCGGCGCGGTCGATGCCCTGTTCCTGCACCAGCCGCTCGACCGTCATCTCGGCCTCGCGGCGGGTATCGAAGCTGGCGGTCAGGGTCGTGGGCATGGGGGCATCCTTTGCGGGTATGGCGTCTGTGATGGAGCGCGGCATGGCCGTGGAAGTTCCCTCGGGCGGAGGCGGAACGTCCGCTTGGGATCGACCCGTTTCTTTCGATTGCAGGCGTTTGGCGTGAAGCGCATGATCGCTCCCCGGTGAACGCCCAAGCCGAACGGACCCTGGATGAGTCGCATCGCCACCTTCGACGAATTCTGGCTCCATTACCTGCGCGAGCATAGCAGGCCGGCCACCCGTGCGCTGCATTATGCCGGGACGACGCTGGTCATCGCTTGCCTGATGGCGGGTGTGGTCACCGGCCGGTGGCAGCTGTTTCTGCTGATGCCGATCAGCGGCTATCTGTTCGCGTGGATCGCGCATTTCCTGATCGAGCGGAATCGCCCGGCGACGTTCCAGTATCCCTTGTGGAGTCTGGCGGCCGATTTCGTCATGTATGGTTGCTGGCTGAGCGGCCGTATGGGCCGCGAGCTTGCCCGCGCGGGGGTCAGGCCGGTCGGGCGGTAAAAGGAAAATGGGCCGGTGTTACCCGGCCCATTCCAGCTTAGTTGCTGTCCGACTTATCGTCTTCGTGATCGATGATCAGATAGGTCGCGCCCGCGATGATGCCGGCACCGATCAACAGCGGGATGATGCTCGCGCCACCGCCAGCCAGCTTGTTCGACCTGGCGGTCGACGTACCGGCGCGGACCGACGGGGAGACGGACAGCGAACGGGCGGAATTGGTGGCGACGGGGGCGGCGCTCGCCGCGACCGGCATCGCGATCAGGGAGAGCATGGAGGCGCTGGCGATCAATTTCTTCATGTCATGTACTCTTTATTGGGCAGCCGGGGATCGGCCCGCGTGGTTGATGGCAGGGGAAAGGACGCTTGTCGGCACGGCCGACGTTCCGTGAGCTGAGGCCTTCCGAAATGAGAGGGCAAACGGCACCGGGCCGGTTTTCAGCGGACCTTTCCACGCCACCCAACGGGATACGGACGCTACGGTTCCGTCATGCCCCTTGTGCGATCACCATCGATCGCCCTTTCGCACAACCGGACCGGATCACCATGTCGCGCATCGCCGATCCGAACCGATGATCTGAACGGAGCATCCCCCCGGCGCGTTCGGGGGGTATGGCATCGTCTTTCCCCGCCGCCCCGGCCTCCGCTACTCTGGCGCGATCTCGCCTGTGGGTGCCGCGCCGCGTGCTGGTTACCCGCGCCGCGCGGGCGTGGCCGCATGCGGCGGTTATCATCGAGCGGGCGGCCGCTATGGGGGCGGAGGTGATCGAGCTGCCGGGCGACCGCATCGTCATGGCGACGCCGGACGATCCGCGCCGCGCCTATGCCGAGGCGAAGGCGACGCTGGCGGTGGTCGTCGCGCCGCCATCGAAACTGAAGCTGGAGCCGATCGCGCCCAGTGCCGACTGGCGCGTCGATCTGGCGGCGGGGTGCCCGGCGCATTGCAGCTATTGCTACCTCGCCGGATCGCTGAAGGGTGCGCCGATCACGCGCGTCTATGCGAATCTCGACCAGATACTGGACACGCTGCCCGGCTATGTCGGGCGCGGCACGATCACCTCGTCCAGCCGCGCCCGCGCGCATGAGGGCACCACGTTCGAGGCGTCGTGCTATACCGATCCGCTGGGTATCGAGCCCGTCACCGGATCGCTGTCGGCGATGATCGCGTGGTTCGGGCGGGCGGGACTGGATGCGCAACTGCGCTTCACCACCAAATTCGCGGATGTCGAGCCGCTGCTCGGGCTGGAACATAACGGCCGCACCCGGATGCGTGCGTCGATCAACCCCGCCCGCTTCGCCCGGTTCGAGGGCGGGACTGCGCCGGTCGCGCAGCGCCTCGCCGCGCTGCGCCGGATGGCCGATGCCGGCTATCCCGTCGGCCTGACGATCGCGCCGATCATCGCCGCGCCCGGTTGGGAAGAGGCGTATGGCGAGCTGATCGACATGGCCGCGACCGCGTTGTCGGATGCGCATGATCTCGACCTGACGATCGAACTCATCACCCATCGCTTCACCACCGGATCGAAGGCGGTGCTCGACAGCTGGTATCCCGGCTCCGCGCTCGACATGACGGCGCAGAACCGGGTGACGAAGCGCACCAAGTTCGGCACTGAGAAACAGGTGTACGACGCCGACACCATGGCGCGGCTGCGCGGGTTCTTCCTCGCGTCGCTGGAGCGCGCCCTGCCGACGGCGCGGGTGCTGTACTGGACATGACGGTCTTCTTCACCGCCGACACGCATTTCGGCGATCACCGCACGATCAACATCCAGCGCCGCCCGTTCGCCGATACCGGGGTGATGGACGCGGCGCTGGTCGCCGGCTGGAACGCGGTGGTCGATCCGGAGGACGAGGTCTGGCATCTGGGCGACGTCGCGCGCCGGCCCGCCGACGTGGGTGATCTGCTCGCGCGCCTCAACGGTCGCAAGCACCTGCTGCGCGGTAACAACGATCCCGACGCCACGCTCGCCGCCCCCGGCTGGGCCAGTACCGGCGATTATCAGGAGATCGAGGTGGACGGCACCCGGCTGGTCCTGTGCCATTATCCCTTCCGCTCGTGGAACGGCCAGCATCGCGGCGCGATCAACCTCCACGGGCACAGCCACGGCCGTTTGAAGGCGATGCTGCGCCAGTTCGATGTCGGCGTCGATCCGCGCGGCTTCGCGCCGGTGACGCTGGCGCAACTGCTCGATCGGGATGCGGCATGACGGCCGTTCCGCTGACGAGGGTGCCGTCGCTGGTGGTCATCAGCGACCGGGTCGACTGGCATCCCGACCACGCCGCGTTATGGCCGGATGAAGACCCGTGGGCCGATCCGGCCAGCGATCCGCCCGCGGTGACGGGCAGCTATCTCGAACGGCTGCCGCTCGCCTGCATCGCGGCCGGCATCGTCGCGCGGGCGGAGATCTGGCACCACCGGATGGGCGGCACCGGGTCATATCGATCGGCCGGACCACGGCTCGGCTATCGCGGCTTTCCGATCGACGATCCCGCCCCGCCGTTCGATAACCACGCGATGCTCGCTTTCGTGCGCGACCATGGCGCGCCGCATATCCTGGTCGTCTATGGTCTGGGTGTCGCGCCGGCGCTGCTGGAGGCGTGCGCCGATAGCATCATCATCTACAATTCGATCGACGCCCCCGCGCTGCGCGTGCCGCCAGAGGTCAGTGCGCGGTTCGATCTGGTGCTGACGGGGGCTGAGTGGCAATCCGACGAGGTCGAGGCACGGCATCCCGGCATGGCGACCGCGATCATGCCCGTCGGCCCCGAATTCGCGGGCGTCGACCAGCACCGGCCGCTGGGTGGCCCCAAGGATTACGACCTGATCTACGTCGCGGCCGCGCAAGGATACAAGCGGCACGACCTGTTGCTGGACGCGCTGGAGACGCTGCCCCGCGATGTCCGGGCGCTGTTCGTGTTCGGCTATGGCGAGGAAGCGGATCGGTTGCGCGCGCGCATCGCCGATGCCGGTCTGTCGGTCGACTGCATCGGCCCGCCCGGCGTGCCGATCGACGAGGTGAACCGGCTGATGAACCGCGCCCGGTTCGGCATGGTGTGCGGGCGCGACGATGGCGCACCGGCGATCCTGACGGAATATATGCTCGCCGGCCTGCCCGTGCTGTGCACCGACGATCTGGTCTGCGGGCGGCAATTCATCCTGCCCGATACCGGCCGCTGCGTCGCGCCCGGTGATCTGGCGGGCGGGATCATGGCGATGCGCGCGGATGCCGTAGCGTTCTCGCCGCGCGATACCGTGCTGGCGCGGTGGACATGGCCGCATACGATCGAACGGCTGCGACCATTGCTGAAGAAAATATGGTTAAATAAATATGGCAATATTGATGCCGGTTAATTGCTTTCTTCCCATGGGTGTCGAACAGCAGGTTCTCCCCTGGGGAGAATAAGATGCACGGACCCGCTCCCTTTTCTTCCGAAATGTCGGTGTCCGAACCTCTCCCTGTCCCGCTGATCTGCTTTTCCCACCTTCGCTGGGATTTCGTCACGCAGCGGCCGCAACATCTGATGAAGCGTTTCGCGGCCGAGCGTCGCGTATTCTTTTGGGAAGAGCCGATCGCCTGCGATCATCCGCTCCCCTATCTCGAATATCACCCGTTTCCCGCCGATGACGTCATCGCGCTGCGCCCGCGCGTGCCGCATTGGTGGAACCGCGAGCAGGTAGAGGAAGGACTGCGCGACCTGCTCGACATGCTGGTCGCGACCTCCGTACCGGTCGATCCGGTGCTGTGGTTCTACACGCCGATGATGCTGGGGTTCGCGGACCATCTGCGCGCCTCGCTGACCGTGTATGATTGCATGGATGAACTGTCGGCCTTCGCCTTTGCCGACCCGCTGCTGGTCGATCGCGAGGCGGCGCTGATCGCGCGGGCCGACGTGATGTTCACCGGCGGGTACAGCCTGTACGAGGCGAAGCGCGACCGCCACGACGCGATCACGCCCTTCCCCTCCGCGGTCGATGTCGCGCATTTCGCCGCGGCGCGTGCCGGCGTTACGGAAGCGGAGGACCAGCGGGGCATCACCGGCCCGAAGCTCGGCTTCTACGGCGTCATCGACGAACGCATCGACCTGACCCTGATCGACGCGGTCGCGGCGAGCCGCCCCGACTGGCAAATCGTGATGGTCGGCCCGGTGGTGAAGATCGATCCCGCCGCGCTGCCGCAGGCGCCCAACATCCACTGGCTGGGCAATCGTCATTATAACGATCTGCCCGCGTACCTGACCGGCTGGTCGGTCGCGCTGATGCCGTTCGCGATCAACGCCGCGACGCGCTTCATCAGCCCGACCAAGACGCCCGAATATCTCGCGGCCGGCAAGCCGGTGGTGTCCACGCCGATCGTCGATGTGATCCGCCATTATGGCGACCTGTCCGGCGTCGCCATCGCGGGGGACGCCCCCGCCTTCGTCGCGGCGTGCGAGGCGGCGCTGACGCTGGCGCCGGATGGCGCATGGCGGGACGAGGCGGATGCGCTGCTGGCGGCTACCTCATGGGACCGGACCTTCGCGAGCATGAAGGCGAAGATGGTCCCGAAGCGGATCCCCGTCGCCCCCGCCATCCACCCCGCCGCCCCTCTCATCGGACGCCGCGCGCATTACGACGCGCTGGTGGTCGGCGCGGGCTTCGCCGGATCGGTGCTGGCCGAGCGGCTGGCGGCGGGATCGGGCAAGCGCGTGCTGGTGATCGACAAGCGCCCGCACATCGCCGGCAACGCGTTCGACCATCATGATGCGGCGGGCATCATGGTCCACCGCTATGGCCCGCACATATTCCACACCAACAGCGACGACGTGTTCGCGTATCTGTCGCGCTTCACCAAGTGGCGCCAGTACGAACACCGCGTGCTGGCGAGCGTGCGCGGCAAGCTGGTGCCGATCCCGATCAACCGCACCACGCTCAACACGCTCTATGGTCTCGACCTGCACGACGATGCCGCAGCCGCTGCGTTCCTGTCGGCGCGCGCCGAACCGCGCGAAATCGTGACGTCGGAGGATGTCGTCGTCGCGGCGGTCGGGCAGGAACTCTACGAGACGTTCTTCCGTGGCTACACGCGCAAGCAATGGGGCCTCGACCCGTCCGAACTCGACAAGGCGGTGACGGCGCGCGTGCCGACCCGCACCAACACCGACGACCGCTATTTCGGCGACCGGCATCAGGCGATGCCGCTGAACGGTTATACCGCGATGTTCGAGAACATGCTCGATCACCCGAACATCACCGTCCAGACCGGGGTCGATTTCGCCGATTGCGACGTGCGCGCCGATCATCTGGTCTATACCGGGCCGGTCGACGAATATTTCGGCCATCGCTTCGGCCCGTTGCCCTATCGCAGTCTCGAATTCCGGCACGAGACGCATGACGTGGCGCAGTTCCAGCCGGTCGCGGTCGTCAACTATCCCGCGCCCGACGTGCCGTACACGCGCATCACCGAATACAAGCACCTGACCGGCCAGACGGCGCCGCGCACCAGCATCAGTTACGAATTTCCGCAGGCCGAGGGCGATCCCTATTACCCGATCCCGCGTGCGGAAAATCAGGCGCTGTACCGGCGGTACGCCGCGCTCGCCGATGCGTTGCCGGATGTCAGTTTCGTCGGCCGGCTGGCGACGTATCGCTATTACAACATGGACCAGGTGGTCGGGCAGGCGCTGGCGACGTATCGCCGCCTCGCGCCTGATCTGGTCCCCATGCTGAACCGGGTGACGGTCGCCGCATGACCGATCGACCAAGGCTGTTCCTCGTCACCGAGAGCCCGGCGCCATCGGGCGTGGGCGAACATATGCTGACGCTGGCCGAGGGGTTGCGCGGCGATCACGATATCGTCGTCGCCGCTACCCCAGCGTCCGGTTTGCTGGCTCGCGCCCGTGCCTGCGGCCTGACGGTGAAGGCGATCGATCCCGGCAACGTCCCCGACCTGTCGCGCTGGTTCGCCCGCGCGCAGCCGGACATCGTCCATGTCCATGCCGGCATCGGCTGGGAAGGGCATGCCAGCGCGCAGGCAGCCCATGCGGCCGGCGCGCGCGTGATCCGCACCGAGCACCTGCCCTATCTGCTGACCGATGCCGACCAGTGCGCCGCGCATCGCGCCGGCCTGACCCATGTCGACCGCCTGATCGCGGTGTCCGATGCGGTCGCCGACAGTCACCGACAGGCGGAACTGGGCAACCGGCTGACGACGATCCCCAACGGTGTCGTCCCGCCGCCCGCATCGACGCGGCCACGCGCGACGCTGCGGCGATACTGGGCGCTGGACGACGGCCCGGTGCTGCTGATGGCGGCACGCTTCGCCGAGCAGAAGGGCCACCGCCTGATCCTCGATGCGATGCCCGCGATCCGCGCGGTGCATCCGCACGCCACGCTGCTGCTGGCGGGCGACGGCCCGCTGAAATGGACGATCGCGCGCGAGATCGCCGGGTGCGGCCTTGCCGGATCGGTGCGGATGCTGGGCCAGCGCGATGACATGCCCGATCTGATGGCCGCGGCCGACCTGCTGGTGCTGCCGTCGCGGTTCGAGGGGCTGTCGCTTGTCGCGCTGGAGGCGATGGCGGCGGGCCTGCCGATCGTCGCCAGCGACGCGCCGGGCAATGCTGAAATGCTGGAGCATGGCCGCTCCGGCTGGCTCACTCCCGCCGGCGATGCCGATGCCTTCGCCGCGACGGTGATCGATGCGCTGGCCGACCGCGACCGGCTGCGCGCCGTTGCCATCGCCGCGAGCGACCACCAGCGCGACCATTACGACGCCGACCGCATGATCCGCGACACCGCGGCGATCTATGCCGAAGAAACCAGCGGCGCACCGCGACCTGACGGGAAACGCATGACCAGAATAGGCTTTATCGGCGCGGGCGGCATCGCCCACCGCCATTTCGGCGTCCTCGAACAGTTCGATGACGTGGCGATCGTCGCCATCGCCGATGTCGACCAGTCCCGCGCCGACGAGGCGGCCGCGCGGTTCGGCGCACAAGCCTTCACCGATATCGATGCGATGCTGGACGCGGTGCCGGTTGACGCGCTGTACATCTGCGTACCGCCCTTCGCGCACGGCGCGCCCGAACGTGCCGCCATCGCACGCGGCCTGCCGTTCTTCGTCGAGAAGCCCGTCGCGCTCGACATCGCCACCGCCGACGCCATCGCGGCCGAGATCGCCGCGGCGAACATCGTCACCGCGGTCGGTTATCACTGGCGTTACCTCGATACGGTGGACGAGGTGCGCGGGCTGCTCGCGCATAATCCGGCGCGGCTTATGTCGGGTTACTGGCTCGATTCCACACCCCCGCCGCAGTGGTGGTGGCATGCGGACCAATCGGGCGGGCAGATGGTGGAACAGACCACGCACCTGATCGATCTGGCGCGCTATCTCGCGGGCGACGTGACGCGCGTGTTCGGCCTCGCCGGCCACACCGATCGCGCCGAATTCCCCGGCCTCGACGTGCCGACCGTCAGCACCGCCAGCCTGCAATTCGGCAGCGGCGCGATCGCCAATTTCGCCTCCACCTGCCTGCTCGGCTGGAACCACCGCGTCGGCCTGCACCTGTTCGGCGACCGGCTGGCGGTGGAACTGACCGACCGCGACCTGATGGTCGATGTCGGTCGCGGCCGACCGGTGCGCGGCGCGCAGGGCGATCCCGTCTGGCATGAGGATCGCGACTTCATCGATGCGGTGCAGGGCAAGGAGAACCGCATCCGCTGTCCCTATGCCGACGCGGTCGAAACCCACCGCGTCGCGCTCGCCATCGGCGAATCCGCGCGCACCGGCACCGCGATCGTACTGGGAACGGGCGCATGAGCGAGTGGCGCCACATCCGCTCGCTGGGCGTCGAACGGCCGGGCGAGGCGTATCTGCACGGCTATGACGAGGGGCCGCCCGGCGACGGGCAGGTCCGGCTCGACATGCTCTACACCGGCTTCTCCGCCGGCACCGAGCTGACCTTCGTCAAGAACACCAACCCCTATCTCCACGCACGCTGGGATGCCGGGCGCGGCGTGTTCGTCCACGGCGAGCCGCAACAGCATTATCCGGTGCCGTTCCTCGGTTACATGGAGTCCGCGCGCGTCGTGGAGTCCAGGGCGTGGGACTATGCCCCCGGCGACACGATCGGCGCGGTGTTCGGGCACAAGACCGGCCACACCGCCGATCCCTTCCACGACGTGCTGACGAAGCTACCGGCGGGCATCGACCCGATCCTCGGCATCTATGTCGGTCAGATGGGGCCGATCGCGGCCAACGGGATCCTCCATGCCGATGCAGAGATGCTGGGGCCGACCGCGCCGTTCTTCGGCGCGGGCGTGAAGGACCGGCCGGTGCTGGTGATCGGCGCCGGCACCGTCGGGCTGTTCGTGGCGCTGTTCGCGCAAAGCGCGGGCGCTAGCGAGGTGGTGATCGCCGACCCCTCCGACTTCCGCCGCACCCGCGCCGCGTGCCTGGGGCTGGTGCCGATGGTCGAGGCGGATGCGTGGGCCTACGCCAAATCGCGATGGCACCATGGTGGCGACGATCGCGGTGCCGACCTCGTGTTCCAGACCCGCGCCGACACCGCCTCGCTCCACGCCGCGATGCAGGCGTTGCGGCCGCAGGGCACGGTGATCGACCTCGCCTTCTATCAGGGCGGCGCCGATCGGCTGCGGCTGGGCGAGGAGTTCCACCACAACGGCCTCAACCTCCGCTGCGCGCAGATCAACCGCGTGCCGCGCGGCATGGCGACCGCGTGGGACAAGCGCCGGCTGGCGAACGAGACGGTCGCCTTGCTCGCGGAACGGGGTGACGCGATCCGCGCGCAGCTCATCACCCATGTCGTGCCCATCGAGGAAGCGCCGGACTTCCTCCGCCACCTCGTCAAGGATCGGCCGGAGTTTCTCCAGATCGTGTTCAAGGGCGTCGATTGACCGGTCACCGTCATTGCGAGCGCGGCCATGAGCGGACCTGTGCGACAATACGTATCATCCAGCCAGAACTGCTTCCCCGGCGGAGGCCGGGGCCCAGTTGAGATAGCTGAAATGAGTCATCGCAACCGTTCGCCCAACTGGACCCCGGCCTCCGCCGGGGAGGCGGTGTGATGTGGCGATAAGAACTTTCAAAGGCCCCGCTCATGGCCGAAATCGCCATGACGGGCTGGCAGGAAACGTCGATTGATCCCTGATACCGCCCCCCCCATGCGCATCCTGTTCGTCTTCGCCTGGCTGGTCGTGGGCGGCGAGGAGACGGAGGTGCGGCTCCTCGCGCAAGCACTCGACCCCGCGCGCCATATGATCGACGTCGTCGCCTGCTTCCACAAACCGGGGATGCCCGACCAGACCCAAGCGCAACTGACCGCGATCGGGGTGAAGGTCGATACCACCCCGTATCACCTGTCGTTCGACGCGACGGTCGCCTATCTCGCCAGCATCGTGCCCGGCTACGATGCGGTCGTGTCGTGCCAGAACGTGGCGGACATCTATCCCGCGCTCGAACGTCTGCACCTGCGCCCGCCGCTGATCGAACATGGCGGGCTGGTGTCCGAGGCGCTGGCCGGCCCCAAGCATTTCACCACCCGCTATGTCGGCGTCTGCGCGTCGATCCGCGACGCCGCGGCGTTGCGGATGCCGGGGCGGGAGCAGGACGCGATCGAGATACCGTCGATGGTCGATATGTCGACATATCGACATGAAGACGGCCCGACGATGCGCGCGTCGCTCGGCATCGCGGCGGATCCGCCGCTGATCGGCTGGGTCGGCCGCCTCGACGCCAAGAAGCGCGTCGAGGATTTCATCGCCGCTGCGGCCCTCGTCCATGCCGTCCGCCCCGATGCGCGCTTCCTCGTCATCGGCGGGCCGGACGCGTTCATGCCCGACTATGCGCTCCGCCTGCGCGAACAGGCGCATGCGGCGGGGCTGGACGGGGCGCTCCGTTTCCTTGGCGACCGAGCCGACATCCCCGCGCTGCTGTCCGCGCTCGACATCTTCGTCTGGCTCTCGCGCGGCGAGGGGATGCCGCACGTCATCGCCGAGGCGGGCGCGGCGTCGCTGCCGGTGATCGCCACCCCCGACAACGGCGCGCTCCAGCAGATCGAGGACGGCGTCAGCGGGTTGTTCGTGCCGCATGAAGACCCGCGGGCCGTCGCTGCGGCGATGCTGCGCCTGATCGGCGACGCGCCCTTGCGCCGGCGACTGGGCGCGGCGCTCCATGCCAAAGTGGAGCGCGATTACGCGGTCGAGGCGGTCGTGCCGCAATGGCAACGCCTGTTCGATGCCGTTCGCCGCCCGCCCCCGACCCCGCCCGAACCGCTGTTCCACAGTTTCTGGCAGGGCGGGTTCGAGTGTTCGACGCATCACCGTGCGCATGACAACAAACGCGTCGACGTGATCGCCGCCACCCGCCATGATGTGGCGGCTGAACACGACTATCGCGCCCTCCACCCGCACGGCATCCGCACCGTCCGCGACGGCCTGCGCTGGCATCTGATCGAACCCCGACCGGGCGTGTACGACTGGTCCAGCCTCGGCCACCAGCTTGCCGGCGCGACCACCAGCGGGACGGAGGTGATCTGGGACCTGCTCCATTATGGCTGGCCCGACGATATCGATGTGTGGAGCCCCGAGTTCGTCACCCGCTTCGCCGCCTTCGCGACCGCGGCCGCCCGCGTCATCGCCGCGCGGACGACGGGCCCGCGCTTCTATTGCCCGGTCAACGAGATCTCGTTCCTGTCATGGGGCGGGGGCGATGCGGCCTATCTGAACCCCTTTGCGCGCGGGCGTGGCTATGAGTTGAAGGTCCAGCTCGCTCGCGCCGCGATCGTCGCGATGGACGCCATTCGCGCGGTCGACCCGGCTGCCCGCTTCGTCCATGTCGATCCGGTCATCAACGTCATCACCGATCCCGCCCGGCCAGCGGATGCACCCCATGCCGAGGGTCACCGGCAGGCGCAGTTTCAGGGATGGGACCTGATCGCCGGCCGTATCTGGCCGCAGATCGGCGGACGACCCGACCTGCTCGATATCGTCGGCGTCAATTATTACCACAACAACCAGTGGATTCATGGCGGCCCGCCGATCGACCGCCACCACCCGCTGTCGAAGCCGTTCCACCGCATCCTCGCCGACACCTATGCCCGTTACGGCCGCCCGATCTTCGTGGCGGAAACGGGGATAGAGGGTGACGCCCGCCCCGTCTGGCTGGCGCATGTCGCGGGCGAGGTGCGGCTGGCGCAAGCGTTGGGCGTGCCGGTGCAGGGCATCTGCCTGTACCCGATCCTCGACCATCCCGGCTGGGACGACGAGCGCCCCTGCCCCAACGGCCTGCTCCACACGCTGGCGGACGGCACCCGCCGTGCCGACCCCGCCTATGCCGCGGCGATCGCGGCGCAGGAGGGGCTGCGGCGAGGCAAGTCAGGCTGAGGTCAGGCCAGAACCGATCTAAGCCTGCCTCTTGGCCGTCCGCGAGCGGACGGTCTTCAACCGGCTTTTGCGTTCTGGTTCCTGGCGTTCTCGGCACGCGCGCCGACGATCATCTTGCGGGCGATGGCGCGCACCGCCTCGTCATCCTTGCTGTCGTCATGTGCCGGGTCGCCGAGATGGTCGAGGCTGGCCTCGATCGTATCGAGCAGGCCGGGATGCTTGCCCTCGACATATTCGATCAGCTTGAACAGCACATGCTCGACCGCGATTTCGCGGCGTCGGGCGTGAATGGCGGTGTCGTCAGTCATCGGGCGTGTTCCTTGTTGAGCGGGTCTGCGGAGAAAGCGATCGACGCTGCCGGAATATCCCCGACCACGTCGATGGATCGGTCACGCCGGCACCATCACCGACAGGATGTCGTCCACCTCCCCCACCGCGAACGCCGAATATTCGTCGCCGATCGCATAGGGCAACAGGATGCGCCGCCCGTGCAGCATCCCGCCGCAGCTATAGGTGACGTTGGGCACATACCCGCCGCGCTGCTCCGCGCTGGGGAACAGCAGCGGCGACGGTGTGCGCATCAGCACCTTCGAAGGATCGTCCCTGTCGAGCAGGCAGGCACCGACGCAATACCCGCGCACCATGCCGACGCCGTGGGTGAAGACCAGCCAGCCCTCGTCGATCTCGATCGGCGATCCGCAATTGCCCAGCTGCACGAACTCCCACGAATATTTCGGCGCCATGATCGGCGTGCCGGTTTCCCAGGTGTAGAGATCGTCGGACCGCAGCAGCCAGATATTCTCGTTGTCCTGCCGCCCGAGCATCACGAACCGGCCGTCGATCCGGCGGGGGAACAGCGCCATCCCCTTGTACCCGGTCATCGCACCGGTCAGCGGCCGCATCTCGACCGTGCGCAGGTCGACGCCGCGCAGCATCTCCTGCCGTGCGTCCTTGCCGTCATAGGCGGTGTAGGTGCCGATGATGCTGCGCACGCCGTCATGATCGGTGAAGTTGACGAGGCGCAGATCCTCCACCCCCTGACGCTGGCTGGGCAGGATGGGGAAGATGATCGTCTCCGACACATCCTCGCTGTCCTCGCACACCAGCCGTACCCAGCCGTCGTCCTGCCGGTCGATCCGGGGCGGCACCGCCTCCTGGCTCGGCGGATCGATCACCAGCCGGTCGGCCTGTCCGTCCCTGGCCGGCACCCATTCGCCGGTGCGGAAGGTGATCGACGAGATATGCCCCTCGCCGATCCCGCGCAGCGACAGGATGAAGCGGACCGCCCCCGGCTGCGACGGTTCCTCTTCGGTCAGTGCGACGACGCTGGGGTTGAACAGCGCGGCGGATTCGAAGGCGTATTCCTGGCTGAAATAGGCGCCGATCAGCAATTGCTCGTCGTCGTCGAACGTGCCGTCCCCGATGTCACCGCGCACCTCCTCGAACCGGCGTCGCAGCACCCGTTCGACATTGTGATGCCGCTCGCCCATCGACACCATCAACAGCTCGCGCATCCGGGCGCGCATCGCGGGGTCCAGCGCCTGCACCCGGTCCACCACCACCTCCGGCCGCGGCGGGTTGTCTCCGGCGAAGGCGGCCGGATAGCCGAAGCTGAACGGCCGGATCACGGTGCGCGAGGGATCGGGTTTCAACTCGGTATCGAGCGTCGTGAAGACATCGGCAGCGTTCATCGGCATCGGCCCCTGATGGTGATGTCGCGAACGGATGTGCGCGATGGAGTGCGTAACGGTGTCGGGCTGCTCGCGATCCAATATATCACTAGCCCGCCCTCATCATCGGATCGTCGCGATCGGGGTCGCGGCCCTGTTGCCGGTCGAGCGAGCGCATGATCGGCGTCACCGTCAAACCGTGCAGCACGATCGAGAACAGCACCACCAGCCCGACCAGTCCCCACAACCGCTCGCCGTCGAACCCGTCGATATGGTTCAGGCCGTACGCGAGGTAATAGATCGTGCCGACGCCGCGGATGCCGAAGAACGCGAGCGTCAGCTTCTCCGACCGGTCCGCACGGTGCCCGATCAGCCCGATCAGCCCCGTCACCGGCCGCACGACCAGCAGGATGACGAGCGCGACGCCCGCATCGATCCACGACACCGACGCGAACAGCCCGCTGACCAGCGCCCCGCCGAACAGCAGCAGCAGGACCATCATCGCCAGCCGTTCGATCTGCTCCGTCACGTCGTGCATGTCGTGGTGGAAATCATGCTGGCGATGCGTGTTGCGGAACGTCAGCGCGGTGACGAACACGGCGAGGAAGCCGTAGCAATGGATGATCTCGGTAAAGCCGTACGAGATGCACGTCGCGGCCAGCGCGATCAGGCCGTCGCCGGTCTGCGCCAGCTTGCTTTCGGCCGAGACGTGGAACGTCAGCCAGCCGAACAACCGCCCGATCGCCCAACCCGCGCCGATGCCGGCGAAGACTTCCCAAAGCACGCGGTACGTCAGCCACTCGCCGAACCACCCCTGGTGCGTGCCCGCCACGGTTGCCAGCGCGACGGCGAGGTGGACGAAGGGAAAGGCGAACCCGTCGTTCAGCCCCGCCTCCGACGTCAGGCCGAAGCGTACCTCGTCCTCGTCGCCGGTCTTCGGCGGGCCGACCTGGATGTCAGAGGCCAGCACCGGATCGGTCGGCGCCAGACTGGCGGCGAGCAGCAGCGCGATCGCCCACGGCAATCCCATGCCGAACGCGGTGACGACGGTAATGGCGACGATGCCCAGCGGCATGGTGATGCCCAGCAACCGCCACGTCACCGCCCAGTCGCGCCATCGGAACACCCGGTCGATCTTCAACCCCGCCCCCATCAGCGCGATGATGACGACGAACTCCGCGAACCGCTCGGTGATCTCGGGATAGAGGTACGGCAGCGGCTTCAGCGTCACCTGCGGCAACGAGAACAACGCCGCCCCCAGCGCCATGCACACGATCGGCAGCGACAGCGGCAGCTTGCGCAGCACCAGCGGCAACCACACCACCAGCGCGGTGAGCAGGCCGAAACCGGTGAGCATCAGTATGTAAGGGTCAGGCAGCCATGCGGCGGGAATCATGGATACCGAACGAGCGGGTGGCTCGATCGGGCGCAGTCGATCGAATTACCGGCGTTCGATGATGGTGTTACGGGGTGCGACGATCGCCTGCGTTATGGGGACGACGTTGGATGTTGGTGGATAAGCGACTGACCGCTTTCGAACTTAGATTCTGGAAGCGGGTTGTTGCATTAAAGCCCTTGCGCGGATGTGACACCTGCAAGAGCTGCTTGAATTGAGGCACAAGGCGGTCCGCGGAAATTGGCATCGGGTCGAAAATGAAAACTGCCGCTGCTGTCAAGGAAAAATGCGTACGTAAGGACTCCATAAAACTGTCCTTGCTTAACTTGGGCGTACCATCGGTCGCCAACAAGCATAGCGCCTTCAAATCGTTCTCTGGCGTACAGCAAATCTACTTTAGTCGGTGCATCTGTTTCTATGAGCTTAGCGTTGCTGTCAGCGAGTTTACCGCCGGATGATTGCACTCGCCCGATGAGTTCCTCTCGAATGGTCGAAGGGAGTTCGGCCAAATTCATAGCGGTTGCTGTCGCGCCAACGGCCTTTGCACAGCTCCGCAGATCGGCTGGCTCCGTCGTGATCGACGATGCTATGAAGGTAATGATTGAGGCTAAGTTATTCATCGATACGTCCTTTTAATGAAGCAGCGGACTGGCTAGCATGTCTATGTTCGTCTGCATTTTGGACGATTGTCGACTGGTTCCTTTGGATCGCTGCCGATCAGTAGCACGAATGTCGCAATCTGGGCGAGTGCCGACGGGCAGCTTCTGGGATCTACTGCGCCGATCGCGAACTGCGCGACTTGGTGAGAGACGGATGTTCCTTACAGCTAATCCGCTTCCCGCGTTGGCTTCGAGAATTGATGCTCGTCGAAGATCTCGACGGTTGCCCACTCCGGTCCCTCATTCCAAACCGAGACCCAGTTTTCAGGGTGAATGTCGATTGAATGCGGGTGTCCATCTTCAAGGATCACAACGGCTTCACCTCCGGCTGGAACCTCGTATTAGTCGCATACCGGCTCAATAAAGATCGTCAGCGGCGTCGAGAGATAGTTGCGGATCGGCAGTCGCATTGGTTGGCCCCGTTCGCTGGATTACCATACCGTGCCTCACCAACGGCATGTCCGCAATTGAGCGAAAGCCGTCACACCTAATCCCCCCGCAACTCGTCCAGCACATCGCGCAGCCGTTCGATCCGTGCGGCGGGGTCGTCGATGCGTTCGCGCAGCAGCCAGCGGTTCTTCACCTGTTCGAACGGGGCGGGCAGCGTCGCCTTTGGATCGGCGAGCGTCAGGGCGATGGCGGCGGGGCCGGCGTCGATCTGGCGGACGCCGGCCGACGCGGCCAGCGCGGCGATGCGGGCGGTGTCGAGCAGGCGGACGGCCGGGGCCGGCATCGGCCCGAACCGGTCCTCCAGTTCCGCCTGGAACCGGTCGATCGCGCCGACCCCGTCCAGATGCGCCAGTTCGCCATACAGCGACAGGCGCAGGTCGGCTTCGGGTATCCAGTCGTCGGGCAGGTGGCCGGTCGCGCCCAGCGACAGCGTCGGTTGCCAACGGTCCGCCGTCTCGCCGCGCGCCGCCTGTAACGCGTGGCCGAGCAGATGCTGGTACAGGTCGATGCCGATCAGCTTCATATGACCGGCCTGTTCCTCGCCGATCAGGTCGCCGGCGCCGCGCATGTCGAGATCGCGCGCGCTGATCGCGAAGCCGGCGCCGAGATGGTCGAGCGCCTGCAACGTGCGCAGCCGCTTCAGCGTTGCCTCCGCGATGGTCGCGTCGCCATCGGTGGTCAGCATGATCTGCCCGCGCCGTCCGCCGCGCCCCACCCGGCCGCGCAACTGGTGCAGCTGCGACAGGCCGAAACGGTCGGCATGGTGGACGATCATCGTGTTGGCGCGCGGCACGTCCAGCCCCGCCTCGATGATGTTGGTCGCCAGCAGCACGTCGCCGTCGCCGGCCGCGAAGCCCGCCATCGCCTCGTCCAGTTCGCCCGCGCCCATCCTGCCGTGCGCGACGACCAGACCGAGCGCGGGGACCAGCCGGCGCAACGTCGCGGCCATCCCTTCGATATCCTCGATCCGCGGCACCACGACGAAGCTCTGCCCGCCGCTCGCCCGTTCGCGCAGCAGGGCCTTGCGGACATCGTCGTCGGTGAAGGGCGCGACGGTGGTGCGGATCGGCTGGCGGCGCGCGGGCGGCGTCGCGATGACCGAGATCGCCTGCAACCCCACCAGCGCGGATTGCAGCGTGCGCGGGATCGGCGTGGCGCTGAGCGTCAGGACATGGCCCGCGCCCAGATCGCGCAAGGCCGCCTTGGCGGCCGCGCCGAACCGCTGTTCCTCGTCGATCACGACCAGCGCCAGATCGGCATAGCGCACCGATTTCGCCGCGACCGCCGCGGTGCCGACCACGACGTGGATCGTGCCGTCGGCCAGTCCGGCACACACCCGCTTGCGCTCGGCCGGGGTCGACAGGCGCGACAGGGCGGCGACCTCGATCCCGGCGAAGCGCCGGCGGATGGTGTCGAGATGCTGCCGCACCAGCACCGTCGTCGGCGCGACGATCGCCACCTGCCTGCCGGCCAGCGCAACAAGCGCGGCCGCGCGCAACGCCACCTCGGTCTTGCCATATCCGACATCGCCGACGACCAGCCGGTCCATCGCCCGTCCGCTCGCCAGATCGCCGCGCACCGCCGCGATGGCGCGCGCCTGATCGGCGGTTTCGGTGAAGGGGAAACCCGCCGCGAAGCGTTCATAGGCCGCATTGTCGGGCACGATCGGATCGACCGTCCGCGCCTCCCGCTCCGCCGCCAGCGACGCCAGCGTGCGGGCGCTGTCGGCGATGGCGGCATCGATCGTGGCGCGGCGCTTGGTCCAGCTCGCGCCGTCCAGCGTGTCGAGCGTCACCGCGTCGCGATCGGCGCCGTATCGCCAGATGCGGTTCGCTTCCTCCACCGGCACCAGCCGGCGCGCGCCCTTGGCATATTCCAGCACGATATGGTCGCCGGTTTCCTGCGTCTCCAGCCCGACGACGCTGCCGATGCCGTGATCCTCGTGCACCACGACATCGCCGATGTGCAGTTCGGTCCCCTGCGCGAAGCCGGCGCCGATCGCGGTCGGCGCGTCGTCTGCCTGTGCGCGGCTGCCGAGCAGATCGGCCGCGGCGACCACCACGCCGTCATCGTTCGCGAAACCGCGTTCGACCGGCGCGGCGAGCAGGGACAGCGTACCGACCGGTGCCGCCATCGCCTCCGCCAGCGAGGCGACGGGCGTGGCGGGGGGCGTGGCGGGCGTGCCGATGCGGCTGCCGAGGAAGCGCAGGTCGCGCGGCGAGCCAGCCAGCACCAGCCGCCCCTCCGCCAGTGCCGCCTTCGCGAAGCGCCGGAACGCACGCACCGGATCGGCCCGTTCGACGAAGCGGGGCGGCGCGGCGTCCGTTTCCCGGTCCAGTATCACCACACGGTCCGCGACCGCCTTGCCCCATGCCTTGCCGTCGACCAGTTCGGCCGCGATCCGTCGCCGGGGCGCGCCATCGCCGGCCAGCGCCAGGAAGCGGTCGCGTCGGTCGATCGCGGCGGGTTCGATCAGGATCGCGGCATCCGGCAGATGGTCGGTGATCGCGACGCCCTTACCAAGCGCCGGCTCGCTCGCCCGGCCGATGACGACGCTGTCGATCGCCTCGATCCCCAGCTGCGTAACGGGGTCGTAAGCGCGCAGGCCCGTCACGACGCCATCAGCGAATTCGATGCGTACCGGCGTCGTGCGATCGGCGGGGAAGATGTCGATCACCGTGCCGCGAAGGGCGATCTCGCCCGGCTCGTCGACGCGGTCGTCCCCGGTATAGCCGAGCGACTCCGCGAGGGCGGGAAAGCCGTCGATGTCGATCGCATCGCCGATCGCGAAGGCGGGCGGTTGCTCGTCGAACGCGGCCGGAGCGGGATAGCGCACCGCGCTGGCATCCGCCGACAGGATGACGACGATCCGCGTGTCCGCGCCTTCCGTCTCGGCCAGCCGCAACCGGCGCAGCGCCGCTACCCGCCGGCCGACATTGCCTGCCGATGGCGGTGCCGCCTCGCCCGGCAGCGCGTCGCTGGAGATCAGGTGGACGACCACCGCATCGGGCGCGAACGCCGCGACGGCCTTCGCGATCGCCTCGCCCCGCTGGCCGTCCTGCGCGACCAGCATCACCCGTCGATCGTCCCGCAACGCCACCCGCGCCGCGACCGCCGCGATCGCGTCGGCCGTTGGCGCGGCTTCGCCGGCCAGCACGGTATCGGGGGTGCGCTTCAACATGGGGACGGGTTCCTCTCGGCCTCTCGGGGCTGACAGGACAACCGGTGCGCGGCGTCCGGCGTTCCGGCGCGCGGCCGGCATTTGCCGTGTCAGCGATGCAGGTTACTCATTTCTGTTCCCCGGCGGAGGCCGGGGCCCAGTTGGGTGAAGGGCTGCGATGATCCATAACGGCCTTCCCAACAGGACCCCGGCCTCCGCCGGGGAACAGGTGGTGAAAGGGGATGGCGGGTGGCTGTCGTGCCTTCCCCCGGTTGCGCCCCGCCGCGATCCGGGTTAGCTGGCCGGCATTCGCCTGGACCCGGTGCAATTCCGGGTGGCTATTCCGGCCGCCGATCCGCCGGACAACGCTCTAATCCGCTGCCGACATTTTCCACCGCGCGTGCCGCGGTGCAGTCCGGCGCGGTCGATGCGGACCGTTTATCCATGAATACCCTGTCTCTCTCCCGCTACCGGACCGAATGGTTCAGCGGCATCGGGCAAGCCCGGCGCGACGTGCTGGCCGGCATGGTCGGCACCTTCGCGCTGATCCCGGAGGTCATCGCCTTCTCCTTCGTCGCCGGCATCGATCCGGAGGTCGGCCTGTTCGCCTCGTTCGTGATCGGCATCGTCATCGCCATTGCGGGTGGCCGTCCCGCGATGATCTCTGGCGCGGCGGGATCGGTCGCGCTGGTCGCGGCCGCGCTCGTCCATGCGCATGGCCTGCCGTATCTGCTCGCCGCGACGGTGCTGGCCGGCGTGTTCCAGATCGTGTTCGGGCTGTTGAAGCTCGATGTGCTGATGCGCTTCGTCTCGCGGTCGGTGCGCACCGGTTTCGTCAACGCGCTGGCGATCCTGATCTTCTCGGCGCAACTGCCGCAACTGATCGGCGTCACATGGCACAGCTATGCGATGATCGCGCTGGGCCTCGCCATCATCTATCTGTTGCCGCGTATCACGACGGCGATCCCGTCGCCGCTGATTTGCATCGTCGTGCTGACCGCGATCGCCGCCTTCGTGCCGATGCCGCTGCGCGTGGTGGCGGACCTTGGCCGCCTGCCGGACGGCTTGCCCACGCTGGCGCTGCCGCATCTGCCGATCGCATGGGAAACACTGGCGATCGTCGCGCCCTATGCCCTGGCGATGGCGGCGGTCGGCCTGCTGGAATCGATGATGACCGCCAGTGTCGTCGACGACCTGACCGAGACGACCAGTGCCAAGGCGCGCGAGTGCACCGGCCTGGGCCTCGCCAATATCGCAGCCGGGATGTTCGGCGGGATCGCCGGGTGCGGCATGATCGGCCAGACCGTCGGCAACGTCCGCTATGGCGGGCGCGGGCGGCTGTCGACATTGGTCGCGGGCGTGTTCCTGCTGGTGGTGATGGTGCCGCTCAGGCCATGGGTCGCGCAGGTACCGGTCGCGGCGCTGGTGGCGATCATGGTGATGGTGTCGATCAGCACCTTCTCCTGGGGCTCGCTGCGCGATCTGGGCCGGCATCCCAAGGTATCGGGTATCGTCATGCTGGCGACCGTCGCGGTGACGGTCGCGACGCACGACCTGTCGGCCGGCGTCATCGTCGGCGTGCTGCTGAGCGGCGTGTTCTTCGCGTTCAAGGTGACGCGCCTGATGGACGTGGCGGTCGAGTACGACGCGGCCACCGACACGCGTCTGTACCATGTGTCGGGACAGATATTCTTTGCCAGCGCCGACATCTTCGCCGACCGTTTCGACCTGCGCGACACCGCGCGCCGCGCGCGGATCGACCTGACCCACGCGCACCTGTGGGACATCACCGCCGTCGGCGCGCTGGAGGACGTGGTGTCCAAAATGCGCCGCCACGCCATGACGGTCGAGGTCGTCGGCCTGAACGAGGCGAGCGCGATACTGGTCGACCGCCATGCGCCGCTGATGCGGGAGGTGGGGATTTAGGGGGTATGGTAATTGCGAAGCGGGATGGCGATTTCGCCTAAATCCGGGCATTGTCGTATCCAGCACGCAAAATGCACGGCGCCCCACCGCACACGGCTCTATTTCCCCCTCACCCGCGTTGAGGCATTCGTGCCTATGGACGGGAAGACGACGATGACGGCCTCACCCTTTCTGGACGACCCCGGCGAACAGTTCGCCCGACAGATCGCGCTGGCGGTGGCCTCGCCGATCGAGGACGTGCGGGCGATGCATCTGCGCGCGGCCGAGCATTTCGCGGCGCTGGCGAAGGCCAGCCGGTTGCCCCTTCCGCGCAGCAAATGAAGCAGGCAGTCAGCCGGACGTGACGATCGGGTGGTCCAGCCGCATCCGGTCGAGTAACCGTTCGACCCGGTCGGTCTCGCGGTAATCGCCCGACGGGGCCAGCGACCAGTTGCAATGGGCATGGGTCGCCAGATCGTGCAGGCGCACCGGACCGACCACGATCCGCCAGCGCCGGCGCAGGCCGCCATGCTCCCGTAGCAAGGTCGAGACGATCAGATCCTGTAGCTCGCTGGCGGTCATCGCCCTCGCCTCTCGCCGCTACCGCCCCGGTTGGCAAGCGCGCGGGGTTCAGTCCTCGTCAGGCGTCAGGCGCTCCGACAATTCCATCAACTGGCGCGCCGCGTCCCGATCGGCCGGGTCCTTGAACGCGACGTCCAGATCGGGCGCGGCATCTAGCATGAACAGCAGTGTCCACAGCGCGAAGCGCCGCGACCGGTCACGCTCCAGCCCCAGATCGACCCGTGCATGCTCGATCCCCGCCGCCATCGCCGTCGCCGGCACGGTCGCCAGATCGGCGGTGCCGAAATAGCGGCGCATCTGATCGTCCAGGTCCATCGCCCCCGTCTAACGGGTCGCGGCGGGCCGGCAAGGCGCCATTCCCCTATCGGTTGACGAACCGCTGTTGCGTGGCGGCATAGCGGTCGCCCTGCACGGCGACGGTGGCCAGCACCGTGTCGATGCGGGCAAGGTCGTCGGGCGACAGCGCCACCGCCGCGCCGCCCAGATTCTCCTCCAGCCGGTGCAGCTTCGTGGTGCCGGGGATCGGTACGATCGACGGCCGCTGCGCCAATAGCCAGGCGAGCGCGATCTGCGCGGGCGTCACGCCCCTGTCGCCGGCGACCTGGCGGACGATGTCGGCCAGCGCCTGGTTCGCCTGCATCGCGGCCGGCGCGAAGCGGGGCACGGTGCGGCGGAAATCCTGATCGCCGAAGGTCGTCGCGGCATCCATCGTGCCGGTCAGGAACCCCTTGCCGAGCGGGCTGAACGGCACGAAGCCGATGCCCAGTTCGTCCAGCAGCGGCAGGATTTCCGCCTCCGGTTCGCGCCACCACATCGAATATTCGCTTTGCAGCGCGGCGACGGGCTGCACGGCATGGGCGCGGCGGATCGATGCGGCGCCGGCTTCCGACAGGCCGAAATGCTTCACCTTGCCCGCCGCGATCAGCTCCTTCACCGTGCCGGCGACGTCCTCGATCGGCACGTCCGGATCGACGCGGTGCTGGTAGAAAAGGTCGATACGGTCGGTCCGCAACCGGGTCAGCGCCGCGTCGGCGACCTGCCGGATACGCTCCGGCCGGCTGTCGAGGCCATCGGTCGGCACGCCGTTCCGGAAGCCGAACTTGGTGGCGATCACCACCTCGTCGCGCACCGGCGCCAGCGCCTCGCCGACCACCTCCTCGTTGATGCCGGGGCCATAGGCCTCGGCGGTGTCGAAGAAGGTCACGCCGCGCTCCTGCGCCGCGCGGATCAGCGCGATGGCATCCTGCCGGTCGGTCGCGGGGCCATAGCCGAAGCTGAGGCCCATGCATCCGAACCCGATCGCCGATACCATCGGGCCATTCCGGCCCAGCTGTCGCTGCTGCATGTCGTGTCCTTCGCGCTGCCTTGTCATCACGCAGATAGGCGTGCGGCACTCATGCGATTAGGCGGGACGGATCGCATGTGGTCATGACCCTCGATCATGAATTACCCGTATAGTGCGGCGGGTTTATGCCCGCTCCACCTCGAAAATTAACATTCCACAATGCTTCTGTTTTTTCCGTCATGTAGGGGACGAAAAAAGCGGTGGACCTGCAATGCCGACATGACAGCGGATTTCTCCATGGACGTCGACGTGTCGCGCGATCTTGTGCGGATCGTGATGACCGGTTTTTTCACCGCCGACGAGATCGCCCGGTTCGTGGCCGCCCGCGACCGCGCGCACGAACTGTTGCGATGTCCGCCGAACGAGCATCTGACCCTGGTCGATATCCGCGGCATGAAGATCCAGGCCCAGGAAAGCGTTGCCGATTTTCAAAGGCTTCTCGCCGACCCGAAAAAGGCATCCAGACGTCTGGCGTTCGTCGTGGCACAATCATTGGCCCGTATGCAGATCAAGCGTGCCGCCGATGGCCGGGCAGCCGGCTATTTCGTGAACCCCGACGAGGCGGAGGCATGGTTGCTGGACGAGGACGGCATCTTGCCGTCACTGCAACCACTGGCGCAGCAGCGTCGTCACCTCGCCCGGCCGCTCCATCGGCGACAGGTGCCCGCACGAGCGCAGCAGGTGGAAGCGGGCGCCGGCGATCCGGGCGCTAAGCGCGCGGGCGTCGTCGGGGGTGCAGATGCGGTCGCGGTCGCCGACCGCGACCAGCGTCGGTACGTGGATCGCGGCGATCGCCTCGTTGATGTCGGGGCGGGCGAGCAGCGCGCGTTGCTGACGCTCGAATACGACCTGCCCCACGCGTTCGGCCATCGCCTGCGCCGGGCCGGCGACGATCGCGGTCAGGCGCGGGTCGGCGTGTGGCGCGGTGGCGAGCAGGCCCTGGCCGACGACGGTGCGCGGCCGCACCTCCATCGAGGCGCGCGTGCCGAACAGGGCGATGCGGGTGATCCGGTCGGGCGCCTGCCGAACCATCTCCATCGCGACATAGCCGCCGAGGCTGACGCCGGCGACCGCGAAGCGGGGTGGCGCATCCGCCAGCACGCGCGCCGCCATCCCCGACAGCGTGTCGTCCTGCGACAGGTCGCCGAATTCCGGCTGGGCGAGCTTGGCCAGATCCATGATCTGCCGCGCCCATAGCTGCCCGTCGCAGCCCATGGCCGGCAGCAGGACCAAAGGAATGGGCAGGGGCGGGGTACGCATGAGCAGTATCTCCGATCAGGAAGGGTTCGGGGTACGAAAGACGAGCGGCGCCCCGATCAGCACCAGCACGACGCGGGTCAGATGGTGGACGATGACGAAAGCGGGTTCGAGCGCGAGGCTGAGCGCGACCATGCTCATTTCGGCCAGGCCACCGGGGGAATAGGCGAGCACCAGCAGCACCGGATCGATCCCCGTCGCCGCGCCGATGCCGACCGCCCAAAGAATGGTGAGCGTCAGCAGGATCACCGTCGATCCCGCCGCCAGCAACACGGTGCGGACCAGCGCGCGCATCGTCAGCCCGCCGAACCGACAGCCGAGCGTCGCGCCCAGCCCCACCTGCGCCGCAGCCAGCGCCCAGCCGGGGATGCGGAAATCGGCGATGCCGGTCGCATGGACGAGTGCCGAGACGGCCAGCGGCCCGACCAGATGCCATGCCGGCAGGCGCAGCGCGCGGCCCAGCACCAGCCCGACGACGACGCACCCCGATGCCCAGCCGACCAGCGTCCAGTTCGCCATCCCGCCGCTCACCACGGCGAGCGCACCGGGCGGTATCGCAACCGGCGCGGCGACGAGGCGGATCAGGAACGGCAGTGTGAACACGACGAGGAAGATGCGCGCGGCGTGGATCAGGCCGACGGTGCGCTCGTCGGCGCCGCGTTCCGCCCCCATCACCACCATCTCGGCGATCCCGCCCGGCATCCCGGCGAAATAGGCGGTTGCGGGATCGAACTTCGCGACCCGCCGGAAATAGGTGACGCAGACCAAAGCCGCGCTGGCGAGGAACAGCGGGAGGAGCGCCAGCGGCACGATCCACGCACGCGCCTGACCGAACAGGTCGGGCTGGAAACTGCTGCCCAGCACCACGCCGATCACCGCCGCCATCGGTCGCCGCGTGGCGGACGATGCCGCGACCGGTGCGCCGGCGATGCTGGCGACCGCGCACGCCGCCATCGATCCCAGTACCCATGGCAGGGGCGCGCCGATCGCCCGGAACAACGCCCCGCCGCCCGCGCCGACAGCGAGCGCCGCGACGAAGCGGAGAAAGACGTCGGCGCGGATCACCTCGGCACGCCACGGCATAAGGCAGAACCGTCGTTGCGAGCGCAGCGAAGCAATCCAGTGTCCCGCGCGCGAAACTGGATTGCTTCGCTAACGCTCGCAACGACGGGATCGGATCTGCCTGCTGTCATCTGGCTTCAGGCGACGAACGGGAAGGCCAGCGCGATCATGCCGACCAGCGTCATCACCACGCATACCGCGATGGCGGGGACGAGCGTGAAGCGTTGGTGATCGGCCAGATCGATGCCGACCAGGCTGACGAGCAGATAGGTCGACGGCACCAGCGGGCTGAGCAGATGCACCGGCTGGCCCATCAGCGACGCGCGCGCGATCGCCTCCGGCGCGACGCCGTAATGCGCGCCCGCCTCCGCCAGGATCGGCAGCATCCCGAAATAGAACGCGTCGTTCGAGATGAAGAAGGTGAACGGCAGGCTGAGGAACGCGGTGATCGGCGCCATGTACGGCCCCATCGCCGGCGGGATCACGCCGACCACCGCCTTGCTCATCGCCTCGACCATGCCGGTGCCGCCCAGAATGCCGGTGAAGATGCCCGCCGCGAAGATCAGCGAGACGACCGCCAGCACGTTGCCGGCATGGGCGGAGATGCGCTCCTTCTGGTCGGCGACGCCCGGATAATTGACGATCATCGCGATCGCGAAGGCGATCATCATCAGCACCGACAGCGGCAATATGCCCCAGACCAGTAGCGTCAGCAGCGTGACGACCAAAGCGGCGTTGAACCAGATCAGGTGCGGGCGGCGTGCCTCGGGATATTGCGACACGGCCATGCCCTCGAACGTGTCGGTCACGGTCACGCCCGCCTCGCCCATCCGCGCACGCTCCTTGCGCCCGAACCAGATGGCGAGGCCGATCAGGAAGGCGAGGCCGGCGATCATGCCGGGGATCAGCGGCAGGAACAGCGTGGCCGGATCGAGCTTCAGTGCGCTCGCCGCACGCGCGGTCGGCCCGCCCCACGGCGTCAGGTTCATGATCCCGCTCGTCGTCATCAACAGGCAGACGAGGTACAGCCGGTTCATGTCGAACCGCTTGTACAGCGGCAGCAGCGCGGCGATCGTGATGATGTAGGTGGTGGAGCCATCGCCATCGAGGCTGACGACCGCGCACAACGCCACGGTGCCGATCAGGATGCGCATCGGATCGCCATGGACCAGCCGGATCAGCCGCGTGACCAGCGGATCGAACAGGCCGGTATCGGTCATCGTCGAAAAGAACAGGATCGCGAACAACAGCATGACGCCGGTCGGCGCCAGGTTCTTGATCCCGTCGATCATCATATCGCCAAGGCCGGCGCTCTGCCCGGCGATCACGCCGAACAGCGAGGGGATGACGATCAGCGCGACCAGCGGCGTCATCTTTTTCGTCATGATGAGCGTCATGAACGTGGCCACCATCAGGAAGCCGAGCAGGGCAAGGTTCATCGCATCGTCCTTGGGTTAAGGGCGTGAAAGGGGGTGCAGTTCGAACGATCTCCGTTCGTCCTGAGTAGGGGCTGAGCTTGTCGAAGCGCCGTATCGAAGGACATCGCCCCAAGCGGACCGGCCCTTCGATACGCCGCTTCGACGGGGCTCAGCGGTACTCAGGGCGAACGGGTATGTTCGCATCAGAAGGTGACGCCGACGCGCGCGCTGAGCGTCTGGCCGCTGTCGCCACCGGTGAAGGCGCCGGCGCGGTTGTCGGTGTCCCACTGGATCGCATTCACCTGGAACCGGGTGAAGCTGTTCAGATACCAGTTGACGCCCAGCGTCGCGGCCCAGCCCTCGCCCCCGGTCAGCAGGCTGGTGTAATCGAGGCTTTCGTACCGCGCGGTCAGCTCGATCGCGCCGATCCCGCCGTCGAAGGTGGGCTTCAGCACCTTGGGCTGGCCGAAGCTGCCGAGGCGGGGGTTATAGGGCGGCAGGTCGCCGGTCAGGAACAGCCCGCCCGATACGCTCCACGCCTTGCTGACGAAATCGGGGCGGCCGGCATCCAGTCGCGCGTTGCGTCGCCCGGCCTCGCCCATCACCCATAACGGCCCGCGATAACCGCCCGCCTCCAGCCCATAGCCGGTGGTGCCGGTGCCGCCCGTCAGCGTACCGCTCGACACCCGCAGCGCACCGTTGAAGCGCCCGCCGATCACCGTGTTGCGGGTCAGCGATCCCGCGACCGACGACAGCGATTCATCGAAGCCCCACGCGCCCAGATGCAGCACGCCGGTATCGGTCTTGATCGGGTTCCAGTGCGCGCGCGCCAGCAATGTGCGGCTGTCGCCGACCGTCTGCGTGCCGTCGATCCGGTCGCCGGTCAGCGTGATCGAGGCGTGACCCGTCTTCCAGAACACGCGCGGCATCACGCCGATGCCATAGAAACCCCGCTGCGGGATGATCGCGGTGGCGACGGTCGTGCGTTCGAGGAACGGCGTCGAGTCCGACCCCGTCGATCCCTCGAACCCGCGATCGTTGAACAGATGGCCGGCGCGCACGTCCCAGTCGAGGCCGGGTTTGATCCGGTCGCGCCAGCCGACAAAGGCGGTGACGACATCGACCTCGTTCTCCGAAAAGTCGCTTTCGAACTGATAGAAGAAATGCGTGCCGACGCCGCCTTCCAGACCCAGGCGCAGCGCGCGCATCCCCGTCGTGGTGATGTTGCGGCCGTCGTACTTCGACCCGAAGCTGGAGCTGACATCGGTCAGGATGCGGCCGCGCGGCTTGAACGTGTACACGCCGTCCGCCGAGTGGAACACGGGCAGGCCGGCGCCCCATTCGGTGGTCAGCCCGGACGGATTGTCGCGCGCGGCGATCGCCTGCGTCACGTCGCGATCGGCGGGACCGGGGGGTGCCAGCTGCGGCGCGAACGGGATCGTGCGGCGCGGCTCGTTCTGCGCGACCTGCGGTGCGGGGGTGGTCGGCGTGGCACGCGCGACGTCGCGGTCGGCCGGGCCGGGCGGCACGATCTGCGGCGCATAGGGTTCGGTGCGCGCGACCGTCGCGGCGCCCTCCAGCCGGTCGAGCCGCGCCTTCAGCGCGGCGATCTCCGCTGCCTGCGCGCGGACCAGCGTAGCGAGGTCGGCATCAGTCGGACTTTGGGCCAGCGCCGGCGTGGCGACGATCAGCGCCAGCGCGGCGCAACCGGTACGGAAAAAGGTCATCGAATTGAGGCTCCGGTGGCGAGGGTCGCGTTCCATTCGCGCAGGAAACGCTGGCGTTTGACGCGATCTAGGTTGACGAGAAGCTGGGGGCCGACGCGGATCGGCCGCGCCTGACCGGCGGGCAGCCGGCGCGCGCGGACATCGGTGCGGACCGGCCACAGGCTGCGTTGCGCGAGCAGCGTCTGCCCTTCGCGCGACAGCAGGAAATCGAGGAACAGCTTGGCTGCGGCGGGATGCGCCGCGTCGCGCGCGACGAAGGCGATGCGCGAGGTGACGATGGTGTAATCCTGCAGGAACGCCACGCCGATGCGCGGATCGGTCCGCGCGCGTTCCAGCGCGTACGATCCGATGACGTTGTACGCGATCGCCTGCCGCCCCTCGGCCACCGCACGCAGCATCGGTTCGGTGGTCAGCGACAGCACCGGCCGCGTCGCCGCGATCGCCGCCAGCAGCGAGCGGGTGTCGCGCGTCGTCGCGAAATCCTCCGACAGGTACAGATACCCGACATTGGAGCGCGCCGGATCGAACGTCGTCACCCGGCCGGTAAAGGCGGCGCGCTGTTCCCGCAACAACGTCTCCAGCGCGGCATGGGTGCGGGGCACGCGCTGCGCCGGCACCAGCCGCTTGTTGTACACGATGCCGATCGGCTCGGCCGTCACGCCGAAACCCATGTTCTTCCACACCGATACCGCCGGCAGCGCGGGTTTCTCCGGGCTGGCATAGCTTTGCGCAAAGCCGTCGTTGATGAGCTTGACCTGCAGATCCATCGCCGACGACCAGATGAGGTCGGCCGACAGGCGGCGCGCGCGCGTCTCGGTGACGAAGCGGCGATAGAGTTCGGTGGAGCCGAGATCGGCATAGAGGACGGTGATCCCCGGATACCGGCGCCGGAACGCGGCGACGACCGGCAGCATCTCGGCCCGGTCGGCATTGGCATAGATGCGCACCTGACGCTCGGCGCGCGCATCGGCGATCAACTGGTCGTACGATCGCGGATAGCCGGCGGGGCGTTGGGCCAGAGCCGGTGTCGTGACCGTTACTGTCGCCATCGCGGTCAGATGCAGCAATCTGGAAACGAACGGGGCCATCATCACCTCTCCTCGCCTTCCGCCTCGTTGTTCGGATAGACTGCACGGGTGGAGTACGACGCCAACCTGTCAGCAGCCTTTCACGCCGTGAGGGCGCGTGCATGCGCATCCTGATGATCGAGGACGATGCGGCGCTGGCGCGCAGCATCGCCGCGTTGCTGCGCGCCAGCGGCAACGCGGTCGATCATGTCGCGACCGGCGCGGACGCGCTGGCGGTGGTGGCGGGCGAGCCCTATGCGCTGGTCATCCTCGATGTCGGTCTGCCCGATATCGACGGCTTCACCGTGCTGGCCCGCCTGCGCGCGCGCGGTGACCGGGTGCCGGTGCTGATGCTGACCGCGCGCGACGGCCTCGACGACCGGGTGCGCGGGCTGGATCTCGGTGCCGACGATTACCTGCGCAAACCGTTCGAGCCGGAGGAGCTGGAGGCGCGCGTCCGGGCGCTGGGTCGCCGGCGGGGCGGCGATCCGCACCCGGTGCTGTGCGTCGGGCCGCTGACGCTCGACCGCTCGACCGGCGGGGCCGACATCGCCGGCCGTCCGCTCGACCTGCGTCGCCGCGAGCGCGCGGTGCTGGAGGCGCTCGCCACCCGCGCCGGCCGCGTCGTATCGCGCGACCTGCTGATCGGCGAGGTGTTCGGCTTCGACGAACCGGTCGGCAGCAACGCGATCGAGGTCTACGTCACCCGTCTGCGCGGCAAGCTGGCCCCCGACGGCCCCGAAATCCGCACCGTGCGCGGCGTGGGGTACATGCTCGATGGCGGGTGAGCTGCTCCTGAGGGAAAAGACAAAACGCCCGCCCCCTTCCGTCATCCCGGCGAACGCCGGGATGACGGAGGGGGAGGGTATCAGTTCGCAGGCGCTGCTTTGGCGAAGAGAAACGAAGAAGCAGGGGGTTCGCGCGGAGACGCGGAGACGCGGAGAAGAAGGGAGATCAAGGCGCTGCGCGCGGCCCGTGCCGGCCACAGGCCCTGTCAATCACCATGACCATCGCCGAACCGCGATCCGGCGCATCGCGGACGACCCCCGTCACCCCTTCTTCTCCGCGCCTCCGCGCCTCCGCGCGAACCCTCTTCAAACCTTCACCCCACCATGCTGACGACCGAAGCGAAAACCCCCGCCCTCCGCACCCGCTTGCTCGTCGCGATGGTCGGCCCGCTGCTGCTCGCGGCCGTCGTCATCGGCGTGCTAGGCGCCACGCTGATCGCCGACGTCGTGCGCAGGACGAGCGACCGCGTGCTGGGCGGCGCACTGGGCGCGATCGCCGAGACCGTGCAGGTGGAGCGCGGCGAGGTGACGCTCGACCTGCCCGCCGCGGCGTTCGGGATGCTGGAGAATGGCGAGCGCGACAATGTCTATTACCGGATCGCGGTCGGCGAAGAGCTGCTGACCGGCTATGCCGACCTGCCTGCGCCCGACCCCGCGACGCTGGCGATCGACGTGCCGCGATATCGCTTCGCCCGCTACCGCGATCAGGACGTCCGCATCGCCGAGGTCCGCCGGGCGCTCCCCCGTATCGACCGCCCTGTGATCGTCCAGATCGCCGAGACGCTCGACAATCGCGGCGCGCTCAACCGGCGGTTGATGCTGGCGTTGCTGGTTGGCGAATGCGTGCTGGTCGGCGCCGCGGCGCTGCTGCTCCGCCCCGCGCTCGGCTGGAGTCTGCGCCCGCTTGCCCGGCTGCGCGGCGCGGTGGAGGCGCGCGACGAACAGGCGCGCCCCGATTTCTCCCCGCTCGATGCCGGCCCCCTGCCCAGCGAGCTTCGCCCGCTCGCCCGCGCGTTCGACCGGTTGCTGGCCCAGCTCGACACCGCGACCAGCGGCGTGCGCCGCTTCACCGCCGATGCCTCGCACCAGATGCGCACGCCGCTGTCGGTGCTGAAGGTGCAACTCGCGCTGGCGCGGCGCGGCTCCGGCCCCGAGCGTACCGAGGCGCTGGACGAGATCGCCGACGCCGCCACCCGCCTGGAACGACTGGTGACGCAGTTGCTGGCGCTGGCCCGCGCCGAGGAAGCCGGTGTCTCCGCGCCGCTGGAGGCGGTCGACCTGCGCGAGGTCGCGGCCGCGGTCATCACCCGCCAGTTCGGTCAGGCGATCGACGCCGGCATCGATCTGGTGCTGGAGGGCGACGAAACCGTCGCCGCCATTGTCCCCGGCCACCGCACCCTGATCTTCGAGATCCTGTCCAACCTGATCGACAACGGCATCCGCTATAACCGGCCGGGCGGCACCGTATCGGTCACGATCGCGGCCACGCCAGCGGCCACCACGGTCGCCGTCGCCGACGACGGCCCCGGCATCCCCCTCGCCCACCGCGACACCGCCTTCGACCGCTTCGTGCGGCTGGGGGTCGGAGGCGGACCCGAGGGCAGCGGCCTCGGCCTCGCCATCGTCCGCTCCGCCGCCACCCGCCTGAACGCCACCGTATCGTTCGGCGACGCGGAAGTGGGGACGACGATCATCCTGCGCTTTGCGGGGGTCGGGACGGGATAAAGTTCATCCCAATCCCGGCGCGGTCACGATCCCGACACGAGCCGATGATGCGATGGATGAACATAGGGTCGAGCATGGTCATCTACCGTCGCGAGATCAGCCAAAAGCGCTTCGTACGCCTCACCAAAATCTATCCCGCCGCCTGCGTTCATCTCGACCAGCGTTTCGCCGATTGAGGCGTCCAATTCCCGCCAACGGCGTTCCTCGTCCTCGATCATTTTCTGGTCCTGTCGGATAAAGTTGCAGCCACTATTACTGGTTCTGGCTCAGTTCCCGTTATCGATATGATCCTGCACGTCGCAGCTCATCGTTTCGGTCAGAATATATAGCTGTCTCGGTGATCATTGA
Organism: Sphingomonas mollis; assembly: GCF_016427505.1. Lineage (GTDB taxonomy): Bacteria > Pseudomonadota > Alphaproteobacteria > Sphingomonadales > Sphingomonadaceae > Sphingomonas > Sphingomonas mollis. The sequence goes on along the minus strand of NZ_JAELXS010000010.1, from coordinate 14,556 downwards.
CCGTTCCGATCGCCGTCTCCCGCAGCGTCTTCAGATGCGCCTTTCTATGCTCTGCCAGCTTGCGTTCCTCGGCCTCGATCGCAGCCATTTCAGCGTCCAGTGACTTCGCCATAGTTCTTGCCTTTTGGTCAGGCTGATCGGGCTCTGAACGGGACCAATATAGCCAGCGATCGACCGGTCGAAAAGACCACGGCCAATCGATCCGAACTCACCCAAGGAAACCCCCATGACGATCATCGTCGAACCGGACCAAGACACCCGCGCGAAGCGTAGGATCAATCCATCATTCCGCACTGATGGCGGACCCCTGCCCCACGGAAAACCGGAGGCCCTTCCCATCAACCAGAAGAACCAGAAGGATCAGAGCAACACATGGGAATCGGGACAACAAAGAAGCACACCCTTGCAAGCTGCGCTTGCTTTTTCCCATGATTTTACAATGGCCTAGAGGATTTATGATGCGTGGCACAGCGTGCCACGAAACGTGGCACGCTGTGCCACGCTGACAGAACCACGGTTTTCCGCCGTTTCTGTGTGGCACGCTGTGGCACGTTTTTCCCGGATACCCAATTCTGGACCTTGCTCCGCCACAAGCCCCAGGTTATACAAAGGGGCTCGCCGAAGCCTCTACCAGCCCCCCTGCTAGGGAGCTGGAAGTTGAAATCCTTTCTTCACCGTACGGTCCGGTTACCCCGTGACCTGTGTAATCGTCTTGATGCTGAAGCGGCCTCTTTAGGTTGAACGCCGTCGGACCTCATTCGGCAAGCTATCGAACAACGTCTCGATGGACTGAAGCTGCTACATGGCAGCAAGCGCCGGCACCTGCGCGTGACCGAGTATATGCAGGTCGCGCTCGACGCGATCATCCGGAAAGATTACCCGGATATGCGCGAGACGCTGGTCCTCGAAACCGACCGTCGCATGAAGCTCCATCATGGCGCGTGATGACCCCAAAATGCCGGTCAAGAAGCCGCGTAAGGACATTCGCAACGATAAGCGGCCGATCCCGCAGGAGCATCATTCCGCGCGGGGTGATGCGCCTCGCAATTCGGCAACTTCACCCGTGGCAGCCAGCTACTCAACACCCAGGTCCTCATGTGGCTGCAGGGCATCAAGATGCCCGTCTACATGTGGCTCGGTGTCTTCGTGGTCGCATACACCGCGACAACCTGCGCCTGCCTGACAACTGCGTGCGCCATACCTATATCAATACGTGCCCTACGTACCCGAGATTATCCTCGTCTGGTGCAAGGTCGTAAAGGGCTGATCAGCTCCCTTGTGATAGCCTCGTGCATCACCGTTCCGCTGTCGATCTGGTATGTCGATTTCTCGATCCGTTGCGGTAAGACGACGGTCTATGAACGGCGCGAGCGCGGTGTTTTGCAAGGCTTACGAAGCTACTATGTGGCAGCTGTCTGCCAACCCATTTGATGATCTCCATTGCTGGATAATGACGGCCCTCGGCCGAACAGAAACCCCCTCAAGCCGCCAGCAACGACAACCCCCCGATCGGGACGATCCATTCCGCCCCCAGCTTCGGATACGGGCCGTTGAACAGGTCGCCCAGCGCCCGCGCGTAATGGCGGTTCAGCCAGCGGCGACGGCGGTGTTCGGGGCCGTCGTGCAGCATGTGGCAGCGCTGGCACAATGCCGCCAGATTCTGCCCCATGCTGTCGGTCGGATCATGGTTCAGATGCGCGCATGCCAGCACCACCCGCGTCCAGCGCCCGTCGTTAAGCAGATCGCGGCGCGGCAACCGTACCCGCCGCCCGCGCCCATCGCGCCAGCGGACGTCGCGGCGGTCCCACCACACGCCGTCGCCCAGATGGAACACGCGTTCGCCATGCGGTCGCCGGCAATGCTCGCACCGCCCGCCGGCCCGGTCGAACCGGATCGCCCGCGACAGCTGTGTCCAGTCGATCGGGTACAGCCAGAGATGATCGGCGCGGATCGGCATCGTACCGACGATTCTGATTCATTCGGCGCCGGAACGAAAGCAGAAAATGCACGTGAGCATAACAATCGTTTGCCAGGGCGGATCGATGAAGCGTTCCGAATAATCCGTCCCTAAACAGGGCGTTATCGGCGAAAAAGACACTAATGTTGTCCTTGCCCTTCCCGTTCCGGGGCGACAGACTTCACGCGAAAACAAGAGGGGATACTGAAGCATGCACATTCTATCGCGCGCAGCCGTGTCGGCCGCGGCGCTTCTCGTCGCGGGCACCGCACAGGCGTCGGTTACCATGTCCACCGTCGTCGTCACCGGAGGAACCGGCGTCCCGAGCGCCACCAGTTGGGGTGTGATCCCTAGTGAAAACAGCGCTGGCGCCTCGGCGGTCATCACCTCCACCGCCCCGCGGTCCGGCAACGGATCGATCGAGCTGAAGGGCGACCGCACCCGCTTTCAGGAGGGCATCCAGTATGCGCCGTTCACGACGAACCTGATGCCGCTTTCCAGCGTATCCGGCCTCGCCTTCGACTGGCGCATCGCGGCCGACAGCGTCAGCATCCGGAACGCCGATTACACCCCCGCCCTTCGCCTGCTGGTGCAGGACGGCACCCAGCGCAGCGAGCTGATCTGGGAGGGCGTCTATAACGGCACCTATGGCAACACCGCCCGCGACACCTGGTACTCGTCGACCTTCGACGACAATTTCTACCAGTTTGTCACCGGCCCCGGCGTCACGCTCGTGAACGGCAGTCAGGTCAACAAGAGCCTGTCGAGCTGGATCGCACAGAATTACAGTACGAACGCCTTCGTGTCGGCGATCAGCGTCGGCAGCGGTTCGACCGCGGGGACCGGCTATCATGCCTTCGCCGACAACGTGTCGTTGCGCACCACCAGCGGCATCACGACCTTCAATTTCGAGGTCGCGGCCGCGGCCGTGCCGGAACCCGCCACCTGGGCGATGATGCTGGTGGGCTTCGGCATGACCGGCGCCGCGATGCGCTATCGCCGTCGCGGGGTACGCGCCACCTTCGCCTGACGTGACAAGAACAGCCGCCGGCCAACCGGCTGGCGGCTTTCCCTCACCTCACGCCGGCTGGCCATTCCCGCCAGTCGACCCGAAGATCTGCCCGGTCGAATAGCTGAGCGACGGATCGGCTGCCGCCACGTACAGCCCGGCGATCTCCGCCGGCTGGCCGGGGCGACCCATCGGCGAGCTTTCGCCGAAGCTGCGCTGCTTGTCCGGTGTCGCCCCGCCGCTGACCTGCAACGGCGTCCAGAACGGCCCCGGCGCCACCGCGTTCACGCGGATGCCGCGCGGTGCCAGCTGCTTGGCCATGCCCTTGGTGAAGTTCAGCACCGCCGCCCGCGTCAGCGCGTAATCGACGATGTCGGGTGACGGATCGCCCGCCTGTTCGGACGAGGTGTTCACGATCACCGCCCCCGGCCCCATCCGCTCCACCGCTGCCTTGGTCAGCCAGAACGGCGCATAGACGTTGGTCTTCATCGTATCGTCGAAGTCCTGCGACGAGATATCGGCGATGCCCGGCCGCGTCTGCTGCCGCGCCGCGTTGTTCACCAGAATGTCGAGCCCGCCGAGCTGCTCGGCCGCCTGCTGCACCAGCTTCCGGCAGAACCGCTCGTCGCGCAGGTCGCCGGGGATCGCGACCGCACGCCGACCCTCCGCCCGGATCAGCGCCACGACCTCGCGCGCGTCCGGCTCCTCGGCGGGCAGATAATTGATCGCGACATCCGCGCCCTCGCGCGCATAGGCGATCGCCGCGGCCCGGCCGATGCCGCTGTCGCCACCCGTGATGAGCGCCTTTTTGCCCGCGAGCCGGCCCGATCCCTTGTAGCTGGTTTCGCCATGATCCGGCCGCGGCGTCATCTTCGACGCCAGCCCCGGCCAGGGCTGGCGCTGCACCGCGAAGGGTGGCTTGGGATAGGCGGCCGCGGCCGGCGTGGTCGCCGCTTTCGCGCCCCCGCCACCCTGCGCGGCCACTGCCGCGCCGGAGGTTACGGCCGCCCCCGCCGCCAGGGCGGCGCCGGTCACGAAGGTACGTCGATCGGTATCGGTCATGTCGTTGAAACTCCCGGCGATATGTCTTTCACCAGAAGCATCGACGACGGCGATCCGTTCCCCGCTGCCCCGACAACCCTTAGCGGCAATAACCTGGATTGTTGGACTTCTCGACCGCATGACCCGCCAGCGCCCCGGCGCCCCCGCCCAGGATCGTGCCGAGCGCCCGGTCGCCCCGGCTGTCGATCGTCCGCCCGAGCAGACCGCCGGCGATCGCGCCGACCAGCGCCCCGGTCGTGCCCTTGCTGCACCGCTGGGGACGACGGTCGTAATCCCGGTCGTCATAGCCGCGCCGGTCGTCATAACGACGGCGATCGTCGTAATCCCGGCGATCGTCGTACCGCCGATCGCCCCGATGGGCGATGTAGCGCGGCGCCCGATCATAGCGGCCGTCATCATCCCGATAGCTCTGCTCGTAGCGATCCTGATACCGCTGCGCCCCGGCGACCGACGGCATCATGCCCGCAGCAGCAGAAGCCAGCAGCGCCGCACCCAGAACAAACTTGCGCATGATCGATCTCCATCCCGGCAGACCATCGCTGCCATGAAGACGTTATGAGACGGCCGTCATGTTGCGACGCTGAATGGGCTTGTTACCCGCCGTTCAGCAACGATCGTTGATCGACGGGCATCGGACGTGGTGGATGGTGATCGTCGGATTGCCATGCCGGCACCTGACCGGGACCGGTCGCGCGCCCGGGGTATCGAGTAATCGCGCATCCGCGATGTTTCGGCAGCGCAACCATATGCCCGCCCCGATCGTCTCGTCACGACCGATTTCAATACAAGGGACTATCATGAAGCATTCGACAAAGATCGCTGCGGTCGCGGCCGCCCTCCTCTCGCTCACCGCCTGCGGTGGCAAGGGCGACGACAAGCTGGGCGATCAGGCCGAACAGGTCGCCGACAACCGCGCCGACGCGATGGACGCCGCAGCCGGCAACCTGACCGGCACCGACCGCGACGCGATGAAGGCCCGCGCCGACGTGACCCGCGCAGCCGGCGACGCCCGCGAGGAAGCGATCGACGACGCCGACGTGAACGCCCACGCCCTGTCGAACGAGCAGAAGGCGGCACTGGTCAACGGCCAGTGATATGAGGTGTGGGGCCGGCCGAAATATGTCGGTCGGTCCCATCGTGACTGGCCGTTCGATTTCTAGGCGGCCTCAACTGTTCGGATTCGCCAGTACCTTCGACGATTGCTGGCGATGCTCTGCGGTCATAGCGTCGGTTTCTGTCAGGTCGACGATATGGACGGTCAGCTTGCCCATCCGCTGGGCAATCCGGGTGCCCGTTGGCGTACCCAGAGTGCTTCGGACCGTGAACCGATCGATCCGGTAGTTACCCGGACTTCCCGGTTCGCCATCGAACGGAGCGTAGCGCCGTTCTGTGACCTGACGAAGAATACCGGGTGCCCACTGGCCGAGGCCGGAAGTGCGCAGCACCTCGGCACCCGACGTTCGGCCGTCCGGGCGGATCCAGTAGCCGACATCGGCGTACCTGATTTTGGAATCATGCCAAGCATCTGCCACGAAGTTGATATCGATCCGGTTGATGTCCTCGACCGGCGGAGCGAATATCAGGGTTGGCGCGTCGGTCGCGGACTGACGCAATCGTGTCGCCAGCGTGTCCACCGCTCCGGCGTCACCACGACGGATCGCGATCCGCGTGCGGAGGATGTCACGCAGTTCCACCATCTGTCGATTATTCGCGCCGGCCAGTGTGACGGCCTCGTCGGCGAATTGCTCCGCTTCCCGATTATGCTCGAGAAACAGCGCTAACCAGGCACGCCGGAATGCCGCGCCCGCCGCCAGTTCGGAAAATCCGCCCTCCACCGCTTTTCGCTGGACGGTGAGGTACGTCTTGTCCGCTACGCTCGTGTCACCCAAAACGACCATATTGTCGCCGAGAGAAAGCTCCTGTCCCAGCGTCGCGATGTTGTTTTCGCCCGCATAACGGCGCAACACCTGCACGTTGTTCAGGGCCGACCATCGCCACAGGTTGGTGTCGCCCATATGCTCGGCGACCGTCGCCAGCGTGGCGTACAGGCTGGATACCGGACCAGGCAGATCGGCCGCATGATCGCGGTTACGCCCGATGGCATTCTGCAAGGTGCGCCGCGCATCGACGTAACGGCCACCTGCGAACTGTTCGACCGAAGCCTGAAGCGACATCTCGACTTCTTCGGCGGGCGGGCAATGACGGGCGAGGCACGCCGCCAACGCCTGTTCGGCACGGCGACCGACAACGATGATCTCTTCCCGTGAAACCGGGGGGGGGTGGATGCGGCTTGGGCCAGCAGCAGGAGCGTCAAACCGATCATATCCGAAGATCTTGCGGTTCCCGCCAACTGTCAATGGTCAGAAAAGAGTGCCCGCATGATGGTCGTTCTGAAACCAGCGTTCGGCTATTTGTCCGCGCTGGAAAGGTCCGTTGCCCTGATATTGTAGGGAATCTCGCGGATACAGGCGCCGACTGCCGCAGCGACAAGAAAGATCGGGATGATCCACCAATCCGGACCGGTTGCGCGCCCCTGTACGATCGCCAGCAGACCGGTGACGGCGAGATAGGCACCACCAACCCAGACGACCTGTTCGATGAAGAGACGGACTCGTGGATTCAGCCTGTAATATATCATTGCCCGTCATCCTTGGTTTCCACTGCGTGCCGGACCGCTTCCGGCGAAACGTAGACAAAGTGTAATGGCTGACTGCGAGTAAAAAGTCGGTTGCGCTGGCCGGACGCAACCGAAGGAGTCCATTAAAGGATCGGCACGCCCAGAGGCCCCGGACGCCGCCAATCACCATCTATCTCAACCATATTTGTGTGTCACTGTAGTATATCAGTGCATCAATAAATTAATTTTTATGGACGCCAGATGTTATAAAAAGGTAAGATGTAGGCATGTCTACACCTATACCTTTCTTTATCAGAACCGCAGCCGCACGCCGGTCGTGATCGTCTCCTGATGATCGTCACGCCCGGTCTGGGCCGAGGCGGCGGTGAACAGGTCGATCCCGTTGGCGAAGCGATAGGCGACACCGCCCGCCGCGGTGCCGACCAGTTCCGCGCGACCGGCGCCCAGTGCCGACAGGCCGAGGCCACCACCGGCATAGCCGCCCGACGCGTCGGTGCGGCGTCCCTCGATCTGGTACCGCGCGCCCAGCGCCACGAACGGCCGGAACGGCGCGTCCAAGGCGTCGCTGCGCCCCAGCGACACGCCCGCATCGGCAAAGCCCGCGGCATGCCGGTCGCGCGCGACCGTCAGTGCGAAGGGGCTGCCGCCCGCCTCGCCCAGCCCGTCACGGGTGGTGCGGACATAGGTGACGCCCAGCTTCGGCTCCAGCGTCCAGTCGCCGGCCATGTCCGTCGCATAGCTGACCGACACGTCGCTGACCCAGCTGTGCAGGTCGTACCGGCCGGTCGCGCCGGTCGCGCTGGCCGTGCCGGGTAGCGCCCGCTCGGTCCGCGCATCGCCGCCATCGTACAGGATCGACGCGCTGAAGCCGAAGCCGTTGTCCGCAGCATAGCGGCCATGCACGCCGGCGACGAAGCCGTTCGTCCGCGTCCGCGTGCCCAGCGCCGCGATCTGCTGGCGGCTGTTGAGATAGCCGGCGAACGCGCCGACCGCCCAGCTACGATCGCCGATGCCCAGCCCGCCGAGCATGCCGTACCCCTGGCTGCGCGCCGTCGCGGTGCCCGTCGCCGGATCGCCGCCCAGCGTATGCCATTGGCCCAGCGTCTGCGCGAAGGTGAACAGGCCGACATCCTCGCGATCCGTGGCGATCGCCGGCCCGCGCGCGGTCTGCGCCAGCGTCAGCGCATTGTCGATGCCGAGCTGGCTTGCGGAGGCATAGGCCTCGGGCGTCAACCGCGCGAACGCCTGTGCGTTCGATGCGCCCGAACTGGTCAGCAGCGCCGGCAGGGCGGCAAACAGCGTGCTCGTCGCCGGCTGCACGGCCAGCGTCGCATTGGCATAGGCGATGCTGCGGCCGACCTGTGGCGAGAAGCCCGCATCGCCCAGGAACTGGCCGATCAGTTGCAGGCGATCGGCGCGCTGGACGATGAAACCGAACACGTTGTCGGGCTTCTGGACGGTGGTGAAGCTGCCGCTGATCCCGCCGCTGGCGGTGATCAGGTCGTACGACGTGCCGGGGCGCAGCGTGCCGGTCGACACGATCTGCAACGTCGCACCCGTGGCGATCGACAGGGTGCCGGCCACGACCAGCTTGTCCGACACGGTCGGGGTCAGCTCGAACAGCGACAGCGACGTGCCGGCGAGCGCGACATTGCCCGTCACCGTCATCGTACCCGGCGACGCACCGGGGCTCAGCGTTCCCGCGACGGCGATGTTGCCGATCACGGTGCCGGCCGAACCGAAGGTCGCCCGCTGCCCCACCGCGATCCGCGGCGCGGTGATGGTCGATCCGGCCAGCCCGACCAGTCGCCCGCCCGTCAGGTCGATGGCGCCCAGCGTGCCGCTGTTGGCGATCGTCGCATACCCGCCGGTCATGCCGAACGCCTCGACATTGGCGATGGTGGAGAACGCCACCGGCGCCGTTGCGCTGCCGCCCGATACGGCGATCGTGTCGCTGCCCGCGCCGCCATCGACCGCGCCCGCGAACTGGCCGGCGACCGTGAACCGGTTGTTGCCCGCCCCGAACCGGACCTGCGTGGCCGTCAGGCTGTTGCCGGCCGCGACTGCCAGATCGCCGCTGGCGACGATCTGGCCATAGCTTTGCGTGCCGGCGAGCGACAGGGTGCCGCTACCCTCGGTCGCCAGCGTCTCGAAATCGCGCAACGTGGTGGCGGCCAGCGTGCGGTTGCCCGTCAGCTCGACCGTCGCGATATCAGTGCCCGCTCCGCCCGATACGGTGCCGTTCAGCGTTGCGTTCGCGGTCAGGCGGAAGCTGTCGTTACCCGCGCCCAGATCGATCGCCCCCGCCAGCGTCCCGCCATCGGCGACCGTCAGCTGCTGGTCGCCCGCGCCGAACGACAAGGCCGCCCCCGCGCTGCCCAACGTGCCGGTCACGGCAAGGACATTGCCCGCCAGCGCGACCTGCTCGAACCCCGTCGCGCTGCCGCCCAGCACGACCGGCCCGGTCGCGGTGAAGCGCAGCGTGTCGTTGCCCGCGCCGCCCAGATACCGGCCGGTCGCGCGTGTCGTCCCCAGCGCCAGCGTGTCGTCGCCCGCGCCCAGCGACACGACCGCGATGTCGCCATCCACCGCCAGCATCTCGTTGCCGTCGGAGCCCGTCACCGACCCCACCGTCTGCCCGGCCAGTGCCAGGTTCAGGCCGGTGTTCGTCAGCGATACCGTGTCGAACCGCTGGTCGAGCGTCAGCGACAACGTGCCGCTACCCGTCACCGCCAGCCGCTCGAATCCGCTGCGCTGGCCGATGCCGCTGCGGTTGCCGACGAGCGCCACGGTATACAGGTCGCTGCCTGCCCCGCCATCGACGCCGCCCGCGACGCGGCTGCCCGCGCCCTCGACGAAGCTGTCGTCACCCCCGCCCAGCGCCACCGCGCCCAGGATCGTACCGTTGTTGACCAGCGTCTCGGCCGCATCGCTGCCGGTGACGGTGGTCTCGCCGGTGCTGGCCAGCGTCTGGCCCGCCGCGACCGTCACCGTCCCGCCGCTCACCCCGATCGTGTCGAAGGCGAAGCTGCCGGCATAGGTGACGACGCCCTGCCCGATCTGGCTGAAGCGTTCGAAATTGACGAACTGGCTGCCGTTCACCGTCCCGCCGCCCGTCGCATCGACGATGAGGCTATCGGTGCCCGCGCCGCCATCGACCGTCCCGACCAGCGTCGCGCCCGCGCGCTGGAGGAAGGTGTCGTCGCCCAGACCCAGGAACACGTCGCCCTCGATCCGCCCGTAATTCTCGATGCGGTCGTTGCCCGCACCCAGCGCGATCGATCCGGTGATCGTGCCGGTGTTGACGATACGATCGTCGGCCGCGCCGATGGTCTGGACGGCGCCGGCAAGGTAGGTCGAGCCGATATAGGTCGCCAGCGAGTCGGTACGGCTAAGCGTGGTGCCGGCCCCGCCCCGGATCGTGCCGGCGTTGGTGAGATCGAGCGCGCCATAACCCATGATCGCTGCCGACAGGGTGCCGCTCGCCTCGATTACGCCCCCGCTGGCGTTGCCGATCTGCGTATTGTCGATCGCGCGCGCGCCATAGGAAACGGCGATGGCCGGGGTGCTGCCGAAGATGACCGACGCGCCGGCATAGGGATCGGCGGGGATCGGCGAACCACCCGCATTGGCGCGGATCGTCCCCGCATTGTTCACCGTGATCGCCGTCTGGCCGCTGGTGCTGCCGACGATCCCGCTGGCCGACAGGCTGATACCGACACCGTCCTGCCCGGTCGCCTCGATCGTGCCGGTGTTGGCGACGGTCACCGTTGCCGCCCCGCCGGCCGTAAAGGTGCTGGCGCGAAGCGACATCCCCCGACGGCTACCCGTGATCGTACCGCTGTTCGTCGTCGTGAGCACGAGCGGATCGGGCGCCGCGCCGTCGTTCGGCGCATAGGCATATAGGAAAGCACTCACCCCGCCGCCCTTGATCGTTCCGCTATTGGCGATCGTGGTCGATCGCTGTCCCGACACGTACAGCGCGTCGTTCTGCGTGGTGGTGGTGATCGTGCCGCTGTTGGTGAACGATGCGCTGTCGTAGAGTGTTACCGCCGGTGCCGTCAGCGTCGCGGACCCGATCGTGCCGCTGTTGGTGAAGCTGCCGACCGTGCCGGAGAAGCCGCCCGCGATCGTCGCATTGTTGGTGAAGGCGGCCAGCGTCGCCGTACCGACCGTCGGATCGTTATAGACCGAGCCGGTACGCACCGCGCCGTTCAGCGTCGCGCCATTGACGATTGAGCCATCGCCCGAGACGAACAGATCGCCCGCGACCGGTGCCGCGGCGTTGATCGTGGCGACGGTGGTCGATCCCAGGGCGCGTACGCCCTCGCGTTCGAACCCGGTCGCGGTCAGGGCGCCGAGCGTGACCGTGCCGGTGGTGGAGCGGGCATGGACATAGGTGTCGTTGCCGGCACCGCCGTCGATCGTGCCGCTGACGCCGGCGATGTCATCCATCGCGACGAAGATGTCGTCGCCGTCGCCGAAGCGCAGGTCGCCCGCGATCGTGCCGCCATTGGCGGTATAGACCGCTTGAGCATAGGAGCGACCATAGTCGCTATAGCCGAGATCCACCGATCCGGTGATCGTACCGGCGTTCGTCACCGTGCCGCCTGCCATCCGGATCGCTTGCCCGGCGCCGCCCGTTATGGTGCCGCCCGTCAGATTGCTGATCGTTCCCGATCCATAGGAGGCCAATGCGATCGCGGTCGTAGTCGAACTGGAGATACGGCCCGAATTGGTGATCGTCAGCCCGTAATAGTCGCCGAAGACAGCGTTGCCCGCGACGTCGATCGTGCCGCTGTTGGTCAAACTGGTCGTGCCGTAGCCGGCGCGAATACCCGTCGCCGCCCGTCCGCCGACCACCTGTGTGATCGTACCGGTATTGGTGATGCTCTGCGCCCCCTGCACGCCGATCGTGCCGTCCAGCGTGATCGTCCCGCTGTTGGTGACGGCCCCGCCCCCACCGATCGCGGTGATTGGGCTGAAGGTCGTGGCAGCCTGATCGCGAGCGACGATCGTACCGGCGTTGACGAAGCTGTCGCCGCTGCCCAGTGCCACCACTGCATAGGGATAGGACGACCTGTCGGCCCGCGTCAGCGTCAATGTGCCACGGCTGGTGATGGTCAGGGCGTTCTGCAGATAGCTTTCGCCCGGTGCGACCTGCGTGGAGGTGGTGCCGATCGCCGGCTGGGTCGTCGTGGCGATATCGGCGGTCAGGTCGACGGTGCCTTGTCCGGCCAGGGTCAACGGGCGCGTGGATGCCGGCCCGGTCAGCGTCAGTGTCGCCTTATCGAACAGGTCGTAACCGATGCTGCTGAAGCCGGCCGGTACGGCGTTCGTGGCGCTGGCATCGCTGCGGACGCGGTACAGCAGCGCGGCGTTCGTCGCGGATACCGTGCCGGTGATCCCCGCAAAGGCGCCGGTGCCGGTGTTGACCAGTTCGGTCACCAGCATGTCGCTACTGGCGAGCGTCAGGTTGCCGTTCAATACCCCGCCCGGCAGCGCGAAATAGCGATTGTAGCTGGATGTGGAACCGAACGATTGCCCCGTCAGGGCGACGTCGCCACTGATCGTCCCGGCATTGGCGACGGTGGCACCGAAGACATAGCTGTTCGACGACTGCGGCCCGATCGCCCGCGTCCCGCCGCTGATGGTGCCGCCCGCGCGGTTGTTGATGATGCCATAGGCGTCGAGGATCACGCCGGTGCCGGCCGAGGTGATGGTGCCGGTGTTGGCGAAGTCGCTCGACAGGCGGACACCGCCCACGGCTCCCTCTATCCGGCCGCTGTTGGTCCAGTTCGATCCATATGATCCGGACAATGTGGCCCCGACCCCGCCGGTCGACAGGATCGTCCCGCTATTGGCGAAACTGGAACTGAAGACCGAAACCGCCGTGCCCGCCGCAGTGATCGTGCCGCTGTTGACGAATGCCCCTTGCGAACCGAACGATACGCCGTTGCCGGCCGCGTCCACGGAGCCGCTATTCTCGAAACGGGTGATCGACGACAGGTTCAGCGCATAGGTGCCGGCGATGCCCGCCGTGATGGTGCGCAACGTCCCGGCATTGATGAAGGTCGGCGATCCGTTCGAACCGAAATCGGAGGTCACGACCTGCGTCGCGTCCGACAGCGTCGTACGGTTGGTGATCGTGCCGCTGCCCGCGATCCGGATCGGTCCGCCGAACCCGTCCGCCAGCGTCGCGGTCACGCCGCTGTTCGGGGCCAGCGTCAACCGTTCGAAATTCGTCGGCAGCGCTATCGCGGCCGCGATCGTCGCATTGCGGGTAAGGCCGATGCGCAGCATGTCGGTGCCTGCGCCGCCATCGATCGTCCCGGTGATGCCGGTGACGATCTGTCCATCGGCATAATCGGCGACCAGCGTATCGTCGCCTGCCCCGAACAGCACGCCACCGTTGATCGTGCCGGCGCTTGAATCGATCCGGCTGCCGGTGGTGTAGGTGGGTGCGGCTGCGGTAACGACATCGCCGTCGATCGTACCGCGATTGGTCAGGTTGATGAATGTATTGGCACGGATCGCCGTCGTACCCGTGCTGGCGACACTGCCGCCCGCCGCATTCGTCAGCGTCAGGTTGTCACCGGTGATCGCCGCGCCGGTGCCGGTGTTGGCGATGCTGCCGCTATTGGTGATCGTCCGGCCGCCCGGCACGTTGACCAGCGTCGCCGCGCTGCTCGCAGCCGTGATCGTACCGCTGTTGGTGACATCGCCATAGACCGGGCCGGATACCGTTCCCCAGTCGATCGCGCTGCGGCTGCCGCCATCGATCGTGCCGGCGTTGTTGACTGTACCGATCGGCGCGCTGATCGCGCCGATGACGCCGCCCGCCCGGTTGATGATCGACGAAAAGCCGGCATAGGCTGGGGTGGTCGACAACAGTGCGATACCGCCCGTACCAGTGATCGTGCCGGCATTGTCCAGCGTGACATACGCGTTGCCGAAGCCCGACGCCGACTGGCCCACGACGATGCCGTTATTGCCGGTGACGACCCCGCCCGCCGTCACGGTCATCGTGAGACGGCTTTCGAAGGAAGCGAACCCGCTTGCTGCGGGCTGCCACAGCAATCGTGCGCCGGCACCGGCGCCGCCATCGACCCGCCCCGCCACCGACAGCGTCGTATAGGCGTAATAGAAATTGGCGGTCGGCGCGATCTGCACCGCGATCGCGGGTGCGCCACTGCCCGATACCGTGGCGCCGGCCAGCACGTTCACCGTCGTGCCGGATGTCGTGACGTTCAGGCCGTTGCTGTCGGTGCCGCTGCAGATGGTGGTGCCGTTCACCGGCGCCGGATCGGGGGAGCATTGGCCGAAGGCGGGTCCGGCCGCCATGATCGCCAGCGTGATCGCACTCGTCTGCAACGCCCGCGCCCGAACCGGCCGCGCCAGCAGCATCCCCTTCAGCATTCCGTATCCCCCCGATTTCAGCCTGTTGGCTAACCACGGGGGTGGTTACTGTCCAGTATCCAACGCAATGAAATGTTCATGGAACCGGCAATTTAACCGCAGCGCCGGCCTCCGGTATGTATCCCGGCTAGAGCGGTTTCTCACCGGGCTGAATCATAAAGGGATTCCCGTCGCCGCGATTTTCTGATTCAGGATTCATGCCGGTGGAGGAAGCTGGCATGGATGGCGCGGTCATTGTCGGCAGATCTTCGGGACAGGGTTGTGGCGGCGATCGCGGGTGGTCTGTCACGTCGGCAGGCCGCGGTACAGTTCGGTGTCAGTGCCGCGAGCGCCGTCCGGTGGCAGCAGCTTGCGAGCCAGCACGGGACGCCAGCACCGCTGCCGCAGGGCGGAAATCGACGATCGATGAGGATCGAGGCGCATGCCGGATTGATCCTGGAGGCTTACAAGGCGACGCCCGACATCACCTTG